>DATLRH010000001.1:0-3452 GCA_035534755.1 Candidatus Dormiibacterota bacterium
CGGAAAAGCACCCTTTCGAGCCCGCGACGGGTCCGATAGCCGCCACCCATGTCCGTCCCGCCCCCGATCGTGCCGCCAAGGCCGCTTGACTTGGGAGTCTGGAGCAGGATGGTGACGATCACGAGGAGCGCCAGGACCATCCCCAGGATGCCGATCGCGGACTTCACGGGACCTCCGCCACAAGACCGGCCGGATTATAGCCCGGACCCTGACGCCCGCCCTCGAGGGGAACCTGAGCGAAGCGGTTGGGCTCCTCCCCTTCGGCGAGCCGCCAGGCGGTTGCCTCGGCCATCCTACCCCCATTGACCGCGACGACCACATAGCGGTATCCCGGCCAGGCGCGATCGGTGTCGAACTGGCTGGGTCGGGCGGGATGGTCGGGATGGGTGTGAAAGAAGCCGACCACCTCCTCGCCAGCCACCCGGGCCGCGCGCTCAGCCCCGATGATGTCGCGGGGGTCGAGCTCGTAGCGATCGCGGCGGCGGTCCTGGACCAGGTTCTGACCGGCAAAAACCTGAGTCACCTGGATGCCGGCGGGACCGTCCTGCCCGACCAGCACTCCACATCCCTCATAGGGGTAGGCGGCCTCGGCCAATTCGCACATCCGCTGGAAGAGCTCGCCCGGAAAGACCAAGGCCGGCGCCTCCGCCACCCTCACCCCCTCCCGTAGAGGCCGGAGCTGAGGTAGCGGGCACCTCCATCGGGGAGGATCAGCACCACGACGCCCTCGCGCAGTCCCTCCCGGACCAGTTGATCGACGCCCCAGAGCGCCAACCCCGAGGAGTGCCCGGCCAGAATTCCCTCCTCCCGAGCCAGCCGGCGGGCGAGATCGTAGGCGGGACCGGTAGGCCCGGCCAGGGCCCGATCGGCGACTTTTGGATCGTAGATGCCGGGCACGATCGCGGTCGCCATGTGCTTGAGCCCCTCCAGCCCGTGGAAGGCGTCCTCCGGCTGGAGACTGACGCAGAGGATCTCGGAGTTGAACTCCTTGAGGCGCCGAGAGACGCCCACGAAGGTGCCCGAGGTGCCCAGCCCGGCCATGAAGACGGTGACCTCGCCTTCGGTCTGCTCCCAGATCTCAACCGCGGTGGTGTCGTAGTGGGCCCGCCAGTTGAAGGGGTTGTTGTACTGGTCGGGGCTGAAATACCGTTCCGGGTCAGCGGCCTGGATCTCCCGGCAGAGCAGGATCGCCCCGTCCGACCCCTCCTGAGGGTCGCTCAGAACCAGCTCCGCGCCATAGGCCAGCATCAGCTGGCGGCGCTCCTCGCCCACGTTGTCGGGAACGACCAGCTTGACCGGGAATCCGAGAGCCGCCCCCAACATGGCGTAGGCGACCCCGGTATTGCCGCTGGTGCTGTCCAGGAGGGTCTGGCCCCGGCCCAGTTGGCCAGCCCGCTGGGCCTCCTGGACCATCCGCAGAGCGGGCCGATCCTTGACCGAACCGCCAGGGTTCATGAACTCGGCCTTCCCCAGCACCAGCAACTCGGGCGCCTCATCCTCGAAGAGGCGGATCCGCAGCAGCGGAGTGTGACCGATGCAGTCTGAGATGCGCCGGTCCGGGGTCGAGTCCAGGACCCGCAACCCCCTCTCGGCTGAACTGGGCATGCAATTCACTGTAGCAGTCGGGATCGGGGCGCCTTCAAGCCGGCTCCGGGGGCCGTCGCCGCCTCACCCAGTCGCCCTTGGCGTATCGCGCCGAGGGGCCCAACTCTCGCTCGATTCCAAGCAGGCGGTTGTACTTGGCGGTCCTCTCCCCCCGGGAAGGGGCCCCGCTCTTGATCTGGCCCGCCCCGACCGCGACCGCCAGGTCGGCGATGGTGGTGTCCTCGGTCTCCCCGGAGCGATGGCTGATCACGATCCCCAGACCACTGCGCTGGGCCTGCTCGACCACGTCGATGGTCTCGGTCAGGGTCCCGATCTGGTTCAGTTTGATCAGGATCGCGGTCCCCACCCGCTCGTCGATGCCGCGCTTCAGGCGGGCGGGGTTGGTCACGAAGATGTCGTCCCCGACCAGCTGGACTTGGGTGCCCAGCCGCTCGGTCAGCTCCGCCCAGCCGCGCCAGTCGTCCTCGGCCAGGCCGTCCTCCAGAGAGACGATCGGGTACTGCCGGACCCAGTCCTCCCAGAGATCGATTAGGGCGCTCGGGCTGAGTGTGCGTCCCTCTCCAGCCAGGCGGTAGGCGCCATCTTCGAAAAGCTGGCTGGCAGCCGGGTCGAGGGCCAGCGCCACCTCCTCGCCGGCCCGGTAACCGGCCCGCTCGATGGCGGTCAGCACCAGCTCCACCGCCTCCACGTTGCTCTTCAGGCTGGGCGCGAACCCTCCCTCGTCCCCCTGGCCGGTCTGGTACCCCTTCTCCTGAAGCACCTCCCGCAGCGCTTGGAAGACCTCGGCGCCGGCGCGGACCGCCTCCGCGAAGGTGGCCGCCCCGACCGGAGCCACCATGAACTCCTGGAAGTCCACCGAGGTGCGGGCATGAGCTCCGCCGTTGAGGATGTTGAACTGGGGCAGGGGAAGGACGCAGCTGTCCGGGCCGCCCAGGTACCGGTACAGCGGGAGACCTTGGGAGCGGGCCGCCGCCTTGGCCACGGCCAAGCTGGCGCCGAGGAGCGCATTGGCTCCCAGACTGGACTTGTCGGGAGTGCCGTCGGCCTCGATCAGAAGGCGGTCGACCTCCCGCTGATCCAGGGCCTCGACCCCGGCCAGCCGGGACGCGATGACCCCTTGGACCGCGGCCACGGCCCGCTGCACACCCTTGCCATGGAATCGCGATGGGTCGCCATCCCGCAGCTCCACCGCCTCATGGACGCCGGTCGAGGCGCCCGAGGGCACCGCCGCTCTGCCCACGTCTCCGGTATCGAGCGTCACCTCCACCTCCAGAGTGGGGTTGCCCCTTGAGTCGAGTATCTCCCCGGCCGACAGCTTTTCGATGAGGGTCACTCAGTGCCTCCCTGCCGCTCCCGGCATGAGGCCGGGAACCCGCTAGTCTCGGGGCAGCGTGGGCCCCGCCAGATTTCAGCTTCCCAGACTAACCACCGGGCAGTGGATCACCTTGGGGGTGGTCATCTTCATCGTGGTGGCGGTGTTCTCCGACGTCATCACCAGCCTTCATCAGGTGAGCTCCGGCATAGGCCCGCCCCAGGCCCAGCTCAACGGCAAGCTGCCGACCGCAGCCCTCCGGGTTGGCCAGCGCAGTGCCTTCACCTTCGCCCTCGACGACCGAGCGGGCGGGGCGCTCGACCCCGCCTGTGTTGGCGGCAACCTGACGCCGGCCTTCAGAGTGGTCAAGGTCACATTCTTGGGGATTCCCGCCAGCCACTGGCGGGACGGCCAGTCCTGTGGCGAGATCCTGGAGGCCAACGCGGTGGTGCCGGTCGTGATCACCGTCATCCCACTCTTTGCGGGCAGCTACTCGCTGACCCTGGTGCCCCAGTCCGGTCGCAAGCGCGCCGGC
>DATLRH010000002.1:0-7765 GCA_035534755.1 Candidatus Dormiibacterota bacterium
AGCGCCGCCATTGCCGAGCACCACCTCGTATCCGTCCGGAAGGGTGAACAGCTCCGCGAGGGCCTCGCGCACCCGGTGCACCAGGTGCCGCACCGGCGGCTGCCGGTGACTGGTCCCCAGCAGGTCCCGGCCAGCTCCCGCCAGTGCCTTGAGCGCGGCGGCAGGTACCTTAGACGGGCCGCTCCCGAATCGTCCGTCCTCGGGGAGCAGATGCTGTGGTATGTCGTATCTTGATCCACTACCGGTAGCCATGGGGAGAAGTGTATTGCGTCCGGCTGCGAACCCCGAGTCAGCCATCTCGCGGCGCGTCAGCGCCATCGCCGAGTCGGCGACCCTGGCCATGGATCGGCGCGCCCGCGAACTGACTGCGGCGGGCCAACCGATCATCTCCTTCGCCGCCGGCGAACCCGACTTTCCCACCCCGCCGGAAGTGGTCGAGGCCGCCATCCGCGCCTGCCGGGATCCCCGGATGCACCGCTACACGCCAACCTCCGGGCTGCCCGAGCTGCGAGCGGCGGTGGCCGAGAGCGAGCGCGCCAAGACCGGGCTCCAGATCGAGCCCGCCAACGTCCTGGTCACCAGCGGCACCAAGCAGGCTGTGGCCCACGCCTTCACCACCCTGCTCGACCCCGGGGACGAGGTCCTTATCACCAGTCCCTTCTGGGTGACCTTCCCCGAGGCGGTGTCGCTCGCGGGGGGAGTGCCGGTCGTGGTCGGGGCGGACGAGTCGCGCGGCTTCCGGGTCTCCGTGGAGGACCTGGCCCGGCACCTTACGCCAAGGACCAAGGCCCTGCTCTTCGTATCACCCTCCAATCCCACCGGGGCCGTCTACTCGGCCGCACAGATGCGGGAGATCGGCAGCTGGGCCGAGGAGCAGGGGCTGTGGATCGTGAGCGACGAGATCTACCAGCATTTCACCTACGGTGACGCTAGGTTTCACTCCCTCCCGGCGGTGGTTCCCGAGCTGGCCGAGCGGACCATACGGGTCAATGGCACCTCTAAGTCGTACGCCATGACCGGCTGGCGCGTCGGCTGGCTGATCGGCCCCGAGCGGGTGGTGGCCGCCGCCGGCAACCTGCAGTCCCACGTGTGCGGCAACATCAGCAACGTATCCCAGGCGGCCGCGGTCGCAGCACTCCAGTCGGGAACGGCCTCGGTGGAGCGGATGCGGCAGGTCTTCTCGAGGCGTCGCGAGGTGATGCTGGCCGGCCTGAGCCGCCTGCCCGGCTTCGAGTGCCCACCACCCGACGGCGCCTTCTACGCATTCCCCTCCGTCACCGGACTACTCGGTCGGACCATCGCGGGCCGCCGGGTTGACACCTCCGAAGAGCTGGCCGGTCTCCTCCTCGACGAGGCCCGGGTGGCGGTCGTTCCCGGGGAAGCATTCGGGGCCCCCGGCTACCTGAGGTTCTCCTACGCGCTGGGCGATGAGCCATTGCAGGAGGGCCTAGATCGGGTCCAGCGCCTGCTCGGGGCAGATTCCCATTCGGCTTCCGGTCAGCCCGGTCTCAGCGGGTAACACCCTCGACCAGGTCGGCGATCTGGCGGGGCAGGCAGTTGCCCCCGGAGAGGATGCAAACAACGTCGTCCGGTCCGTCCGGGTCGCCGGCGAGCCCCAGCGAGTCAAGGGATCCTGCCCCCGAGAGGGCGGCGGCTACGCCCAGCGCTCCGGTCGGCTCGATCACCAGCTTGCACCTGCTCCAAAGCCACCAGCAGGCGCGGGCGATCTCCTGGTCCGAGGCAGTGACGATCCGGTCGACGTCGGTCCGGATGATCTCCCAGCAGAGGGCTCCCAGCCGGAGGGTCGCAGCTCCGTCGGCAACGGTTCGGGGCGTCTCGGGGAGAGTTATCCGGGTACCGCTTTGGAGTGAGAGAAGGCCATCGTTCCCGGCCTCGGGCTCGACCCCGACCACTCGCGCCCGGGGCAGCCACCTCCGCAGCGCGATCAAGGTTCCCGACAGCAGTCCTCCGCCGCCGAGGGGAACCAGGACCAGGGGGGCCTCCACCCCCAGGCCTCGGAGCTGGCCGACCAGCTCGTAGGCGGCGGTCGCCTGGCCGGCGATCACTTGCCGATCATCGTGGGGATGAACCAGGCGAAGTCCCCTGGCGATGGCGACCTCGGCCGCGACCTGCTCGCGATTAGCCAGGGTGACGCCCTCCGTGACCACTTCAGCGCCGTAGTCGCGGACGGCGCCGATTTTCACCGGCGCCGAGCCCTCGGCCATGACCACGACCGCCGGGAGGCCAAGCTCGCGCGCGGCGAGGGCCACGGCCTGGCCGTGGTTTCCCGACGACAGGGCGACCAGCCCGCGGTTGTCGTTCGCTTCCAGCCCGCACAAAGCGGAATTGAAGGCGCCCCGGGCCTTGAATGAGCCAGAGCGCTGAAAGTTTTCCGCCTTGAGCCAAACCCTGGCGGAGGCGGGCCGATCGAGGAGGCGAGAGTGGAGGAGGGGAGTCTTATGGACCCGTCCAGCGAGCCGCCTGACCGCAGAATCGATGTCGATTTCGGGAGTCGCCGAGGCAGCAGGCGGCACCCCGCCAGAATACGACCGATTCCGAGCGGCGGGTGGAGAATCCGGTTCCACAGCTCCTGAGTCTGGACGGTTGAGATAAGTTCTCGAGGTGACCCCGGCGAGTCAGGAACCGTTGGCAGAAGCGGTGGCCAGGGTGCTCCGGGCGACCTCGCCCGGCGACGTCCTCACCTATGGACAGGTGGCGGTCCTGGCCGGGCACGGCGGTGCGGGGCGGGCCGTCGGGCGGGTCCTGGCGCGCTCGGAGGGACTCCCCTGGTGGCGAGTCGTGACCAGCCAGGGACGGCTCGTGCCCGGCCACGAGGCGCGCCAAACCGAGTTGCTCGAGGCCGAGGGTGGGGCCCTGCTCCGGGGCGCTTCGCGGTCGCCTCGCGACGGCGGCCCGGACCCGGAGCCCCCGAGCTGACCGGGGCGAGCAGCGACTGCGTTCCGCGGCGGGCGGCGGTCGTCCCGGCTTGCGTCAGTCCCGGCGCAGCCAGAGACTGGCGTGACTGGGTTGGACGGTCTGCCTGACCGCAGCGATCAGGTCGGCGCTGATTGCCTCAAGGGTGACCTTCTCGCCAAGTCTAGCCGCAAAGATCTCGACTACTACCTGGGCGTCGTAGCGGGATCGATTGAAGCGTTTGTCGACCACCGCCCGGGCCCGGCGCTGGACGGGAGCGAACAGCCCCGCGCTCACCAGCACGGCCACCACCACGCTGACGCTGCCCCGTAGCGGCAGGACCGAGGTAAGTAGCAGCACACACCCGGCGTACACCCCGGTCAGCAGTCCTACCACGATCAGGTAGGAGACGGTGCGTGAGACCAGCCGATCGATGTCGTAGAGCCGGTAGCGGACGATGGCCAGGCCGATGCTGGCGGCCATCCCATTGCTGGCGATGACCAACGGCAAAGCGGACCACCAGAAGTTCCCGACGGGACTCAGCGCAATCACCATCGCGACGCCGAGCAGAACACTGGCGTAGGCCAGCCACCGAAACTGCTGGCGCTCCACGCCGCTGGACTGGCGCTGTCGGCGCACGGCGTCGGCGACGACCAGGATCAGGAGAACCAGGGCTAGCGCGGTAAGCGCGATGGTCAGGCTGGTGGTCGCGCCGGCGAGGCCCGTCGGCGCGAGGGGGTTGGCGAAATTCCCGGCGTCGCTGGAAATGATCGGCGTCAAGTACGAGGCCAAAAACAGAAATCCAAAGACCAAGCCGACGACTGTGATCACCCGGCGTCGTTGCCGGGCGCCAAACGATCCACTTGGGAAGACCAGAATCAACACCGCCGCCCCACCCAAAGATAGGAAGAGGAGCGGGTTGCCGAGCCCCACCACCAGCGCCTCCGGAATCGTAAGGTGCGGCCCCGGGTTGTAGGCGTAGGCAGCCTGACCGGCCGTGCCCATCACTCCCACCGCCAGCAAGAGCCATCCCACCGCGTTTCCCGGCCGACGGCTGGCAGCCACGGCCCCGACCAAAGGTGGGCAGAGCCAGGCGCCCGCCCACATTGCGTCCGAGGCTCCGTATGCGCGAGCGATCGCGACCACCAATGAGACGGCGGCGCAAAATGTGGCGGCTCCGATGAAAGCCGCTACCCATGGCAGGCGCCCATGCAGCCTGCCAGGTTGGCCGAGTGTCTCGCTGCCCAAACTACCTCCCTGGGTGCAACCGTGCTTCGCTCACCTCGGGCGAGGATACGCTGCTCGGCTCGAGTCGGCGCCTACCTGGGTGGGCGCCGAGCGGCCTCAGTCGTCTGTGTCCAGGCTGACCGCCCGGGCTGGAGGCCGGCTGGCGAGCCGTGGTTGACCTCATGGTGTCCCGTAAGCGCGGACGGCCCGGAGGCAGAGCTCCCTATTGCAAGGGAATGGCTGGAGGTCTGGATCTGGCGGGCGCACTGGCGGCTGAACGCCCGCCGCAGTCCCGGCAGACGAGGCCGGCACCAAGCCCCGCGCCGATTGGGATGCCGAACACGGGGTTGGCCCGGTTCTCCCGAAGCTGTCTCCAAGCGCTGGAGTGAACATCTTCGGCGCGAAGCCCCGGGGCGAGACCCAAGAGTGGCCGAGGCCGGTCGACCGCGAACTCGACGGTCATTGACGACCCACCAACGGCCCCAGAAGGTCGCCCTGGGTTAGCAAGACCGCTCCCCGGCAGGGGCTGTTCCACCTTGTCGTCGTCAGGACCCAATCGGTCTAGGTCTCCCGGTCCTGAGCGTCGGCAGGAACCACGCCGACGCATCTAAGTCGGTGGGTACGCTGACGCGTGCGCGGCCGCCTCCCCGTTAGGGCCAACTCCTAGGTAGCACGCTCACCAGGTGGCCGTCTCTGCCAGTACGAGTAGCCACCACCGCCTTCGACGGCACCGACGTGCTCAAAGTCGGAGGCTTCCGGGGCTTGGCCCTTGGGCGACCGCCAGACCCCACCGGGGACCGGAGTTTGTCTCCAACGGAGGTCGCGATCCTCGACGGGCCCCGCCAGACTGGTCGAGCTGGGGCCGTCGCTGGTGAGGGAACACCAGATCGGAGGCGGACGCCAGCGCTGGACCGTCATTCAGGATCCAGAAGGAAACGAGTTCTGCGTCGCAGCCAGGAGTTTCACGGGGTGATCAACCCACAGTGACCGCCCGGAGCGCGACGCCCAGCTTGCGATGGGAGTCGCCGCGTCCCGGTCGGGGATCGGCCTCAGCCTGAACTTGTGGTAGTCCGGAGACGGATCGCATCGGAGAGAGTGGTTCAGGCGCTTGAGATCCAGTAGCTTATGATAAGGTCTCTTATCTTGAGCTAGCGCCAAACTTGAGTCGACCTCCCCCGGGGACGGTCATCGGTTGCGCGTCCGAGTGCGGCTGGGCCGTTCTGCCCACGTCAGCTGGCCCCCGCCTCGCGATCCATGGTGAGGGCGCCCGGGACCAGCACGACCAGCCCGCAGGCGGCCGCCAGCAGCCCGCTGACCAGGAACGCACTCCGGGCTCCGATGGCAGAGGCCGCCAACCCGCCCAGGATCATGCCCATCGGGGTCAGCGTGCCCACGATCACGAATGACACCGAAGTGACCCGGCCCATCATGCGCTGGGGAACGGAGGTCTGGAGCTTGGTGAAATAGAGCACGTCTCCGTAGACCACCAACCCCGAGGAGCCGGCCACCAGGACGGCGGCCACCCAGTAATTCGGGGCCACCGAGATTGCTGCCAGAAGCAGCCCGGCCGCGGAGTACGCGCCCCACATGGTCTCCACCAGGTGGCGCGGCGACCCCAAACGCGCCACGATCAGGGACGCGGTCACGCCCGCGGCCCCGGCGCTGGCGTACACCAGACCCAGCACCACGGGACTGGCATGCAGAACGTGACGAACCAGTACCGGCAGCAGCACGATGAACGGCCCCAGGCCGCAGAGGTTGGCGACCGCGGCCCCGAGAAGCAGGATGAGCAGCCAGCGCCGGGAGAAGATGTAGTGAACACCCTCAGCCGCCTCGCTGAGCAGGGACTTGCCACTGGATCCCGGCCTGGCACGGCGTCGTATGCCAGCCAGACAGCCGGCCGAGACCAGGAAACTGGCGGCGTCGAAGCCAAATGCGGCGGCGGTCCCGACGACCGCGACCGCCAGCCCCCCCAGCGCCGGGCCGATCAGGTTGACTGACAATTCCGAACTGGTGCTGTTGAGTGCGTTCGCCTGGGTCATCGCCTCCACCGGCAGCAGCTCAGGCACCAGCGCCAGGAAGGCAGGCCCGCTGAACGCGTCGGCCGACCCGAAGACAATCGCCATCACGATCAGCTGCCAGAGTGCGATCGCCTGCAAGCCCACCAGGACGGCGATGGCCGCGACCGCGATTCCCTGGACGACGTCGGCCACCAGCATCGTCGTTCGCCGAGGAATCCGGTCCACCACCACCCCGCCGAGGATCGATAGGAGCACGCTCGGGACGGCCCGGGCCGCCAGCACGTAGGCGAGCCCCGTGGGCTGCTGGTCCACGCGCAGCGCCTCGAGCGCGACCGCGACGGTGAAGATGCCATCGCCCAGGCGGGAGACCAGATTCCCCGACCACATCAGCCGGAAGTCCCGCTCGCGCAGAGGCGCGAGCACCTGGGACCAGGCGCCGGACTCGGGCATCAGGCTCCCTCGCTCCAAGCGACTTCCCTGCCTGCGAGCGGTTCCGTAGGTTCACGTGCCGGGCTCGGGGGCCGGCCCCGCGGGCGTCCGCCCAGGCGGTCGCTCTTCTGCCAGCGAGTGTAGCAATCTGAGTTCCGCTAGCCCCGACCGCCTGAGTCACCGTCAGTTCCACGCCCGCCGGGTCTTCCGCCCAGGGGGCGAGCGGCGCGGGCCTGGCACCGGCCGCTGACCCCTCAGAAAACCGGGGATCCCAGTTGCCCAATCCAGCAGCCCGGGTCACGTCGCATAGACTCCCACCAATCCAGCGACCGGGAGCCGACCCGCGCCCAGGCGGCTCCCCAATCGGAGTCCAGATGTCACAAAGAGTACCGCTGCCCCGGTCAGTGCCGACCGAGTGGCCCGCCGAGGGACCCGTGGGCAATCAGCGCCTTACCTCCAGCGTGGCGGTGGTTCTGCTGGTCTTGCTGGCAGTCGAGGGCGCCACCCTGCTCAACCTAGGTCCCGCGATCCGAGTCCATGTCTTTGTGGGAATGATGCTGCTGCCACCGGTGGCACTCAAGCTCGCCAGTACCGGCTACCGCCTGATTCGCTACTACGCGGGCGCGGCCGCCTACGTGCGCCGCGGCACTCCGATCCTGCTCGCCCGACTCCTCGGGCCAGTGGTCGTGTTCCTGACGGTGCTTCTGCTCGCCACCGGGGTGGCCTTGCTATACGTTCCCCCGGGCCATGGCCTGCTCGTCACCGCCCATAAAGCGAGCTTCGTGCTCTGGTTCGGCGCCATGTCTCTGCACGTTCTCCTGCACATCTTCGAGCTGCCGCAGTCGGGGGTACAGGACTGGCTCCCGCGAACCAAGCGGATCGCGGGCGTGATCTCCCGGCGAGAGGTGGTCCTCGGCAGCGTTCTGATCGGCGCCGTGGTCGGATTCATCTTCCTGCCAGGAGCCACCCCCTGGCAGCACTGGCTGGCCGGGTTCGGTGCCGGATCGGGCTGAGCCGGAGCCAGGACCTGGCGCCTAGCGACCAAAACCCGGCGGGCTGACCCGCTCTCGGATTCGGAGAGTCCGCTCGGGCCAAAACTTTGACCGGGGGATCCGCTCGCACCGATCGATCCCCCTGCGCGCTGCTGGGCCATCGCCGCCATGCTCGGCTCGACT
>DATLRH010000003.1:0-121425 GCA_035534755.1 Candidatus Dormiibacterota bacterium
GGTCGCTAAACTTCACCCTCAAGGTGATGCCCTCCCAGGTGGGAATGGTGGTAGAGAACATCCACATTTTCCCTTACCAGGAGGGCATTTCCGCAACTGGGCCACCCAGTCGCTCAGCTCCTTCCTGAAATCCTCAGGCTAATCCGCCACTTCGGGCACTTCACGATGGCGGAGCTCCAGCGTGAGTACAGCGAACATCTGTATGAGTAGCCTGCAGGGAGGCCGACAGTACCCCACTGCCCGGGGTAGAGCCAGGAATCTTTGCCAAAGTGGGTCCGCTCTGGCTGCTCGAGCTGCTCCGGGGTGGTCAAGGGTTGGGCCTCGGCGCCTGCCTTCCGGCTCTCAGAGCGTCCTGATATGGACCCCCTTTTCGGGACTCGGTTTGTGAGATCCGAGCGATTGAAAAGGGGGGCCAGATCCTTCTGCCTAGAGCGTGCTGCGGCCTGCCCGGGAAGGACTCCACATCGGACCGTTCAGCTCGATACCAGCCTGAGGGTGGCCACCGTCAACGTCCTTGCCCTCGCCGTGCGGGATCCGCGGCGGGGCGTGGAAGAGAGTACGCCGCCAGAAACGTCGCGACGGCTGAATCGGCGTATCGCTTCAAGTCCGCTTTGGTGCTTTGGTGGTTACCTGTGAACATGGCTCGGTTGACCGGGATCCAAAGCAGCAGCCCGGCGAAGTGATCGGCAGCGAGGAAAGGGTCCTCGGCCCGCAGGAGCCCGCGTTCGGTGAGGCTCCGAAAGCGCTCGGCGAGTGCCGCGAGCACTCGCCCGAATCCTTGCTCGTACCATGCGGCGCCTACTTCCGGGAACTGGTCGGCGGTGGCGATCACAAGCCGCCGTAACCGCAGCAGTTCGGGCTCCATGACAGTGGTGAGGAACCTTCGCGCGAGCTCTCCTAGGTCTCTCTCCAGGTCCTCGCTGTCCGCCAGCGAGGCAGACACCAACCGCACCCCGGAGGCGACCCGATCGGTCGTCGCCAGCACGATCTCGGCGAACAGCTGATCCTTGTCCGAGAAGTGCTTGTAGACGGTCTGCTTCGACACCGCCGCCTCAGCGGCGATGTCGTCCATGCTCGTCCCGAGAAAGCCCTTCGTGAGAAACAGCCCGGTCGCCGCCTCGGCGATCGCCCGGTGCTTTCTGTCCCATCGCGTCTCACCTGTTTGTTCCATGATCTTGCCTCCTCCCATACATGGTACTAGACGGTACAGTACCCCGCGTGGTACTGTACCGTCTAGGACTTCGACGCGACGGAAGGGAGTAAGAATGAACTCGAATCTTGAGACCACCACCTCGACGGACGGCACCACGATCGCCTTCGAGCGCACCGGCGGCGGTGCCTCCGTAATCCTGATCGGAGGCGCCTTCAACGACCGGACCACCGTCGCTGGCCTCGCAGCCATGCTCGCCCCGCGAGCCGCGGCCGTCACTTACGACCGCCGGGGGCGGGGCCAAAGCGGTCCCAGCACGGACTACACAGTCGAGCGAGAGATCGAGGATCTGCAGGCGCTGATCGGCGCCGTCGGGGCGCCGGTCTCGCTCTTCGGGCATTCCTCGGGCGCCGTCCTTGCCCTCGAGGCCGCGGCCCGGGGCCTTTCGGTTCGGAAGCTCGCTCTCTACGAGCCGACTTACATCGTCGCCGACAGCCGTCGGCGACCGGCACCCGACTTCGGACAGCGCCTCGGGACCCTCGTCGCCGACGGCCGACAGGGGGATGCGGCGGCGCTGTTCCTTGTCGAGGCCGTCGGGCTTCCCGCCGAGATGGTTGAGGGTATGCAGGGAAGCGAGATGTGGCCCTTCTTCGTCGGTCTAGCGAGCTCGCTGCCCTTCGATGCGGCGGTGTGCGGGCCCGGCATGGAGCTGCCTGCGGAACGCCTTGCGTCGATCCGCGTGCCCACCCTCGTTCTGAACGGCGGCAATACGCCGCCTTGGCTCGCCGCCTCCAGCCGGGCTGTCGCCCAGATTATCCCCGGAGCGGCCCATCGAGTCGTCGAGGGGCAGGACCACGGGGTGTTGCAGCAGCCGGACGCGTTGCGCGACGTGCTCGTCGAGTTCCTCAACTGATCGTCGGTTGGTGCCACGTAAGCCTCTAAAAGGAGCAACCATGCGCATCAAGGCTCGTATGGGAATGAGCATCGACGGCTACGTCGCGAAGGTCGACGGCACGCCTTCGCTGGTCGCGTCGGCCGCTTTCCTTCCGGGCGAGTCCCACGGCTATCCGGAGTTCATCGAGGGCTGCGATGCCGTCGCGATGGGCCGGGAGACCTTTCTCCCGGCCCTCGGCGCCCCGGAGTGGCCGTGGCGCGAGATGGCGGTCTTTGTCCTCACGTCTCGGCCGCTGTCAGCGGGGGCGCCAGCTAGCGTCGCCACCTCTGCCGGACCGCGTGAGCTCGTCGAAAAGCTTCGATCGCGAGGGTCGGATGGTGATGTCCACCTGGTTGGTGGACCCCGCACGATCCGGGCCATTTACGAACTGGGAGCCCTCGACAGCCTCGAGGTCGTCGTGTTGCCCATGCTCTTGGGAGAGGGAATCCCGATCTGGCCCCGGGGTGTCCCGCTTCCCTCGCTCCGCCTGTCGCGCGAGCCTCGAATCTTCCCCGATGGGTCAGTCGAGCTCGCGTACGCACTGGAGGTGGCGTAAATCAGCCGCCGAGCCTGGATCCAAGTCATCTCGGTCGGAGTGATCTAGGGACTTACGCACCTGCGGATCGAGCGGGCCGGCGGCGGCGTCTCGGTACCGTTCCTCATGTTCCCCCAGGCGGGAATGGGATCGGCTATTGTCGTGCGGCTTGCCCTTCGCGGCGGCTCGGCCGGTGAGCAGCTCCTGAGCGCGTACGGCGTGGGCTGACCCCTGAGCATGCCCAGCTCGTCCGCCGCAAGCGAGATCCAAAACGCTGGCCCTGCTCCGGCGAGCACGGTCTGGAGCAGGCGTGTTGTTTTCGCCTTGCCACGTTCAAGCCGGAGTGCGCCGCACTGGCCTCTCAATTCCCCTCTGGGGGATTTGAGAGGTGGAGAAGGAGATGCTGATGCCCAAGGTGTCCGCAACTGGGGCCAGCGGCGGTGCGGTGCGAGGCTGCCCGTCCGCCTGCGCGCTCTCAACG
The DNA here is from genome assembly GCA_035534755.1 of Candidatus Dormiibacterota bacterium. Taxonomy (GTDB): domain Bacteria; phylum Chloroflexota; class Dormibacteria; order Aeolococcales; family Bog-877; genus Bog-877. Next base: position 3,101 of record DATLRH010000003.1, read on the forward strand.
TGCGATGAATCGCTCGAACCGTAGACAAAACGTAGAAAGTTTTGGGACGAAGACAGAAATTGATCCCCGACAATGAGGTCGAGATACATGACCACGTGTTTTTCAGATGCGGCCAGGGGTACGGTTGGGGATCACATTTTGTCTGGCCACACTGGCCCGGGCTACCGGCGAACTCGAGTTCGCCGAGGCCGCCCTTGATGGTGCCGCCTACCCACCGTCGATCGCCCGGACCGAGAGTGGGACGTGCGGTGTTCACCTGCACGAGGTTGAGGGGGCCGATCTCCAGATGCTCGGGTTTTGCAGCGACTCGACCGGGCGGGGCTGTCTCCCCGTTCGGCTGGACCAGATGATCGGGGTGGGGTCGGCCATGAGCGTTGTGCTGGCCGCGGATCGCCTTGGGTTCGAGCTCGCTCGCCGGGGGTGGGGCAATGCCGACCTCGCTCGGGCCGCACGAATATGGGCCGCGACCGTAACCGCAGCGCTGTCCGGAAGGCCGGTCGCTCCACGGACACTCATGAGAATCGCAGTCGCGCGGGCCGGCCCGCCCCCCGCCGCCGGGGTTGATGACATCCTGCCGAAGTAGCGGCCCGCGCCCGTGCTTCTGGCAGAGGTGCGCGGTCGCACTGTGCTCTCACGGTGCCGGAGATCGAGGCGGTGACCGTAAGACTGCGGCCGGACCTCGAGGCAGATGCTCCTATGGCCTTCCATTCAGTCTGGCCCGAGTTCGTCTGACCGGTCCGGAATACCGGAGCCAGATCAGGTCGGTCAGCCTTGGTCAGCGCCCAAACTCATGTGCGGGCCACTGCCAACCCAAGTGCCTCGGCAGCCTCGCACAGAGCCCCGTCGCCAGCGACCAGGACCGTCTCTTCATCACCGAGGGCTTCCGCTGCCGCCAGATGAACCGCGTCGTACCCGCGAAGAGAGTGAGCCTCAGCAAGAGCCCCCGCGCGGTGGACGATCGCCTCGGATGCTTCCACCAAGTCCATTTGCCGGTATAGCCGACCCAGCCCGCCGACCGCGACCCGGAGTGCTGATCGGCTAATTCGGCCGCCGCGGCATGCCATCGCCAGAGCAGCGCGGCCCTCGACATACACGAGTCGTACCCCGATGACACGGTCTGCCTCGGCCCAGAGCAGGCCGGCTCGTTCCGAACCTGACTCCTGCACCAGCAGTGGGATAACGGCCGAGGTGTCGAAGTAGGCGATCAACGGCGCTGATCTCCCACTAGCGTGCTTACCGGCGCTTTTGCGCGGATCCGTCGTGTCGGAGCAGTGCTCTTGCCAACGGGAGCCCTAGTGACGATCCCCTGGGCGATCAAGGAGTCGATGGTGCGCTCCTCGCCGATCGCGGTGATCCTGGCCACCGGTCGGCCACGATCGGTCACGAGGACGTCCACGCCCCTAGCCACTCCTCCGAGATACCGGCTGAGATTGTTCTTGAGATCCCGTACGCCCACTTCCACTGCCATCACAGGCCTCCTAGTAGCTACTCCGCCCCTGCAATTGTAGCCACCTCGCCCATGGAGCGGAGGCAGAGGCGCGTCCGGCGGGCGCCCTGCAGCGCTCGCTGATCTGGAGCCCGAATGCCTCGCAGAGGACGCAGGCGGTGGACGCGGATTCCAGCTCGACCAATCGCCCAGCCGCCGCCCTTCTCCTGGAGCACGGCCTGGAGCGGACCCGCGTTCTCAACTATTGTTGTGCAAACTGTTGAATGGGACGTCTCGGTAGGTATGATCCGAAGTCGAATGCGCAGGGAACTACCGGGTTTTCGGACCCGTGCTCTGCCCCCTGAGCTACCTCGGCGTGAGGTTATCTGATCTCGAAACAGGGCGGCACTCCCCGCGAGCGTCCGACTCATCTCGCCCCGGAGCGGCCCAATGGGGTACTTAAATCTAGGGATTCTGAGCGCGGGGCAGAGTGTGGCCGGTGAGCTCTGTCGGTGCCAAGGCAGTCACGGCGGCCCAGGGTCCCTGCTGCAGGGGAACGCCGGGGTGGCACCCCGCTCGCTGGTGGGACAGACCACTTTGTCCTGAGCATGTCGCCGAGGTGCTAGCCCCGCGCACTCTTAGCTGGGCGACGTGAAGTGGTGCGCGGTGAGGGCGTGGGGGTCGCTGGCCTCATGCTCGGCGGGGCTGGTGTGGATGATCACCGCGTTCAGGCGGCGCACCTCGTGGAGCAGCCGGTGGCGCGCGGTCTCGGCAACATCGTGGGCGTCGCTCAGGCTGAGATCGGCGGCAGAGGTGACCTCTGCCTCGGCATGGAGCTCGTGTCCGACCCAGCGCACCCGGACTCGTTCGACGGCCAGGACCCCAGGGGCAGAACCGAGCACGTCGGTGATCTGTTCGACCAGGCCCGGGTCGACAGCGTCCATGAGCCGGTGATAGATGTTCCGGGCGGCGTGCTTCACGACCATCAGGATGGCCACGGTGATGAGCAGCCCGAACACGGGATCCGCGGCCTGCCAGCCCAATGCGACCCCGGCGGCTCCGGCGACGACCCCGAGGGAGGTTATCCCGTCGGTTCGCGCGTGGAACCCGTCGGCCTCGAGCGCCGCAGATCCGATCTGGCGACCGACGCGGATACGGTACTGGCCGACGAGCTCGTTTCCGGCGAAGCCCACCAACCCGGCCACGATGACCAAGCCGATCTGATTGACCTGGTGGGGGTGGATGAGCCGGGAGATTGCCTCCCAACCGGCAACCACCGAGGAGGCGGCGACGATGGTGACTACGAAGATGCCGGCGAGATCCTCCGCCCGACCATAGCCGTAGGTGTAGCGGCGGTTGGCCGGCCGTCGCCCGATCCAGAAGGCCAGGCCCAGTGGCACCGCCGTGAGGGCGTCGGCGAAGTTGTGGATCGTGTCCGCCAGCAGGGAAACGGAGCCGGATAGGGCGAAAATTGCGACCTGGACGGCGGCGGTGGCCGCCAGCCCGATGAGCGAGATCTTGAGCGCGGAGATGCCCTGGCGGCTGGTCTCCAAGGCGCTGTCGATCGAGTCGGCCGCGTCGTGGCTGTGCGGGCGCAGCACACCGGGGAGCCAGGCGAGAGCTCGACCGAGGTGCCCATGGTGCTGGCGCCCATCGGGGCCGTGGGGCTCGTGATGCGAGCTGGTGTCATGGGCATGAGGCGAGCCTTCCGCGGTCACTTGCCCGGGCGCGCGGCTATCGCTTGGTGCCTTCAGGGTGACCTCCCAGATTCTCTGGGCCTGCCCCGGCGAGGTGGTCGGGGTAGGAGAGAGCTCGTTCGACCAGCCTCCGGACGTGTGCGTTCTCGGCGACGTAGAACATGCGATTCCCTTCCCGGCGCACCTGCACCAGCCGGGCCGCGCGGAGCTTAGCCAGCTGCTGGGAGACTGCCGGGGGGTGGGCGCCCACGTGGCGGGCCAGCTCGCCGACCGAATGCTCGCCGTGGAGCAGTGCCCAGAGGATCTTGAGACGAGTCCCGTCCGCGAGGAGCTTGAAGGTCTCGACGGCCAGCGCGAACTGCCCGTCGCCTGGGTCGGAGGTCCGGTTCTTCACCACTAGCTGCGTACTCACGCACTTAGCGTACTAGATTTGTGTGAGATCCCTCCTCCTCGAGGCGTCGCGTTGGTGGACTCCGACCGGCTGCCTTCACGCTCGGCGATCCCGGCCCCAAGTCTTGACCAGGAATCCGGTGGCGGCCCGACCGCAGCTGGCAGGGAGCGCTTGGTTGGTTTCTCGGCCGCGGGTGGCCGCCAAGCGTTGCCCAGGGACCTAACTCGGACGATGGGGGTCGCCCTTCAGGCGCTCGACTCGAGCTGGAGATCGCTGTCGAGGCTCACCACGCAGACTTGCTTGGTGGTGGACAGACGTCCGGCGTATGGGGCCCGATAGCTGCCCGAGAGAGGCGCCACGTCCGAGTAGTCGCGACCCACCGCGACAGTCAGGTAGGTCATGTCGGTCAGGCGATTGTGGGTCGGGTCCAGCGAGATGACCTGGGCGGAGCCGCCGCTATGCGGAATCAGGACCTCGACCCAGGCGTGGGAGCCACCGCTGCCGACGAGCTGACCCGATACATACCGGGACGGCATGCCCAACTCCCGGGTGAGGGCGAGCATCACGTGGGCGTAATCCTGGCAGACCCCACTTCGGATCCTGAAAGCGTCAGCCGCGGTGGTGCCGATTCCAGTCACGTCGTACTGGTAGCGCATCTCCTGGTGGACTCGAGCGCAGACGATTTCGGCGAGTCGAGCCTGCTCGATACCGGTGGTGGCCAAGTCCTGGGCGAGGTCGCGAAGGTCGGAATCAGCGGCGGTGAGCCGAGTCGGCGTGAGCAGCCTGGGATCGCGCAAATCCTGGCTGGCGGCGAGATGGGGGCCATGCTCGGCGTCGCGCTCGACGACGCTCCAGGATATGAAGGTCACCTCCTCGGGCACTACCGGGATCGCGATATCGACCACGTGATTCCCGAAGCCGTCGACTATGTCGGCCACCCTCTGGGGAGAGGCGTGCAGGACCTCGAAGTGGCGACGAAGTCGGCGCTGGTCCCCGTGCTGGGCGCGGGGCTGCACCACCAGGCGCTGTCGCAGCTGACGGACCGGGCCCTCGTAGCGGTAGGAGATGCGCTGGTGGATCAGGTAGGCGCTGCGGCGCACCGCTGCCCAGTCCACCTGCGCAGCATCAAGGCTCGCGGAGGCCAGCTGCTCCCCAAGCGCGGCGCCATCGAGGTCGAGGGGCAACTTCATCCCGACTCTGCTGGGAAGGTGCCGAGCACTGGGGGACTGGCGCTCGACCAGGGCACCGCCTCGATCGGCTCTGCGGTCACGCGCATTGCGATCAGAGGAGCCCACCCATAGGTTGTGAGCATGGCCACGTCGGCCGCGTCTCGGCCCCGTCCGATGATCACCCGGCCCGCGCGCCGGCTGTTGTTGCGCGGGTCGAATGTGTACCAGCGACCTCCCAGGAATGCCTCAAGCCAGCCGGCGAAGTCCATCGGCTCTGGGGCCGGGGTCACGTCGATGTCGGGAAGGTAGCCGAAACAGTAGCGGGCGGGGATGTTGAGAGCACGGAGGAAGGCGACCCCCAGCTGGGCGAAATCGCGGCAAACCCCCCGGCGCTGCAGATAGGTCTCGGTCGCGGTCGTCAGAGGGCCGCTGCTGGTTTGTTCGAAGGTGATGTTGTCGTGCACCCAGTCGACCACCGACTGGGCCCGCCGCCATCCCGCCGGGGCATCGCCGAAGAGTCTCCAAGCCGTGTTCCCGAGGGTGTCGGAAGCACAGAAGCGGCTCGGCAGCGTGAAGTGAAGGACGTCGCTGGGGAGGTCGATCATCTCGTGCTGGATCGCCTCCCGATCGACCTCATCGAGGCCGGCGTCGACCTCGACCTCGGCCTGGTAGCGGATTCGGGTCCGCCCTGGGCCGAGGAGAAAGCGTCGGCAGAGGTTGCCGTAGATGTCGATGTACTGCTCCATGGATACGGCCGGGGTCGTCTCCAGGTGGGCCCGGCGGGGGGTCGAAGACCCGGGGAAGGGCTCGACCTGGAGCACCGCCGTCACCGGCCACTCCAGGTCGTGAACGAACTCGCACCCGATCCGAAGCAGCCGTTGGGAAGCGGCGCGGTCGGACACGATCTGCAGTCTATCCGGAGGAGACCGTAGAAGGGGCACAGTTGTTCTGGGGCATCGATCTTGAATGATCGGACGAGTGCATCGGTTGGGCCATGGGCGAGGGACCCAAATCGGGAGGGCCCTGGCTCGGGCACTGGATACCAACCGCCCGCAGCGGCATCCGAGTACCGTCCAGGCTATGGCCAAGCGCCAAACGACCCTTCCCGCCACCGCCGACGAGTGCGTTGACGCGCGCGGGACCGCCCGCAAGCCCTACCGGGGTGTCCTCGACGCCGTGACCTCCGACCGTCGTGGCCTGGCCACGATCGCCCAGGCCACGCAGGCCTGGTTCGTCGATCGGGGAGTCACCTTCGGCGTTCCGGCCGGCGGCAGCGCACCCATCTTTCCCTTCGATCCGATCCCACGCGTTCTCAGTCCCTCCGAGTGGCGCACCATCCACCGGGCCATCTCCCAACGAGCGATGGCGCTGGATCACTTCGTCTCCGACTGCTACGGCGCGCAGCGCGCCCTCCGCAACGGCGTGGTCCCGGCGCGCCTGGTGTACAGCAGCACCGGCTACCTCCGCGATCTGGTCGGGGTGGGGCCTCCCCGGTCGACCTGGTGCCATGTGGCAGGGATCGACGTGGTGCGGGTAGACGGTAGCTTCCGGGTGCTCGAGGACAATGTGCGGGTCCCGAGTGGGGTCGCCTATGCCCTGGAGGCCCGCCTCGCGCTTGAGAGTCTGGCTCCTCGGTGGTTCGAGACCTCGGCGGTGCGACGCATCGACGACTACACCAAGCGTCTCCGCGACATCCTCCAGCGCATCGCGCCCCGGCCCTGGGAGGCCGAGATCGTGGTCTTGACTCCGGGCCCCTACAACGCCGCCTATTACGAGCACAAAATGCTCGCTGAAAAGATGGGAGCCACGCTGGTCGAGGGCCGCGAGCTGATCGTCTCCGAGGACGAGGTCTACCGCTTGGACGGCGAAGGTGAGGTCCATCGGGTCGACGTCATCTACTCACGAGTCACCTGCGAATGGCTCGATCCGCTGGTGTTTCAACGTGACTCGCTGCTGGGCGCCCCGGGGATCATCGAGGCCTGGCGGCGCGGTTATGTGGCGATCGCCAACGCTCCCGGGACCGGCGTCGCCGACGACAAGGCGATCTATCCCTACGTGCCGGCGATGATCCGGTACTACCTCGGCGAGGAGCCGCTCTTCGACAACGTCCCCACCTACGACCTCAGCGACCCGGTGCAGCTGGCGCATGTCGTCGCCAACCTCGCGGGCATGGTGCTCAAGCCGGTCGACGCCAGCGGCGGCTACGGCATCCACTTCGGCCGGCTGATGGGTGGGGCGGAGCGCCCCGAGTTCGTCGAGACAATCCGCGCCGCGCCGCGCCAGTGGCTGGCGCAGGAGGAGGTGGAGCTGAGTCGGGCGGTCTGCCTGCGGGCCGATGGCGAGCTCGACGCCCGGGCAGTCGACCTCCGACCCTTCGTGCTCCTCGATGAGCGTCCCTGGATCTTCCCGGGGGGCCTGACCCGGGTGGCCGCGAACTCGGAGGAGCTGGTAGTGAACTCGTCCCAAGGTGGAGGGAGCAAGGACACATGGGTACTGAGTCGCTGACCTTCGCGGTCACCCACCGCACCACGCTTCGGTACTCGGCAGATGTCTCTCTCTCCTACAACGAGGTGCGGCTGCGCCCGCGCGACCGCGGTTTGCAACGAACCCTGAACTTCTCTCTGGTGACTACTCCCGGAGCCGTCCCCAGGAGTCGGGTTGACTACTTCGGGAACTACGTGCACCGGGTCGACGTCGCCGTGCCCCATCGGGAGCTCAACCTGCTCGTCGACGTGGTCATGGAGAACGGCGAGCCGCGTAGGCGAAGGCTTCCCGAGTGGCCCGCGGGCGCCCTCGCTGAAGACTCGCGTCTTGAGTACGCCCTGCCCAGCCCCCGGGTGCCACTTCAGGAGTCGACGCGCCTCCTGTGGCGAGAGTGGAATGGCGAGGACCGGAGCTTCGACGCGGTCCTGGCCACCACCCAGCGCATCCCCGCCGAGTTCAAGTACGTGCGTGGCGCCACCACCGTGGAGTCGAGCATCGATGATCTCCTCGCCGGCGGAGCTGGCGTCTGCCAGGATTTCACCCACCTCTTTTTGGCCCTGCTCCGGGGGGCGGGCTGGCCGGCTCGGTACGTCAGCGGCTACCTAGGCCCGCTCGGTGTGGAGACCGTCTTCGATGGCCAGTCCCACGCCTGGGTCGAGGTCTGCGGCGCGGACGGTCGCTGGGTCGGGCTGGACCCTACCCAAGGGAAGTACGCCGGCGCCGAGCATTTGCGCCTGGCGGTGGGACGCGACTACGGGGACGTCGCCCCCCACCACGGGCTCTTCTACGGCAAGGCCCGCGGCTTACCCCCAGAGGTCAGCGTGCACATCACCAAGATGTCGCACCAGCAGGTGCTGGTCGTGGAGCGGGGGTCGGCGATGCACTGGCAGCAGGAGCAGCAGCAACAGGGGGCCAGTGCCGGGCGGCCCCGCTCAGCTTCGACTCGCCCTTCGGCCTGATCGGACCGGCCTGGGGGTCGGTGACACCCCGAGGCGCGGGGGTCAGGATGCGCGGGCACCAGTCGCGTGGCCGCGCGCCGGCGTCCAATTCGTCGCGTGCGCACGGATCGGTCTGCCTGGCGCCTCGCAACTCATCTCAGCGCTGACGATCGTGTGGGACGCGGTCCGGCGCCGCCCGTGGTGCCCACCCCTGACGAGGTCGCTGGGGAGTGGCGAATTCGGCGCGATCGAACCGACCCAGACGGCATAGAGGCACTGCCGCGAGATGGGTAGGCGGGGCACAGGACCCGGGGTCGAGTCCCCTTGTCCGGCGGACCGGCTCACCGCGCGCCTGGGGTGCCCGGATGGCGGGCGCCCAGCCCAGCACCGAGTCGGGGCTTGACAAAGTATGGCGTATCCCGTATACCACCCACCGCAACCAGTCCAGGGGGGTCCAGGTGACCGGAGTCGCGCGTCGAGGCGGTGTGGCGCCAGATGGTTCGAAGTGGGCGCTGGGGCGCCCCCAGCAGGCCCATCGCCGCCGCGATACTTCCGCGCGAGGGCCTCGCTGGTGACAACCCCACTCTGGTCCAGACCGGGTCTCCCTCAGGTCACCCATTTCGGCTCGATCCCCGGGTTGGCGTCCAAACCCGATCCCATCGCCGTCGCTCCTCCCTGCCGCGCGCCCAATTCGCTGGGGGCTCGCCGGGGTCCGACCCCATCACATCACTCCGGGTCCGGCTGCTGCCGGGCCCCCCAGTTCCGAGGCGGGTCCGTCGCTGCCGGACCCGCCTCGCAGATTCCAGCCAAATAGCGAAGGTCAGAATGCGGGAGGGTTTGCCATGCGCGCGAAATCGGTAGTCAGACTCCGGACGGCGGCGGGGCTCGCCATCGCCGCCGTCGCGATCGCGGGTTGCGGGGCGGCCGCGACGAAGAACCAGCCCAAGCCACCGGTGACGATAGGCTTCCTGGGAGCTCTGACGGGAGCCCGATCCAGCCTTGGAACCGGCATGGAGCTGGGTGCCAACCTGGCCGTCCAGAACATCAACAGCCACGGCGGCGTGCTCGGCCATCAGATCCTGATGGTCGCCCAGGACACCGCCTCCGACCCGGCCGACGCGGTCCCGGCGGCGGACTTCGAGATCAACTCGGACCACGTGGCGGCCATCATCGGACCGACTGCCAACACCACCGCGGTGGTGCTTCCCCTGGCGGACAAGGCCAACATCCCCGAGCTGATGTTCGGAGGGGGCGCCGCCTTCGACCAGGAGACCGACCCCCACTTCTTCCGCCTCTCGCCGTCGGACACCGAGCAGGCCCAGGCCATGGTCTACTACGCCCACTCCAAGGGTTGGAACAAGGTTGCCTTGGCCTTCGGGGAGGCGGCGGCCTCGCAGTCGCTGGTCGCCCCCATCGAGGCGTCGCTCCGCCACCTGCACATGACCATCGTCGGCAACGTCAGCTTCACGGCCGGTCAGTCCTCGTATCGCAGCGAGGTGCAGCAGGTCTTCGCCAACCACCCCCAGGTGGTGCTCAGCCAGTTCAACAACACGACCGCCGGAATCGTCTTCGGCGAGACGGGCCAGGCCGGCTTCTCCTCGACGCCCTGGATCGGGACCAATCTCTGGTACTCCAGCGCCTGGGTGTCGTCGGTCGGCGCCGCGGCTACCGCCGGCAACGTCTACATCAGCAACTCCTCCTCGTTGGGAATGGCTGGGGCGACGCAATTCATCAGCCTGCTCAAGGCCAAGACCGGCAGCAGCATTCCCCCCAATGGGGCCGGATTCATGTACGACGCGGTCATGACCTGGGCGCTGGGGGCCGACGCGGCGGGTACCTGGGCTTGGCCCAAGATCCGAGCCGGGATCCTCAAGGCCTCCAATCCTCCGGGCACCGTCTGCGGCAGCTACCAGACCTGCTACTCCTTGCTCAAGAAGGACAAGAAGATCAACTGGGATGGCTCCGAGAGCACGGTCGACTTCAACAAGTACGACAACGTGTTCGGTCCCTTCGCGATCCTCAACTACAACTCCTCGGGAGCCGCGCAGACCGTCACCACCCTTACTCCACAGGCGCTCGAGGCAGCTTTCGCGGGATGACCGAGGTAGTTCCTGAGAGGGCGGAGCGCCTGCACTCGCTGTGAGGCTGGTCGGGAGCTCCTGGTGAATCTATTCGCCGAGGCCGTTGGCTTTGGGTTGGTCACCGCCGCGGTGATCGCCCTAGCCGCGGTCGGCCTCTCGCTTCAGGTGAGCGTCACCAACTTCGTGAACTTCGCCTACGGGGACTTCATGACCTTCGGTGCCTACGTGGCCTATGCGGCCAACGCGGCGGGGCTCAACTTTTTTCCCGCCGTGTTGGTCGGGGCCGCCGGCACCGGGCTCTTGGGAGTGGGCGCCAACCTGATCGTGTTTCGGCCCCTGATGCGGCGCAAGAGCCGCACCCTGGTGCTCCTCATCTGCACCGTTGGGCTCTCATTCATCGTCCAGAACGTCATCGTGCTGATCTGGGGCACCAACTCCGTTCACTACACGGTGACCATCGGCAACGCGCTCCACATCGGGCCCTTCCTGTTCACCCCAGGGGACCTGATCCTGATCGGAGTCGCCTTCGGGCTGCTCGCCCTGCTCCATCTATTCCTGCAGTACACGCGCTTTGGCACGGCGCTGCGTGCGACCTCCAACAACTCCGACCTGGCCCAGGCCTGCGGCATTGATACCGGCCGGGTGATCAACTGGACCTGGGCGATCTCGGGGATCTTCTGCGCCGTGGCTGGAGTGGGGCTGGCCCTGGAGACGAACACGCTGCGCCCGGCCCTGGGCTTCAACGAGCTCTTCGTGGTCTTCGGGGCGATCATCCTGGGGGGGATCGGGAGGATCTACGGTGCCATGCTGGGCGCCCTGATCATCGGCATCCTTACCGAGGTGTCGGGCATGTTCGCCGACCCCGCCTACAAGGGTGCGATCGCCTTTGCCGTGGTCGTCCTCGTGCTCTTGATCCGGCCCCAGGGCCTGCTGCCCTCGCGGGGACGGTCGGCCTAGGCCAGGCGAATGCTTTTCTTCATCCTCGACCTGCTCACTCTGGGCGCCATCAACGCGATCATGGCGGTCGGGCTAAACCTCCAGTACGGACAGGCGGGAATCCTCAACTTCACCTACTACACGTTCATCGCCATCGGCGCCTACATCGCCGCCGTGACCACGCTCGGTAAGCCCACCCTGACTGGAGGCGTCTACCAATACATCCTCCAATGGCGGCTCCCCTGGCCGCTGGCGCTGCTACTCGCGGGCGTGGTCGCGGCCCTGCTGGGGCTGGTCGTAGTACTGGTCGTGATCCGGCGCCTTCGCAGCGATTACCTGGCCATCGTGACGGTGTCGATCGGATTCATCATCTGGAACGTGATCACCAATTACATCCCCCTTTTCAACGGCTCCAATGGACTTTTCTCTGTCCCCTACATCCTCAACGGCGCCACGGTCAGCACGACCCAGTACACAGTCGAGGTGATGGTGGTCAGCCTGGTCGTCCTGGCTGGTTGCATCTGGGTGGCCCGGGCCATCTTCCGCTCCCCCTACGGGCGGGTGCTGCGAGCGATTCGCGAGGACGACGTCGTGGCCGCCAGCTTCGGTAAGTCGACCACCGCCAGCCGGGTCTGGGTCTTCGTGATCGGCTGCTTCATGGGGGGCCTGGCCGGGGCGATGCTGGTCTTCTACATCAGCGCCTGGAACCCGGCCGGATTCCTGCCCCAGGAATCGTTCATCCTGATGGCTGCGATCGTCATCGGCGGCCCGGGAAACTACTGGGGTGCGGTCCTGGGGACCTTCGTCTTCATCGAGTTCCTGAGCGAGATCGAGCGCTACCTGCCCAACGTCGGCAACGGTGCCGTGGTCGGTGCCGGCAGGGCGATCCTGATCGGGATCTTCCTGATCGCGGTCGTGCGCTACCGCCCGGAGGGCCTGATTCCCGAGCGCTGGCTGCGCTGGTACAAGGTCAAGGGGCCGCAGCCCGGGGAGCCGCCCGGCGGTGAGCCGCTGACCCCAGGCGGCGGCTCGGGCCGGCGCCGTTTCTTGGGGTGGGCCACCTCCAGGGTCAAGGGCTGATGCTGGAGGTCGACGACATCGAGTTCGCCTATGGAGGCAGCAAGGCGGTCGACGGCTGCTCCTTCGTGGTTGCCGACGGCCAGGTGACCGGGCTGATCGGCCCCAACGGGGCAGGCAAGTCGACCCTGCTGGAGATCATCGCGGGCGGCCTGGCGCCATCGCGGGGACGGCTCGTCTTCAATGGCGTCGAGATCCAGGGCATGAGCCGGGCCCAGGTGGCCCAGCAGGGGATCATTCGCACCTTCCAGACCACCCGCGAGCTCACCCGGCTGCCGGTTCTGGAGAACGTCGTCTTCGCCGCCCCCAACCAGATCGGCGAAAACGTCCTGGCCAGCCTCTTCTGGCGCCGTCGCTGGGCCTCCCAGGAGGCTCAGCTGCGGGCCAGGGCCGAGGAGCTCCTGGCGTGGGTCGGGCTGACCCGGCTCAGAGAAGAGCCGGCAGGCACCCTCTCGGGGGGACAACGGCGCCTGCTGGAGATCGCCCGGGCCCTGATGGCCGAGCCGAAGCTGCTCCTCCTGGACGAGCCCAGCGCCGGGGTGTACCCCGCGGTCCGGCACCTGATCGCCCAGCGCATCCGAGAAGTCGTCGGCCGGGGAATCACCGTCCTGGTGGTCGCCCACAACATGGCGTTCCTGAGCGAGGTCGCCGACGACGTGGTGGTCATGGCCGAGGGCCGGGTGCTCCGCCGGGGGCCGCTCGAGGAGGTCCGGGCCGACCAGGCGGTGGTCGCTGCCTACCTGGGCGGCGGTCATGTTGGGGGTACCTCATGACTGATTCGCCGGCGCCGCCGACCGAGCCCGATCTGCTGGTCCGCGACGTCACGGCTGGCTACGGGGGCCCGCCGATCCTGGACGGGGTCGGGGTCGAGGTGATGCCGGGCAAGATCTCGGTGGTGCTGGGGCCCAACGGGGCTGGCAAGTCGACCCTGGCCAAGGCGGTGATGGGCCTGATCTCCATGTCCAAGGGGGAGGTGATCCTGCAGGGTCGCACGGTCACCGGGATGGCTCCGCACCGGCTGGTCCGAGCTGGCCTGGGCTATCTCCCCCAGTTGCTCAACACCTTCGACGAGCTGACCGTCCTGGAGAACTTGGAGATGGGCGCCTTCAGCTTCAAGGGCGATCTGGCCAAGCGCAAGGAGCGGGTCTTCGAGCTCTTCCCGGACCTGGCCCAGGACCGTCGCAAGAAGGCGGGCCAGCTCTCCGGCGGGCAGCAGCGGATGGTGGCCCTAGCCCGGCTGCTGATGACGGACCCGGCGGTGGCGATCCTCGACGAGCCCACGGCGGGGCTCTCACCTATCTACGGAGATCGGGTCTGGGCCCAGATCGTCGAGGTGGCCCACTCGGGCGTGGGCATGCTGATCGTCGAACAGAACGCCAACGTGGCCATGGAGTTCGCCGACTACGCCTACTTCCTGGCCGAGGGCCGCAACGTGCTCTCCGGACCGGCCGCCGAGTTGGCCGGGCGAGATGAGGTCGCCGCGATCCTGGTGGGTTGAGCGGTCCGGTCTCGGCGGCGACCCCAGGTTTGAACATTCCACCTGCAATAAGGAGCGACCTGATGGGAGTGACCAAGGCGATCGCACGCTTCGCCAGTGAACTGGGATGGGACGCCATTCCCCCCGAGGTGGTTGAGATCTCGGTGGAGCACCTGGTCGACTCCTGGGGGGTGATGCTGGCGGGAAGCCAGGACCGGGCGGCCGTGATTCTTCGCCAGGTGCTCGGGCCCGGCCCGGGGGTCTCGCCGGTTCTGGGCACCGGGACGGAGGCCAGTGCCCTGACCGCCGCCTTCAGCAACGGGATCGCCGGCCACGCCCTCGACTACGACGACACCCAGCTCTCGACGTCGGCCGATTCTGTCTACGGCCTGCTCACCCACCCGTCCGTTCCGGTTACAGCCGCCGTCGGCGCCCTGGCCGTGGAGGAGGGTTCGGATGGCCGCCAGCTGGTCACCGCCTACGTGGCTGGGGTGGAGGTGGCCTGCCGGGTGGCCGACTCGATGAATCGGCGCCATTACCAGGACGGATTCCACAGCACCGGTTCGGTGGGGACGCTCGGGGCCGCTGCGGGCAGCGCCCGCCTCCTGGGCCTCGACCCCGAGCGCACCGCCACCGCCATCGGGATCGCAGCCAGCCTGGGGGCGGGGCTGCGGGAGAACTTCGGCACCATGACCAAGCCCCTGCACGCGGGCCGGGCGGCCCACAACGGGGTCCTGGCGGCGCGCCTCGCGGAAGCGGGGTTCACGGCCAGCGAGGAGATCCTGGAGGCGCCTCGTGGCTTCTTCCAGGCGGCGGCGGGAGGCTACGACCCGTCCAAGCTGGTCGAGCGTCTAGGTCGTCCTTTCTTCCTCCAGTCGCCCGGCGTCTCTATCAAGCCGTATCCCTCGGGGTCGCTCTCCCATCCCGCCCAGGATCTGGTCCTAGAGATCGTCGAGCGCGAGGACCTGGCCCCGGGAGATATCGAGTCGATCGAGGTGGGGACCAATTCCAATGTCCTCAATGCCTTGATCCACCATCGGCCCACGACCGGGCTCCAGGGCAAGTTCAGCCTCGAGTACTGCGTCGCCACCGGGGTGGTGCGGCGCCGGGCCGGAATCGCTGAGTTCACGGATGAAGCGGTCCAGGCGGCTGCGATCCAGGAGTTCATCCCCCGAGTCCAGGTGGTGGTGGACCCCGAGCTTGAGGAGTTGGGATTCCAGCACGTCCGGACCCGGGTGGGCGTGGCCCTCAAGGACGGGCGCAGGTTTCGCGAGCAGGCCGATTGGGCCCGCGGGTATCCCCAGAAGCCGCTCACCGCGGCCCAGCTGGGGGCCAAGTTCCTGGACTGCGCCGAGCAGGCGTTGAGCCCGGAGGCGGCCCGGCGAGCCCTGACCTGCGCGCGCGGGGTGGTCTCGGCCAGCAGCGTGGCCGAGACGCTCTCGGCCCTTCAGCCATGAGCGCCGCGCTCTCGTCGGCGCCTCTGCGGGAGGGGGGAGCGGACCAGACCGTGGAGGCGATCATCCGGCTCGCCCGGTCGGTAACCTACTCTGACCTCAGCGAAATTGAGCGCCAGGGAGCCCGCCGGGTGCTCCTTGACTCCCTGGGCTGTGCTCTGGGCGCCTTCGACGATCCGGCCCCCCGGATCGCCCGTCGGCTGGCGGCCGGGGCCCAGGGCTCGCGGCCCTGCACTTTGATCGGCGACCCTCGTCAGACCCACGGCGACTTCGCTGCCTTCGCCAACGGTGTGATGGTGCGGTATCTCGACTTCAACGACACCTATGCCAGCCCTCATGGGGTGGGCCACCCGAGCGACTACATCGCGGCCGTGCTCGCCGCCGCCGAGGAGGCGGGCGCGGGGGGCAGCGCCGTGGTCGAGGGGATCGCGGTCGTCTACGAGCTATTCGCCGCCCTCACCGATGCGACCAAGCTCGGGGTGGAGGGGTTCGACCACGTCCTGGCCGGAGACGTCGCCAGCGCGGTCGCGGTCGGCGTCGTCTGGGAGTTCGATGATGATCAGCTCCGTCAGGCGGTCAGCCTGTCTCTGGTGCCCAACTTTGGTCTCCAGGCGACCCGCCTGGGGGAGCTCTCGATGTGGAAGGGCTGTGCCTCGGCGAACGCCTGCCGGAACGGGCTCTTCGCCGCCCGGCTGGCTCGCGAGGGGCTCACCGGACCGTCGCAGCCATTCGGCGGGCGAGCCGGCTTCGAGGCCGTACTTGGCACTAAGATCGATGCCGCCGCGCTGCAAGTCACCGGGGGCACCAGGGCGGTGGGCCGGAGCGATCTCAAGCGCTATCCGGCCGGCTACTTCTCTCAGGGGGCAATCGACGCCGCCCTGGAGCTGCGCGCCCAGCTTGAGGGCGATGGTCCGATCGCGACGGTCGAGATCGGAACCTTCGAGTACGGTTCGCGGGTCATGGCCGGCGACCCCGAGAAGTGGCGGCCCCAGACCAGGGAGTCAGCCGACCACAGCATTCCCTACGTGGTCGCGACCGCGCTCGTCCACGGCGACCTCGACGTCGGTCGTTTCAGCGAGCAGGCCCTGCACGACCCCGAGGTGGCCCGAGTCCTGGGCGGACTGACCGTGCACGAGGACCCCGAGTGCGCCGCCGCCTGGCCCGGTGCGGTGATGACGAAGATGCGGGTGACGACCGCCTCCGGGCGTGAGGTCAGCACCCGGGTCCGGCACTATCGGGGCCACGCCCTCAACCCGATGAGTGACTCGGAGGTGGAGGAGAAGGCCCGCCGGCTCTCCGCGGACGCTCTCAGCGACCGGCAGTTCCAGGAGCTGGTCGACGCGGTCTGGTCACTCGACCGGATCGCGACCGTTGAGGAGCTGCTCCGGCTCACCCATCCGCGCTGAGGCGAGCAGGCGCGAAGCCGCCCCCGCAGGGACCGATGGGCGGCGACTCCGACCATCTGAGGAGAGCTGCTCGACGACGACCGCCAGCGCTCCCGTGACGTGGACCCTGATCACCGCCGAGGCGGCCTCGGAGTCGTGCGCCTCGATCGCCTGAATGAGGAGCCGATGCTCGTCGGTGGACAGCCGGCGCCGTTCGGACTTGCCTAGGGTCAGCTCCCGGTAGCGGCGGGCGTGGGCCCAGACCTGCTCCAGGACCAAGGTGAGGATGGTGCTGTGAGCGCTCTCATACAGGGTGTCGTGGAAGGCCATCGAGGCCCGCAGCACCTTGCCGATGGCGCCCGAGGCGGCCGCCTTCTCCTGGGCTCGGACGGACGCCTTGAGCTTGGCCACGTCCTCGGGAGTCGCCCGCTCCACGGCCAGTTCGACGGCGACCGTCTCGAGCAGTTCCCGGAGCCGGTACACGTCGCGGGCGTGGGCTTGCGAGATGGGGGCCACCACCAACCCTCGCCCGGCCCCCCCTTCGACCAGCCCCTCGAGCTGGAGCCGGCGCAGGGCGTCCCGGACGGGCATCCGGCTTACGCCCAGCTCCTGGGCCAGGCCGGCTTCTGAGAGGCGGTGGCCGGGTCCATAGGTATGGGCCTCGATCCGCTTGCGGGTGAGCTGGTAGACCTGGTCCTGGAGATAGCTACGACTGATCTCGGGCAAGCGGACCTCCTGCGTCTCTGTTCGGTGATATACGGCATCCCGAATCCGGTGTCAAGGTTAGCGGCCCCGCGGCTGTGGGCCGGTTCGTCCAGTCGCAGGTGCTCCGCACTGGTTGGATCGGGGCACGCCGGCCTAGGGCGCTCTGATTCGAGAAACTCAACCCCCAGCAAGGGCACCGTCGCGCCCGTTCCCCTCGACATAATCCGTACTAACCGGAGGGGACCGGCGTGCCGCCCCGGCCCGGGCGCTTGAAGAGGAGGGGTCATCGTGGGCGACGCCGAGCAGATCGAGTTCCTAGCCGCAGTTCTGATCGTATCCCCCGACCCCGGCCGTTTGGCAGCGTTCTACCGGGACGGGCTCGGACTTCCCCTGCGCGCCGAGGAGCATGGTGCCGAGCCTCACTGGGGCTGTGAACTGGGCGACGTCCACTTTGCCATCCATCCCGGGGAGCCCGGGGCCGGTCGGAGCCCTGTCCGCTTCGCGCTCTGGGTCTTTGATCTGGCGTCGTACGTAGCCGGGCTGCAGCGCAAAGAAATCCCATGTCTCTATCCCGTCGAGAATTTGGGGGAAGGGTCCTGGATCACCGCCGTGCAGGATCCGGACGGCAACGAGGTGGAGCTGACCCAAATGGGCGAGGAGTGGGTCCGGCACCTGGCGGAACGTCGGCATGCCGGGGCCGATGTCCTCGCCCGCGCCTCCGCCCAACCGTAGTCGCAGCTACGGTTGAGGGCCCCTCGCGGGAGCGCTCGGTCCGCCTCAACCGGTCGCGGCCGGACCCCGTGACCCACGTCTGGGCGCTCGACTAGCGCAGCGTCCCCACTTGCCCCAATCGAGCCCGGCCGCGGTCGGGGCAGGGCGAAGAGTCCTCCTGGCTCACTCCGGGCTCCTGCCCGGAACGGGAGACTCGAGCTCGGCGAGGATCGCGGAGGTGTGCTCACCCAAAGCCGGTACCGGTCCCATCCGGGTGGGCGTCCCGTCGATCCCGATCGGGGGAGTCAAGGCGAACAGCTCACCGGCCGGGGACTGGACCGTCTGCCAGCGCCGGCGCGCTCGCAGCTGGGGGTGCTCCAGGAGCTCCTCGACGCTGCGCAGACGGGCGCTGGCGACCCCGGCAGCTTCAAGCTTCTCCTCGACCTCAGGGCCGGACCAGCTCGCAAAGCAAGACTCGATGATCGCCTGGAGCGAGGTCGAGTTGGCGGCCCGATCACTGTTGGAGGCGAAGCGGGGATCTCGCGCCAGCTCCGTCATCTGGAGCACCCGGGAGCAGA
Organism: Candidatus Dormiibacterota bacterium; assembly: GCA_035534755.1. Lineage (GTDB taxonomy): Bacteria > Chloroflexota > Dormibacteria > Aeolococcales > Bog-877 > Bog-877. The sequence continues at coordinate 21,610 of DATLRH010000003.1, forward strand.
GGCGCTCCCACTCGCCCTGGTTCTGGACGGCCAGGAAAACCACCGCGCCATCGCGGGCGCGGAAGGGGCCGTAGGGGGCAATCGCGGCGTGGTGGCTGCCGCTCCGGGTGGGCGGCTCCCCGCCGTAGGCGGTGTAGTAGAGGGGGTACCCCATCCACTCGGCCAGGGAGTCGAGCAGCGACACCTCGACGTGGGCGCCCTGCCCGGTGCGCTCCCGTCGATAGAGGGCCGCCAGGATGCCGGCGAAGGCGTGGGTGGCGGCGGCGATGTCGGCGACCGGGATCCCCACCTTGGCGGGAGCCTCGGGGGTGCCGGTGACAGCCAGCAGGGCCGCCTCGCACTGGACCAGGAGGTCGTAGGCGCGGCGGTCGCGGTAGGGTCCTCTAGGTCCGAACCCAGTGATCGTGCAGACCACCAGGCGGGGGTGGGCGACGCGCAACTCAGAGGGTTCGAAACCGAGCCGGGCCAGAGCGCCTGGGCGGAGGTTGGAGAGGAGGACATCCGCTCTCCCGACCAGTCCCTGGAGCGCCGCCTTGCCCGCCTGCGACTTGAGGTCCAGGACCAGGGACTCCTTGGAGCGGTTGACCCACACAAAGTGGCTGGACAGGCCCCGAACCGTACCGTCATAGTCGCGGGCGAAGTCGCCTCTCCCCGGGCGCTCCACCTTGATCACCCGAGCCCCCAGGTCGGCGAGTTGGCGGGTGGCGTAGGGGCCGGCGACCGCCTGCTCGAGGCTGACCACCAGGATTCCGTCCAAGGGCAGATCGGGGCCGACCTTGGTGGGATCGAGGGCCGGAGACGAGACGTCCATTACCGCTCCGGGGTGGTCCGGGGGTCGGTCCCGGTGGCTGCTGCACCGCCGCCCTCCACCGAACCGTAGGCATCGATGGCGTGGGCGATCCAGCCCGCGCAGCGAGCCAGTCCGAAGATCGCCTCGCTCGCTCCCCGCACCATTCCCGACACGGAGACCAGCGCGGCCAGGGCGAAGTCGATATTGGGAGGGGGCAGCCCGAGTCGGGCGGTGACCGCGATCACCTCCTCCGCCACCTTGAGCCGCTCCGCCTGGGGAGCGAATTCGGCAGTCAGGCGTAAAAGCAGAGTCGCCCGAGGATCCCCGCCCGGGTGGAGTCGGTGGCCGAATCCAGGCAGGCGGTCACCCCGGCGTAGGCGGTCGCCGACCAGTGCCGCCGCCCGATCCGGCTCGGCGATCTCGGCCAGCAGGTCCTCGGCCGCCAGCGAGGCGACCGAATGGAAGGGGGCCCCCAGGGCGCTCAGCCCGACCGACACCACCGAGTACGGGTCGGCCCCGATCGAGGCCGCCATGCGGGCGGCCAGCGCGGAAAGGCTGAGGTCGTGGTCGAGGAGCAGCACCAGGGCGGCGTTGGTAGCGCGCTCGCCAGGGGAAGTGATCGGCTGAGAGGTCAGGCGGGACCAGAGCCGCCCGGCCAACGCCTGGTTGGTCGCCGCCGAATTCGGCCGCCTTGACGGAGCGAGCTCGGGCAGGGAGTCGACCAGGCTCGAGATCAGCTGCCTTCCGGTCAGGATTGCCGCCCTCCCCCGCACCTGGTATCGGAGCGGGTCGGTCAGAGCGTTGGCGGCCGCCCCCACGTGCAGACGGTCGAGAGGGAGGGTGCTGGCAGGCAGCTGGCGCTGTACCGCCGAGCCGAGCTCGACAGCGGCGGGGTCTGCCTCCCAGACCGCCTGGGAGTGGCGCTCCCCCGTCCATAGCCACTCGGCAGCCTCCTCAAAGGACGCCGTCTGGGCGAGCGTCACCGCGTCGAGCTGGCGGTAGTGCAGGGAGCCATCTCGGACCGTGGTCAGCCGGGAGCGCACCGTGTCGGCGGAGAGCCAGCGCTGGCTCGGACCGAGCCCCGCGCTGACCCGCTCAAGGTCGTTCACCGCGAACCGGCTGCGCCGATCCTCGCCGCGCACCCGGGGCAGCAGGCCGCGACTCACATACGCGTAGACAGTAGCCGGCTTGACCCCCAGCCAGGCGGCCGCCTGCGAGGTCCCGAGGAACTCCTCTGGAGGTGGTGCGGTTGCCATGTTGATCAATATTGACGACAGCGGATAGCAGTGTCAACATGCGACTCGTGAGCGGCGTTCGCCCCTGAAGCTCAATCTGGAGAAAGTCCGAATGGAGACAACGACTGCGGTTTCCGGCGCCTCCCTGGGTATCGAGGACGGCCGCACCGGGAAGTCCTACCGGATCGACCTGGTCGATCAGGCGCTCCCAGCCGCTTCCCTGCGGGCGATCAAGGTCGACTCCGAGGACTTCGGCCTCCTCTCCTACGACCCGAGCTACGGCAGCACCATCTCCTGCCACTCGGCGATCACCTTCGTCGACGGCGAGCGGGGCATCCTGGAGTACCGCGGCTACCCGATCCAGCAACTGGCGGCGAATTGCTCGTTTGAGGAGGTCGCCTACCTATTGATGGAGGGGCAGCCCCCAACTGCGGACCAGCTCCGAGACTGGGAGCGGGCACTTGCTGAGGCCGCCCAGCCGCGCAGCGAACTCCTCGAGTTGATCGGCCACCTTCCCCCGAGCGCCCATCCGATGAGCAGCCTGACCGCGGCGATCGCGGCGATGGGGGCGGTCTACCCGGATGCCCGACAGATCTCGACGCCAGCCGAGCGTCACGGTCACGCCCTCCGCCTGGTCGCTCAGGTGCCCGCCCTGGCGGCGGCGTCGTTCCGGCGCCACCAGGGATTGGCCGAGCTTCAGCCCGATCCCAGCGAGAGCTACATCGGCCGGTTCCTGGACCTTCTGTTCGAGCCCCAGTCGGTGCAGCATCACGAGGCTGTCCGCCGCGCTCTCGACGTGCTCTTCATCCTCCACGCGGACCACGAGCAGAACTGCAGCACCAGCGTGGTCCGGGACGTGGCCTCGGCGGGCGCCGATCCCTACTCGGTCGCGGCTTCCGGGGTCGCCGCTCTCTCCGGCCCCCTCCACGGGGGAGCGAACGAAGCCGTCCTGGAGATGCTCCGGGAGATCCAACGGACCGGAGACCTGCCCGGCTTCCTGGCCCAGGTGCGGGCTGGCAAGCGCCGACTGATGGGCTTCGGGCACCGGGTATACAAGACCTACGACCCCCGGGCCCGGATCATCCAGGAGGTCGCGAACGAGGTGTTCCAGGCGGTCGGCAAGAACCCTCTGATCGATCTCGCCACTGAGTTGGAGCAGGCGGCCCTGGCCGACGATTACTTTGTCGCCCGCCGCCTCTACCCCAATGTGGACTTCTATTCGGGGTTGATCTACGAGGCGATCGGGCTCCCGGTCGAGATGTTCACCGTGCTCTTCGCGGTCGCCCGGACTGCCGGCTGGGCCTCCCACTGGCTAGAGTCAGAGGCTGACCCCGAGCGCCGGATCAGCCGGCCCCGGCAGATCTACACCGGACCTCGCGACCTCCGCTACCCGTCCCCGAGCTGAGGGCGACGGCCCGGGGCCGGCCCCCGGGGTGGGTCGGCCGCAGCCCTGGGGGGCGGATAGCGCGTTCAATCGGGAGGCTAGGCTGAGATGAAGGTCGCGGTTATCCCTGGAGACGGGGTCGGGCAGGAGGTGATCCCGGCCGGGATCCGGGTGCTCTCGGCGGTGGCCGACCTCGAGTACCAGGAGTTCCCCTGGGGATCGCGCTACTTCGAGCGGACCGGGGAGATGATGCCCAAGAACGGCCTGGACCAGCTCCAGGGCTGCGACGCGATTTACCTGGGTGCGGTGGGCTGGCCCACAGTGCCCGATCACGTCACTCTCTGGGGGCTGCTCCTGCCGATCCGGCAAGCCTTCCAGCAGTACATCAACCTCCGCCCGGTCAACCTGCTGCCCGGAGTCAGCTCCCCGCTGCGGGACCGTACTCCAGCTGAGATCGACATGCTCTTCATCCGCGAGAACAGCGAGGGCGAGTACAGCGGCACCGGAGGTCGGGTGCACCGGGGCACCCCCCAGGAGCTCGCGGTGGAGGTTCCCGTGTTCACCCGGCTGGCGGTCGAGCGGGCGGCCCGGTACGCCCTGGAGCGGGCGATGGAGCGCCGGCGGCACCTGATCAGCGTCACCAAGTCCAACGCCAGTCGCTACGCCTACGTGCTCTGGGATGAGGTGGTGGAGGGGCTCGCCGCCGCCGAGTTCCCCGAGGTCCGCGTCGAGCGCATGCACGTGGACGCCATGGCGGCGCGGATGGTGCTGCGTCCCCAGACCATCGACGTCGTCCTCGGCTCCAACCTCTTCGCCGACATCCTCACCGATCTGGGTGCTGCCATCCAGGGCAGCCTGGGGCTGGCGGCGAGCGCCAACCTCGATCCCAGCCGTGCCCACCCATCGATGTTCGAGCCGGTGCACGGCTCGGCTCCCGACATCGCCGGCAAGGGACTCGCCAATCCCCTGGGGGCGATCCTCACCGGTGCCCTGATGCTCTCGCACCTCGGGCTCCGGGAAGAAGCGCAGCGGGTGGAGCGCGCCGTCGCTCGGGTGACCGGGGAAGGCGTGGCTCTCACCGCCGACCTGGGCGGATCCGCCGGCACCGCCGAGGTCGTCGACGCGGTCCTGGCCGAGCTCCGCCGCCCTACCGCCGGCACCGGCCACTGATCCCACCGAGTCCAGCTGGGGCATGATCGACCCCGACGGCGCCCTGCCAGTTCCGGGTCTGCCCAGGCTCCCGGCGGACGCCGGGCGACGAGACCTGGCCGCGGTGGTGGCCACGGTGACTGCCGTCTCGCTGCCCAGCTTCCTGGTGGCCACCTTGGCGGTGCAGATTCGCGGCGATCTGCACTTCGGACCCGCCATCCTGGGGGTGGTGGTGGGCGCTGCCTCGGGATCGAGCGCGGTGTTCGCCATTCCCAGCGGTTCCCTGGCCGAGCGGGTCGGCGGCGTGCGGACGCTGCGAGCGGCCGCGGTCGTGGCCGCGGCGGGGCTGCTGGCGATCGCCCTGGGAGCCCATTCCTGGCCGGTGCTGGCCGGGGTGCTGGTCGTCACCGGGGCGGCGAGCTCAGCCGCTCAGACCTCGTCCAACCTCTACCTTTCCCGGCGGGTGGCGGCTGGGCACCAGGGGCTCGCCTTCGGGATCAAGCAATCGTCGGTGCCGCTGGCCTTCCTCTTGGGAGGCGCAGCGGTGCCCGCGATCGCCCTCACGGTGGGCTGGCGCTGGGCGTTCGTCGCAGCTGCCGGGCTGGCCCTCGCGGCCGGCGCCGCCCTGCCGCGCTCGCGCACCCCGCTGGGGGTCCGCCTGGCCCAGGCCGCGCACCGACCCAGGCCCGAACCAGCGGGTCCGCTGATCGCGCTGGCGGTCGGTTTCGCTTTGGCGCTGAGCGCGTGCTCCGCTCTGAGCGCCTTCCTGGTCAGCTCCAGCGTCGCCGCCGGGGTTGGTCCGGGGGCGGCTGGGCTGGTGGCTGTGCTGGCGAGTTTGAGCGGGATCGCCGTGCGGGTCCTGACTGGACTGAGGGCCGATCGCCGCGGTGGGAGGCACCTTCCCGCGGTCGCCACCATGATCTCGGTCGGTGCGGTCGGGTTTGTGCTGCTAGCGGTGGCGTCGGCACTGCGCAGCCCGGCCATACTCATTCCCGGGGCGGTGGTCGCCTTCGGCATTGGCTGGGGGTGGAACGGGCTATTCAACTTCGCGGTCGTCCGCACCCATCCACTGGCACCGGGCCGGGCCACCGGAATCACCCAGACCGGGGGCCGGTTGGGAAGTGTGCTGGGGCCGCTGATATTCGGGCTGGTGGTCAGCCACGTCGGCTACGCGCCGGCGTGGGGTGTCGCCAGCGGAGAAGCCTTAGCCGGGGCCGCGGTGATCATGGGGGGACGCCGGCTGCTGCAGGCCAGGCTAGCCCGGGATCCGAGATGACCACGAGGCAGGGCCAGCATCGGCCCTCGGAGCGCGCCCGTGGTGGGCCGAATCTTGGCCTACTCCTTGGCCCGGTACCTGGGGGAACAGTCGGGTCGGGGCCGGCTCCACCTTGATGCGCTGGCAAGCCCTAGCTCGCCTACGCCTCGGCCACCCCTTTGCCCTGGCGCTGGCACCATGCGTAGAGGGCGTCGTACACGAATTGGCCGCGCTCTAGGAGGCGAAGGTCGTCCGTCTCGACGTCGAGCCCTCCTTCTCCGATCGCCCTCAGGCCGGGACCGAGCTTGTCGGTGTCGGAGTCCTGGGCGATGTCGGCGGCGTGGACGATCCTGGCCAGACGCACCAGGGCGGGGTCCCCGCTCAGCTGATAGTGGTCGATCAGCACCTCGAAGGAGCACCGATTGCCGCGGTGGGTGAATTCCGCACCGGGAGCATCGAACGAGTGTCCGTTCTCGGCGGCGGCCCGCGCCAGAACGTCGGCGGAGGGAACATAGATGATCTCGGCGTCGGCGTCTATGAAGCGGCGGATCAGCCAGGGGCAGGCGATGCGGTCGGTCATCGGTCGGGCGCGCGTTACCCACCTCACCTAGTGGTTCCTCCTGCCACTTCCGGACTCCCTCCCCGGGAAGGCCGCGCCGGGTCTGACGGTGCCCGAAACCATAACTCCGGCGCCCGGCGGGGCAGGTCTCGAAGGGTCGCCCCGGAGCGCCACCGGGAAGGGGGACCGCGGTCGCCCCGCGCCGCCATCAGTAACGACCAGATTGGCCCAGACTTCGAACGGTACCCCTGTCGCCCAGCTCTTCCCGAGCCCGTCATCGACAGCCACCTTCGCGCCGTTGGTATCCCGCCCCGTCCGACCCGGGTCGGCTCGCCTTTCCGCACTGGGATTGGCCCGGCGGAAAGCGCACCCGGGGGAGTCGGCGTCGACGGTCCGACAAAACTCAGCTCAGATTTGGCGTGCCCACTCGGTCCAACTCGGCCCGGATCACGCGATAGCACTCGCAGGAGGCGCCCTCCAGTCCCGGCCGGTCGACGATCTCGACATGGCCACGCTGATAACGGATCAGGCCGGCCCTTTGAAGCATCCCCGCAGAAAGAGTCACCGTAGCCCGCCGCGAGCCGAGCATCTGGCCGAGGAATTCCTGGGTGATCAGGAAACGGTCGGTACCGACTCGATCGTGACTCATCAGGAGCCAGCGGCTGAGCCGTTCCTCGTTCGAGTGGAGTCGATTGCAAGCAGCCGCCTGGGAAATCTGTCCGAACAGGGCCATCAGGTAGTGCTCGACCAGGTTGGCGACGGGGCCGCGACGCGCGACTTCGTCCAAGAAAGCCCCGGTTTCCATGGTGAGGCAGCGCCCCGCGACTTGGGAGATTGCCCGCACCGCCAGGGTTCCGCCCAGGACCGCTGGGACTCCCACCAACCCCTCGTTGCCCACGGTGGCGACCTCGACGATGTTGCCGTCCTCCAGCGGGGTGACCAAAGAGACCACGCCATCCAGGGGGAAGTAGACCGCGTCCACCGGCTGACCGGGCTCGAAGAGCACGGTCTTGACCTTGAGGAAGACGGGTGCGAGTCTGGCCAGGAGCCGCTCGCGGTCCCCGGGGGGGAGCAAAGCGAGCAGACGGTTCTCGAGTCCGCCGAAGCCGTTCGGCGCCGCCTTCGCCATGACCTGCTCCTGAACGACTACCCATCGGCGGTGCCCGCGGTCAGATGCCTCGGTACGGCACCGAACCGACGGGGCGGGTGCGACGTGCCATTGTAGGCATCGGGATCGGCGGAGGCAAGCTCCGCAACTAAACCCCACCTCGAATGCGGCGGCCCCGTTCCAAGTTCCCGGAGGAAACCGAGTGGAGTCACTGGAGGACTCAACTTGCTCAGCCCTCAGAGTTCGGATATGGAGGCTACGGCGGTGAGCGTTCTGGCTCCCGCGGAATCCGTGGACTTGGATGCTTCCCCCCGCCAGGAGGCGCTGGCGGAAGGCATCACCGATGGGGTGTCGTCGCAAATCCTGGGTCTATGGATTGATTTGGTCCGCCAAGCCGAAGGGGTTGTGGCGTTGGCGGGCAGTCCGGAAACGTACGGACTGAGCCGAGTGCAACTCCGGGCGCTCGATGCCCTGCCGGTGGAAGGAATCATGATGAGTGCGCTCGCGCGCCGGCTCGGAATCAGTGGAACCGCGGCGACCGCGGTCGCCGACCGTCTCACCAGCGTGGGAGCCACCGTCCGGGATCGGGACGAACTGGACCGGCGCCAGGTGCGGTTGGTCGCCACCCCGATGGGGGTCCAACTGGCCAGCCGCCATCGCCGCGGCCAGGTGTACGCCTTGGAGCACCTCCTCGAGGGGATGGACCCCGCGCGGGTCACGGTACTGGGGATCGCGATGCGCCAACTGGCGGGGACAGAAGAGAAAGCCGCTGTTACCCCGGCAAGCCAATTGCTGACTCCCGACCCGGAACGATGGCTGACGGACTAGTCGATCCCCGGCGCGGACTGCACCCGCGCGGGGCGCTCCGCAGCTAGGCAACCACCTCCCCGTCCCGGCGGCCGCCGCGGCCGCCGGGATTCGGCGGGTCACTCCTCTCGCGGCGGAAAGCCGATGGCTCCAGGATTCGCAAAGCCTGACCGAGCCCACGGGCGGCAGGGGTTCCCATGACGAACGTCTCGATCAGGAAGCGGTGACGCGGATCGCGCGCACCAGCGCCTCGTGGGCAAGTCCTGGAGCTGGGAGCGGCTGCCCACTGGAGGTGAATCGTGGCCCCGCGCCGCGCTCAGCCGCGATGATGAGCGCTCCGTGCATGGGATCCGGACCCAGGCGTGGGACACCGAATCGGCCTTAGGCTTGCCAGGTGCCAACCTGGCGACCGGATCGCCGCGTCTCCTTTGCGGTGGCGGCCGGAGCGCTATTTCTGGTGGCCCTGGTGATCTCCTGGACAGAGGGCGCCGACCACCTCACTCTTCAGGTGCTGGCCATGGGGCTGGGCTTGGGCGCCTGCCTCCTGGCGGCCCTGGCCGCCGGTTTTGGCAGACGGACCTAGGAGAGTCGCTCCAGGATCATGGCCATCCCCATGCCGCCGCCGACGCACATGGTCTCCAGCCCAAGCGTCTTGTCTCTGGTCCGGAGCCCATTGATAAGCGTGCAGGTGATGCGTGCCCCGGTCATCCCGAACGGGTGCCCCAGAGCGATCGAGCCTCCGAAGGGATTGAGGCGGTCTTCCATGGGATCAAGGCCGATCCCCCGCGCCGCCGGGATCACCTGGGCGGCGAATGCCTCGTTGATCTCCACGATGTCGATGTCGTCGATGCTCATTCCGGTGCGGGCGAAGACCTTAGCAGTCGCCGGGATAGGCCCGAGTCCCATGAACTCGGGCTCCAGGGCGGCGACCGCGGTGGCCACGATCCGGGCCAAAGGGGTGATCTCGAGCTGCTCGGCCCGCTCTCTCGACATGACGATGACCGCCGCGGCGCCGTCATTGAGAGGACAGGCATTCCCGGCCGTCACCCGCCCATTCTCTTTGAATACCGGCTTGAGGGTGGAGAGCACTTCGGCGGTGGTGTTGGGGCGGGGACCGTCATCCCGGTCGATGAGACGACCGTCCGGGGTGGTCACCCCGATGATCTCCCGAGCGAAGAACCCGTCGGCCTGGGCGGCCACCGCCCGGTTCTGGCTGCGGGCCGCGAACTGGTCCATCTCGCCGCGAGAGATACCCTCCCGCTCGGCGACGTTCTCGGCCGTCAGACCCATGGGGAGATAGAGGTCAGGGAAGCCCTCGGGGTTGCCGGGCAGGAGTCGGGGATTGCGCGCCTCGGGGGGGTCGGAGGTGCCGTTGCCAAAGCGGCTGACCGTCTCCACCCCGACCGAGGCGAAGATGTCGCCCTCTCCGGCCCGGATGGCGTGAGCGGCCATACGCGTCGTCTGCAATGAGGAGCTGCAGTACCGGGTCAAGGTGGTCCCGGGCGCGTTCACTCCGGCCAGGATGCTGATGGCCCGGCCCAAGTTGAAGCCCGACTCGCCGCCGGGGAGGCCGCACCCGCAGATCACGTCCTCGATGAGGGCTCGATCCAGCTGGGGCAAGCGGTCCAGGACGGCGCTGAGGATGAAGGCCCCCAGGTCGTCTGGCCGGAAGTCGACCAGCGAGCCCTTGCCCGCCCTCCCGATGGGAGAGCGTCCTGCCGCCACGATGACCGCTTCCGCCACTCCAGGACCTCCGCTCCTCACCGCCAAGTCCGCCCCCCTGGGGCCAGCGGAGGAGCGACCCTGCCCGCCGGGTGGTGGCGCATCCTAGCTGGCGGCGAGGGCCGGGGCGTTCAAGGCTGCGGTCCCGGCCGCCCGAGCCTGCCGGGGAGGATGCGGATCCCCTTGTCCACGGCCGCGATTGACTGGTCCGCCAGGGACCACATCGGTCGGTAGCTGGGGGCGAGCGATTCGGCGCCTTCCCGGGCTCGGGCCACCGGCCGCCGGGCCCGGGATTGGGCGGCCCGGGTCGCGGTTTGGGTCGGATTCGCGCTGGCGGCCATGGAAGGAGTCTACCCAGCCAGGATCCGGCCGACCAGGAGGAGCAGGCCCCCGGCGGCCAGGCTGGCCACCCCCCAGTTCAGGAGCCGGGCCTTCCGCTCGATCTGGGCACGGTTTCGCTCGAGGCAGCGGAGGACTCCGGGGAGGGCCGCCTCCTTCATGAAATCGGGATCGTCCCCGGCGAACTGGGCCAGCCAGCCCGGGTCGGGAGCGGAACTCCACCTGGATGCCCGTGAGGCCCAGGCGGTCAGGGCCATGGCGAGCACCAGGGCCACCCCGGTGAGGTCTCTGAAGAGCGCCGTCTCCTGGCCCAGGACGGCGATCCCAGCCAGGGCCAGAGTGGCCGCCAGCACCCCCCCTAGCCGGGAGTTGATGCCATCCACATCGGTCATCTGGGTAGAGAGCGCGGCCGCGGCCACGTCGAAGGCCAGCCCCACCCCCGGGGCACTGGCCCGGCGCGCGGCGGGCCGGCGCCGGGCCGGCGAGGTGCTGGAGGCCCGGGGAAGGGGCGCCGGTGGCGCTTGCTCTCCTTCGGCCTTGGGCCCGGCGTCTCCGACATCCACCCCGGCATCGTAGTAAGCGGCTGGAGCGGGCGGGGGGAGCCGTCGCCTGTAGGGAGCGCCTGTGGTACTCTGGGAACGTCCTTCGCCGTTTGTGATGGACCGTTCGCCGCCGCTAGCCTCGCGAGCCGGCCGATCGATAAGGCTCGCGAGGAGGGCCGCGCAGCGGCACGGGAGATTGCAGATGCCGATCGGAACAATCAAGTCGATCAACGAGCGCGGATTCGGGTTCCTGGCCGCCGAGGACGGAGTGGAGTACTTCTTCCATCGCTCCAGTGTCGAAGGCGGTGCCTTCGAGTCGCTGACGCGAGGCTCACAGGTCGAATTCGAGATCGAGGCCAGCACCAGGGGTCCTCGGGCGGGGCGCGTCCGCGCCGCCTGATGGTTGCGCAGGCCGTCGGCAAGCCGCCGGTCCAGCGCCCATTCCGTCGGCTCCATCCTGACCTTCCTGCCGCTCGTAACTCGCTTTACGATCCCTGGCAGTGCGGGTTCCTGCATGACGGCCGCCGGAAGACCTGCCTCTTCGACGTCAGGGATGCCCAGCGCGCCATGCGCGCGCTGGGCTTTCCCCAAGAGCTCTGGACCCCACTCAGCGAAGCCCGGATCGCCCATGACGTCTTCACCCGTCACGTGGTGGCGGTGCACGAGGCCCTCTCGGTGCACGCCGACACGGCCGAGGCCCGGCGCCGCTCGATGGTCCCCTCGGCGGTCCGCATCGTTCAGAACTACCTGGGGTGGGCCGACCGGGTCTGCACCCATGGCACCGGGGTGGTCGAGACCGACGACCGCCGTCGCCCGATTCCCTGATCCATCCCTTTAGGCCCAGGCAGAGTCCTCGGGCAGTTGAGGGACGGTGATCAGGATTGGCTCCGCTTCTCAGACTTCGTGCTTTGATACTCAGGACGGCACTCGCCTAGGAGGAGCATTCAGATGGGATATGCCAAGGGCATGAGCCACGGGTTCGCGATCGGACTTGCGATCGGGGTCCTGACCGCGCCCCGGGCGGGCCGCGAGACCAGGGAGAAGCTGATCCATTCGCTGGTCAGCACCAAGGAGCGAACCCAGCAGGTGAGCGGCAAGCTCCAGCAGGGGTGGCAGATCGCGCAGCCCGCCCTGGACCGCGCCGGCCAGGCCGCCGGCGACCTCGCCCGGGCCGTCCAGCCGGTCGCCCAAGGCGCGTCCGACCGGTTCGTCGAGCTGGCGGGACGGGCCGAGCGGGAGGTCCCGCCGCCGGTGCCCGGATTCGACCACCCGAGCTGATGGCGACCGACGAGCGCACTCCCCAAGAGCGGATCCGCGCCTTCACGGACGCGGTGGACGAGGAACTGCTGACGCCCACCCGGCGCTACCTGCGGGGGGTCAGGAGGGGCCTGATAGTGGGTGCTGTGCTGGGAGTTCTCTACGCCCCTCGTCCCGGGCGGGAGTCCCGGGCTCGTCTCCTGCGGGCCTGGCGCACGATCTCGCGCCACCTGCCCCAGCGCGGCGAGATCGGCTAGGCCGGCCTCAGCTTAATCCGCGAAGGCGGCCCCGGCGACGATCTGGTCCTCGCCGCCGTCCAGGCTTCCCGAGGCTCCTTCCGGGTAGTCGGCCATGAACGAGGTGCCACAGCCGCAGGCGTTGCGGGCGTTCGGGTTGGCGAGTCGGAACCCCCGGCCCCGGTAGCTGTCCTCGAAGTCGAGCACGGAGCCGTCGATCAGAGGCAGCCCGTCCTCCTGGACGACCACCTTGACCCCGTCGAATTCGGTCAGGACGTCGTCGGTCTGGGCCGATGGCTCCAAGTCGAAGAAGAGCTTGAATCCGCGGCAACCGCCCAGGCGCACATCGATCCTGAAGACGCTGTCCGGCTTGGAGTCGCGCTCCTGCCAGTCCCTGATCTCCTCGATCGCGTCGCGAGTCGCCAGAACTCGGGGGCCCACCGGGCGATTGTAGCTCGGGATCGGGACGGCCCCACTCGGTAGCCTTGTGGGTATGCAGGTCGCCCAGCTCTGGCGCTATCCCGTCAAATCGCTGGCCGGGGAACGGGTCGGCGCCGTCGAGCTGGCCGATCGAGGCATCGCCGGAGACCGCCGGTTGGCCGCCTTCGCGCTGGTCGCCCGGCGGCGGGACCAGCCGCTCAGCGCTCGCGACGTGCCCCGACTGCTCCGGTTCCGGGGCCGGTTTCGCTCCGGCTCCGCCGAGGTGTCGGGACCAGACCTGGAGTGGTCCCCCTGGAAGGCGGAGGCGGTCGGGAGCCGGCTCAACCAGGAGTGTGGGCGGGAGCTGGAACTCAGAGAGGTTCCGGAAGGGGCCTTCGACGACGCACCGATTCTGTTGCTCCACCAGGCGACTGCGACCGCTCTGACCGCGGAGCTGGGCGCCTACGTCGACCCGAGGCGGTTTCGGGCCAACCTCTACCTCGCGGGGGAGGGCATCGAGGCCCACCAGGAGCATCAGCTCGCCGGCCGCGAGCTGCGCTGCGGGACGGCGGTGCTCGAAGTGCTGGGCGGCTGCCCCCGTTGCTCGGTACCCACCCGTGACCCCGACACCTGGGCCAGCTGGCCCCAGCTGCTCCGCCACCTGGTGCAGACTCATGACGAGACGGTCGGCGCCTACTGCCGGGTCAAGGTGGCCGGCACCGTCCGGGAGGACGATCCAGTTGATTTTGGCTGACCCTGACGCCGGGCCCCGCGTTGGTCTGGTGACCCGGGACCTGCTCGTCCGGGCGCGGGTGGGGGCCGCCCTGGGCGAGTGCGCCCGGGGATTGCAGCTACTCGGGGACGATGCCCGCTGGGCCGGGTTCGACCTGCTCCTGATCGATCTCAACCGGGACGCCCGAGAGCGGCTGGTCCAGCTCCGCACGGCCACCCAGGGCCGGCCGGGTGCCGACGTGTTCTGCTTCGGGCCCCACACTGAGATGAGGGAGTTGAGTCCGGCCGCCCGGGCCGCGGGTGCGAGCCGGTGCGTCGCCAACAGCCACCTGCCTGAATCGCTCCGGCGCTGGCTCCGCTCCTGGGAGCTGGCTGGGGCGGCGGGGAGGGCGACCGGGTGACCAGCTGGGACCTGCACGCGGACGCCCTCGCCCTCTCGGCTCAGATGGTGGCCGACCGCCGCCACCTCCATCGCCACCCGGAGCTGGCCGGACACGAGGTGGAGACCTCGCGCTACATCGCCGGGCGGCTCTCCCGGCTCGGGCTCCACCCCCACCTCCTCCTCGAAGGAACCGCCGTGGCCGCAGACGTGGTGGGTTCCCGGCCCGGCGAGGCGGTCCTCCTCCTGCGAGCCGACACCGACGCCCTTCCGATCGAGGAGCGTGGAGGGGACCGCCCCTACCGTTCGGAGATCCAGGGCGTGATGCACGCCTGCGGTCACGACGGGCACGTCGCCATCGCCCTGGCGGCTGCCGAATTGCTGAGCTCGCGCCCCGACCAATTCCAGGGCACGGTGCGGGTCATCTTCCAGCCCGCCGAGGAGACTGCCGGAGGCGCGGAGCGGATGATCAGCGCCGGTGTGATGGACTCCCCTCCGGTGGGAGCGGCGCTGGGGTTGCATCTCTGGAGCGGTCAGCAGGTGGGCCGGGTGGGCGTCCGCGACGGGGCCATCTTCGCGTCAGCCGATGAGTTCACGGTGGAGATCCGCGGCCGGGGCGGGCACGGGGCCCTGCCCCATCAGGCGCTGGACCCGATCCCGATCGCCAGCCTGGTAGTGCTCGCCTTCCAGACCCTGGTCTCCCGGGAGAGCTCTCCCTTCAGCCCGACGGTTTTGACGGTGGGGACCGTCAGCGCCGGGCAGGCCTTCAACATCATCCCCGAGACGGCGCTGCTGACCGGGACGGTGCGGGCCTTCACCGAGGCCGACCGCTCGCGGCTGCTGCGCAGGATTGAGGAGGTGGCCCAGGGAATCGCTACCGCCTTCGGCGCCAGCGCCACCATGCGCCTGGGGCCGGGCTGCCCGCCGGTGATCTGTGACCCGGGCATCTCCGAACTGGTCCGCCGCGCCGTCGCCGATACCGATGGCGCCGAGCTGGTCGAGCCGGAGCCGCTCACCGTTGGGGACGACGTGGGCCTGTTTCTGGATCGCGTCCCGGGCTGCTATTTCCTGCTCGGGGCGGGCAACGAGTCAAGCGGGATCACCGCTCCCCACCATCACCCCGAGTTCGATATCGACGAGGGGTGCCTGCCCCTCGGGGCCGAGGTGTTGGCCCGTGCCGCGCTCGCCTACTTGGCCTCTTCGGGGCCTGGCTGAGCGTGCTCTACAACCCGCCTCCCGACACCTGCGATCATTGCCGGCAGCGCACCACGGCGTGGACGCTGGTGGACGGACCTGACCAGTTGGTCACTCTCCGGCTGGGCCGCGAGGTGACCCGCCGGGGCCGGGTCTTCGTGTGCGGCGAATGTGGGCACACGGTCCCGGCCACCAGCGAGGGGGTGCGCTAGGCACCAGATGGGAGCGAGCCCGCGATGACCGATTCGACTGCGACCGAGACGCGCCGCCGTCCCCGGGTGGGACCGGTGCGAGTCCGCGACGCCAGCAAGCCGGCGCCCCGCCAGCTGGTCCGGTTCGCCTTCTACCGAGTCATGCCGGAGTGGCGCCGCCTGGACCCGGCCCTGAAGGCGCGCCACCGCGAGGAGCTGGCCGCCGTGCTCTCGGCCCACACGGCGAGGTTGCTGCTCCGCACCTACACCCTGGTCGGCACCCGGGGCGACGTCGACTTCATGATCTGGGCGGTGAGTGAGGAGGCGGAGCGGCTCCAGGCCCTCTTTGCGGATCTCAACCGCACAGGACTGGCGGGATACCTGAGCTGCTCCCACAGCTACACCTCGATGACCAAGCGGTCGACCTACGTCGACGTCGACCATCCCAACACGGGGAGCGGCCGGGACCGGCTGGTGCTGGCCCCCGGCAGCCGGCGCTTTCTCTTCGTCTACCCCTTCGTCAAGAGCCGAGCCTGGTGGGCGCTGCCCGCCGAGGAGCGGCAGCGGATGATGGAGGAGCACATCCGGATTGGGCACCAGTTCCCCAGCGTCAAGATCAATACCACCTATTCGTTCGGCCTCGACGACCAGGAGTTCGTGGTCGCCTTCGAGACCGACAGCGCGGCCGATTTCCTGGACTGCGTCCAGGTGCTGCGCGACACCGAGGCCTCCTCCTACACGGCCCGGGACGTGCCCAGCTTCACCTGTATCCGCACCGAGGTCTTGGAGATGCTGGAGTCGCTGGGCTGAACTGGCGGGGAGGAGGCACGGCCCGGGACAGGTACCGCCCCGGCAAGGGCCGCGGGACGAGCCACTCCGATGCATGAGACCACGCCCTCGATCTTCCTCATCGCCCGTCCTGCGGTCGACCTGGGGGCGATGCGGGCCTATCTCGAGGACGTCGGCGGCCAAAGCTGGCTGGAGCGCCGGCTGGCCGAAGCCGGGGATAGGCCCAACTCGGGCGAGCTCCTGGTCGAGTTCGCGGGGCGGGCCTGCTATCGCAGCTGGGAGCCCGGCCTCAACCCCAATGTGAGCCGGGTCCGGGCCGATCCCCGTGTCTACCTGGAGAACATCCTCAAGAGCGCCCACGGGAGTGTTCTGGAGCACGCCAACTACACCTTCGCTCTGCGCAACGTGAGCCGGGTGGCGACCCACGAGATCGTTCGCCACCGGGCCGGCGCCGCCTACAGCCAGGAGAGTCTGCGCTACGTTCGGCTGGTCGACATCGGGTTCCGGATTCCGCCCGCGCTGGAGCCGCTCCGTCAGCAGTGCGTCGAGCTGGTGGAGCGGCTGGAGGAGTTCCAGTTGGGGGCCGCCAAGGCGCTTCGCGTCGACGAGCAGGGGGTCCCTTTCCACGTCAAGAAGGAGGTCACCTCGGCGCTTCGTCGACTGGCCCCGATCGGGGTCAGCACCGACTTGATCATGACCATGAACCTGCGCACCCTGCGGCACGTGGTCGAGATGCGCACGGACCCTGGCGCCGAGGAAGAGCTGCGCCTGATCTTCCGCCGGATCGGGGAGATCATGAAAGAGGAGGCCTCGGGAGTCTTCCAGGACTTCGAGCTGAACGCGGAAGGCACCTGGGCTTCCAGGTTCAAGAAGGTATGAGCAGCCCGCCAGCGGCGCTTGGGGGGAGTGGGATGGTGCTCGGTCGAGGCGGAGTCGATCTCAGGTTGCGAGACTGACCGGACCCCGGATCGGGTAGGATGAAGGCGGCGGATTACCAACTCGGCCCGAGGAAGGGAACCATCGATGATCACGGTCTCAGACCAGGCGCTCTCGCAACTGAAGAACCTGCTCGAAGAGCAGGAGCATCCGACCATGGGACTGCGGGTCTACGTCAGCCCGGGGGGATGCTCAGGGTTCAGCTACGGCATGGGCTTCGACGACCAGCCGGCCGCTGACGACGAGGTGGTCGAGCACAGTGGGGTCAAGGTCTTCGTGGATCCCTACAGCGCCACCTACCTGGAGGGGGCGGAGATTGACTACGTCGACAGCCTGATGGGAGGTGGCTTCACCGTCCACAATCCCAACGCGGTCAAGACCTGCTCCTGCGGCTCGTCCTTCGATGCCGGGGACGGGGCGGGAGCCGCCAAGTCCTGCAGCGCCGGCTGAGCTGATCCCAGACCGGGGGCGCCCGGCGTGATCCTCACCCCGCTCCACGGCACGCACGGCGTCCCCAGCGCCTTGCCGCTGCCGGTAGCCCGGCTCCTCAGCGCCCGCGCCGGAGCTCGCCGCGAGGCGGCTAATCTGGGGAGGGCAACGCTGCTCTTCGTGCGCCTCAGCTTCCGGGCCGCCACGGTCGCCTGAGTCTGCGTCTTGGCCGGGTTTCGCCGACTCGGCTGGGACACCCCGGCCGGAGGGCCGGGATGAGCGCCGCCGGGGAGGAGCGCTCCCGGCCCGCTGCCGCTCCCGCCGGTCCGGCCCCCTTCCGGATTGTGGTCCTGGCCGGCGGGGTGGGCGCGGCTCGGTTCCTGGCCGGGCTGGTAGCGGTGGCTCCCAACGCCCTGCTGACCGTGATCGGCAACACCGGCGACGACTTCACCGTGCATGGGCTGCACGTCAGCCCCGACCTCGATACGATCAGCTACTCCCTGGCCGGGCTGGGGGAGTGGGAGCGGGGCTGGGGCATCCGGGGCGAGTCCTGGGCCGCCGCCGAGCAGTTCCGGCTCCTGGGAGACGACACCTGGTTCCAGCTCGGAGACCGGGACCTGGCCACCCACGTCTGGCGGACCGAGCAGCTGCGCCGGGGGCGGCCCCTCTCCGAGGTGACCCGCCGGCTGGCTGAGCGGCTTGAGCTTGGTTTCAGTCTGCTGCCGATGACCGACCAGACGGTGACCACCCGGGTGATCACGCCTGAGAATCTCGACCTGCACATCCAGGAGTACTTGGTCAGAGACGCGTGCCAGCCGCAGATCCAGAGGATTGAGTACCGCGGCATCGAGCGAGCCCAACCCGGGCCGGGCGTGCGCGAGGCGATCCGAGCCGCCGATCTGGTCCTGATCGCACCCAGCAATCCGGTCATCTCGATCGGACCGATACTGGCGGTGCCGGGGGTCCGGGCCGAGCTGGCCGCCGCAGCGCTGGTGGTGGCGGTGAGCCCGATCGTGGCTGGTCAGGCGATCAAGGGACCGGCCGTGGCCATGCTGGAGGCGATCGGGGTCGCCCCCAGCGCGGTCGGGGTGGCCTCCCTCTACTCCGACCTGATCTCCACTCTGGTGATGGACCAGCAGGACCAGGGTCTCGTGGCGGAGGTGGCCGCCCTGGGGATCCGCAGCCACCTCTGCGACACCCTCATGGTCGACCAGACTGCCCGCGAACGCCTGGCCACGGCTGCCCTCGCGGCCGGTTCGATCCTTCTGCCGGAGCAGGGCTGAGGCTTGACCACCATCGGGGCTGACGGCACGGCGGTCTTCCTGGTGATCCCGGTCAAGCGCTCGATCGGCTCCAAGCAGCGGCTCGCCTCCGAGCTTCCCGATCAGGTGCGTCAGCTGGTCAGCCGGGCACTGGCCTCCAGGATGGCGCGCTGCGCCGCCGAGGGATGGGCACCCTCCCGGGTGGTGGTGGTGGGGGACGACCCCGAGGTCACCGAGCTCTGCGGACGGCTCGGCCTGGCGACCCTGCCGGACCTGGGCGAGGGACAGAGCGCTGCGGTCCGGATCGGGCAGGCGTGGTGCCTGGAGCGTGGTGCGACCGCCCTGGCCACCGTCGCGGCCGACCTGCCCCGGGTGGAGGCCACCGACATCCGGGAGCTGTGGGCGGCGACGGCGCGGCTGGAACGGGACTCAGTAGCACTGATCCCCGACCGCTCAGGCACGGGAACCAACGGGATGATCCTCAATCCTGCCGCC
Source organism: Candidatus Dormiibacterota bacterium (assembly GCA_035534755.1). GTDB lineage: Bacteria > Chloroflexota > Dormibacteria > Aeolococcales > Bog-877 > Bog-877. The sequence continues at coordinate 40,820 of DATLRH010000003.1, forward strand.
CAGGACCTCTTCGCCTTCGGCCCCGATTCGCTGGCACGGCATCGGGAAATGGCGCTCCACCTTGGGCTCCAGCTATCGGTCCTGGACCTGCCCCGGCTGGCCTGGGACGTGGACCGGCCCGAGGACCTGGTCGCGCCCAGCCATCCCCTGGCTGAAGGCGCCCATCCGGTGGTCGCCTGGGCCCAGGAGGTGGCCACCTTCGATCAGCGGGCGACCCAGCTCGAGGAGCTGCCCGATGGCTGATCCGGAAAGCGACCGGCCCCTGGTGCGGGCGGGTCCGATCAGCGCCTGGGCGGTGGAGGGGCTCCCCGAGGTCGCTGCCGGCGAGGACCTCGGCCGGCTGGCTCTGGAGCCGCTGGGGCGCCGGGGGCTCCTTGCCGGGGACGTGGTGGTGGTGACCCACAAGGTCGTCTCCAAGGCGGAGGGGCGTGTCTTCCCCCTCTCCGCCTTCGAGCCCCGCCCTGCGGCGATGACCCTGGCGGCGGCCCTCGGCCAGGAGCCGGAGATGGTCGAGGCGGTGTTGCGGGAGAGTCGCCGGGTGGTCCGGGCCGAGTCGGGAGTGCTGATCACCGAGACCTGGCACGGCCTGGTCTGTGCCAACGCCGGGGTGGACCGCAGCAACGTCGGCGGCGGGGAGACCATCACCTGCCTACCCGTCGACCCCGACCGTTCGGCTATGCGTCTGCGCTCCCAGTGGCTGGCGATGGCAGGCGGAGGTCCGCTGGCGGTGCTCATCTCGGACACCTTCGGACGACCCTTCCGCGAGGGGGCAGTGAACGTGGCCATCGGGGTCGCCGGGATGCCCGCCCTCAGCGACCACCGCGGTCTCAGGGACGGGCAGGGATACGAGCTCCATGCCTCCACGATCGGATCGGCGGACGAGATCGCCTCCCTGGGGGAGCTCCTGATGGGCAAACTGGACGGCCTGCCGCTGGCGGTCGTCCGCGGCCTCACGTGGAGCGGTCCTGAGGGCGGCTCGGCGCCCCTCCTACGCGACCCCGAGCGAGACATCTTCCGCCGCTAACCCAGCCGGCTTGCTAGGCTCGCCGAATGGCCAATCCCACCGTCCGCGTCCGACTCTTCGCCATGCTCAGAGAGATCGCTGGAACCCCGGCCCTGGAGCTGGAGCTGGAGGGCTCCGACTCGGTTGAGAGCTGCTGGCTCCAGCTCTGCCGGCGGTTCCAGGGGCTGGAGTCGAGCCGGGGCTCGATCCGAGCCGCCCGCAATCTCCAATACGTGGACTGGGACGCCCCAGTGTCCGGGGGCGACGAACTGGCATTCCTGCCGCCCGTGTCGGGCGGGGCGACCCCGGCGGAGCTCCTGGTCGAGGTTCGGGTCGGGTCCGAGCCGATCGACCTGGAGGCGATGACCGCTGCCGTCCAGCGCCGGGGGATAGGGGCGATCGCCACCTTCGTTGGGCTGGTGCGCGACCCCGACCAGGGCCGGGCGGTCCCCGCCCTGAAGTACGAGGCGTACCCGGAGATGGCCGAGCCGGTCCTGGCCGAGATCTGCCGGGAGGCATTGCCGCGCTTCGACGCCACCGAGGCCCGCGTCCAGCACCGCACCGGCCGAGTTGCCGGCGGGGTGGCCTCGGTGGTGGTGGTGGTGGGTGCCGCCCACCGGCACCAGGCGCTGGACTGCTGCGCCTACATCATCGATGAGCTGAAGTCGAGGGCACCCATCTGGAAGTCGGAGGGCTGAGTTCCGGCTCCTGCTAGACTCGGCCGGAGTGGCCAGCACCGAACTGCTCCCCGAGAGGAGTCTTCCCCAGCGTCCGCGTGCTCCCCACGCCGGCCCCATCGCGGGACGGGTCGAGCTGCTCTTGGAGCTGGTCCGCCGCGACGTCAAGTCGCGCTATCGGGGGTCGGTTCTGGGCGTCGCCTGGACCCTGCTCAACCCCCTCATCTTCATGCTGGTCTACTCGCTCGTCTTCGGGAAGTTCCTTCGGGTCCAGTATCCCGGCCACTCGGCGACCGTCTTCATCCTCTCCGGGCTGCTGGCGTGGACCTTCTTCTCACAGGCGCTGATCATGGCCACCAGCAGCATCGTCGCCAACGCGGCCTTGGTGCGCAAGGTGGCCTTCCCATGGGCGATGCTGAGCGTGTCGTCGGTGATAGCGGCGCTGGTCAACTACGTCATCAGCCTGGTGCTCTTGGTCCCTTTCATGCTGCTCTCCCACAAGGGCGTGGGACCCCCCTTGCTGGCGGTGCCGGTGCTGGTGGGGATCACCTTTGCCCTGTCGCTGGGGCTCGGGCTGATGCTGGCCGCCGGCAACGTCTACCTGCGCGACCTCCAATACCTAGTCAACCTGGGGACTTTGATCTGGTTCTACGTGACCCCGATCATCTATCCCTTCAGCTTGGTCCAGTCCAAGTTCTCGGGCCACGGCTTCGAGGGCCAGGCGGCCCAGGCGGTGCTCTATCTCAACCCCATGACCTGGGTGGTGCTCGGATTTCAAGATGTCTTCGTTTTCGATCGCTGGCCCCAGCACTGGCACGGCCTGGGCTACTCCTTGGTGGCTTCTTTGATTTCGATTTGGCTGGGCCTGCGGGTGTTTCGGCGCCTCCGGCGACGTTTCGCTGAGGAGGTCTGATGCCCGACTCGGCGGTGCGGATTGACCATCTGAGCAAGCGCTTCCGCGTCTATCACCAACGCAACACCACCCTCAAGCAGTCGCTCATCGACCGCCGCCGGGGTCGCTTCGAGGAGTTCTGGGCGGTCCGCGATGTGAGCGTGGAAGTGCCCGTGGGGGCGTCGCTGGGAATCATTGGCGAGAACGGCTCGGGCAAGTCGACCCTGCTCAAGTGTGTGGCCGGGATCCTGGTCCAGGACAAAGGTGAGATCGCGGTGATCGGGAGGCTTGCCTCCCTGCTGGAGGTGGGTGCGGGCTTTCATCCCGATTTCACCGGGCGCGAGAACATTTACCTCAACGGAGCCATCCTGGGGCTGCCCCGGCGCTACATCACGTCCATCTTGGACACCATCGTCGAGTTCGCCGAACTGGAGCAGTTCATCGACAACCCGGTGAAGACCTACAGCTCGGGGATGTACACACGGCTCGGTTTCGCGATCGCGGTCAACCTGGACCCGGACATCCTCTTGGTGGATGAGGTGCTGGCCGTGGGCGACGAGGCCTTCCAGCGCCGCTGCATGGAGCGGATCAACGCCATCCGAGCCGAGGGCCGGACTCTGGTCTTCGTCTCCCATGCGTTGGAGTCGGTGCGCTCGGTGTGCGACCGCTGCCTCTGGATGGATCACGGGGTGGCCCGCATGACGGGCGGCGTCGACGCGGTGATCAGCGCCTACCTGACCGAGGTCAACCGAAGGGAGGCGAAGGAATTGGAGGTGACCGACACCGCCGCGATCGACACCAGCCCGGGACGGGCCGGGGTGAGGATAACCTCGATCGAGGTAGCCGGTCCGGATGGCCCGGGCACGGTGCTAAACACGGGCGACCCGCTCACCCTCTCAGTTGGATACGAGGCGCCGGGACCGCTCTCCGGCTGCCGCTTCAGCGTGACCTTCCTGCGCCCTGACGGGGCGCCCATCCTGACCGTCTCGACCGACGACCTCGAAACCGGAGACGGTGCTCTCCCGCGGCGCGGCGACGTCCGGCTGGCGCTGCCCGGGGTGCCATTCCTGGAGGGGGTCTACCGGGTGACCGTGGATCTGACCGAGATCTCCACCGGGCAGCACTTCAAGCGACTGGAGAGGGTGCGGCCCTTCCGGGTCCACAGCGCCGACCGCCACGAGGTCGGCATGGCCCTCCTGGGCCACGAGTGGGAGCTGCCCAAGGTCACTTCAAGGGCAGCGCGCTCCTAGCGACTTCTCCCGGCACCGCCGCGCTCGGACCCGCCCTGGCGAAACCGAGCGCCAGGTGCTCCCTCTCGGTCAGCCGGCCGGGGACGCCGGCGCGAAGGTCAGGTTGTGGTTGGCTAGGTAGTTCCAGACAGCGGCCACCGCGCTGCCCAGCAGCAGCCCCACCAGGTAGTAGAGGTGGAAGCGGGAGACCGCGGTCAGCAGCACGCCCTCGTTGATCCCGAGACCGACCAGGCTGACCGCCTCGAAGGTCAGGAACTGCCGCCGCTGTGGGCCTCCGCGGCGATCCCTCCAAGTGACCAGCGAGTTGAGGGTGTAGGTGACCAGGATCGCCAGCTGGATGGAGAGCGCGGAGGCCAGCCAGAGGTCCAAGTGGACGTGGTGGTACAGGATCACCGTGCCGACGAAGGTGACCACCAGTCCGACCACGCCGACGCTGAGGAAGGTCGGGAAGCGCTTCCAGTGGCGGCGCAGGATCGCCTCGGCCCCGCTTAGTGAGGGCGTGCGGCTTTGCAGGGATGCGTTCACGTCCCGCAGAGAGTAGCAGCGGCCGGAGGCAGTCCTGATCTCAAGGGGGTCGCACCTCGGTGACGACTCCTTCCATCCCGCACTGGGTCGCGCATCAGAGCTGAAACCGAGGCTGGATCTCGCCCACTGGGAGTCCGACCCAGTTGGTCAGTGGGGCGTTGACCAACTGGGCCAACCCGGCTGGGAGCGGCGTCGGGAGGTAGCCGAGCTGCTGCAGCGCCAGGGAGGCGATCTGGGGGAGCCCCATGGCGGCGCCCGACTCCAGTTTGATCGCCAACGCCCAGCTGCCGTCCCGGGCGGCGGCGCCGAAGACGGCGGCCGCGCCCCCCTTGGCAGTCAAGGTGGTCCCGGCGGCGCGCAGCAGGGCGGTGTCGAAGGACGTGGTCCCGCCGACCAGCCAGGGATGGTCGGCCATCGCCGCCTGGCAGCTCCTCACCGCCGGGTCGGAGCTGGCGGCCCTGGCCAGGGCTGCGGCGAAGTCCCAGAGCGACAGCGCGAAGGTGGGCAGACCACAGCCGTCCGTGCCCCGGGGCAGCTGCTCCACGGCCAGGCGCGCGTGCCGGGCCAGTCGGGCCGCGATCTCTGTCTGGAGCGGGTGCGCCGACTCCAGATAGGTCGCCGTCGGCCAACCGCGCTGGACACAGGTCGCCAGCATCGCCGCGTGCTTGCCGGAGCAGTTGTTATGGAGCGCGGTGGGTGACCCCCCGCTGCGGAGCAGCTCCGCGGCGGCGCGAGGGTCAACTGGAAGGTGGGCGCCGCAGCCCAGAGCGCCATCGTCCAGCCCGGCCGCAGCCAGGATCCGACGCGCCGCCTCGACGTGGCCTGGTTCGCCATGGTGGGACGAGCAGGCGATGGCGATGCTCTCGGGGCCTAGAGAGAGCGCCGCCGCGGTTCCCGACTCGACGAAGCTGGCCCCCTGAAACGGTTTCGCGGCGCTGCGCAGGGTGGTCACCGTCTGCGGCTCGCCCAGCCAGCGAAGAAGCCGGCCCCCGCCGTCCACCACGACCAGGTGACCACGGATCGAGCCTTCGACGATGCCGCCGCGGGTGGCCTCGGCCAGTAGGGCGGCCCTTCCCGAAGGCTCAGTTGGCACGGTCACGCTTCTCCCGGGTGGCCCGGCGCGACGGCCGACGGGGTGGATCCGCGGCCGAGCACGTCGCAGGCTGGTCCCGATTAGTGTACGTAGCCGGCCCCGCCCGCTCCGGGTGGGGCCGGCCGAAGGAGGGCTCGATCTATGCCGCGCTTCCAAGATCAGGTTGCCCTGGTAACAGGGGCAGGGCAGGGGATCGGCGAGGCCACCGTGCGCCGCTTCGCCGCAGAGGGGGCCAAGGTGGTCGTCGCCGACCTCAACTCCGACGCCGCCGCCGCGGTCGCCTCGAGCCTGGGTGTCGACCAGGCGCTGGCCGTCGGCTGCGATGTCCAGGAGGAGGCGAGCGTGGAGGCCATGGTGGCAGCCGCCCTTGAGCGGTTCGGCCAGGTCGACATCCTGGTCAGCAATGCCGGAGTCACCCGGGACAACCTGCTCCACAAGATGACCGTAGAGGAGTGGGATTCGGTTCTGCACGTGCATACCCGAGGCGCCTTCCTCTGCGCCCGGGCGGTCGCCCGCAACATGGTCTCCCGGAAGCGGGGGAAGCTGGTCTTCCTCTCCTCGACCTCGGCGCTGGGCAACCGCGGGCAGGCCAATTACGCGACCGCCAAGGCCGGCCTGCAGGGGTTGACCAGAACCCTGGCCCTTGAACTGGGACCCTTCCAAATCAACGTCAACGCGGTGGCCCCGGGGTTCGTCGACACGGCCATGACCCGGGCGGTGGCGGAGCGGCTCCACCTCCCCCTCGAGGATTTCTGGCGCGAGGCGACCAGCCGCATCCCCCTGGGCCGGCTCGGCCGGCCCGAGGACATCGCTTCCGCGATCTCATTCCTCTGCTCGGAGGACGCCGCCTATGTGACCGGGCAGGTGCTCTACGTCAACGGGGGCCGCTCCAACTAGCGGTTTGGGGGATCAGATCCGGTCTCGCCCTGCTGCCGCCTCACCCCGTCGGGGGAGACACCCAGCTGGGCCGCCGCCGCTCCAGAAAGGCCGCCATCCCCTCCGCCGCCTCGGGGCTGGCGAAGAGGGTCTGGGAGAGCTCGGCCATGGCGGCGAAGGCGGGCTCCCGCTTCAGCTCGGGCACCTCGCGAAGAATCCTCTTGGTGGCGGCCAGGGCGGTGGGGTTGGCCAGCAGCAGCTGGTCTACGACTACCTCGACCGCGGCGTCCAGACCCTGCCCGGGGACTACCTGGGAGATCAGGCCCATGGCCTGGGCCGCGGCCGCGTCGACCGGTTCCCCGGTCAGGAAGAGCCGGGCGGCCGCGGCCCGACCCACCTTGGGCAGCACCACCACGGCGAGAACGGCCGGGGCGACTCCCAGGCGGACCTCGCCGGTGCCGAAGGTGGCGGACTCGCTGGCGATCGCGATGTCGGCGGCGGCGACCAGGCCCACGCCGCCCGCCCGGGCCGCTCCCGCCACCCGGCAGACAATCGGTTTGGGACAGTCGAGCAGCTGTCGGAAGAGGGGAGCCAGGGCGCCCACGCCGGGGGCCGGACGTCCCACGGAAAACCCTCGGGTCTGCTCTCTCAGATCGGCGCCCGAGCAGAATGCCGGCCCCGAATGTCCGAGCACCAGCACCCGGATCTCCGGATCGGCCTCGGCTCCGGCCAGAGCGGAACCCAGCCCGGCCAGGAGCTCGGCGGAGAGCGCGTTCCGATTGCTGGGGGAGTCGAGCTCAATGCGGGCGACCCCTCCCCGGTGCTCCGATCGAACCAGGCTCGCCCTCATCTCAGAATCCTCCCAGCCATCCCGCAACACGGCTGCGCTACCTTATCCCTGCCAGGGTGGTGCGGGGCCCAGGTGTGACAGCCGACTTGGGAATGTTGCCCGAACCGGGCCTGGAGTTCAGTGTGAGGTGCGCGTGAGAATTCGGAGCGGGACCGGGACGGCCGCCCTGCTGGCCCTGGGCGCGCTTCTGGCCAGCTGCGCCGCCGCTCCGAGCGGCGCGCCTGCCAAGGTGGCGAACATCCCCAAGCTCAGTCTCTCGCCGGCCTCGCTCTCCCAGTCCCTGCTGGTGCTGCAGCAGGCCTACGTCGACCTCTACAAGGAGGTCAGCCCCTCGGTGGTCCAGATCTCCACCAAGGCCGACCTGGGCTCGGGGATCATCTTCAACGCCCAGGGCGACATCGTGACCAACAACCATGTCGCCAACGGCTTCAAGGACTTCGTCGTCACCCTGGCCAACGGCAAGCAGTATCCGGGGACCCTGGTCAACGACTTCTCGCCCGACGACTTGGCGGTGATCCACATCGACGCCACTGGCCTCCAGCCGGCCACCTTCGCCAACTCAGCGCAGCTCCAGGTGGGCGACATCGTGATGGCGATCGGCAATCCGCTCGGCTTTCAGAGCAGCGCCACCGACGGCATCATCAGCGCCCTCGGGCGCACCGTCAGCGAGCCCCCGCCCAGCAGCGTCACCCTCCCCGACGTGATCCAGACCTCGGCCCCGATCAACCCCGGCAACAGCGGCGGTGCCCTGGTTGACCTCGAGGGCCAGGTGGTCGGGATCCCCACTCTGGCGGCTCTTGACCAGCAGCTGGGGGGATCTCAGGCGGCTGGGATCGGGTTCGCCATCCCCAGTAGCCTGGTGGCCAGCATTGCCACCCAGATCGTCAAGTACGGCAAAGTCCAGAACTCGGGGAGGTCCTGCATCGGGGTCGAGGTCGAGCAGGTCACCGGCGCCAATGGCCAGGACGACGGAGTGCTGGTCACCACGATCACCCGCTCGGCCGTCACCCAATCCGGGCTCAAGGCCCAGGATGTCATCACCGCCCTTGACGGCCAGCCCACCCTGGCGGTCCAGGACCTGACCGACGCCCTTGCCAACCTCAACCCGGGCAAGACGGTGACCCTCTCGGTCACCCACCCCGACGGCAGCAAGGGAACCGTGTCGGTCACCCTGGGAGAGCTCACCGCCACGAGCTGTGCCTGAGGCACCGCTGCCCTTCGCCGTGCGAGAGTTCCTGGGGCAGCCCCATCCGGCGGCCCTGGCGACTCTGGGTCGCGACGGTGCCCCCCAGGCGACCGCGGTCTGGTTCCTCCTGGAGGGGGAGGTGCTGCTGGTCAACACCGCCCGGGGGCGGTCCAAGGCTAGAAATCTCGACCGCGATCCCAGGGTGGCGCTGGCCGTATTCGATGCCCAGGAACCCTCCCGCTCGGTCCAGGTTCGGGGCCGGGTTCAGGGCCGCCGCGAGGGGGCGGCCGCCGCCGCCGACCTCCAGCGCCTGAGCCGGCATTACACCGGCCACGACTTCCCCGCGGCCGAGGACCGGATCAGCTACCTGATCACCCCCGAGTCCTGGTCCAGCTACGGTTTGATTGAAGGGGACTGAGAGCGAGCCGGCCGGTTCCCTCTAAGATGGACGACCGGGGGAGGGCAGCGCAAGGGAAGGAGTTCGGCACATGGCCCAACCGGCTGACGACCCAGCAAGCGAGGTGGACCGCGACCAGCAGCTGGCCTGGATCCGGACCCCATATCACGCCCCCGTCTTCGACGCCACGGGAGGCGAGTTCGCGACCACCGAATCGCTCCTCGGCGACGAGGCGTCGGACATCTTCCACGGCCTGGCGGTGAAGCTTCACGGAGGAGGCAGGGTCGCCGAGATCGCCGCTGCCCAGATCGACAAGATCACCCAAGGTGGCGTCCACACCAGCGTGGCGGCGGACCAGGTGGAGGCCCTGCCCGACTATCAGGAAGAGCACTGGTTCCACCTCGGCTGGGGCGGGCTCTTCCGGAAGCGTCCCGAGTGGGAGGACGGGTGACCGGGAGCGCTCCTCGCCCAGCTCGGCTCGGGCACGAGGTCCTGCTCCGACGGTGAGCTGGTTGCTCCGGCCCTGGCGGCTGGCGGTCCTTCTGGTGCTGGTCCTGCTGGTGGGACTCGGGGTATCAATCGGGCTGCTGGCCCGGCACAGCTCCCCTCCCCAGGGCAGGCTCTTGGTCCTGCTCACCGTTGACTCGCCCTTGCCCGCGCACCCCGCCTCCCTGCAAGCGGCGGCGGTCGGGCTGCGGCTGCTGCCGACGGCCAGCGGCAGCTCCTGGGTCAAAGTCGCAGTCCGGCCCACCTCGGTGACGCTCCCGGGCCCCTGGGCGGCGCCCAGCACGGACACCTTGTTCCTGGAGTCGGTTCCGGTCGGGAGCTATCGGGCGGCCGAGCTGGAGCTGCAGACCAGCTCCGGGCAGAGCCTGGACAATCCCCAAAACCTGGTCCTGAAGGTCGCCCAGACGGGACTGACGCCGCTTTTGTTCACCTTTAAATCGCTCCCGGCCAGCACTTCGGGCGGAGCCTCCCGGGTCAACCAGGTGAGCGCCTACGGCGGCAATGACCAGGTCAACTTCGGCTTGGAGGTGGCCCAGGGGAAGGTGATGAGTCTGCCCAACCTGCCCTTGGAGAACCAGTCGGGCCAGGCGGTCTCGCTCAGCAGCTACCGGGGCAAGGTGGTGATCCTGGCCTCTTTTCTGACCGAGTGCCAGGAGACCTGCCCGTTGGTGGCGGCGGCCCTGCTCCAGCTGCAGCGGCAGCTCGACCAGGAGCACCTTCAGGGCGAGGTGCAGATCGTGGAGGTGAGCCAGGACCCCCGGGATGACACGCCGGCCATCCTGACTCAGTACCGGCGGCGCTTCTCCCTGCCCTGGCCGCTCCTGACCGGGACCGCTACCAATGTCGGCCAGTTCTGGACCGGCCTCAAGGTCCCCCCGATCCAGCAGGTCGCCTGGACCGGACCGGCTCCCACCGACGTCTTCACCGGCCAGGTGGAGCCCTACAACCTGGTCCACGCCTCGGTGGTGGACGTGGTCGACCAGGAGGGTTACATCGTCTCCCAGTTCGAGTCCCAGCCGACGATCACGGCCTCGGCCATCCCAGCGACCATCTACCGGTACCTCGACGCCCAGGGGCGCCAGCAACAGCGGGCGGGCGGCTCCTGGACCGCCCAGTCGCTGCTCGCCGACGTCACCCCTTTGCTGCAGCAGACGGGGAGCTACACCACTCTGCCCCAGTCAGGCGGGGTGGTGACGGTGGGAGCTCCCGCGCCCGACTTCTCCCTGGCCAGCTCGGCCGGAGGCTACGTCGCCCTGAGCGCCCAGCTTGGCCACCCCGTGCTGATTGACTTCTGGGCGACCTGGTGCACCAACTGCAAGGCTGACATGAGGCTGGTGGCGGCCACCGCCGCCCACTACCGAGCCCAGGGGCTGCACTTGCTCCTGGTCGACTTCCAGGAGTCGCGCACCACCGCGGTGAAATTCCTGAAGGGATTGGGAATCGACCTGCCCACCCTGCTCGACCGCAACGGCCAGGTGGCCCAGCGTTACGGGGTTCCGGGTCTCCCGGTGGCGGTCTTCATCGACAGCAAGGGAGAGGTGACCGGCATTCAGCTGGGCCAGCTCAGCCAGGCCGAGGTCAACGCCGACATGCCCGCGGCGCTGGCCAGCTGAACTGGTTTTGCTAGCATGGGCGAGGTGGGAAGGATGAGCCCGAGGCGGCTCGCTCGGCGCGCCGGCGCCGGTCGCCGATGTAGGTGTGCGCCCGCTGGGCTAGCGCGCTAGCCGAATCCGCCCCCAGCGGGCGATCGGTCTCATCGAGGCGGCTCCGAGCGCGGGGAGCCCTGCCGTCGGCCTTCAGTCCAGAGTGAATTCGACATGGGTCGTCAGATACCCAGTCAAGGGAGAAGAACGTGAGCGAGTACGCCAATCCGCAGTCGCTGGTCACCACCGAGTGGCTGGCCGACCACCTGCAGGACGCCGATTTGAGGATTCTCGACGTCGACGAGGACACCGAAGCCTACGGCCGGGGGCACATTCCGGGCGCGGTCGGAGTCCACTGGCGCAATGACCTCCAGGCCCAGCTGGAGCGGGATTTCGTCGGCCCCGAGGCCTTCGCCAGGCTGCTCGACAGCTATGGGATCACCCCCTCCACCCGGGTGATCCTCTACGGGGGCAACAAGAACTGGTTCGCCGCCTACGCCTACTGGTACTTCAAGTACTACGGCCACGAGTCGGTCCAGCTGCTCAACGGGGGCCGCAAGAAGTGGGAGCTGGAGGGTCGGCCACTGGTCACCGATGCGCCCGCCCCGGCTGCCAGCAGCGGCTACCCGGTTCCCCAGGGCAACGACGCGATCCGAGCCTACCGTGACCAGGTGGCCCGGGACATCGTCGGCAAGACCGGCAAGGGACTGGTCGACGTGCGCTCGCCCGAGGAGTACCGCGGCGAGGCCCTGGCCCCCGCTCACCTGCCCAGCGAGGGTGCCCAGCGGGGTGGCCACATCCCGGGCGCCCGCAACATCCCCTGGAGCAAGGCGGTCGACCCTGAGCAGGAGACCTTTCTCAGCGCCGACCAGCTGAGCCAGCTCTACCAGGGGGAGGGGATCACCCCCGACCAGGAGGTGGTCGCCTACTGCCGGATCGGGGAGCGCTCGGCGCACACCTGGTTCGTGCTCCGCGAGCTGCTCGGCTACCCCAACGTGCGCAACTACGACGGCTCCTGGACGGAGTGGGGCAGCCTGGTTCGGGCGCCAATCGAAAAGTGACCCCCGGGCCGGGGGGCGAGGCGCCCCTCGGCCGCCGGCGGAGAGCGCCGCTCCCCGCCGGCGCGGTAAGTTCCCCTCTTATGAATGGGGAAATGGCCCGGCCCGCCCCGGCTCAAAGCGGAGACCGGCGGTGACCGTCGAACCGCAGGGGGAGCTCAGGCGCCCATCCTCCCAGGCATTCCCCACCGAAGAGAGCCAGGCCCCCGGGGCGGCCTCCTACCGGATCGTCCGCACTCTGCGGCTCCGCAACGAGAACCTGCCCGGGGTCCTGGGCGAGGTGGCGACCGCGATCGGGTCGGCGGGGGGCAACCTGGGCGACATTCGCACCGTGCAGCGGGGCTCCCGGCACGTGGTCCGGGACATCGACGTGAGCACCACCGACCTGCACATGCTGGAGGTGGTCCTGGACCAGATCCGGATCCTCTCCCACACCACCCTGCTGGACGTTCGCGACGAGGTCCTCCGGGTCCACCTGGGAGGCAAGCTCCGGGTGGTCCCCAAGTACCCGGTGCACTCAGTCGCTGACCTGAGAAGGGTCTACACCCCGGGGGTGGCCGAGGTCTGCCGCCTGATCGCCGCCGACCCGGGGGTTGCCGATCGCTACACGGGGATCAACAACTCGGTGGCCGTGGTCACCGATGGGACCGCCATCTTGGGGCTGGGCAACATCGGGGCCGTCGCCGGGATGCCGGTGATCGAGGGCAAGTGCGCCCTGATGGCCCAGATGGTGGGGATCGACGCCTACCCCCTGCTGGTCCGGCCCGGCTCCCCGGCGGCGATCGTCGAGGCGATCGCCCAGATCAGCCCCACCTACGGCGCGATCCAGCTCGAGGATATCGCCGCGCCCCACTGCTTCGAGATCGCGCCGGCGCTGCAGGACCGGCTCGACATCCCGGTGATGCACGACGACCAGCACGGCACCGCGACCGTGGTGCTGGCGGCCCTGCTCCGGGCGGCCAGCCTGACCGGTCTCAACCTGAGCAGCCTCTCGGCGGGGGTGATCGGGCTGGGGGCGGCCGGCTCCGCGATCGCCCAGCTGCTGATGCGCTACCAGGGTCGCCCGGTCCTGGGGGCGGGCCGGACGCCTGACTCGGTGGAGCGGCTCCGGGCTGCCGGGGGCGAGGCGGTGGAGATGGAGGAGCTGCTGGCCAAGGCCGACGTCGTGATCGCCACCACCGCCCAGCCCGGGCTGATCCGGCCCGAGCAGGTCCGCCCGGGGCAGATCATCTTCGCCCTCTCCAACCCGCTCCCGGAGATCGAGCCGGAGCGGGCGATGGACGCCGGCGCCATCCTGGCCGTGGACGGGAGCGTGGTCAACAACCTGCTCGGCTTCCCCGGCCTCTACCGAGGCGCCCTGGACACCAAGGCGCGCCGTTTCACGACCGAGATGTACCTGGCGGCGGCGGAGGCGATCGCCCGGCTGGCCCAGGACGACGAGGTGGTCCCCGATTCGCTCGACCCCCGGGTCCACCTGAGCGTGGCCCGCGCGGTCGCCAGAGCGGCGGTCCGATCTGGGGTCGCCCGGGTGGAACCGCTGCCCGACTACTACGACGAGGTCGACCGGCCGGAGGGCTGAGGCACGGGGGTCCGTACGATGACCAAGTGGAGATCGAGGCCCTCGGCGAGGCGGAGCTCGGGGCGATCAGGCCGCTCCTGGTCGACCTGCTCCATGGCGACCAGGAGCAGGATGCCCGGTCTCGGCTCACCCGGGAGCAGCTGGAGGGCTGGCTGCCGACCACACGGGCCGGGTTCGTGGGCGAGAACCACATATTCGCCGCCCGGGAGCAAGGACGGGTCCTGGGCTTCTGCTGGTGCTTGCTCTTCGACCCCGGCACGGGACTGGAAGGGGAGGTCGCCGAGCTCTACGTGGCCCCGGAGGCCCGTGGCCTGGGGGTCGCTTCCCGGCTGGTCCAAGAGGCGGTCGGGCTCTTCGCCAGGCATCGGGTCACCTTCGCCTGCGTCTGGACCAGGGAGGGCAATCAGGCCGCCGTCCGTGCCTACCGCAAGGCCGGGTTCGGGGAGACCGACCAGCTGGTGCTGACCTGGTATCCGGGGTCGTGATCGAGCCCGCTGAGGCCGGGGCCCACCCCCCCCCGGAGGCACCCCCGTCCCCACCCGCTCCGGTCGCGCTCCGGCTCGGGGCGGTGGCGGTGGTGGCCGCCCTGGTGGGGGTCCTGGTCGGTGGCGGGGCCGCCTACTTCTTGGTCCGGCACTTCGAGAACAGCTCGCCGGCCCAGGTGGTGATTCACAACGTCACCTCCCCCGGCGGGGGAACGTCCGCCTCGCTGCCGACCCTGGAGCGCCAGCTGAGCCCGTCTCTGGTGGAGGTGATCCGGGAGCAGGCTGCGGGCGCGGCGATCACCAGCCAGGACGTCGCCAGCGGATTCGTGGCCACCGCCTCGGGGCTGATCGTCACCAGCGAGGGGGCCGTCGCCGGCGCCACCGGGGTCGAGGTGGCGCTGGCCTCGGGTCAGCTGCTGGCGGCGACGATCGCGGCCGCCGACCCTGACACCGGGGTGGTGGTGCTGCAGGTGAGCAGCACCTCGCTGCCGCCCCCCTTGACCTTCTCCACCGCCCCGCCGGCGTCGGGAGACGTGGCCATCGCGGTCTCGCTTCCGGTCGGAACCGGACCTAGCCTGGACGTGGGGACGGTCAGTGCCGTTGGCCTCACCGTGACCGTGCCCGACCAGGCCTCGGCCAGCGGCCAGGCGGTCGTCGACGGCGTGCTCCGGACCGACACCCCGCAGCCGCTGGGCAGCAGTGGGGGACCGCTGGTGGACTCAGCCGGCGAGGTGATTGGAGTGCTCACCGGCGATCGCATGCAGCCGCTCGATCAGGGAGCCAGCGCCGCCGCTTCCGGCTTCGCTCTGGACGGCTCGGCCGCCAACCAGCTGGTCTCGAGCCTCAATTCGACCGGCGCCGGGCCGCGCCCGATCGGCCTGGTCGGGAGGTGGCTGGACCCCGCCTCGGCCGCCGCCCTCGACTTCCCCGCCGGGGTTCAGGTCCTCGCCGTCGACCCGGGATCGGTCGCCGCCCAGGCGGGACTCCAGGCCGGCGACGTGGTCACCGCGGTCAACGGCGTCGCGGCCTGGGGCGCGCGGGTGACCGCCTTCCCGAGCCTGGCCGACTACCTTCAGTCGCTCGGGATCGGGGCCCAGGTGGCGCTTACCGTCTACCGGAGCGGGGTCAGCCGCCAGCTTTCGCTTACGCTTCCCTCGCCCTGATCCAAGAGGGCGTGCGGGAAGTAGGCAGCTTTTACGAGTTGAGGTAGCCGTTGGAGATCACCTGGCTGGGCGCGAGCGCCCTTCTGCTCAAGGGTCGGGAGACCAAAGTCCTGCTCGACCCCGCCTACCACAAGGGGGATGCCCTGGCCAGCGGGGCGGCCGAGATCGTGGTCAGCGCCGCCGCCACTGAGAACCTCCTGAGACCGGACAAGGGCCCCCAGCTGGTCGCCCGGGAGGGGGAGTACGAGCTTCGCGGGGTGGCTGTCCGGGGGGTGGCGACCGCGGCAGGGACGCTCTTCGTGACCGAGGTGGACGAGGTCGCCGTCTGCGACCTGGGGGACTTCCCCGGCCCCCTCGACGTCGAGGCGCTGGACGCTATCGGGACCATCGACGTGCTGGCCGTCTCCCTCCAGGAGGGTTCCCCGGCGCGAGCGGTCGAGGTGGCCGCGCTGGTCTCCCAGCTGCAGCCGTCAGTGCTGGTGCCCGTGGGCTACCGCGCCAGCGGGGACGAATCACCGGGCGAACTCGGGGAGTTCGCCAAGGAGATGGGCCTGACCCAGATCACGGCCCAGGCCAAGCTCACCCTGGCGGGCTCGCCGGGGGCCAGCGACGACACCCGGGTGGTCGTCCTGGAGGCGCGCCGCTGACCCTCGCGTGTTAGGATCCGGCTACATGGGTGATGCTTCCCCGTGTGCCGGCCGGAACGGCCCTTGACGAAGTTCGTCTTCGTCACCGGGGGGGTGGTCTCCGGGATCGGCAAGGGGATCACCGCCGCCTCCTTGGGCACCGTGCTCAAGGCCCGCGGGCTGACCGTCTCCCTGCAGAAGCTTGATCCCTACATCAACCTCGACCCGGGCACCATGTCCCCCTACCAGCACGGCGAGGTGTTCGTCACCGACGACGGGGCCGAGTCCGACCTGGACCTGGGGCACTACGAGCGCTTCGTCGACACCAACCTGACCAAGGCCAGCAGCGTCACCACCGGGAAGGTGTACAGCGAGGTGATCGCCAAGGAGCGCCGGGGCGACTTCCTAGGCGCCACCGTGCAGGTAATCCCCCACATCACCAACGAGATCAAAGACCGGGTCGCCCGGGTGGCGGCGGAGTCGGAGGCGGAGGTGGTCATCGTCGAGGTGGGGGGCACCGTCGGCGACATCGAGTCGTTGCCCTTCCTGGAGGCGATCCGGCAGCTGAAGAACGACATCGGTCGGCGCAACACCTTCTACGTACACGTGACCCTGGTGCCCTTCGTGGATGCCAGCGAGGAGTTCAAGAGCAAGCCCACCCAGCACAGCGTCCAGACCCTGCGCGGGATCGGGATCCAACCTGACGCCATCGTCTGCCGCTCCAAGGAGCCGATCGGGGCTGGGGTTCGCGACAAGATCGCCCTCTTCGCCGATGTCGAGCCCCGAGCAGTGATCAGCGTCCCCGACGCCCCAACCATCTACCAGGTCCCGCTCCTCTTGGAGTCGAGCGGGCTCGGCGCCTACCTGACCGAGCAGCTCGGGATCGAGGCGCCTGCGGCCGACCTGAGGGCCTGGAGCCAGCTGGTGGAGAGGATCCTCGGAGCCGAGGAGAAGGTGGTAGTGGGAGTGGCCGGGAAGTACGTCGCCCTCCCCGACGCCTACATCAGCGTCACCGAGTCGCTGCGCCACGCCGCCGTGGCTCACGGGGTCGGCCTGGAGATCCGCTGGATCAACACCGAGGCGCTGATTCCGGGCGACACCACCGTCTTCGAGGGGTTGGATGGGCTGGTCATCCCCGGGGGGTTCGGCCACCGCGGGGTGGAGGGCAAGATCGCCGCCTCTCGCTACGCCCGCCACCACCGGGTTCCCTTCCTCGGGCTCTGCCTGGGGATGCAGTGCGCCTGCATCGACGTGGCCCGAGAGGCGCTCGGCACCGACGACGTGAACAGCACCGAGTTCAACGCCTTCACCGAGCATCCGGTGATCGACCTGCTCCCCGAGCAGCGCGATGTCGCCGACAAGGGCGGCACCATGCGTCTCGGCCTTTACCCCTGCAAGCTGGAACCGGGGACCAAGGCGGCTCACGCCTACGGTGAGGCGGTCGTCTATGAGCGCCACCGCCACCGCTTCGAGTTCAACAATCGCTACCGGGAGACGCTCGAACAGGCTGGAGTTGTCTTCAGCGGTACCTCCCCGACCGGCCGGTTGGTGGAGATCATGGAACTGAAGGGCCATCCCTTCTTCGTGGGCAGCCAGTTCCACCCCGAGTTCCGCTCCCGGCCCCATCGGCCTCACCCACTTTTCTACGGCTTCATGGCCGCCTGTCTGGAGCGGGCGGGACTGGCGATCGAGCCGGAGTTGCCCCAGGACCCAGCGGTGGCCGCGGTCTGAGCTTCGTCGCGGCCCAGTTTCCCTTTTCGATCAGTGGTCTGTGAAGGGATCCCGGACCCGGATGCCGTCGAACTTGCGCAGGTCTCGGTCCTGGGTCCAGATCGAGGACACGCCGCTGGCGCGCATCAGCGCCACCAGATGGGCGTCCGAGACCAGGTTCCCGGTGGCTGACACCTCCCTCAATGCGGCAGCCGCGATAGTCCAGAAGTCTTCGCCCTCCGAGGGCACCCGAACGTGGGGGCGGTGCAGCAGATCGTCGACATTGGCGGCGGCTATCGCCAGCGAGAGGGGTCGGGCGAAGATCGCCGGATGGGTCACCAGGCGCAGATAGCCGATCAGGACTGGCCAGAACAGGTACCCGAGCTCCGGTCCCGCGGCGAACTGCTCGACCAGCCCTTGGGCCTGCCGGTGCAGCGGGCTGGCCTGATCGGAAGCGTAGACGAGGATGTTGGCGTCGAGGGTGGCGCTCAGGATCCCTCGAGTGCTCGGCGGAGCGCTTCCTTGTCTTCCAGGTCAATCCGCGGCCCGAGATCCTGAGTCTGCCACCGGAGCGGTCGAGTTGAGGGGGTCGGGTGGTCAGCGAGCGCCTGCGCCAAAAGCTCCGACACGAGTTCCCCGAGCGACTTGTCCTGTCCGCGACGGCGGCGCTTCAGCTCGTCGAGCACGTCGGTCGCGATGTCCAATGTGGTCCCTGCCATGCATCAGATGCTACGGGTATCGGCGTCAGATGTTGAAGCAACCGAACGAGCGGGTCCGAAGTCAGAGCGCCGCTCATGACCCGCATGCTCCTCTCGGTCGCTGGAGTACCGGGCGCCAGCGGGGCAGCCCGGCGCCGAGCCGAGGCTGCTTTGGGGGCGGCATATGATCGCCGGATGAGTGGTGCTCGTTTGCAAAGGCGGCGCGGCTTCTCTCCCCGCCATGTTCGCTCCCTAGGCAGTCCACCAGCGCTGCTTACCGAGTATCGGCCGGCGGCTGGGCCGACGCTGGCCCCGGGCGATTCCAAACTCGTCAGTCCCGTCCACCTTCCTCGGAGGGGTGGTCGCTGTTTGTCCCGCCTAGTTCACTCTCCCGGTTTCCGCCGGTTCGACCCCTTTAGCCTCGCCAGCAGGATCCGCCGCACCGGGCGCGCCTCCAACTGGCTGGCGGGGGCGGGCACCGGGGGATGGGACTGGGTGGGGGGCAACCACCTTGTCCCCCGCGCCGCGGTCGCGACAGCGCCCCGCTCCCTCCCCAGGGTGACCGCCACATCCGCGGTATGACGCAGCGTTTGCGGCCGCTCGTCAGTGACGACTCGGGAGAGATGCGGCCCGTGACTTCGGGATGGCAGGCGCTCGGCCAGAGCGGCAGGCGGGCGCAGCCAATCGACTCCTGGATCCCTCTCCCGGAGCGGTCCACGTTGATGCACCTGCCAGAGCGCCAGGCGCTGGGCCGGCGCCGGGGCGGCGGCCCGATCGAGGTGATCCCGGAGGGAGGCCTGGCGGTGGCGGCGGTGCTCCCGGTCGGGTACCTACGGCTCCTCTTTCCCGCCTACCTCTCGGTGGGTCGCGCCCAGCCGCCGACCCTACCGCTGTACGGGTACGCGGCGGTCGCCGAACGGGACGGCGAGGTGGTGGTGGCGGCGTCCAAGAGTGATGACTTCTCGCCCTGGATGGGGTCCCGTCCCGGGTCCGCCCAGCTAGCCTTGGCGGTCGAGCGCGCCCAGCGCCAGCTGGCCCGCAGCCGAGTGATCGCCCAGCTTTCAGTCTGTGCCTTGCAGCACAACTGCCTGACCGCTCAGAACACCTTCCTGCGCCGATTCGAAGGGGCGCTGCCCACCTCCTCGGCCTGCAATGCCGACTGCCTGGGCTGCATCTCGCTGCAGACCGACTCGGGGGCGCCCACGCCGCAGCCGCGGATACCCCGAGCGCCCACCGCGGAGGACCTGATCGAGGTGGGCAGCTATCACCTGGAGGGCGCCCGCGAGGGGGGTGACCCCGGTATGGTCAGTTTCGGCCAGGGCTGCGAGGGAGAGCCGCTCCTACGGGAGCGGGCGCTCCACCCGGTGGCCCAGGAGCTGAGGCGGCGCTTTCCCTCCTCGACGGTGCATATCAACACCAACGGCAGCCGGCCGGCGGCGCTCCGGCGGCTGATCCAGGCCGGCGTGAACAGCTGCCGGATCAGCGTCTTCAGCTTCCGCCAGGAGCTGTTTGCCGCCTATTACCGCCCCCGCGGCTACTCCATCGCCGAGGTTCTCGAGTGCGCCCGGGTGGCCCGGCGGGAGGGAGCGCAGCTGACCGTCAACCTGCTCACTTTTCCAGGGGTTTCGGATACCGAGGAAGAGTTGTCATTGACCCTGCGCACCCTGCGTGAACTGGACGTGGAGCAGCTCCAGCTGCGCAGCCTGAACGCGGACCCGCTCTGGTTGATGAGTCGCCTGCCCCGGATGGCGGAGGGGATTGGGTTGGAGCGTCTGGTCGAGGCGGTGCGGCGGGAAGCTCCGAATCTGCGGCTGGGCAACTTCACCCGTCCCCTGGCCCGGGGCGTCGGCGCCATGGGGGCGACCGGCCGGTCATGACTCCTCATGAACGCTGGGGGCAGATGGCCAGCTGCTCCCGGGCGTGAGGCGTGCCTCCTTCTCACGCTAGCCGAGGACATTAGCGGAACTGAGCTCGAGGCCCCGGACCACGACTGCGCGGCTGCGGACGGACGGTGAGACCGGGCCGACTCGTGGGAAGGGTTTCGCGGAGGGGACCGAGCGGAACCTGGGCAGAACGGTGGCCCGGCATATGATCTGGGAATGAATTCAGCTTCCGAGGGTGGGGACGGATTCGGCTGGATCGGATCTTCGCCCCCGGTGACCCCGGCGGAGCGGCCTCCGGAGGCGGTTCCGGCCGTGCTAGCCGAGGAACGCCCGCAAGGGTTGGTACCCGGGTCTTGGGGCGCCGACCCGCACCCTGGACTGACCGGGACTCCGAATCAGGGCCGCCGGCGGGGAATCGTCGGCACCATCGTGGCGGGCGCCTACGCCGTCCTCAAGCTGGGCGCGTTCAAGGGGACGCTGATCACCATGCTGATCAGCGTCGTCGCCTACTCCATCTTCTTCGGCCCCGTCTTCGCGATCGGATTCGTGCTCCTCCTCCTGGTCCACGAGATGGGCCACTACCTGATGGCGAAGCGGCTCGGCCAATCTGTCTCGGCCCCGGTGTTCGTTCCCTTTCTGGGCGCTTTGATCAATATGCGCCGGCCGCCCGCCTCGGTACAGCAGGAGGCGACCATGGCTCTGGCCGGCCCCACCGTGGGCACCGCCGCCGCCTGGCTCTGCCTGCTGGTCGGGGCGAGCGAGCACTCCGAGTTCTTCGCGGCGCTGGGCTACCTGGGCTGCCTGCTCAACCTCTTCAATCTGATCCCGGCCACGCCCCTGGACGGGGGTCGGGTCACCGCCGCCATCTCCAAGTGGGCCAACCTTGTCGGGCTGGGGATCCTCATCCTCTACGCGCTCTGGGCCTTCTCCTCGGGGACGGCGGTCAGCCCGGTGATTGCGATCATCGTTCTCTTCGCCATCTTCGGCACCATCTCCCGCTTCCGACAGGCCAGGCGCACGCCCGAGTACCTGGCGGTGCCACTGCGCCTGCGCTGGGCGTTTCTGGGCGGCTATCTCGCGATCGTCCTGATCGCCGCGCTGGGGGTGGTCGAAGGCTATCCCTACCTGCACTACATGCAGTCGTTGCAGCTCCACCTGCCGTTTGGCCTTTGACCCTGGCTGGTAGACTCGAGAGGCAACCATGAAAGCGATCCACCCCGAGTACTTCCACGACACCGCGGTCACCTGTTCCTGTGGGAACGCCTTCACGACCGGGTCCACCCAGAAGGCGCTCCACACTGAGATCTGCAGCGTCTGCCATCCCTTCTTCACCGGCGAACAGCGGATCGTGGATACCGGCGGCCAGGTGGAGCGATTCCGCCGCCGCGCTCAGCTCGCCCAGCCCCAGTAGCTGGCCTCCGGGCCGGCCCCGTTCGGACCTGGGCGAACCGCCACCCCAGCCGGGATTCGCGTGCCAGTTCGTCCCCATTACTCCATTCGATATGTTGACGGCGTGGTGGGAGGGCTGCGGGTGAGGAATGGCGCCGGGCGTCGAGGCGCGGTGGATGGTGCCCCCTGGGGGCTCCGATGATGCTTGCCCCTGGACTTGAGGCCAGGCTCGAGGCGGCTCGAGCCAGGTCGGAGGCGATCGCTGCCCGGCTGCAGGACCCAGAGGTCAGCCGAGACCCCCAACAGCTGGAGCGACTTGGCAAGGAGCAGGCCGAACTCAGGCCCGTGGTCGAGGCGCTGGCCTCGCTGCGACGCTCCCAAGCGGCCGAGTCGGAGGCGCGCAAGCTGGCGCTCGCCGAGCCCGATCTGGAGATGCGGTCATACTTGGAATCCGAGGGCCGTCGAGAGGCGGAGCGGGCCGCCGAGGATCTCGCCGCCCTCAAGTTGCTGCTGCTGCCCAGGGATCCCGACGACGACCGGGACGCCGTGGTCGAGATCCGCTCCGGGACCGGAGGGGACGAGGCGGCGCTCTTCGCCGCCGACCTGCTGCGCATGTACGTCCGCTTCGCCGAGCGGCGCCGCTGGCGGATCGAGCTGCTCGACAGCTCCGCCACCGAAGGGGGAGGCTTCAAGGAGGTGACCTTCGAGGTACACGGCAAAGGAGCCTACGGGACGTTGAAGTTCGAGAGCGGGGTGCACCGGGTGCAGCGTGTTCCCAAGACCGAGTCGCAGGGCCGGATCCACACCTCGGCGGCCAGCGTGGTGGTGCTGCCCGAAGTGGACGACCTGGAGGTCGAGATCAACGATGAGGAGATTCGCGTCGACGTCTTTCGCTCCACCGGTCCCGGCGGCCAGAGTGTCAACACCACCGACTCGGCGGTGCGGATTACCCACCTGCCGACCGGGCTGGTGGTGACCTGCCAGGACGAGAAGTCGCAGCACAAGAACCGGGCCAAGGCCCTGCGGGTGCTCCGCTCCCGGCTCTACGACCTGAAGCAAGGCGAGCGCGAGGCCGAACTCAAGGAGACCCGGCGAAGCATGGTCGGACATGGCGACCGCAGTGAGAAGGTTCGCACCTACAACTTCGCCGAGGCCAGGGTGACGGACCATCGCATCGACCTCAAGGTCTACCAGCTGGCCCGGGTCATGGAGGGGGAGCTCGAGCTCTTGACGAGCCCCCTGCAGGCGGCGGAGCAGGCCCGCCGGCTGGCTGGGGAGGAGAGCTGACCCACCGCCTCCAGCTTCTGCTTTTGGAGATGGCGGGGACGCCCGGGAGTGACATCAGCGCCCTGGCCGCGCCGCTCCCCCCGAGTTCTTCGCGTCGGTGCTCGACCAGGACCTGACCGAGTCCGACCTGGTCGCGGCCGCGAGACTCCTGGCAGTCTCTCTCTGCCCCTGGCGGTGCGGAGAGCGCGAGGTCGCGGTCCTAGGCCGGGTCCCCGGGGGGCGTTGAGGTGGGAAGAGCTGCCTCCGACGGAGGGCGGCGACCCCGGCCGCCGCGGCGCCGGCGCCGGCTCGAGCGCGTGGGGGCTGCCCCTTCCGGGGCGGGAGGGGAGTCGGCCGGAGTGGTCGGGGCGGGCGAACTCCGCACCTCAGCCGTCGGGCGCCGCTGACCGGCTCGGGGAAGGATCCGGGGAGGCGGTGGCGTGCCCACCTCGGCGAGATCCCCAAGGGTGCGCCATCCAAACTCATCCTGTCCGAGACGGACCAGCCGGACGAAGCAGTCGGCGGTGGCCTCAGCGTCGGCGAGAGCGTAGTGAGGGTTGCGGTGCGTGACTTCGAGCCGCTCGCAGAGGCGCTCCAGGCCGATCGTGTCCTTGAGCTGGAACAAGAAGCCCGCGATTCGGGAGGTGTCCAGGTGATGGTTGTCGAGGGGCCGGCCCAGGGCCCGTGAGACCAGCCGGGTGTCGAAGCCGTCGGCGGAGTGCTCAATCAGGACCGTGCCCGACGAGAGCTCGGCGAATGCGGAGGCGACCTGGTGCAGCGCGGGCGCGCCCCCCAGCATCGAGCTGTTGATCCCGTGCACGCGGCGGGCGTAGGGGTTGATGTGGTCGGCGGTGTGGACCAGGCTCTCCAGCGAGACCCGGGGCTCCGGGGACAGGAGGTCGCCGTAGCCCAAGCGGAAGCGAACCGCGCCCAGTTCGACCATTCGGTGCGGGAAGTGGCCCGTCGTCTCGCAGTCCAGGGCCACAAAGCTGAGATCGGAGAGCGGCGTCGTCAGGGGTGGTCTGCCGTCGACCTCGACCGGGAAGCTGGTCGCCAACGCGGGGGGGTTGTGGAAGGGGGCGGTTTCAGGCGAGGCCGGACCGAGTCGGGGGATCAGATGCTGACCCGGGCCGCTCATCCCCCGCTGCCGGCCCCGGGTCGATCGGGGCGCGAAGCTGGGGGCCGGGGACGGCCGGTCTCGAGGGGCTTCGGCAAGTGGGCGGTCCACCGTCCCATCCTATCCAAGTGCCGGAAGCGGCATCCGACCGACCGGACTCAGATCGGGGTGGCCGGGCCTCGCCGATATACTCGGCGTCAGTTTGCCCTTTCTCGCCACCGGGCTTAGCCACCATCTGGCGCCCCTACCGGTTCGCGAGCGGCTCCACTTGGACGAAGCTCAGATCGTGGAGGCGCTGCGAGCGCTGGTTGGACATGCCGGCCTGACCGGAGCCGTGTGCCTCAGCACCTGCAACCGGACCGAGTTCTACGTCACGACCAGGGACGATCGCCAAAGCGAGCAGGCGACCGCCCGCTTCTTCCACTACATCTCTCCGGGACCCGCCTACTCCGAGCTGATATACAGCCACCCTGGCACGACCGGGTTGCAGCACGCGTTCCGGGTCGCCAGCGGTCTCGACAGCGTGGTCCTGGGCGAGGCCCAGGTGCTCGCCCAGTTCAAAAGAGCCCACCGGCTGGCGCAGCAGGCGGGGACGATTGACGCGGAGCTGGACCTGGTGATGCGCCGGGCAGTGGAGACCGCCAAACGGGTTCGGACCTCGACCGGGATCTCCCGCCAGGCGGTCGGCTATGGCCAGGCGGCGACGGCGGTCGCCCGGGAGCGCCTGGGTGAGCTGCGCGGTCTGGGAGTCGCGATCGTCGGCGCCGGTAGTGTCGGGAGTGCCACCGCCCGGCTGCTCAAGCGGGCCGGGGCAGGGCCGATCTTTGTCGCCCGTCGGGGTCAGAAGGCGCAGGCTTTGGCCCAGGCCCTGGGAGCCGAGCTGGTCGACCTGGAGCAGCTGCCCACGGTGGCCCGGCCGCTCCGGCTGATCGTGTCGAGCACCAGCAGCGAGGAGCGGGTCATCAGCCGGCGGCTGATCGGCGCGATCCGAAGGGCGCAGGGTCCGGACACCGAGCTCTTGGTCCTCGACCTGGCCGTGCCGCGAGACGTCGAGCCGGACTCAGCTGGGGCGGCGGGGGTTACCCTCTTGGATCTGGACCAGCTGGGCGAGGTGATCAGGCAGAACCTGGACCAGAGAGAGCGTCACCGCCCGGCCGCCGAGCAGGTGGTCGAGGACGCGGTCGGAGAGCTCGAGCTGGAGCTGGGCCGGCGGGCGGCGGTGCCTCTGATCACCGCCCTGGTGGACCGCGCCGAGCTGGTCCGGCAGGGGGAGCTGGCCCGCACCCTATCCCGGATGAGGCCGCTCAGCGAGGAGGAGCGGGCCCACCTGGAACGGCTCACCCAGGCGATCGCCGCCAAGCTGCTGCACCATCCGATCGCCTTTTTGCGGCAGCACGCCGACGACCCGGAGCGGCGCCAGCTGGTGGAGGAGGCCTTCGGGCTGGAGGGAGCGGGGGACGATTGATCGCGCTCGCCACCAGGGGGAGCGCCCTCGCCCGGGCCCAGACCGGACTGGCGATGGCCGCTCTGCGGGCTCGATTCCCGGAGCTGGAGTTCACCGAGGTCGTGCTCGACTCGGACGGTGACCTGAGCCCGGCCGAGTTGGCACCCGACCTGCCCGGCCAGGGCTGGTTCACCTCCCGGCTGGAGCGGGCGCTCAGCACGGGTCAGGTGGAGGGGGCGATCCACAGCGCCAAGGACCTCCCCACCGATCTCTCGCCCGAACTGATGATCGCGGGGTTCCTGCCCCGGGCCGACCCCCGGGACGCGCTGGTATCGGCCGGAGACTTGGCTCTGGCCGACCTTGCCCCAGGCGCCCGGGTGGGGACCTCGTCTCCTCGTCGCTCCGCCCAGCTGCTGGCGCTCCGTCCAGACCTGGAGGTGGTGGCCATCCGCGGCAACGTCGACACCCGGGTCCGCAAGGTCCGGGCCCGAGAAGTCGACGGCTGCGTGGTCGCCCTGGCCGGCCTGCTTCGGATTGGCCGCGAGTCGGATGGGCAGCCCCTCGACCCTGGGCACGAGTGCACCCCGGCACCCGCCCAGGGGGCGATCGCGATCCAGGCGCGGGTGGGCTCCGAGTTCGCCGAGATGGCCCGCGCCGTCGACGATCCGGTCACCCGCAGCTGCGTCGAGGCGGAGAGGAGCGTCCTGACCGAGATGGGGGGTGGATGCCGACTTCCCCTGGGCGCCCTGGCGGAGCCGGTCGGGGCCGAGGCGATTCGGCTGACCGTCGCCTGGGTCGGAGAGCCAGGGGGGCCGGTGCGGCGGATCACAGAGCTCAGCTCCAGAGGAGAGCTTGCCCAGCTGGCGATCAAGGTCGCGGGAGAGCTGCGCTGACCAGCGCCGGCCTGGCCCGGCGCCGGATCCTGGTCACCCGGGCCAACCACCAGGCAGAGGAGCTGGTGGAGCTGCTGCGGGCGCGAGGGGCCGAGGCGATCTCGGTTCCGGTGATGGAGCTGGAGCTCCTGCTCACCGACGCTGAGCTCGAGAAACTGGGAGAGCGGATTGTTGCCGGGGCCTGGGACGACCTCGTGTTCACCAGTGCCAACGCGGTCCGGCTGGCGCTCCCCGCGCGGGGACTCGGCAATCAGGCGGCCCGCATCTTCGCCATCGGGCCGGGCACGGCCGCCGCGGTGGCACGGCGCGGATGGGAGGTGGAACCGCTCCCCTTGAGCTTCGTCGCCGAGTCCCTGGCCGAGAGCCTGCTCCAGGCTGGCATGTCGGGTCGCCGGGTTCTGCTACCCCGAGCGGCCGGCGCTCGCCCAGTCCTCCCAGACGCTCTGGCCCGGGCCGGGGCCGAGCTTCACCGGGTCGACCTCTACCGGATGGTGCCCGACCACAGCTCGCGCCCGGCTCTGGAAAGCGCCCTGGCCGACCCCCAGCTGGACTGCATCCTGTTCGCCAGCGGGAGCTCGGTCCGCTGCTTCCAGGCTCTCTGCCAGGGGCGCGCAGTGGCCGCCTCGGTCCTTGTCGCCTGCATCGGGCCGATCACTGCCGATGCGGCGGAGGAGGCCGGCCTGCATCCCCAGCTGGTCGCCGATGAGCACTCTCTGACGGGACTGCTGCGGGCGCTCGAGATGCGCCTCGGGCCGGTGCCGGAGAATGGGCCCCGTCATGAGCTTTCCTGAGGAGCGGCCCCGCCGTCTGCGCCGGACTCCCTTGCTCCGGGGCCTGATCCGGGAATCCGCCCTGACCCCCAGCAGCCTGATCCTGCCGCTCTTCGTCAGTGGCGCGATCTCAGAGCGCCGCGAGGTGGCGACCATGCCCGGGGTATTCCAGGAGACGGTCGACTCGGTGGTCGCGGTCGCCGAGGAGGCGGTCGCGCTGGGAATCCCGGGGATCATCCTCTTCGGGATCCCGGACCGCAAGGACGCCCGGGGATCCTCCGCCTGGGACGACCAGGGGATCGTCCAGGTCGCCCTGCGGCGGGTCCGCCAGGCGGTCGGGGAGGGGTTGCTGCTCATCGCCGACGACTGCCTGGACGAGTTCACCGACCATGGGCACTGCGGGGTCTTGACCGCCTCGGGCGAGGTCGACAACGACGCCACCATCGAGCTCTACGCTGAAATCGCCGTGAGCCAGGCCGCCGCCGGGGCGGACATCATCGCCCCCTCGGGAATGATGGACGGCCAGGTGGGAGCGATCCGGTCCGCTCTCGACCAGGCCGGGCACGGCGAGACCGCCATCCTCGCCTACGCCGCCAAGTACGCCTCAGCCTTCTACGGTCCCTTCCGGGAGGCGGCTGAATGCTCGCCCCAGTTCGGCGACCGCCGCGGCTACCAGATGGACCCGGCCAATCGCCGCGAGGCGATGCGGGAGATCGAGCTGGATGTCATGGAGGGGGCCGACCTGATCATGGTCAAGCCCGCCCTCGCCTATCTGGACGTGGTGCTCGACGCCCGCCAGCGCTGCGACCAGCCACTCGGGGTGTTCAGCGTCAGCGGCGAGTACGCGATGCTCAAAGCCGGGGCGGCGGCGGGCGGATTGGAGCTCCGCGACTCCGTCCTGGAGACCCACCTGGCGATGCGCCGAGCGGGGGCCGACTTCATCCTCACCTACTTTGCCCGCGAGATCTGCCGCTGGTTGGAGGAGCAGGCGTGAACTGGTCTCGCCTCGCCCGGCCGACGGGTGCACTTCTCGCTTCGGTGCTGGTCCTGGCCGTGGTCGGGCTCGGCGCCTACTTCATCAATGTGGCCGCCACCAGGAGGGCTTCCCCAGTGACCAGCGCAGACTGCGCGGGCGCCAACTTCAGCGCCCCGCTCGGCCCGATCGACCCGCCGTCGTCGGTGCACCACTACTCCCGCGAGCCGGCCTTCACCATCGACTCGGAGCGGCTCTACCAGGCGACGATTAGCGGTCCGTACGGCGACATCGTGATCTGCCTGGTTCCGGGCTGGGCGCCCCAGACCGTCAACAGCTTCGTGACCCTGATTCGGAACCGTTACTTCGACGGCCTCCGCTGGGGCCGCGACCCATCCACCGCACCGGGCGGACCGGTCATCCAGGGGGGCAGCCCGAACAACAACCTGACCGGTGGACCCGGGTACCAGTTCAAGGACGAGAAGGTGGTCAGCCCGCTTTACCACAAGGGGGCCTACCTGCCCGGAGCCGTGGCCATGGCCAACTCGGGGCCTAACACCAACGGCAGCCAGTTCTTCATCACCCTCTCGTCGTTCACCCTGCCCGCCAGCTACAACCTGTTCGGCGAGGTGATTTCGGGCCTGGACGTGCCCGCCAAGGTGAAACGGGGGGACGTGATGGAGGTAACCGTCCGGGAGCAGCTGCCCTGACCGGGGGAGCCACCTTCTCCCTGTCCCGCTCCGAGAAGGCGATGGCCCGAGCCCTGCGCTCTCTGCCCGGCGGGGTCAACAGTCCGGTGCGCTCGTTTCGCGGGGTGGGGGGAACCCCTCCCTTCTTCGCACACGCCCAGGCCCAGTACCTCTTCGACATCGACGAAAACCGCTATCTGGACATGGTGCTCGCCTACGGGCCTTTGATCCTGGGCCACCTCCATCCCAAGGTGGTCGCCGCCCTGAGCCGCCAGCTCCAGCTGGGAGAGGCTTTCGGGGGCCCCACCGAGGCCGAGGTCGAGCTGGCCGAGGAGATCGGCCGCAGGATGCCCAGCCTGGAGATGGTGCGGCTCGTCAACAGTGGCACCGAGGCCGCCATGAGCGCGATCCGCCTGGCCCGGGGCGCCACCGGGCGTGACCTCCTGGTCAAGTTCGCCGGCTGCTACCACGGCCACAGCGATTCCCTGCTGGCGGCGGCCGGCTCCGGGTTGGCCACCCTCTCGATCCCGGGGTCGCCGGGGGTGCCCCAGGGCACGGTCGCTGACACCCTGGTGCTTCCCTTCAACGACGAGGCCGCCCTCGCCGAGCTTTTCTCCGAAATGGGAGATCGGATCGCCGCCGTGATCGTGGAGCCGATCCCCGGGAACATGGGCGTGGTGCTGCCGCGGACCGGCTTTCTGCGCCGGCTGCGCCAGCTCACCAGCCAGGCCGGGAGTGTCCTCATCTTCGATGAGGTGATCACCGGGTTTCGGGTCGGCCGCGGCGGGGCCCAGGGGCTGTTCGAGATCGTTCCCGATCTCACCTGCCTGGGCAAGGTGATCGGCGGCGGGCTGCCGGTCGGGGCGTTTGGCGGTCGCCGCGACCTGATGTCGCAGCTCGCTCCGGAGGGGGACGTCTACCAGGCGGGGACCCTGAGCGGGAACCCGCTTGCGGTCACCGCCGGGATCGCCGTGCTGGCCGAGCTGGAGGGGCCTGAGCCCTACCGGAGGCTGGAGGAGCTTGGCTCTCAGCTGGAAGCGGGGCTTCAGGAGGCGGCCCGGCGCCGCGGAATCCCCCTCCAGCTGAATCGCCAGGGCTCGATGTTGACCGTCTACTTCGCCAAAGTCCCGGTGACCGACTATCAGTCAGCCATGGCCAGTGACCGCTCGGCCTTCGCAACAGTCCACAAGGAGCTGCTCCGGGCCGGGATTTTCTGGCCGCCCTCGGCGTTCGAGACGGCCTTCCTCTCGCTTCGCCACGAGCCGGCCGACGTGGAGTTCCTGGTGGCTGCCTTCGACTCCGGCCTGGCTCGTCTGGAGGCCGTCTGAGCGCCTTCTGGAGGCCGTCGATTTGAACTGGAGTGGCCCCCGGGATGAACTCAGGCCGCTGCTATACTCCGGGCACCCGCGGCGCGTTCCCGAGAGGCAAATGATGTGATCGGACCCGACCCCAGGTCACGCCGCGCGGGTGGGCCGGACTCGGCCCCGGCAGGTCCCGGGAAGATCTCCTGGGACCTGCCGGCGGGCTGTGCCCGATCCGGCGGGGAGAGCTAGCCAATGGCCGCGGAACAGCTCGCCGGTCGAGGCCGCTCGGCCAAGGCGCACCAGGAGCCGCCCGCCCTCGAAGAGCGCCAGCTGACCCTGGTCGAGCACCTGGAAGAGCTCCGCCGGGTCGTCCTGGTCAGCCTGATCGCCTGGGTGGTTGCCAGCGCCGCCGCCTTTGTCTTCAACCACCAGCTGATCTGGGTGTTGGAGCGACCGCTCCATCTGGCTCTCAGCCACACCCACTCGCCCTTCGGTCAGCACGTGGTGGTGACCAGCCCCATCGAGGGGCTCTCAATCCCCTTCAAAGTGGCGGCGGCTGCCGGGGTTGTGCTCTCGCTCCCGATCACGGTTTGGCAGATCTGGACCTTCGTCAGTCCCGGCCTGCGCCGGAGCGAACGCAGCCTCGCCTTCCCGTTCATCTTCGGGACCCTCTTCTTCTTTGCCTTGGGCGGGCTCTTCGCCTACTTCATCCTCCCGGTCGGCCTCACCTTCCTGGCCACCTTCCTGGGCGGGAACGCCGTCTACCTGCCGGATCTCAACGCCTACCTCACCTTCCTGGCTCTGGTGGTGCTCATCTTCGGGGTCACCTTCGAGATGCCGGTGGTGCTCTGCACTTTGGGAGCGGTGGGGATTCTCAGCAGCGCCAAGCTGCGGAGGTGGCGCAAGGCCGCCTACTTCGTGATCGTGGGGGTGGCCCTGGTGGTCACCCCCGGGGCCGATCCCTTCACCCCCACCTTCCTCTCGGTGGCGCTGATTCTGCTCTACGAGGGCAGCATCCTGGCCGTTGCCCACGGCCTCCGCCGCTGATGCCCCGCCACGGAGACCGCCTTCCCGACCAGCTCCGGCCGATCGAGATCGACACCTCACTGCGGAGCTGGGCGGAGGGGGTGGCGCTGATCACCATGGGGTCGACCAGGGTGCTCTGCGCCGCCACCGTGGAGGGTCGTGTGCCGCCCCATCGTCGGGGCACGCGCACCGGCTGGGTGACGGCCGAGTACGGGATGCTGCCCAGGTCCACCCACGAGCGCAGCCCCAGGGAGCGGGGGGGGAGGGTGGAGAGTCGCTCGATGGAGATCCAGCGCCTGATCGGGCGCAGCCTGCGGGCGGCGATCGACCTGACGCGGCTGGGCGAGCGCACGGTGATCGTCGACTGCGACGTCATCCACGCCGACGGTGGAACCCGGACGGCCGCCATCACCGGGGGGTACGTGGCCCTGGCGCTCGCCTGCCGGCGGCTTGAGGAGGCGGCCATGGTGACCTCGTCGCCGCTGTGCCGCCAGGTCGCGGCGATCAGTGTCGGCCTCATGGACGACATCCCGCTGCTGGACCTCGACTACCTTGAGGACTCTCAGGCGAGCACTGACATCAATGTGGTGATGGACTCCGAGGGCGGAATAATCGAGGTTCAGGGCACGGCCGAACGCAAGCCCTTCGGAGAAGCCGAGCTGGCCCAGCTGATCACTCTCGCGCGAGGAGGGATGACCGAGATCATGGCCGCCCAATCGCGAGCTCTGGTGTCATCCCGCTGAGCGGGGCACGCGACAGCAGCGCCGAGGCCGGCTGGGCCGAGCAGCCGTGGCATGTGGTCGTGGCCAGCCGCAACCCGGGCAAGGCCGCCGAGCTGAGACGGTTGCTCCGGGCGATGCCATGGCGGCTCTTGGAACTCGATCAAGCCCCTGAGGGCCATCTGATCGAGTGGGTTGAGGATGGCACCACCTACCTGGAGAACGCCGCCATCAAGGCGCAGGCGGTGAGCGCCGGCACCGGCCTCCCGGCTCTAGCGGATGACAGTGGCATCGAGGTTCCCGCGCTGGGCGGCTGGCCCGGGATCAAGACCGCCCGGTGGATGGGGGAGGCGGCGACGCAGAGCCAGCTTCTGCAGGGGCTGACGGAGCGTGTGGCCAGCCTGCCTGAGGACCGCCGCCGGGCTGTCTTCATCTGCGCATTGGCGCTGGCGGTTCCCCGGGCGGGGGCGGAAACCTGGGTGAAGCTGACCGAATCGCGACTGGAGGGGGTGCTGGTCACCGAGCCCCGGGGTCGTCATGGCTTCGGGTACGACCCCATCTTCATCCCCAATGGGGAGCAGCGAACCATGGCGGAGATGAGCCAGTCGCACAAGGACGAGATCAGTCATCGCGGCATGGCCGCCCGCGAATTGGTCGCGAAACTGCGCTGACCCACGGGACGCGTCGCTGGGCCGGGGACCGCCCTCTCTTGCGTTCCCCGATCTCGCCAGCATGCTCGGCCGATTCAGGTGGCCCGGACGCCAGCTCGTCTTGGGACCTGGCTGCCTCACCCTGGGAACGCTCGGGGTGGGCGGATTCGAACCGCCGATCTCCTGCTCCCAAAGCAGGCGCCTTAGCCACTAGGCCACACCCCGCGCCTGCTGGCGATGTTATCCAATCCTGCCCCTCGAAACGAGGCCTCGCCTGTGCGGCTCGGTCGTGCCCGGCTCTGGAGTCCGGGGTCTTCAACGAGCGAAGAGCAAGATCATCCGACTAAGAGCGAACAGGTCGAATGAGGTGGCCCGGGGTCGGGTGCCGACCGTGGCGTCAGCCGCGCTGGGGAACCCGGAGCGATTTGTGACGCCACTGTGACAACGCCCTCGCGAATTGGCCGACCACGGGTTGTACGCTCCGACTCGTGGCAACTCGAACTCCCACCCCGTTCGTCGTCTGGGCCGATCCTGGGGGTATCCGCCCCCGCTCGCTACACCCTGGAGCGGGCAGGAGCAAGTGCCTCAGTGAAGGGCCCGTGCCCCAGGTTGGCGTCCCGACCCGCCCGGTGGCCAACCTAGTGCGCCAATGACCACCTTCTCCGCTGCGGGCGGCGATCCCCTGCCTGCGGGGTCGCCAATCGGCTCGCGGCCGCCTCACCGGGCCTCCATGAAGGCGGCCAGTCCCCGACTTCGGGTGGTGGACCCTTCGCCGTCCCGGCGACTGGCGCTCCGCGAGGCCGGAGTCGCGCCCGATCTCCGATTGAAAGCGAACCAGCTCCGAGGGCTCGTCATCGATGTTGCCTACCAGGCCCACGTCGGACACATCGCGTCCTGCCTTTCGATTGTGGATTCGATCGTCGCGACGCTCTCGGTTCTCGATCTTGACCGGGACACTTTCATTCTGTCGAAGGGACACGCCGCACTAGCCCTCTTTGGCGGCCTCTACCAGAAAGGCCTTATCTCCCGCGACGACCTTTTCTCCTACTGCGCCGACGACTCCCGGTTCGGTGTCCACCCCGACCATCGCGTGCCCGGGATCCGATTCACCACTGGGTCGCTCGGATACGGACTCGGCTTCGCGGCCGGAGTCAGCCTCGCCCGCCAGGTCGCCAGAGCCCCTGGCGAGTGCGTCGCGCTGCTCAGCGATGCCGAATTGAACGAAGGATCCACGTGGGAAGCGATCATGTTTGCTGGCCATCACCACCTTCCGCTCGTGGCCATCATCGATGTCAATGGCCAGCAGGCACTCGGCAAGACTCGCTCCGTGCTCGACCTGCAGCCCCTGGCCGAGAAGTTCGTCGCCTTCGGTTGGCAGACCGACGAGGTCGATGGGCACGACCCCGCCGCCCTGCGAGGCTGCGTTCAGGATTCGGCGCGATCCGGTCCACGGGTGGTGCTCGCCCAGACCGTGGCCGGTCACGGCGTGCCGTTCATGGAGGGGCGCGTCGAATGGCACTACTTGCCGTTGACGGAAGTGCAGTACGTCGAGGCAAAACGGGCCCTTCGCGCCGCTGTCCCGTGAGGGACGAGTTCATCGCGACCCTCGTGAGCCTGGCTGAGGCCGACCAGCGGGTGATCCTTCTCACCGCCGACCTGGGTTTCTCGGTGCTTGAGCCGTTCGCCGAGCGCTTCCCCGAGCGCTACTTCAACGTGGGCGTCGCGGAGTCCAATATGGTCACCATCGCGACGGGACTGGCGCGGGAGGGCATGCTGCCCTTCTGCTACTCGATCGCCGCGTTCGTCACCATGCGGTGCTTCGAAGCTTTCCGGGACGGCCCCGTTCTCCACGACCTTCCAGTTCGCCTGGTGGGCGTCGGCGGAGGTGTGGGCTATGGCGTGTCCGGGATCACTCACTTCGCGATCGAGGACCTGGCGCTGATGCGCTCATCCGGTAGAGTCGCGATTTACGCGCCGCCCACGTCTTCCGCCTGTGGTCCTATCCTCCGATCCAGCTACTTGAACGACGGGCCTGTCTACTACCGGCTCGGCAAGGACCCGATCGAGGATCCACGCCTCGACTTGGTCAGCCTCACCAACGCTGGCTATTGCAAGCTCGGGAATCACGGCGTCGCAATCGTCACCTACGGCAGGATGGCCAGCGCGGCCTTAGAGGCAGCCCAGGCGCTCGCGGAAAGGGCGAGGATCGCAGTCCAGTGTGTCGTGATTTCCCACCTCAGTTCGGAGGTCGTCCGCGCCGCCCTGGAGCCGCTCGCTGACTGCGAGGATATTGTGACCCTGGAAGACCATTCCGTAAGCGGCGGGATTGGGAGCATGGTGGCCGAGTACTTGGCGACGCTCCCAAAGCATCCCCGGCTGCACCGGTTGGGGCTCGGGTCAGATGTCTGGAGCGGGCTCGGGGGCAGTGAACGCCGAGTCCTCGCCCGAAATGGTCTGGCCCCGCCAGAGATTGCCGAGTTCGTTCGCCGGCTGGCCCAGGGGGAGAGAAGTCTTTGCTCGTCAGCATAGTGCTCCCCGTGCGCAACCAGGCTGACCACATCGAGCGTGTTGTTGCCGAGTACTCTGCGGCGCTCGAGGGGATTGAGCATCAACTGATCCTGGTCGTGAACGGATCAACCGATGCCACCTTGGCCGCCTGCCGTAGCGCTCGGGCCGACGCCGGGGACGGGACCGTGGACGTCATCGAGTCCATGCCGGGTTGGGGAGCTGCCGTGTTAGCCGGGCTCGGAGCCGCTCGTGGCGACGTCCTCTGCTATGCCAACTCGGCGCGCACCGCGGCGCCTGATCTTCGCCTCGCGGTGAGCCTCTCCTGCGTCGACTCGAGCGGGTCCCTCTTGGTCAAGGCAACCCGAAGGTACCGGAAGTCACTGATCCGCCAAGCCGCCTCGCTCGTCTACAACCTCGAGGCGCGCACGCTCCTGGACATTGGCACGTGGGATGTGAACGGGACGCCGAAGGCATTCTCGCGAGCTCTGTTTCGTCGCCTGCGCCTGACCGAAGCCGGTGACCTGCTCGACCTTGAGGTGATGGCGGAGTGCCGCCGCCTCCGAGTCACGGTGGTCGGATTCGACACTGATCTCACCGAGCGGGCCGGGGGGCGCTCCACGACGACGCCGCTCTCCGCGATCCGCATCTACCTGCAGTGCTTCCGGTTTGCCCGCCGGATTCGGCGACCGCCAGCTAAGCCGCGGGCTGCGGAATGGCGCGGGCAGGTCTCGGACGACACCAAGCCCTAGACTTGCGGGTCCTACTAACCGGAGGGGCCGGATTCGTGGGCGCCAACCTGTTGCAGGAACTGTCCCGGCGCGGCCACCAGACGACGGTCCTGCTCAAGCCGAAGACGGACCGGTGGCGGATCGAGCGTGGGCTTCCTGCGTCGGTGGATGTGGTTGCGGGCGACCTCGCCCAGGCCGGAGACGCGGAACGAGCGGTGGCTCTCGCTCGCCCGGAGTGCATAATCCATTGCGCCGCTCGGGGGTCGTACCCCGCCCAGTCGGAGCTGGTCGACATCGCGCTGAGCGACGTCGTGGGGTTTGCCAGACTGCTCGAAGCTGCCGCCTCGTCGGGATGCGCTCACATCATCAACAGTGGCTCATCGTCGGAGTATGGCACCCTGAGCGCAGGCCCCAGCGAGGAGAGCCCGGTGGCCCCGAACAGCGCCTACGCTGCGTCCAAGGCGTGGTCCACATGGGTCGGAGCGGCCTGTGGGCGGCAACTCGGGGTCGTCGTGACGACGCTCCGTCTGTACTCTGCCTACGGTCCGCTCGAAGACCCTTCCCGGCTCATCCCGCGGGTCTGTGCTTTCGGGCTACGAGGCGAATTTCCACCCTTCGCTGAGCCTGGGCTAGTCCGTGACTTCGTCTGGATTGGGGA
Source organism: Candidatus Dormiibacterota bacterium (assembly GCA_035534755.1). Lineage (GTDB taxonomy): Bacteria > Chloroflexota > Dormibacteria > Aeolococcales > Bog-877 > Bog-877. The sequence goes on from DATLRH010000003.1 coordinate 77,055, forward strand.
CGTGGTCGCCGCCTATGTCGCGGTGTTGGAAGCTGGTGTCCCGCCAGGAAGTGAGATCTACAACATCGGATCGGGACGAGAGACGAGGCTCGACGAGGTTGCGACCATAGCCGGGCGGGTGTTTGGGTTGGCAGGTGAGCCCCACTGGGAAGGGTATCCAGCCAGATCGTGGGAGACTCCACGGTGGTTCGCGGACCCGCGCAAGGCCGCCCGTACCTATGGGTGGGTCCCCGCAGTCGATCTCGAGGAAGGACTGGGCCGGATGAAGCGGTGGCTGGAGAACGATCCCGTTCTGCGTGCTCGCTACGAGCGGGCGGCGCGCTCCTGACCGGGATGGCAGGGCAAGGCGCCCTCAACTGGTGCCTGTCCTTCGCCGAAGGATCTCGATCCCCCCGTAGTCGCGAGTCCGAACGAAGGCGGTGGACAAACGAAGGAGCACGGGATCCGGGGGCAGTCTCGTGCCGTGCTGCCAAAACCGGAGCAGCGAGGGGTCGAGGACGGCGCAGAGTCGAGGGGTCGTCGCGAGGGCGTGCAGCTCTGCCCTCTGCGCGCGCGCCGAAATGAGGTACATCCAGTCGTCGACTAGCAGCCCGAGCGGGGCCGGTTCATCCGACCACGCATAGAGGCTATCGATGCCGGGCGCCGAAATGAAGGTCGTGCAATTGCGGCGCAGGTAGGCGACGACGTTTTGGTATTGCTGCGCTTCAGGGCGAGGAAGTTGAATCCACGACGATCCGGCCAATCGCAATGACGTGGTGTCGGCCGGACTTGCCGCTCGCACTTCCTGGAACTGGAAGAGGAGACCAGCGGCGACCAAGGCAGTCATCGCTGCGCGCGCAGCTCTGATAGGCCGGGGCAGCCGAAGCGCCGTCGCGGGTGGGTTGGTTTCGCAGCGCCGCCGGCCCAGTCGGCGCAAGCCGTCGTCAATCATGATGATCCCCGCCAGCCCGAACCACACAGTACCGGCGGCGATCTGAATCCCCGCTACCGGGTACATTTGAAGTTGCTCGAAGGTGCCGAACGCGGCTACCAACCAGAGCACTTCCCGCCGTAGTCCCCCGATGGGATCGGCGGGGGGGGCGAATGCCGCGAGGCCCATGAAGACCGCGCCGAAGGCCGGACCGAAGGGGAACGACGACGTGACGCCCCAGAAGATGACGGCGGCCCCAATCAACACTTTGGCCGAAGCCATCGCATCCAGGTGGCGCCGCTCCCAGGCGCCTGACCGGGGGGAGCGTTGGGAGGTCCAGACGAGCCAGGTGGCTCCCGAGGCGACCAGCACCATCAAGGCCGCCGACGCTCCGTCGATCGGGACCGCGACGACGAACGCATGAGTCTGGCGGATTGGTACCAAGAACGTGTAACTGAGAACATCAGACACCGGGGTGCCACCTCGGGCGATCGCGAGGATGTACACAGCCATCGCGGCGAGGCAGCCGCCGGCGAGCCAGGGAAGCGTTTGCCGAAGTGGCAAACCTTGAAGCTCCGAGGCGGCGGTCAGCCGGGTGGCGGCAAGAAAGGCGAGTACCGCCGCCTCGGAGCCCACCAGATACTCAACGACCCAGGGCGCTCGAATCAGTCCGACCACCAATGCCAGCGGGAGTGCGAGCCCAAGCCCGACGCTGGTCCACCAGAGTCCGCGCCGGTGGCGAAGGTGACCGCTCGTGCAGGCGATGGCCACGGCTATGGCCGCGATGGTGAAGATCCCAACATTCACCTTTACCATGAGGATGGTTCCAACGATCGCCCCGCACACCAGGAGGACGGTGCGGCGATGCCCCTTGACGGCGCCCGGGAGGAGGATGACGAGGACTAACTGGAGCGGGACGATCAAGCACGAAGGAGAGAGTGCTCCGGAGATCCCGACCGGGATAAGCCAGCCATAGCCGACCGCGACGCCGGCGATCGCCAAAACGGCGCTCCGACACGCTCGCCAGACCACCATCCCTGAGAGCCCCGCAGCCACCGCCCAGAGCGCCACCGTTAGAAATCGACCCGCATCGGTCGTCAGAGGTAGATGGAGGACTGCGAAGGCGGCGCCGAAGAGGACGTAGTTTGCCGGTCCGTAGGTCCCGTACACCTTGGTGTAGAGCGGATAGTGGTGGGCGAGCGCGGAGAGCGCTAGCAGGTAGTAACCCTCGTCATCGAAACGCGCGAAGCTGTGGAAGGTGATCCACAGCATCAGCGGAGTGGCGGCACCCACCGCAATAGGAATGGCGATTGCGACCGGAAATGTCGGGTGACGACAGCCCCGGTCGGCTACGGACCCGGGGGGTACCTGCTCAGTAGCGATGTCAGGTCACCCCATCAGCGGCAGGAGCACACGGTGGGCTCCGCAGAGCCCGAGCGGCGAGGAGGCGCGATGGGCACGGCAGCGCTCCAGACACCCGGGCGGGGCGGGCAGCTGCGCTGTGCCTCGTGGACCTGCGCCAGAACACGGCACCGGTGCGGTGGCGTGCCGAGCGGGCATCACGCGCTCGCGAGGAAGCCTGAGTAGTCGAGAGACGCGAGCACTGGTTCCGTGTAGCTGGCGATGATCGCTTTTTCCTCGCCCGAGAGCCCGGCAGCGGTGGCGCGGTTTTCCTCATCGGTGGGCTTGCGGATGGTTCCCCAGGGGTAGACCTGCGACAGCGCTGTGCCGTTCCAGGATGGCTTCGCCAGGCTCGGCGACGCGCTCAGGCCGATTCTTTCGCAGATCGCCCCCAAGGAAGCGGTAGGGTCACGGACCAGGTCTTCGAAGCGCAGGACGTGGAAGCGGTCTGGGAATGCGGGTGCGAGTCGGAGTGCGGCCAACTGGACGGTAAGCCAGCCGAACAGATAGTGGTCCAGGGGGAGGGGTACCGGGCGGCGCTTAGTCTCGGAATACGCTGACCACGGGTTGCGAACCACATGCACGAAGTGGGCCGCGGGGACCTCCTGGAGGATGATCCCGGCGTCGACCGTGATAATCGGACTGTAGCCAACGTAGACCGGATTTTCTGCACGGGCTTGGCGATCGTGCCATGACAACATGGTGGCGCGGAAGAATGCGTGCACGTTTTCGCACCTACTGGGAGTTCCGGACGAAACCAATTCGGAGAACCGTTCCGCCCGCTCGGCATCAGAGAAATCGAAAGGGAAGTGCCGGAACTTGCTTACCGACGGAGTGTTGGCTCGGACCCGGCACTCCTCGTCGATAATCGCTTGGAAGTTCTCCCCCGGGGTGGCTCCCAGTCGGAAGACGGGCCACCGATATTTGGCCGGGAATGCCGAAGCCAGGTAATCGACCACCAGGCGGGTTCCGAGTTGGGATTCAAAAGGGTAGACAAAAAGTTCCGGATGGCCGTCGAGGAAGCGATGCGTAGTGTTGCCTCCGTTCTCGTACATCGCGCCGATCATGATCAGCGGGAATGAATCCATCCGAACCTCCTGGTCGTCGATTGGTGGCCGGGGCTAGCCGGCAGGTGCGTACGCATAGAGGGTGAGCGCGGCGTCGAAGCGGGGGCCCGAGCGCTGGGCCCCGTGCAGGAATCCATGGGTTCGTGATCGGGGCACCGCCTCGACGGCAAAGATCTGATTGCCGGAAGGCCAGAGCATGCTCCCCAGGTTCAAACCAGAGGATAGGCTGATCGCGTGGAGACCGCAGATTGCCCGCGTCGGATCGAGGCCCGGTGCGTACTGCTCGTATCCCGGAAGCACTCGGGAAGTCGCGACCAGGGCCGTGTCGCCGACGATCGCTAAACCTCTCGTCCATCCCGGGAGCTGACAGATGGTTTCGTAATCGGATCCCCCCAGATCGCTGCGGACCAACTCCCCGTAGCCGCTGTTGGCGACCAGCAGTGACCCCGCAGCGAATCGTGCGGAGTGGGGACGGGTTAGGCCCCGGGTCAGCGGTTCGCTGGTGGCTCCGGAGAAGACGACGCCGCGACCGTCTACGGGGAAGTTGCGCTGTCCCGGGCGCCTTCGACTCGGAAAGGCGGCGGAGGCAGTGAAGTACGACTCGGGCAGGGTGCTACCGGCGGCAATTGAATTGAGCTGAAGGTAGTTTCGGTCCGCCTGCGGGCGCCCGTCGTGGTCGACCGAGCGCGGCCACCACACGTCCTCAAACCCGGGGGAACAGCCAAGATCGACGATCGAATTGCGACCCGCGGCGGTGCCGTGAAGGCGGCCCCCGATGAGGCCGAGATCGTGCAGATACAGAGATCCCGGATAGACGGCGGAACTCTGTGGGATAAGCGGTCGAAATGTGGCTAGCTCCGAGGCCCCGGTGAGACCATGCAGTGGTAGCAGGGATACGGCCGGACTCAAACTAAATACCAGGTTCGGGTTTCGTGTGCTGGCCAAGTGGAGAGTGTCGCGTGCGTTGTCGAAGACCATTCCCGAGGGGTGAGGCATTGGCAAGTAAGAAACGTGGGGTGCGCCGTTCCACATCGAGATGGCGATGACGAGATGCTCGTACTCGCGCCCCACGAACACGGTGACTCCGCTCTCGGCGAGGAAGTCCCACCAGCGACCGGTCGCCTTCGATCGCAGGAGGCGGAGGTCGACAGCTGAGGCGTCGGCCCAATGGGAGAGGACCTGTGCCGGGGCTCGCCATTGCCGATCGGGTGCTTGGTGGGCACGCGATATGCGACGCGTGCTGGTCCGTCGGGCGGACCGGTTTGGGTCCATCCGGCGTGGGGTACTAGGACGCGAAGGCAGCTCAGGGATATCGAGATGTCAGTATAGGCGCCGCTTCCGTGCCTGCCGCCTTCGGCGCGACGGGCGCGGCTCAGTCATCGCGATCCGACGCGGTCTTATACCTCAGCGCGGCCGTGCTTGACTCGCGGCGGACCTATCCGCAGCGCGCCCGAGTCGTGAGGCATTCGGCCGATTCTGCCTCGGCCGGCAGCGCGGTGGGCTCGACGAGCAGGGAGCGGTTCGGGTTCTGAGTCCAGTCAGGCGGGCGGTCGGGAACACCCAGAGACCTCTTACGGCCCCGGTCCGCTCCGGAGGGCCTGGAGGTCACGAACGCCGGGTGACCTGCCTCCCAGCACCTTCGGTGCCAGCGAGCCCCAACGGTTTGATACCGCTTAGGTGGTTGCCGGACGCAGCCGGACCGAGGGTGGCCCAGAACCTCACTCGGGCCCGAAAAAATCCCGGTGCTATACTCGCGCCAGCTCTTCCCAGGGAGGTCAGGCCATGCTCTCACCGAGCCATCTCGCGATTCTGCTGATCGTGCTTCTGCTGGCGTTGGTCGTATTTGGACCCAAGCGACTGCCTGAGTTGGGAAGCAGCGTTGGTAAGGCCCTTCAGGAGTTCCGCAAGGCCTCATCTTCGGTTTCCGAAGAGGTCAGGTCGGCGGTCAGCGCCGGCGGACCGGCGAGCCCTCCAGCAGTCAACCCCAGCGCGCCCGAGATCGATAAGATGCCAGCCGCCCCCTCTTCGGAGCCAACAGCCACCGACTGAGACGGACGCCGCTGGCTCTCGTGGCGGGCGGAGCCGGATCGCGCCGCTCTGACTCGAGCTGAGACGGTTCCTAGACTCTCTGGAGATGGCCGCTGGCTGCGTCGAATCCGATCCATCGAACACGAGCGGACTTCGGGTCCGGTGCCCCTGGGCTGAGGGACCGTGGCTCCGGCGCTACCACGACCGGGAGTGGGGCGTGCCGGTCCACCAGGAGCGCGGCCTCTTCGAACTGCTGGTGCTGGAGGGGGCGCAGGCGGGCCTGAGCTGGCTAACCGTGCTCAAACGTCGCGACGGCTACCGAGTGGCCTTCGCTGACTTCGATCCGGTTCAGGTAGCCGGGTTCGACTCCGCTCAAGTCGAGGCGCTCCTCAGCCAACCCGGGATCATCCGGCACCGGCAGAAGGTGGAGGCGGCCATCAGCAATGCCGCCGCCCTGCTCCGGATTAGGGAGGAGGCGGGGAGCTTCGATGAGTTCATCTGGGGGTTTGTGGAGGGAAAACCGCTTCGCAACCGGTGGGCCAATCAAGAGGAGGTTCCGGCCACTACCCCTTTGGCGCGCAGGGTGAGCGCCGAGCTGCGCGAGAGGGGATTCAGGTTCGTTGGCCCCACCATCTGCTACTCCTTCCTCCAGGCGGCCGGGTTGGTTCTCGACCACCTCACCAGTTGCTTTCGCTACGCGGAGCTGGGAGGCGGCCGGCCGGGGCCGCCCTGAGGTCCAGGCCGCACCGACTGTGACTTCCTCGGAATGCCAGCGCCGACCCCACCGAAGTACGGCCGACGCGGGAGGCTGGTTAGAGTGGTCCGGTGGAGAAGGGGAGTCGGGTGGTTGACTTTGAGCTTCCCGACGAGACCGGTGCTCATAGGCGGCTCTCACTACTCCTCGCCCGGGGACCCGTAGTGCTGTTCTTCTACCCGGTCGCGATGTCCAGGGGTTGCACCATGGAGTGCGGCCACTTTCGCGACCTGGCCGCCGAGTTTGCTGCGCTCGGGTCCCAACCAATTGGTATCAGCACCGACTCGGTGGACCGCCAGCGGCAGTTCGCCGAGCGCGATTCCCTCGGGTTCCCGCTCTTGTCCGACAAAGAGGGGATAGTTGCCAAGCAGTTCGGTGTGCGGCGACGTCTCGGCCCCCTACCAGTCAAGCGGTGGACATTCGTAATTGACGTCGACAGCCAGGTGCTCGCGGTGATCAGGAGTGAGACGCGGATGAGCCTCCACGCCGATCTGGCACTCGCGGCTCTCCGGGAACGCTCCTCGCACTGAGCGGGGCGGGGACTTCCGGCGATCCGGTTCGGGCATTTGCTGGAGGTGCTCCCCGTTGAGGGACCTCCACCGGTCCCACTGGCGTCTGCTGCTCACTGCTCGAGGCCCCGGTCGACCCCGCTTCCGACCTAGCGAAGGCCGGCGAACAGATCGGTCTCGGGGAGCGGCGCACCGGTTTGATCGTCGGCGCGGATGAAGTACTCCCGTCCCAGGATCAGGGGGGCGACCCGGTCCGGCAGCCTGGCGAAGAAGGCATTGTCCATCTGGCTCGAGTGAGCTCTGACCGCGCCCAGCTTGGCCGCCACGTCGGCGGTCACGTCGATCTCGGTGGTGACCAGATCGTCGGCGACCCCGAAGGGAGGATTGTCCGGGTCGAAGTCGATCTCCCCGAGATCCCAGGGGTCGATCCCCGCCTCCTTCATCTGTTGGAGAACCCGGCGGGCCAGCGATTTGGGAAAGACCGTGTAGTAGAACTTGCTGGGGATGCCGGTGGCCCGCACGGCGCCGCGCGCCACGTGGTGGGCCCGGATGTGGTCCGGGTGGCCGTATCCCCCGTCTTCCCCGTAGGAGACGACAACTTCCGGGCGGTACTCCTCGATCAGGTGGCTGAGCCGCGCCACCTCCTGGGCCAGATCGGTGGCCACGAAGGTCCCTGGGTCCTTCGACCGGCTCCATTCCGCCATCCCCGAGTCGTGGTATCCGAGCAACTCCAGGTTTTCGACCCCGAGCTCCCGGCACGACGTCTCCAGTTCCTTGCGCCTGACTTTGGCCACCGCCTGCGGATCATGCTGTGGATCATCCGGCTTGATGCCGCCGGGGCCGTCCCCGAGTTCACCCCCCGTGCAGGTGACTAGAACGGTCCGGATCCCTTCGCCGGCGTACTTGTGCAGCACCCCGCCGGTGGACGTGGCCTCGTCATCGGGGTGGGCATGGACCGCCATCAGGGCTAGGGGATGAGCTGCCACACCTGCATTGTGCCGCACCGCCGCCACCGGTCCGGGGCGCGATCGAATAGACGGGAACACCGGACCGTGTCCATGATCTGGGTGCCTTCGGATCGCCGCTCGGGGACAGACCGGCGATCGGGACTGGCGCGGAGCTAGCCTCGGGAGCCCGTACCTGGCAAACTCGACAGCGGGCTGGCGGGGGAGGGGTAGCTAGTGGCCGCGGAAGTTCGGAGGGCGACGCTCCCGAAACGCGCGCAGTCCTTCCCGGAAGTCCGACGTCAGGGAGCTGGCCTGCTGCAGCTGGGCCTCGAGTTCGAGCTGTTGGTCGAGGCTGGCGTGGAAGGAGGCCCGAAGCGCCTGTTTGGTGCGGGCCAGGGCGGCTGTGGGGCCGTGGGCGAGCTCGTCGGCCACGGCCAAGTACGCGACTTCAAAGTCCTCCGCTGGATGGACCGAGGCCACCAGGCCCATTTGCTGGGCCGATAGGGCGGCGACCCTTTCACCTGAAAAGGCTAGCCGGGTGGCCTGGGAGATCCCCACCAGGCGGGGGAGGAAGTAGGTGGCTCCGGCATCCGGAACCAACCCGATCTTGGAGAAGCCGCAGCTGAACCACGCCGCCTCCGAAGCAATCCGGATGTCCGCCGCCAGCGCGAGCGAGAAACCCGCTCCGGTGGCAAGTCCGTTGACCGCCGCTAGCACTGGAATCGTGAGCCGGTAGAGGCCCATGATGATCGGCAGATAACGCTCTCGGATCAAGCCCGCGACGTCCTCGGGCAAGGCTTCCTCCTCCCGGGCTGGCAGCGCCTGCCCGGCGCAGAAGGCCCGACCGGATCCGGTGATGACCAGGCAGCGGCAGGAGCGATCTTCGCCGACGCGGGCGACTTCGGTTCGGAGCCGCTTCGCCAAGACGTCATCGATCACGTTGAGGCGCTCGGGGCGGTTGAGCGTGATCACCGTCACGGAATCGATGCATCTGGTCAGTACTGCTGCGTCATCCCGCGTCGTGCTCACCTGTGGCTTCTCCTCTCGGGCCGGTGCCGCTCCCAGCCAATTCTGGAGGCATCTGCGGCTGAGCGGGAAGGCCCCCTTACCGCCAGTACCCGCCCGGCGTTCCGATCAGACGCGCAGCCCATCGGCTGGCTCGTCCATGATGGCCCAGCTGCACGCCCCCCTTCCGCCCGGAGGGCGGGGCCGTGCGCGATCGGGGAGGTTAAGACTTGACTATGGTGTCACGGTCTGGTTACGGTTCGTGAAGTGACTGTGCCAACGGACCCACGGCACGTAACGGATCTGCTTGGATAGAGCCCGCTGCTAAGGGAACCCCCTGCCAACGACCTTCACACGGAAGGTGGCTCGGCAGGGGGCGGGGAGCAGCGAGGAGCTCGAGACCGCACCGCAGGAGGAGGGGGTGCTGGCCTACCTACGACCCGGGAGCCTACCAGAGGCTTGGGTGGGAGCGACGCCAGTGACGGCTGGGTTCCGTCCGCTTCGACCGGTCGACGAGGGGGGGGACGTCCGGAGCACAAGCACCATATTCGGGATTGGGAGAGACCCGTTGCACCTCACGCTCAGAGTCGACCAGGTCCCCCTGGGACCGGCACGGCGCTCCTCGGCTGCCGGGACCGTGGCGTTCAGTCCCGGTGTCCTGACCTCGACTCCCCCCGGACAGCCGGTCCAGAATGAGGGAGGCCGGCATGCTCGGTAGCGCGCCGGAGACCAGGGGCGATGGGGAGAGTGCCTCGCTTCAGTTGACGGTGGTCGTGCCCACCCGCAACGAGATTGACAACCTGGCGGCCCTGCATCGCGAGTTGGGCCAGGCGCTGGCTGGCATCGACTACGAGGTGGTGGTGGTGGACGACAGCACCGACGAGGTCACCCGCCCCCTGCTGCGCCAGATCTCGGCGGCCGACCGCAGATGGCGTCTCGTCGAGCGCGACGCCTCGGAGCCGAGGGGGCTGGGGACCGCCGTCTCCCTTGGGCTGACTATGGCCCGGGGCGAGGCCGTCTGCGTCATGGACGCCGACCTCCAGCACCCACCCGCCGTCATCCCGAACCTGCTGGCTGCGATCGCTGGCGGCGCCGACCTGGCGGTGGCCTCCCGCTACACCGCCGGGGGCAGCGCCCTGGGGCTCGCCAGCCCCTACCGGAAGGCGGTCAGCCGGGCTGTCTCCTGGGCCGCCCAGGCGTCGTTCGCCGAGACCAGGCGGACCACCGACCCGCTCAGCGGCTTCTTCTGCATCCGCCGCCAGTGCATCGCTGGCCTGGAGCTAAGGCCGATCGGGTTCAAGATCTTGCTGGAGCTGCTTGTCTGCCTTCCCCGGATCCGAGTCGCCGACGTTCCCTTCGAGTTCGGGCCCAGGTACTCCGGGGAGAGCAAGGCGACGCTGGCCCAGGGAGCTCTGTTCGGGAAGCACCTGGTCTCCCTGTTCGTCTACGTCCCCTTGACGGCCCTGCTCGGCAAGGTGGCGTTTTCGGCGGGTGCCGGGATGGTCGTGTTCGTCCTCAGCATCGCCTTGCTCAAGAGCATCTCCTTCCACGGAGTGATTCCTTGGCTGGTGGGATCGCTGGCCAGTCTGCTGGTGAGCGTTGCCTCGTACAGCCTTATGACTTTCCGCAGCGCTCTCTGGCGGACCGGTCTGGGGAGCCAGCGCCTGCTCTGGGCAGTGGGACTCTCCAGCGTCGCGGGAGGCATCCTCAGCTTCGCCGTCCTGACCGCCAAGGCCCGCCTGGATACCATCGTGGTGGCGCTTCTGGCCCAGCTGGTCGCGCTCCTGGCCGGCTACTCCTTCGCCACCCATGTCAAACGCCGGGAGCGGCGAGCCAGCCCCCTGCCCTCTCCCGCCGACGAGCTTTCTCTCCAGGCGCTCGCCAATCGGCTCGGAGCGCAGCGCGCTTGGTGGGCGGAGCCGGCTCCGGAGCCGAGTTCCGTGGGCCGTTTGGAGAAGCTCGTCACCCCGGAGATCATCGACCACGTCACTCGGACCGCGCAGCCGCTCCTGGCGGTCGAGCTTCCATCGACGCGCCCGCAGGTGCGGGTCAATGTCGACAGTTTCAGTGTGATGCTGGTCCCCCACTTCGGGGCCCGGCCCCGGGTGGCGAGGATCGCCGTGCTGGTTCGGCTCGGGCGTACTCCCTTCTCGCCCCGCGATCTGCACATCGCGGTGGACTGGTTCAGCCGCCGGCAGGGTAGCGGCGCGACCGCGAGAGAGGAGGCCCAGGGCGAATTGGAGGCTGCGGGCACGAATTGAACTCCAGCAAGGCTTCCCGCCAGCCCTGGGCAGTGTCGGCTCCGCACCCCGGGATGCCTCCAGCTCCCTGGGTGGTCGCGCATACACAGACCGGTTCCGAGCGGTCCCATTGGGCTCGCATCAAGCGAGGGAGCAAGTTCGGAATCTCTGGCGTGCTCGGCCTGGGAGTCAACCAGGTGGTGCTCTGGCTCTTGGTGAGCACGCTCGGCTTCAACTATCTGATCGCGGCCGCAGTCGGGAGCCAGGCATCGACCGCCGCTGCCTTCCTGATCAACGAGACCTGGGTTTTCCGAGGCCAAGGGGTAGCCCACGACCTGCGCTCGACGCTGGGCCGGCTGATCGTCTTCGACGCCCTCAACGCGGCTTCGCTGCTGCTGCGGCTACCGGTTCTGTACGTCCTCACCAGCCTGGCCCACGTCAATTATCTGCTTAGCAATCTGGTGGCGATCGGCGTCTTCATGCTGGTCCGCTTCGTCGTCGCCGACGGCTGGATCTGGCAGGCGGGATCGGCGACGCGGGAGTCCGTGTCTGGACCAGACGACCTATTCGGGAGCTTATAAATGATCAGGGACGACTCGCCCCGCTGGATTCACTACGACGTCGACGGCATGGCTGGGATCCGATCCCGGGTGCGGCTGCCCGAGCTGGCCCTGTTCCGGGTGCCCTACGTCGACCACCCGGACATCGTGATCACCGTACGCCCCAGGGTCGGTGGCGGGGGAGGGTCGAGCACGGTTGGCTCGAAGTACTCGTACCGCGAGTGGGGCGGATCCGTGACGGCGAACTTCGACATCGAGCCCGGCAACCCCACCCAGGTGGTCGCGGCGCCGCTGCTGGCCCTCTCGAGGCATGTCCTCTACACCAACGTGATCGAGCCGCTGCTGCGCTTCGTGATCGCCAGCAAGGGCCAAATGCTGCTCCACGCCGGTTGCATCTCCCTGTTCGGACACGGGGTGCTGATGTCTGCCAAGACCGATACCGGCAAGACCGCCACCATCCTGCGCCTGCTGCGCGACTGCGGCGGCACCTTCCTTTCCGACGACATGACCATTATCTCCGCCCAGGGGGTCGCCACCCGCTACCCGAAGCCGATGACGATCAGCGCCCATACTCTGCGGGCGGTCCCCCACCAGCGACTCAGTCTCCCGCAGCGAGCTGCTCTCTCGGTCCAGAGCCGCCTTCACTCGCGGTCCGGCAGAGGCGTTGGGAAATGGCTCGGGCAGCGGCCAGTGCCGATCATGGCGCTCAACAGCCTGGTCCAGGCGGTGATCCCGCCCCCCAAGTACATGGTGGACCGGCTCGTCCCCTGTGAGCTGGGGCGCCAGCAGGCGATCGAACGGCTCTTCCTGATCGAGAGGGGTGCCCCGGCTATGACCACCCCGGTTGCCCGGGACGAGGCGATCGAACAACTCATCTCGAACACCGCCGATGCCTACGAGTTCCCACCCTTCCGCACCATGGCGCCGCTGCTTCGAGTCGCCGGCATGGACTTTGACCAGGTGCAGCAGGTGGAGCGCGACGTCCTCCGCTCCGCCTTGAGCAACGTCGAGATTGTCCGGATGCGGGTGGCCGACTTCAGCTGGCCAGTCCTGGTCCAGGGCGCCTTGCGGGATTCGGGCCCGGCGCCGGAGCCGGTTGCCGCCCCGGCGCACATCCCCGCGGCCCCGCTGGCCGCTTCCGTCGGGGCGCGGACTGCGGCCCGCGAGGGGTAGGCTTGGCTGATTCGCGCCTACTTGCAGCCCCGACCCAGGGTCCCGTCCGGGGCGCTGGGGGAAGGTCCTCGCGGCCGGCTTCGTCCCCAGGCGGCACCCGGTCGGTGCAGGCGGAGTTTGGCCGATCTGCTGGCGTGAGGCGACCCGGGGTCACCGAGGTTGGCACCGGGGCGGTCTGACGATGAGGATCATGGTCGACCGTTATGGCGGTCGACGGACCGTTCTGACGGTGCTCACGACGGTGGCCATCCTCGCGGGTGGGGCATTTCTGAGACTCCACGGCATCAACCAGTACGGGCTGAATTCGGACGAGGCGGTTTACGCTGGGCAGGCAGCCGGGCTGGCCGGCTTCACCCAGTACAGCCGGCTCTTCGGGCTCTTTCGAGCCCATCCACTCCTGATCCAGCTGCTGGTCTCGTTCGTATACCGGGTCACCGGGGTCAGTGGCCTCACCGCCCGGGAGGTTTGCGCCGGCTTCGGGGTGGCCTTGATCCTCGTCATCGGGATCGCCGGCCTGGTCCTCTGGGGTAGGCTCGCGGCCCTGATCGGGATGCTCTTCGTGGCCGTCTCGCCGTATCCCATCGCAGTGTCGCGGCAGATGCTTCTGGACGGGCCGGAGTCACTGTTCGTGGCCGTAAGCGTGCTCTTCCTCTGTCTCTATGCGAGGCGCTCCCGAAGGGAGCTCCTTTGGGCGGCGGCGTTCGCCGGTGGGCTGGCCTTTCTCGCCAAGGAGTCGGCCATACTTCTGGTGCCGGCGGTGCTGGTCTTCTTGATCCTGTCGCCTGACACCTTGCCCCGGTATCGGGACCTGGCGATCGCGGCCGGCATCTACGTCTTGACGATCCTCCCGTACCCCCTCGCCGAGCTGAGCGCCGGCAAAGCCAGCACCGGAGCGGACTATCTGGTCTGGCAGGTGCTCCGCCCCGCCAACCATCCGCTCGACTTCTACCTCGGCGTCTTGGGGGCGGTCGGCTGGGCAATCGTGGCGCTGGCGGCGGTGGGAGCGCTGGTGGGGTTCTTCCGTCGCACTCCGATCGACATCCTGCTGCTCTCGGTGACCCTGGTAATTTTTGGATTCCTCGAGCTTTGGCCGACCAAGGGATATGAGTACCTGCTGCCCTTGATGGCCTCGCTGACTCTACTGGCGGTCTCCGGAGCCCTCCAGTTGGGCAGGGCTCTGGCTCTGGGCTTTCAGAGGTCGAGCCAGTCGCGGCGTCTGCTGGGAACCTGGGCCTCAGCGAGTCTGGCGGTGATCGCGGTGGCGACCATGTTCCTGACCGCGAGCCCGGTGGTGAGCGCTCAGCGAGGCACGGCGACTTTGGTTGGGACCGACAGCGGGCAGCCCGCCGTGGCCCGGGTCACGGTGCTCGCCGGATCGGGCGGTCTCCTGGCCGGCCGGCCCGCCGGGCTGTGGGTGAAGGCTCACATCCTGGCGGGATCGGTCTTCCTCACCATCGGTCCCAGCTTCGCCAACATCCTGGAGTTCTACAGTCAGGACCGGGCTCTCGCTCTGAGTGTGAGTCCCAATCCCCTGCATCGCAATCCTTCCTACTCACCGGTCGTGAACGCAGACCGGCTCATCCGTTCGGGAGCCGTCCAGTACCTCGTCTACGACGCCTACTCGGCCGCGCGCACCCATCACTTCGCCGATCGGGTGCTGGCCTTGGCCAAGAAGTTCCACGGCGTGCTGGTCTACCAGTACGACCAGGAGTCGTCGTCCGGGCGCGGGTCGGCGCTGGTGCGGATCTACGGGGTGCAACCATGAGGAGGGTAGTAGCGGCGCTGTGCTTGGGACTGCTCACCGCTGGTCTTTCCGTGCCGGCGGCGACCCTGGTGTCCGCGGCAACGCTGGCACCCTTGCCGCCACCGCGCCCGTCGCTGGCCGGGCCGGTCGCGATCGACAAGCCGGCGGCGGAGAAGATCAAGCACATATTCGTGATCGTCCAGGAGGGGCACTCCTTCGACAACTACTTTGGCACCTACCCCGGAGTCCTAGGCATCAACCGTCACACCGCGGTTCCGGCCAACCCCCGCAGCGTGACGGCCGGTGCGGTCTACCCCCACCAGTTGACCGCGGTGCGGACGATTCCACTCGACAACTCGTTGCGCGCCGCCGAGGCGGCCCTCGATGGGGGAACCATGGACGGGTTCGTTTCCGCCCAAAGCGCGGCCGCCCGCAACGGTGCCCTGTCTCTGGGCTACTACAACTCCACCACCATCCCCTACTACTGGGCGCTGGCCCGGCAGTACGTTCTGGCCGACCACTTCTTCGCCTCCGCCTTGGGCGGAAGCACCCCCAACTACCAGTTCCTGGTGGCGGGGAAGACCTGGAACGCCACCCCCGGCGCCGAGGCCAACGTGCCGACCATATTCAACCGCCTCGACGCGGCGGGCGTGAGCTGGGGCTACTACGCGGCCAACTACCAGAGCCACGTCGCCAGCGGCCAGCAGTTGAGTCTGGAATCACAGATACCTCTGCTCGGACTGAGCGACATCACCGGCACCTCTTCGGACTTGGCTCGGATTCAGGACATCACCCGCCTCAACCGCGACCTCGTCGACGGAGGCCTGCCCGCCGTCAGTTACGTTGTGCGTCCGGGACAGTCGGAGCACGCTCCCGGGAATGTGGCGTTGGGGCAGACCTCGACGGTGGGGTTGATCGACGCGATCGAGCGTAGTCGGTACTGGAAGTCCTCGGCGATCTTCCTCACCTGGTCGGACTGGGGGGGCTGGTACGACGGAGTCGCACCGCCCCGCATCGACTCCGAGGGCGACGGGTTCCGGGTCCCCGCGCTGATCATCTCCCCCTTCGCAAGGCGGGGGGTCGTCTTGCACCAGACGGCAGACTTCTCGTCGATCCTACAGTTCATCGAGAGCGTGTACGGACTCCGCCCGCTCACCACCCGAGACCAGAACGCACCCAGCTTGGCCGCCGCCTTCGACTTTGGCCAGGGTCGGCCGAGCCGCCCAGTCGTGATGGGGGTTCTGCCAGCGGCGGCGCTCACCCAGGGGTCGGTGCCGGTGATTCTCCTGGTCTATGGCCTGCCGGTGGTGGTGATCGTGGCTTTTCTCGCCTACTCGGCGCTTCGGTCCGGGGCCGAGCGGCGTCGGCGCATAGGAGAACCTTCATGAGTCGGATCAGCCGGAAGCTGAGGGGGATTAGAGCAACTCGTCTCGGTCGGGCGCAACCACCCTCAAGGTCCTATCGCCTCCTGCTGCGCGTCGTGACGGGCCTGGTGATGGCGGTCTTGCTCTGCCCCGCGCTGGTCGAGGCCGCGACTCACACCCATCCGCCGCCCCTGAAGATCTACGTGAACATCGCCTTGAACGTGCCGGCGACAGCGACCACTGGCGACCCGTTTGTGATCTCGCTCGGGGTGTCGTCCTCGGGCGTCCCGGTGGTCAAGCGGCTGATTCGGATCTACGCCGACGGAGTCGAGATTGCCGGCATCGAGACGAACTCGGCCGGCGATGGATCGACCACCATCCGAACCGCGCTGACCGCAGGCTCGCATACCATCACGGCTGTCTTTCGGGGTGGGGGTCGTATCCAATCTGCGAGCGCCTCGCGGACCATCGTGGAGTCCGCGGCTCCGCTCAGCATTCGCATAGTTCCCTATATCCCCAACTCGGTCTCCGTCACGGTCAATGGGGGGACGCCGCTCGTACCCAACAGCGAAGGGTTTATCGTGACCAACCTCACCCAGGGCGGCAAGCTCACCCTCGACGCGATACTCCACAATCCCGCGCCTGGTGTGCGGGTCACCTTCGTTGCCTGGTCCAACAACGACCCTTCGCCGGTGCGCACGCTCGACGTCCGGACCAAGATCTACACCCAGCTTGCGGTGCAGGCCTCCTACCTGACCTCGCTTCGGTTCGAGGACGCGACGGGCCACCGACTGAGCCCGGCCCAACTGAAGGGCATCCAACTCAGCGGTCCCGACGGGGCGACGCTGGCTCCCGGTACCCAGTCGTCGGTGTGGCTGACCACGCCGGTTCCTCGAAAGACGAACACGGGAGCCCTGGCGGTCGGTGCCGACGTGTACACAGTGACCTCGGCGCTCTTCGACGGGGTGAATGTGGCTGATCAGGGGGTGGATCGTTTCGTCCCCCGGCCGGGCGGAATCTGGACGGTCCGCCTCAACGTCTATCCCGTCACCCTGTACGGCAAGAACTTGGTCCTGGGTGGCCGGGCGGGAGTCACCGTCGAGTTGACTGGACCCGGGACCGGAAAACGGCGGATCGCGCTTCCGGCCCGAGACCAGACCACCCTGCTGCTGCCCACCGGGCATTACAAGGTGAAGTTGGTGGGAGGCGGCGTGGGCCCGGCGTTGACGATGCGCGTCTCGCGGGCCACCAGCGTCCCGATTCCGGTTCTGACCATGCTCGACGTCATCATCGGCGTCGTGCTTGGCCTGGGAATCTTGGCCCTGCTCATCGTGTTCCGACCGTGGCGGCGGCTGCGGCGAGTCCGCCCCGCACCAATTGCCGACTTGCCGCCACTCTAGCCCGCCCTTGCCACATCGCCAGTGGCGGGCTCAGAGTTGGCTTACGCCCCGCCTTCGATGAGTCGTTTCAATTGCGTGAGGTACTCCGAACCGTAGGCTTGGCTGGGCTGGAGGTAGGTGTTCTCGACGAATTCATTCCAGCTGATTCCGAACCAGCCGTTGGGGTGACTTTGGGCGTTGAGGTCCCAGATCGTGGTCAAAGTGCTGACTCCATTTCTAGGAACGCACGACCCCCCCAGGAGTTGGGTGTCGTATCCGGGAATGAAGGGGGCGAACCAGGTCTTGTGATCGCCGCGAACCTGGGCAGCTAGGCTGATCAGGTCCGCTCCGGCGCGTCCGTTGGTAGTGGGGTTCTCCGATGACCAGTAGTAGGAGGAGCCGTCAAGGTAGGGCGCGTCGCGGGCCCATGTGTTTGGAGTCTCGTCGCCAACCAGGTAGAGCCTGCCATTCTCCGCGGTCCAGACCGACTTGACGGTAGCCAGGGAGAATTTTCGGCTGTCCATGAATATCACCACCGGGAAGGGGCTGTACCTGTTGGTAAAAGCAGGATTGCTGGCGTATGCCTTGGCGAAGTAATTGAGATCATTCACAATCGCCACCGCGGGTCGACTGTAGTCACCGAAGGCAGAAAGCGCCAGCGCCAGGTGGAACGGGGCGGCGGGATTGCGGCGGTTGTACGTGTCCACCGCCGCGACCAGCAGAGCGAGCCGGCGATCGTAGCCCGACGAGCCGGTAGCCTGATTGGGAAGTCCAGTACCTTGCCAACTTACGAGAAAGCCGGTGACCCCGGCCTGGGCAGCCTGCCCGATCTGAGCGGCATACACCGATGAGCTGTTCTGGTCGTAAAGACCGGCCTGGGGCAGATCGACAATAGACGCGCCAGAGTAGTTGACTGCCGGGGCGCAGCCGGCTGAATTGGTCGACCCGGGGCGGGGGAGAGGAGACGCCTTGAGCGGGTAGTCGGGACCCAGTTTTGACACCCAGTGCTGCGGGGTCCACCAGAGGTAGTAATAGAGATAGACCGTAGCTCCATTGGTGGGGGCCGGGGTCGGCGTTGCCAGCGTGGGCCGCGCTGAGGCCGAGGGGGGGGGAGTGCTAGGGGGCGTGGTCCGACCCTTGACGGATCCGACTCTCAATCCAACCAGGACGGCGGCGCTCGCGACCCCGATGCAGAGGAAAGCGGTCAGGGCCAGAAGTAGGCGCTTCCGCATCGGGGCAGTCTACCCGATGCGGAAACGGCCCCCGGCAGCGAGCCGGCCCCCCAGCGGACCCCCGCATCGGTCTTCGCGCGCGATCCCGGGCGAAGGTGGGTGGTACTTATCGCGGTCTGTGCGGCGCCCCGCCGGACGAGCCTGGCGGTACAGGCTCGGCACGCTCTCGGCCGAGGTGGTTCGAATTGTTGCGCAATTGGCGGCGGCCAGGGCTCTACCTGGCTTCGAGAGATCCAATCCCTCCCGGCGCGGGACTCGGCTCTAGGCTGATATCGGCAGGGGGCTGCTGGTGACCCGGGTCACCGGCCTCCACTGCTCCAGGCCGACGCTCCGCAGAATCGCGCACCCGAGACATGTGATGTCGCCGTCCGCATCACGCACGATTCCGTCAACTGCAGAGGCGTGACAGACAGAGCATCGCTCTACCGTGGCGGTCTGACGAACCGGTAACAAAGCTCCCAAGCGAGTGACTAATTGCATAGCTGAATTCCTCCACATACCGAATTCGGTGGTCGCCTTGTGCGAGTGGTGGCTGGCGCTGGAGACCTTCGAAGCAGCTTCACGAGTCCAGCTTGCTCCGCAGCTTCCCGATCTGCCACGACGATCTCCCGACGATCGCGTGACGCGGGGGTCACGGTGAAATTGGGTGGGGACCCGAATCCCGCCTCCCCGCGAATCGTGAGGGGTTCGCCATCGCGAACGCGCCTCGGGCTCGACTCGACGCAAACCGCCGCCGGTTGACCATGGAGCACTGGCCGGCGCGATCGAGATCGGCCACCCCGACTCGCAGCCCCGAGATCCTCGGCGGGCACCAGAGCGCCAGGGGGCGACTTGAACACCGCAAGTGCCTGAATCCACTGCCTTGACGATCCCCTTCTTCCCCCGGCGTCTTACTCGAGGCCATGAGTGGAGCCTATTCGACACGCCTTAAGGACTCGTGATGCTGGCGTTGTGGGGAGGTTAAGGGTCATTCCCATGGTGCCGTCCTCGTGCTCATAGGTCTGCCAGTCCAGCGCCGCCAAGGAGTATGGCTGCGTGCCAGCGCGCCCGACCAGGGACAGGCGTCGCCACCACCCAAGCGGGGGCGCTACGGGGGCCTAAAGGGAAGCCGCTTCGGGTCCCACAAATTGGCACAAAAAAGGAGCGAATGCACTTGGGCAATTTCGCGGCAGCGGCGCCTTGACAGGAAGCCCCAAAATGCGCTATTGTTCCCTGGGGACGGGCGGAGGTTTATGGGTAATCGATTGCATTTTCACCGTGGCGTTCGCCCGCATGGCGCCGTGGGGTCGAAGACGGTGGCAGGAGCTGCCGCGAGTGCCTTGGCGGCCTTGGCAACGGCACTCGTTGGCGTGTGGATCCAGGCCCCGGCCGCAAGTGCATCTGCCCCCCCCCCGGTTACGGTGACTCCCTATTCGGGCTTTAGCCCGCTTCTCAGCAGAGCCCCATATCTCACCGACCTGACCCAGACGTCAGTCGAAGTCACCTGGGCGGAGACGACGAGTACTCCCTGGGATCCGACGCTAGGGCAATATGCGTCTCTGGCAGGGTATGTATCGTGGGGGCCGAGCGGGTCGGCATGTAATTCCCACGCTGCGGCCGTTCCGAATTCGCTTCCGAATATGGTACCGGCCAGTGACACTCCGCCGAGCGTCACTGGCCGCGAGTTCACGGTCGGTCTCGGAGGCAGCAATCAGCCGCCCCAAGTGACCGAGTACCAGTCTTCGGTGCAAATTTCTGGGCTCTCGCCGGGGACGAGCTACTGTTACCGGGTCTTCGGCTACGACTATTACGGGATCTACAAGCAGCCCCTGGACCTCTTGGCCAGCAACCCCTCGCCGCAGTTCACCACTCTCGATCCTGCCAGCACGTCGTCGACGGCCCCCGTCACGTTTGACGTGTTGGGCGACACGGGCGAAGCCTGCATAACCGTGCTGCCGTGCACAGGGTCTGCTCCAAACCTGATTAATCCCTATCAGTCGGCGGTCGACTCCCTGATCGGACAATCTGGGGCACAATTCCTCCTCCTGGCGGGCGACGTCGGGTACCCCAGTGGCCTGCAGACGCGCTATGGCGATCTGCAGCAGCAGGGCCTCGAGACAGTCAATTCCCCCACTCCCGACTCGAACCCTGACTCCGAGGAGGTGAGTAACGTGTTTGGGCCTAACTACTGGCCCCAGACGGGCGGCATTCCCACTTACTACGCGGACGGCAACCACGGGTTGGACGTCACCTCTCTCCGGGTATGGCCGGAGAGTGCGACTGCAGCCGCCAGCGGCGGTCTCTACGGCGACGTCTCCTACCCCGCATCCTCCACCGATGGAACCACCGCGTCCAGCTACCCGGCCAATTGGTATGCGTTCTCCACCGGGAATGTCCGCATCTACGTCCTCACCGCGGCCTGGGCGGACGGCAACGTCGGGACGGCTTCTGGCGGTGCCTGTGGTTCGCTCTGCTCGGCCTATCAGGTCGACGCTGATAGCCACTGGCAGCCCACATCTGCGGAGTACCAGTGGCTGAAGCAGGACCTCGCGGCCCATCCGGGCGGGGTTAAGTTCGCAGTCTGGCACTACCCGCTCCGGTCGTACTCGTCGTCGCAGGTGTCGGATCCCTTTCTGCAGAACAGCTCCGCTAACACCTCAGCTCAGGCTGCTCAGGCCAGTTTGGAGGCGCTCTTGGCGCAGAATGGGGTTTACATCGCCTTCAATGCTCATGCGCACACGTACCAGCGCATCGCACCGAATGGACCGGGGCAAATCGTCAGCTACGACACGGGTGGCGGCGGCGGAGTTCTTGGATCAGTGACGTGCAGTAATCTTCCCACGGGGATCCAATCCGCTTACGCCCTCGGCTGGGACCCCGCCGCAAGCGTAGGGTCGAGCTGCGGGGTGGTCGATGGAGGCGCGTCCAGTCCGGCCGTGCCGACCTCGATGGCACAGGTCTACAACTTTCTGAAGGTGACGGTTGCGGGTGACACCGTGACCGTCGATCCCATCAATGCCGCGGGTCAGATTTTCGATCCCCAGACCTACCAGTTCAACACCGCTCCGCCGCTCGCTCCCGCCGGTGCTCCGACCGGTACTCCCGAACCCTCTGCCGTGAACCTAACCTGGCCCTTCTCAGGCAACCAGACGCTCTCGGGCGACCCCGCGAGCACGACGGCGTCCGCGAGTAATTCTTACATCGTCACCACCTACGAGGCTGGGGTACAGGTGGGAGCGCCCGTCGACACGGGGTCTTCGGTGCCAGCATTTACGGTAACCGGGCTCACCGACGGGACGCCGTATACGTTCACGGTGAGCGCAGTGAATGGCGACGGCACGGGCCCCCCTTCAGTACAGTCAGCCCCCATTACCCCGGTGGCTCCGGGTGCAGCCACCTACAACCCCTTGACTCCCTACCGGATCTGCGACACGCGCGCCGGGAATCCCTCCGGACTGTCGGGGACGGACGCCCAGTGCCAGGGTAACACCTTGGGAGTCGGGGGGATGATGACGATCCAGGTGAGTGGTACCAACCCGACTGGAACGACCAGCGGTGGGGTTCCCAGTTCTGCGACGGCGGTTGTCCTCAATGTAACCGCGACGGATACATCCGTGCCTTCGTTTCTCAGTGTGTGGCCAGCGGGCGGTACTGTTCCAGTGTCGTCAAGCCTGAACTGGTCCGGGGGAGAAACGGTCGCCAACCTCGTTACCGTCGGACTCAGCACCTCGGGCCAGGTCAGCCTCTACAATGCCAACGGAGCCGCCGACATCGTCGTCGATGTCGAGGGCTGGTATGATTCTGCGGACATTAGCGGCAGTGCATACTTTCCGTTGGCCCCGTACCGTATTTGCGACACCCGGTCGTCGAACCCTTCGAGTCTCTCGGGGATGAACTTGACCCAGTGTCAGGGAAGGACCCTTGGTGCGGGACAGTCCATTACCATTTCCGCAGCGGGTACCAATCCGAGCGGAACGAGCAGTGGCGGGGTTCCCGCCCCAGGAGGGGGCTCTGGGCCTGCGGCCGTAGATCTGACGGTGACGGCTACCGACACCTCCGCTCCCAGCTTCCTTACCGTGTGGCCAGCAGGGGAGCCACAGCCGCTGACTTCCAACCTCAACTTCATGCCCGGTGAGACGGTGGCTAACCACGTTGTGGTCGCAGTGCCCCAGAGTGGTGCCAACGTCGGCCAGATCACCATTCACAACGCCAACGGGGCTGCGGATGTGGTGGTCGACGTGTCAGGGTACTATGGCACCGGCACCGGTGGAGTTGAGTTCACGACCATGGTGCCGTATCGCATTTGTGATACTCGAGCGACCGCGGTTTCCGGCCTCGTCGACGCGTGCACGGGTCATGTCCTTCGAGCTGGCATACCCATGAGGTTGCAGATGGCCACGATGGGAGGGATCCCATCTGGAGCCACAGCGGTGGTCCTCAATGTCACGATGACGGACACCTCCGCTCCGGACTTCCTGACGATCTACCCGGATGGCGCCTCCCTGCCTGTGGCGTCCAGTTTGAACTGGCTTCCGGGGGACACGGTGGCGACCGGAGTTACCGCGACACTCGGGGCGGATGGCTATATCGACTTCTACATTCCCAACGGGCAGGCGGACCTGGTAGTTGACGTGGTCGGCTGGGAGGGCCCCTGAGACGCCCCTTTGAGCAGTGATCTGGGAGGGATGCCCGTGCAGTGGCCCACTTTGGCGTTTCGGCGACCCTACCGCGACTGCGAGCTCTGGTAGGGCTCAGGCCCTCGCTGTCGGCCCGAAGACGAGCTCGTTCCCGAGGGTTCAGGGTTACAAGAGCCGGTTGTGGACGCCATTATTGGGGGAGTCGATGCGGAGGGCGCACAGGCAGTCGGGTAAGAGGCGCGACCGCGGCAGAATTCCCCCTGACCCCGATGCAGAGGTAGCGACCAGCCCCTTGGTACGGCCGGATCCGCTAGCCAAGGTAGGCATTTCGCACCTACCATACTGGAACGCGATCGCCGCTCAATCGACTGGGATTGTCAGAGGTGCTCGCTTGTGCGCTACGCGGTTCGGAGTCGAGTCGGATGAATAGGGACCCGCGTCCGACGGGGGATGTGGGGGATACTCCGGACGGTTCCCTGGACGATCACCACGATCTCTACGGGGAAGCGTATTACCGGAGCTGCCTATCGCCGCGCGAGAAAGACGGAGAGTCCGCCCCGCCCCCCTACCGATGGGGTGAGGCTGCGTGGGAGAACCTGTTCGAGCAGATCGCGGCCGCCGTGGTGGAACGCATTGGCCCGCGGAGCGTGCTCGACGTCGGATGCGCCATCGGCTTCTTGGTGAAGTCGCTACGTGACCGGGGGATATCGGCGGAGGGCTTCGACTTCTCTGCGTGGGCGATTTCGCAGGCGCACCCTGACGTGCAGCCCTTCTGCCGAGTGGCATCCATCACCGAGGAGATATCTCAGGACTATGACCTGATCACTTGTATCGAAGTCTTGGAACACGTGGCTCCCGGGGACGCTGACGCGAGCGTTGCCAATGTGTGCCGCCACGGTCGCGCGATTCTGTTCTCCTCAACTCCAGATGACTACGGGGAACTGACCCACACGAACGTTCGCCCCCCGGACTATTGGGCGGGCCTCTTCGCTCGCCATGGTTTCGCTCGCGACCTGGACTTTGACGCGGGGTTCATCTCACCTCAGGCGGTGCTGCTCCGACCCGTGCGCAACTGGGAAACGGTGGTGCGTAGCTATGCCCGCCACGACTGGGACATGGAGCGAGAACTTCGGGCTGTCCGCGCCCACCGCGAGTACCTGTCCGCAGCCCTGCAACGGCGGATTGACGCGGGAGAAAACGCCACAGCCGAGCTCCAGGCGCTGTTGAGCACCAAAACATTTCGCCTCACAGCGAGAGCCCGCCACCTGTGGTCGAGGCGGAGGGGCATAACGGGAGGTCCCGACACGGCCGGACGAGTAGAAGCGTCGCCCGGCTATCGCGAATGGGTGGAGCAGTATGACACGCCTGGTGCGTCGGGACGTCGTGTGCTCGAAGCGGCGGTGGGCGCTCTCGAGACGCGTCCCGCATTTTCGCTCCTGATGCCTGTCTTCAACCCCCGCGAAGTCCACCTCCGACTGGCGATCGAATCTGTATTGGCTCAGATCTACCCCAACTGGGAGCTATGTATCGCCGACGATGCGTCCACCCAGAACCATGTTCGATCAGTGCTGGAAGAATACAGGGCGAAGGACCCGCGGGTCCGGATCGCTTACCGCCCAGAGACTGGCTTTATCGCGGAGGCGTCCAACACCGCCCTGGCGCTGGCCAGCGGTGACTTCGTGGTGCTGCTGGACCACGACGACGAGATCCCGGAGCATGCTCTCGCTTGCCTGGCCCTCGAGCTGAACCGCCATCCGGACGCCGCCATCATCTTCAGCGATGAGGACAAGCTCGATGTCGATGGACGTCGTAGGGAGCCGCATTTCAAGCCGGGATGGAACCCAGAGCTGTTTTATGGCCAAAACTATCTCAGTCATCTGGGCAGCTATCGGCGCGACATGGTGAATGAAGTTGGCGGATTCCGCGCGGAATTTGAGGGAAGCCAGGATTACGATTTGGCCCTGAGGGTGTCGGAGTTGGCCGCGCCGGGGCAAATTTGCCACGTTCCGTTGGTGCTTTACCACTGGCGATCCCACCCCGGGTCAGCGGCTGGATCGGCCGACCGGAAGAGTTATGCCCGGGAAGCTGGGGTTCGCGCTGTCGCTGACCACCTGGCTCGGACCCGGCCGACGGCAGATCTGGAGACTGCGCTTGGCGGCGCCATCAACCGCGTTCGCTGGAGTCTGCCGGCGCCCGCTCCACGCGTCACTATCTTCGTCGCCGGAACCGAGCAGGCAAGCGCGCAGGCCACCAGAACCATTCACAATCTGACGGACTATCCCAACTACCAGGTCCGGCCGGCCGTTGGGCGCTGGCCGTTTGTGAGTCCCGACGACGATCCGGGTCAGCCCGGTGGTATCGGCGATGGCCCGGCTTCGCTCGCCCTACCACCGTCCGACCCTGGCCTCGCTTCGGACGTTACTCGGGCCAGCGACATATTCTGCACGATGGCACCCGGCGTCTCGCCGATCGAATCTTCCTGGCTGCGCGAGTTGGTGGGGCAGCTACTCAGTCCTGGGGTTGGGCTGGTCGGGGCCCGGCTTGAGAGTCTGACGGGAGAGATCTCCCAGGGTCCGTTGGTGGTCACGGCGGACGGCGTGGTCGCGGCACCTTTCGACGGCATGGATAGTCTCACGACCGAGCACTTCCAAAGGTCCTGGCTAGTGCAGGCAGTGGGTGCGCTCGCCCCGGGCTGCTTGGTGATACGGCGCTCGGTTCTCACTGAAGTCGGCGGTATGGATACGCAACTCGACGATAGATCACGCGCTATAGACCTATCGCTCAGGGTGCGCGAAAAGGGCTACCGCGTCGTCTGGACACCGTGGGCACGCCTGAGCGTCGACTCGGGGGTGGAGGCCTTCGCCGACGGCCGCCGACTGCCGGAACACCTGCTGCGGCGGTACCGGCGTCTGCTCGAAGACGATCCGGCCTATAGCCCCAACCTCTCGCTGAGCGTAGCAACGCCCTTCAGGCCGGCTTGGCCACCTCGGCGAATCGCTCCATGGGCCACCCTAGAGGGACAGGGCGCGAAACCTAAATAGCGACCTGGTGCCGATGTCTGATGGCCAGCCGCGAAGGATCGGATGTCCACTCGAGACAGTGGTCGTGCGACTCCGGGCACCGAAAGCGCACGCGGATGTGCGCCCCAGATGGCTGGAGGTCGGGCGGGGCAGGGGGGCTAAGCGACGCTGGGTGGAACGCTGCCGCACGGCTTGCGCGCGGCGCTCGTCACGGGGAGCCCAGCGCACGCGGTGGTTGGCGTCAATTCGCCTGTATTCTCGCCCGCCGTGCGATTGTTGTGCGGGGTAGGCACTGTTGGAGGTCCGTAGCTGGTCGACGGACGCGAAGAGCGGGTTCCACGGCGGCGGGGTGTACGGCGCGAAGGCGACAGGCCCAGTGGCGCCCCTTATCTCCGGCGACCGCGTTCGGATCGGACTGCCGGCGATCCCCGCGATTCGCGTCCCCCGCTCAGCGCCTGGTACGTGTCGTTGGTTTCGGGACCGTACCGAGGTGGGACGCTCGGCGCCGCCCCGGTTGCGATGGCCGCTGAATTCGACGCGCGGGTGACCATCGAAAGTGACCAAGCGGAGTCGTCAGATGGGGCGCCCTCCGAAGTGATCACCAGTAGGGAGGACTTCACGGACGGTGGACGCTGGATGCAAGGGCGCCAGCGACTGGACTCCGTCCCCAGTAGTTGCGACCGAAGTAAGCTCGGGAACTTTAGACGCCTGGCACGAAGGTCAGCCTTAACGCCGGCATCGCCGGGCGTCTGTGCTGAGCCCGGACGCGCACGCGTGGCGCGCTCGCGGAGGGGTGCCAACAAGGGGAGAGATGGTGCACTGATGAAGACCAGTTCGGAAGGTTAGGGAGTACGTCTCCGCCCTCGTCCAGGGCGATCGCCATCCGGATGCCACGGCACCGTGCGATGAGGTGTGGCGCGTGGGGTGCGCGCAGGGCTTGGTCACCGTGCGAACCACACGTCTCACTTGTTTGTCTCCGGCATCGATGTCGGCCTGGCGGAACAGGTCCATACTGACCCACTGCCGAGGTCGAGTATCCCGGGGATGGGGCCCGTGGGACCGGACCTATCTGACTGGCGTGCGCTCGGGCAGCTTTCCCAGGTAGGTGCGACCGGCGACCCACTTAGATGAGATGGTGCCTCCAGCGGGTGCCGTCTCGCGACGGGAGCGGGGGTCACACGCGGGTTGATTCGCAAAATTCCAGGGGCGATCGTGTCATCTGCTAGAGTCGGATCGGAGTGGCAGCCAATGATGTCCCCGGGGAGCAGAAGTCGGCACATCGACGCCGGACCGATGGCCCGGTTCCCCCAGTTTGCCGCGATTCGCAACCACGATGACCCGACAATCGGCAGCGGTCCTAGTACGCCGGGCCGCAGAACTGGGGGGCGCTTCCAGATGGCGGAATCGTGGGGGGCCCCTTGCTGCCGAGGACCGGCCGCATGCGGTGAGAGGAGCGCCGCCTGCCACCACCGCCTAGGACAAATCCGCGTGGGTCCTAATCCCCCGACCGGGCGAGCCTCCTCCGCCGCAACTCCTGGGAGGGAGATCCGTGGGCCCGCTCGCTCCGGCGGGGGGCCACAGAGCCTCGCGTTCGCGCCACCGCGCCACCCAGCATCGCCGCCGGGTCTCCCGGCGAGTTGTCGCGCGGCATTGGTTGAAATTCCACGCTCACTCGTTTGGGACGACCTGGCTCTGGGGCACCGGGTCCGCGGGCCGCTTGTATCCCATCTGCTCCGGTGCCGAAATGGCCGCTAGCCCATCTTTGACGGTTCCGCCACGGACCTCGGTCAGCGTCATTGTGGTCACCTATGAGACGCCCGCCGAGATGCTCTGGCTCTGCCTGGATTCGATCGCGCAGAACCGATACCCGAACCTTGAGCTTCTGGTCGTCGACAACAGCCACTCCTCGCAGGTCGCCGACGCACTCGAGGGTTGGCAGGCGAAACAGCCCTCGGGGTCGCCCGAGATCCGCCTCCTTCGCCAGTACCGCAACCTCGGCTATGCGGCCGCGACCAATTGTGGGATCGAGGCCAGCTCCGGAGAGCTGGTGCTTCTGCTGAACCCCGATGCGGTTGTGGAGCCAACCGCCGTCGGACTGCTTGTGGAAGCCGCCCAGCGGCGCCCGGAGGCGGCCGGTTTTGCCCCCAAGGTGGTCTTAGAAGCCGATGAGCTGATCCTGGACTCGGTTGGCATAGACCTTTATCTCCGCGGCCAGGGTGCGCAGCGAGGGCTCGGGGAGCCCGACATCGGGCAGTTCGACGTCGAGGAGCGGGTCGCCGGGCTGTGCTTCGCGGCAGCCTTGATCCGGCGCGCGGCTTTCTCCCCACAAGGGGTGGGGGAGCTCGATGAGAGCTTCTTCATGTTCTACGAGGACGTCGACTGGTCGATGCGCGCCAGCATGCGGGCCCAGGCTTTCTGGACGGTGCCCACGGCCCGGGTTCACCACGTTCATTCGGCCAGCACCAGGCATCTGGCTTCCGATTTCAAAACCCGGCTCATCCAACGGAACCTGATTTGGACGGCCGCCAAGAACCTTGAGCGCCGCCGGGCGGTCAAGGTCGTGCTGGAGCACACCGCCCGCCACCTACTGGGCGGGGCGGCAGGTCGTCATCCCTGGGTTTCGGCCCGAATCATCGTCGAGGCTTGGGCCGGATTCCCCCGCCTGGCGAGTGCCCGACGGGCCTCCCAGCGTCGACGCCTGCGCTCAGATAGCCAGGTGCTTACGGAGCCGCCCAAGTCGGATTCCTTCGACTCGACGCACTATCGCCCTACCCCCTCGGTGGACACCCTGCTGCGGGTTCTGTCCCGGCGCTACGTGGTCGCGCCCGACCCGGCCCTCGGCCGGCTCGTCTTCCGGCTCACCCAGGCGACCAAGTCCAAGAGCGTCGCTGACCCGGAGCAGGTCGCTGGCTGGGTCCGCGAGTCCGGGTTCGCGATCAGGCCCGGGCTCGAGTGGCTGCTGAGGCAGTTGGAGGCAGAAGGCGGATAGGGTGGCGCGAATTCTGATCGTCGCCAACGACGTCGTGGCCAGCCGGATGGCCGGCCCCGGAATCCGCTGTTTCGAGCTGGCTCGCCAGTTGCGAATCGCCGGACATCTGGTCACCGTTGCGGGGATCGAAGCCTCCGACCTCGTGACCAGCCGGGTGGTGATGGTGCCGCAGCTCTCGGCGGGAGGTATGGACAGGCTGGCGGGAGAGCAGGATGCCGTGTTGCTGGAAGGGTTCGCGCTGGTTCGCTATCCCAGACTGCGCGACCTCCAGGTTCCGGTGATCGTCGACCTCTACGACCCGTTCCCACTTGCCTTGCTCCAGCAAGAGGCCCATCGGCCCATGGCAGAGCGCGGCGCCGAGACGGTCCGGGTCCGGCGCGCGCTGATCGACCTATTGGAGCGGGGCGACTTCTTTCTGTGCGCGAGTGAGCGGCAGCGCGACCTCTGGACCGGAACCCTGCTCAGCGCGGGCCGGATCAATCCGAAGACCTGGGACGCCGACAGCTCCCTGCGGGCCCTGATCGACGTCGTGCCCTTCGGAGTTTCCGATGCGCCCTCGCCGCCCCGGGAGCAGAGCAGCAGAGCGGCGATGGGTCCCCAGGTGTCCGAGGACGATTTGGTCTTGCTCTGGGGTGGGGGGATCTACAACTGGTTCGATCCGCTGACTCTGATCAAGGCGGTCGCCGCGCTCGCGCCCGATCTTCCCCGGCTCAAGCTGGTCTTCATGTCGATGACCCATCCCCAGCCAGGGGTTCCTCACCGGATGTGGATGCCCGCTCGCGCCCGCGAGCTTTCCGACCAGCTCGGAGTCACCGGAGAGCACGTGGTCTTCCACGAGGGGTGGGTGCCGTACGACGAGCGCGGTGGGTGGCTGGCGGCCGCCGACGCTGGCATCTCGACTCACTTCGACCACGCCGAGACCCGATACGCGTTCCGGACCCGGATGCTCGACTATCTGTGGGCCGGGCTGCCGATCATCTGCACCGACGGCGACTTCTTCGCCGACCTGGTCCGGGACCGGGATCTGGGTTGGGTTGTCCCGGCCGAGGACGAACGCGCCTTGGCCGCAGCGATCCGGGCACTGGCCCAAGCAGGCCCCGAACTGGCCGCAATCCGAGGCAATGTCAGGCGGGTGGGGGCGGAAATGACCTGGTCGCATGCGGCGGTGCCCTTGCTCCGATTCTGCGCTGCTCTGCGGCGGGCCCCGGACCTGCCTCTAGTCCGTTCCGGCCAGACCGTGCGCGGCAGCTCCTCCGGGTCGCTTCCAGGAGCGCGCGTCGAGCTACTTCGCAAGGGTTGGCGGAGCCTAAGAGCGGAAGGGCCGGCGGTGACCGCCCGCAAGGTGACTCGG
This sequence comes from Candidatus Dormiibacterota bacterium, assembly GCA_035534755.1. Lineage (GTDB taxonomy): Bacteria > Chloroflexota > Dormibacteria > Aeolococcales > Bog-877 > Bog-877. The sequence continues at coordinate 107,344 of DATLRH010000003.1, forward strand.
TGGTGGTCGGAGCGCTCCCGGTGTCGGGAGCGATCGAAGCCCTGAGTCGCCAGAACCAAACTTCAGAACCGTGGGCGGGCTCCGGCGGCTGTCTTTTGGGCTCCGGCGGTCGGGCACCAGACGTGCGCCCGCTGCGCCGTCCGACCAAGGGGACATCGTGACTGGATCGTGACCCCCCGGCGGTCATCTGGTCGGCCGATTGGGTTACCTTTGCCCCTTGCGTCGGCCGAGGCGCGCGCACGGCACTTTGACTTCGTTTAGGACGAGATGCGTCTTCTTCCTTCGGCCCGACGACTGCGACTTGCCTGGCCCGCGCTAGCCCGGGCGAGAGCTGCACGACTCGGGCTCATGGCGTTGGTTCTGGGGCTGGGTGCGACCATGCTTCTGCCCCCGTCGGCGCAAGCCAAACCGGCGCCGACCCGGGTCACCCCAGCTGCGAAATCGCCCGGGAGTACCAGGCATCTGACGGCGGCGCAGGTCCCGACGGGCAGCGCGAGTCCGACTTCCTGTCTTGACCTTCCCCTCAGCAGTCAGCTGATCGACCCCACCAGTTGCTGGACGACCGGCCCAACCTCGATGCTAGTCGCTGGCTCCATGCCCGCCTCGTCCGGGTCAGGCGCGGTCGCAGTGCTTCAGGGCCAGGGCCAGCGGCTGACCGACGAACCGGGTTCAGGGCCTTTGGCCGTGGTCAGTTCGACTGGCCAGACCGGCTGTCTGCGTGGCGGGTCTGGGCAGTACTTCGCAGTCAGCCTCACTGCTGGCACGGTGCAGGCGCTGTCTGGGTCGGCTTGTCCCTCTGCCGTGGGCAGCCGAGTTTCGTCCACCACCATGGCTGCCGCTCGTGGCAAGTCGAATCCAACTAACGCTGCGGTCGCGACCGGAGCTTCGGTGATCCCTCCTCCGGCCACCTCGTCTTACTACGAACTGTTCCCTTACATCGCCGCCTGTGGCAGCTCGGCGACGACCGGATGTGCCCTCTACCTTCAGGGCCAATCGACCATCCCGCCCAGTCAAGGGGGGGTGCTGGTCTTGGACTTCGGGTCCCCCTGCTCCTCCGGGACCACTTACGGCGTGCAGGTGTTCGAGAGCTCCGGCTGCACGCCCAACTCGACCATCCGGGGCCTGGTCCAGAAGTGGATCCAGGGATATGAGTCCGACCATGGGGCGGGAACCCCGAACTTCACCCTGGCGGTCGGGACCAGCAACAGCTACACCGCGGCGGATCCATCATCTGGATACCAGCCGGCCAGTCTCCAGACCTCGGGGGCGGACTGGTTCCAGCAGGTGGTGGGAGCCGGTTACACAACCGGATCGGCTCCGGTGACCGTCTGGGGGGCGAGCGACATGGAGCAGTCGAGTGGCGGCCAGTGGTACGACGGAGTCGACACCCTCAGCTGGGTGGGGGGATACTCGGCGGCCGCGTTTCCGGCGGTCCCGAGCACTATCTGCTCGCTGTCTCAACCGGGGAACCTGGCGGACTACGGGGACTACAACAGTGGGGGGCTGGCCGCGGCGAGCTGGACCGAGAATCAGGTCTACGACGTAGCTCAGGGAATCACCGGCACATGTGCCCTTCCCGAGATCTATTACTCGGGTGACGCCCCTGAGTGGGAGGCCCTCAAGGTATGGGCCCAGTCGCAGGGAAGTGCCGCCATGCAATTCACAGCGGTGATGGTCGAACCGGGCGGGTCGGCGCAGTGTCCTTCCCCCAACGGGTCGACCCTGCTGTCCGCGTCCTGTGCCTGGCTGCAAATGCAATCAGATTCGAATCAGTCGCCCAGCATCCCCGGAGTAACCCAGATCGCGACCTCCTTACAGGCCCCAGGGCCGCTTGTGACCGGGTTGTCTCCGAATTACGGTCCCCAGGCGGGCGGGACCTCCGTGACCATCTACGGGAGCGGATTCCTGGGAGCCCAGCTCGTGTATTTCGGGACCCAGTCGGTGACCCTCGCTTCGGGCCAGGTCAACTCAACCGGAACCACCATCAGCGTCGTCACCCCGGCGGCGACCCCGGCGATCGTCGATGTGGTGGTGGTCAGTGGGCTCGGCTCCAGCCCCACCGGTGCCGCCGACCAGTTCCAGTTTGACGCGCCCCCCTGCACCTCCGTGGCGGCCTCCCTCCAGTTCGCGTCCGTGGCGCCCGGGGCCAGCGATGTGGTGACGGCATCGCCCACCTGCCCGACCGGGGCGATGACCCGGTACTCCTACTTCACGCGGTCGGGCGTCTCCGGACCCTGGACACTCCAGGCCGCCTGGATCGGGTCCAGTTGGGCCTGGTCGACCGCCGGCGTTCCCGATGGCACGTATCAGGTTCTTGTCTGGGCGAGCGACGGTCCCTACACGGTGCCGCAGGCACAGGCCGCGGCGACCCTGACCGTCGCGCCGCAACCAGCCTGCAGCTCGGTGTCGGTGACCGCCACTCCCAACTCGACGACCCCCGGCGGAGTCGTCGCGGTCTCCGCCTCGGGCTCGTGCCCGACCGGTTCTCTGCCGGCGTACACCTACTTCACGCGGTCGGGCGTCTCCGGACCCTGGACGCTTCAGGCGGCCTGGATTGGCCCCAACTGGGCCTGGTCGACGGCGGGCCTGGCCCCGGGCACCTATCAAGTTCTGGCCTGGGTCAGCGACGGCCCCTACTCGGTTCCCCAGGCACAGGCGGCGGCAACTGTCCAGGTGGTCGCGGTCACACCTTGTTCGGCGGTGTCCGCGACCGCCCCGGCCAGCGTCCTGGTGGGCCAGACAGTCGATGTGGCCGCCACCAGCGCCTGCCCCACCGGGTCCAGCCCGCTCTATTCGTATTTCATCCGCTCCAGCAGTGGGGGTCCTTGGGCGCTCCAGGCCGCCTGGATCGGTCCCAGCTGGCCGTGGCCCACCGCCTCCTTGGCCCCCGGCGCCTACCAAGTGCTGGTTTGGGTCAGCGATGGGCCGTTTGCCGCTCCCCAGGCAGAGTCCACCGCGACCGTGACCCTGACCGCCCTGGTCGCCTGCAGCGGAGTGACGATCAGCGGGCCCGTCACGGCGACCGAGGGACTGCCCGTGGTAGTGACGGCGAGCAGCAGCTGCCCAGCCGGGACCAGTCCCATGTACACCTACTTCACCCGCGCCAGTGGCTCCGGCCCCTGGACGTTGCAGGCGGCGTGGGTCGGTCCTACCTGGACGTGGTCCACGGCCGGCCTTCCGGACGGACCCTATCAGGTGCTGGTCTGGGTCAGCGATGGTCCTTACACCGTGCCTCAGGCTCAGGCGGCAGCATCCCTGACGATCTACACCCAGCTACCCTGCACGGGAGTGACCGCTCAGGCGTCACCGGCATCGCTAGCACCGGGCCAGCCGGTCACGGTCTCGGCCACGGGCAGCTGTCCGAGCGGGACAAGCCCGCTCTACTCGTACTTCACCGGCCCCTCGGCGAGTGGTCCTTGGACCTTGCAGGCGGCCTGGATCGGCCCGAGTTGGACCTGGTCGACGAACGGTTTCGCCGACGGGACGTACTACATCCTGGTTTGGATAAGCGGGGCGGAGTACATCCGTCCCCAGGCGGAGGCGGTCGCTGGCATCTCGGTCATCTCCGTGTCTCCCTGCACCGGGCTCACCGCGACCGCTCTCCCTTCTACGGTGAGCGCCGGACAAGCGGTGACGGTGACCGCAGCGGCCACCTGCCCAAGCGGTGCCTCGCCGCTCTACACGTATTTCACCAGCTCGAGCCCGGGTGGTCCCTGGACTCTGCAGAGCGCCTGGGGTGGCGCCACCTGGTCGTGGTCCACGACGGAAGTGGCCCCGGGGACGTACTACGTCCTGGTGTGGACCAGCGACGGTCCCTACACCCTCCCTCAGATACAGGTCAGCCAAAGCATCACGGTCGATGTCACGCCCCCCTGTTCCGCGGTATCCGCCTCGGCGCCGGCTTCGGTAGTGAGCGGACAGCCCGTCAACGTGCTTGCCTCCGGCACCTGCCCAGGCGGAGCTCAGGTCGAGTACTCCTACTTCGTCCGCTCGGGTAGCGCCGGTCCCTGGACGCTTGAGGCCGCCTGGATCGGGCCCCAGTGGACCTGGACCACGGTGGGCGTGGCCGCCGGCAACTACCAGGTGTTGGTCTGGGCGACTGACGGCCCCTACACGGTGCCTCAGACCCAGGCGATCGCGTCGGTGGTGGTCACTGGTTAGGACGTTCGTCGACTTCGGGAACGATCGCCGCGGCGCCGATGGCTGGGCCTGCCTGGCTGCCTACCCTCAGCCCTGATCTGATTCCAACCCACGGCCGGGGCAGACCTGGTCGTCCCGGGCTTGCCGCCCCGTACGGTCGGGCCAGCTCCGCAGCGAAGCGCCGAAGCTGAGGAGAGTGCATTCCGGGGTGAGCGGATGGTTGGCGACCAGCCCAGGCTGAGAAGGAGCTCAATGACTGCGCTCCCCGGCTCAGCCCAGACTGAAGTATCCGGAGGCGTCGACGTCCACGTCGACCGACCCGAGCTGGTTGTGAATGCTGATCGCGCCGCCGCTGCCCACCGTGGCCAGGGTCAGGTTGGGGACGGTTGTCCGGGCGCCTCCCCGGTTGACGTCGGATGCGAACAGCCGGGAGCCGCCGGGGTAGACCGCCAGGTAGCTGGGCGCAGTCGTGTCGGTAGCGGTCACGTTTGTCACCAACTCGGTTGCGTGGGCCCCGATTCGGGCCACCTCCGCCATCGCTTCGGTCCCAGTCGCTCCCGGCCCGAGGGTAGGGGCGGAAAAGCGCGTGGCGAGCACTCGAATTGGGGTGATCGGGGTGAAGAGGCTGGAGCCGAGAGGCGTCGAACTGCGATCAGTGAAGTAGCCGTTGACATCGACGACCACGTCGGTGCTGTGGTGTTGGTTGTTGACCGAAATCTGGCCGCTCGGACTCGCCGGCACCACCACCCGGATGGATGGCGACTCTCGACAGGGACGTCGCGCCGGCGGAGATGGCAAGGTCGCCGCCATGAGGACATTCCCATTCCCTTCCCCGACGACGGCCGAGTAGTAGAGAGAGCCTCCATTGTAGCCGAGCTCCTCGTCGACGCTGACGGTCGATGGCGAACCGGTCGCGACCGCAATCAGCCGGGCGCATGGTCGCAGCCACGAGTCGCTGGCCGGGATGCAGTCATCTTTACCGGAGACATCCAGAGTGCTGGCAAAGAAGGTCACGGAGAGGAACCGGTCGTCATTTGTGGCGATCGATGCCGGACTGGTTGACTGGTCCGCTGGCGGAAGGCCCGTCGTCGCCAAGATTCCTGGATCGGTGTCGTTCCAGACGACCGTGCTTGGCGGAACCCAACTCCGGGCGACAACCCGCATCGCCGGCGCGCCCGTGGAGCACGGTGTGGTGGTGCTGCAGCTATCGTTGTAGGCGGCACACTCGGTGCTGCTTGACGTGAGCGAGATGGCCGGGACGACGTCGAAGCGGGTGGTAACGGGACCGAAGAACTCGTCGGGCGGGCTGGCTCCGGTCAAGAGGTCGCACGCGATTAGTAGCCAGCTTTCCTGGCCCGCGAGGGACTGTACGCTCCCGGACCGGACCACCACGGTGGAGTCGGAACCCAGCTTCGGTTGGTCCTGCAGGCCCCTTCCTCCGAGTTGAGGGTGTCTACGTACCAGCCCTCCGCCGGGTCGCCCATAGCGGAGTCCGCGTGACAGCCGCCTGCGGTCTTCGCAGCTGCTGTCAACAACCAGAAACTCTCACCCGCTCTGGAGTCATGAAGGGGGACCGGTCACGAGCTCCGACCTGAAGAAGCTCCATGGCATTGGCCCGAAGGCACTGAGGCTTCTTCATGAGGACCTCGAAGATGCGGGCTTGACTCTCCGCTTCTAAGCGGGGGGAGTGGTTTTTCACGACCCCTGCGACCGGGGCTCACCTCAGCTCCGGCGCGGTGGCACCGAGAAGATCGAGGTGCCCCCGACGCTCTGCTGACGCCAGCCTAGGGCTGTCAGCCGGCCCTGCCATTGCGGAGCTAGCGAACGGTCGACCACGATAGCGACGACCCGATGTGTCCGGCAGAACTCGAGAATCGCGGATCCGTACTCACGCGATAGGGGTGCTCCGAAAAACATCCTAACCGCCGGAAGGTCCGAGAACGACTTGGGGGTGGCGGTGGTATATCCTCCCGCCATCCTAAAGTACATACCGCTCATGGTCTGCAGGAGCATCGAGTCCCCTAGATCCCCATAAGGAAGCAAGACGAGTGTTGCGCCCTGCCGAAACAGTTTGGTGTAGGCGTGAGAGGAGATCCATAGCGGCGGACGCACGGCCAGCACTGGGCGAGAAGCGGGCCAGAGCATCACAACCGCGAAGACAGCCAGGACGTAGACCGACAGCCGTCGTGGGCGTGCTGACGCAGCCCACATGGCGGCGACCACCGCGCGACCGAGGGCAAGATATAGCGTGAGGCGGGCAGGGAGTGCCGCACGCAGAATCGGGAGCTTCGTCGCGAGTTCCCAAGGGAGTGGAATCCCGAGGCCGCCGAGGACGTGGAGTCTAGGTCCCAGGGTGGCGACGGCCGCGGCTCCGATGACGGTGAGCACAACCGGTGCCCACCGGCCGCGGTGATGAATGGCAGCGAATAGGCCCACAATCAGTAGCAGGGGGAGGCCAAGGTAGGCGCCGTCCTCTCCAAAATTGCCACTGAAGTTGGCCGCTATCGGCAGGGCCAGGCTGCCTCCCAGGGCCGTGACGGGAGTTGGGATAAAAAAGTTGACAAGATCCGTCGAGTAGATCAGCGGAGAATGGATCACTGAAGTTTGCTGATCGGAGCCCAGGATGAGATACCAGAGGTAAGGTGCGCAGAGAAGGGCAGCGCCTGCGTAAGCCAGCAACACCTCGACGGACATGACCCTAATCCGGGTTCGCGACTCCGGAACGAGGAGGGCGGCGCTGAGGAGTGTTCCGCCGGCGAACAGCGCCGCGGTGGCGTCAACCTCGATCGATATCCCAAACTCAGCGGTGAGCAGCAGGGAAGTGCAGACGATGAACGTACGTCGACCGAGGCGACCGCGGAAGCGAAGTACAGCCAGCCAAACAACGAGTGGAATCACTGCGGTGAAATTGAGGTTTAGATGGGATTGGGACTGTGAGATCTCGTACGAAGAGAATCCGAAGAGCCAACCCCCGAGTGTGGCAGCGGCCAGATTGCCAGTCAACTCGTAGCAGAGGTAGTACGCGGACAGCGCCGCAGCGATGGGCGCGAGCACCATCAGTACATTGAAGGCGACGACTGGTCCGGCAACCGCGGTGAGGGGCCAGGAAATCAAAGCGAGGGAGGGGATTGTCGCATCCCATGCCAGGTTGAAGCCCTGCGGTGCCCAGACGAACCTGGTCAAAAATGGGTTCAAGCCGTGGCTGATGGCGTATGGCCACCAGTTGAGTGACCACGTGTACTGACTTGGGTCCGGCGGTGCGCCTAAGATAAAATGGCCCGTGAGGAGATCCGCTCCACGAGGGAGGATCAAAAAGGACGTGACTGAGTAAGCCAGAAGTGCGACGAATGCACCGAGGGTTTTGGGGTGGTGGTTGATCCGGCTGAGCAGCTCCCTGATGGCCCTTGACTGCCTGCGAAAAGAGGTGGTCTTCACTCCAGCGCCGCATCCTAGCAGAGCATCCTCCCGCGCCGTTAGCAAGGCGAAAGGCGTTTGCCTGATTGCCGTCTCCCGCTCGACGAGCCGGAGTAGTCGCTTTCGATCGGGTTCGGCACCGACTGGAGAAGGCCGCACCGGAATCGAGGTGGTAGCGGCCCAAGGAGGGTGACGACCCCAGTGCACTTCCCGCGGACAGGCACTATGAGGCTTCTTCCAGGATCAACAATTGCGGCGCGCGCCAACTGACCCATGCGAGAGCGAAGCAGCCGGCGAGCATGGTCAGTAGCGCCAGCAGGTCAGTGTGGGCAAACCGCACGGTGACCAGAGCGTGCTCGGTGAGAATGGTAGGCAACAGTAGCATCAGTAGAACTTCGACGCTCCGCGATGCCAGGACGCCTCGGAACCACCAACTCTGGCGCCATTTTGGAGTGCCATCGCGGGACCAACTCCACGCGCATACCATCAGGTTGCCGATCACCCATGCCTGGAGACCGTCGCGGATCAGGCCGGTGGGGAAGCTTCCCCAGTAGATCGCAAGCATCGCGCAGGGGGCGACCACGACGGCGAGCAGGAGGGCCAGCTCGCGGCGCCCTGCCCGAACCAGTCCAGCGAGCAGGACCGGATAGAAGAGGATCCCGATGCCGAACGGCAGGGTGGTCCCGTATTGCGCGAAGAACAGCACCACGGGAGGCGAGGAGCCACCCACGACATTGATCGTGATATCGCGCGAATCGGTGCCGAGCAGCACCAATGGAACCAAGGTGTTCGCCACCGAAACCGCGCGGTCCCTAAGCCAGTCCCCCACCGAATGCGCCATCCCGAGATGGCCGGCCTCGACCAGGAACTTGGCGAACATTGAGACCTGCGAGGGATGGCCGAGGTTGACGACCGACCAGGCGCCGAGCGCAAGACCGACCCCCACAGCCATGGCCGCCCAGCCACTCATGACTGGGCGCCAACTGCGGCCCCGGGTCGGATCAGCCCGATAGGTCCATAGCCAGAGAAGGAACAGCGCCGGGACAGCGAAGAGGGCCCCAGGGTGGCACAGGTAGCCAACCCCAAGCGTGGCGCCGGCCCAAAGTGGGCGGCGCCGGAGGACAAGATCAGCCCCCAGCAGCACAAACGTGGCGCTGAGGAGCTTTGGCCAGGTGAAGTAGACCTCGTGGACCAGGAAGGGGGTGCTGGCGAGCAGGATCACCACGAAGAGGGCGACCCGGGCGCTGGCGCAGCGGCGCACAACGGTGAAGGCGGCCAGGAAGCTGGTCAGGGCCAGGAGTTCCATGATCACCCGATAGGCCGCGAAGCCCTGAGGATCGAACACCACCCACGCCTGGTTGGGGAGGGTGAGCGGTGGCCTGGCACCCGACTGGAAGACGATCGGAGCCGCGGCCAACGCGGCCAGGGGCCCGCGCGATGCGAACGTGTAGGGTGCGCAATAAGACTTCCCGATCGCGCCGTAGGGGGGATTCCCATGGGCGATCAGCTGAACCACTGCGAAGGAGATGCGGCTGTCGGACAGGGCACCCACCTCGAGGGTCCGGGAGATGGTTCCGGCATAAAGCTCGCCGACGGGTCCGAGCGACCAGGCAGCCTTGGCCAGGCAAATCAGCAAGACCAGGCCGCAAACTCCGAGCGCCAGCGCCTCCTCGCGGGAGAGCAGGGTGGCTAGGTCCCTCCGCAGTGCCAGGACGAAGAGGGCGGCAGTGACGGGCCCGCAGACGACCACGGTCGTCACCTCGGGCCGAATCACCGTGGCCGTCGCCCAGCAGACCGTCCCGGTGAAGATCAGGACCAGGAAGCCGGGGACAAACAGGAAGCCGAGCGGAACTCGAACGGAGGGTCGAAGCGCCCGGAGCGCGAGCCCGGGGCCGAGGAGGAGGGTTGTTCCGGCCGAGACGGTGAGAAGGTACTCCGCGAGGGAGAAGAGTGATCCGGTGTTCTCCGCCGGGGGGTGGGCGAAGGGCAGAGCCAGCCCCACCAGGGTTACCAGGCAGAACGCGAGGCAGATTCCGTTGGTCGGCCGGAGCTGGGGCTGGCCCTGCCGCCCGGCACCTGCCATCAGCCCGGGCGCTTGCGAAGGGTTCGTCTCAGGCGGCGCCAGCCTCGCGCGCGAATAGATGCCAGCAGGTCTGGCCCGCTCGGCTCCGGTAGCGGGGGCATGTGCACCCCGGGCACGAGTGGAGGGGTCGCTCTAGGTTGGGAGGCTACCGTCTTGCCTAGTAGGAAGATGAACTCGTCATCTTGAGGCGCGTCACAGCCTTCGAAGGCGACGAGTTCAAACGCGGTCGCCGCTTCCCGCTGAGCCGCGCTCAGAAGTTCGATAAAGGTATCTGGACGAAAGACGTGGTAATGGATGCTGTAGTCGGTTTCCAACAGGACGTCAACCCGTTCCGCAACACTTTCCCGCGCCGCCGCCTGTCCCAGCTCGCCGCGCTCGGCCCGCTCTACGTACTCGGTCACATGCGCGCGTCGGGTAGCCTCAGTTCCTTGGTGGTACTCGTCGACTAGGTGAGCGACGCTCGTCGCCGGTCGTCGCCGGTCGAATGTCGCCCGCTGGTCGGGAATGGCCAGATAAAGAAGGCCCCCCGGGCGGATGACCCGGGCCATCTCACGGAGACCCCGGATGGGATCCTGAAGGTGTTCAACCACATGGTTGGCGACGACGAAGTCGAGGCTGTCTGCCTCGATGGCAGATAGGTCGCAGGCGTCGCCAATGAAGGAGATCGGGACCAGTTCGCCCTGGTCGGGGTAGTGGCTGTAGAGATCGGCGGTGGACGCGCGATCCACGTAGCGCACCCGGGCGCCTTCCGGGAGGTGGAGGGGATTGTGCAAGGCCCCGATCTCGATGCCATCCCCGGCCAGCCAGCGCGCCATCGAGCGGCGCTTCCAAGTGTCCCCGGCCATCCCCGGTCCTCCCTTCGAACGCGCCGATGCTACCAGTATCTGGTCCGATCCCAGGGCCCGGCCGGAAGGGGGGAAAGGACTTTGACCGGCGCCGCAGCTCAGAGCCTGGGGGAGGAGGAGCGGCGCAGTCGGAATGGGATTGGCAAATAGGCCAGTGGCCCTGGGACGCCCGCCCGCCTAGATGTACTTCCCACGTAGGTTGTTGACACGAGTCACGGGAGGGAGGCCGCCAAGCGCGGTGTGGGCGCGGTGGTAGTTGTAGCGGTGCAGCCAGGCGGAGAGCAAGCGGAGCCGGGAGCCGTTGCTGGTGTAGGGACGGACGTAGGCCCACTCCTCGAGGAGCGTGCGGTTGAAGCGCTCCACTTTCCCGTTCACCTGGGGGTGGTAGAAGGGCGTCAGCAGCTGGCTGCAGTCCAGTTCAGTCAAGGCTCGCCGGAACGCCCGGGAGTTCCGGTAGGCGCGGGCGTTGTCGGTCATCACCGCCTGGACCGCAACCCCGTGGTCGGCGTAGAACTGCTGGGCTCGGCGCAGGAACCCAGAGCAGGTGGTGGCCTTCTCGTCCCGGTGGGCCTCCACGTAGGCCAGCCGGCTGTGGTCATCCACCGCGCAGTGCAGGTAGTCGTAGCCCTGCCCGGTCGAGTGCGGCACCCGGCCCCGGCCGTGGATCCGGTGGCCACCCCCAGGCTGGATCCGGCCCAGCTTCTTCACGTCAATGTGGACCAGCTCCCCGGCCACCTCCCGCTCATAGCGGCGAATCACTCTCCCCGTGGGTCGGTCCAGGAAGTCCAGTCGCGCCAGCCCAAACCGGCGCAGCACGGCGTAGCAGGTGGACCGGGGATGGCCGGTCAGGGCCGCCAGCCGGTGGGGACCCAGCTTGCGCTCCCGGCGCAGCCGGCAGATCCTCGCCTCCGCCTTGGCCGGCAACCGCCGCGGGCTGCGCTGGGGCCGCGAGGACCGGTCACAGAGCCCCTTTCCCCGCTCTGCCTCCCATCTCCGCAGCCACCGGTACACCGTCTCCCGCGAGACCCCCGCCGCCTCGGCCGTCGCCGCCACCGTCCACCCTTCCCGCTCCACCCGCTCAACCAGCAGCCACCTGCCGTATTCCGTCAGCCGCGCTCTCGGTCTAGCATTCCGCATGAGGGCCCCTCCACGTTCTGGATAGCAGTACCCAAAACCGTGGTCAGCGGGCCCTCACTTTGTCAACAAGGTCTATGGGAACTACAACTAGACCAGGATCACGGGAACTCAGCGCTAGCTTGGCGCCTCGGTCGCTGGCAACGCCGCCGCGAACGAACGAGAGGGTCTTGCGCGTTTCGCCAAAAGCCATTGCGCGTTTCATGAGGGAAACGGCCGGAAGCAATTCTCGGGCGTTTTCTGTGTTTGGGCGGCTTGGACGCAAAATATCGTGGCTTATAGAGACCACGAGCGCGCCCCTGGGCGGCAATCCAGCCTGCCTCACGGCGCGCTTGATCCAGGAAGCTTGAGTGCTAGACCGTCGACTCTGCTCTCGGAGTAGCTACGGCGACCGGGAGCCCTCGGCCGCGGCTTCCTCGGCCAAGAGGGCATCTGAAGGTGTGGCTACGAACGGCGCCTGAGAGCGGCGTCGAGGCCGGCCTTGCTGCTTGCGCGGCAAGGCTGCTGCCTCCCTGGCGAGATCTCGGGGACGCGTTATCTGGAGCCGCATGTTGTGGCCTCCCCACATCAACGTGACCAACAGCGACATGTTGGGGATACGGCGGAAGTGAAACTGGCCCTTGGTGAGCCCGATGACGTCCGGGTTCTTCAGGCTGGAGAAGCCCCGCTCCACGTTCGTCTGCTTGGCGTACTCCTCTTCCCAGTCGGGGTCCCGCAGAAGCGGGGTCGGGAGCATGACGCCGAGAGAAGGATGCATCAGGGCTTCAGGGTAGTGATGGGAATCACTGCCACGCCGTCCGGACGCCTATAGGCAAATCCACTTGCCGTGATAACCGCTAACAGGGATGGCCTGCCGCTCTTCTCAGTGTCCAATCTTTCGATGAAGCGAAGCAGATGTGCCGCTCCCTCCTCAATTGCCTTCCCCCCCAACTTCACCTCAAATGCAGCCCATGCTCCACTTGCGCACTCAAGTATGACGTCGACCTCAAAGTCCTTCTCATCATGATATTGAAGCACGCTCGCCTCTTGGTCCTGGGCATAGATGCGTAGATCGCGCACTACGAGTGACTCAAACAACAGCCCAAGGAAGTTGAGATCCCGTAAGAGCGCCTCAGTGCCTGTTCGAAGAGCTGCAACGGCCAGCGAAGGGTCGACGAAATGGCGTTTCTCGGCTTTTCGGAGCCTATACCTAGAACGCAAATGGGGTTCCCAGCTAGGTTGGTCTTCGACAACCATTAGCTGATTGAGAGCTGCCAGGTAGCCGACTACAGTGTTTCGGTCCAGGGTTCCGTCCACACCCCTAGCATCAGCGGCGAGCGTGCTAATAGAGGAATACGTTGCAACATTTCGGCTGAACGACCTCAAGAGCCGCTGAACCCTCTCGGGATCCGCACGCCTGTCACTTACTTGACTGAGGTCAACCCGAGAGATCTCACCTAGGTAATCGCGGATAGCGCGCTGCGCTTGTGCCGTCCCTAGGTTGTGCCAGCCGGGCCAGCCTCCATGCACCAATTGTTCAACCACATCCTCGAGTCGGTAGCCAGGATCAGTTGCTTCCACATTTTCTCCACCCATAGCTTCACGCAAGGAAACGGCGCCGTTGCTAAATCCAGACTCGAACAAGCTCATAGTTCGCATGCGAAGGCGTGTAATGCGTCCCGCCCCAGAGTGCCGGGTAATGTCGTCTGGGGGTCTAGCCGAGCCGGTGAGGATATAAAGATCGCCCTGGTGTTGATCCTCAACGGCCCGGCGAACATGGTTCCAGATTTCCGGGGCGAGTTGCCATTCGTCCAGGAGGCGAGGCTTTGGTCCCTCAAGGACGAGTTGAGGATTGACCGCGGCTGCCAGAACGGCATTCTGGTCTACATCGAAGCGGACCTCGCTGGCGGCAAGCTGGCGAGCGGTGGCAGTCTTGCCACAGGCTTTGGGTCCCTCGATAACAACAGCCCCCGTAGCCGCTAGCCGATCGGATAGCTCACGATCCACAATTCTGGGGAGGTAGGTGGTAGGAGCAGCCATAGGCACCATACTATCAGTAGGCCGCAGTTTGCGCTCCTCCCAGCCCGCAGTTTACGCTCCTCTCAGCCCGCAATTTGCGCTGGGAGCGTGTAGTAGGGTTCTACGCCGGGGCGCGGGTCCGCTTGGCAGTTTCCGGGCGCTCGCCTCACCCGACCATGGCGGCCGGACCAGTAGGTGAGCTGAGTGCCGACGACGACGGTTGGAAGCTTCGTCCCGCTCGCCCCAATCTCTTCCTCCAAACCGCCGCTGGCCAGACCCAGGCAGCGCCGGGGACAGTCATCTCCCCTGCCTAAGGCGGTCCCTCTCGGTCGTGCCCCATAAAGTGGTGTAAGTAGCGGGACCGAGAAGGTGCCCGCCACGGTGGGCACGAAAAAGGCCACCGTGCCACCGACCCTATTCACAGACCAGGAGACACGATGACCCCCACCAGCATGCCATTAGACGCCC
>DATLRH010000004.1:0-11181 GCA_035534755.1 Candidatus Dormiibacterota bacterium
GACGTACACAACCTGCTCGACGCCTGCGGCGACCCTGGCCTGCGCCGACTCGCCGTGGTGGCGATCACCACCGGCCTGCGCCTCGGAGAGCAGCTCGGGCTCCGCTGGGATGACATTGACTTTGAGCGCCGCTGCCTCCACGTCCGGACGACTCTTCAGCGGATCGCTGGCGCCTACTCGCTCAGCGAGCCGAAGTCAGCCACGAGCCGACGCGTGGTGGCGCTGCCTGACTCCGCGCTGGAAGTCCTGCGGGACGAGCGCCGGGAGCAGCTCGCCGCCCAGCTTGCGGCCGGCGGCCGCCGGCACCAGCCGATCGCGGGGCTAACCTTCACCACGGGCACCGGTGCGCCCCGAAGCGGCACCAGCCTCACCCACCTATTCCAGGACGCCCTCGCCGCGGCCGGACTGCCCAAGCTCCGCTGGCACGACCTACGGGCCGCGCACGGCGCGCTGCTGCTCGCGGGCGGGACGGATATCAGCGTGGTCAGCCGGAAGCTCGGGCACTCCAGCGTCAGCCTTACTAGCAGACACTACGGCGGGGTAGCCGATGCGCTCCAGCAGGAGGCCGCCGACCGGCTCGGGGTGCTACTCCAGCGCCCGAGCTGACCCGCTCTGCGGCCTGGCGGTGAAACCCCGAGTCCGTCAGTTAGTCCGTCAGCTCACTTCGGGTGCTTTCGTAGCTGAGCTCGGGAGCAGCGGTTTCGTAAACCGCTGGCCGGGAGTTCGAATCTCCCCGTCGGCTCCCTCGTTTTGAGATCAAATGGGCGTTTTGCACGGATCAGTGGGCGGCCCGAGGAGCCGGATCACGGCAACGTGACAGCCACGCGGTCGGGGTACGGGGTGGGCGATGAGTGTTGCCGCCAGCGCGACCAGGACGTCGAGAGGTTGGTGAGGTCGGTAGTGATGGGCCTGCGAGATCGAGTGCCAGGATTCCCGCAGTGAGCACTGTCCTGGACCTGGCTGAGAACATTCTGGCGGCTGTTCTGACAGTCTTCGCTTTCTTGTCTGCGTCCCGGGCCTGCGAGAGCAACCGTCTCGCTGCCGAGGGCCGGTGGAAGCCAACCATTGGAGGGCTCGAACTAACCGGCGCGCTGGCCGAGCCACTTGTGGGAACCACCGTCACTAAGGCGTTCCAAAGGAATCTCCGAGTGGCCGGGCTGGCGACCCTCCGCTTTCACATTCCTGCGCCACGCCGACGCCGGGCGGATGCTGACCAGCGGGGAGGAGCTCGCCGTCGCGTCCCACCTGCTGGGACGCAGCTCCCTCGACTGGACCTTGAATACCAAGGGCGTGGTTGCGCCGGAGGTCGAGTGATCCGCCGTGGAGCGGTTCCAGCGCCTACTCGGCAATCCCGACCACAGCGCCGCTGGCTGCCAAGGCGGCGAGAGCAATCAGACGTTGGTGGTCAGCCGCTGACAGTCACCAAGCAACAGGGTCTCTAGAGCATGGGAAGGGCATCACGCCGTACGGCGCGATCGCGGAACGACCGGCTCTGGGCGCTGGCGCACGCCGAACGGGCCGCGCTTGCGGAGGACCTGTCAGACCTTAGCGCCGAGCAGTGGCGGCACGGCACCCTGTGCGGCCAGTGGGACGTCGAGCAGGTCGTCGCCCACCTCACGGTCGCCGCAAGTCTGAATCAGTGGCGCTGGGTACGCAGCATGCTCGGCTCGCGTTTTCGTGTCGACGTGCACAACCAGCGCCGGTTGGTCGAGCATCTCGGTAGCACCCCCGCCGAGACACTCGACCAGTTCCGCGCCGTCATCGGCAGCACCACGGCCCCTTCGGGACACACCCCGGCCTACCTTGGCGAGATTGTCGTGCACGCCCAAGACATCCGTCGGCCGCTGGGACTGCCCCGGACTCCCGACGTAGACGCGCTGACGCCCGTGGCGGACTTCTTTGCGCGCCGCAACTTCACGGTTGCCAGCCGGACCACCGCCGCCGGTCTGCAGCTGCGCGCGGACGATGGGCCGTTTGCCACGGGCACCGGGCCGCTGGTCACCGGATCGACCCTCGCGCTCGTGATGAGCATAGCTGGCCGCGCACCTTACGTTGACCAGCTCGACGGTCCGGGCGTACCGATTCTGCGGGCACGGGTCCACGGCACAGCAGCGTGAACCGCACCGCGTGTGAACTGACCCCGGATCTCCGAGACGAGGTCACCTTCCGAGCGCAACCCGGCCGCCCTGCGGTGACCCGTGTCAACCACCTACGTGGAAAGTACACTTGGACCCTTCGCATGATCGAGTCGGTGGATCGCGCCGAGGCGGCGCGGGAGCCGGACCAATAGCCTGCCACCACCACCTGGCGGCGAAGAGTTGGTGACCGCGGAGTAGCTAAGAATCACCGTGGGTGGTCTAAAGCTCAGCGCGTGACCGCTCGTTGGCCCATTGCCTGGCGTGCGACAGGAAATGCGGCTGAAGCTGCGGACAGGGGCGAGAGGACCGTGGCCCCGGCCCTTGATCGGCCCAGGTAGGAAGGGTGGCGGACCCTCTCCAGGAGAGTAGGGGCCTTCTGATTCGGATGGAGTCGGTAGACGGCATCGCCGGGCATGCAGGCAGCGAGCTGGGGGAGTCGAGGCTGGGGACACAACGAGTTCTGGTGGCCCGACCGGTCGCCTGGAGCGCGCTCAGAGTGCTGTTGCCGCAGGCCCTGGCTGTAAGCGCCGCGACCACTTCCCGGCGCCATCTATCTGCCGTCAAGGTGGCTCCTGCTGAGGTCGAGGTCCAGCTGTAGCGGGGCGGTTCCAAGGTGGTGATGCCCGGGCTGCCAAGGGCTCTGGTGAGCTAGCCTGAAGTGGAACGATTTAGCTCAGCTTTGTCCCGCCAGCCACGATAACTCGCGGCTTCGACCGCACTACCCCCAGACACCTAACCAAGATGCAGTATTCCGACGGGCTCGATGACGGCGACCTCTACGGCCTTTTGGGGCTGTTGCCGGGCGCTTCCGAGGCAGACCTACGCCAGGCGCGGCGGGTCCAGGCCCAGCGCTGGCACCCCGATCTGAACAAGCACAAGGACGCCCAGTCCCGGATGGCGGCGATCAACAATGCGTGTCGGGTGCTGAGCGACCGGGCCCAGCGGGAGGCCTACGACGAGACGCTGCGCTCCCTCACCCACATCGGCCAGGCCACCCGGGCCACCAGGTCCAAGGCGGGGGCGGTCACCCTGACCTCTTATCTACAAGTCCGGGGCTTTGGGGTGGTGGACAACCGCCTCCGGGGCGGGGTGCTGTGGGTCGTCGACAGGCCGGCGTTGGAGCCCGTGATGGCCGAGCTCCGCCATCAGGGGATCGACTTCGAGTACGCCGCCACCGGGGGCATGGCGACCGATCATCGGCCCGCCTGGTGGACGCGGACCTGGGGCTGAGCCTTGAGCGATGAGTTACCTCGCCGCTGAAGACCTGGAGCGCCCTCGGCGGTTAGCTGGGATCGGCCGGTCGGTGGGAATCGCTGCGGCGTGCGGCCCCAAGGGCGCCCGGTTCCACTCCAAAATCTGCTGTCCCCTCCTTGGGACTACCAGGCTGAGGTGATCATCCTGGGCCGGACTTGGGCGAGCGCCCCCGGCAGCGCGGCTCAACGACGAGAGCCTCGAAATCATCCATCGCGTGACCCACAGCTCGCTCTGGTTCGCACTTCATTCCCTCCGACTCGGCCGGTCCCTGCTGAGTTTCACCCTCCGACCTGACCAGGAAGCTCCTCAGTGAACGGCTAAGCCGGAGCGGTGGTCGCTTCGACGCATACCTTCCCAGGGCGCGAACAGCACCCAGCGGTTGGCCGGGTTGGGAGCGCCCGTGCTCGGAGACTGGCACTTGGGCTACGGTGTACGCAATGAACCGCTTCATGGCGTCGGGCCGGACTCCGGCGGCGACCGTGGTCGGAGTGGCGGCGGGGCTCCTGGGCTACTGGGTGGGATCGCACTTGGGCAGCGCCCCGAATGGGGACGCAGGCAGGCTGTTGGGCTACGTCAGCGGCTCGTTGGGATTCCTGATCGCCTTGGGCTTCGCCAGTGAGCTGGTGCTGCGCCTTAGGGGCCGGCCCCGAGCAACCAACATCCAGGTGGCCGGCCGCCGGGGCTGGCCCGAGTACCTCGGCATCTCCCTCAACCACAAAGTGGTGGCCATGCAGTTCGCGGTTGGCCTGGCCGTACTGGTGATCGCGCTCGTCCTGATTCGGTTCTTGTAGCCAACTCCGGGCGGGCTCAGGGGATGCCAGCGGGCGTATCTTGGTGCCGAGCCACTGAGAAGCCGAGAATGATCGGGATATCGAGGGCGAAGATCACCAGGACCACGGTCAGCAAGATCAGCAGCGTTCCCCGGGTGTGATCGACCAGAAGGACGAACTCGATCATCCCGGCGATGACGGCGTACGCCACCAGGGCCCAACCGCTCACCTGATAGAAGCGCTCCCAGGCGAACTGACGTAGCCCTCCCAGCTGGGCAACTGCCGCCAGCAGGAGGCCGCCCCCCAGGCCGATCAGGACAGTGGGGATGAGCAGAGGCGCCTGGCGCGGCAGGTAGCTGGCCAGGTAGATCCCGCCTGCGATCACCAGGGCAATCGACCCCACCGCGGTCTCCGTGATCGGAGGCAGGGGGCGAGGCGGGGCGGCCCGATCGGTCACCAGGTTGCGATCCGCGACATTATGACCAGGGTGGCAATCTGCATGAGACCGGTGACCCCGGCGGTGTAGACGAAGCGGCGCATCAGCTTGGCGATGAGAAGGCCGTTGGGGCGGGGCTTCTTGAGCTCGAACAGTACCGCCAGATTGGCGGGTTCGAGCAGGCCGAGGGCGATGACCGCCATCACTCCGACGACGATGAAAGAGGCCACCAGCCACCAGTGGTTGGGATAGGGAACGGCGAGGTTGCCCAGGCGGCGCGCCAACTGCAGTCCTGAGGCCAGGGTCAAGACCACCAGGGTGGGCATGATCAGGACCATCTTGGGCATGAACCGGGTCGAGAACTCCACCCGGGCCGGAACTGACATGTGGCCGATGATCGGACCGATGACCAGCCCCACGAAGAGGTCGATGCCAGTCCACAATCCACCGCCCGCGACGTGGATGAAGTCGAGCGCCCAGAGCCAATTGCCCGCCACCGCGGCCACCAGGAAGGCCAGGGCAGCCGCCACTAAGGGCAGGCCGGCGACCGGGACCACGGTCACCCGGGTGGGGTTGAGGGTCGCTCCGGCGGCAGTCGGGGACATCGGCATCTCACCGATCGCGTCCGCCATTCCGTCCCTCCCTTACCTGCCGCCCCGATCTGAATTATGCCGTGGTTCGGCTCCACCCGATGGTACCCGGCCAGGGCTCGGCCGCGGGAAACGCGGATGGACCCTGGTGCGCCGGCCGAACTCCGGGGATCCGCCCGGATCCGGGCTGGCGCCTGCTGGCTGGGCCCGCGGCGCGAGCCGAGCCCAGTCCCGGCCCGACGCGGCCGATCCGTCTGGCCCAGAATGGGGCGGTGGCTGCGCCCGCCGACTGGACGGAGCTGGCTCCGGGGGTGTTCGTCGCCGTTTGGGCGCCGTTCAACTTGAACGTGGGCCTGGTGGTGGGCGCGGAACGTGCCGTTCTGTTCGACACCGGGCACTCACTGGCGACCGGGTTGGAGATCGTGCAGCTGGCACGGGAGCGGACGGAGCTGCCCTTGGGGGCGGTCAACAGCCACAGCCATTTCGATCATTGCTTCGGCAACGGAGCCCTGCAGCCGGACGTCCTATGGAGCCATCGCCTCTGCGCCGAGCATCTCCGCTGGGATGGAGAAGCGCAGCAGCGAGAAGTGATCGCCCGACTGCGCGACCGGGACCGCGAGGTCGCTCAGGCGATCGCCGCCAGCCCGATCGTGAGCCCCGCCTGCCTGCTCGAGGATGAGGTCGAGCTGGACCTTGGGGGCCGGATCGTGACCCTGGCGCACCCGGGGCGCGGCCACACCGACAACGACGTCGTGGCCTGGGTCGGCAGTGACCGGGTTCTCTTCGCGGGCGACCTGGTCGAGGAGGGGGCCCCGCCTTCCTTCGAGGACTCGTATCCCCTCGATTGGCCTGACTCTCTGGCCTCGCTGTTGGCGTTGGACCCGGACCGGATCGTCCCCGGGCACGGAGCGGTCGTCGACGCTGGGTTTGCCCGCGCCCAGCACACCGATCTGCAGCAGCTCGCTGATCTGTCGAGAAAGGGGTTCCGAAACTCGCGCCGGCCTGGGGAGTTCGATGTCGACACTGCGTTCCCGGGGAAGCCTGCCCAGACCGCGATCCGCCGGGCGTACGGGCAGCTGGCGGCCGCGACCAGTGGCGCCTGGGTGGAGCGCCAGCCGGGCTGAGGGGCAGCGGGAACCCGGGGGTCCGTCCGCGCGGGCGCAAATATCCGACAAGGTCTGCCTCGCGACTTAAGCTGCCTGAAGTCCCGGCCCGCTGTCGGTGGGGACCGCGGCGGCTTCGCCGAGGGCAGGGGGGCAGGCCCGGCGCCCTGGCAGAATAGCGCTCGTGGTCGCTGCTTCAGCCACGGAGGAAGGTGTCCCGGAACGACCCTCGCTTACCTCCGCGGAATACCGGCATCTGGGGGGTCCGCTCTGGCTCCGGGAGTTCCACGATCCTTCCCACGAGTGGCGCCGCCTGTTCTCAGAACTCTTCGGGACCTTCCTCCTGGTCGTGGTGGCGGCCGGGGCCGTGGTCGTCAACGCGCTCAGCCACGGTGGGGTGGGGCGCGGTGCCGAAGTGGTCGCCCCCGGCCTGATGGTGATGGCGATCATCCTCTTCATGGGCAGAGTCTCGGGAGCCCATCTCAACCCCGCCGTCTCGATCGCGTTTGCGCTGCGCCGCGACTTTCCTTGGCGCCGGGTTCCCGGGTACGTGGTCGCCCAGCTGGTGGGAGCCTGTCTGGCCTGCCTGTTTCTGCTCGCCGTGCTGGGCCACGGGGGAGCCTTGGGCGCGACCGAGCCGGGGCCGGGCATGAGTGGCTGGCAAGCCACCCTCGTCGAGGCCCTGCTCACCCTGGGGCTGGTGAGCACGATCCTGGGCACCGCCTCGGGTGCCCAGAACGTCGGAGGTCTCTCGGCGCTGGCGGTTGGTGGGTACATCGCTCTGGCCGGGCTCTGGGCCAGCCCCCTGAGTGGGGCGTCGATGAACCCCGCCCGCTCCTTCGGACCCGACTTCGCCATCCACAATTTCGCCAGCTTCGACGTGTACTTGGTGGGTCCGCTGCTGGGTGCCTTACTCGCGGTCGGTGCAGCATATGTGCTCCGGGGACCGGGCGGGAATGACCCCAGCGCCGAGCTCGCCGCCCAGGGCGTCGACGGTGCTCCGATCGTCCCTGTAGTGGCCGGGACCGTTCCTGTGGGAGGGACGAAGCCTTAGTCTCCGGGTATCAGTCGGCGCTGGGCCGCCTTCCGGCAGCGACGGAGGTGATGACGATGGCCAAGAGAGAGCACTGGAAGAGCGAGCCCGAGCCGCATGACTTTCCGGCGGCGGGAGACTACCTCTCCCTGCTGCTGGGCAGGGTCGAAACGGGTCGCTTGGTGCGGAAGTTAAAGGCGACCCAGTTGACTCACGCCAAGGCTAAGGACCTCCTCCGGGCGAGCCAACTTCCGCTCCTCCCGGCCACCGACCCGGAGGTCGTCCGCGATCTCAGAAAGGTGCGCAAGGGTGAGCTGCTTTCGCCGGTGTTGCTGGTTCGCGGAGAGCTGCCCCTCGGCATCCCCCTCACCATCGCCGATGGGTACCACCGCGTTTGCGCCAGTTATCACCTGGATGAGGATGCGGAGATCCCTTGCCGGCTCGTCGACGGCCCCGCCGCCTGAGCCCATGATGCGGCCGGCCAAGCCATCCCGATGACGGATGGGGCGCCCGTGCCGCATCCCTCCCGGGCCGAGGAGGGCCGTCTCCTCTGGGAGCCACCTCCGGACGCCTATCGGCGGTCCCGCTTGGCTGAATACTCGGCCTGGTTGGAACGTGAGCTCGGGGTCGGCCCCGCCGACTACGACCAGCTGTGGGAGTGGTCGACCACGAGCGTGGACGCCTTCTGGGGCTCGATCTGGGACTACTTTGGGGTGGTTGGCGATCGGGGCCGGGGACCGGTCCTCGCCGCTCGGACCATGCCCGGGGCCAGCTGGTTCGAGGGGGCGACCCTCAACTACGCCGCGAACGCCTTGAAGTTCGCCCACGGTCCGGAGACCGCGCTCCGTGCGTATTCGGAGCTAGCTGAGCCCCGACTCCTGAGCGCCCGGGATCTGCGCCTTCAGGTGGGCAGCGTGGCCGCCTACCTGCGCCGGACCGGAGTCGGAGTCGGTGACCGCGTGGCCGCGTTCCTCCCCAACATCCCCCAGGCGGTAATCGCCTTCCTGGCCACCGCCAGCCTGGGCGCGATCTGGTCCAGCTGCTCTCCAGATTTCGGCGAACAAGCCGTACTTGACCGGTTTCAGCAGATCCATCCCAAAGTCCTCTTCGCGGTCGATGGTTACCGCTACGGCGGAAGGGACTATGACCGACGCCAACTGGTGCACGAATTGAGCCGGCGGCTTCCCTCCCTGGAGGCGGTCGTGACGGTTCCCCATCTGTTCGAGGCCAGCTCCCGCTCTCAGGGAGAGGGACCCGTCTGGGATGAGCTGGTTGGAGATCCCCAGGAGCCCGCGTTCGAAGAGGTCGGCTTCGACCACCCGCTCTGGATTCTGTATTCGTCGGGAACCACCGGCTTGCCGAAAGCGATCGTCCAGAGTCACGGCGGAATCGTCCTCGAGCACCTCAAGGTGCTCGCCCTGCACGCCGACCTAGGGCCCGGCGACAGAAGCTTCTGGTTCACTACGACCGGCTGGATGATGTGGAACTACCTGATCGGGGGCCTTCTGGTCGGAGCCAGCCTGGTGCTCTTCGACGGCAGCCCGGGGGAACCCGACCTGGGGCGACTTTGGGAGCTTGCCGCCGAGGCGGGAGTCACCCATTTCGGGACCAGCGCGGCTCACCTGGGCGCGTGCATGAAGCAGGGGGTCAACCCGCGAGCGCGCTTCGACCTGACCCCGATGAGATTCCTCGGTTCCACCGGTTCCCCACTCTCGCCCGAGGCCTACGCGTGGGTGTACCAAGATGTGAAGAGCGAGATCTGGCTGGCCTCGCTCAGCGGCGGTACCGACCTGTGCACCGCGTTCGTCCTGGGTTGCCCGGGAATGCCGGTCCGGGCGGGGGTGATCCAGTGCCGTGCCCTGGGCGCCCGGGTGGAGGCGTTCGATGTGCGCGGCGATGCCGTGCTGGACCGGGTGGGAGAGCTGGTGATCCGGGAACCGATGCCATCGATGCCGGTCTTTCTCTGGGGTGACCCGAAGGGCCGACGCTACTGGGAGAGCTACTTTGAGACCTTTCCCGGAGTCTGGCGCCACGGCGATTGGCTTCGCATCCGCGCCGACGGGGGGGTCGTGATCTACGGGCGCTCCGACTCGACCATCAACCGCCACGGGGTGCGGATGGGGACCAGTGAGATCTACCGGGTGGTCGAAGCGCGGGCGGAGATCGCGGACAGCCTGGTCGTCGATGTGGCCCGGCCTGAGGGCGACTCCCTGCTCGCGCTGTTTGTGGCCATCGCGCCCGGAGCTAGGCTGACCGAGGGCCTCATCACGACGCTCCAGAACGCGATCAGGACCCAGGTCTCCCCCCGCCACGTCCCCGATCTCATCCAGCAGGTCCGCGCGATTCCCCGAACCCTGAGCGGGAAGAAGCTCGAGGTGCCGGTCAAGCGGATCTTGGAAGGGGAGGCGGCCGCCCAGGTGCTGGACCTTGACTCCGTCGCCGACCCGGAGTCGCTCGCTCCATTTATGGAGCTGGCTCGGACCCTGCCGGGAACCAGGGCTGCGGGTACCTCCGGCTGAGCGCTCCGGAGATCGGCTCTATCATCGTTGGCCTAACCGGGCTGGGCCAGCCGGCGCCGGGACTCAGCGACCCGAGCTCTGGGCTCGCCGGAGGCTACCAGTAGATGTGGCGCAAAAGGGTATGGCAGGCGGCCCTGACCGCGACCGCGATTGCGGGCGGGGGGGCGGCGGCGGTGGCCGCCCGCCTGGCCGCCAGGCGCCGCGCGGTGCGCTGGGCAGCCCCGGAGCGGCAGCACAGCCACCCCTATCTGAGCGTGCAGACGATTGGACGGGGCGCCTCCCCGGTGGTTCTGCTTCATCCCCTCTCGGGCTCCGCCGACTACTTTGGGTCGGCCTTCGATGAACTGGGCGAACCCGGGCCGTTGGTGGTTCCCGACCTGCTCGGGTACGGAGACTCGCCCCGCCCCGAGCACGGGTACGGACCCGATCAACAGGTAGCCGCGATCGTCACCAGCCTGGACCAGCTGGGGATTCAGGAGCCCGCACTTTGGGTCGGCCACGGGCTGGGCGCGAATCTGGCGCTCAGGGCGGCGGCCACTCATCCCGAGCGTGTCCGGGCGGTCGTCGCTATCAGCCCTTTGCTCTACCGCGACGCCGCTTCAGCCCGCCGCCACCTCCGTC
Organism: Candidatus Dormiibacterota bacterium; assembly: GCA_035534755.1. Lineage (GTDB taxonomy): Bacteria > Chloroflexota > Dormibacteria > Aeolococcales > Bog-877 > Bog-877. Next base: position 10,465 of record DATLRH010000004.1, read on the forward strand.
GGCTAACTCCCCTGGAACTGGGAGGGCCGCTCGACCGCCGTTTGGCGTCGGCGATCTACGGAGGCGCCGGGGCCCGCCCGCGGATGGCGGGGCAGCTGGCCCGGATCTGGCGTCTGGACCTGCCCGGCGCCGCTCCCTCGGCGTCGTCGTCGCCGAGCGCGACCGCCTACCGGGAGACTCTCGAGAACTGCGTGATGAGGAGCGATGGCTGGCGCTGGTTCGACCAGATCAGCGTCCCGGTGCACATGGTCCTGCCCGCCAAGGACCCGGTCCCCGATCCCGAACTGCTGTCTGAGCTGGCCAGCGGACACCCGAATGTCAGCCTCTCGGTTCTACCTTTCGGCGACCACCGGCTGCCGCTGACCCACCCGGACGGCTGCCTGGCGGCGATCGATCGGTTCCGGCGCGGTCCTGATCTCGCTGAACAGATCTGAACTGCTCGATCTCGGACTAGTCCAGGTCGGCACCGCTGGTGCGCAGTGACGGCGCGGGCGCACCCGGTCCTGACCGGTCTCGCCGCGAGGGATCTTCGCTACTCTGAGCGCGCGTTGGGGCGTCGCCAAGTGGTAAGGCAGGGGACTTTGGATCCCCCATTCGAAGGTTCGAATCCTTCCGCCCCAGCCAAACTCAGCACCCTCTACGGCGGGTAAACCGGAACAAAGTCCCCAGCCAGCGGTGACGCGCCGCGTTGTCGCAGCGGTCTGCGCCGGAGCCCCC
>DATLRH010000005.1:0-361429 GCA_035534755.1 Candidatus Dormiibacterota bacterium
TGACCTGTCTGCTCATCCGAGACTCCCCCAGCCGGACCAGTTCGGGCTCGACGCCTCGCCTCGGCGGACTGGCCCCAGCAGTAGCGCGATCATACCCCATATTGTGTGTGCACATACGTTCGTGCACAATATGGGCATTGCGATGAGGCGGAGCCGCCCTAGTTCCCGCCCTTTTCGGAGCTCGGGTCGGCGGGGACTTTCTGCTTACGGGCGAGTGGCCGGCGCGACGCCCGTTCTGCCCGCAGGGTTGCCGGAACCGGCTGACGGATCCGCCCCGAGGCTCGGCGATGGGGCTTCATAAGCCCGACTAGGGTTGTTGCAATATTCAATCTCCTTGCTTCCGCGAGTTCCGCCAACTGGCTGAGCCGATCCGCGGGGACAGCGTTGGTAAGCGCTGCCAGCGGTGGTATGTACACCGAGGGGACCGATGTCTTCTGTGGATCCGACCGGCGCGCCCCCGGACCCGAACTCAGGACTTTGGGAAACACTCATTTCAGCGAACGTCGCCTGCCGCTCAGGTCGCTGAGAAGCAACCCTGGACAAGACGCCTACCCTGATCCAGGAAGACGCGGCTGATCACCCCAGAGAGTCGGAGGCTGCCCGTCAGGGGCCCCTGCGTGCGTCGATGGGTCGACTGACGATCCACGCATGCTTGCCGACCTGCCGGACTCGCGCAAATCCCAGCTCCTCGAAGAGCTCGACGGTCGCGCTAAACAGGAACCGATCCTGAGCCTCGCGGCCGGAGGTCACTTCGGAGGTCGCCTCCACGAGACCGCCGCCCGCGGCAGCGACCTGCGCGAGAGCGCCCCGGAGTGCCGCGCGTGCGATCCCCTGTCCGCGATGCCGCTTGTCGACGAAGATGCAGGCGATCCGCCAGCGCGCGGGTGGCGGCGGGTCCTTGGAGTATTCGCGGTTGTGCTTGAGCCCGATCTCGTCGGGACTACCGTACTGGCACCAACCCTGCGCGCTCCCTTCCTCGTCGAACACCATTACCGCGTGCGCGCTGCCCGCCCGTACTAACTGCTCCTTCAGCGTGCGTGGATCACTGACGCCGCGCCGGTACGCCGTGTGGTAGGCGATGCACCAACACCCTCCGTAAATCCCATTGTTGCGCTCGACCAACTCCGCGAACGCGTCCCAGGTGGAGGCGTCGAGCGCCCGAGTTGTGTAGGGCGCCTCCGTGGGCATGGCCGCGGCTCGGGATGGCGGCGGTGGGTGGTCAGGCACAGGTGGCCTCGGCTACGAGGTTCGCGAGATCGGTTGAACGGCTGAACATGGCCCAGCGCCCTGACTCGATGTCGACGTAATCGACATAGGTCGCTATGGGGAGTTCAGGCCCATCGCCCCCTTTGACCCACTCTCTGGGCTCGGCCACTGGATACCTGCCCTGCCCCGACCGGCGGTCAATGCAATTCCACCGATTCGCAGGTAAGGCTGGGTGGCTCTTCGGCTCCCGCGGAGCAAGGACGTGATTCGGCACCCACGACCCGAACGAGCAACTGGTGTAGGGTGGCGCGCTCATCGGCGCTGAGGACTGAGAGCAGCCGGTCTTCGACCAAGCCGAGTCGGACGTAGGCAACGGCGAGCGCCTCCTCCCCTTTCGAGGACAGCTGCACGTTGTGACGGCGCCGGTCGGCGGAATCGCGCCGCCGCGTGATCAGTTCACGTTGTTCCAGCTCGTTCAACAGCCCGACAACGTTGCTGGGATCGAGGCTCAGTACCTCGCCGAGGCTCTGCTGGCTGAGGGGTCCCTGTTCGCTTAGGAGCCCGAGCGCGATGAGGTGCCGGGGTCGAAGGCCACCAGGTGACATGGAGAGCTCGGCGGACCGGCGGCCGATCCGCGCCAGGTGATCGAGCAATGGCAGGCACCGGTGGTCCACCTTCATCGACGCGTTCGCCATACGCGAAGGGTACACCAAGGGGCTATCATTGGTACAGGACCAACGATTGGTGCTAAGCTACCCATCGACACCGACTCACTCCCTGGAGGCTCACATGTCGAAGCTGCAAATCATCGTCGGCAGCACCCGCCCGACCCGGGCGGCGGACCTTTTCCTGCCGTGGCTCGTCTCCACAGCCTCTGCGCACGGCGGCTTCGAGGTCGAGTTGATCGACCTTCGGGACTGGCCGCTGCCGATGTTTGCCGAGCACCTGGGCACGATCGGGGACTTCAACGACCCAACGTATTCCAAGCCGATCATGAAAGCGTGGAATGACAAGATTAAGGAGGCCGATGCCTACATCGTCGTTACCCCCGAATACAACCACAGCCTCCCCGGGGTTCTAAAGAACGCCTTCGAAAGCGTTTTTATCTCGTTCGCCTTCCGGAATAAGCCGATTGCCGCAGTCGGCTACAGCAGCGGTATCGGCGCGGGTATCCGGGCGATCGATCATCTCGCCCAGATCGCCACCGAGGCCGAGGCCGTTCCGCTGCGCCACGCCGTCGTGATCCCGTTCGTGACGACTGCGTTTAACGAGGTCGGTGAGCCGCTCGACTCAGCGACAAACGTCAGCCTGGACGTCCTGCTCGACGATCTCGCCTGGTGGTCGCGAGCGCTCGAAGCGGCACGTGCCAGCGGTCAGCTCATCCCGGGGGGATTCAGGGCCCGGGCTGCGATCGCCTTGGCCGAAGCGGTTGGCAGCGCCGCATAGTCGGCGTGAGTGCCGCACGGTGACCTCTCAAGCCAACGCCGCGCTGACCAGCCTCGTCGGAACTTAGGGGCACTCATTCCCCAACGTTGCAACTCGCCCCGCAAGCGCCCCCACTACCCGCACGGGGAGTCGAACCCCGGTTACCACCTTGAAAGAGTGGTGTCCTAACCGCTAGACGATGCGGGCTCGGTAAGAGGCGCCCCTATACTCGCAGGAAGTGGCGGGAGTCCCGATTCAGAGGAAATCCGACCAGAGTTGAGCACAGATCCGGAGAGCGCGAGCAGCCCGCACCCGCCGATGCCGACCGAGGCGGAGCGGTATCCCCACCTCGGAACCAAAGGCGTGTCGGTGAGCAGTTCGAACGCCGCGGACATTCAGATCCACCCGTCGAGGGTGGAGGGCTGGGTGGTCACCGCCGGGCTGCTCGTGGCGGGGTGCATCTCGATGGGAATCTACCTGGTCGTACTGCACCATTGAGTTCGGCCGCTCCTAGCTTCCCCGCTGAAGTGGTGGGACTGCCCGGAAACCGGCGGCTCCGATTCGCCCCCAGCCCCACCGGCGACCTCCACATCGGCAACGTCCGCACGGCGCTGTTCAGCTACTGCCTGGCGGGAGAGGATGGGCGGTTCCTGGTTCGCATCGAGGACACCGACCGAGAGCGGTACCAGCCAGATTCGGTACCCCGGTACTTGGAGACCCTGACTTGGCTGGGACTGCATTGGGACGAGGGTCCCGACATCGGTGGACCGTGCGCACCCTACACCGAGTCCGAGCGGCTCCCCCACTACCTGGCGGCAGCCGGTCTCCTGGTCAGCTCGGGATCGGCCTATGCCTGCTTCTGCACCAGGGAACGGCTTGACGAACTCCGCGCGGCCCAGCGTGCGGCCGGGCTGCCTACCCGGTACGACGGCCACTGTCGAGATCTGGCACCCGAGGAGCTCGCGCGACTTCAGGAGGAAGGCCAGCCGTCGGTGATCCGATTGCGGGTACCTCAGGGGGAGACCCGGTGGGACGACCTGGTCCTGGGTCCGCAGCTCTTCGCCAACGATTCGGTCGACGACCAGGTGCTGCTCAAGTCGGACGGCTACCCGACGTACCACCTGGCGCAGGTTGTCGACGACCACCTGATGGGGATCACCGAGGTGGTTCGGGCGGTGGAGTGGCTCCCTTCGACCCCCAAGCACCTGATCACCTATGCCGCGCTCGGCTGGCAGCCCCCTCGATTCGCCCACGTGGCCCTGGTGCTGGGGCCGGACCACAGCAAGCTCTCGAAACGCCATGGGGCTCAGACTGTGGCCGAGTTCCGGGAGCTGGGCTACCTTCCTGAGGCGTTGGTGAACTTCCTGGCGTTCCTGGGATGGTCCCCAGGCACGGAGGAGGAGATCTTCACCCTCGGCGAGCTGCGCCGGCGGATGACCTTCGACCGGCTCCAGGCCAGTCCCGCCGTACTCGACCAGCAGCGGCTCGACTATCTGAACGGGGTCTGGATCCGCGCGCTCCCGGTGGATCAGCTGGCGGCTCGGATCCAGCCCTTCCTGCCCCAGGCGGCGCCGGGGCAACTGATTCCGATCGCGGCCATGGTCCAGGAGCGGATCCGCCGGCTCGACCAGGTCCCCGGGCTAGTAGCTTTCGCCTTCTCGGAGCCGGACCCGCCCGCGGAGTTTCTGGCGGGGAAACTGGATAGGGAGAAGGCTCGCGCATTTCTAGAAACCGTGCCCAGTGCACTGGAGGGTGCCCCCGACCAGCTCATGGAGCGCCTGAAAACTTTGGCCCGGGAGCTGGTCGGCGGCGATCCTGCCACCGAGAAGAAGCAGATCCAAGCGGCCATGCGGGTGCTGCGGGTGGCGGTCACCGGGGCCGAGGTGACGCCGCCTCTGCCGGAGTCGATAGCCCTGATCGGAAAGGAGGTAGCGTTGGCGCGGACCGAGCGGGCTGTCCAGCGGCTCGAGGCGAGCTCCTAGCGCCGGCTTGCATCTCTTGTAACTGACCCGGCTGGGGCTGGCGGCCGATACTATCCTCCCCGAGCGAGATCGGGAACCGCGGCCCAAGGGCTGGCGGTGACGACATTGGGGCGTTGCCAAGTGGTAAGGCGCCTGACTCTGGATCAGGTAATCGGAGGTTCGAATCCTCCCGCCCCAGCGCTCGTCGGGGTTCAGGACATATTGGACGGGTGGCTGAGGAGACGGGGGTCACCCGACAGAAAGGGTGACCGACCTGCCGACCGGCCGGAGCCGCCCTCCTCCGCCGTGGTCGCGGTAGGCTGGACACCGCCGACGCGTCGTTGAAGCCGACCGTGGAGCGGGCGTCGGCGAGCCGCCCGCGATGGATGCGCAGCTGCGGAAAACCCTGGCGAGGGCTGTGGCCGGGGGGCCTACGGCTAGATCTCACGAGCCCGCACCACCGTGCTCGGACCGCGCCAGCCAGACCAAGTAGGAGGCAGATGGTCCAGATCCCCGGCGTGCCCGGGCGCTTCGGATGGATTGGCACTCCAGTAGCAACTGGGCTTCAGGGCGGAGTCCTGTCGATATCCGCTGGCCCGGGCACGGACTGGTTTGTCGACCCCGGATCCGGTCAGGTGAGGTCCAATGCACCGGCGCTCGTCGCCACCGTGCCCGGGGATTTCACCTTGTCGGCGCGGGTTGAGGTTGCCTTCGAGTCAACCTTCGACGCCGGAGCGCTCGTCCTCTGGAGCCATGAGCACAGCTGGGCAAAGCTCGCGTTCGAGCGGTCTCCGCAGGGACAGCCCATGGTGGTATCCGTGGTCACCCGGGGCGAATCCGACGACTGCAACTCGGTGGGTGTCGAGGGCGGGAAGGTATGGCTCAGGGTGGCGAGCTTCGGTCTCGCACACGCATTCCACATGTCCCTCGATGGGCGGAGATGGCAGTACGTCCGACGCTTCCGGCTCGGGTCGGAGGAAACCCCCGCGGTCGGCTTCGCGGTCCAGTCGCCGCTCGGCGACGGCTGTTCTGCACGCTTCCTAGATCTCTCCTACCTGCCCGGAACGCTTAGCGACCTGCGCAACGGCACGTGAGAGCCTGCTGTCGCATCGACTCCCGTGTCGGTCCGGAGTTCGCATGAGAAGACGATCGTGTCCCAGCCCCGGGGTTGCATTTTGTCGCCGACTTGCTGCGCCGAGCCGAGCGTGCGGCTCTGTGTCGGCCTCCTGAGCCACCGTCCCCCCGCCGTTGATCGATGGCTGCGGTTCCGGACCCAGCCTCACCCTCAGGGGTGGCGGATGAGCATCGACCCGGTAGGCAAGTGCCAGCCGGCCGCGGCTCCGGTGGGGTTACTGGTCAGCGCCCGCGCCTTGGATATGCCAGACAATCTCGGTTTGCACTATCCCGGAAGGCGATCGGGCGGACTGCCAACGGGGCCGCCCGAGAGTTAGATTGGGTCGAGCTGCTTGGTCGGAAGCGGCTGGCAGCCGACCACTGCCCGCCAGGTCGTCACTCCTCAGTCCACGGCTCGGCGTCGGAACCCTGCCATTCCGACGAGGAGGAGCGCTACCGAAGCGGCGATCAGCACCACGACGTCCAGCCACGTGGCGAGGTGAGGAATGCCAACGATCATGGAGGCCCGCAGACCCTCGCTCGCGTAGGTCAGGGGATTGACCAGGGTTAGGTACTGGAACCACGGGAGATGATGCAGGGCCGGCCAGGGGTACTGACTGCAACCCGTGAACAGCAGCGGTGTGAGCACCAGGGCGAAGACGATGTTGATCCTGCGGACGTCGACCAACGTACCCAGGACCAGCCCCATGGCGGCGCCGGCGAAGGCGGCCAGCACCATGAATCCGATGACCGGTCCGATCTGCATGGTGCGGAACGGCCCCGCCCCGATCACCAGCAGCGAGATGGGGAACATGGCTGCGCCGGCGAGGAGACCCCGCAGCGCCGCGTAGATGACCTTCTCGAGAGCGACCAGCGAGGTCGGCAGCGGAGCGAGCAGGCGATCCTCGATCTCCTTGGTCCAGCCGAACTCGATCACCAGGGGCAGCGCCGTCGACTGGATCCCGGTGATTACGATGGTCAGGGCGATGATCCCGGGAACCAGAATGTCCACGTAAGAGCCTCGCGCGAAGCCCAGACTTACCAGGATCTTGCCGAACACGAAGACGAAGAAGAACGGCTGGAGCACCACCTGGGCCAGGAAGATCGGCAGCTCCTTGCCGGTGACGAAGATGTCCCGCCAGAGAATGGCGGTGAAGGCCCGCGCACTTCCCCCAACCGGCGCTGTCGCCTGACTCAGACTCAACCGCGCAACCCCCGACCGGTCAGGTGGATGAAGACGTCCTCCAGGCTGGGACGACCGAGATGTACGTCCACGAGTGACGCGCCCTGGCCGATCACGGCTTGCACAACCGGAGCCACCAGCGTGGCCGTATCGCTGGCACAGTACATGCGCAAGCGTAGGGGCTCGTCGGGTGGCGAGCCTGCAGTGTCTTCCCGGTGGTTTTCGGGCCCGGTCGCATGATCCGACGAGGCCACCCATTCGACTCGCTCCACCTGAGGAACGGCCTGCAGCGCAGCCAGCATCGCGTCCCGGTCGACGGCATGACCGCTGCCGTTGTGGGGTTCCAGGGTCAGACCCAGAGTGGACCTGCCCGGTACCAAAGTAGTGAGCGCTTCGGGGATGTCGAGCGCCAGTAGACGGCCGTGATCCATGATCGCGACCCGGTCGGCGAGGGTGGTCGCCTCATCCATGTCGTGGGTCGTCAGCACCACGGTCACTCCGCGCTTCTGCAGGCTGGTGATTCGGTCCCAGACGAAAAGACGGGCTTGGGGATCGAGACCGGTGGTGGGCTCGTCGAGGAACAGAACTTGGGGGTCGTGCATCAACCCTCGGGCTAACATCAGTCGCTGCGCCTGGCCACCGGAGAAACGGTCCACCTTGTCGTCCGCCCGATCTGCCAAGCCGAATTCCGCCAGCAGGGAGTTGGCCCTGGTCACGCGCTCCGCCGCCGGCATCCCGAAGTAGGCTGCATGAAAGAGGAGGTTGCGCCGCGCTGTCAGCGAGCGATCGATATTCATCCGCTGAGGCACGACCGCCAAAGCCCGGCGAGCCGCGACCGGATCGTCCACGACGTCCACTCCCGCCACCGTCGCCTGGCCGGCCGTGGGCCGCACCCGGGTGGTCAACACCCCGACGGTTGTGGTCTTCCCGGCTCCGTTCGGCCCGAGCAGGCCAAACACCTCCCCGCGAGCGACCTCGAAGGAGGCTCCGTCTACCGCGTTATCGGGACGTCCCGGGTAGCGCTTGACGAGATCCCGGACGGTGACGATCCAGTCTTTATCGGCCGGGGCGACTGGCGCCGCGGCGAGAAGGCTGCTCATCCACCTGCGCCCGGGGTCCCGTCTCGTCCCCGGCGCGTCGTTACCTCGCGCGAAGAGGAATCGGTGGCCGGCGGTCTGGGAGTCTCCAGGATTGCGATCACCGCAAGGAGATCGGCGCGAAACTGTCGGGAGTCGGGCAGACGTTCGACGAGCAGGCCTTCGCTCTCCGAGATGCGCCGGGCCACGTCGGCGACCAGCCGGTGGCCTGCCTCGGTGCGCCGAACCAGCAGCAGGCGCCGATCCAGGTGTCCGCGCTCGCGGGTGACCAGCCCAGCGCGTTCCAGGCGGTCGACAGTTCTACCCAGACTCTGGGGGCCGACCCGCCGTTGAGCAGCCAGGTCCGCCTGGCACGCTTGGCGGCTCCCCAGCTCGACGAGGATGCCATAGCCAGCCGGGGTGATTCCCCGGCCCGACAGATAGGCCGCCCAGCCCTGCTCGGCCTTGCGCCCGGCGAGTGGAATTAGAGCCCACGTGGGCCACGCTCGGAGGGGGTCGGTCTGACTCCGATTCATAAGCTGGATGATTATAAGTCAACGTACTATCGATGATGGTGTCGGCGACGAGAGTTCGGGCCTGGTGGCCCCTCCTAACACCGGCTCCGAAACGAAAGCCAGCCCCCCGTCTGTCATCGACCGCGCGGCCAAAAGCGGGGCTTGGAAGGGGCCCGGGCAACGGGTCGAGCGGAGCCGAGCCGCAGGAATCGCATCTTCGCCTGAGCTCCTCGATCTCGGGGCCGGGTCCGCGAAGCCCGACCCCTCGCCGGCATTCACTTGCCGGTGATCACGGCTTTCAGCTCGTCGACCGACTCCCGGATGGTTTGCGGCAAGTCTGCCTTTCCGGCATCTCTGGTCCAGCGTTCGAACGCGATCTTGAAGGCAGCGATCCCGGCCTCGGCAGCCAGGGTCGCACTTGGCTCGGTGACGCCGCGCTGGCGCAGCGTGCCGGCCATCGCCGAGGCGAGTGCGGCAAGCTTCACCAGCTCGCGCTCCTGCAACTCCACGTTCGCAGCGATGACGGCCTGGCGCTGCCCGGCGAAGTCACGGCGCTCTTGGAGCAGGGCGCCGGCCGCCTCAAGGGCCGTGGCTACCGCGGCGATCGGCGCGGCGGACTCTGGGGTGTTGGCCAGAGTGCTGACCAGGAAGTCCTGCAGTTCGCCAGCGCCCGAGAACAGCACCTCGCGCTTGTCGGTGAAGTGGCGGAAGAAAGTCCGCTCGGTCAGTCCCGCCCGGGCCGCGATCTCCGCTACCGTGGTCTGGTCGAAACCGCGCTCGACATAGAGCTCGAGCGCTGCCCGCTCGAGTCGGCCGCGCGCGTCCGGCTCCCAGCGACTCATGCCCCAACCCTACTCGACGACAGCGGCTGACATCGTGTGTTACAGTGATGACAGTAACTGACGTCGACCTGCTCCAGCGCAAACCCTGTGCCCAGGAGAGTCGATCACCGGGAGGTTTCGCATGCGGGTATTCGTCACCGGCGCGTCGGGATGGATCGGCTCCGCCGTCGTACCCGAGCTCATCGGCGCGGGCCATCAGGTCATCGGGCTAGCCAGGTCGGATGCCTCGGCGGCTGCTCTCACGGCGGCCGGTGCCGAGGTGCATCGCGGCACTCTCGATGACCTCGACAGCCTTCGGGAAGCAGCTGCCGCATCCGATGGAGTGATCCACCTCGCCTTCAAGCATGACCTCGCCTTTTCGGGGGACTTTCAGGGCGCTGCCGATGCGGATCGTCGTGCCGTCGAGACCTTCGGCGATGCGCTGGCGGGTTCTGACCGCCCGTTCCTAATCGCCTCCGGGACGCTCGGGATCGCCCCGGGCCGGGTGGCCACCGAGCGGGACGGGCATTGCTCCGACCCGGCCACGGCCGCTCTGGGCGTCGGTCCGCGGACTCGGATGGCCACGGCCGAGTTGGTGCTCTCCCTCGCTGCCCGCCAGGTCCGCTCGTCCACCGTTCGCCTCCCTCCGACCAATCACGGGGACGGAGACAATGGCTTCATGGCAGCCCTGGTCGGCATCGCCCGCGACAAGGGCGTCTCCGGCTACATCGGCGCCGGCTCCAACCGCTGGCCTGCCGTGCACCGACTCGATTCGGCACGCCTCTTCCGCTTGGCGCTGGAGAAGGCCCCTACGGGTTCCACGCTGCACGCGGTAGCGGACGAGGGGGTGCCGATCCGTGACATCGCAGAGGTGATTGGGCGCCACCTCAACCTGCCGGTGGTCTCCATCACCACCGATGACGCCGCCGAACACTTCACCTGGCTGGCCGATTTCCTCGCCGCCGACAGCCCAGCCTCCAGTGCCCAGACCCGCGAGCTGCTGGGATGGCAGCCGGCCCAGCCGGGGCTCATCGCCGATCTCGAACAGGGCCACTACTTCCACAACTGAGCAGGGCTTCCACGGAGGCTGCGCAGGTAATCGAGCATCTCGACTCCGCTGCCATCGGCGAGCTGCCAGTGGGTGGGGTCGCCTTGCCACCCTTGGTTGAGCAGCTCGGACTGGAGGCGGTCGGAGGGGGCACTGGGCCTCCTCTGTGGTGGGGGCGGAAAAGCCCATCGCGGGAGAGGACGGGCCAGATGTTGCTACCGATTTAAGGGCCCGCAGCTCGGAGCCGATGCGACGAGGCCGGGGCCTCCAGACCCACCGGGTCGAGGATCCTGCCGTGGCGGTGGGTTGTGCCGACCAGACCGCGTTACGGCAATTCAGCCAAGCCCTTAGCCGGGACCTGGCGGGCCGAGCCGATCCTGTCGGCGATCGCTTCTTGGGACACCTCCGCCCCCAGCGGGCCGGTGCTCAATTGGCTCCGGCTGTGCCGCTGCCATTCGGCCGGCCGGGTGCCACGCCGACTCGGTCTCGGCGCCGCCCGGCTCAGCCGGACCGACCACCAGCCGGCGGCCTGATAGCCTCCATTGGATCATGAGAGCCAGCCAACCCAAAGAGGGCCGTTTCGACTTGGTGGTGATTGGCTCCGGCCCCGCCGGGGAGAAGGGAGCCGCCCAGGCCGCCTACCACGGCCACAGTGTCGCGGTGGTCGAGCGCCGAAACCCGCCCGGAGCAGGAGCGATCGCAGTCGTCGGCGGGGTGCCCGTCAAGGCCCTTCGAGATACTGCCGTTTACCTGAGCGGTTGGTCCCGGCGCGACATATATGGGGTGGGCATCAGCCTCGCTCCCGACCTGGTGATGGATCGACTCAGGGCCCGCACCTCCGATGTCGTAAACACCATGGCAACAGCAGTGCGGGAGAACCTCAAGCGCCACGGCGTCGAGCAGGTGCACGGAGATGCAAGGCTGGGTGAGGACCAGACGGTGATCGTTCGCGATTCGGAGGGCGGCGAGCGGCAGCTGCAGGCCCGGGTGATCTTGCTGGCGACTGGCTCACATCCGCATCACCCGCTCGACGTCCCCTTCGACGATCCCGACGTTCACGATTCCGAGACCGTGCTGGCGATCAAGCGGCTCCCGGAACGGATGATGGTCGTCGGCGGCGGGCCGGTCGGATCAGAGTACGCCTCGATCTTCGGAGCCCTCGGAGTCAAGGTCACCCTGGTCGATCGGGGGAGCCGGCTGCTGCCGCTTCTCGACGGCGAGATGTCGGAGGCACTGGCGCAGAGCCTGATCCGGTCGGGAGTTCGGATCATGCTGGGAGCGCAGGTGGAGTCGGTGACGCGCGACGCCGACGGTTTGGTCGTGGTCGTCGACGGCGAGGTCCTCCGCCCCCAGGTAGTCCTGCACGCGGTCGGTCGCGCCGGAAACGTGGAGGGGCTAGAACTGGCCCAGGCAGGCGTGGAATCGGACAGCCGCGGCCGCATCCGCGTTGATCGTAACTATCAGACTGCGGTCCCGGGCATTTACGCCGCCGGCGACATCATCGGGCCGCCTGGACTCGCCTCCGTGGCCATGGAACAGGCTCGGGTGGCCATGTGCCACGCGTTCGACATCAGGTTCAAGGATGCGGTCGATCCGGTCGTGCCGACCGGAATCTACACACTCCCCGAGGCCGCGATGGTCGGACTGACCGAGGAGGCGGCCCGCACCGCCGGGGAGGACGTGGAGACTGGCCGTGCCCTCTTTGCCGCCAACGCCCGGGCGCGGATCGCGGGATCCACCGAGGGATTGGTGAAGCTGGTGTTCCGGGCCTCGGACCGGCGGCTGGTGGGGGCGCACATCCTGGGTGAGGAGGCGACTGAACTCATTCACATCGCTCAGGCCCTTCTGCACGAGGGAGCGACCATCGACGAGTTCATCGACACGACCTTCAATTTCCCGACCCGTGCGGACGCCTACAAGTACGCCGCCTACGACGGGCTCCAGCGCCTCGACGAGCGCGCCCCGCGATAGGCGGTCGCCTCCACACCGGCGGGGTGGCGCTGCCGATGGGGCATCCCTCCAGCCCTGCTGAGCCCGGCAAGCAGTGCCATCGCAAGTCAGCTGGACCGCCCTCAGCACCGACTTCGCCGTCCTGCCCCGGGGCGGCTAGCGCCCTGGTCAACACCACCCAGCAGGTTCACTGCGAGCCCCAGGCGCTTGCCAGCTCCAAAGCAGTGGACACGGCCCCGATCTCGGGAACGCTCGCCTGACCCCTGGGACTGTCCGGATGCCAGCCCCCGGGCCGGAATGGGATGCGATCAGGGGCGCAGTCAGCCGGGAGGGAGGCTCGGGAGCAGGTCGTCCAGACGCAGGTAGTGGTCGGTCAGTCCCGACTCCATCATTCCGTCCTGCGACTGGGCGTCGCGGGCTGCGATCGAGCCGTGCACCGAGGTGGCGCGGACGAGCGTTCCACCCTCTACCGCTGCGAAGGTGACCGTCTCGATGGACTCGTTCTCCGGACGGGGGTCGAGGGTGACGGTGGTCACGAGGCGGTGTGGAGCTTCGATCTCACGGTACTCCCCCGCGCAGGTGTACTCCTGGCCATCCGGGGATCGGAGGACGAATCGATAGCGGCCTCCGACCCGGAGATCGACCTCGCAGACCACGAGCTCGAACATCCGGGGACCCCACCAGCGTCGCAGATGCTCGGGCCGGGTCCACGCGGCGAAGACCAGTTCGGGCTCGGCCTTGAATAATCGTCGGTAGCTGATCGACGGTTGGTCGGCCGGAGTGGTGAACCCGAGCGATTGGTCCATCAGGACGCGCCTCCCTTTCCTTGCAGGCTTTCCAAGTAGTCGTCCAAACGGGCGAACCTGGCCACCAGCGACTCCCGGTAGCTCCCCAGCCAGTCCGCCACTACGCTCATTCGCTCCGGCTCGAGCCGGCACAGGATCTGCCGCGCGCTGCGCTGCCGCGAGATCAAGCCCGCGCCCTCCAGGACCTTGAGATGCTTGGTGATCGCCGGCTGGGTGATCGGGAACGGCTGGGCGACCTGGAGCACGCCCGCGGCGCCATCGGCGAGCCGGGTCAGGATCTCCCGCCTGGTGGGATCCGAGAGGGCGCTGAAGGCCCGGTCGAGTTCGGGGCTGGAGAGCGCCGGCAAACCCATAACCAAACAGTAATACCATCGTCCGCGCACGTCAAGGACCCGGCCCCGGAGGCGGTTCAGCTAGGCCCGGCCACTGCCGGGGATGGCGTCAGCCTTCGGCGGGGACGGCCGACTCGCCCAGCAGGGTCGGGGCATACGAGGGGTGGGATCGCGCGAGCCGGGTCTTGGCACCCTCGAGGAGGCCCCCGCTCGGAGCGCTCGAGGTCAGGGCGTCGATGAAGTCGGGCCCCGGGATCCGGTAGAGGGCGCAGTCCGCCAGCGCCCTGACGGTCGCCGTCCGAGGCATCTTGGCGAGGAGTCCGATTTCCCCGAAGTAGCTGCCCGGGGCCATGACCCGAAGTCGCCTGGACCGCTGCGCTTCGCCCTTGGCGGACACCTCCACCTCCCCGCTCAGAAGCACATAGAAGGCGTCCGCGACCTCCCCCTCGCGAATGATCACCTGACCGGCGGTCGCCGTGGTCTCGGTGCAGGCCGAGGCGAGCCGCTCTAAGGCAGCCCGGGAGCCGGCCGCAAAGATGCCCAGCGGCTCGAGCACCCTGAGGCGAGGCGCGAGTTCGGCCAAACGGCGCACCGCGGCCTGGTCCATTCGGTGCAGCCAGGGGTAGGCACAGAGAGCCAGTCCGGGAATGGCCAGGCCGGCCAGCAGGAGGCTTCCCCGCAGCCCGAGCTCGCTGATGGCGGCCGCGCCCAGCGCCGATCCGAGGGAAATGGCGGCCAGCACCAGGGCGAAGAAGACTCCGAAGACCCGAGCCACCATGTTGGGGGCGACCGAGCGCTGCAGTGCGGTCACCGCCAGCACGTCGACCACCAGGGTGCCTCCGCCCCGGACGACCTCCAAAAGGAACCCCAGCAAGGGATCGTGAACCAGCAGCAGGAGGGCGGTCGGAACGCAATAGACCACCATGCCCAGGGTGATGATGATTCCGAGCCGGGGTTTCGAAGCGAGCTGGTTCACCCCCAGGGCGGCCAGAACGCCACCGACTCCGAGCGCCGCCATCAGGTATCCGAAGCCGGTGGCACCGGTCCCCAGCTGGAGTTTGCTGACGTAGACGAAGAGCACCGTGTCGGTCCCGTACACGAAGCTCGCCAGGACGCTGAAGCTGACCAGCACCAGCACCAGCGATGACTCCCGGATCGCCTGGAAGCCGGCGACGACCTGGCGGAGGACTCCGGCGCTGCCGCCAGCGCTGACATCGCTGGGCTGGGAGCGCGCCCGGAGCCGGCTAACCAGCGCTCCGGCGATCAGAAAGCTGACCGCGTTGAGCGCGAAGACCGCTGCCGGAGAGCCGGCAAGGAGCAGCAGAGCTCCGACCGCGGGCCCGACGATGATCACCAGGTTGTCGATGGTGCTGTTGACGGCGTTGGCAGCGGCGAGGTCGTCCTCACCGGCCAGCTGGGGGATCATCGCCGCCACCGACGGCAGGTAAGGCTGGGCGCAGATCGCCGCCAGCCCGGCGAGGGCGAGAATGGCGACGATCGGGGCGTGGACCACAACCGCGATGCAGAGAAGGACCTGCAGCGTCGCCAGCACCAGATCGCAGGTGATCAGAAGCCGGACCCTCTCGAAGCGCTCGGCGATGATCCCCCCGTAGGGAGAGAGAATCATGGCGGGCAGGAAGCGGACCAAGAACACCGTCGACACCACGATGGCCGAGTGAGTCCGTTCGAAGGCGTAGACCGCGAGGGCGACGTTGTAAGCCCAGGATCCGGTGGCGGAGATCAGCTCCCCGGTCAGCAGGAGGCGCAGGTCCCGGTGTGCCAGAGCCGCCCGGTAGGGGCGGAATATCGCAGACAGCCTCAATTTCCTCCCCCGCGGAGACCGACGCGTCGGTCCCCCTTGGCCCTCTTCGAATACCGCCACCCGCCACTCCGAGAGAAACTCCCGGTTTCGCAGTTGCGCTGGCTGGCGATGGTATCAGCCGATCTTGGGGCCACGAGCGGGCCTGCTCCGGACCGGGTCAATCGGCGCCCCCAAGCGGGCTAGCTCGCCCGTGGCGGATTCCAGGCCCGGGGAGTCGGGCAGGCCGAGGACCGTGCTCAGAACTGCCAAGTCGAGCACCGTGCGGGCGCTCCAGTAGGGGTACCCGAGGGCGGCGAAGGCCGCGGCCGCGTCGTCGAGGAGCAGCCCACCAGCTTGCGGATCCTCGGTCCCTGCCAGCCCCCGATAGCGGAGCCTCTGAGCGTCCAGATAGGGTGGTGTCAGTCCGCTGCTGGCGTCGGGGAGGTTTCCGAGCAGTTCGTCAAGGTGGTTCTCAGATCCGAGCTGGAGTGCCGCCTCGCAGGCGTCCGGCCAGGCTTGACGTGCGATCTCATGGCGCCAGCCGAAGCTGGGGACGGCGACCACGAGCGCTGCCTGGGCGCTGGCCAGCGCCTCCCCGGGGCTCCCCTCCGCCAGCAGCACGGTGGCCTCCAGGGCGAGCCGGAGCGTGCGGGGCTCGCTGGAGTCGTGCTGCGCCCAGCGGGAGAGCCGGGAGAGCTCTTCCCGGGCCGTGGTTGGATCACCTCGGAGGGCCGCCAGCAGCACCAGTCGGCTGTGCAGGATCTCCTGGCCATGGTGCTCTTCGGCAAGCAGAACCCGAGCGATCTCCTCGGCCCCATCCCAGTCGCCGGCGAACAGTTGGGCGAGCATCAGGTTGCCGCTGAGGAAGGTTTCGGAGTAGCGCTGTCCCAGTCGTCGAGCGATCGCCAGCGCGGCCTCCAGGTGGGCGATCGCCTCCGGCAGATCGTTGGCCATCCTGGTGTCGGCGCTGTTGGCGTGCCCGGAGAGCAGCTCCTCCGAGGCCAGCTGGCGGGTCCCGGCGATCTCGATGGTCCGCTCGAAAAACTCAAGGGCCTGCTGGGAGTCACCGTTCGAGCGCAGCAGCAGCGCCTTGGTCTCCAGAGCGTCGCACTGAACCTGGGGCAGGTCGAGCTGCTCGGCGAGGACCAAGGCACGCTCGACGTGGGGCAGAGCCTCGGTCCCCGATCCCGAGATCGATAGCTCGCGCCCAAGCTGGGAGGAGACGCGGGCCAACGCGGGTCCCACGGCTTCCGTCTCGAGCACCGCGAGGGCCGCCCGCAACCTCCCGATCGCCTCCCCCGCCCTGCCCAGCCGACCCAGCGCGCTTCCGATCTCCCCCTCCAGGCGGGCCGCGTCCAGCCCCCGGCCCGCCTCGCTGTGGGCCTGGGCCACCTCCTCGAACAGCTCCAGCGACTCAGCAACCCGCCCGGCGCGAAAGAACATCTGAGCGGCGGCCTCCCGGTGCTCGAGCGCCAGCCTCGGCTCGTCGGCCAGCTCCGCCGCCTGGAGGAGGTGGGCGGCGGCCCGCTCCGGCGCCCCCACCCCGGCGGCCCGGTCGGCACCCCGGACCAGCCACTCGCTCGCCAATGACCTGACCTCGGTCGAGTCAGGGGCGGCCGGATCGGCCCGAAAGGCAGCCCGGTAGTGATCGGCGATCGACTCGGACACCTCCTCGCCACCGGCCGCGAAAACCGACTCCAGATGGGAGGCCACGAGGAGGTGGCGGGCCCGGCGCTCGCGCTTGCCGAGGCGGTCGTAGGCCACCGTCCGGAGCAGGGTCTGGCTGAACACATAGCTCCCACCCTCGGTTTCCCGCCAGTTCGCAGAGGTGGTGAGCACCTGCTTGCGCAGCAGCGAGCGGAGCAGCCGCTCCAGCTCGGCCGGGTCGAGTGAGCTGACGGCCTCCACGGCGTCCCCGCCGAAGCTGAGGCCGATGACGGCAAGATCTTTGACCAGGGACCGCTCGGGTGGATCCAGCTCGTCGAGACGGGCAGCGATCAACGCCTCCAGCGAGACCGGGGTGTCGAGCTCGGTGAGCTCCTGGGTGAGCGCGAGGACTCCGCCCCGCTGCTCCAGGAGGCCCCGGTCGGCGAGCATGTGAACTGTCTCGACCGCGAAAAGGGGGATGCCCTCAGCCCGGCTCACCACCTGCCGCCGGCTAGCGCCGGGCATACCCGGGACGAGGTCCTCCAGCAGCCTCCCAATCTCCCCGTCCTCGAGACGTTTGAGTTCGATGGTCGAGACCTGCTGCGGGTTGGACCAGGCCTCCCGGCGCTGAAGCAGCTCGGGCCGGGTGAGGCCGACCACCAGCACCGGCTGGTGGGGTGCGGCGCTGATCAGGTAGTCCAGGAAGTCGAGAAGACCCGAGTCGGCCCACTGGAGGTTCTCAATCGCGATCACCACCGGTCGAGTTCTGGCGAGCCCGTCGATGAACGTCCGCCAGCCCGCGAAGAACTCCTCCCGGGAGGGGGGCTGCTCTGGCCCCGGTAACCCCAGCAGGGCAGCTAGCTTCGGCCTGACGAACTCCCGGTCTCCGCGATCAGGCAGGTAGCGCTCGAGCCCCTCCTCAAGTTTGGCAGCGGCGATTTCCGGCTCGTCGTCGTCGGAGACTCCTAGTCTCTGGCGAAAGACCCGGGAGAGGGCGCCATAGGCGATCCCGGATCCGTATGAGGTGCACCCCGACTCGTGCCAGAGCACGCGCGTGGGGATCTCATCGACGTAGTGGTCGAGCTCGGCCAGCATCCGGGACTTGCCGATGCCAGCTGGCCCGGTGACCAGCAGAAGAGCCGCCTCGGAGCTGCTGACCACCCGCTCGAATACGGCTCGCATCTGGCCCACCTCGGCATCTCGGCCGTAGGTGGTGCTCGCGGCTGGCACGGCGTCGCTCCGTGCCGACCCTGTTGCCCAGGCCCGGACCGCCTGCCACAGCTGCAGCGGCTCAGACTTGCCCTTGACCTCGTGGATGCCCGCGTCCAGGTACTCAATGACGGCGCCCGTCGCCTCGCGGGTAAGCCCGTCCACCAGCACCCCACCGGGGGGTGCCGCGGATTGGACCCGGGAGGCAGTGTTGACGCGGTCCCCCACCACCAGCCCCTCCGAGGAGCTCGCCCAGGAGGCCGCCCGGCCGGTGGCGATGCCGCCGCGAGCCCGAAGTTGGGGCGCGCTGACGCGATCGGCGAATGCCGAGACGGCCTCGACTAGCTCCAGTCCGGCCCGGACCGCGCGAAGTGCGTCGTCCTCATGGGCAAGCGGGGCGCCCCAGACCGCCATCACGGCATCGCCGATGAACTTTTCGATCGAACCGCCGTGGCGCCCGACGACTTCGCGGGCGACTGCGAAGTAGTTGCTCAGCAGTTCCCGCATGTCCTCCGCATCTCGGGACTCCGAGAGGGAGGTGAATCCGACCAGGTCGACGAACATCACGGAGACGAGTCGGACCTCCGCCGAGACGGCCGGCGCACGGCCGGTGTCGGCCGGGGCCTGGAGTTCGACCGGCGCTCCGCAGTTGGCGCAGAAGCGCTGGCCGGGCTGGAGCTGAGCACCGCATCGGGAGCACCCCGGGGCGAGAGCCGTGCCACAGCCGGCACAGAAGCGCTGGCCGGGGACGATCTCGGCATCGCAGTTGGGACACCTATTCACCAGGCCCCTAGTTTGGCCGCTATGGCCACCCGGGCGCGCCTGCGGTTAGGTCGCCGGCGCCGGGGCGCTAAAGCTGGACTTTGGGCACAGCCGTCAACCAGGGTGCTGCTTCGGCCCGGATGGTGTCGGGGTTGGACCCTCGGGCCCGGGCCAGCTCACCGACCAGGCGATGGAAGGATGCGATCGCGACCAGTGGTCGGATTAGATAATCGCACTCGGCGAAGCGCAGATCCGCTCCAGAATGCCCGCAGCTGAACACGGTGACCCCCAGCTCGGTGAGCAGCTCGCCCAGCTCCTGGCTGCGGCCGCCATCCTCCCGGCCTGGGCGGATGAGGATCGCGGCCCGAGGTGGCTCGAAAACAGCCGGAGTCCCATGCAGGGCGAACTCCTCGGCCATCCCCTCGGCCCAGATGTACGTCCCCTCCTTCAGCTTGAGAGCCGCCTCCCGAGCCGTGATCTCGTCGATGCCGAACCCGGTCACCAGTATCGAATCGCGCTGGCTCAACTGAGCGGCGGCCTCGCTCGGCGCCGGCTCCTGGAGCGTCGCCTCGATCGCGGCGGGAGCCTCCGGAAGCGCCCGAACGAGAGCGTTCCCTTCCTCGCCGACCAGACGGGCCACCAACTTCCCCAGCACGGCCAGGGCGGTGACATAGGAGACCGAATGGGTGCTCGCGCGCTCGTCGGCGCAAGTCCGCAGCACGACGTCCGCCGAGGGGTTCGGGTTCCCCCCGCCGGTGACCAGGATGGTGGTGGCGCCACTGGCCTGGGCCCGCTCTAGCAACAGGTTGGGGAAGCGCTTGGTGCCGCGGTGACTCACCACGACTACCTGGTCGCCCCGGCGAAGGTCACCGTGGAGGGCCACCTCGTGGGCCTCAAGAGCGGCCGGCCGGAGGCGACCGCCGGTGAGCTCCGCGACCCAGTAGGCGGCGACCTGGCAAGCGTGCAGTGAGGTGCCGATCCCGGAAAAGAGGAGGGGACGGTCGCGGTCGAGAGCTGGAACGTCGACGGAGTGGAGCGCCTCGGCGACGGCCTGACCTTGGCCGGCAACCTGCTCATCAAAGGCGAACTCAGTCACGGTGAGCAGCCGCAGCGGGCCCGCCGAACCCCCCCAGCTCGGCCGGGCGGGTGGCCCAATCGGTGGGAGCGATCCGGTACAGGACGTGGGGCCCGAGATGGTGACCGGGCGGGAGGTTGGGGTGGACGAAGTCGTCGCTCGGGTCGCGCCGCATGCCGAGCCGCTCCATCACGCGCTGTGAGCGCAGGTTCGAGTAGCTCGTGAAGGAGACGATCTCCGAAAGCTGAAGGGAATCGAACCCCAAGGTGATGGCGGCCGCGGCCCCCTCAGTAGCGTAACCGTGATGCCAGTACGCCGGCGCCAGCCGCCAGCCCACCTCCACCGCCGGAGTGAACCGTGCTTCGAATGCGGGTCGGCTGAGCCCCACGAATCCGGCGAATCCTCTGTCCGCCGCGATCTCGACCGCCCAGAGCCCCCAACCGTCGAAGCGAAGCTGCTCCTCGATGCGATCGGCCAGCCGATCGCTCTCCCGACGAGAGAGAAGTCCCGGGAAGTGTTCCATCACCACCGGATCGGCATTGATGGCCGCGAACGGCTCACGGTCACTCGGACGCCAGTCGCGGAGTCTAAGTCGTGACGTTCGAAGTTGCGCCGGAGCTCCTCGGATGCCCACCGACCCAGCCTACCGGCTCGACAACCCCGGGCGGCATCTGGCAGAAGCGGTTCCGGGCGATGGACAGAGGTCGAAGAGGGTTCGGACGACGTCTCCTGGGAGGATCTCCCCGTAAAGCGTTGGGAGCTGCCGGCTGCCTACGTCTGATCTGACTTGGCCGGTACACCCACGCGTAAATCAGCTCGCAGTTTGAACCAGCCGCGCTGGCTGGCCGACACGGGCCCGAGAAAGTGGTCAAAGCGGTCCTCGCGAGATCAGTCAGGCGGCGGCGCAGAGGTACTGATAGCCTCGAGCATGTGATGCGAAGGCGCCGAGCGTCCCTGATCCCAATCATCTGGATTGTCCTCGGCATCATCGTGGCGGCGACCCACGGCTACTTCGCCTCGCTGAGCACCCCGACGACCCTCGGCTCGGCGATCCTGGCGGTCATCCTCTGGCCGCTGGTCTTGCTCAACATTCACATCGCGATCTGAGGCCTCTGCCTTCGGTTATCCGACGTTTCGGAAATGAGCGGGGTCTGAGCACCCCCAGCGCGACACCGAGGCTCAACAGGTCTGGCGGGTCTCTACGCGATCAGATTCGAGATCCCCCCTGGAAGTTGGCCCTGCGCTCGTGTGCAAGCTCCCCGTTGGGTCCATGACCGGGCATTCCCGGATGGTTGTCCTTGACACCCCGGACGCTTCTGGTATTATCGATGATATGACATTGAATGACCAATCACTTATTTTTCCGACCGTCGTTTGTGTCCCGTGCTTCTCTGGCGCTCCCTGGGACCTCGACCAGCTCGGCCCACTGGCATCCTGGCCCCGCCGGACCATGCGCCTGCCCGAACGGCTCGCGCAGGTGGAGGCCTACGCCGATGCCCTGGCCGAAGGGGTCAACGACCTCGACTCCTACGTTCTGGCGGGGGATTCGTTCGGCGCCGTCATCAGCCTCACCTTGGCGCTGCGCCAACCAGTCGGCCTGGCCGGCCTGGTCCTGTCCGGCGGGTTCCCCGCCAACCCACTCCCCAAATGGAAGGGGATCGCCGGCCACCTGTCCCGCTACGCCATAGGCCCGCTGTACCACCAAGGCACCCTGCGCATTCACGCTTACCAACTCCACTCGACGTTCGACGCTCATGCCGAGGTTCCCCAGACCCAGACGGACTACCGGCGCCTGTTCGTCGAGAACACGCCTCGTCGCAGCTACAGCGCCCGGGTCACGTCCGTCGCGCACTTCGACGTCGTGGACCGGCTCCGTCAAGTCAACGTCCCGACGCTGATCATCACCCCCGCTGATGACCGGCTGGTCGGAGAGGCAGCAGCCAAGCAGATGCTCGACGGGATCGCCGGATCACGCGAAGTGGTGCTCCCCGAGACTGGGCACATGTTCCGCTTCACGCACCCGACGCTCTATGCGCAGACCATCGCCGACTTCCTCGCCGAGATCCCCGCACCGGCCGCCTCTGCGGTCAGTCCTCGCTGATGGACTCGTCCGAGGAAGTGCGGTATCTGATCCTCGCCGCACAACGGGAGGGCAACCGCAGTCTTGGCGCCCTGCTCAGACCTCTCGGTCTCTCACCATCGCAGGCCGAGGTGCTGCGGGTCCTCGCCGACCACGGGCCTCTGGCCCTTGTCGACCTGGGTGCCAGGCTCGTTTGCGAGAACGGCAATCCTAGCCGTCTGGTGGATGGATTGGTCACCGCCGGGTTGGTAGAGCGCATCTCCTCGGCCGAAGACCGCCGACGCGTGCGCCTCTCCCTCACCCGGGAAGGAACCAAAAAGGCGCGGGCGGTCCGACGGACCGAAGCAGAGCTACATGAGCTGATCGGCAACGTGCTCTCCGCAAAGGACCGGGTCCTCGTCAAGCGAATCCTCTGGGAGTTGGTCTCCGGATTGCCCGCCGGCGATGCGCTCGCGCTGCGAATCAAGTCGCGACCATCTACCTAATCGCTATAGGGGAGAATCAAACGAATCGGGATTCGGGTTCCGCTCCTTCGCCCACTACCCGACCCGGCTACTGGACCCCGCTCGTTTCCAAAGTGCCGGTTACCCACGTCGCGTCCTCGGACAGCGACGTTGGGCACCCCTGCCCGGGCGCGTTCCCCGACTGCCGCGGGACCCGACCGCTAGGCCGCCCTCGGTCAACGACCGCGGCTAGGGGCGCGCATCGCGACGCGAGACCCGGTGCTGGCGGGCCCGCAGGCTCTGGTCGAGGATCATCTTGCGCAACCTGACCGCCTTGGGAGTCACCTCGACGCACTCATCCTCCCCTATGAATTCCAGAGCCTGCTCCAAGGAGAACTGGAGATAGGGCGTGAGCCGCTCCAGCTCCTCCTGGGTCGAGGAGCGGATGTTGGTCTTCTGCTTCTCCTTGGTGGGGTTGACGTCCATCTCGTCTAGGCGGGCGTTCTCGCCCACCACCATCCCCTCGTACACCTGCGTCCCAGGGCCGATCAGCATGGTTCCCCGCTCTTGGAGGGACATCAGGGCCTCGGTGGTCGACATCCCCCGCCGATCCGCCACCATCGAGCCGTTGCGCCGGGTCTTGAGCGCCCCGTGCCAGGGCTCCCAGCCGTCAAAGACGTTGTGGAGTACTCCGGTCCCCCGCGTCTCGACCAGGAATTCTGTGCGGAATCCGACCAGCCCACGGGACGGAACTCGGTAGTCCATCCGGACCCACCCGGTGCCGTGGTTGACGATCTCCTCGAGGCGCCCCTGACGTAAGGCGATCAGCTGGGTCACGACCCCGACGTAGTCCTCGGGGACGTCGATCGCGACCCGCTCCATCGGCTCGTGAAGTTTTCCGTCGATCTCCCGGGTCACCACCTGAGGCTTGCCCACGGTGAGCTCAAATCCCTCCCGGCGCATCGTCTCGACCAGAACCGCCAGCTGCAGCTCTCCCCTACCCTGCACCTCCCAGGTGTCCGGACGAGGGGTGGGCAGCACCCGGAGCGAGACGTTTCCGACCAGTTCCGCGTCGAGCCGATTCTTGATCATGCGGGCGGTCAACTTGGTTCCGTCAGTGCCCGAGAGCGGCGAGGTGTTGATGCCAATGGTGGTCGCCAGGCTGGGCTCGTCGACCAGGATCGCCGGTAGGGGGCGGGCGTCGTCGGCGTCGGCCAGAGTGTCGCCGATCGAGATCTCAGCGAAGCCGGCAACGGCAACTATCTCGCCCGGGCCGGCGGCCTCCACGTCGACCCGATCGAGCGCCCGGGAGGCGTAAAGCTCGGTGATCCGAGCGCGCACCACCGAGCCGCCCACCCGGCACCAGGCGACGGTGTCGCCCCGGCGCAGGGTCCCGTTGTGGACCCGGCAGATTGCGAGGCGGCCAACGTAGGCGGACGCATCCAGGTTGGTGACCAGCGCCTGGAGGGGGTGGCCCTCCTCGTAGGTGGGGGCCGGGATGCTCTTGACAATGGCATCGAACAAAGGGACCAGGTCGGTGCCCGGTACCGCCGGGTCGGTGCTCGCCCAGCCCGCCCGAGCATTGGCGTAGAGGACCGGAAAGACGATCTGTTCCTCGTCGGCGCCGAGATCCAGGAAGAGGTCTTCGATCTCGCGAACGACCTCCTCAATGCGGGCATCGGCGCGGTCGACCTTGTTGACCACAACCACCACCGCCAGCCGCGCCTCAAGGGTCTTGCGGAGCACGAACCTGGTCTGCGGCAGCGGGCCTTCCGACGCGTCCACCAGCAGAAGCACCCCGTCCACCATGGCCAGGCCCCGCTCCACCTCGCCCCCGAAATCGGCGTGCCCAGGAGTGTCGACTATGGTGATCTTGGTGGGCCCGTACTGCACTGCGGTGTGCTTGGCCAGGATGGTTATCCCCTTCTCCCGCTCCAGGTCACCGGAGTCGAGCACCCGATCGGTGATCTCTTGGTTGGCGCGGAAGGAGCCAGTCTGCTGCAGCATGGCGTTGACCAACGTGGTCTTGCCATGGTCTACGTGGGCAACTATGGCTACGTTGCGAAGGTCGTCGCGCAGAGGCATCTGCGACCCAGGATAGCCAGGCGGAGCGCCTGCTCCGGGGCCGCTTGCTACGCTGGCGGCGTCCCGCCAGCGGGCGGCCGGAGAACCAGCCCGCGCACGAGGTGACCGTCGAATTGTCCCCTACATCGGGCGCGCGCCCTGACGGAGGAGGCGGGCCAGAGCCGGCTTCCGAGGACGGCGTCGCGGTACCTGGCGGGACCCGCTTCTACCTGCGGAGCCTCAAACCGGAGCTGCCCGCGAGCGTCTGGACCGTGATCCTGGGGGTGGCCATCTCGGCGGTGGGAAATGGCTTCGTTCTCCCGTTCGGCTCGATCTACCTGCACGTGGTAAGGGGTCTGGCCATCCCGGTAGTCGGGCTGATCATCTCGGCGTCGGCGTTGGCGTCGCTGGTGGCGGGGGTCCTGGGGGGCACCTTGGTGGACCGCCTGGGACCGCGGACGATGATGCTGATCGGCCTCAGCGTGCAGTCCCTCGGCTTCCTATGGTTCGGCTTCGCTACCTCCGTCCCGGAAGGGGTGGGCTCGATGCTTCTGATCGGCTCCGGGCTGGGCTGCTTCTACCCGTCCATGGCCTCGCTGCTGGCCGCGGTCACGAATCGCACCCAGCGGGCGGCGGCGGCGTCACTCCAGTACGCGGCTACCAATCTCGGAATCGGGGTGGGGGCGGTGATCGGGGGGTTGATTGTCTCCACCGCCAAACCCTCCAGTTTCACCACCATCTATCTGCTCGATGCCGTCAGCTTTCTGATCTTTGGGGCAGTCGTCGTGGCCCGGGTGCCGAGTGGTCGGCACCGCAGCACCTCTTCCGAGCGGGGGAACTACCGACAGGTGCTCCAGAACCGGACGTTCCTTGCGCTGATCGTATTCAACGCTCTGGTTGTGCTCTCCACCTACGCTCAGCTCGAAAGCGCCGTGCCGCTGTATGCCCGGGTCTTCCTGGGCGTGCCGACGGTAGCGCTGGGAGCGATCCTGGCAACCAACACCGCCTTCATCGTGCTGGCTCAGCTCCCCATCAGCCGAGCCGTCCGGCGGCTCGATCGCTCGCGCACCCTCGCCCTCAGCGCGGCCGCCTGGCTTTTCGCCTGGTTGATCGGAGAGGTGGCGAGCCTGACCCACGGCCTAACCGCCAGTCTCCTCCTGGGTGTCTTCGCCGTCTGCTTCGGATTGGGCGAGTGCCTGCTCAGCGCCACCATCGGGCCGCTGGTGGCGGACCTGGCTCCGGCCGCGGTGCGGGGGCGGTATATGGCCGCCTTCAACCTGTCCTGGGGGATCGGGCTGCTGGTCGGGCCGGCCTTGGGCGGACTGGTTGTCGGCTCATTCCTCCGACCCGGTATGTGGCTCCTCTGGGCAGCGGTCGCGGCTTGCCTGATCGTGTTTGCCGAGCGGCTGGGCCGCCGGCTCCCGGCTATCGCCAATCGAGGACCTCTAGCCGGATAGGCTGGCCGGCGACCGTCCCGTCGTCAGCCTTTCCCACCCCGGTACTCGCGGGCCACCTCGGTGAGCAGGCGAGGGATAGCTCATGCGCATAGCCGGTGTGCAGTCGACGGTCCGACCTCTACCATTCCCTGCACAACCGAATAGTCCGACGGGCGAATGGGAATCCGGTGCCGGGGAATCACCCCCAATTCCGGAGCTGTCGCGCAACTGTGAGCGAGGAGCCTAAGCCAGCGAGCCACTGGGAAAGTCCCGGGAAGGCGGCTACAGGCGTCGATCCGCGAGCCAGGAGACCGGCCCCGAGGAATGGAAGCACCCCCGCGCGCAACGGGAAGGTCGACCTTCGGCGGCAGGTCCACCTCTGGCGTGGCGGGACAAAACCGCCGCCAGGAGGTAGGGACGGTGAGATCGTCTCAGGGGGCCAGCGCAGCACTGGCCGCGGTTGTGATGGCCTTGGTGCTCTCGGGGTGCGGCGCCGGCGGAAGCCCGACTACGACAAGCCCAGGGGTTACCTGCTCGGGGACCGGACACTCAGTGGAAGTGGTGGTCGAGCTCGGCGATCACCACGTGGTTGACCGCTGCGTTGCCTTCAGCGGGGCCAAGATCGCTGGAGAGACCGCGATGACGCGAAGCCGGATCGAGTTCGCGAGTCAGCACTTCAGCTTCGGGGACGCGATCTGCCAGATCGACCGCGACCCCACCTCTTACACCGACTGCCTGGGAAGCGGCCAGCCGTACTGGGCGCTCTTCATCTGGTCAGGAGGGCGGTGGAAGGCCGCCAGCACCGGCATCAGCCAGGTCACGCTGAGCTCTGGGCAGGCGCTCGGCTGGCGCTACGACGGAAGTCAGGGAACAGCTCCGCCGCCGCCCCGTCCGCCCAAGCGGTGACCCCCTGAACCCCCGTGCCCTGGCGGTCTGGGTGGCGGCCGTGCTCGCTCTCAGCCTGGGAAGCGAGGACCCCATCCTACGGGTGCTCACCCTGGGCGCCGCCCTGGCCGTGGTGGCAACCCGCCGGCGGGCGGGGGCGCGCCTCCGCCCGGTCCTCGTCGCGGTCGGCGGGATTGCCCTGCTCACAGTGATATTCAATCTCCTGCTCAGCCACACGGGCGCAACGGTGCTGGTGACGCTGCCCGCCTGGCTCCCCGCCGTGGGCGGAGCACTGACCCTGGAGGGGGCCGCCTACGGACTCGACCTGGCGGCGGGTCTGGCGGCTTGCGTCGTCGCCGGGATCAGTCTCTCGTTGGTGATCGAGCCCTTTCAGATGGTCGACTCACTGCCCGGCTTCCTCTCCCGTACCGGGGCCGCCCTGGGCGCAGCCATGACGCTGGTCCCTCGCCTGGGCCGCAGCTTCGGGTCGGTTCGGGAGGCCCAGCAGATGCGGGGCTGGCAGCCGCACGGCCTGCGCTCCTGGACTGCGGTGGTGGTCCCGGCCGTCCTGACCACCATCGAAGGCTCAGTGCTACTCGCGGAATCGATGGAAGCCAGAGCCTTTGGGTCGGGCCACCGGACCGCCTCGGCCGGCCCGGGCTGGCGAACGACCGACGTGGTGATCGCGGGCACTTCGGCGGCGGTACTGGTGACCTTTATCGCCGCGCTCGGATTCGGCCAAGTCCCGGTCTGGCACCCCTACCCTGCCCTCACCTTGCCCAGCCTGGGCTGGTGGCCGTTTCTGACCTGCCTAGGGCTCTTCGTTCCGGCCTTTCTGGGATGAGCAACTTCGCACGCTTCGAGCAGTTCGGGTACCGCTACCCGGACAGCGTCGCGCCGACCCTGGACGGGATCACCCTTCAGTTCGAGCCTGGGCTGACCCTCCTGACGGGGTCAACCGGGAGCGGTAAGTCCACTTTGCTGCGAACTCTCAATGGGCTCGTCCCTCACTTCCACGGTGGGCAGGCGTGGGGAAGAGCGTGGGTCCTCAACCGCGACCTGAGGACCACCTCGACAAGGCAACTGGCACGCGAAGTGGCCATGGTGTTCCAGGAGCCAGAGTCGCAGATGGTGATGGCGACGGCTGGGCGCGAGGTAGCCTTCGGCCCGGAGAACCTTGGCCTCTCCCGCGCCGAGATAGGAGCTCGCGTGGTTGCCGGCCTTGAGGCGATGGGGATCCCCGAGCTGGCCCACCGCCGGATCGCAACTCTCTCTGGTGGCCAGCGGCAGCGTGTCGCCCTCGCCGCCGCCCTGGCCATGCGACCGCGCCTGCTGGTGTTGGACGAGCCGACATCCCAGCTCGACGACTCCGGGGCGGAGCGCCTCCGAGAGGCGTGTCAGGGGCTCGTTTCCCAAGGACTTGCCGTGGTCGTCGCCGAACACCGGCCCTGGCGGGTTGATGGACGCGGCTCGCATCGCCTGGAACTGGAGCACGGCTCACTCGCCCCACCCGGCCGGGCGGGGCCGGAGTCGGCTCCGCCGCCGACTCGCACAAAGCGTAACGCGGGCAGGATTGCCTGGCAGGCGGAGGGTCTAAGCGTCGGCCACCAGGAGCCTGTGGTCTCCAACATCGACCTGTCCTGCCGAGAGGGAGAGGTGGTCTGCCTGACCGGGACCAATGGCAGCGGCAAGACGACCCTCCTGCGGACCCTCGCCGGGCTGCTGCCGCCCCTGTCAGGAACAATCCAGCGCTATCCCGGTCGGCGCTCCTACCTCCCTCAGGAGCCGGGAGGCGTGCTGCACCAGGCCAGCCTGTGGGAGGAGGTGCGCCAGACAATTCGCTGGCTTGATCTGCGCGCCACCCCGTGGCCGATCCTGGAGGAGTTCCAGCTCACCGCTTTGGCCGCGACCGATCCCCGCGACCTCAGCACCGGACAACGCCAACGGGCCGCGCTCGCCGCGGTCCTGGTGGGGGCGCCCAAGTTGGTCTTCCTCGACGAACCGACAAGAGGAGCGGATGCCGAGTCGCGACAGATGCTGATCCGCGTTCTGGAACGCCTTGCGGGCGAGGGCTCCGCCATCCTGGTCGCGACCAGCGATTCTCTCTTCGCACGCCAGATCGGTGACCGGGTCAGCGAGCTGGAGTCTGGGCAGCTCCGGGAAGTGCGAGAGCGGGCCGCATGATCCTTCTTCTGATCTCAGCGTTGGGGGTGGGACTGTTCCTCTGGCCGTTCAGTGGCCTGGGTTTACCAGCGGCCACTCCCGCGCTGGCGATCGGCCTTGGCGCACTCCTGGGGCTGCTGGCGATCGAGGTAGGTACTCGACGGATGGACTCCCGACAGCTAGCCCTGTTGGCCGCGCTCAGCGCTGTTGACGCAGGGCTTCGGGCCGCACTGGTAACCGGGATCGGTGGCTTCAGCCCGATTTTCCTGCTCGTCTTATGCGGCGGGTACGCGCTCGGCCCAGAGTTCGGCTTCCTACTGGGCGCCTCCTCACTGCTGGTCTCCGCCCTGGTCACGGGTGGGTTAGGCCCCTGGGTCCCCTACCAGCTGTTCGCGGTGGGTTGGGTGGGGGCGACGGCCGGACTGGCCGGCATGTTGTTCGCCCAGAGCCGGCCCCGCCGTCAGGACGTCATTCGGCTGGCCGGGGTGGGGATCGTCACTGGGTTCGCCTTCGGTGCGCTCATGGATATCTGGAACTGGACTTTCTACTTCGCATCTCCGCAGATCGGCTGGCGGCCGGGACTGGCTCCGGGGCTGGCACTTTTCCACTTCGCCAAGTACTACCTAGTGACCTCAGCCGGGTACGACACCTTCCGGGCTGGTGGCAACGCGATCATGGTGCTCACCTTCGGACTGCCACTCCTCGCCGCCCTGCACCGACTCTCAAAGCGCTTTCGGAGCGAGTGGCACCTTGAGGCGGGGCCAAGCCTCCGGTCCCGGCCACCTTCCACGTGGTCAGCGCAACCGGCGGACCACGTAGCTGCCGGCCATCTTGTCGTGCCAGGCCTGCTTGCGCCGATCGACTCCCGCCCATGCGAAGCCGACGAAGCAGGTGAGGGTGTCGAATAGGTAGCCAGCCAACCTGATCAGGCTCCGGCCCAGGCCGAGCCGACCACCGTCCTCCTGGCGGACCACTCGCCCCCCGACGAGCCAGAGCCCGACCGTCCGTCCCGTGGTCGCCCAGGCGAACACGAAGTAGGCGAGGGGGAACACTCCCACCGCCGCGGCTCCGGGGGCGATGTGATCCAGCGGTTGCGCCACTGCGACCACACCCCCGACCACGATCAGGTCCGCCCAGAGGGCGCCAGCCCGGGGCCAGAACCCGACGTATCCCAGTCCCGGGAATGGGCCGGCCGCCCGGAGCGACTTCACACCCTCCCAGATCGCCAGCGGTCCGCTCGGGCCCCGGGGAAGATCAGCAAGCAGCTCGTGCAGTTCCCCATTGGTCTTGGCGCCGTACGCGCGCTGAGACCGCTCGCTCAGCTCGTCGGCATTGAGCCGTCCCTCAACGTGGTGGTTGGTCAATTCGGTGACGACCTGTTCACGCTCAGCATCAGAGGCCCGGATCCGATTGCGGCCGGGCCAGGGCGGCCAGTTGCCGGCCCCTGGCTGGAAAGGTGGCGGTGATTGCATTCCGGGTCACCGCCCCCGGAGAGTCGCAGGGGGGGCCGAGCCTAGCTGACCCTCTGCCCAATCGCGCCCCAGCAGGCCCATGTAAACAAGGTCGGTCGCCCTTCCGTCCCGGTAAACCCGTTCGCGGAGCCGCCCCTCCTCCTGGAAACCCAAGCCGCGGTAGAGGGCAAGTGCGGGAGCGTTGTCCGCGATCACGTCGAGGCTGAGCCGACGCAGGCCAAGCTCATGAAAGGCGAATCGCTGCAGCAATCGCACCGCCTCCTTGCCGAAGCCCTTCCCCCGGTCCGACTCATCCCCGATACCGATCGCAACCCAGCCGTGGCCGTTTGACCATTCAATGCTGAAGAGGGCGACGAACCCGACCAGGCGGTCGTCCTCGAGCGTCCTGATCCGGAACTCATATGCGTCCAGTCGCGGTTCGCTGGCATCGTCGCGCTCGGCGAAGAAGCCCGGCGGAAGCGGTCGGGGGGCGTCGGTATCCGCCAGGCGCCGATACTCTCCGTCCTCGCTCCACCGCGAGATGGTTTCCGCGTCCCCTGCGCGGGGCGCTGCCAGGCGAATCAGCTCCCCGTGGAAGAGCCGGTTGGGGGGCATCGGTGGGAATCCTCAAACCAGGGCGACTTCGTTCCGCCGAACGAGTATCGCAGACGTCCGCTCGACTTCCGCGAACGGGTCCCGCCGCGTCCGAACCCGGCTCCGAACTCCACCGGGCGGGTTTGCCCGATATTCTCGGCTGATCATGGCCGACCTGCGCCCAGTCACAAGCGGCGAAGTCGAGGAGTTCCTAGACGTCATGACGGGCGCCTTCGGGGAGCGGCGCGAAGCCTGGCACGACCGGGAGTTTCGGCGAAGGGTCCCACTCGAATCGACCGTCGCCGCATTCCAGGACGGCAGGCTGGTGGGAACTTCGGCCACACTGCCCCTGACGCTCAGCGTCCCGGGAGGAAGCTGCTCCGCTGCTGGGATCACCGCGGTGGGGGTCCTGCCCACCCACCGTCGCCGCGGGCTGTTGCGGGCCATGATGGATGCCCAACTCCGCAAAGCGCGGACAGCTGGGCAGCCGGTCTCGATCCTATGGGCATCGGAGGGGTCGATCTACGGACGATTCGGGTTCGGCCCAGCGACCCGGCGGCTGAGGGTCAGTTTCGAAACGGCCAGGGCATCGCTCTCCGAAGAGAAAGTGTCCGGACCGCTTCGGTTGGTCGGGCGAGACGAGGCGCTGCGGCTGATGCCGGCGGTCTATGAACGCCTGCTCGAGTCCCGTCCCGGGCTACTCCGTCGCAACGAGATCGCCTGGGATTACCTGACCGCCGACGGCAATCCCGACCTGCCCGCGGCCGAGGCGCGCCACTTCTTCGTGGTGCACGGGGAGACCCCGGACGGCTATCTAATCTATCGAGTCCGCCCCGGAACGAGCAGCTTCGGGCCTCGGGAAACGGCCTTGGTCACAGAGCTGGTGGGGGACGGCCCCGGCCCGGCACCAGACCTCTGGCACTACCTCCTCAACCTGGACCTGGTCAGTACCGTCGAAGCGCGCCAGCGGCCCGTCGACGAGTCGCTGATTTGGATGCTCCGCGACCCACAAGGACTCGACGTCGGCTGGCGCACCGGCATCTGGGCCCGCCTGCTGGATGTGCCCCTTGCCCTAGGCTGCCGCGGGTATCAGGAGGACGGAGACCTAATTCTGCAGGTCACCGACCCTTTCCTCCCCGCGGCGGCGGGGCGGTTTCACCTCCGAGTCAGAGGCGGGGTCGGCACCTGTGCGCCCACGGAGAAGGATGCCGACCTCCGGCTGGGGGTCTCTGAGTTGAGCTCCGGTTATCTGGGCCAGCTCTGCTACGGGGCGCTATCCCGCGCCGGGCAAATTGAGGAGGCTTCGCCGGGTGCCGCTCTGCGAGCGG
This sequence comes from Candidatus Dormiibacterota bacterium, assembly GCA_035534755.1. Lineage (GTDB taxonomy): Bacteria > Chloroflexota > Dormibacteria > Aeolococcales > Bog-877 > Bog-877. Next base: position 32,375 of record DATLRH010000005.1, read on the forward strand.
ACCGAATCATGGGATGGGATCCTCCTCCCTGGTGCCTGGACGACTTTTAGCCACCGGGGAACCCGAAAGGTTCCCGGTACGCGCCAGAAGGCGAGGGTAGGAGTTAGATCGTCAGTCAAGGTAGACCTCCTCTGCCCGGCAGAGCCGCCACGCCGCTGCAGTTGTGTCCAGCTCTACGTCTAGCTCGTGTCCAAGCATCGCAGCATGAACCGACTCGCCGCCGAACCGCACTTCAGTTCGGTCGTCGAACCGGAGACGGAGCCAGAACCTACCCGGTTCGGTGGCCGAGCGTTCGCTTCGGCGCCACTGCAGCCCGGATCGGGCGGGAAGCCATTCCTGTCCAGCCGCTCTGCTCGCAGCCACTTGGCGCAACAGGTGCCCCAGCGCCGGGGGACCAAGGAATCGGGCTAACTGGAAGTCGTTGCCCGACGTGATCGCGGACTCGATCCCGTCAACCATCTGCCGAACACGCTCGGTCGTCTCGCGGGTACCCCGATCTCCGCCGCCCGCCTCCCAGCCGCGAAGCCTCATCTGCGCCCTATAGAAACCAACCTCCCTAACCCCTCGAGCGGGGGCCAGAGAAGTCGGGCAGCAGGGAAGAAATGCGCAGCCCAAACCGTTGGTTCAACTCGCCAAGTGGGCGGTGCGCCCGGTGGGCTTTCTGAGCTACGTCCGGGACCCAAGGCCAACGAGCGACCGCAAATTCGGCCAGCTGGCGCTGCCACACGGCAGCTTGCGAACGGTCGCCACGTCCAACCCCCATGACCAGGCGGCAGCGCGCGCGCGGAACCCCCGCTTGGTCCAGCGCGCGGATGGTCTGAACGGCTGCGCGGGCGCTCGAGGCGGTGGGCCGAAGCGGAACCAGGACCGAGTCCGCGAGCGACAGCCAGAAGGCACTGGACCAATGTGGGGGTGTGTTCGTCGCCAGAGCTACCGGACCCCCGTCCACGACGACCGCCTCGAATTGAGGCGACACGAAGTAGGTGTATAGGTAATCCAGGTGTTCGCGCCCGATCGCCGTAGTCGACCCCGGGGAAAGCAGCGCCTGGAGCCCCGAACGGGAGTCGACCCAAAGCAGGGAATCCAGATGGACTCGGCGTTCCGCCAGCTCGGGGAGCGCCAGAAGCACCCGGTCCAAGCGTGCGCTTGGGCACCGCATCGAGCTGAGGTCCGCGACACCCAGCCGCGTGTCGAGGTCGGCGTGGAGCGGATCGGAATCGACCAGAAGCACGCGACCGTCGTCACCGGGCGGTCGGCTGGCAAGCTGGGCCGCAACCTCCAGGGCCAGGGTAGTCCGCCCGACGCCGCCACTTCCGCCGGTCACAACCACGACGACCGGAGTGCCTCGATGCTCGAGCGGGAGGGGCACCGAAGGCGCGGCGCGCGGGGTGGACGACTCAAATCGGAAGGGACGCGCTCGAATCAGGTTCTCCAGGCGCCGGGGAACGCGTTTCCAACCGTGTGGTCCCCGCACGGTAGCGTCAATCCCTCCATTGGCTGCCCACAACAACGGGTGGCGAGGCAGCCCCGAAGGGGGGGAGGGACTAGCTGAGGACTTCCAACGCAGCGTTGTCTCCGTCGCTCCCGACTCCAGCTCAGGGGGTGGGGGTAAAGGACCCCTCCCCCGACTGTCAGGTACGCCACGCTCGACTCTGATATTTCTCGGCCCATCTGGGTCTAGCATGGGCGCGCTCGCGCCATCGGAGCGGAGGAGTTCCCCCCGAAAGCGTGCACCATCCAGGCAGTGGCGCTAGTCCTCAACCTGACACTCGACAAGCCGGGGAAGACAAGGAGCGGCAGGTGGATCGTCCGCCAAACCTCCACCACCACCCCGTCTGGTGCGCCCCCAGCTGCACACCGGGAGGCGAGGCGAATGGCGCAACCGGACGCCTGGGCGCGGGACGACGGAAGTGGATGTGCCCCGAGGCTTCCGCACCCATTGAGCGCTCCCGGGCTGCCTGCGCCAAGGACGCTGGCTACCACCTGATCGACCGTGCCGACCCGATTGCGACAGTCGGCCCCACCGTCCGGAGCGCCGCACAGCTGGAAGACTTCGTGCTCTTGGAGCGCCGTCACGTCCACCGCTTGGGCGCCAGCCTCTGCAGCAGACTGCGTCTCCCCGACAAGAGCGTCGTAGTTTGAAAGCAGAAGGCCTCCGTCCACGGCTAGTCCAGCCACTGGCAGAAGGAGGAGGGCCAACATCACACAGAAAATTGGGAGAATCTGACCTCGGGACCGACAGCGCCGCGAGCCGTTTGACATCCCTACCTCAGCAGCCATCGCCAGTCGGATCGACAGTTGGGTCCCGGCTGCGAAATGGGTCGATCTTTTCGGTTGCGGTCGCCGCAAGGCGAGGAGAGAGCCAATACCCAATCAGGGGAATCCAGGCGAGATCGGGTCGATACACAACTGTAGCCACCACATCCCCGTCCGTCGGCGCCCCCGTCTGTGGTCCGCTGCCGATTCGACAGAAGGTGTCATTCTCACCGCCGTAGCCGAACCAGACTTCGAACGATCCACTCCCCAGGCCCGCCGGAAGTGTCTCACTGGCCGGGATCGGCCCGACACATGCGCCATGTAGCCCATCGGCAAGGGTGGCTGGGAGGAGGCCATGACTTTCAGCGAGAACGGTCGCTAGCTCCTGGTGGGCACCGGCGCACGCTTGAGTCGCATCCTGGCCGCGGGCGCCCACCAACGCACTGGCATTCGCAGCGGTTTCGATCGCCATCTCGGTCCTGGCGAGCTGCACCACGGCGACAGCTCCGCATCCGAGGACGAGCACGACTGGAAGTGCGATTGCTAGCTCGACCAGGGCCTGTCCACAGCAGTATCCACGCGTGGCCGCCGGCGTCATCCGACTAGGGCCTCTACCTGAAGGCGGAGCTGAACGTTCAGAGGGAGAGCGTCCACGCCCGCAGAGCTTGCGAGTGGCACGACCGTGCGCAAGGTTCCCCGGATCCAAATGTCGACAGCCGTGGCCGGCCACGACGTGTAGGCGAGGCAGATGACGACGTGGCCAGGAGGGAGCGTTACGTGGCAGGGGGCCATGGAGCGCGCGACTCCGAAGCAACTGGACCGATGGCAGCCCGGATTCTGGCTGCCATCGAGGTTGCCTGGAGACGGACCCAAGGACGCTGTTGCCGAGAGCGACGGATCCGACGGGACGCAGGACTGGATGGTGGCCTGCTGGGGACGCCCATCGGCATAGTCGAGACATCGCGCGGGTACTCCGCAACCACCGCGGGGCGCGGTCCCGCCTTCGCACGAGGTTATTTGGGCCATGTCGAGAACTGCCCCGGTCAGCGATCTCGCCGCAGTCGACTGGCCCGCCAACAACTCCGCGACAGGCTCCCCTGGTATCGGCTGGCTCGAAGCAGTACGGGCTCCTACTAGTGCGGCGCTCTGTGCCCCCTCCGCCGAAAGCGCTGAGAGTCCCAGCTGAACAGCACCAAGACTGGCGGCAAAGAAAATTGTCACACCGATCGCCATTTCGATCATCGCCTGGCCCCGCTGCGCTGGAAGTGTCACGAAAATGCCGTGGAGAGCCGAGCCAGCGCGGGGTAAAGAATGATGATCACGAAGGGCAGGAGAATGCACAGCGCTACGGGAAGCAACATCGCCACCAAGGCGCGCCGTCCCCGCGCCATGAGCTCGTCCCGCTGACGGTCCCGCAGCCCCCGGGCTACCTGGCCAAGCGGCGATGCGGTGGATACGCCTTCCTCGCGCTGAATCCGAACCACTGCGGCCAGCGCCGCCAATGCGGGAATCCCAAGTTGATCGCTGACAGTCTCCAACTGACGATCCAATGGTGGTGTGCCGGCGGTAGCCGACGCTGTGAGGCACTCGCGAAGTAGGAGCGCTGCCTCCCCCTCCACGCGATTCACGACCAGCTCGATCGCGGTGCGCGCCCCAACACCCCCTCCGCCCTGCTCAAGCGCCATAAGGTCCACCAAAATAGGTAACTGATCCTCGATAACCCGTCGCCTGCGGCTAGCTATCTGCATTAGCCGCCCGCCAACAGCCAGCGGGCCCGCGACGAGCGCCATGAACACGAGACCGGGTGGTAATTGCTCCGCGAGCACCAAGGTCACCGTCGCGACGGTCAAACCGACGGTCAGCAAGATGGCATAGCTGACTACCAACTCGGGCGGAGCGCCGATTCCGGCTCGGGCAAGCAGACCTGAAAGCGTCACTCGCGCTGAGATGGGGAGATGCCGCTGCAGGTACCGCCCCGGTATTCCAAGGACTCGCCCCGCCCGCGCCCATCCGCGACCCGGACGGGTGGCCGCGCTGCTAACGCGGCGCATAGAGCGGAACCGGAGCCATTCTTCGGCGGTCGGTCGATGCGGCCAGACGGCCGCGAGCGCAGCAGCGGCAACGGCGAGACCCGCGGCGCCCGCAAGGATCGGCAGATCCCAAGGCAGGGTAGGCATCTCCTCAGCCTCGCCAGCTTCCGGCTCGGGATCGCCGAAACGTGCCGCTCGTCCCCGCGACCTCGGCGGACACCAGGTGCCCCTCACCCGCCGCGCTTCGATCGGACGAACGCGCCCCCCGGGCGGCCAGGAGGTCTGTGGAAAGGGTTAGCACGTCTGGCTGCGGCAGTCGGAGGAGTCGAACCATCCACGCATACCCGACCACGATCACTCCGGTCAAAGCACCTAAGAGCAGCTCCCCTCCGGCCGTCGTGTAGGGCGCAAGATACTGGGGATTGACGACCCGCAGTAGGGCGAGCAAACCGATCGGCATCAACGCGATCACCAAGGCCCCGAGGCGGCCCTGGGCCTGCTCCGCCCGAAGTTGCCCCTGTACCGCCTCGATCTGGTGGGCAGCTCGGCCCAGTTCGCTAAGGAGGGGTGCGAGACGCCCTCCAGATTGGTTTCCGATTGTCAACGCGGCCGCGATCAGAGTGAAGAGAGGCTGGCGTAATCTCTCTTGAGCCTCAAGCAATGCCTCCTCGAGAGAAACCTCACCGAGACGGGCGACGATGCGAGCCACTTCGGGTCGCACTGGGGCCGGACCGCTTTCCGCAAGAACCACTAAGGACTGCCGGGTACTGTGCCCGGCGGGGAGCAGCTGAGCCAGGAGGTCCACCGCGCTGAGCAACGCGGAACCGATCTCGGCAGCCCGGCGTGCAGCACGCCAGCGAGCAAACGCTGACGATGCTCCCAAACCTAGGGCCGCTCCAACCAGCGCCGGGGCCGCGAGACCCAGAAGCGCGTAAGCCAGCAGGCCAGCGATCACGGCGCTGACCACGGCTGGCAGTTGATGCCGGAGCCACGCAAGCACAACCCGTGCCTCAAGGCTCGGGCCGGCTGCCGGGAGGACTCTTCGGCTCGGCCGCGCGACCAGGAGAATTACCGTCGATCCAGCCGCCAGTGCAGCTAGTACTGCCAAGGCTAATTCTGGTGTGGTCACCACTTATCTCTAAGGGCTGGCGCTGCTTCGAAACGAAGCCACCACCTGGTTGAGGTCGATGCCAGCCCCGTCGAACTTGCCGGCGATTTTGGGCGGCAAGTCATCAAGTCTCCTGACCGCCCAGTTCCACTCACCACGGCCACGGTCGTAGTGGCAGATTTGCTCTACGACGGGAATGTCGCCCTCCACCTGTCCGGTGACGAGCCCAAGAGCACTGACAACTCGCCGATCCTTTCCGTCGTTACCGTGAAACCTCGCCAGGTGCACGACGAGGTCGACCTTCGTGGCAATCTCCCTGGCGACCCCGCTGGGCTCGGCGCGCACCTGGGCTGGATGGCGTCGGACCAGAGCGGCCAACCGGATTAAGGCATCCCGAAGGCTGTTGGCGTGGAGGGTGGTCCCGCTGCCATCATGGCCAGTGCCCATGGCATCGATCACATCCAACGCCTCGGGCCCACGAGATTCGCCAACGAAGATGCGATCCGGTCGCTGCCGAAGTGCGTTTCGCACAAGCTGCTGGATGGTGATCTCGCCCTCGCCCTCAGTATTGGCCTCGCGCGCTTCCAAGGAGATGGCGTTCGATCGCCCTCCCGCCGTGGCGTGGATGTGAAGCTCGCGCTGGTCCTCAATCGTGATGATCCGCTCCGACTTCGGGATCTCGCGGATCAAGACCCGCAGCATGGTGGTCTTACCGCTGCCGGTACCGCCGGACACGACGAAGTTGAGCCGGGCCAGCACCGCGGCCTGAAAGAGGGGGACGAGCTCCCAGGGCAATGTGTGGGCTTGCGCCAGGTCGGCTAGCCCTGCAAAGCGGGCCAACTGGTGGCGCCGAATAGTCACCGCCATCGGCACGGCCACCGGCGGTAGGACGGCGTTGAGTCGGGAACCGTCTTCCAGAGTCGCGGTGACCATCGGACTTGCCCGGTCCAGCCGCGAGGAACCATTGCCCAACATCTGCCTAACGGTTTGCAGTAGTTCTTCCTCGGAGGAGAACTCCACTTCCGCGTTTTCTTGGACGCCATCCCGCAAAACCAAGACTTCGCGAGGTCCGTTGACGATCACCTCCTCAACCAACGGGTCGGCGAGCAGTTCGGTCAGGGGACCAAGCGGAGTCACCCGAAAGAGCACCCGGCGCCTCAGGGCAGAGTAGCTATCCCGTGCGAGAACTGGAGATCCGTTGTGCGGGGCCCGGGCGTGATACCTCTCGACTTCCTCCTGGACGAACGCTTCGATCCACTCGTGGTCCTCGACACGAACCCGGGTCTCAGCTCGGCGCGAGAGTTGGTCAGTGATTCTCAACTGTACCTGCGCGAGAACCTGGTGCTCGGCAATCTGCTGCGCCGAGTCGGCTCCTGGGACTGGTTTTAGCTGGCGCATGTTCACCGGGAATGACCCCGGACCAGGCCGGCGCCAGCGTAGGGAAAGGCGGTCTGGGAGTCGCCGTCGACATCGCGGATGGCGCTGCGGAGCGCGGCCGCGACGCTTCTCGCGCAGCGCCACAGAGGTTTAGCCAAGGGTCCGGAGAAGACTGCCGGAACTGCGTCGCTCTCCGCCCGCTGGCAGGCGCGGGTGTGCCGAGGAATGGCGGCTATCACGCCCATGCCATAGCGACTACGAAGTGACCGGTCGACGTCGCGAAGGGCGAGCGTGTCCAGCCGATTCAGTACCACGAAACTGGGCCGGGTTCGCACCGCACCCGCGAGTGGTCCAGCCAGGGTCCGATCCAGGAGGTCGATTCCCACCTTTGTCGGAACTGCTACCCAAATCAACATCTGGGCGAGGAGGGCTGTCTCCTGGGCCGTGGGCCCATCGAGCGCTCCAAGGTCGACTACGACCACGTCGTACCGGCGGCGCAGATGGTTCATCACTTCGCCGACCACCCCTGCGGGCACGATGTCGCCCAGCCCGGCAACGGCTCGGCCGGTGAGTACGTCCAGGCCGGACGCGGTCTGTAGATGTGCCGAGACCAGTTGTTCGTCTACCCGCCGGAGGGCGGCCTCGTGTGCGAGATACACAAGGGAGCGATCCTCCGCCAGGTCGAGCTGGACCGCGACGGCCCCGAGGCGGGGATCAGCGTCCACAAGTGCGATAGTCAGCCCTTGGCGGAGCATCGCGAACGCAAGATTGATACTGAGGAAGGTCACTCCAGGAGCCCCGAGAGCCCCCGTGACCCCCAGAACTATGCCCCTGCTGCCCAGCGGGGTCTCGCTCCCCCGTCCATCGACCGAGTGAATTGGGCTCGTCCGCGAGTGCCTAAGTACCGCGCGCAGTTGACTAGCCGGCATTCGCTGCCGGAACGGCTCTTGAGCACGATTTGGCCGCAGTGCCCTGGCGAATTGCGACCAGTGCCTGGTATGGATTTGAGATCGCCTGCTCGGTGCCCTCGCAGCTGACTGCCCCGGTCGGCACGGCCCAGATGGGTTCGGTGGCGTCCAAAAGTAGCCAGGGCGCGACCTGAGACGGGACGACCTCGATCGTGATTGCGTGCGATGGCTGCTCAGCCTCCATGACCGCGACCGACTGAGCGAGTGGCACGACGCAACCCACGGCGGTCGTGTCGCCGCAGAGGTCGGCGCCCGGAGCGACGGATCCTGCCTGCGAGCCAGATACCGCAAATAGGTCGACCCGGTCGCCTGCACTAAGTCCTGCAGGCATGAAGGCCAGGTTGAGAGTGAGTTGCCGCAGGGACTCCCCAGAGCCAAATTCCAGATCGTGGCGGAGGATCAGCGCTCCCGCAGGAATCGATACCAGTGCGACAGCTCCCTGAACCAGCCGGTAATTGCTCTCCGGGATGACGTCAGCTTGAGCAGCCGGGCTGAGGTGGACCCAGGCGCCCCCGGGACTGAGGTCGGCAGTGCTGGCCTGAAGTACCTGGCCCGCCGGGATCGCTCGGCTCGCGACCAGAACTCGCTCCTGCCCCGTCTGGGCTGCGACCCCGATGAGGAGGAACGCGGCTAGGGCAGCGCAGAACGTGACCAAACCCAAAATTGGAACTGCTCGCCGTCTCACTGACCCTACCCCTCCCTGGCGCTCCCACCCGCTTCGGAGCGACGTCGACGTCCCCACGCCGACGTCTCTGATTTTGCGCCGATAGGTGAAGAGAGTGGGAGACTCGGACTAGTGACTAGCCCGTAACTTATGATCTCATCGCAAGGGGTTCTGCTCCTACTCGAGGCTGGTCGTGTCCGAATCACGCGACCTCCCGTAACCAGGACGCGCACTCGGCGGAGCGCAGCTTCGCGATTGCCCGTTTGTATAGTCCCCGAACACGCTCTCGGGGGACTCCCCAACTCGCCGCGATCTCACCGGTGGTCTTGCCCTCGACCAGATGCGCCTGGACCACCCGGGCCTGGCCAGGGGTTAGTCGCGAGAGGATCCACTTGATCGTTTCTGCCTGGCACACGGTACGGGCTGGGTCGGGACCCCGATCGCAGAAGGCGGCGTGACCGGGATTGGCCTCGATCAGCACCTCAAGCGACGGTCCGGTATGGCGGGCCCGAACCTGGTCTGCTTCCCAGCGGTGGTGCCACCGGTGGAAGGCAATGCTCCGAAGCCATGCCCGCAGACTCGCCTCCCGATCTCCCTGGAATGTGTGCAATCGCGTGATGGCCACGGCGAACACTTCCTGAACGAGGTCAGCGCGATCCTCGGGGGGGCGCCGCCCGAAACACCTTTCCACGTCCGCCTTGAAGGTGGCAAACATCCAGGTAACGGCTTCCGGCTCCCCAGCCCGAAGCGGTTGGATTCTCGTCGCAAATGGGACGTCGTCCATCGCCCTCCCTCCTTCCAGGCCCGCCCCCGGACCTCATGGGGTCGAGTCTCGGCCGAGGGTCGCCCGCCGATCGCTCGTCCCTGGCACGCTTCCCGCCCCGGTTTCGCACCCGGAGCGCACGGATTCCCCCACGTCCCCCGTCAGCAGCTAATCTGTTCGTGAGGGTGGGGAGGGTCTGGGGTGCGCTCTGGTGACCGGGTCGAACTTCTGATAGTCGATGACGATCCCGACACCCGGCATGCCCTGGCGACGCTGCTGGGGTCGGATGGGTACCACGTCATCTGCGCCCCGAACGGGCGCGAGGCCCTTCGTCTGATCTCGGACCAAACTCCCGACTGCGTCATCCTCGATTACGCGATGCCAGAGGTAAGCGGGTTCGAGGTCCTGCGAACGCTCCGCGAGGCAGGTAACGACACCCCGGTCGTACTGCTGAGCGCCAAGAGCGATTCCTTTGACAAGATCTCGGGGTACGCGAGCGGTGCCGATGTCTACGTAGGTAAGGACGAGGACCCGGGTGTTCTCCGCGCGGCAGTGAGCCGCCTCCTGCAACGGCACGGTACGGTCTCGACGCGGATTGAATCCCGGGGACTCGTAATCGATACCGCGACTTGGAGCTGTTGCTTGGATGGGGTTCCGGTACGCCTGCCACGGCGTCTCTTCACTCTACTGCATGCCCTAGCCAGCCAGCCTGGACGAGTCTTGCGCAAGGAACAGCTTGTCTACCAAGTGTGGGGAATCAACTCCGACATCTACAACCGGGCAGTGGACAATGCTGTGGTAGAGCTGCGTCGGGCGCTCAACGAACCAAGCGGGAACCCGCGGTTCATCCATACGGTGCGGGGGGTAGGCTACAAATTTGAGGCGCGGCCATGAGGCGCGTGTGGAGATCTGCCGAGCTTCAGCTTGCGATCCCTACCTCGGACGTCGCGAGCGAGGTCGTGGAGGGTACCCGCTCAGGGGTGGCAGTATTCGACCATTGTGGGCGGCTCGTCTATTCAAACCCTGGTTTCACCAAGTCCCGTGCCCTCTCTACCCTGATTGACGGCCGTGGCTTCCTCACGGACCCCGACGTGGAGGCCGCCCGGCGTGAGGCCGTGCATCACGGACCCGGGACGGCGGGATGGTCCGCCCGAACTGTGGCGGCGACACTCCGCATCACGGTCGAGGTTATCCCCCTACGGGTCGCGCCGGAGTGGACCGCTCTCCTAGTCCAGGACCACCACGCAGATACCCACCCAGACTCAGGAACCCTCACGCTGTCGCTGCTGTTGCACGAGCTTCGAGGCCCCCTTGGGCTTGCCCAGGAGTCGCTGGAGACGCTCACCCAACTCGCCGCTGGAAGCGGGACCGAAGTACGGAGCGCGCTCGACCGTCAGGCGCGCTCGATCTCCCGCCTCACCGGGCTTCTACAGGGCTTGGGCGATCTGAGCCGGGCTTACGATCTGAGCGGCACTCGTCATGGCTGGACCAAGGTCGACCTCGCCGCCCAGGTCCTAGATGTGGCCGACGTCTTTCGAGAGCCGGCGACGGCCCGGGGACATGAGTTGGTAGTCGCAGTAGAAACCGGCGTCCCCGAGTTCCAAGGGCATGCCGACCTTCTCTGGCGCGCGATCGCGAACCTAGTAGACAATGCATTGAAGTATTCAGTGACGCCCGGCCCAGTCACGCTCTCACTAAGCCGACGAGGCGCCCTGGCAGTCGTGGAGGTGGCCGACACCGGACCGGGAATCGCCCCCGCCGACCACTCTGCCATTTTCGATGAGTTCCAGCGCCTCCCCGCTGCGCGGGCTGCGATGGTGCCCGGAAGCGGGCTGGGTCTGGCTGTCGCCCGCCGAATTGCAGAGGCGCACGGGGGCAGGCTCTCGCTGGAGAGTCGGACCGGAGCCGGTAGCGCATTCCGCCTGACCTTCCTGCTTGACCGCTTGATGTGGTCCGCCAACCCCGGTGAGCCACCCGCGCAACGTTGAGCTGAGCAGATCTGAGCGGCAGGACCGCCGCACCCCCGCGGGCCCAACCAACTTGGGATGGTTCTTGACTTTCGCTGCATCGGCGGGACACCTCCATTACACTCGGGGAGGCGATCCGCCCGCATGGCTCAACTGGTTAGAGCAGGGGACTCTTAATCCCAAGGTTGCAGGTTCGAGTCCTGCTGCGGGCACCACTGGTAGCTCTGGATCGAGTTTGAAAGTTTGGTCTAAGGCGCCCTAGGGCACCGCTTGAGAGGGGCTGCAGACCGACTCTCCGCGTAGTCCTCTCTAGGACTGCGAAGGAGGGGTTTAGTTCGAGGTGTGCGCGCTCTCCGAACGGGTTTCGGCGCTTCAAACGCCCCTCCCGAGTGTGGCAGATCGGAGCCCCGCCAGGCCTCGAGGGTGGGCGGACCGATGCCCGAGAACTCGGGCCAGACTTGGCGGCCCGCAAGACACGGAGGCGATCCTCCGTGTCTTCTCTACTGGTCGGCTGCGGGGCGCCCAAGTGGGGGTTCTCGGCTCTCCTTCCTCACCCGAGGCCGCTCCCACCTAAGAGCCGATCGAGACCTGGACTAGGGGCCAGGTGATGAGGCCAATCGCCTCTGACTCCAGTGTTCCGTTTCCGCAGCGAGGTTCAGGTTGGACTCTGGTCCCATTGGGCTCGCCAGATCGTCGGGTGACCCGGCACCCTCGGAGTGGCCACGGCGGTCACTCAGGAGGGGGGCAATGGAACGAGACACTAGACAGAGAACCGCAGCAGCCGCCTCCGCAGACGTCTAGCGTCGCGCGCCGGGATGAACGACATGAGGGACTCGCGCGCCTCGCCTGGGGTCAGTGCGGGATGGATTGCGTGGTGAGAATTGCCGCCCCACCCACGTCGAACAGTACATTCGCCGGGCCAGATTCACGGCGCGGACCTCGAACCCGAGTGGGTTCGAATGCGCGTGAGGGCGAACTCGCCTCCGAGCTCCAAGACGCACGCGATCATCGATCGCCTGGACGGAACTTCCAGTCCCCGGTATGTTTCCCGTTAGCCGGTTGATTGCGTGCTGCGTGGCTCGGCGGGTGTTCAATCCAGATCGCCCTCTCTGGTAGGGTTTCCTGCACGGTCCACTGGACGCCGAAGACTCGCCGCTCGCCGTCCTTCGCCCGATGGGATCGCCGACCGAAGCGGCGACCTATTGAGTCGAGACAGGTAATCGTCTTCGAGGAATTTGACTTGTTCAGTAGCCGAATATGCAACGTCGGGAGGGAGCTAGGATCCGTCGGCTGATCCCTGACAAACTTGGGCGGCTGTTCCGCGTTCGGGACTTCGCACTCCTATGGTCGGGAGCAACCGTCTCGCTGTGCGGCGACGGCATCTACTTCGTCACTATCGCGTGGGAGGTCTATCGGCTCTCGAACGCGCCGACTGCTCTGGGTGTCGTCTCCGCCGCCTTCGCCCTTCCCCAGGTGCTGTTCCTGCTGGTTGGTGGTGTGGTAAGCGACCGCCTCGATCGGCGTCTAGTCATGTTGATGGGCAACACGGTCAGCGGCGTGATGATCGGTAGCCTGGGAACCCTGGTGCTGCTGAACCGAATCAGTCTCTGGGAAATCGTTCCTATAGTCGCTGCCTACGGGGTGAGCCAGGCATTCTTCCTCCCTGCCTCGCGGGCCATCGTGCCTAGTCTGGTCCACTCTGACTTGGTTCCTCAGGCGATGGCGGTAGAGCAGTTTGTCCAGCCATTGACCTCGAGCCTGGTGGGGCCGGCCGTAGGGGGGGTGCTGATCGCTGTGGGCGGCACCGGGATCGCGTTTTTAATCGACGCCGGCACGTTCCTGATTGCCGCCACCACCCTGGCGGCGATGTCCTCGAGGCACCCGGCGCCGGTCGCGACCACGACCGGGGTGACTGCTGGTCGGTCCACCATCCTGACGGAGTCCCGTCAGGCGCTCCATTTCGTGCGCGGGATTCCTTGGATCTGGGCAGGAATCGCCGCGGCCGGCATCGCCAATATCGCCCTCACCGGCCCTTTGACGGTGCTCATCCCCTACCTGATCAAGTACCGCCTCCACGAGGGACCGCAAACCCTGGGCCTGGTAGGCGCCTCGGGTGGCCTAGGGGCGATCCTTTCGGCCCTGTACGTCGGCTGGCGCGGCGTCCCTCGCCACAGCACCAGATGGGTATTCCTCAGTTGGGCGATCGCCACGGTCGCCCTGGTACCAATGGGGCTCGCCGGCGCAGCCTGGGAGCTCATGCCCCTGAGCGCGGTGACTATGGGAGGGGTTACGCTCGGCAACGTCATCTGGTTCTCCAGGATGGGGGTTGAAATCCCCGGATACATCCTCGGTAGGGTGGCGAGCCTTGACATGACCGTCTCGTTCTGCCTTACGCCGTTGTCGAACGCCGTCACCGGCCCCCTCGCCGGTGTCATCGGAGCGCGCCTCGTGCTAGTGGGTGCAGGGGTCATCGGTGCCATCGTCCCAGTCGCTTTCCTAGTCCTAGTCCCGAGTCTGAGCAGAAGCCATGGGCCGCGTGTCGGAGGTCCAAGTTGACAACCTCCGTAGACCGGGGCATATGTCGAGTCGTTGTGAACGACCACGCGGGCGCGCCCGGGATAAGCGCTGCCGTGGCGGTTCAAGGGTCGAGTCGGACTCCCCCCGACGGAGAGGCCGGGATCGAGCGGGAGGAAGCTCAGGCTCTGCCCATTCGGAATCGGCCTGCATTGTTGCCAGAACGCGGCCGCGTTCGGCTCCGGGTAACACCCACGACGAGGCATGGCTTCCATCGATCGTTTCGCAACCGGTCCGAGCGGGTACCGATTTCCGTCCCGACGGGTACCCGGACCTCGGCAAGACCTACTCGGCTCGCGAATCCCCACCGCGGTGCGGACCAGCCAATGCTCGGTAGGACCGACCGCAATGCGGCGAAGCTTCCGTACAATCGGCTGAGATGAGGGTGATCGCACTCGGCGATCGGGAGCCGAGCCTCCGTACTCACCGTGAAATCGACGCCGCGCTGGATCTCATGGGCGGTGAGTTTGGCTGCTCTTGGGTGGCTACCGATAGCGCCGAGGCGCGCGATCTGACGAACGTCGATGCCGTATGGCTCCTTCCGGGCTCCCCCTATCGAGAGGATCGCGCAGCCTACGACGCGATCCAGCACTGCCTAGAGTCCGGAACGCCTTTTCTCGGCACCTGTGCTGGGTTTCAATACGCTTGCGTCGCACTGGCTCGCACCCGCGGGGGAGTTGCCGGGGCGACCCATGCGGAGAGCGACCCCAAGGGCCGGGATCTCGTCATCGCGCCCCTAAAGTGTTCACTTTACGGCGAGCTTCGGACCGTTCGACCCGTACCCGGGACGCTGCTTGCTTCGATCTGCGGGGATCAGTCATTCGAAGGATTCCACTGGTGTGGCTTCGGTCTCACGGACGAATTCGCTGCCGTGCTGGGCCAAGCGGGTGTGGTTCTCTCCGCGTTCGCTGACGACGCTGGCGTCGAGGCAGTGGAACTACCCGATCATCCCTTCTTCCTTGCCACAGCCTTTCAACCTCAGGTCGGGACTAGTGCTAGCGGGTTGCTACACCCGCTACTCGGCGGTCTCCTGGCGGCAGCAGCAGTCCGAAGTGACTCATAGATCAGTGACCCCAATTGGTTTGGTGGCTCATCACAGATGGCGTTCTGGCGCGGGGCGTCGGCGTGCAATCGTCAGAGGAACGTCACGCGGGTCGCTTCCTGCTTGCCTTGGGCGAAACCGGCCTGGGCGGCGGGGATGCGGGTCGCCGGATCCATCTGGTTCGTGCCCATCGCGGCTCGGGAAGCAGCGTCCGGGGTGATCACCTCGACGTGGCTGCCCTGCTGGCGCAGGGCCTCGACCTCGCTTGCCAGGTCCACGCCCCATTCTGGTGGCCTGCGCAAGCCCTCGAACCGGCCTTCCGGGTCCCCGCCCCGTTCCGGTGATGTTTGGCTCCGTCCGCCCAACGGCGAGAGCACCACGACGTTCGCATAGCCCGAGGCAAGGTCGGCGTTTTCTTTGGAGCGGACGCCACCGTCGATGTAGCGAGTGCCGTTGATGCTGTGTGTGGGCACCAAACCGGGCAGCGCGCAGCTCGCGGTGACGGCGTCCGCCAGGTCGACGCCGGAATCGCGGTCGAACGCAGCCAACTCGCCCGTATGCGCGTCGACGGCTACCACAATCATCGGCCTGTCCGGCCATTCAGGGCGAGGCAACCTGGCGGCGACCATTGCGCGCCGCTGTCCCGCCCCGGGTCCGAGGGTGGAGTCGCTCTCCAACCCGAACGCGCCCATCGCACGTCGTAGATCGGCGGCCGAGGTGGCGGCGGCGCCGATGGCCCTCATCCGCTCGAACACCGTGGCCATGGGCAGGGACGGCGGCCGTTCTCGGTTCTGTCCGACCGGGTGAACTGGCGGGGACAGCACCGAAGCCAACAGTTCGGCCGTTGGTATACCGCTGCGCACCTGCGCTGCCGCGGTGGCACCGGCCGAGGTGCCGACCACCAAATCGGCGGCCTCTGTCATATCGAGACCGGCTTCGGCCAAGCCTGCGATGATACCGATCTCCCACGCATTTCCGGCAGCCCCACCACCACCGAGAACCAGAGCAACGTTGTGAACCACCTGCCCACTATTTCAGCCCGTGTACCGTCCTGTCCACTGGGGATGAGGCGCCGATCGTGGTCGAGCATGGCTTGGGCGGCTTCGGGTACTCCGAGCTTCGGGTTCGCCAGTCCTCAGATCACCGACATCCCGTCCGGAGTGCACCGCAGGTAGAGCCCGAAGCCCCAGACGAACCGGGAATGGGAGGCGCAGTATCCGCAGCCGGCGTGCCCGGCCAGGTCAGGGCGTTTCACCGTTTCATAGGGCTTCCTGCACAGCACCGGGGTCGAGTCGATCAAACGTGTGCCCTCGCCCCATGAAGGGGTGTCACGCGCGAGTTCGGTGATCACCGCGGAGAGCGGGCCGGCGCCTTGCCGGACGCGTTAGCCCCACCCGGACTGTCTGGGCAGGTTCGGGAACCCACCCTTCAGGGGCGCAGACGTAGTCGATCCACCGCCGGTCAGAGGAGATCCCCAGCAGGTTCCGCGCGAACAGGAGGCACAGCAACTCAGCATCGTTCAGCGCAGGGTTACGTCCCGGGTGATCGCGGGTCAACCCGATAGCCGGCAAGTTCCGGTCATCCAGCTGGACATAGAGTGTGACCAGGAGGGTGTTGAGCTCGGTTTTCACACGCAGGGCAATCATCCTCCGTTCGCGTCTAACAGCGTCCACGCCGCCACAGCGAATCTGACTCACTCAGCTGGGCTGCGCAGCGGACAACAGCGCCCCGGCCCGATCCAACTGATCTCAGCTAGTGGTCTCTCGTTGGCGTGGCTCGACCACGGCAGCGTCTGTCCGCCACGGCATCCGTGGATTCAGTACGCAGCAGACCTGACCTTCGGAGCTATCCGCTGCGATGTACTCCCGAACTGTATGCGAGACGTCCTGGATGCTGATGATTCAGCCGCGGCGGCTGGGGGGCGTGTGGGGGGTGAAACGAAAGTTCCGCGGCGCGCAGCGAAGAGGAATTGGTTGGTGATGCAGTTCGCCTGCTCGAAGCGGGGGGCGACCGCGTGCGCGACCTTATAGCCTCGCGCCTAGGTACAGAGGTCGACTCGCTTGACCGCAAGCACGTGGGCGACAGCGTCGATCAGGCGGCCATCCGACACCTCGCCGTCCGCGACCGCGGCGCTCAGAGCTGCGTCGATCGACGGCGTCACCGCGGCTGGGTCTCCCTGGGCAAACATGACCATGTCGGCACCGGCAGCAATGGCCATCACGGTCGCCTGGGCCACGGCCAGCCCGAGGTCGGCGATGGCCAGGGAGCTCAGCGAGTCGGTCAGGATCAGGCCCTGGAAGTGGAGGGAGCCGACCAGGAGCCCTTGGATGACAGCCGGGGAGAGGCTGGCGGGAGCAGCCGACAAGCCCGGAACCGATGCGTTGCTGACCATGATGGCGGGCATTCGGGCACTCACGGCCGCCTCAAAGGGCAGCAGACCCCCGTCCTGGAGAGAGGTGTAGGGAAGGGTGGAGGCCGGCCCGTCGTCGGTGTTCGCGCTGGCCCCTCCCAACCCCGGAAAGTGCTTCACGACCGGGATCACCCCTGCCGCCAGCAAGCCCTGCGCGAATGCCAGGCCATCGCCCCCGGCGACAGCTGGATCGGGGCTGAACGAGCGCAACCCGTCCGCGTCAGTCGGGCTCGGCCCGGCCCCCCCGTCGGCGTCCAGGACCGGCGCTAGGTCCATGGTTACCCCTTGCCCGAACATGGCTTTCCCAGTGGCCATTGCCACGCTCTTGATCTCCCCCCTGGTCATGGTGCTGCCCATCTGGCGCGCCCAGGGAAGCGACCCAACCAGATCTGCCATCCGTTGCACTCCGCCACCCTCCTCGTCAGTCATCACCACCGGCTGGACTCCCCCCGGCGCGCTCGCCTCGAGGCTGTGAAGCTCGGCTCCCAGATCGGCGGGGGCGCTGCTGCCCAACAGAAGCAGGCCCCCCACCCCCTCCGCGACCTGGGCCTGGGCCGCGCCCACATCGGTTTCAGAAACAGGTATGGCGACCACCTGTTCCGCCAATCGGTCGACTGTCCAATCGGCGAGCACACTCTGGTTAGAGCAGGTGGGTACGGTCGGTGGGGACGACCGCGTTGGGCTGAGCGCCACTCGCGGCAGGGGTGCCCCGCCTCCGCAGCTGACCAGCAGGAACCCCGCGAGAATCAGCCCCGCCGGGACCCTGCCCGGCCCGGACGGCGGAACAAAATGCAGGGCCCTGGGCGATCGCGACACCTCGGTGCCCTCTCAGAACCCGAGCCACGATCGCCTGTCCATCGACCAGCCCCCGCGCGCCTCAGTCGACGAGACGACGGAAGGCGAGGCAGGCGTTGTGGCCCCCGAACCCGAAGGAGTTGTTGAGCACAAGTTCGGGATCGACCCGGCGAGCCCCCTCGGTGACGTAATCCAGGTCGCACTCCGGGTCAGGATCCTCATAGTTGATAGTCGGCGGTACCCGGCCATCCACGATCGCCATAACCGAGAATATCGACTCGATGGCGCCCGCCCCGCCCAGGCTGTGTCCGGTCATCGACTTGGTCGACGAGATCGGGATCTGCCGAGCCCGCTGGTCTCCCAGCGTCTGCTTGATGGCCGAAGTCTCGGCCGCATCGTTGAGCTCGGTCGAGGTGCCATGGGCGTTGATGTAGTCGACGTCCTCAGGCCCGGCGCCCGCCTTCTCAAGGGCCCGGGCCATGGCGTGCCGGGCTCCCCGCCCGCTCGGGTCGGGGGCAGTAAGGTGATGGGCGTCCGCGGTCGCTCCGTAGCCGGCCACCTCGGCGAGAATCCGTGCTCCCCGCCGGCGAGCGTGGTCAAGATCCTCCAGCACAACGATCCCGCACGACTCGGCCACGACGAAGCCATCCCGGCCCTTGTCGAAGGGCCGGCTAGCATGCTCGGGATCCTCATTCCGTTGCGAGAGTGCCCGCATAGCAGCGAAGGCGCCCACCGCCAGGGGGGTGACCGAGGCCTCGCTGGCTCCCGCGATACAGGCAACGGCATCCCCCCGGCGGATGATCTCGGCCGCTTCGCCGATGGCGTGGGCGCCGGTGGCGCAGGCCGAGATCAGCGCGAAGTTCGGCCCACAGGCCTGCAGTTTCATGGCGATCTCACCGGCCGCGATGTCGGCCAGGATCATCGGCACGGTGAAGGGGCTCAGCCGGCGAGGTCCGCGGTCTCTGAGGGTGTAGCTGGCTTCCTCGGTGACCTTGAGGCCGCCGATCCCGGACCCGACGATCACGCCCACCTGGAAGCGGTTGGAGTCGTCCACGGTGAGGCGGGACTGGTCCATCGCCTCCATCGTCGCGGCGAGAGCGAACTGGGTGAAGCGGGCGGTTCGGTTGGCCTGTTTGCGATCGATGAAGTCGACCGGGTCGAAGTCGAGGACCTCGCCCGCCATCTGGGACGCGTATGGCTCCGGGTCGAAGCTCCGAATCCTGCCGATGCCGTTGTGTCCAGCCAGGAGTCCTTCCCAGGTGGGCAGAACACCGACCGCGAGGGGAGTCACCGCTCCCATGCCCGTCACCACCACCCGGCGCCGGTCCAAAGGCATCGGCGTGGTCATTCCGAGACCTCCTTGTGGGCCAGTTCAGGGGGCAGCTGAGTTCCCCCGAGCCGGAGATCAGATCCGCGCTCCGCAGGATCGTCGATGACAACCCCCGTCGGCTGCCAGCGCAGCAGGGCTCCCCCCCAGGTGAGCCCGGCACCGAAGGCTACCAAACAGACCAGGTCCCCGTCGTGGCAGCGTCCGAGTCGATCAGCCTCCGCCAGTGCTAGCGGAATCGAGGCCGACGAGGTGTTGCCCAGCCGCTCCAGGTTGCAGGCGAAGCGTTCGAAGGGCACGCCGAGACGGCCAGCGGCCGTGGCCAGGATCCGGGAGTTGGCTTGATGGGGGACGAAGAGGGCGATCTGATTGGGCTCCGTCCCCGCGGCGTCTGCCAATCGGAGCACGATCTGCTCCAAAATCTTGGTACTGAACCGGAATACCTCCCGCCCATCCATGTGGACGACCCGGTCCAGCGCCCGGCTCGAGGTCGCGTACTGGGGAAGAGGTTTGATGGGCGCCTGGTCGGGGGGGCGGTAGCGGATGGTGTCGAGCGCCGCGGCTCCTCCGCCGTCGGCGCCTAGATCGAGGGCGATGATCTCGGCCCCCTTCCCTCCCTGGGGGCCGACCACGAAGGCGCCAGCGCCGTCACCGAAGAGGACTGCAGTCGATCGGTCGTTCCAATCCAGCACCCGGCTGAAGATCTCGGCAGCCACCACGAGCACGGTTCGGCTGAGTCCGGTCTGGATCATCGACTGAGCCAGGGCTATGCCGTAAAGCGCCCCGGAGCAGGCGGCCTGGACATCGAACGCGGCACCCTGCGGGCATCCCAACTCAGCCTGGAGCCGGCACGCCAGAGAAGGGAATGTGGCATCCGGGGAGCTGCTCGAGCAGATCACCGAGTCAATCTCGGTCGCCTCCAGTCGGGCGGCCTCAAGCGCGGCACGGGCGGCCCGAGCGGCAAGCGCCACCAGCGTCAGGCCGGGTTCCGCCACCCGGCGCTCGCGGATCCCGGTTCGAGACTGGATCCACTCGTCCGAGGTGTCGAGGAAGGTCTCGATCTCGAAGTTGGAGACGGTGGTGCCCGGCACCGCAGTGCCGATCCCGAGCAGGCGACACCCGCTCGGACCGGGGAGCCGCCCGTTGCCGCCGACCACTCCAGCCCCTTCGTGCCCCGGCAACCCCACACGCATTGAAGGCCGCAAGGGGCCATCTGGTTACGGGCTGAGTCACGATTAACGGCGGAGCCGTAACCTTGCGGGGTGCTCGGGGACTCTGCTTGAGTCAGCGTCGACGTCGGAGCCGCCTAGGCTCGCGACGGCTTGAGCGGTGAGGTCGTGAGGGAGGAAGCGATGTCGGCAAGTCCCACCTACTCCTCGCCCAAGGTCACCCCGGCCCAATCGGACGAGGTGGTCGTTTGCGCCGTCTGCAGCTCGAGTCAGTCCGCGGCCGAGGCGTCAGGCACCCTCTACGTCTGCCCCGTCTGCGGTGCCCACGCCCGGATCAGTGCTCACGAGCGGGTCCGCCAGCTGGCCGACCCGGGCTCCTTCCACGTCTGGGACGAGAGGCTCGAGGGCCGGGACCGACTGGGCTTCTTCGATACCAGGGCCTACGTGGATCGTCTCGATGATGCGCGACTCCGGCAGCACCTCCCCGACGCGATCCTCAGCGGCGCGGCCAAGATCGATTCCCGGCCCATCGGATTGGCCGCATTCGACTTCGGGTTTCTGGGGGGGAGCCTCTCAACCGCAGTCGGCGAGAGGCTGGCGCGGGCCATCGAAGCCAGCGCCAAAGCGCGAATGCCTTTCGTCTGCGTCACCTCCTCGGGCGGAGCGCGGATGCAAGAGGGGGTCTTCTCGCTGATGCAGATGGCCAAGAGCGTCTCGGCCCTCCACGATCTCGCCGAGCGCCACCTCCCCTTCATCTCTATCCTGGCCGACCCGACCATGGGTGGCAGCATCGCCAGCTTCGCCGCCCTAGGCGATGTGATCCTGGCCGAGCCTAAGGCGATGATCGGCTTCACCGGCGCTCGGGTGATCACTCAGGCCACCTATGAGCAGCTCCCCGCTGGATTCCAGACCAGCGAGTTCCACCACGCTCGCGGGCTGATCGACCAAGTGGTCGACCGCCGCCAGCTGCGCGCGGTTCTGATCCAACTGCTCCGGGTTCTTTCGGCTCCAGCGGGGGAATCCGACCAGTCCGCCGCATGACCGGGGCTGAGCGCGACGGCAGCGCCAACGCTGAGGAGATGGCCTCAGCCTGGGCCCAGGTGGAGGGGGCGCGCCACCCCGACCGCCCCTACTCGTTGGACCTAATCGAGCGCTGCCTCGAGGACTTCATCGAGCTTCATGGGGACCGTCAGGGTGGCGACGACGCCGCTGTCGTGATCGGACTCGCCCGACTCGAGGGGCGCCGGGTGGCGGTGGTGGCCAACCAAAAGGGCCGAACTCTGGAGGAGCGAGGGCGGCGCAACTTCGGGATGGCCCACCCGGAGGGCTACCGGAAAGCGCAGCGCCTGTTCGCTCTGGCCGGCAGGCTCGAGCTGCCGGTTCTCAGCTTCATCGACACCCCGGGCGCGTACCCGGGAGTCGCGGCCGAGGAGCGCGGGCAGGCATGGGCGATCGCCCAAACCCTGGAAGCACAGCTGGCCCTGCCCACGCCTTACCTGGCGGTGGTCATCGGCGAGGGCGGCAGCGGCGGCGCGCTGGCGACTCTGCTCGCGGACGCAGTGCTCGTCCTGGAGCACGCGTTCCTCTCCGTGGCCTCTCCCGAGGCGGCGGCGGCGATCCTGTTCCGAGACGCTGGGCGGAAGCAGAGCGCCGCGGCGGCCCTTCGTTTGGAGGCCCAGAACCTGCTGGACTGGGGCATCGCCGACGAGATCGTCCCGGAGCCCCCGGGCGGCGCCCACACCGATTGGGACGGCACTGCCGCGCTCCTGCGGCCGCGGCTTTTGGCCCAGCTCGCCCGGCTGGCGAGCTTGGGGGTGGACCCTGGCCGCCGCCGCGAGCGGTACCGCCGGCTGGACGGGCTCTTCCAGCTCTGAACCGCGGCTCTGCTAGGCCTCCGCCGCCTGGCGGAGGGCGCTCCAGAGCGCGGCGACATCCCCGGGACGGGTCCGGATGCTGCCAACCGAAGCGCGAAGTACCCAGCGGTCGCCCAGGACCGCATGGGAGATAAATGCCTCCCCGCTCAGATTGACCTTCGCCATGATCTGGCGATTGTGCTCGGCCAGCAGCGCCTCGCTGGGTCCCCCAGGGCCAAGATGGCGAAAGCAAACGGTGGCCATCGGGACGGGAGCGCTGAGTTCCCAGCCAGGTGTGGCCTCGATCCGGTCGCGCAACCAGTGAGCCATCTGCACGTGCTGCCGAATCCGCTCCGCCAGGCCCTCACTTCCGTAGTGGCGGAGCACGAACCAGAGCTTGAGTGCCCTCATCCGCCGCCCCAGGGATATCCCGAAGTCCATCAGATTCCGGGACCCGAATCCGTCCTCGCGCCCCGCCTCGGGCGTAGCCAGATACTCCGGCACCAGGGCGAAGGTCTGCTTGAGCAGGTCGGGTCGGCTGGTGTAGAGGACGGAGCAGTCGAGCTGGGTAAACAGCCACTTGTGGGGATTGACCACTAAGGAATCGGCCAGCTCGGCTCCCGCCAGCACCGAGCGCCACTCCGGCACGACCGCCATCGCCCCCCCGTGGGCAGCGTCAACGTGGAGCCAAAGGCGGTGCTCGCGGCAGAGCTCCCCGATCTCGAGAACGGGGTCGACGCTGGTGGTCGCGGTGGTGCCCACGGTGGCCACCACCGCCGCCGGCAGCCGCCCCATGGCGAGATCGCCCTCGAGCAACCGGCGCAGCGCCCGCACGTCCATTCGGAAGTCGGGGTCGACCGGCACGGGACGAAACCCTTCCCGGCCCAGCCCTAACGTGATCACGGCCTTCTCGACGGAGGAGTGGGCCTGCTCTGACGCGTACACCACGATCTGGGGGAGCTCAGGTCTTCCCGCCATCCCGCGCTCCCGAATGTCCCGACCCAGGGCCTCGCGGGCTGCCGCCAGCGCCACCAAGGTGGAGGCCGAGGCGGTGTCGTTGATGTGGCCGTCGAAGCTGTCGGGAAGTCCCAACATCCGCGCCAGCCACTGGCAGACCACCCACTCCAGCTCGGTGGCCGCCGGGGAAGTTCGCCAAAGCATGGCATTGACGTTCAACCCCGCCGTGAGGATCTCGCCCAAGATCCCGGCTGCCGATCCCGAACTGGCGAAGTAGGCGAAGAAACGGGGATGGGCCCAATGGGTGATTCCGGGCAGCACCAGTCGATCGAAGTCGCGCAGGATCTTGTCTACGGACTCACCTTGGGCGGGGGCGTCCCGGGGCAATCCCTGCACCAGCTGGCCGGGGACGGCCCCTGAGAAAGGAGAGAGTTCGGGCAATCGTTCCAGATATTCGGCCAACTGGTCGACCACGGCGTGGGCCAGGGTCCGGAACTCGGCTGGCTCCAGATCCCCGAGGAATCCCTCGACTTCGGGCTCTGGCTCGTCTCTGGAGAGCGCCGCGGCGCCACTCTCCGTATCAGGCAATTGCGGCTGCGCGAGTCCGGTCGAACGCCTCGACGACCTCCCGGACGTGGCGCTCGGCTCCCAGGGAGATGACGTGGAGGCGCAGGCCAGGGTGACGACCGATCTCCGCTGCCAACTCGCAGGCGACCCCGATTCCGCCGCCGTCTCGGATCCGGGTGGCCAGAACTTCGGGGACGGGACAGTTGGGGATCGAGCGGCGGACGAACTCCAGGTTGCGGGCCGCCCGAAGGATGCCGACGCTAGCGAATACCCCGACCTGGGGAGGGAGAACGGAACCCGCATCTTTCAGGAAATCGTCGAGCAGGGCGAGGTCGAACACCATCTGGGTCTGAATGAAGTCGACCCCGGCCGCGACCTTCCGCTCTAGTAGAGCCAGCTCGCGAGAGCGCTCCGCGAAGGGATTCACCACCGCGCCTCGGAGAAGCCGGTTAGGAGCGGCCCACTCGGGCACCAGGCGCAGCACCTCGGTAGCCCGCATGGCCGAGTCGACCGCCAGCCCACCCCGACGATCGCCCTGCACCACCAACACGCCGGCGGCGCCGAGGGCCGAGGCACCTGCCACCTGCTGGTGGAGGCCCAGCTGATTGCGATCCCGGCAGGAAAGGTGGAGCACGGGCCGGAGCCCGAACCGGAGACAGTCGGGGATCGCCGCCAGCGGCGAGAGCCGGGCTCTGCCCATGTGGTTGTCGGTCAGCCCGACCAGGTTGATCGCGCCATTGAGGTGGGTCAGCGCCCGCTGGACCAATACAAGGCTGGCGCCCCGGGGCATCGCGAGCTCGGCCGATCGGTGTGCAGTGGCTAGCAAGGTGCCGTCAATATATGGGACGTGCGAGATTCAGACGCGGCCCAACCTGTCGTTCGGCACCCCGGCCCACCCGCTTGACCGCCCCGCCGGGTGCAGCGAACTCGCGGGTTCCCGGACCGCGAGCCCGCCACAGAACAATTGGCTGAAGCTGGGGTCGCCCCAGACCCGGCGCCCGCACTCGAGGAGTCCGGCATCCCCGTGCTCGAAGTTCGCCACCTGGGCAGGGCCCTGCCGCTGGGCGGGGAGAGGCTGGAGATCTTGCGTGACATCAACTTCGCCATCAGTCGGGGCGAGTTCGTGACCTTGGCAGGGCCATCCGGGAGCGGCAAGAGCACCCTGCTTGGCTGCATCACCGGGCTGGATAGCCCTACCAGCGGCCAGGTACTGCTCAACGGCACCGACATCTCCACGATGCGCGAGTCGCAGCTGGCGGGAATCCGCAACCGCACCGTGGGCATGGTCTTCCAGGCGTTCAACCTGATCCCCACCCTGACCGCCCGCGAGAATGTCGAAGTCCCCCTCTACGCCGGTAACTGGCGAGGCTCCCCCTCCGACCGCGCCAAGGAGCTGCTGGGGCTGGTCGGGCTGAGCCACCGCCTAGAGCACCGGCCCAACCAGCTCTCCGGGGGAGAGCAGCAACGGGTGGCGATCGCCCGCGCCCTGGCCACCGAGCCGCCTCTGCTGGTGGCAGATGAGCCCACCGGGAACCTGGCCGCCGCCCAAGGCCGGGAGGTCTTGGATCTGCTCTGGAGCCTGCGCGAACGCCTCGGCACCACCTTGGTGATCGCGACTCACGATCGCACCGTGGGTGAGTATGCGACCAGGTGGCTGCAGCTGGCGGACGGGGCGCTGATCAGCGATAGCCCCGGGCCCCGGGCCGGATCCCGGTGAAGGCCGGGTTCTACCTCCGCTACTCGACCCGCTCCCTGCGCCGCGGCGGCAACCGGACTGTGCTGGCAGGGTTCTGCGTCGGGGTGGGGGTGATGGCCATCGTCGGCCTGCAGCTGGCGGCCGCCATGGTCACCAGCTCGCTCACCGCCAACGTCCGCAGCGCCAACGGGGGCGATGTCTCGGTGGTCTCGGTGGCAGTCCCCTTTCCCTCCAGTCAGCTGGCCCTGTTTCAGCGGCTTCGCCAAGAGCGGCAGATAACCGGCTTCACGGCGGTCCAGGAGATCGCGGGAACCCTGATCCGGCCCGGAGGGCAGGGGGTCTCAGTGACCATCGATGCGGTCGATCCGGCTCATTTCCCGCTCGTCGGAGATTTGCCGCTACGGTCGGGAGCCCTGGGGACGTTCCATCAACTGATCTCCCGGCCCCACACCATGGTGCTCTCCGGATCTGTAGCCAGCCTCCTCGGCGTCGGGATCGGGCACCTGGTCAGCGTGAACGTTCCCCAGGCCCGGGGAGTGGTCAGGTGGACAGTGGGGGGAATCCTCTCAGGGTCCCCGCCCGCCGGGCTGAGCGACGACATCCTCGTCTCCGCGGCCCAGCTCAATGGAGTGCTCAGCCCGGGCGGTAAGCCGGAGTACGGGGCCGTCTACCTGACCACCAGGAACTCCTCAGCTGCAGATCGCGTGGCGGCCACGGTGCGAAATCAGATGCCGCTGGCCACCGTCTCCACCGTCAAACAGGCGCTCAGCTCGGACAAGAAAGCCAGTCAGCAGCTCACCCAGTTCCTCTCCGTGGCCGGGCTTGCCGCACTTCTGATCGGCGGGATCGGGATCGTCAACGCCATGCAGGTGAGCCTCGCCCGGCGGCGCCTCGAGATCGCCATGCTCAAGACGACGGGGTACCGGCGTCGAGACCTCTACCTTCTGTTCGGTTTGGAGGCGGCCCTGCTCGGGCTCATGGGTGGCGTCGCGGGCGCGGCGGCCGGGATCGCTCTGTCCGACGGTGTCCGAGTTCTGGTCCAGAACGTGGCCAGCGTGGAGATCAACTTCGTGCTGAGCCCGGAGGTGATCCTGGCCGGAGTCGGGATCGGGGTCGCCACCACCGGCATCTTCGCGATCCTCCCCATCGTCCGGCTCAGTCGGGTCAGGCCGATGGCGGTGCTCCGTGACATGCCGGGTGGTCCCACGGCCGGGGTGGTGGGCTCGAGTCTGGCCCTGCTCGCACTGGTGGGAGCTCTCTTCTGGCTTCTGGCGGCGGCGATTTTGGGTTCGACCTGGTTAGCCCTCTGGCTGGTGATCGGCACCGGGATCGCCCTGGCACTCTTGACGGTGGTTTTCAGCGTGGCCCTCTGGGTTGTCGGCCGGCTCCCGGTACCCGAACGGCTGAGCCCGGCTTACGTGCTCCTGGTCGGGCTGGCGCTTTTGATCTCGATCGGAATCACCATGCTGGCCAGCCTTCGGGCCGTCGGCGCTCTCTTGATCGCCGCCTCCCTGCTGGGGTTCATCGTGGTCTACGTCCCCCGACCGGCGCGCTCGGTGATCCGCCTGGCTCTGCGCAACTCGGCTCGACAGCGCACCCGAACCGCAGCGACCGCGGTCGCTTTGTTCGTGGGGGTATTCGCAGTCGGCCTGATCCTGGTCCTGGGCACCGACATCCGAGGCGACCTGGACAGCTTCATCACCAAGGCGACCACCTACAACGTGATCGCCGTCGCCCCGAGTAAGAGCGCCGCGCCCCTCCTCAGGGCGGCCTCCCAACTGCATAGCAAGAGTGAGCTGTCCACATTGGCCGCGCTGACCGCGCCGGTCTCGATAAACGGCCGGCCCTTCCTCCAGCTGGGGACGGGCTCGGCGCACCGGGGCCGGGCCCAGAATGCGCTCTTCCTGCTCAGCGGCCTCCAGGGCTTCCCGGTGCAGAGCGGGATCCTGCCCCAGGTGGACATCACCAGCGGCCGCCAGCTTCGGGCCAGCGACGGGGTCAACAACGGAGTCCTGCTCAGCGCGTCCCTTCGCCTGGCTCCGTTCCACCTCAGGCCGGGCGACACGGTGACCGTGACCAATCCTTTCGCAAACCACCCGGTCTCGGTCGCACTGGACGTGGTCGGCTTTTACATCCCGATCGTGACCAAAGGGAAGGGGGTCGCCTTCAGCACCACCGAGGCACCCATCTTGGGGCTCACCACGACGGCGCAGACCATCGGGGGCAGTGCGACCGACCAGGTTGTCGAGCTCAAGTTCCCCCCCAACCGCGCGTCAGCGGCGGCCACCCAGTTGCGTCGCGCCGATCCCTCGGCCCTGGTCGTCAACCTGGCCGACTTCACCCTGATCATCGACCAGTTCCTGAACAATGCCATCCTCTTCCTCACCGCCATCGCCTCCCTCGCCTTGCTCGCCGGGATCGTGATCGTGGCCAACTCGGTGGCCCTCTCCCTGCTCGAGCGGCGCCGTGAGATCGGCGTCCAGAAGGCGGTCGGGCTGAGCAACCGCGCCGTATACGTCCAGGTGCTGGTCGAGACGGCAACAGTCGCCTGGCTCGGGGCCACCTTCGGCATGGCGGCGATCGCGCTGGTGCTGGTTCCCCTGGGCAGGGTCGTGCTCAAGGTGACGCTGGGCATTCCGACTCCCCTGGCCCTCGCGCTCGTGCTGGGCGCCATCGCGGTTGCGGTGGGGACTGCTGCCCTGGTGGCGTGGCGACCGGTGCGCGTGCGCCCCCTCGAAGTGCTTCGCTACGAATAGCCCGTCCCCTCGCGGCGAGGCCCAGCTCTACGCGAGGGAGGTGGCTTCTCAGGGCTCGACCCTTGACGGTGGCGGCTCAGTCGTGTATGACCCGTGCGAAGATCCCTTCCCGCCATTCCCTCCGGAGTTCCCAGAGCGGAGGCCCCTTGACTATCTCCTTAGTCCATAGCCGGCTCATCCGAACGCTCCTGGGGCCGCGGAGCCTCGGGCTGGTCGCCATCGGGCTCGCGGCGCCGGCTGGTGTCTTCACGGGGCTGGAGCTTGATCTGGCGGTGCGGTCGACTTCCCTCCAGCTGACGCACGGGGTGATCTATTTCTGGCCCGTCGTTCTGAGGCTGATCGGACTGGTGCTCGACCTGGCGGGGGCCGCCGTGGCGGTGATCGGCGGTGGTTTGATGTGCCTCAAGCACCCTACTGGTCGTCGCCTGGTGGTTGCCGCCCTGGCTGCAGGCATCGCAGGGGAAACGACCCTGGCGTTCGTCGATGAGGGGCAGTACACCCAGGCCTCCTCGACCCTCTGGGTCGGTCTGCTGGTGGGAGGCTATCTGCTACTCATCGCGAGCGCCTTGCTCGGACGGTGGCGCTAACCCGTCCCCTAAGGGTGCGAGCCAGCTCCTTCCGGGCTGACCTGCGGCTAACTCGGGAGGAACTCCGTTTGCCTGGCGGTGGCCCTGCGCCCGATGCGCTCGGCCGCTGCCGCAATCAGGGCGGGGGCGACCATGCGAGCGGCCCGGGCTGCCAGGCTGGCGGCCATGGACCCTTGGCGACCCCTGTGGGGACGCCCCGAACCCGCCGGGAGAGCGCCTCCAGTGGCAGCCTCGGCAAGTAGCGCCTGGAGCCGGTCGCGCCATTCAGGTGGCATCTCCGCGATCCAGTCGCGGGCGTCCGGTTCGTCGCGGTGACGACGGCGCCGCGAGCGGGCGACATAGACCGTACCTACCAGGACCACCACGGCTATGCCGGCCGCCAGCTTGGGGCCGTCTCGGCGAAGCCGCTGGCGCGGGTCGAGGTCGCGGCGCAGGCGCGCCTCTAGGCGGTCAGCGCTCGCTTCAACCTGGCCCCGAGTCGCGGCTACGGCTTGACGCGCTTGCTCAGTCGGCGTGCCCACGCAAGGTCCTCTTCAAGGCTAGCTTTGGTTTCTCGGAACGGCCACAGCCTGCGGTTCGCCCAGACCACCATTCCACCCAACAGGAGGAGGGCCAGCCCGGCCAGAGCCACGACCCCGGCGACCAGAGTGTGGTTGGGGAGCCACTCCACCAGCGTCGCCAGGGCGAAAATCAGGAGTATTCCGGTCCCCACCACGGCCAGGGCAGCCCCCAGGGCCACACGGATACCCCGCCGGGCGGCTGCCTTCAGCTCGGCCTTGGCCAGCGCCACTTCGTCGCTGACGAGTTGTCGGATCCCATCACTGAGTCCGTGGACCAACTCTCCGACCGACTGTTCGGGAGCTTCAGGAGCGGCCACCATCGCAGGGTAGCGGATCGGAGGTCCCCCTTCCGCGCCGCATATCATCGATTGGTGCCCGCCTCCCCGAGTCGATCACTGGACGAGCTGACCGGCCCCCTGGTGCGACTGGCACGCTCCGGCAGCCTGCTGGTCGCCACCGACTTCGATGGAACCCTGGCCCCGGTCGTGCGAGACCCTCGCCGAGCCCGGCCCTTGCCGGAAGCCGCCGCCGCCCTGACCGCGCTCTCGCTTCGAACTCCAGTTGCCGTGATCAGCGGACGGGACCTCGCCAACCTCTTCGTCCAGTGCCCGTTGCCCGGCGTCCTGCTACTGGGGAGCTACGGACTGGAGCCCTGGCGCGAGGCGGGCGCGAGCCATCTTCCGCTCCCCCCTTCCAACGCGTCGCCCCGACTTCGGCGGATCGCCGCCGAACTGCGAGAGACGCTCAAGGGCCTGGAGGGGGTCGACGTCGAAACCAAGACACTCGGAGTCGCGGTCCACTACCGGAACGCCCCCGACCGCCAGGCCGCGGCGGCGGAGTTGCGGCAGATCCTCTCCTCCGTCTCCCACCGGGAGAGTCTCGAACTCCTGCGGGGCCGTCGCGTGCTCGAGCTCCGGGACCGTCACGCGGGGGACAAGGGGACCGCACTGGTTCAGCTGCTCGACCGCATCTCGCCGCGGGGCTGTGTGTACGCCGGGGACGACCTGGGCGACCTCCCGGCCATGGTCCAACTGCACCGCCGCGCCCCGGCCCTGGAGCTGGCACTAGCTTTCGGCGTGCTCAGCGGGGAGACCCCAGCCGAGGTCCGCGAGGAGGCCGACGTCTGCCTGAACGGGCCTGAGGAGTGGGCCCGCCTCCTGGCCGGGGTGCTGGAGGAGCTGGCCAGCGCAGCCTGAGGGACCGCCCCAGCTCAGCGGGCTACCAGTTCATTGAGGTCCTGGAGTTGAGCCGTGATCCAGCGCACGATGTCGTGCTTACGGACCGTCTGGCGCAGGTGACGGGCTCGGGTCGAGCGGTCGCGCTTGGGCATGGTCAGGGCCGAATGGAGCGCCTCGGCGGTCTGGTCGATATCGAAGGGATTGATGGTCAGAGCCTCGGTCCCCAGCTCCTCGTAGCTGCCCGCGTTCTCACTCAGGACGAGGACTCCGTCCTTGGTGTTGCAGAGCACACCCTCCTTGGCGACCAGATTCATACCGTCGTAGATCGGGTTGACCAGGAGCGCGTCGTACACCTTGTAGGCTGCGACCGCCTTGAAGAGATTCTCTTCCACTTCAAGGCGGATCGGCATCCAGGTGCCGGTCTGGAAGCGGCGGTTGACATGGGCAGCCGCGCTCACCAGCGCGCCCAGGTAGGAGCGATAGGCATCCACGTTCTGGCGGCTTCGCTGAAGCAGCGCCCAGAAGACCACCCGGCCCCGAAGCTCGGGATGACTCTCCAGCAGCCTCTCGTAGGCCAGGAAGCCGCGGACGATGTTCTTGCTGAGGTCGGTACGGTCCACCCGCAGGATCAGGAACTCCGGCCGCCAGGCCTCGATCATCGCTTCCTGAACGATCACTTCCGGATGGGTGGTGAGTTCGGCCATGGCCCGAACATCGATCGAGATCGGATAGGCCCTAATCCAGACGCTGCGGCCCTCGAAGAACACGGTGGACTGGCGATGATCGACTGCCAGCCCCAGGTTCTCCTCACAGGTGAGCAGGAAGTTGCGCACGTCCAGCGAGGTCTGGAGGCCGACCACGTCGCTGCCCAGGAGGCCGCCCAGGATGCCGTCGCGCATATGGCGGGGCAACACCTTCCAGTACTGGGGCGTCGGCCATGGAATGTGGACGAAGTGCTGGAGGAAGGCCCCGGGTAAGCGCTGGCGGACCATTCCCGGCAAGAGGTAGAGGTGGTAGTCCTGGCTGAGGATCAAGGGACGGCCGGGCGCCTTCTGGGCGAGCGAGACCACCCGGTCGGCGAACTGGGAGTTGACGTTGACGTATCCGTCGCGCCAGGCGCGCTCGGTCCGGGAATCCAGGATCGGCTCTCGGCCGAGGTCCCAGAGATAGTGCTGAATGAACCAGAGCAGCGGATTGCTGATCTCGTTGTAATAGAGGTCATAGGCCTCCGATTCGGGGTGGATGTAGGCGATTCGAAATTTCTTCCCGTCCTCGGCGGAAACCTCAACCACTCCCGCCTCGTTGGCTCGCGCGGCCAGCCGGGCGTCGGAGTCGCCGCGGGCGACCGCAACCCAGGCTGCATCACTGGCCTGCGCCAAGGCGGACATGGCCGTCACCAGCCCGCCCCCCCCCCTGGTGATGCGCTCCACCCCACCCGGGCCGAGCTGACTCTCCACCGGAGGGCGGTTGGCAACCACGATTGGCTGCCAGCCGTGCAGCATTCGTCTCAGATACGGTTCAATGCCCGGCACCCGGCTAGGATGACGGACCCCGGGCCAAAAGGGTCTCTCGGCTATTGGAAGCCCGCGAACCGATAAAGTCGCTCGATGCGCATCGGAGTGGCCAGGGAGCTGGCCCAGGACGAACGACGGGTGGCCCTGGTGCCGGAATCCGCCGCGCGGCTGATCGCCGCCGGGGCCGAAGTGGTCGCCGAGAAGGGCGCCGGCGACCCGGCCTACTTCCCAGAATCCGCCTATCGGGAGGCGGGCGTGACCATCCTCAGCACCCACCGGCAGGTACTCAGCAGCGTCGAGTTGCTGCTCAAGGTGCGCCCGCCGCTGGTGCGCGGGGAAGGAACCGACGAGGTCGGCATGCTCGCCAAGGGCTCGATCCTGATCGGGATGCTCCAGCCTCCCTCCCAGCCGGCGCTGCTCGAACAGTTGGCCCGTCGCGGTGTGACCGCCTTCAGCCTTGACCGACTACCCCGAATCAGCCGGGCCCAGGACATGGACGTCCTCTCGTCGATGAGCTCGGTCTCCGGATACCACGCCGTGCTGATGGCGGCCACCCGCCTGCCCCGGTTCTTCCCATTGCTGATGACGGCGGCTGGAACGGTCACCCCGGCTCGGGTCCTGGTCCTCGGTGCCGGGGTCGCCGGCCTGCAGGCGATCGCAACTGCCCGAAGGCTGGGCGGAGTGGTTCGCGCCTTCGACGTCAGGCCCCAGGTCAAAGAGCAGGTGGAGAGCCTAGGGGCTCAGTTCGTCGACGTCGGGGAATCGGTGGAGGCGGCTGATGGTCAGGGCGGGTACGCGGCAGAGGTCTCCGCGACGACCCAGCGCCGCGAACAGGAGGCCCTCGCCCGCGAGGTGGCCGACGCCGACGTGGTGATCACCACCGCGTTGGTCCCAGGGCGGCGCGCTCCGGTGCTGATCACCAAGGCGGCGGTGGCCCAGATGCGGCCCGGCTCGGTGGTGGTGGACCTAGCCGCAGAGGCGGGCGGGAACTGCGAACTTACCGAACCCGGGAAAGAAGTCCAGAAGGGCGGGGTGTGGATCCTGGGGCCGCTCGATCTCCCCTCTCGGATGGCCTACCACGCCAGCCAGCTGTACTCCCGAAACGTCACCCGATTCGCGCTCACCCTGATCAAGGACGGTCAGATCAAACTCAACTTCGAGGACGAGGTGGTGAGCCGCACCTGCGTCACCCGGGACGGCCAGGTGCTGGGGGGCCCGAGCTTGTGAACGCATTCGGGGGAACCCTGCTGATCGGAGTCTTCATATTCGTCCTGGCAGTCTTCATCGGCTTCGACCTTATCTCGAAGGTCCCGGCCACCCTGCACACCCCGCTGATGTCAGGCACCAATGCGATACACGGGATCGTGCTGGTCGGGGCGCTGACCATCGCCGCCGGCGTGCACGGCACCCTGGGAACAATCATCGCCTTCCTGGCGGTGCTGCTGGGCACCGTGAACGTGGTCGGAGGCTTCGTGGTCACCGACCGGATGCTCCAGATGTTCAAGCGGCGGCCCGGCCCGGAGCGACCGGCGCCCAAGTGATTCACTACCCCCAGCTGGTCGCCCTCGGATACCTGAGCACGGTGGTGCTGTTCGTTTTCGGAATCCGACTCCTCGGCTCGCCAGCCACGGCGCGCCGGGGCAACCTCCTCGCCGCCGCCGGCATGCTGGTCGCCCTCGTCGTCACCTTCGTCGGGCTCGGCGCGCTGCCCTGGGCGGCCGTCCTCCCGGCGATGCTGGCCGGCACTGCGGTCGGGGCCGTCGCTGCCCGCTCGGTGCGGATGACCGCGATGCCCCAGATGGTCGCACTCTTCAACGGCATGGGGGGCGGCGCGGCGGCCCTAATCGGCGCCGATGAGCTGGTCCGGCGAACCGCCCACCTGGCCACCGGCTCGTCGACCGTCGGATTGAGCAACTCGATCCCGATTCTGCTCGGCTGTCTGATCGGTTCGATCAGCTTTTCAGGCAGCCTGATCGCCTTCTGCAAGCTGCAGGGGATCATGCGCGGCAGCCCAATCACCTTCCCCAATCAGCGCCTCGCCAACGGAGCCCTGCTCCTGGTCATCGTGGCCCTTGGGGTGGTCATGATCGCGGTCAACACATCGCCCTGGCTCTTCGTGGCCTTCGAAGCGCTCGCCCTCATTTTCGGGGTCGCCTTTGTCCTCCCGATTGGGGGCGCCGACATGCCGGTGATCATCTCGCTGCTCAACTCCTTCACCGGCCTGGCGGCAGCGATCAGCGGATTCGTGCTCGACAACGAGGTCCTGATCGTCGCCGGCGCCCTGGTGGGCGCGTCGGGGACCATCCTTACTCAGCTGATGAGCCGCGCCATGAATCGCTCGCTGGCGAACGTTCTCTTCAGCGCCTTCGGAAGCCCGGTGAGCGCACTCGCCAACACCGGCCCAACTGCCGACCAGTCCGTCCACTCTGTGACCGCCGAGGACGTGGCCATCCTGCTTGGGTACGCCCGCCAGGTGATCTTCGTGCCCGGCTACGGTATGGCCGTTGCCAAGGCCCAGCACGACGTTCGGGAGCTCGCCACCCAGCTGGAGAAGCGGGGGGTCCAGGTGAAGTATGCAATTCATCCGGTGGCGGGTCGCATGCCCGGCCACATGAACGTGCTGCTGGCCGAGGCGGATGTCCCCTACACCCAACTGTTCGAGATGGACGACATCAACCAGGATTTCCCCCGGACTGATGTTGCCGTGGTCATTGGCGCCAACGACGTCACCAACCCCGCCGCTCGCAGCAATCCGGCCAGTCCCATCTACGGAATGCCCATCCTCAACGTCGACCAGGCGGCCAATGTGGTGGTGCTGAAACGGAGCATGAACCCAGGGTTCGCCGGCGTCGAAAATGAGCTCTACTACAATCCCAAAACCTTGATGCTTTTCGGCGATGCCCGCGATTCGGTGATTCAGCTGGTGGCCGCGATCAAGGAGCTGGTGCCGATGAATTGAGCCTGCGGGGCCAGCAATCCGCATCTTTATGCGGAGCGCAGTGTCGCACCGACAGCTCGGGTGAACTGGCCAAACTGCTCGCGTGGACGGCACGTTCGCCCTGGGTCATGTGCGCGGCTGGGGGAGTGAGGGCGCGCGATCCCACCGCTTCAGCCGCTCGAGGAGCTGCTCGGAGAGGGACTTGGGGTGCTGAATCTCAAGGGAACGCATCCCGCCGGGGGGACGGCGCAGGTAACGAACTGGCTGACGGTCGGGCTGCCGGTAACCTGGAAGACGTAGACCGGAACCGCGGTACCAAAGCTGTCGACGACCGCCCGGGAGGCGGCGTTCAGAGTGATTGAACCTGTGGGCGCCGGGGAGACAGGTGGGAATGGCCGGCCGGAAGGTGCGAGGAGATACTCGGCAGGCTTGATGGTGCCCGTGTTCAGGTACTGGACCACCTGGGTGGGCTCCATAGCGGGGTAGGTCACCGGGCCGCCGATCTGGCCATACGGTACGGCGCCGGAGATGCCCACCACCTGCTTGGTCTGGCTGCCGTTGGTGGCCACGTCAACGTTGATCTCCTGCGGCTGGCCGAGAATGTTGACCACCGGAAGCCCATCCAGGGACCACTGGAAGTAGACCCTTCGGTCCGACCCGTTGGTGGTGCTGAGTTGATTGATCGGGATTACTCCGCCGCCGGCCGGCACATGGGCGGTGGCGAGAAAGCTCTCGGCGAACTGGTCAGCGGCGGCAACGGTGGGGGTCGTCCCGACTTCATCGGTGGGTACATTGGGATGAAAGTTGAAGCTGTCTAGTCCGGCGTCAGTGGTGAGTTGAAACCCGGTGGTGGAGCCCAGGTTGTAGCCCAGCCCGGTAGAGGTGCTGATCGGCGGCCCAGGGACTCCGAGAGCCTGAGCGAGAGCTGCCACCGCAGCCAGCCCAGTCGCCGGCACCGGTGCCACCGCGACCGTCCGGGGTCCGTCCTTCCAGGTGCCAGCCACTCCGTATGGCCCCGCGATCACGAGCGGCCCAGCCGCCTCGCCGGCCAGCCCGAGGAGCCCGGGAAGCACGGCGGTCGGGCTGGGGCTGGGGCTGGGGCTAGGGCGAGGAGTGCCGCCGCATCCAGTCGCAGCGCCGGCGAGGAGGGCGATCGCGGCGAGCAGCGCCGTCCGCCTCCAGGGCACGTTCACCTGTGCAGAATGCCATGAGTGGGTTGCCCCGAGCGCTGTCTGACATGACCCCAACCGAGCGGCGGAGCTCCGGTTCAGGGATGGGGTTGGGTGCTGGCCTGAGATCCAGTGCCAGCAGCCGGCGTCGGCCCCGCGGGTCTGATCGGGCGGAGAGGACCAGAGAGTGAGCCTGACGGCGCCCCCAGCTCGTTCGGGGAGCTACCGGGATTCGCTGATTCGTCTGGTCGCGTCGAGCACCCCGGGGATGCGGCTCGGCCTGGAGTCGACCAGGCGCCTGCTGGCCAGGTTGAGAGATCCGCAGCAGGGACTTCGCGGAGTGCTGGTGGCGGGGACCAACGGCAAGGGGTCGGTCTGCGCGATCACCGCCGAGATGGCCCGCGCGGCGGGGATCCGGGTAGCGCTGCTGACCAAGCCTCACCTGACCAGTTATCGCGAGAGGATCCGGCTCGCCGGGACCCCAATCGAGAAGTCACTCTTCGCCGAGATCGCCGACTCGGTAAGCCACGCGGCCGATCAGATGGCGGCATCTGGGGGCCGGCCGACCCACCACGAGCTGCTTACCGCCATGGGCTTCCTGGCCGCCCGGCGCTGGGGGGCCGAACTCGTCGTCTGCGAGGTCGGGTTGGGGGGCCGGCTCGACGCCACCAACGTCTGGGACGGCGGCGTCGCCGTGCTGAGCTCGGTGGCCCTGGACCACCAGGCCCAGCTCGGCGACACGATACCCATGATCGCCGCCGAGAAGGCGGCGATCATCAAGCCCGGCAATCTCGTCGTGACCGGGGCGGTCGACGCGGCCCTGCCCGCCGTGGAGCGCTCGGTAGAAGCCGCCAAAGCTAGGCTCTGGCGCTTGGGCCACGAGATCGAACTTGAAGGTGGGCTAGGCCCGGAGGAGCCGTTCAGCGTCCGCACTCCCCGGGCCGCTCGGAAAGGGCTCCGGATCAGCCTCGCCGGTTCGTTCCAGCGCCAAAACGCGGCCCTGGCGGTAGCCACCGCCGATTGCCTGGTCGAGTTGGGATTCCCGATCCGCGAAGGCGCGATCCGGGCGGGTCTCGCCGAGGTGAAGTGGCCGGGCAGGATGCAGCTCCTCGGCTCCGTGCCGGAGGTGCTCGTCGACGCCGCCCACAACCCGGCCGCGGTCGAGGCCGCAGTTCCTGAGATTCGAAGGCAGCTAGAGCACCGCCCGGGGGTCCTGCTCTTCGCAAGCATGGAGGATCACGACTATCGAGGCATGCTCCAGGCCCTCGGCGGGCTGGGGTTCCGTAAGGCCGTCTTCACCCGCACCAACTCCGCCCGTGCCGCGCCTCCCAGGGCCCTGGCGGCGGCGTGGACTGGTTCGCAGGAGAGCGCTGAGCCGGTGGCGCAGGGGCTCGAACGGGCAGCCCACCTGGCGGGACCGAGCGGCCTGGTGGTTGCTCTCGGCTCGATCTACCTGATTGGCGAGGTGCTGTCCTCCCGGCGCCTAGGGGTTCCCGCCGATCCCGAGATCCCCTTCCCACCTCTCTGGTGACTGGCCAATCGGGTCGGAGTGAAAGACTGGATGGGGAGGGCGGTCACTCCGCTCTCGGCCAGGTCCGCCAGCGCCTCGCCCAGGACCGGGCTGAACTTGAAACCATGGCCGGAGAATCCAGCCGCCAGGGAGACGCGGGGCGACCGCGGGTGCTGCCCGACCACGAAGTTGAGGTCTGAACTGTTGGAGTAGAGGCAGCTGGTGGCTCTGGCCAGAGGCGACCTCGAGAGCACGGGAACAGTCTCTGCCAGGCCCGCGCGCACCCGGCTGACATCCTCTTCGCTGATCTCCCGGTCAATCGTCTCAGCGGTGGTGACCTCACCCCCGTGATGGCGGGCCGCCTTGGCAGTGCGACCATCCCGGGTGGGGACCCCATAAAACTGGGCTCCATCTGGTCGCTCGAAGAGATAGACCGGACAGTGCGGGGCGGTGAAGGCGCCGATTTCGGAGGGAGCAAACCAGACCGTGACCTGGCGTTCGATCTGAAGGTCAAGTTCAGGCAGGCGCAGTATTTCAGCGCTCCAAGCCCCGGCGGTGAGGACCAGGTGGTCCGCCGAGTAGCTCCGGGCCCGGGTGCGGACGGCGACTCCCTGGTCGGCCTCCTCCCAATCAACCACGCGCTCCCCGAAATGGAGTTCGGCTCCCATCGCGGCGGCCTGTCGCAGGTGAGCAAGAACCGCTAACCCCGGAGCGAGAACCCCCGCCTCTGTCTCCACCAACCCCACCTGGTCTGGGCCGGGGTGAAGAATCGGGAACTCTCTCTCCACCTCCGCCGCGCTGAGGAGGCGGTGGGGGATGGCCCACCGTCTCGCGCTCTCCAGGGCACCGCGCACGACGGTTCCCTCAGGCGTCCCCATGAAAACTCCCCCCGTGATCTCGAGCAGTGGCTGCTCGGCGCGGGCTTCCAGCTCCCGCCAGAGCCGATAGGCGCGCTGGACCAGAGGGACGTAATCTGGCCCTTCGAAGTAAGCCTGGCGGATGATCCGCGACTCGCCGTGGGAGGAGCCGCGGTCGTGGGCCGGCCCGAAGGCCTCAAGCGCGATGACGGTGGCACCCCGACGGGCCAGATGGAAGGCCGCAGCGGAGCCCATCGCTCCCAGGCCGACCACCACGACTCGGAGTCGCGAGCCCCTCAAACAGGAGAGGTCGGGCGGAGCTGGGTCGCGGCCTCGGTTGAAGCGAGCGCCAGCTGGCAGAGACTTGCCAGTCCGACCCAGTCCTCCGCGAGCAGCAGCGACGGCCGGAAGAGATCGTTGGTGAGCCCGACCACGTCGGCTCCGGCCAAGAGATACTCCTGGCACTCTTCAATGCCGACCCCGCCGCTCACCCAGAGTGGGGTCTGAGGCATCGGGCCCCGAACTGCCCGGATGTAGGCGGGTCCCCCGATCGGGGCGGCGGGAAAGACCTTGACTAGTTGCGCCCCCAGCTCCAGGGCCTGGGCGATCTCGGTTGGGGTTAAGGCGCCCATCACGACGGGGACCCCCGCTCGAGCTGCCACCCGGGCCACCGCCGGGACAAGGTAGGGAGTAACCAGGAACTCAGCCCCTGCATCGATCGCGCGGCTGGCGAGATCGACGTCGGTGACGGTTCCCGCTCCGAAGGCGCATCCGTGGACGATATCCGTCCGCTGGCGGAGGGCGCGGATGGAGTTGAATGCGCCGGGAGTCCCGGTCGTGATCTCCACCGAGCCAACGCCGGCCCGGGCCGCGACCAAGGCGGCCTCGAACGCTTGCTCAGGGTCGTGCCAGCGGATCACGGCCGCCAGCCGACGCGGAAATAGCGCCGAGAGTTCCGCCGTCAGCACGCTGCGAGTTTAGTCCCCTGTCGGGAGAGTGTGCGCTGGTGGCGGGACCCGACGCCCCCCTTGGCGCCGCCCCGAGACAGCTCCCCTCTCATCAGGGCGGCGCAGGGGCTGTGACGGTGCTTCCCAGAATCGAGATCCCAGCGGTATCCTCCCCAGTGAGTGGACGGGAACCCGATTGCTGGGCACCAGGCCGTCGTCTGGGTACGCCGAGACGGGGTAGTCGACCTTTCTCAGTCCGGACCTTGGTGGGACTGGCGGATGATGCTCTCGATCACGTCGTGACCAGGGGGGCGGTGCGCGGCACTCCTCCGAGAGGGCGTCTTGCGCCGATCCGGTCGGGCCCCGACCATGTGGATCTCCTGCTTGCGCCAGACCCTCTCGATGATCACCCGGATCTCGGCTCCGTCTTCGAAGGGGATGCCGTGGGCCACCAGCGACTGGCGAATCCGGTCGGTGAGCCGGGAGCTCTCATGGAGATTGAGCTGCTCCAGGGCTTCCAGTAGGTCATCCAGCCGACGCAGGATCGAGCGTCGCTCGGTCGCCTCAGGTGATGCCGCGATCATGAGGGGAATTATCCGCGCCGCGGGGTCGAACTGGGGAGGACCAGGTCAGCCCACGCTTTCTCAGGCAGCAGCGGGTGCCTCGGGGACGGACTCCCGCTCGTAGAGTCCCAGCTTGGCGACCCAGCCCTGGAGGCGGGGGGGCGCCCACCAGTTCGCGCTCCCCAAAAGCCGCATCAGAGCCGGGACCAGGACCCCCCTCACCAGGGTGGCGTCGACCGCCACCGCCACCGCCATGCCCACCCCCAGAGTCTGAATCTCGAGCACGTCGCCGGCGGCGAAGGAGCTGAAGACCGTGATCATTATCAGAGCGGCCGAGGTGATCACGCCCCCGGTGACGGTCAAACCGTAGGCTACGGCGTCCCGGTTGTCGCCCACCTCGCAATACCGCTCCCGGATCCGGGAGAGCAGGAAGACCTCGTAGTCCATGGACAACCCGAAGAGGATCGCAAACATCAGCACCGGAGTGGTGGCGGTGATGTTGCCAGCCGGGGTGAACTTGAGTACGTTCGAGAGGTGGCCCTCCTGGAAGATCCAGACCATGGCCCCAAACGCCGCCGAGATCGAGATCAGGCTCATTAGGACCGCTTTGATGGG
Organism: Candidatus Dormiibacterota bacterium; assembly: GCA_035534755.1. Taxonomy (GTDB): domain Bacteria; phylum Chloroflexota; class Dormibacteria; order Aeolococcales; family Bog-877; genus Bog-877. The sequence goes on from DATLRH010000005.1 coordinate 73,092, forward strand.
AAGCAGGACTGAGCCGAAGGTAAGGAACAGGACCACCATGGTGACCGCGACCACGAGCAGCACCGCCCAGGGGATCGTCGCCCCAAAGGCCTGCAGGAAGTCGACCGAAAGGGCCGCACCTCCGGTGACCAGAGCCTGGCTGCCCGGCGGGCCTGCTACTGCACGCAACCGGCGGACCAGCGTGGCGGCCGCGTTGGAGTCGGGAGAGAAGTCATTGGCGACTTCGAACTGGGCGATCGGTCCAGCCAGGTTGCCCCCGATGTAGGCGTTGAGTGAGCTGCTTCGCTGCGACCGCGACAGCGCCAGCTGGTGAAGGTAGGTCGGCTGGCTGACCCCGGGGGGCGGGGTCAGTGCGCCGGTCACCCCCTGCACCCCCGGAATGGCCCGGACCCGGGCTAGGTACTTCCCCAATTGGCGCTGCGCGGTGGCGCTCAGTCGCTGGCCCAGGGCGCCGTCGTAGCGAAGTACCAAATTGAGGTCATCGACCCCTCCCGCCTGGGGAAAGTCGGAGTTTAAAAGCGCGAAGCCAGTGCGCGCCTCTCCGGGAGGAATGTTGGCCACGTCGCTCCCAGTGGACAGCCTCAGGTGGAGAAACGGCGTCCCCATCAGGAGCAGGAGGGCGATGGTGGGCAGGGCAATGGCGACCGGGCGGCGCATCACCGCGCGGGCCACCCATCCCCAGAACGATGGTCGCGCCGAGCGAACCGCTCCCCGCCGCAAACTGCGTCGGAGGGTCACCCAGTTGACCTTGGAACCGAGGAGGCCCAGCAGGGCGGGCAGCGCGGTCAGTGCGAACAGGAGGGTAAAGGCCACCACCAGAACTCCTCCCACCCCCATGCTGCCCAAGGCTGAAGCCGGAAAGAGGATCAGCGAGAGGAGACCGATCGCTACGGCGGTACCGGAGACGGTCACCGCCTTGCCTGCACTGGCGGTGGCGATCCGCACCGCCTCCTCGGAACTGTGGCCGGGGATCTCCTCGCGAAACCGTTTGACGAAGAAGAGCGAATAGTCGATAGCGAGTCCGAGACCGATGATCGTGGCCACATTGGTCACGAAGATGGACATCCCGAAGTGGGCCGCCAGGATCCTGATCACCGCCAACGAGGTGGGCACGGCGAGGCCGGCGATCACCAGCGGGAGCAGCGCCGCCAAGACCGAACCGAACACCAAGAAGAGCAGGATCAGCGAGATCGGCAAGGCAATCAGCTCCGCGTGCTGGAGCTGCTTCTCGAGCGCGGTGTTGTAGAGCGCGTCGATCGGAGCCGAGCCGCTGATGTAGGTCTGCAGCCCCGCCGGCCGGTCGACGTAGTGGGTGAGGTGGCTCAGCCGCGAGGTGGCGGCGACCTCACTGAGCCGGAGGTTGACGACCGCGAAGGTGTCGTGTCCGTGATCCCCGATGAAGATGCTCTCCCCCGTGTTGGTGTAGTCGAGCACGCTCGAGGTGACTGGCTGTCGGGCGAGTCGTCGGAAGGAGGCGTCGACCTTGGCCTGCAGCGCCGGCGAGGCGGCATTGGCCCGGGGGGAGTGAAAGACGAGCAGCAACTGGGTCTGAGAATTGCCAAAGTAGCGGGACAGCAACTGGCTCGCGTCCTGGCTCTGGGACCCAGGAACCGCGAATCCTCCTGAAGTGAACTGCCCCCCGAACGGCCCGGAGAGTCCGACCAAAAGCGCGGTCAGGGCGAACGCCCCGATCAGGATGAATTTGCGAAACCGGTAGGAGAACCCGCCCAAACGCCAGAACATCACCCGCTCCCTCCAGCTAGCTATGGCCAGCTGAATGAATGTTCATTCAGGCGTATTATGAGGAGTGTCGGAGCGGGGTTGTCAAAGCCCTCTCGACGGGAGGAGCGTGACTCTTGGTTGCGGCTGACGTCTCGGCAACTACGACCCACGCGGATCGGGTACGCCAGCGAATCCTGGATGGGGCGGCCCGCGCCTTCTCGCTCTCCGGGTTCCAGGGGACCAGCGTCCCGGAGATCGCGGCTGAGGTGGGAGTCTCAGTGGGACTGCTCTACCGATACTTTCCAAGCAAGGCGGACCTGTTCACCGCTATCTGCCTCTCCGAGATGGAGTCCGAGATCGCAGCCCTCACACGGCAGCTTTCCGAGATCGCCAACCCGACCGAGCGGCTCCGTCAGGGAGTCGAATACTACCTCCGCCAGATGCAGCGCAATCACGGCGCCGGGGTGATCCTGGGAGCGCTCGCCGAGGCGCCCGCCAACGAGGAGGTACGTCGGGTGATGCGGATCCGGGGAACCACCATCCGCGACTTCGTTCGGGGCTACCTAAGGGACGGGGTCAGCGCTGGCGAACTGCCCGCTGAGACGCCGATCGAGGAATTCACGGCCGCGATCGCGATGCTGCTCGACGGGGTGGTCACCGCCTGGGCCGTTTCGGGACCGGAACTGGACCTCCCCTCGGTTTGCGATGCCATCGTCAGCCTGTTAGCGGCTGCCCTTCAGAACCCCCACCCGTCGACCCCCTGAACCTGACCCGGGCGAGCGCCTGGGTCAGGTCCTGGAGCAGGTCGTCGGCGTCCTCCACACCGACGGAGAGGCGGATCAGGCCCGGGGCGAGGTACTCGTCGCCCGCCCAGCGGGCGCGTCGCTCCAGCAGTGACTCAACCGACCCCAGGCTGGTGGCATTGGTCCAGATCCTGGTCGCGGCGCAGAACGCCTCGGCGGCGGGCGCATCGCAGTCGAGTTCGATCGCCAGCATGGCGCCGTATCCACCCGACATCTGGCGCGCCGCCAGCTCATGCTGGGGATGAGCTGCGAGGCCTGGATAGTGCACCCGGAGGACTCCAGGCTGGTGGCCCAGCCGCTCGGCCAAGTAGGCAGCGCTGGCGCACTGCCTCTGCAACCGCACGTCCAGGGTGCGCAGGCCGCGGAGGGCGAGCCAGGTCTCAAGCTGCCCGGGAACGGCTCCCCAGGTGGATCGCTGGTAGAGCAACCGGGACAGCAGCTCGCCGGTGCGGGTGACCAGAGCGCCAAGCATCAGGTCGCTGTGGCCCCCGATGAACTTGGAACCCGAGTGGACGACGATGTCGGCTCCCAGTCCTAGGGGCTGCATCAGAAGGGGGGTGGCGAAGGTGTTGTCGACCACCAAGAGTGCTCCCTGCTGGTGCGCGACCTCGGCCCACTGAGGCAGATCGGCCACCGTGAGCAGGGGATTGCCCAGCGACTCGACCAGCACCAGAGAGGCTCCCCGCAATGCTCCCTCCACTGAGCCGGGGTCGGTCGCGTCGACCAGCTCGCTCCGGCACCTGCCGGCCTCGGTCAAGTGGCGGACAAGCTCCCGGGTCCCGGTGTACGCGTCCTGGGCAACGACGACCTTACCCCCCAGTCCCAGGCTCTCCACCACGGCCGCGACCGCGGCCATCCCGGAGCCGAACACGACGGCTCCAGCACCCCCCTCAAGGTCGGTCAGCGCCGCCTCCAGCCGACGCCAATTCTCGTTGTGCTCCCTTCCGTAGGTGAAGCCCTGGGAGTTTCCGTGTTGGAAAACGATCGACATGGGAAGCTCCGGCACCAGAGCTCCGGCCGCCCCGTGGGGTCCATTTCCGGCATGGACAACCCGGGTCGCCAATCGGGCCTCGCCCCGCCCCCGCTCGGTGCCGGTCATGGGAGAGATTCGCGTCCGGCCCGGGCCAGAATTTGGCGCGCCATTCGGCCGTGAGCCTCGTCGACCATTTCGGTGCCGACGCGGGATGCTCCTCCCCGTGCCTCAAGCGAGGCCAGGATCTGCTCAGCCCGCTGGATCTGGTCCAGGTCCGGGGTGAAGGCTCGATTGAGTACGTCCAGCTGGGAGGGGTGAATCGCCCACTTGCCGTCGTAGCCGAGTTGGACCGCCCTCTGCGCGGAGCGTTCCAGCAGGGCCTGGTCGGCAATGGCCGAGCAGGGCCCATCGATAGCTTGGAGCCCACAAGCCCGGGCTGCGATCGCGATCCGAAAGAGCGGGTAGTGCCAGATGTCGCCCGGGTATTGGGCAGGCTCCGGTCCGATGGTCAGCTGGGGCATTCCCATCGCGGCTGCGAAATCGCCCGGTCCGAAGATCAGCGCCTCGGTTCGCGCCGAAGCGCGGGCGATCTCCCCGACGGACTCCAGGCCCTGAGGATCTTCGATCTGCAGTTCGAGCCCGAGTCCCGGTCGGCCCGACCCCGTCTGTTCGATACCCGACAGCAGTTGGTCGATAAAGGTCACCTCGCCGACGGAGGTGACCTTGGGAATTACCAGGCAGGAGAACCGATCGGCGACCGTCGGCACCAGGGCGAGTAGATCCCGGATGGCCTCGGAACCACCGATGCGATTGATCCGAACAGCCACCGTCCGGGTCCCGAAGTCGAGCTCCCGCAGGGTCTGCACCAAAACGCCCCGGGCCTGCTCCTTCTCGGCCGCCAAACCGGGTACAGCGTCTTCCAGATCCAGGATCACCTCTGCGGCGGCCGAGGATGCCGCCTTCTCGGCCATTCGCCGACTGCTCCCAGGAAGCACCAAGACGGAGCGCCGGGAGCGGTTCACTCAGGCTGGTCCTTCCCCGGGTCCTCGCCCTGCCCAAACCGCTGCATCAGCTCCTCGATCATCCTCCGCGCCTCTGGATCGTCCATCAGACGCTGCCGCACCGCCTCTGCGGCCCGCTGCATCTGGGGGTCCTCCATCAGCCGCTCCTGCATCTGAGAGAACTGGCTGAGCATCTCCTTGGCGGCGGTTTCCTGGGCGAACTGGAGCAGCACCGGCTGGGATGCGGCGGCAACCACTGCCTCCATCTGCTGCCGCACCATCTCGATTCCCTTGCAGCCGAGGCACTCCCCCTGGAGCTGGCAATGGCAGACAGAGCGCTTGACCGCGTCCAGCTCACGATGAACCCCGCTCAGGTCGACCGGTTCAGCCACGACTCAAGCGTATCCCACGCCCTGGTTCAGGGGGGGGACTGGATCGGTCGCCGGGCCCGGATCAAGGCGTGCCAGTAGCGGTGGTAGAGCCGCCCCTCCCGCCATTGGGCGAGAAGTTGACCACGGATCGCTTGGGGCGCGGTCTCGTAGTAATCGAGCAGCCGGCGCTTGCGCTTCTCGGGAAGCTTCACGAGATCGAACCACTCCAGGATGTCCTTTTCCTGCTCGATTCGTTCCGCGTGCTCCACCGTGAACCCCAGCGACTGCAGCAGCGCCCGCCACTCCTCCAGGGCCCGGCTGCGAAAGTGCGAGGGGTCGCGCCCCACCTCGACCACCTCAAGCCAATCCCGGACCACCGGGGGAGGGGAGCAGTCGCTGACGGCGAAGACCCCCCCGGGACGGAGCACTCGGTAGGCCTCGCCCAGAGCTGTGATGAGCTGTTTGAAGTGATGGGGAGCCGAGCGGACCAGCACACGATCGAAACTGGCCGCGGGGAACGGAAGCTGCTGAGCATCCCCGACCAGGAAGGTCACGTTGCGAAGCTCCCGTTCGGCGGCCAGCCGGCGGGCCTGCTCGAGCATCTGCGGGGTGAGATCTAGGGCGACCACCTCAGTAACCAATGGAGCGGCGGCAAGGGCCACGTTGCCGGTACCAGTGGCCACATCGAGGACCCTGTGATTGGGCCGCAGCTCGGCCAAGGCCAGGAAGCGAGCCAGGGAAACCGGGTCGGCGTGAGTCGGACTCCGGCGGTACGCCTCGGCGACCCGGGAGAACTGGCGCTGACTGTCGGTTAGGTCAGTCTCCGCCGAGTTACCCGGATCGGGAGTCACAAGGGGTGGCCGGACAGCAGGGTGTCCAGCGGCGTCGGTTCCAGGTCCTGGGGCCCGCCGAAGCGGACGTCGATCTCCGCTTCCAGATCCTTGACCAAGTCCCGCAGCTGCCCGAGGTCGGTGGTCGGCTCGTTGCTGTCGGAATAGGCGCCCACCAGCTTGCCGTCCTCGAAGAGGGCAACCCCGATGCCGTCCTGGGCGTGCACGATCAGTCCGCCGCTGGAGCCGTATTTGCTGAGGTAGCTGCGCAACCCCTCAAGGTTGACGAACATCGCCCCCAGGCCGGCGAAGCGAACCGGCGCGTGAAGGAGCAGCCCCAGGCCCCTGGCTATCTGCCGCGAGTAGCTGATCACGTTGATGGTGTCCTGACTGTTTGGAAAGTTGGGGAAGGTGATCCGGTTGGTGGTGGTGATGGTCCCCTGGCGATCGTTTGCGACCGCCACCACATAGCCGTCAACCAGAACGACGTAGCTGTTGCCTCCGTCGACCCCTTGAACGTGAAGGACCCCGGTGTGCCCCTCGGCGGCCAGATGCCGCAGCAGCCGGGACGGGTCGGTGAACCCGGCCCGGAGATTGCGGAAGACCACCTCACCCAGGGGCAGCGGGAAGGAACGGGTTTGCAGCAGCGGAGACGACGTGACAGCCGGGCTCGGGGCGAACTCTGGTGCGGTCTGAAAGACGAGGGTTTCCTCAACCAGCGAGGCCGGGCTCGACCAGGGCTCGTCGGCCACAACGAGCACCTCGGAAACGCTGTCCAGACCCTCCGGGCTGCCCCCGAGCTGCTCGTCCTGGGGCGTCTCGGGTTCGATCTCTTCGATCTCCACGAGTTCAGAGATAGGGTCGCTGAAGCCGCCGCTTGGGGGGGCGCTGGCTGCGACGGGCTCCGCCGGCGCCGCCCACGGGGCTGCCTCGTCGGTCGCGCCGGACCGGAGCCAAGCGAGGTTCTCGGGCTGATCATCCTCGGGGTCCACCACCGCGGGTGAGAAGGTGGCCGGTTCGTCGGACCCGCTCGTCGCACCCCAGGGCGCCGGCTCGGCCCCGAATCCCGGGCTCTCATTCGAGACACCCTCGGGCTCCGGGAAGGGCTCGGGGAGCGACCGGCTGCTCCACGTTGGCAGCTCGGGGACCACGGTCGGCTCCGGACCGGTTTCGACTTCGTCGGGCTCATCCGCGGCCGGGCCTTCGACCAACGGGTCAAGGGGTCGCCAGGAATTGCTGCTTTCATCGGACTCCGCCACCGGGGCGGAGTCGGCGCTCTGGTCCGCCGCCTCGAGGGCAGAGGGGATCGGGGGGAGCTGGTCCAAGTCTCCGTCCGCGTCCTCCCCGGTCTGGGTCTCGTCGCCGTCGCCGTCCTCTTCCTCGCCAGACTTGCTGTCTTTGCGCCGACCGAAGGCGAGATGGAAGGTCGAGGTCGCCAGCGGAGACTCCCGAACCGGCCGGCTCCGAGTTCCCACTGGGATCGGGACGAGCGCCGGCTGCAGCCCCTGGCCACGCCCGTGGGCCAGCTCCCGAAGGGCGTCCAGGACCCGTCCCAGTTCCCTGCGCACACTGGCGGCCGGCGAGGACGAGGTTGGCCGACGCTGAGGAGACTTCATGGCTCATGCTCCTGTGTGGCGTCTGGGGAACAGCCGCCGATGCGGCGCCAATCTCCACTTGGCACCGGGCGTTTCACTTGCGAATTGTAGCCGCGCTGCTCAGGGAATGTGCCCCTCGAGGTCAACTGTCCTGTCCGCCGTCGGACCAAGTTCAGGCAGGAGCGGGCTGGGGCTGCGCCGAGGGGGCCGCGGGATGGTCGCTGACGAAGCCGGTGCGCCGCAGCCACCGCTCTGGGTGACGGACCTCCGACCACCCCGGCAGACTCTCGGGACCGGACCAGATCCGATCCAAGCCCGCCTGTCCGGCGTGCTCCCGTACCTCTCGGAGAAAGCGTTCCCCCTGCTGATACTGCTGCAGTTTGAATGCGATACCGGAGATCCAGAGCAGGAGGCGCTCGGCTGCCTGGGGCGGGTCGTGGCGGCGCCGGAACGCCTCGTCCAGCACGTCGAAATCAGCGAAGTGACGACGGCCCGCCTCGCGCATCACGTAGTTGCCGTGACCTTCGAGCACAGTCATCAGCGCCTGGACCTTCCCGATCAGCATGAGTTGGGGACGGATTGTGCGGGCAGCCTGGAGCAACTCCTCAACTCCGAGCCCCTTGCCTTGAGCAGGAGCGCGGCTGAGGTCTCCGATCATCGAGCCCAAATACTCGCGAAGCCAGGGATGGAGCTCGAACTGCCACGCGTGGGTTAGCTCGTGGAGCATCAGCCATCGGCGCAGGGACTCGAGCGGCAGCTCGGATGCCGACGCGAAGCGGCGAACGTTGGGCTCGACGATCAGGAGGGCGGGAGCAGGGAGCGGCCCGGCACTTTGACCGGGAGCATCCCCTCCACCGGGTGGGGTGAGCACGGGGTCGTACTGACCCAGCACCCGCCGAGCCATGAACCCGAGAAGGGTCCCGACGTAGAGGCTGCTGGGAACCCTCATCAGAGGGCTCGGCCGCCAGCGACCCCACCCCGCCTGGCGCTGCTCGAGTGGCCTCAGCATCCGCCGCATCATGGCCACGTTCTGATCGATGAAGCCGTGCCGACCCACGACCCTGACCCGTCCGAAGTTCGCCTCCTGCTGGCTTGTGTTGCAGGCCTCGGCCAGCATCGGGACCAGTTCCGCGACCAAGGGGTCGTAGTCAAGTCCAGCCCGCTCGACGTCGGCCATCCCATCGTCGCCACAACGGGCGTAGGCTGTCCGCCGGACCAGCTCCCAGTCGAGAACAGGGGCCTCCGGGTCCGCTAAGGACTTGGACAGCCGCCGTTCCGCCGCGATGGCGACCCCGGCCGCAACCGCTGACCAGGCCACCACCGACTTTAGGTCGGGCATCGCTCGATCATACGTCGAGGTCGTGTCAGCGGCGTCGCTGGAACACCCGCTCCCGTCCCACCGGCTGGAACCCGAGGGGATAGTAGAGAGACGCCAGCGTGGGGTCGCCGAATCGCAGAGCGACCCGGCGACCTTCGGCCAGCGCCGCGGCGGCTGCCGCCCGGGTGACCGCCGCGCCGGCGCCTCGGCGCCGAAACTGAGAGTGGGTGGCGACACCGCCGATCTCAACCCACGGACCAAAGGACATGGTCCAGCGGGCGGCAGCGATAACCCGGCCGTCGAGCTCGCTCACCCAGCAACGCTCCTCGCGCAGGCGCCTCCGCCAGTCCTCGGCACTGTCTTGCCGCATCCAGCCCACCTCGCCATAAATCAGGTGCAGCTGCTCCACGTCCTGGGGTCCAGCCGGCCTGGTGATGAGCCCGCTGGTGATCTGCGCCAACAGCCCGGGGGCCACTGCCAGGTCGCGTCGGAAGCCCTCGAACTCGTCCAGTCCAGAGGTGTCGACCTGGCCCTCCATCGTTGAAATCCGGTCCAGCCGGTCCCGGTGGGACTCGATCAGCGCCCGCGCCGCTCCGGCCTCGTCTCGGGACGTAAGGAGCAGGCTCAGTCGGTCCCGGTGGAGCAGGGCCACCGCCCGTGGTTCTCCCGCCGCTCCCGGGACCCACCAGAGCAGCTCGTCGGTCAGGACCCCCTCGATGGCTAGCCGTCGCAGGGAGTCACCCAGTTGGAGTCCCGCCCAGCCCTGGGCGAGCAGAAAGCGACCGATCTGCTCGGCCTCGGCAGGCCCGGTCGCCGGGTGAAAGGCGGCTCCCCGCGGACTGGTTGCATGCTCCACCAAGCCATGATCGCCGAGGGGCGGCCTGGCCGTCGGCGGACCTGGCACCGGCGTCGACTGGCTGCTAGCACTCGACAGGCGTGAGTGCTAATATGGCCTCGAAACCTCAGCTGCCTGGATGGGGACAACAGGAGAGACGAATGCCCAAACAACTGCTATTCGACACGGAGGCCCAGTCGGCCCTGAAGCGGGGGGTGGACAAGGTCGCAGACGCGGTCCGAATTACGATCGGCCCCAAGGGTCGCAACGTAGTCCTGGACAAGAAATTCGGCAGCCCCACGATCACCAATGACGGCGTCACCATCGCCAAGGAGATCGAGCTCGAGGACCCCTTCGAGAACATGGGCGCCCAACTGGTCAAGGAAGTCGCCAGCAAGACCAATGACATCGCCGGTGACGGCACCACCACCGCCACGGTGCTGGCTTCGGCAATGATCAACGAGGGACTTCGCCACGTGGCTCACGGCGCCAATCCGGTGCAGGTCAAGGCCGGCATCCAGAAGGCCGTGGACGCTGTCGTGGAGGAGATCAAGAAGCACTCGGTCTCAATCAGCGAGCGGGAGAAGATCGCCCAGGTCGCCTCCATCTCGGCAGCCGACCCGGCGATCGGCGAGACGGTAGCCGACGCCATGGAGAAGGTTGGCAAGGACGGAGTGATCACGGTCGAGGAGTCGAAGGGAATCGAGACCGAGCTCGACCTGGTCGAGGGCATGCAGTTCGACAAGGGGTACATCAGCGCTTACCTGGTCACCAACGCGCAGGCCATGGAAGCGGTCCTCGAAGATCCCTACATCCTGATCACCGACCGCAAGATCTCGGCGATCGCCGACCTCCTGCCGGTTGTGGAGAAGATCCACCAGAGCGGGAAGCCTCTCCTGATCATCGCCGAGGATGTCGATGGAGAGGCACTGGCCACCCTCATCGTCAACAAGATCCGCGGAATCTTCACTGCGGTGGCGGTCAAGGCGCCAGGATTCGGCGATCGCCGCAAGGCGATGCTCCAGGACATCTCGGTACTCACCGGGGGCACCGTGATCAGCGAGGAGCTGGGGCTCAAGCTTGACTCGGTCCAGCTGGACCAGCTCGGCCACGCCCGCCGGGTAAAGGTCACCAAGGACGACACCACGCTGGTCGAAGGCGCTGGCAGTAGCGACGCGATCAAGGGCCGGATCGAGCAGATCAAGGCCGAGATCGAGAAGTCAACCAGCGACTGGGACAAAGAGAAGCTCCAAGAGCGGCTGGCCAAGCTAGCTGGCGGGGTGGCCGTGATCAAGGTCGGGGCCGCCACCGAGACCGAACTCAAAGAGCGCAAGCACCGGATGGAGGACGCTGTGTCCGCCACCCGAGCCGCAGTCGAAGAGGGAATCGTTCCCGGCGGGGGCACCGTCTTGCTGCTCGCCCAGACGGCATTGGACAAGGTCAAGTTGGAAGGCGACGAGCAGATCGGGGTGACCATCGTTCGCCGGGCGCTTGAGGAGCCCGCGCGCCAGATCGCCAACAATGCCGGGGCCGAGGGATCGGTGGTCGTGGAGCGAGTCCGCGGTCTTCCGGTAGGCCACGGGTACAACGCCGCGACCGGCGAGTTCGTCGACATGGTCAAGGCGGGCATCATCGACCCGACCAAGGTGACCCGGTCCGCGGTCCAGAACGCGGCCTCGATCGCTGGGCTCCTGCTGACCACCGAGTCCTTGATCACCGACATCCCGGAGAAGAAGGGAGCTGCCGCTCCCCCGATGCCCGAGTACTGAGAATCTGACCGGCCTCCGGGCCGGCGCGTCTTCAGGGGCGGGGAGGCCATCGGGCCGCCCCGCCCCTAACTTTTGCCTGGAGGCTCGAGGCGCCGTCCCCCGGCCCCCGGCGGCCGGCGCCTGGCAGGCAGGGGTTACCCGGACCGGGTCCACCCAGGCAGAGCCCGGACGGGCGCCAGGTCGGGGTCGCGAGCAGCGTTCTGGACGAGATCGGAGTTGAGCGAGACCGCCAGAGTCACCTCAGTCATGGCGTCCTCGGTCCGGCCGACTCGGGCCATGGCGCACGCGAGCGCGTAGCGGGCCATTCCCAGGGCGGGCCTGGGCAACCGGACCGCCTCGGCCAACGCCACAGCGGAGCCGTGCAGCCGCAGGGCACGCTCCCCCTGACCCCGGCTCAGCCAGTGCTCACCCAGGTGGCCGCCTGGATGCCAGAAACCCCGGACCACCACCTGGAGCCACAGCTGACGACCATGCAGCCATGGGTTTCGGCCCGGGTCGGTGAGATCAGAATCCGGGAGGTCCCAGAGCAGGTGCACCAGCTCGGCCGTGGTCGAGAGGCTCCCGGCTAGGACCTGGTCGGAGTTCGGTCGGGCGAATCTGTGAAAGATCTCCGAAGACGTGTGGTCGGTCTCCGCAAAGGAGGGCCGGGTTTCACCAGCGAGGACCGCCCGGAGACGGACGACCTGCTGTGACTTGAACTCGGTGCTGTGGGCGATCAGGGCTGAGAGCGGCCAGTCCTGGGGAGTACCCGGTCGCGCCCTATCCTCTCCCGATTCGCCGAGCAGGGCCGCTTCCTCGGCGCCGGCGACGAGCCGCACCATGGCTCCGATCGATTCTCTCAGTTCAGAACCTGGCACGCTTCACCTCGTAGGGCGGCTTTCGCCTGTGCTTCCGATCCCGTTGCATTCGCGATCGACGGGGCATCCTGCCGGCGGCGGGCACGGATCTGGACCGGCCCCGGGACGGCGGCGATCTCCACCGGGTTGAGGTCGGCGAGCGCGAGTCGCTGGCGAAGACCTCGGGGTCGCACCGGAGTGCAGGTGTCTCCCAGATGGATGAGGCGAAAGCGCCAACTACCGGCGGCGTCGCGGGCGACGAATAGCCCGCCCGGGGTCAGCACTCGGCCCACCTCAGCAAATAGTCGATCCTGAGCTTCTGCGTCGACCAAGTGGTGGAGCATGGTGAAGCAGGCGACTGCTGAGAAGCTGGCGTCTACGAAGGGCAGCTGGGCGGCGTCGCCGTGGACGACGTTCAGCGTCGGGCCAAACTCCCCGCGCAGGAAAGCGACCGTAGTGAGGATCGTTTTCCAAGGCGACCAGGTCGGGCGCCTGGTGGATGAGTGCTCTGGTGCTGGACCCGTATCCGGGTCCCAGTTCCAGAACCCGAGCGCCCAAGACCGCGTCGTGGAGCGCCTGCGGAAGCATCTCGCCGCGACGTAGCCAGCCCAGCGTGGGGACCGGCAAAGACTGTGATGGTATCGATTCACTTCTTTCCGTTGATCTCGAGGCGCAACGTCATACTACCAGGAGTGTAGCATTGCTATTACTCTCGAGAGTACGCAGTGTTTCGGACGGGTATCATGGCGCGATGGCCAAGGCTGAGCGCTCACGAAACGGGGCCGAGGCCGCTCGCGCACAGCCCGCCCGGGTTCGGGACCAGCGCCTGCTTCAGGCCGCGGTCGCGGTGCTGGCCAAGTCCGGGTGGGACGGCCTTACGATGGATGCGGTCGCCAAGGAGGCCGGACTCTCTAGGGTCACCGCGTGGCGCCTGGGCGCGACTCGGGAGGCCCTGGTGAGCGCGCTGCTTCTGAACCTGGAAGAGGACTACCGCCGGGCGCTCTGGCCGGCCCTCACGGAAGAGGGATCGGCCCGAGAACGGCTGGCTCTCGCCCTGCGGGCGCTATTCGACGTCGCCGAGGCGCACCTCCCGTTGCTTATGGCCTCGGATCAGGTCTTTCACCGTGCTAGCCTCGGCGGGCTGAATTTCAATGAGCCGTTCTCGCGACTATTTCGGGACGGCTTGGAGGACGGTAGCCTGGCGTCACCGGGCGGCGATCCCGATCAGGCCGCCGACCTGCTCTTCAACACCGCCTGCTGGCCGTATGTTCACCTCCGGGGCCGGCATCGTTGGGACCGGGAGAAGCTCGCCTCCATGCTGGTTGCCGTGCTCATGCCCAAGGCGGAATGATCCGCTCGACTGGGGAGGACTCGGATCCGTCTCGCGCCCCATAGAATCCCTACCCCGGCGGCTCCAGATCGGCGGTCCCGGATCCGAGGAGGAACCATAGGGTGTCGTCGAGGCGTCCTGATCCTGAAGCAGAAGCGCTGGCCGAGCGCTGGGTCGGCCTGTACGGGGATCTAGCCTTGCGAACCGCCTACCTATTCCTTCGCGATCAGGGTCTTGCCGAGGACTGCGTCCAGGACGCCTTCGTGAGCGCGTGGCGGGCCCGCTCCAGCCTGCGCGACCCCGGGGCCGAACGCGCTTGGCTGATGACGATCGTGGCCAACACTGCCCGCTCACACCTCCGCCGCCGGATCCCCATCCCAACCGACACCCTCCCCGCTGATCCCTCCACTCACGACCCGTTCGACGAGCTGGCCCTTTCGGCCGACCTGGGACTGGCACTGGACCAGCTGCCGTCCGACCAGCGCGAGGTGATCGTGCTTCGGGTCTACCTCGATCTCTCGGTCGAGGAAACCGCCCGCGCCCTCAGAGTGGCCGAGGGTACTGTGAAGTCCCGACTAAGCCGCGCCTTGGAGGCCCTTCGCCTGATATGGACCCCGACGACCGACTGACGGACCAGGTGCGCGAAGAGCTCCGCCGCTCCTTGAGCGAGATGCGACTGCACCCGGAATTCCGCGAGGAGCTGAAGGGGAGGCTCCTGGCGACGCCGGCCCGCGGGTGGCGCCGTTGGGTGGCCGCCTGGCCGGCGGTGAGCCACCATCCCGGGGCGGTGGCGGGCGTTGCCCTGGCGGCGATTGTGGTCGCGGTCGGGCTTCCCCTTGCGGCCGTCCTACACCAGCACTCAACGACCAGCCCGCGCTACCTGGTGACAATTTCGCCCCGACTCGGCGCCGGGGCCAACCGCGCCGCAGTCGCCGCCCCAGCCACGTGCTCTGGGAAGACCGTTCATCTGAGTGTCTCCCCGGCCCGGGCCACGCTCGCCGCAGGTCAGGGCGTCCAGTTCGAGGTTACCGAGACCGGAGCCGCCTGCCTACTCGACGCGACGGTCGCGGGTCCGTCGGCGGCCGGCCTCTCGATCGTTCCCACCTCACTGTCATCGGCAACCCCGAACGGGGCTTCCTTCCGGGTCAGCTGGTCCGGCCGTCCGGCGGCGACTGCGGCGGGGACCAAGTCGAGCGTGTCGGCAGGCTCGGGACCCGGGCGCCAGCTAGCCCCGGGTGTCTACCGGGTGACCGTGAGCGCGGCACCGTCGGGACCCCGGGTGATCATCTCGATCACGATCACGGGGTAGTGTCACTGCTACCGCCCCTGTCCCCTCCTGGCGCCTGGGCGGGGAAGGACGGGGCACTCCGCGGTCATGGGTGACAATGGCCTCGAACCATGGCCGCGATCCTCACCCTCCTGACCGACTTTGGCTCGACCGACGGATACGCGGGCGCGCTTGAAGGAGCTATCGCGCGGGTATCACCCACGCTTCGGGTGGTCACGATCACCCACGGGGTCCCCTCCCACGACATCGGAGCGGGCGCCTACTGGCTCGGGGCATCGGCGCCCGCCTTTCCCCACGGCACAGTCCACTGCGTCGTGGTGGACCCCGGGGTCGGCACCGAGCGGCCCCTAGTGGCGGCCCGGGTTGACCATCAGATCGTCGTCGCCCCTGACAACGGACTGCTTCACTTCCTATGGGGCCGCGGCCAGGACCGGGTGGCCGTCCGGGTTGACACCTCGGGACTCGACCGCTCCCGGATCAGCTCGACCTTTCACGGCCGCGACGTGATCGGCCCGCTGGCCGCACGGCTCGCCGTCGGGGCCGCTCGTTTCGAGAATCTCGGGCCCAAAATTCCAAGCCCGCAGCTGATGAGTGAGTTCCTACCCCAGGGCGATTCCTCGGGCACCACCGCCCGAGTCTTGGTCGTCGACCGGTTCGGCAACATCATCTTGGCGGTGTCACGTACTCCTTGGTACACGCCGATGCCGGCCAGCGTCTCACTCGGTGGCGGCCGGGTGATCTCCCAGTTGGTGCGCACCTACGGGGAGATCACGGATGACTTCGCCATGCTGTGGAATAGCGCCGACCATCTGGAGATCGCCGGCAAAGCGGTGAACGCCGCCGACCGCTTGCACCTCCTCCCGGGCGATCTCGTTCGGGTGGCCTGGGCGACACTCTCTGAGGTGCTCCCGGCGAGCTCGCGTTCGGCCACCTCATGAACCGGCATTCAGCGGCCACCGCGGCGCAAGCGCGGGGGCTCGACGGGGCCGCGAATGACCTGGGAGTTTCCCCGGAGGAACTGATGGCCGTCGCCGGGTTCCAGTGCGCGCGGCTGGCCCTCCGGCTCCTCGCCAACCCACACGACCCTCGTACCGTGGCAGTCCTGGCGGGTCGCGGCAACAACGGCGGTGATGCTCTCGGCTGCGCGCGCCATTTGGCCCGCTGGGGCTGCGAGGTCAGGGCCCTGACTTGGGCCAGTGACACCGATCCCCGGAGCAGTTCAGCCCGCCAGGTCCACGCCGCACAGGAAAGCGGGGTCGAGATCCGGGTACCCGGTGGAGCCGCGGAAGGAGACCTGGCCTGGGCAACTCGAGGAGCGGCCCTCCTGGTCGACGGCTTGTTGGGCACGGGCAGTCGTGGCGCTCCTCGCGAGGAGATCGCGATCGCAATCGCTGCCGCCAACCTTTCGGGAGCGCGGATTCTGGCAGTGGACTTGCCAAGCGGGCTGGACGCGGACACTGGGAGGGCCGCTGGCGAGTGCGTTCGCGCTCGTTTCACGCTCATGTTGGCGGCGCCCAAGTTGGGATGTCTCGCTGCGCGGGCCCGCCAGTTCGTCGGCGAGCTCTGGCTGGCTGACATTGGCGCGCCCGCCGGTGCTTACCTGGCCGTCGAGCTCGACCCACCAACCTTTGTCGGCGACGGCGGCCTGGGGCGAGTGCAGGCTGCTTAGCCCGCGGGGAACACGGCGGGTTGGTCGACCCATAGCCCCGGCCCATGGGCACGCCGACTCTTCCGAGTGCCAGAGTCATGCGGAGACCGGTCCCGGCTCCCGGTGGACAGCCTGCGAGCGGGCTAAAGACTCTTGCCTGAGCGACCACCCAATAGCGCCAGGACCGGCCGCGCCGGCGTCAGGCCAGATCCAGGAGGGCCGGTTGCGCCCGGACCGCGTGCGGGTTATGCTTGCCCCAGCTCGCGTGTCCATACACGCAACGTCATGAATACCGTCCTAGAAAGACCGCAGATCGCCGCGAGCACGCTGGAAGGTTTGGTGCGCCAGCATCTCGATTCCCTGGTCACCTACGCCCTTCACCTCACCGGGACGGCCGAGGATGCCGTCGAATACGTGACTGCGGGACTCTTTCACGCCCGGCAGTTCCCAGCCGCCGCGCTGGAGCGCGACGGGCGGGCGATCCTCTATCGAGCCGTGACGCGTGCCGCCCGCCAGAACCAGCACTATCCCCCGCAGCGGCGCGGGGTCGCCCGCTTCTTCTCCAAGCGTCCCCCGTTGATCAGTCTGGGTCCGGCCGCCGCCGACGCGGGTCGGATCAACACCGCCAAGAGGGCCTTGTTAGCGACCGAGTTCAGTCGCCGCGCATCCTTGCTGCTGCGCGACCTAGCCAAGCTGTCCTATCGCGAGATTGGGGTGGCGATGGAGTGTTCCCCGGAGGCGGCGTCCCGCCTGGTGGCCTCGGCGCGTCGGGAGTTTGGCAGCATCTATCGCGATATCTCGATATGAAATGCAGCCTGCTGACCCTGAGCTGCGCCCTCGACGGGGAGCTTTCCCGCGAACGTCAGCTTGATCTCGACGCTCATTTGGTCACCTGCGAACGGTGCAAGACTGGGATGAGGTATCTCCGCGAGGAGACCGAGCGCGTTTCCCTGCTCGCCGCAGTCAGGTTGGCGCCAGACAAGGCGACCGCACTGCTAGAGCGCAGCCGGATCCTGGTCTCTGGAGACGTGCACCCGGGGAGCGAATACGCGGGGGTTCCTGGACAGGCGGTCCCCCAGCCCCAGCTCCCCGCGCCTGATCCGTTCGGCGCGCTCGGGATCGGGGCGGCAATTCTGGAAGCCGCCCCCGAACCGGACCCGGGTTCCGTCCCGGCGACGGATGACTCGCCGGAACGGCCCCCCTCCGCAGTCATCCCGGAGGCGGAGACGGTGACGGAGGCGGTGACGGAGGAATCGGAGCTGGAACAGGGCAGCGCGTTCGAGGCCGAGCAGGCCGACCTCTCGTCTGCTGACGCGTTCGCCGCGGTTCCAGAGGTGCTGTGGCTGATGGACACCCCCGAGGAGCCGGCCGCCGAGGACCCGACGGAAAGTCCCGGCGCCGCGGGGCTCCCGGTGCCACGTGAGCCCTCGGACATCTTCTCGGGCCCAGCAGAGCCGTCCCCTTCGGCGGAACCCTCCGCGATCCCCGACCACGAACCGGAAACGGTGTCTCGTCCCAGCTCGATGGTAGTGCCCGGCTGGGAACCCGCGACCGAACTCAAGATGCCGTGGGAGGACATCCCGTCCGCCGCGCCCGCCCACGACACCTGGACTCCCGAGCTGGCCGGCGTCCCGGTTTCAAGGGAGAGTCCCCTGCCACCACCGGCGCCCTTCCCGGCGGCGCCCCCCGCCCGGCCTGCTGCCGCGGCCGTGCCGAAGCTCCAATCCGACCCGAAGCGGCCGGGATTCGACCGGGGAATTCCGAAAGGGACCGCTGGGGGCGGTCGACGGCCGGTTCCCCCCAAGCCAGGAAGCAACGGCGCTGAGCCGCGCAGCTGGACCCGGACCGGGCTGATCGCTGTGGCGGCCCTCGCCGTGGTGCTGATCCTCTGGAACATCACCCATGGCCCGGGCCAGAAAGCTGTCCCCCCTCCCCGCGGCCAGGCGAGCCCCGCTGCCACGGCGACGCCCCGCCCATCGGCTACCGCCACACCGTCGACCACGGCCCCGCAGCTGACTCTCACGGGCACCCAGACGCTCGGGAGCGGAGGCACCGGCTACCAGGTCCAGAGCGTGCAATACGGAGTGCACGGGTCTCAGTTCTGGGTGGTCATCCACTTCACCGGCGGCACAGGGGTGCCTACCATCACCTCTGGATTCGACGGCGCTCAGACCATCTACCTGGAGATGCAGGGGGTCGCGCCCGGAACCGCGGTCGCGCAGCCGGCGGCCGGAAGCTTGGTATCCAGCGTCGAGGTGGGCCATGTCGCCGGGTTCAAGGGCGCCGTGTATGTTCTCCAACTCAGCCGCGCGGCCCAGATCTCGCCCTCGGAGCTGACCGGCAGCGAGGCTGGGGCACCGGGCTACTTGGCAATCATCCAGTAGCCCGATTTCGAAGTCCAGCGCGCTGGGCGCCGGGCCGATGGGGCTTTCGGCAGCCTGCTCTAGGCCCCGACGCAAGGCCACGAGTCGGGCCGGCCTGACCCCGCTCGGAACGCCCCCAAGCTGCGGCTGGAGCGAAGGCCCGGGAGAAGCGGTCAGTTGCGGCCATAGGTGGGTGGCGAGGAGGAGGTGTTCGCCAGTTTAAGGTCGAGCATGGTTATCTCCCGATTCAAAAGCTCAATCTCCTGGCGCAGCCGGTGGCTGACGATCGACTGCTCCAGCAGGCGCTGCTTGTGGGCCAGCTCGACCATCAGAGTTGAGGCGATCACCCAGGAGAGGAGAAGCGGGTCGCTGGGTAGGGGATTGACGCCTGCCGACCGAGCCGTGAGGCGGGAAAGCCCTCCCGTGTAGCGGGTCAGGGCGAGGCGAGCCTGACTGGCCAGGATGAAGGCGGCCGGGTCCGGAGTCTGGTCTTCCAGAAGGTCCACGGAAGCTCGCGGATAAGGGCGCCCGGGTACCAACTCCTTGATGCGGAAGCGCTGGGCACCGGTCACCTCCAGGCGGCTCCTGCCCTCGGGAGACGGTCGCACGGTTCTGATCACCGCGACCGTGCCCACCGATTCCGGGTCCGCCGGCCCGGCGACTTCCTCCCCGCGCCGAATCGCCACCACGCCGAACCTCTCGCCCGACTCCTGACAGTCGCGCACCAGCGACTGGTAGCGCGGTTCGAAGACGTGGAGAGAGAGCGGCATGTGGGGGTAGAGGACCACACGGAGCGGGAACAGGGCCAGCTCAGCCACGGTCGCCAAGGATGTGGTTCACCCCGCGACGGCCAACCGGTTGCGCCTCAGATTCGCTCCAGCGGAGTCAGGCCTAGCAGCTCGAGCGAACGGGCCAGGGTCGCCCGGGTCGCATCCACCAGCCCCCGCCGCAGGCCGCGAAGATCCCGATCCTCAAGCTGGTATAGGCGGCCGGAGTGCTCATAGAAATCGTTGAACGCAGTGGCCAGCGCGAAGGTGTAGCCGGCCAGGGTCGAGGGGCTGAGCCCATCCGCAGACTCCGCGACCACCCGCGGGAAGCGCTCGATCATCTTCACTAGCGCCTGCTCGGCGAGGCTGAGCTCGGGCATCTCTTGAGGCATCGGGAGGGGTTCAACTTTGGCCAGTATTCCACAGGCCCGGGCGTGGGCATATTGCAGGTAGACCCCGGTGTCCCCGCTCGTCCGCAAGGCCTCGCCGAAGTCGAAATTGATGATCGAATTGAGCCCGAAGCGGAGCAGGTAGTAGCGGACCGCGCTGGCCGCAAGCAGGCCCGCGGTGGTCCCGTCGCGGGCTTTGGAGCGGACCTGGCGCTCGGCTTCGTCAAGAAGGTCGTCGGCCCCGACCTCGATGCCGCGGCGCCCGCTCAGCGTGTACATCGCCTTGCCCTCCCTTATGTCGAAGCCGAGGGCCGCCGCCGCGTTTGGAGAGAGCGCGACCACCTCGTACGCGAGGTGGTGCAGGGCCTTGGCCTGAGCCTCGAAACCAAGCCTGCGCAGAGCCGACTGCACTGCTCTCTGGGGCGCGGCCTGGCGCTGGTCGATCACGTTGACCACGCGGGCGCCTCTCCCGAAGCGGCTCGGAGAAAGCTGGGCGAGCCCAGGATCGGCCGTCGTCGATGCCGGCCCCTGCGGCGACCAGAGTCGATAGTCGAAGTCGAGGCCCAGCACGCCGAACTTCCACAGATGGTAGGCAATGTCCTTACCCGTGTAGGTGGCGATGCCGTCACTCTTGACCAGGACCTTGGCGTCGCCGTCGTCGGCATCCTCCGTCGAGGTGCCGTCTTCGAGGGGAAGTACCCAGCATCCTTTGAGAGGCCCCGTGGAAGGCCTCCGAATTACCCCCGACTCCTGCATCCAGTCGAGGGCATGGCCCAGGAACCCGCGCTCGATGATGTCGGACTCCCAGGTCAGAAGGTCATAGCCCACCCCCGCTCGGGCCATCGTCCGCAGGTGGGCATCGACGATCTTTCCGGCGAGCTGCTTGGCGGCCACCGCGACTTCCCCTTCTCTCCCCTCGATCTGGCGCAGGGTGCGGACTCGCAGGGCCACCAGCTCCGGCTCGGCCTCGTAGCGGCGACACACCTCCACGTAGGCGCGGGAGCAAAACCGGTCGAATGGCTCGTCGGCCGCCGGGGCTAGGCCCAGGTTGCGGATTCCCACCAGGACGTCGGCGACCTGGACGCCGGTGTCGTCGATGTAGTTCTGCACCTCGACCTGGTGACCCCGGGCCCGCAGCAAGCGGGCCACCGTGTCGCCGATGCAGGCGTTACGAAGGTGTCCGACGTGGGCCGCCTTATTGGGGTTGGTGGCGGTGTGCTCGACGATCACCTTGGGGCCGGCCAGAGGGTCGGGGCTGACCACTTCACCTAGGGCGAGCGAGCGCTCGATCACGGCGGGGGTGAGTGAGGCGAAATCAATCCTCAGGTTGAGATAGCCACCGCCGCTGACAGTGATCTCGCGGCTGTGCTCGACCGGCTGCTGGCCGAGGATCTGGGCCAGCTGGGCCGCGATCTCACGCGGCGGCCGCTTCAGGGAACGGGCGAGCCGGAAGGCGACCGCGGAGGAATAGTCTCCCATCTCGGGAACCGCCGACGGCTCCACGGCGAGGTCGGGGGCGGCACTCGCGCCCAGGCTCAGAACGGCACGCTCGAGGGCGCGCGCAAGCGAGTCCTGGAGATCGGGCATAGGCGCGTGATCGTACCGCGTCAGGCGCCGGCGCCCTGCTTCAGACTAGACCGTCGAGCTTGGCCTTGAGGGTAGACTTCGGCTGGTAGCCGACCAGGCGCTGAACCGCCTCGCCGCCCTTGAAGAGGATCAGGGTGGGAATGCTCATCACGCCGAACTGACCTGCGACATTGGGATTGGCATCGACGTCGAGCTTGGCCACTTTGACCCTGGGGCCGTACTCAGTGGCTAGGTCCTCGACGATCGGAGCCAGCATTTTGCAAGGCGCGCACCAGTCAGCCCAGAAGTCCACAAGAACCGGCGTCTCGGACTTGATCACCTCGCTTTCGAAGGTCGCATCGCTCACCTGAACTGGCTCAGCCATGGTCTTCTCCCGGCGTCAGGCGCCTTGACCCGCTGGGGCGGCGCTCCCGGACGCTGAATCTGATTTCGGTGCCGTTGTTTTGGTCTCGCCCTTGCCGTCCCCGGTCCCGGCTGGAGCCGCGGCCGGGGTGGCCGCCGGCTTGGTTTCAGCGGTGGTCGGGGTGATCGAACTGGAGGACGAAGACCTGGAGTCGTTCTTGTAGAAACCCTGCCCCTTGAAGACGATCCCGACGGGGAATACCATCCGTCGGACCGGGGCGGCACAGATGGTGCACTCGCCTAGGGCTGGGTCTCGGATTCCTTGGACGGCCTCGAACTGATGACCGGCCTCGCAACGATAGGCGTAAGTAGGCACTCCGTACTAAACCCTACCCGAATTGGCCCCAACTCCAAACTGAGTTCCGGCCTGGCGCCGCCCCTGCCCCGCCAGGAGCGGGACGGACGGACTCAATCGAGGGCCATGAGGACGAGGCCGGCGGGCACCTTGGGGAAGAAGTAGGTCGACTTCTGGGGCATCGCCTCGTCCGCCACCGCTACCGCCGCCATCTCGGCGACCGAGGGTGGGTTGACCAGGAGTGCCACCCCGGCCAGGGCCAGGGCCAGCGCGTGCGCTTCCTGAGCATCGCGCGTGAAGCGCACCGCCCCGGCGGCGGCGGCGTCCGACCCGATCCCGAGCAGAGGTTCCAGGATCTCCCTTTCCAGCACGGCGACATCGAGCCTGAGCACCGGGCTGGGATTCGACCGGCGAGGGCGGCTGACCACCTCAGCGCCCGTCGTACCGATTAGACCAAAGGCGTGGGCCTGCGCGCGCAGGCCCCCGATCAGGGCGAGGGCCTCCGAGACCGTGCTGGCCGGCTCCCTCCGCCAGCCGCGACGGGCCAGTTCTGCTGCGATCGAGTCCACCCCCCGAGTGGCCTGGGGAACCACCCGGTGGGTGGGCAGGATCACATTGCCAGGATCGGCCAGCGGGGAGACCAGAGTGAGCACCTGGCGGAGCCCCAGGTTGAGCGCCGTCTCGTAGCGGTGATGGCCATCGGCAATGAAAAGCCGGGTCTGGCTCAGTCCCTTGCTGACCTGGGCGGCGATCTCAGGGTTGCTCGCCCGCCACAGCTGGTGGCGCTCCGAGCCGTACTCGCCCGCGACGACCGCCTCGGCGAAGGGAGCTTCGGCGGACACGATCTCGACCAGCCGGGCGGTGACCGCCGGAGCGTCCTCGTAAAGCATAAAAATTGGCGACGTCTGCACCCGGGTTGCCTCGAGCAGGCGGAGCCGGTCAGCGCGGGGAGCAGTCATGGTCAGCTCATGACGGAGTACTTCGCGGCGCTCGTGAGCCACCGGCTCCACGCCAACGAAGCAGCCCAGTCGCTCGCGGGGGCCACCGCCGCCGGGCGGCCGGAAGGAGTGGCGATGAACGTACACCGAAGGCAGTTCGTCCTGAACCAGTACCCCCTCCTGAAGCCAGGCGTGCAGGTGGTCGCGGGCACGGGTGTACCGGTCCCGCTCTCCAGGGACGTCACCCTCAAAGTCGCGGCCCAATTCGATGCGAACGACGTTCTGAAGCGCTCTGCCGTAAAGCTCCAGCTGCAGCTGCGGGTGGATCACGTCATAGGGAGGGGCCAAGACCGAGTCGAGCTGGACTAGCGACGGCTGGTAGAGAAGTCCGCGAAAGGCAGAGACCTCGGCCACTGGGCTAGAAGGAGACCAGGTGAAGGTCGGTCACCCCGTCGATGGCCCTCAGCTCGGCGGCCAGCGCCGGCGGGACCGACTCGTCGATCTTGACGGCGGTGACAGCCCTCCCCCGAGGCGCGTCACGTCCCACCTGCATCTCCGCGATGTTCACATTGGCCTGCCCGAGCAGCTGCCCAATGGAGCCGATCAGGCCGGGCCGGTCTTGATGTTCGAAGAAGAGGAACCTACCGTGCGGGTCGAGATCTATGCGCAGACCGTTCAGCCGGACAATCCTTGGCTCGCCGCTGGCCGTGGTGCCTTCCAATTCAGATGGGCCATCGCCGTCCACCCGCAACACCAATGAGCTTGACCAGGTGCCGGGACCCCGGCCGCGCTGCTCGGTCACCTCGATGCCGCGCTGGCGGGCAACCGCCCGAGCGTTGACCGCCGTGACCCGGTCCTGAGTGAAGGTGCGCAGGATCCCGCCCAGGGCCTCGGCCGTGATCGAACCCGGCTGGACTGCGGCGAGATCTCCCCGAAAGAGCATCTCGACACCTCGGATCCTACCCCCCCCCAACTGCGCGTACAGGCTCCCCATAGTCGCCGCCAGGGCCTGATATGGCACGATCAGGCTGGCCTCCTCGGGCGCGACGGCCGGAGCGTTTACGGCCCAGCGAGCCGGCCGGCCGGCGAGGACCTCGGCGATCTGGTCGGCCACGTCATTGGCTACCGAGAGCTGGGCTTCCACAGTGGACGCCCCCAGGTGCGGCGTGACCAATATCGCTGGCTCATGGAGCAGGGGGTTGTCCGGGTCGGGAGGCTCTTTGGTAAAGACGTCGACGGCCGCGCCCGCCAGGTGGGCAAGACGAACCGCATCCGCCAGAGCGCCCTCGTCGACGATGCCGCCCCGGCCGACATTGAGAACTCTCGATCCCTGGGGCATCCGGGCCAGCTGCTCGGGGCCGATCAGACCGCGAGTAGCCTCGCTCAGTGGGGTGTGGACCGTGAGCACATCGGCCCGGGCCAGCGCCTCGTCCAGGCTGAGCAGCTCGACCCCCAACTGCTCGGCGCGCTCCCGGGAGACGAGGGGGTCGAAGGCGACCACTCGCATCTGCAGGCCCTGGGCCATGCGGGCTACTTCGGCACCAATCTTGCCCAGGCCGATGACCGCCAGGGTCTTGCCGCGCAGCTCGCTCCCGACCAGCTGGGCGCGCTCCCACCGCCCGCTTCGAAGAGCCGAGTCACCACGGGCGACATTCCGGACCAGAGCCAGCATCAAGGCCAGGGTGTGCTCCGCAGCGGCCACGGTATTTCCAGTTGGAGCGTTGACCACCAGGACGCCGTGGGCGCTCGCCGCCTCGACGTCGATGTTGTCGACCCCAACCCCGGCTCGGCCGATGACTCGGAGTTGGGCTCCAGCGGCGATCACCTTCGCAGTCACCTTGGTCTCGCTGCGCACCACCAGTGCCTGGAAGGGACCGACCCGCTCCGCCAGCTGCTCCTCGCTGAGCTTGAGGGCGACCTCGACTTCGCCGACAGCGCGAAGCCGGGCGATGCCGTCCGCGGCGATGGGGTCGGCGACCAGAATGCGGGGCCGGTCCGAAGCTATCGGCGAAGACATGAGAAGTTCCTCTGGGGCATGAGCGCACGGGCTCCAAGGGCGGCTGCGCGGCAGCGGTTCCTCCCGGGCCAAGGCCAGTCTATCGGACCCGGGCGCGACGCCTCGTCTTGGGTTCCCAGAGCCTGATTCCGCCCAGCAGCCCGGCCGCATTGTCCACCAGTGTCACGTCGTCGCCCAGCGGGACCCGCACATGGGTCGAATTGCCCCCGCCCACGTAAAGGTGATCGAAAAAGAGGAGTGCCCTGACTGTCTCCACCGTCCGCAGCACCCGGCGGTTCCAGCGCTTGTTGCCGACCTTGCTCCGAGCCGCATCGCCGACGTACTCGCTGTAGGTGCGGTCGCCGTGGCAAGGATGGTGGGCCAACTCGAGATGGACTGATGGAACCCCGTCCTGAAAGACGGCACTTCCGAACGCGGTCCCCAGGGTGACCACCACCTCCAGTCCTTTACCTTTTATCACCGCCAGTCCCTGCACCTCGGCGTCATTACCCACCCGCACCGGGCGGCCCAGTGCCCGGGTCCCGGCTCGGGCGAGATTGAAGTGACTCCAGGCCCGCTCCAGGGGGGGGGAGATGGCGGTTCCCTCCCCGCCCTCCCTGATGAAGTGAGGTGCGCTCAGGACAACTCCGGCCCGGACCACACCGGGAAACCCAACCGAGACCCGGTCGAATTCGGGACCCGACCCCGCCAGCTTCTTGAACACCCGGATCATGTCCGACGGGCTGAGGGGATATTCGGTCTTCACCCTGGTCGCCGCGGCACGAGGCTTCCCGGCGCTATCGAGGACCTCCGCCTTGATACCGGTGCCCCCGACGTCGATGGTCAGCGTGTCCTGGGATCGGCGCCGGGTGCGGCCCGGCGCGGCGCGGACCCCAACGGCGACCGGACGGCGGGCTACGGCCACGGTCATTGGCCTCCTCTGCGACTGCGGACCCCTCGGCACTGTACCTCGCCGACGCTAGTTTTGGGCCCCTCGGGGGTGGCGCCCAGGCCGCTCCGGGCCCTTAGTGCTGGTCGGTCGCGAAGGGAAGAAGCGCCATGTGCCGGGCGCGCTTGAGGGCGACCGTTAGCCGCCGCTGGTGCAGCGAACAGGTCCCGGTCACCCGCCGGGGCAGTATCTTGCCGCGTTCGCTGATGTATCGGCGCAGCCGGGAGACCTCCTTGTGGTCTACCTCCACGATGCGCTCCAGGCAGAAGTTGCAGACTTTGCGTGGGCGGCGCCGGGCGTACTCCGACATGCTCTGTTCTCTCAGCCTCCGAATGGTCTGTTCACGGCTCGCCTAGAAGGGTATGTCGTCAGGGTCGATATCCCCGTCGGGAACTTCGGCCAGGACCGGGGCCGCCTCGTCGCCGCCGGCGGGAGTTGGAAAGGACTGCACCCGGGGACCGCTGTCGCCTCCGTCCGAAGTGGATCCCTTCGGGTCAAGGAATTGGATGTCGTTACAGTTGACCTCGGTGCGGTAACGCTTCTGGCCGTCCTGGCCGTCCCAGGAGCGAGTCTGGAGCCTTCCCTCGATGTAGACCAGGCTGCCTTTGCGGAGGAACTGGCCCGCCAGCTCGGCCAACTTGCGTTGGCCCATGTTCCAGACCACCACGTCGTGATAGTCGGTGAACTCACGGCGCTCACCGTCCTGCGAGCTGCTGTAGCGGTTGGTGGCGATTCGCAGCTGGGTCACCGGAACCCCGCTGGGCAGATACCGCATCTCGGGATCCGCTGTGCAGCGACCAATCAGCATCACTCGATTGAGCGAACCCGCCATCGTCACTCCTCCCCGTTCTCATCGCCGGCCAGCTCCTTAGGGCCGTCGGCCAACTCGATGACTGCCGGCTCCCCTCCGCTATCGACGTCTTCAGCACTGTCCCCTGGCCCGGCGCCCTCGGGGACGGTCTCGCCGCCCGCGTCACCGCGCTCTTTGCTGCGGGTGCGAACTCGCCCCCTGCGGTCCTCGTCGCCAGGCAAGTAGTAGACCTGCTTGAGACTGATCAGATGGCGGATCACCCGGTCGTCGAGTCGAAGCTGCCTCTCCAACTCGCGGACTTTATCCGCCGGCAGCGTCAACTCCTTGAGGGCGTAGTACCCGTCGTTGAACCCGGCGATGGGATAGGCCAGCCGGCGGCGACCCCAGAGCGAGGACTTCGTCAACTCACCGCCGTGCCCGGGAACCAAGGCCGCAATCTCGTCCATGGTGGTGCGCACCTGATCCTCGTCGATATCAGGTCGGACGATGTAGAAGAGCTCGTACTCGCGACTCAAGACAGACGCCTCCCAGAACCTGTGGGTATGCAGCCGGCTGGGGACCGGGTGCAGGGAGTCTGAAGTCTAGCATTCGAGCTCACGCGCCCACCCAGGGTGGGCTCGACGGTCGGTCTAGGACCCGAGCTCCAGCACCTTCACCAGCCGCTGGCCATACCAGCGACTAAATAGAGCCACCGCGACAGCCAACGCCACGACCAACAGCACCACCACCAGGGGATGCAGCGGGCTGCTCGAAAGCGGCAACAAAGCGCCAATCAAGCACCCCAGAGCTAGCGCGACCGCTACCGCGGCAAGCGAAAGTAGGGGCAGCCAGACGGAGATCCTGATGGCCCGACTGACCGGCGGGGGGGACATGGAAGCGAGTCGATCCCGGCGGATGACGGTCAGAGTTTGTACGTAATTCAGGGCCGGGGTGACCGTCAGTCCGACCACGGTAGCCCCTCCGTGTAACTTCTCGAAGAGTTCCGATCGCACCCGGAACTGCTCAACGTTCTTGCCCACCGTTAGTGCTACGGTCGCCAGGCTGGGAGTCGGAGAGACGAGGCTGGCGCCCACCAACGGTCCCTGAACCGTGCGGGCCGGCAGGCGCCGGTCTCGGCGCATCGCCCGCATGGGCGGCGCCACCACAGAGGCTGAGAGCCCGACGATGGTCAGAGCCACAAGCAGGACCACCATGCCCAGGAGCAGGTCATGCTGACCGATCTCTACCAGAATGGCAAAGACGGCGGCGATGATCAGGAGCAGGCTAACCAGCGCCACCCCCAGGGTGAGGCGCCGGACCATCCCTGGGGCTAGGCCCTCCAGCAGTCCACCCCGGCTCATCACGTCGGATCGCCTTGGCGCCTGTGCCTGATCTCGAACGGCGGTTCGCTGCTGGCTCTCCAAGCGAGCCTGGCGACGGCGGAGTTCTCGACTTCCCGGGTTACGCATGGGATGCTAAGGATCGCATTTGGGGAGCGGTCGGCGTGCCGAAGGTGCGCTCAGCGGCCCCGGAAGGCGGTCCACTCTCCAAGGCTTGGGAGCCGCTTACCCGCTCGCCCAGGTGCCCTGCTTTGAGCTCGATGCGAGCCTGGGAAGGGGTCGAGCGGAGCAGGATGGGACCGCGGCCACGATCAGGCTATAGGCGCCCTTCTCCGAGCCAATTCGCCCCCCGCGCAGAGCACGAGCACGAACGGGCCTAGGATGGCCGCGCCGAGAATCAGCCTGTCTGCCATGAGAAGGGGATGGTCCCGGGTGAGCGCTTCACGATGTGTGGGGCTGAAGACGAATTTCAGCGGCGTCCCCCGCTCTCCTCGTGACCAGGCGGCCACGCCCGCAGCCACTATCACCAAACCGTTGAGAGCGATCCCGCCGAGAAGGGCGGCTCCCCGTCGCTGGCGATTGACTCCGTAGGAGATTGAGATGGCCGCGGCGACAGCTGCCACGATCGAGAGCTCCCCCGTCGAGAACCCAACCCCGCTAAGTTGGTTGTGCCCGGCGACCCTGCGAATCCCGCCGTCAGCGTAGACGCGGCGCCATTGGCGGTACGCAACCCTGGCGCGCAGGGACTTCTCGAATCCGCCCGCCGACGGCGGACCATTGCCGGGACTGAAGTCAGCCGAGTAGTGGCCGCCGGGGGACTCGAACCCTCGACCTCACGGATGTGAACCGTGCGCTCTAACCAGCTGAGCTAGGCGGCCGCCTTCGCCGGGGGCCCAGTCTACCGAACGTCAGAACCGCCTCCTTCCCTATCCCAACCCCGGCTGAACCTGCTCCACTGAGTAGCCGAGCTGGGTCAGGATCGGGATCGTGCCGACTGTCACCGTCGGGAGTCGGTGAACCGCGACCCCGTCGGACCAGAACCCTGATGCGGTCACCTGGTAGGCGAGACTCACCCGCATGGCTCCACCGACGTCGTAGGTCTGAGGGATCCAGGATCCGCTCGATGACGTCGTCCCGTCGGGCCAGGTCCAGGTCGCCGCCTCGGGCACCGCCTCGACCAACCACACGACATGCAGCGATTCGCCCAGATCTCCGTCTCCTAGATCGGGCTCGGAAAGATCGATCTCCGCGTATGCCGTGACTGGAACCGGAGCTAGCGTCGCCTCCACCGGAACCCCCACAACTCCCGGCCCCGGGGGCGTCGCGGCAATCGACTCCGCCGGTACCTGGCCAGCGACCGCGGCCAGGAAAGCGCGCGGATTCAGCCCTGGTAGACAGGCAGAAGGAGCCGTCCCCTGTGAGCAGGGGCTCGGCGTCCTAGGTGCGGAGGTGACCCGGGTAAATCGGACAACGCCTCCGACCCCGCAACTAACGGTGTACACCCAGCCCCAATCGGTAAGCGGCGTCGAAAAGACCAGGGGAATCCGCTGGCCACCAAGCGTCCACAGACCTCCATTCGGGCCGCCCATCATGTCGACGGACGGCACCGCCCACTCGGTGGTGAGGTAGGGTGCGCAAGCCTGGGCTATTGTCGGGAAAGCCGTGCTCCAAGCGTGGGTCAATGACGGATGCGTGGGTGCGCTCGGGCCTTCCAGCGCGATGCAATTGCCACCGAATTCTGTCGCCGAAATGCTTGCGCGACATCCAACACTCGAACCCCCCAGCCCGTAACTGGCATTGGCTATAGACGGTTCCCAGACAGAGACGAGCGCGAGTCCAGCTAGCAGGGCGACTAGAGCACGGATACGTCGCATCGCAAGTACTTCTGAAGAGGTGGCGACCAAATCATCCAGATAATCACGTGGAAGTCGACCACTTTGTGTGCCTCGGCTCCACGCGCGTCCCGTGTAGTGGTTCGCTCAACGCCTTCCACGTTGAGCGCAACGACAGCGAGCGGATCGTTCGGGTCTTGCTGCCTCCCAACCGCTAGCCTCTCCACCGAATCCTCGATGCTTATGAATCGAGTCTTGGTGGAACGTTCCGCCCCAATCGTGCTTTCGTCAATCGTGAGCATGCCTCCAGAATCGGCGTACGGCAGGAGGTTGGCGTCGCCGCGCTCGATCGCCAGATTTTCGATGAGGTCATCGGCGACGAAGTCCCTCACCACACGCGTCGCGGACACACCGGCTGGAAGAGGATTCGAGATCGAGACCGAGTACGGCGGGAGGGCTAGCTCGGCCGGACTCACCGATACGCCTGGAGCAATGCTTGTCGGCGCCGAACTCGGGGTCGGGGTGGCAGCCGGAATCTTGGCCGGCGGGCTACTGCACGCGGCCATCCCGAGCAGCGCCATTCCCGACCCCAGCCCCAACGCAGCCCGCCGCGACCGTCCCCAAGCGGTCACTCCGCGCCCTCGTGAACCCTAGCGAGACCTGAACCATATCCTCTGTCTGCGGCTTTGGACAAGGCCCCTCCCGAACTCAGTCACTTGGCATCGAGTTGAGCTTCGGAGAGGTCGAGGTTGAGCTCTCGCGCGGCCCGCCGCAGGGACGCCACCAACCAGTCGGGATGGCCCGGGTGGATGGTGCGAACGGCGGTGCCACGCTCACCAGTCTGGGGGTCGGATGAAGGACCTAACTCGAGCACCGGCCCACTCAGTAGGGAGTTAATGCGGAGGCAGAGGGCCGGGTCTCCCTCGCTCTCGACCGGATTGCCCCAGAACTCGGCCTGCTCCTGCCCCCCCCGCCGGCGGAGTAGATACCTAGACGTCTTCTCGGTCACCTCCCCAGCTCCCGACCCACTCCGCGACGCACCAGCTGGAGGGACTCCCAGGGCCGCTCCGGGGCCAGCGCAGGCCGGCGCACGCCAACTGCCCGCTCGGATGAGCGCCAGGGCTCGAGCAGCACCCGCTCGCCCTCGATCAGGGCCGGGCGGCTGTGCTCGGCGCGGGAGAACGGGGCATGGATGCAGCGGAAAATCTCCGCCGGGGTCTCAGAGATGGCGTCCTCGGCATACAGTGAGATCCCCCGGCGCCGCCTGAGCGCCGAGTCAACATCCTCCAGGGCGAGACCCCTCTCGGCTAGTTCTCGGGTGAGCATCGCGGGATCCTCCCGGCGGAGGCGTCGGAGCAGCTGGTCCGATCCCAGCAGCCGCAGCGATCCACGATCCTTGGTCCACAACCGCTTGAAGCTGCTCACCTCCCGCATCAAGTCACGGTCCAGCTGGGCAGGCGGCGGGAGCGCCGGGCTGCCCAGCGAGAGGTCACCGTTCCAGCTCGGGTCGATCCGGGTCAGCCGGTCAAGGTAGTACGCGCTCAGGGTCGCGACGTGGCGACCAAGGGGGCCGTACGGGATGGGGTCGTCGAGAGGGTGGGGCAGCCAGCCCGAGGCGGCGATCAGGGCGACCGTGTCCCGGACCCGGATTCCACCCCTCGGGTCTTCGACCAGAGCGTGCCCGGCCTCGTGGACGAGGGTGGCTCGAAGTAGGTCGTAACCGAGATCCCGGTGCCAGGTCTGGTTGCTCAGGCTGGGAATCAGCGACCAGTCCCGGTTGAGCCGCATCGTCCCGTCCCGCCAGGTCCCCAGGGTGTCGGGAGCAAAGCTCGGGTCCTGATCGAGGCGAAGCTCGTCGATGACTCCCCGGAGAATATCTTTGACCTGCATCGGCAGGCGATCGACCGCCTCCCAGATTTCGCCGGCCCGCTGCTCGGCGCCGGGCGGCCCGGCGGCGGATACGTGCACTCTGAGGCTGAACTGCTCGGCCGCCCAGGTCGAGTCAGCGAGCCCGAGCCGCCGGTACGTCTCCAGCCGAGCGTACTGCCTATCCGAACGGTACGGGCTGAGCGGGGCCAAGTCCTCCACGCTTCCCTCGTCCCCTCGCAAGGCCGGTTTGGGGCGGGGACGGAACTCGACTCAGCTCATGTCGGGCCAAGCGGGAGCCTCTGCCTCCCCGCCTTCGCCCTCTTCGCCTCCGACCTTCTGATGGAACCTCGCCGCGACCATCTGCTGGGCCATCGCCTTGGGGATCCCGAACTTGACCAGGGATCGAACCTCGTCGGCCATCACCTTGTCTCGGGCGGTCTCCACGGCGGTGATCAAATCGTCGAGGGAGATCGTAGCCTGCTTCACGGATCCATGGTACCCCGCCGGAACGAACTCGAAGCGTAGACCACCTGGACTCGGGATTGGATTCCGAACCAGTCGACGCGAGCTCGCCCGCGCCTACTCCGGTGACCATCGGGACTGCGCCTGCTGGGCTCAGAGCCTGAGTCCACCCCTCCGGTCAGGCGACGGCCGACTCTGCAACTGCCAGGCTGGGATTGAGGCAGAAACCTTCGTAGTCGATCGGCTCGGTTATGGTCGGGCGCTCGCCGCATACCGGGCACAAGGGGTCGCGCCGGAGCCGGAACGTGTTGAACTCCATCGCCAGGGCGTCGACATGCAGGAGCCGACCGCTGAGGGTCTCGCCGATGCCGAGGATCAGCTTGACAACCTCGGTAGCCTGGATCATTCCCACCAATCCCGGCAAGACCCCAAGGACGCCCGCCTCGGAGCAGCTGGGGGCCTCCTCGGGGGGCGGCGGCGACGGGTAGCGGCACCGGTAGCACGGGGACTCCAACGGGATCATGGTGGTCACCTGACCCTCGAAGCGGAAGACCCCGCCATCGACCAGCGGCTTGCGCAGGAATACGGCCATGTCATTGGCCAGATAGCGGGTCGGAAAGTTGTCGCTGCCGTTCACGATCAGGTCGTATTGGGCGAAGAGGTCGGCCGCGTTGGAGCTGTCCAAATGGAGATTGTGTTCGACCACTTTCACGTCCGGGTTGAGGGCCTTGAGGGCCAAGGCGGCCGACTCGGTCTTGAGCATCCCCAATCGGTCAACCGTGTGCACGATCTGGCGCTGGAGATTGCTGAGCTCGACGCGGTCGAAGTCCACCAGCCCAATGGTCCCCACTCCGGCGGCGGCCAGGTAGTAGGCGACGGGTGCGCCCAGGCCACCCGCGCCGAGGAGCAGGACCTTGGCCCCGAGAAGCCGGGCCTGACCATCCTCGCCTACCTCGCTGAGAAGGAAATGTCGGCTGTAGCGCTCGCGCTGCTCCGGGGTGAAGGCCCGCGGCACCGTGAACGGAAGGCCCTGGTCCTTCCAGGCATTGAATCCGCCTTGGAGCGAACTGACGTGGGAGTAGCCCATCCCCTGGAGGGTTTTGGCCGCTAGTAGCGAGCGAACGCCGGACGCGCAGTAGACCGTGATCGGCGTCGCGCGATCAGGGATGGCCGCCTCCACTCTGAGTTCGAGGAACCCTCTCGGTATCAGCACGGCACCGGGGAGAGCGCCCTGAGCGACCTCATCCGGCTCCCTTACATCGAGGACTTGGTGGCTCCCGCTCTCAGCCAGATCTGCGCGCAAATCGTGGGCGGCCACCTCGGGAACATCCCGGCGAGCCTCGTCGACAAGCTCCCGCGAACTCACTGCCATCAGCAACGCACTCCCACTCACCGTCCTTGGGGCAAAAATCCGACCCGCCATCCAAGAATACCCGCTAGGGGCGGTGGCGAATCAGGCGGGCAGGCGGCGCATGCTGCCCGCCATCACATGAATGTGAAGGTGAGGGACGGTCTGGCCGCCAGCCTGACCCACGCTGACATAAAAGCGGTAGCCCTGGTCGTGACCCAGGTCAGCGGCAACCTCGTTGGCGACCTGGGTCAAGCGCAGCCAGAGCGATGCGTCCTGGTCTCGGAGATGACGGAGGTCCTCGATATGGCGCTTAGGCACCACCAGCACGTGGGTTTCGGCGACCGGGTGAATGTCCTGGAAGGCGATGATTCCAGCTTCCCGATGCACCTCGTCGGAGGGCAACTCCCCGGAGACGATCCGGCAGAAGAGGCAGTCCGAGTTCATGGCCACATGATAGGCCGCTCCAATCACTCCCTCGGCAAGCCTCGGAACTCAGACCGAGCCGCTCTCCAACTCCAGTCCCGCCAGGCCCAGGCGCGCGATGGCGTCGTCGACCAGCACCACCTTTCGCCCAGCGCGGTCGAGCAGGCTGGCGGCGACCGCGGCTCGGTAACCCGCGCTGCAGTGAACCCAGGTCAACCGGTCAGGAAGTTCGTTCAGCCGGGAGGGCAGATCGGGGAGATGGATGTTGATCGAGCCCCTGATGTGCTCCTGGCGCCACTCATCGGGCCTGCGGGCATCGAGGATCTGGAGATCCGCGGTGAGTTGGGCCTTGGCGAGCCCTCGGAAGTCGGTCACCGGGTATGAGGACCCACCCTGCGCCGCCTGGAGATCGCCGAGGGGAGCTCTCACCCACCCGGCGAACTGGTCGATTCCGATCCGGGCCAGATCGCGGCGGGCGTGGCTGACAAGCTCCGGGGACTCAGCCACTACGGTGAGGGGAGAGCCCCAGGGGACGACCCAGCCGATGTAGGTGGCCAGTTGCTCCTGGGCTGGGAAGTTGACGGTCCCCTTGACGTGGGCGGGTGCGAACTCGGAGCGGGGTCGGAGGTCGATCACCCACTCACCAGCGCTTATCCTCCGCCCGGCCTCGGGGACGTCGATCTGGGGGGGCAGATCGGGTGCGGGGGCCGCCGCCCCCTCGAGATTGCGGGCACCCATGTATGCGTAGTAGCGGGGATAGTCGGAGTACCCGGCCAACAGCGCCCGCACGAATCCCTCCTCATCGGCGGTCAGGGCTGGATTCACCTCACGCTGGCTCCCCAGGCTGAGACCCGCGTCGCTGGGAGAGGAGGCGCCGCTGGCACAGAAGCTGCCAAAGCCATGGGTGGGGAACAGGCCCAATTCCTCGGGAAGGGCCGCCAGGCGAAGCGCCGATCGATGCTGGAATCGGGCCAGCTCCTCGGTCAGCTCCGGGGAGACCAGGTCGGTGCGCCCGACCGCGCCGTAGAGGAGCGAGCCGCCGCTGAAGAGGGCGGCGGGCCGATCGCCGTCGGAGACCACGAAGGCGAGGTGGCTCCGAGTGTGACCGGGGGTGGCCAGGGCCTGCAGGGTCATCGCTCCCACCTGAACCCGGTCCCCCTCCGACAGCGGTTGACGCAGAAAGGCGACATCCTCGGCGGCGGCGACTAGGTAGCGAGCCCCGGTCCGCTCGGAAAGCGCCCGGCCGCCCGAGACGTAGTCGTTGTGGATGTGGGTCTCGGCCACAAAGTTGATCTCAATCTTTGCCGAATCGGCCAGGGAGGTCACCCGGTCGATGTCGCGCTGAGGGTCGATCACGAGGCCCTTGCCGCCGTCGTGGACGAGGTAGGTGCGATTCCCCAGCTCGGGTGTCTCGATGGTGATCACTTCCAGCACGCTTGGGACTCCTCAAATCCGACGCCTTGGAGGGCCGGCGAGCCGACCGCCTAGGCTCCGAGGAAGGACCGATTTCGAGGTTCGCGAACCCGGCCAGTGTGACAGACGCCCACCGCGACGACTCTCCGCCCCGACATAGAGGTGCGCGCCTCGGGTGGCGGCGAGCGGCGCGCCGAGGGTGCCTGCTACGGTCCCAGCATTGTGGGGCTGCCTGTGATTTGGCTGGCGATTACTGCTCGGGCGCTGGCCCGGGTGATGTCGCCGCGCCGTGAGACGCTGACCAGCCTCTCTTGGGATCGGGATGCCCGCATCGTTCCGGTGACAGAAGCAACCCCCCCGCCATGAACTCGAGAGCCCCCAACCTGATTGACCTCGACCCTCTCCTGAGCGAGTTGCGCGCCCAGCTTGGAGCCCGCGTCCGGGCCAGCAAGCGGCCCTTCCGCCTCGGGGTCGTGGTCGAGGATGGCAACGTCGCAGGCGGCTCCTTCGCCCGCTCGCTGGAGCGCGAAGCCATCGCGGGAGGGGTCGCGGTGATCCATCGGACGGTCCCCGCCGACCGCTCGGAGACGACGCTGACAGTTCTCGACGCCCTGGTGGTCGACCCCACGGTGAACGGCGTCGTGGTGGTCCAGCCGGTGCACTCGCTCCCGGCTGGCACTGTTGCCGCGCACCTCCCCGCCAGCAAGGACGTCGAAGCGGTTACTCCGGCCGCTCTCTCCGCCGCCGCGGAAGGCAGACGCCGGGGAACGCCGGTGGCGGAAGCATGCCTCGCTACCCTCGCCCACCTGGGAATCGACTGTTCCCAATCTCGAATCCTCGTCGTCGGTCACGGGCCGACTGGAGGCCGCCCGATCGCTCAGAGACTCCTGGCGACAGGAGCTCAGGTCTCGGTGGTGCAGAGCGACATCGCCGGCGTTGCGCCGCTACCCCCCTACGACGTCCTGATCTCAGCGATTGGGATCGCCGGGGTCCTGCCCGAGGCCGCAATCCGGGCCGGGACCACCGTACTCGACGTGGGGACCTCGATGGTCGATGGGCAACTGCGGGGAGACGTGTCGCCGGAGGCGGGCCGCCGCGCCGCACGGGTCACTCCGGTACCCGGGGGCGTTGGTCGAATCACAGCTGTGTGCGCGTTGCTGGCGCTCACCGAGCTAGGCGACCTCCAGCCGGGCCCGGTCGCCTCCTGGTCCCTGCTCGAGGCCGTCGCCCGAATGCTTTCTCCCCGGGACGCGGCCGGAGGCGCGGCCGCGGCCGCGATCACGGGAGCCCTGGCCGCCGCTCTTGACGGACTCTGCCGACTGCACGGTCCGGCGGAGGATATATCGGCATCCGGCCAAGTCGCGGTTGGTCTGCTGCTGGCGGCGGATCGAGATCGCCTTGCGTTCGGTGACTACCAGCGGCTTCGGCGTCTGGGAGAGGCCACGGCGCTGGCGGCAGCGCGGATCCGGGCCCTGGCCACTCCCGCTGAGATCGCCGACCAGCTCGCCCTGCTCGAGGAGCGGCTGCGTGCCCTGGAGACCACCCCTTCGCTTGATCTGGACCGCCGGCTTGCCCTGGAGTTGACCGAGGCGGCCCGCGAGGCGGTGACCCGGCTCCGGGAGTCGTTCTTGGTGCAGCCGGCCTGACCTAGGGGATCAGCACCCCAACTCCCCCTGCGCTTCCTTCACGGAGCCGCCCGAGCGCGGAATTGGCGTCAGCCAGCGAGAAGGGCTGGATGCGGGGTCGGACCGGGATCTCGTCCGCCATCCGAAGGAAGTCGCTGGCATCCTGGCGGGTGAAGTTGGCCACGCTCAGCAGCTGTCGCTCCCAATAGAGCAGTTGGTACTCGAAGCCGGGGATTCGGTCGAGGTGAATTGCGTTGACGACACAGCGGCCGCCCCGGTCAAGCGCCCGGAGGGCGTCCATCACCGCCGATCCTTGGGGAGTGAAGGTGATGGCTGCCTGGAGCTGTCTTGGCAGGCGACGCCCGGGTGGCCCCACCCAGGTCGCTCCCATCTCCTGGGCCAGCCGCTGAGCGGCCGGATTGCGAGTCACCACAAAGAGCCGGCAGCCCTCGGCGAGGGCCACCTGGGCTACCAGGTGTGCTGAGGCGCCGAAGCCGTACAGGCCCAGGCGGTCCCCCCGACCGACCAGCGAACAGCGCCATGCCCGATAGCCGATCACCCCGCCGCACAGGAGGGGCGCCATCAGCGCGGGATCCCCCTGGTCGGGAAGCGGCTGCGCGAAGTCCGCTCTGACCAGGAGTTGGCTGGCAAACCCGCCATCACGATCCCACCCGGTGAAGGTCGCGGCGGGGCAGAGGTTCTCCCGGCCACCGCGGCAGAACCGGCAGCGGCCGCAGGCAGAGGCGAGCCAGCCCACCCCCAGCCGGCGACCCATCAGCCCCGGCCTAACCCGGCTGCCCACAGCCTCCACGCGACCCACGACCTGGTGCCCGGGCACGATCGGGCGACCTCGCGCCTCGAGGTCGCCATCGCAGATCTGGAGATCGGTCCGGCAGACCGCGCAGGCCTCCACCCGGAGGCGCACCTCGCCCGCACCGGGTTTGGGTTCCGGCCTCCGCTCCAACCTCAGCGCCGCTCCAGGGGCGGGAAGCTCCATCACCTCCATGGCGGTCAATTGTGGTCATGGGGGCCAGGGTTGGCGGCTAGGCTTGGGCGATGCGCTGGTCTGAACTGGCGGCTGCGATCGGCCAGCCGGCCCTACCGGAGGCGGTCGGCAACCCCGAGGTGACCGCGATCGCCTACGACTCGCGACGCTCCCTCCCAGGCGCGGTCTTTGTGGCAGTTCCGGGCCAGCACTACGACGGCCACGACTTCGTCGATGCCGCCCTTGCGGGCGGCGCCGTCGTCGCCGTGGTGGAGCGCCCCCTGACTTCAGATTCTGCCGATCGACTAGTAGTCGTACCATCCGCCCGGTTCGCGCTGGCGGCGCTGGCGGCCAGCTTTTACAACCACCCCTCCCAGGCGGTCCCGGTCGTCGGCGTTACTGGGACCGACGGGAAGACCACGACCACAACCATGCTGCACGCTGCCCTGAGCGCCGCACTGGGCACGGTTGGCAGCCTGAGCACGGTAGATTTCCGAGTCGGTCAGGCGATCGAGGCCAATCTCAGCCGACAGACCACCTTGGAATCACTGGAGCTCCAGTCCTGGATGCGGCAGATGGTCGACCAGGGTTGCCGGGCGATTGCCCTCGAGGCAACTTCACATGGATTGGCGCTCGGTCGGCTGAACGAGATCGAATTCGCGGGTGCCGTGTACACCAGCATCACCCACGACCACCTGGACTTTCACCGCTCCTGGGAGGAGTACTTCCAGGCCAAGGCCTCGCTCCTGGATCGGGCCGTCAGCTCCGGGGGCTTCGCCGTGCTCAATCGGGACGATGCGCGCGCCTACCCTCGGCTGCTCGCGCGAGCAGGTTCGCGAACCCTCAGCTACAGCGCCAGCGGCGACCCCAGCGCCGACCTCCGAGCCGAGCGGGTCACCCCTCAGGGACAGGGGATCGAATTCAGGGCGATGACCCCGGCCGGTCCGGCCCCAGTCCACCTAAAGACCCCGGGGCGCTGGAACGTGGGCAACGCCCTGGCCGCGCTTGGGGCGGGCCTCTTGCTCGAACAGCCCCTGGCGCCCCTAGTTGACGGCCTGGCTGAGCTCCCTGCCGTGCCCGGACGGATGGAGGCCGTCGACCTGGGCCAGGCCTTCACCGTCATCGTCGATTACGCCCACACGCCAGAAGCCCTCACCCTGACCCTTCACGAGCTGCGTTCGGCCACCGCCGGTCGGCTCTGGGTGGTCTTCGGGAGCGCCGGGGAGCGCGACCTCGCCAAGCGCGGGGAGATGGGCAGAATCGCGGCCCAGCTGGCAGACCAGGTCGTGCTCACCTCGGAGGACCCCCGCGGGGAGGACCCCTCGGCGATCATCGATGAGATCTGGGCGGGGGCTCTGGCGGCGGGAGCCGAGCCGGGCAACGACCTGCATCGCGACTCCGACCGCAGCCAGGCGATCCGGCTGGCCATCGGAAGTGCAATTCCGGGAGACACCGTGCTCCTGGCCGGAAAGGGCCACGAGCACAGCATCATCGGCGCCACCGGGGCAGTACCGTGGGATGAGCGGGAGGCAGCGGAGACTGCGTTGCGGGAGCTGAGGGGACTGTGA
Source organism: Candidatus Dormiibacterota bacterium (assembly GCA_035534755.1). Lineage (GTDB taxonomy): Bacteria > Chloroflexota > Dormibacteria > Aeolococcales > Bog-877 > Bog-877. Next base: position 112,755 of record DATLRH010000005.1, read on the forward strand.
GAAGGGGGTCTGACCGAGGCGAGGGCAGCGGCGCCACCAACGACCCTACGTCGCCTCCCGAAAACCCGAGGGCTGTGAGCCTGGGGGCAGAGGGGGTCGGGCCTGCTGCGGTGGTCGCAGTCGCGCGCGAAGGCGCTCGGGTGGAGATCTCTGCGGCGGCGACCAATGCCATGAAGAAGGCCCGATACCTGGTGGACCGGGCCGGCAGCAGCCCTGACGCGGTCTACGGAGTGTCGACTGGATTCGGGCTTCTGGCTACCACGAGGATCGATCCGGACCGCCGATCCGAACTCCAGCATGCGCTGATCCGATCCCATGCCGCCGGTATGGGTGCGCCCGTCGAGGAGGAGGTGGTGCGGGCGATGATGCTGCTACGTGCCCGCACCCTGTGCATGGGCTTCTCGGGGAGCCGGCCGGAAGTCGCGGAGGGGTTGGTGGCTCTGCTCAACGCAGGGATCACTCCGGTAGTTCCCGAGCACGGCTCCCTGGGAGCCAGCGGCGACCTGGCACCGCTGGCCCACATGTCCTTGGTGCTGATCGGCGAGGGTCGCGCCCAGCTGGGCGACGGTCGGACCTTGACTGGGGGGCAGGCCCTCCGGGAGTGCGGGCTGACTCCGCTCACCTTAGAGGTGAAGGACGGACTAAGCCTGATTAACGGGACCGATGGAATGCTAGGGATGCTAGTCCTGGCCCTCGCCGACCTGGCCATCCTCTTGCCCACCGCCGACCTCGCCGCCGCCCTCTCGATCGAAGGGCTGATGGGCACCGACCGGCCCTTCGCAGCCGAGCTCCACCAAATCCGGCCGCACCCGGGCCAGATGCAGAGCGCCGCCAACCTCCGACTTCTCCTCCAGGGATCGCCCCTCCTGGCCTCGCACCGGTCCTCCCCCCACCTAGTCCAGGACCCTTATTCGATCCGCTGCGCCCCCCAGGTGGTGGGGGCCGCCCGTGACACCGCCGAGTTCGCTCGCCAGATCGCCGACCGTGAGCTTCGAGCAGCGGTCGACAACCCAGTTGTGCTTCCCGACGGGCGGCTGGAGTCGACCGGGAATTTCCACGGCGAGCCGCTCGCCTTTGCCTGCGACTTCCTCAGCATCGCCGCCGCCGAGGTCGCTGCGATCGCCGAGCGGCGGGTCGACCGACTCCTCGACCCGGCCCGGTCTGCCGGGCTGCCCCCCTTCCTGGCTCCCGAGGCCGGTGTCAACTCCGGGCTCATGATCGCTCAGTACACCGCCGCCGCCATCGTTGCCGAGAATCGCCGACTTGCCAGCCCGGCGAGCGTCGACTCGATCCCCACCTCGGGGATGCAGGAGGACCATGTCTCGATGGGATGGGGCGCCGCCCGCAAGCTCCGACTCGTGGTGGCCAACCTCTCCCGGGTGCTCGCCGTGGAGCTCCTGGCGGCCTCCCGGGCGGTGGAACTGCGAGCCCCGGTGGAGCCCTCCCCGGCTGACGCGGCGGTTGCCCAGCTGGTCCGCCAGCTGGGCGGAGGAGTGGGGCCGGACCGCTTCCTATCGCCGGAGCTGGAGGCGGTCGCTAACGCCGTCCGCTCGGGTGACGTGCTGCGCCGAGCCGAGCAGCTCGTGGGTCGACTGCGGTGAGCGGGCCCCGCCCGGTGCGCGCGCCCCGGGGGAGCGAGCTGAGCTGCAAGGGCTGGCCCCAGGAGGCCGCCCTACGGATGCTGATGAACAACCTCGACCCCGAAGTTGCCGAGAACCCCGACCAGCTGGTCGTCTACGGGGGCTCTGGTCGGGCCGCCCGCTCCTGGGACGCATTCGACGCCATCGTCCGAGCTCTGCGCCAATTGGAGACCGACGAGACCCTGCTGGTTCAGTCCGGCAAGCCGGTGGGCGTCTTCCGCACCCACGAATGGGCTCCCCGAGTGCTGATCGCCAACGCCCTGCTGGTTCCCCAATGGGCGACCCAGGAGGAGTTCCGGCGCCTCGAACTCGAGGGGCTGACGATGTATGGGCAGATGACCGCCGGTTCGTGGATCTACATCGGGACCCAGGGCATCCTCCAGGGAACGTACGAGACCTTCGCCGCCATCGCGGCCAAGCGCTTTGGCGGCTCCTTAGCCGGAACCGTGACCCTGACCGCCGGACTGGGTGGGATGGGCGGCGCCCAACCGCTGGCAGTGACCATGAATGGCGGCGTTGCGCTGTGCATCGAGGTCGACCCCGAGCGGATTCAGCGCCGGCTCGACCACCGCTACCTGGACCGCTGGGCTCCCGACCTGGACGCGGGGCTAGCGCAGGCGGAGGCCGCGCGAGGATCCCGCGAGGCGGTTTCGATCGCCGTCTTGGGCAATGCGGCCGAAGTCGTGCCTGAGATCGTGAGGCGCGCCGTCCCGGTCGACATCGCGACCGACCAGACGCCCGCTCACGACCCGCTGATGTACCTCCCACGCGGGCTCACCCTCCAGGAGGCGGCCGACCTCCGGCTGGAGGATGCCGCCGACTACATCCGAAGGAGCCGGGAGTCGATGGCCAGGCACGTGGGCGCGCTCGTTGAGTTGCTCGACCGCGGTGCCGAGGTCTTCGACTACGGGAACAGCTTGCGGGCGGAGGCGGAGCTGGGGGGCTGCCAGAGGGCCTTCGACTACCCGGGATTCGTTCCCGCCTACATCCGGCCCCTCTTCAGCGAAGGGAAGGGCCCCTTCCGCTGGGCGGCCTTGAGCGGAGACCCCCGCGACATCGCCGCCACTGATCGCGCCGCCCTAGAGGAGTTCCCCGAAAACGAAGCGCTGGCGCGGTGGATCCGGCTTGCCTCGGAGCGGGTCGCCTTTCAGGGGCTACCCGCCAGGATCTGTTGGCTCGGGTACGGGGAACGGGACCGGCTCGGGCTGCGCTTCAACCAGATGGTGGCCACCGGCGAGCTGCGGGCGCCGATCGTGATCGGCCGGGACCACCTCGACTCGGGCTCGGTCGCCTCCCCCTACCGGGAGACGGAGGCGATGCAGGACGGCAGCGACGCCATCGCTGACTGGCCAATCCTGAACGCCTTGCTCAACACATCCAGCGGCGCGACCTGGGTGTCTGTCCACCACGGCGGCGGGGTGGGCATCGGCCGGTCCATCCACTCTGGGCTGGTGGCGGTGGCCGACGGCTCCGAGCTGGCCGCCCAGAAGCTGGCGCGCTGCCTGCTCAACGATCCCGGTACCGGGGTGATGCGGCACGCCGACGCTGGCTACCCCATCGCCCTCGAAACGGCGGCCAACCGAGGCGTCCGGATACCCATGCAGGAGAGCTGATGCAGCTCTGGCTGGCGGAGCTGGCCTGGACCGGGACGAGCCTGGTCCCCCGCCTCCTCCTGGAAGAGGAGGCGGGCCGCTTCAGTCGAGTCGAAGAGCTTGGTACGGGCCTGATCCCCCCGGGCGCGAAGGTGCTCTCCGGACTCACCCTGCCGGGGTTAGCGAACGTGCACTCCCACGGATTCCACCGGGCCCTGCGCGGGCGCTCCGAAGAGGCCCAGGGAGGAGGGGGGAGCTTCTGGGAATGGCGCCGACGCATGTACACCCTGGCCGGATTCCTGACCCCGGACGACTACTTCGGCCTCTGCCGGGCCGCCCTCGGGGAGATGGCCCTGGCGGGCATCACCGCAGTCGGCGAGTTCCACTACCTGCACCACCGGCCCGGGGGCCACCCCTACCCGCGCCCGGAGATGGAGGAGGCAGTGATCGCTGCCGCCGAGGAAGCCGGCCTGCGGTTGACCTTGCTCGACACCTGCTACTTGCGACCCGGCTTCGACGGTGGCCCCCTGGAAGGGGCGGCGCTGCGTTTCTCCGACCGCGACGCTCAGGCATGGGCGCGCCGGGCCGACGGGCTGGCGGACGGCCCCCGGCTCCGCCTTGGCGCCGCCATCCACAGCGTCCGGGCGGTTGCACCAGACGCGATCCGGGTGGTGGCGGATTGGGCCAAGGATCGGGGTGCGCCCCTTCATCTCCATCTCTCCGAACAGCCCGAGGAGAATCTAGCCTCCCTGAGATCTACCGGGATGACCCCGACCGAGCTGATCGATTCGTGCGGGGTGCTTGGACCGCAGACGACTGCGGTACACGCAATCCACCTCACCCCGACCGACATCCGCCGCCTGGGACAGACCGGGACCGGCATCTGCGTCTGCCCCACCACCGAGCGCGACCTCGGTGACGGGGTCTGCGCGGCCGACCAGCTTCAAGCGGCTGGGAGCCCACTCTGCCTCGGGAGTGACAGCAACGCCGTGATCGACCTCTTCGAGGAGGCCCGGGCGGTCGAGCTCGACCGCCGCCTAGTCACCGGCGGGCGCGGCTGGCTCAGCTCCTCCGCCCTCTTGCGGGCAGCGACGGCCCAGGGGATGGCCGCCCTGGGTTGGAACTCCGGGGAACTTCGTCGGGGCACCCTCGCCGACTTCGCCACCCTGAACCTTTCCAGTCCCCGACTTGCCGGTGCTGGGCTAGCGGATTTGCTTCCCAGGGTCGTTTTCGGCGCTGGGGCAGGCGACGTGCGCTCGGTCGTGGTTGGCGGAGAGCTGGTGGTCGAGGAAGGGCACCACGTCGGCCTGGGCAGCGTGGCGGAGAAGTTAGGGGTGGTGCTGGAGGCGCTCGAGCCCTCCTGGCAGAGGGCGCTCGCAGAGCTGGCCGGGTGAGCACCCTTCTCGCCGGGGTGGGTCGGCTCTTCACCTCCGGGCGACCGGTCGAGGAGGACATGGAAGTACTCCTCGACGATGGCGTGATCACCGCCATCGGGAAGAGTGGGACTTTGGCGGTGCCCACCGAGGCCCAGGTCTACGACTGCCAGGGAGCGCTCCTGACTCCGGGGCTGATCGACGCTCATACCCACCCCGTCTACGCCCGCCCCCGGCTGACCGAGATCGCCGAGCGGGCAGCCGGGGCGGGATACGCCGAGATCGCGACTCGGGGCGGCGGAATCAACTCCACCGTGCGGGAGACCAGGAGGACGCCCTGGGCCGAGCTCGAGGCTGGGCTGCGGAGCCGACTGCACCTATGGCTCGCCTGGGGGACCACCACCGTGGAGGCCAAGTCCGGCTACTGGCTCGAGCGGGAGGGCGAGCTCCGAGCACTGCAGCTCCTGGCGCAGCTGGCAAACCAGCCCGACCTGCCCCGGCTGGAGGTGACCTTCCTCGGCGCCCATGGGCTGCCGGTCGAGTCGCAGGGCAGGCGCGCAGAGTTTGTCACCGAAGTGGCGAGCTGGTGCGCCGACGCCCGGCTCGCAGGAGCCCGCTTCGCCGACGTGTTTTGCGATCAGGGGGCCTTCACGGTGGCCGAAGCCGGACGCCTGCTGGGGGCCGCACGCGAGGCCGGGTTGGAGCTGCGAATCCATGCGGACGAGCTGGCCCTGAGCGGCGGAACCCAGCTCGCCGTCGAGCTGGGAGCGACATCGGCCGACCACCTCCTATGGTTGAGGACTGAGGACGTTGTCGCTCTGGCCGGCTCCGCGACGGTTGCAACCCTGTGCCCAGTGACCGCCCTGAACTTGGGGCGGAACCCCCCAGCCCGGGAGCTGCTGGCCGCCGGCGTCCCGGTCGCCCTCGGCACGGACCACAACCCGGGTACCTCGGGGGCCACCTCGATGAGCCTGATTGTGTGGTTGGCGATCACCGAGCTGGGGCTGAGCGTGGAGCAGGCGCTGGCGGCCGCCACCAGCGGGGGGGCTCGGTCGCTCGCGCTCCGGGATCGGGGCCGGATCGCCGTCGGACTGTCCGCAGATTTGGTCCTCTGGGACACCGACCATGAGGCTGGCTTCGCCTGGAATCCCATTCTCAGGCCGCTCCAAGTCTGGCGCGAGGGCCGGCGCGGCCCGGACCAGCCGGCCGGCTGAGCGGGCTGCGGGCTAGATGGGGGGTCCCAATTAGTCGGCCGGGAGCCTCACAAACCTGAGCAGGCGGCTATGCCCGACGGGGTCCACTCGGAGGTCGCCCAGCCCTCCGCTTTCCGCTCGTTCCATAAGCCCTTCGGTCAAGGACACGGCGGGGCCGACGTGGACCATCCCCTCGCCGCCGGGTCGCAGCAGGCGGCGGGCGATTTGGAGCAGATCGAGGGCGGGGAGGGCGGCCCGGGAGACCAGCACGTCGGCCCGCTCGAACCCCTGGCTGCGGGCCAATTCCCGAGCGTCCCGGGCGAACACCCTCACTCCGATCAGCCCCAGCTGTCCCAGGCAGTGGAGCAGAAACGTGGCCTTGGCAAGGTCGCGCTCGATCAGCCCCACCGAGAGCTGGGGCGCGGCGATCGCGAGCGGGATTCCCGGCAGTCCGCCGCCGCTGCCGAGGTCGAGGACGCGCTCTGAGGGCGCCCAGTTGCGACAAGAGACCAGGTCCAGAGACTCTTCGATGTGGCGCGCCCAGGCGTCGGACCGCGCCACCCGAGTCAGGTTGACGTGATTGGATTCCGCGTACAGCAGATCGAGGTAACGCTCCAGCAGGCGTCGCTCCGGCAGGCTCGGGGGGAGTCCCGCGGGCCTCACGGCGCGGCCCTTGGGGGATCCCCCTCGCCAAGTCGGGCGTCGGCCCGAGTGAGCTGCCCGGCTAACCAGAGCGCACTGACAGGGGCGGCGGGCGGCGCGATCAGCTGAGCACGTCGTTCCGACTCAACGACGCCATCGATATCGACAACAGAAAGACCCACCAGGCGGCGATCACGAGCGCCGTCTCAAGCAGGGAAGTCGGCACCGCGGGGACGTTTAGTGTGCTCACCTGGGACGTGCTTTGGACCTGCAGGAGCGTGGGGAGGTGATTGAGGTTGGGACCGAAGAGAAACGCGGTCGCGTCCTCCCAGAGCCGCGACCTAGTGATCCCGGTCAATTGGGCAAGGGCAGCTGAGAGGCCGTTGTCGACGGGGAAGAAAAGCAGGGCGAGCACCATGCCGCTGGTGACCGAGCGTAGCAGCGACGCCATCGCCACCGAAAGCAGTACGCAGGAGAACTCACTCACGGCGCAGGCGGCGATGGCCAGGCCGGCGTTTTCCCAGGCGGCCGCCGGCAGGCTTTGGAGCGGTGCCAGCGACCCCACCTGATGCTGCACCGCGAGCGCGGTCCCGATTGCCGAAAGGGCGACGAACCCTACCAGCAGCAGGAGCGCGTACAGGGAAAGCGCGGTGATCTTGGCCAACAGCAGCTGGTGCCGTCGGGTTCCCCGGGAGAAGATCACTCGTACCGTGCCCAGGTCGTACTCCATCCCAAGGAGACGGGCACCGCTGAGCAGGATCGCCACGCCGCTCCCGGCCGCCAGGAATAGTTGCAGTGGGTGGAGGGCGTTGTAGAAGCCGGTCAGGGGATGGTGTCGGAACGACGCCTGGAACTGCTGCTGGGTCGCGAAGAGGACCATGACCAGGGCCAGAAAGAGTAGGCCCAAAAGGGTGATCACCCAAGTGGGCCGGTTGCGCCGGAGCTTGAACAACTCTCCCCTCAAAGCACCCCGGAAGGTGGGCCGGGCAGGGCGGGACTGAGGCAGGGTCAGCGCCGGAAGGGAGTGAGAGCTCACCGGTCTTCGCCGGTGAGCTCAAGGAAGATCTCTTCCAGGTCGCGCTGCTGGCGACCGATCCCGTCCGGGACGAATCCGGCCCGGCTGAGCACGGTGTTCAGCTCTCGGCCGATTCCGCCCGGAGCCTCGGTGACGATCCGCCCCTGAGCATCCAGCCGGGCGCCCTGACCCCAGGGTTGGCAGTGGAGAAGGTCAAGAGCTCCTTGGGGATTCTCCACCTCGACCACGAAAGGCCCGGAGGCATCCCGGAAATCCTCGATCCGACCGACCTGGATCAGCTGTCCCCGGCGAAGAATGGCTACCCGATCGCAGAGTCTCTCAACCTCGCCCAGCACGTGGCTGGAGATAAATACGGTCTTGCCAGAGTCGCGAAGTTCGCGGAGCAAGGAGCGGATCGACCTGATTCCGGCCGGGTCGAGACCGTTGGCGGGCTCGTCGAGTACGAGCAGCTCGGGATCGTGGAGCAGAGCCACAGCAAGCCCCAGCCGCTGTTTCATGCCCAGTGAGTAGGTACCGACCTTGTCGCGCTGCCTATCTCCCAACTGAACCAGCTCCAAGAGCGCCTCCAGCCGCGCCGCGGGCACTCCTCCCAGAGGCGCGGCAAAAGCGGACAGGTTGTCCCGCCCGGACAGATGGAGGTAGAGGGCGGGAGTCTCCACCAATGGCCCGACCTTGGGCAGGACTGACTCCGCATGGCGGGCGACATCCTGGCCGAATACCTCGACCCAACCCGAAGTGGGGCGAATCAGCCCCAGGGCCATCCGCATGGTGGTTGTCTTGCCCGCCCCGTTCGGACCCAGAAATCCGAAGATCTCGCCCGCGCGGACTTCGAGATTGAGGTGGTCGACCGCGACCTTCGATCCGAAGCGCTTGCTCAGGTCGTGGGCGGCGAGCACCGTCGGGGGTTGGGGCCCCATCCGGGGACCGGAGCTAGGCGGGGCTGAGCCCGCCCCGACCTCCTGGTCCGGACCAGAGGGCGCCTCGGATTCGAGCTCCTGCGCGGCGGGATCCCCGGTACCCACCGGCCCATCATCGGACTTTGGCGGCCGAGGGAGTCGGCCCGGCGGGGCCTCAGGAGAGACCGGCGACCGGCCTCCTACTGACCCGCAGGCTGTTGACACGCCGAGCCAGGCCCCGGTAGCGTCCCCGCCGTGCTGACCGCTGCCGCCTCGGTGCGCCCCAGGCCGGTTCTCGCCGACCTCCTCCCCGGGGAGAGGGTGCGAGACCTGCTCGTGGTCCTCGGTTACGCGGGGTTAGTGGGGATCTCGGCCCAGTTGGTGATCCGGCTGCCGTTCACCCCCGTCCCGATCACCGGCCAGACCTTCGCCGTGCTGCTCGGCGGCCTGGCGGTGGGAACGCGGCGGGGCGCCCTCGGGATGCTTCTCTACTTGGCGCTGGGGCTGGCCGGAGTCCCATGGTTCGCGGGCGGGTCCCACGGGATCTCCATCCTCTCGGCGCCCAGCTTCGGTTACCTGGTTGGGTTCGTCTTCGCGGCCTGCGTCTTGGGCTCGCTGGCCCGCGCCGGCTGGGACCGCAACCCCCTGACCGTGCTTCTGGCCCTGGTCGCCGGAAATGTGGTCATCTACCTTTTTGGCGCCACCTGGCTCGCCTGGCGCCTCCACGTGGGAGCCTCCGAAGCCCTCACGCTCGGGGTGACCCCGTTCCTAGTGGGTGACGCCCTGAAGGCGGCTTTGGCGGCGGCATTGTTACCAGCCGCCTGGAAGCTGTCCGGCCGTTCCCGGGGCTAGAGACCCGACCGGGTCAGTAGAGACCCAGCTCCAGCTTGGCCTCATCGGAGGCCATCGTGTGCGGGTCCCACGGCGGGTCCCAGATCAGGTCGACCTTGACGTCCCGGATCCCGGGTAGGAACTGAGTGGCGGAGTGAACCTGGGACTCCAGCATGGGTCCCATCGGGCAGTAGGGAGTTGTCAGGGTCATCGAGACTACCGCGTCGCCATCCCGGTCCACCACAACCCGGTAGACCAGCCCCAGGCTGACGATGTCCAACCCCAGCTCGGGATCGATCACCTCGCGCAGTGCTTCGCGGATATCGTCGCCAGTCGCGATCGGGCCGGAGGCCGGCTGCACCGCTGTATTGGTCGCTACTGTTTGGTCGATCTCTGGTTCAGCCATGGTCTCTCCCATCCGGGCTCTCCAGCTGAGTAAGCCCCGCCTCGAGCGCGTTCCAGGGAAGCATCGCGCACTTGACCCTGGCCGCGTAGCGGCGCACCCCGGCCAGTGCCTCAAGGTCGCCGATCTCCCCCACCGCGGCTGGGTCGCGGCCGTCCAGCAGCATGGCCCGAAAGCGCGTGATCAGCTCCTTGGTCGCGGCCACGGTCCTGCCCTGAATCTCCTCGCTCATCATTGAGGCGGAGGCCATCGAGATCGAACATCCCTGACCCTCGAAGCCGACCGCCGCCAGCGCTCCGGCGTCGACTCGCAGGCTCAGATCCACCTCATCGCCGCAGAGAGGGTTGTGTCCGTGGGTAGCGACATCGGCCGGGTCCAACAGGCCACGGTGGCGGGGATGCCGGTAGTGGTCCAGGATGATCTCCCGGAACAGCTCGTCGTCCATGCCGACGGGATTGAGTTGCGCCACCCGATCATCGTACGCCGACCCAAAATTACGAGCGGGGACCGGGGGCGCCCCCGGTCCCCGTCGCTGGGTTTGCGAGATGAGTCCTGCTGACGCGGGACGGCCACGGACCCGGGCTTCAGACCCAGTTCAGGTACCCGTGGTTGACCAGCGCGTCGAGAGAGTTCAGGTCCCGGCCGCAGTACTCAGTCGTTCCCCAGGATGGTGAGAATCCGTTTGGTACTACCTTCGGGCATGGGCATTCCCTCCTTTTTCTTGGGGTACCGCCGAGACCGGGATGCGAAGGCTCCCGGCGAGCGGCCGGACGACGCTGTCAGGGCCTAGTTTAGGCCGGACAGCGGTGCCGTGGGAGACGGGAGGCTGAATCCGATCAGCTGGCAAAGATCCGATTGGCCTCGCCCAGTGCGGCGACGAGGGCGTCGACATCGTGGCGGTTGTTGTACAGGTAGAAGCTGGCCCGGGCGGTGGCGGCCACCCGCAGATTCCGCATCAGAGGCTGGCAGCAGTGGTGGCCGGCCCGGATGGCCACCCCGAAGCGGTCGACTATGGTCCCCACATCATGGGGATGGACTCCCTCGAGGTTGAACGAAACGATCCCCAGCTGGTCTGCTCCTCGAGGTCCGTAGCGGGTCAGCCCCGGGACCTCGGAGAGCATCTCGTCGGCATACTCGGTGAGCTCGACGCCGTGGCGGTAGATGGCCGCCATGCCGACCCTCTCCAGGTAGTCGACGGCCGCCTGAAGCCCCGCCGCTCCCGCGATGTCGGGCGTTCCGGCCTCGAATTTGTGGGGGATCTCGTCCCAGGTGGTCTTCTCGAGCGTGACCACCGAGATCATCGATCCACCGGTGAGGAATGGTGGCATCTCCTCGAGCAGTTCCGGCCGGCCGTAGAGCACCCCGATCCCGGTGGGCCCGCACATCTTGTGGGCGGAGAAGGCGTAGAAGTCGGCATCCAGGAGCCCGACGTCGACCGGCATGTGCGGCACCGCCTGGGCGCCGTCGACCAACACGGTGATCCCCTCGGCGTGGGCCCGGCCAATCAACTCCGCCACTGGGTTGATCGTCCCCAGCACATTGCTCACGTGGGTCACCGCCAGCAGCCGGGTAGGTGCCTGCAGAAGACGTTCCGTAGCCTCCCGATCAAGCCGCCCGCTCCGGTCGACCGGGATGAACTCCAGCTGGCACCCGGTCTGGTCCCGGACCCGCTGCCAGGGAACCAAGTTGGAGTGATGCTCCATCTCGGAGCAGACGATCCGATCCCCGGGGCCGAGTCGCTCTCGGGCGAAGGCCTGAGCGACCAGGTTAATCGCCTCGGTCGTGTTACGCACGAAAACGACTCCCCGGGGGTCCGCACCCACCAGGCGAGCCACTGCGGATCTAGCTCCCTCGAAGACTTCAGTCGCCCGCTCGCCCAAGACGTGGACCCCGCGGTGCACGTTGGCGTTGGCATGGGAGTAGTAGTCGCTGATCGCCTCGATCACGGCCGTCGGCTTTTGGGAGGTGGCAGCGCTGTCCAGATAGACCAGCTCCCGTCCATTGACCCTTTCCTTCAGGATCGGGAATTCGGCCCGGACCAAGGCGACGTCCAGGGTCGGAGTCGTCATCACAGTTCTTCCTCGCTGAGCGCCACCCACAGCTCGCCACCGCGGACCTCCACTCGGTGGACTCGCACCGGCTCGACCGCCGGGAGCCCAATCGGCTCGCCGGTCTCGAGGTCGAACTGGCTGCCGTGAAGGGGGCACTCGATGGCACAGTTCTTGGGGTGGAGCTCCCCTTCGGAGAGCGAGGCCATGGCGTGGCTGCAGGTGTCGTCGAGACAGTGGAAGGCACCGTCCACGTTGAACACCGCGATCGGCAGCTCACCGACCTCAACCCGCGCGGCGTGGCCCGGCGGGATGGCGGCGGCGTCGCAGATCTGAATCCACTCCCCCATCAGGCAGAGCGGCTGGGCTCGGCCAGCGCCCCCGAGTGGGCGAGCGTCTCCAAGCCAGCCAGCACCCGCCCTCGGGAGACCTCCCTAATCACACCCTCGGGAAGAGCGTCGACAACGTCGGCGAAGAATCCCTCGACGATCAGCCGGCGCGCCTGCTGGCGCTCAATCCCCCGGCTCTCGCAGTAGAAGAGCTGGTTGTCGTCGATGCGCCCGGCGGTCGAGCCGTGCGTGCAGCGCACGTCGTTGGCGAGAATCTCCAGCGTGGGATTGCTGTCGGCTTTGGCCTGGGGGCTTAGCAGCAGGTTGCGGTTCTGCACATACGCGTTGGTCTTCTGCGCTCCCTCTTCGACCCGGATCAGCCCGGCGTAGACGGACCGCGAGCGGTCCGCCACCGCTACCCGGTGAAGGAGGTCGCTGGTCGCTCCCGGGGCCACGTGGTCTTGCAAGGTTTGCAGGTCGTGGTGCTGCCGCTGTCGACCGACGCAGAGACCGACCATGCGGGTGCTCGAGCCCTCGCCCAACATGAACGTCTCGACGTACGCCTTCTGCCAGGCGCCCCCGAGCATGTTCCAGCGCGCCTCGTAGCAGGCCTCCTGTCCGACTTTGGCCCGGATGGTGGACTGGACCACGGTCTGGTCCCCACAGCCCTGAAGGATCACGTGGGTGAGGTGTGCCCCCCGGGCGAGCTCCACCTCGGCCACCGGGCTCAGCAGTGAGGCGTCTCCGTCTGGGGAGATCCACTCCTCGACCAGGGTGAGCCTCGCTCCCTCCTCGAGCTTGACCAGGGTCCGGGGAAAGCTGGCACTGCCGCGACTGACCCCGTGCAGGAGCCGGACATAACCCTGGGGTTGCTGGCCCCGACCGACATGAACGCAAGCCCCCCCCCGGGTGGCGACGGTGTTCAGCGAGACCCACTTGCGCAGCCCCGGGGGGGCCACGTTCCCGGCGAGCGCCTGCCAGGTATCGGATTCGGCCGCGAGCCCGGCGGCAAGGGTGAGTGCGAGCTGAGCGCCGGCCGTGCCGGCGGACGTCCCTGGCGTCGGGAGGTTGCCCGTTTCATCGGAGACGATCGTGGCGGCCACGTCTCCTTTCGCGATCGGTCCTAGGAGGGCGGCGAGCAGATACGACGGGGGTTCACCGGACTCGAGCGGCAGTGGCTCCGAGAAACTGGCGGGATCGAGCCGGTCGATCTGGGGGGTACGCCGCCAGTCCTCGTCCCGGCCAGACGACGGCCAGGGCGCTTCCCGGTAGGCGGCGAGCGCCGCCTCGCGAAGCTCCGCAAACCAGACCGGATCGCCGCCGGCCAGTGCGACTGCGGTTGCCTCCTCCCGGGTCAGCCGGTAAGCATGAGCGGTCTCGGCCAAGACCGGCTCAGGAGCTCCCAGGGCGACCCGCCCTGTGCGGCGGCCTCACCCGACGCTGCCCTCCATCTGCAGGGAGATCAGCCGGTTCAGCTCGAGGGCGTACTCCATGGGAAGCTCCTTGACGAAGGGCTCGATGAAGCCGTTCACGATCATCGCGGTCGCCTCCTGCTCGGAGATCCCTCTCGATTGCAGGTAGAAGAGCTGCTCGTCGCCCACCTTGCTCACGGTCGCCTCGTGGCCTATCTGGACGTCCTGAGCCTCGACGTCCATGTAGGGGTAGGTGTCGCTGCGAGCCTGCTCGTCGAGCAGCAATGCATCGCAGCGAACGCTGGACTTTACCCCATGGGCCTTGGGGTAGACCTTCAGGTGCCCGCGATACGAGGTCCTCCCGCTCCCCTTGCTGACCGACTTGCTGACAATCGTGCTGGTGGTGTTGGGGGCGACATGGATCACCTTGGCGCCGGCGTCCTGGTGCTGGCCGTCCCCGGCGAAGGCCACCGAGAGAACCTCTCCGTGGGCGCCTTCACCCATGAGGTAAATGGAGGGGTACTTCATGGTCACCTTGCTGCCCAGGTTTCCGTCGATCCACTCGACGACCGCGTGCTCTTTCGCGATCGCGCGCTTGGTCACCAAGTTGTAGACATTGTTGGACCAGTTCTGAATCGTCGTGTAGCGCACGTGGGAGTTGGGCATAGCAATGATCTCCACCACCGCCGAGTGGAGTGAGTCCTTGCTGTATGTGGGCGCCGTGCAGCCCTCGATGTAGTGGACGAAGCTGCCTTCCTCGGCAATGATCAGCGTGCGCTCGAACTGGCCCATGCTCTCGGTGTTGATCCGGAAATAGGCCTGGAGCGGGATCTCCACGCGGACCCCCTTGGGGACGTAGACAAAAGAGCCCCCCGACCAGACCGCCGAGTTGAGCGCAGCGAACTTGTTGTCATTAGGGGGGATCACGGTGCCGAAGTACTTGCGGAAGATCTCCGGATGCTCGCGCAACCCGGTGTCGCAGTCACAAAAGAGAACGCCCTGCTTCTCCAGGTCTTCTCGGATCGAGTGGTAGACGACCTCGCTTTCGTACTGGGCAGATACTCCGGCCAGGAACTTGCGCTCGGCTTCAGGGATGCCGAGCCGGTCAAAGGTGCGCTTAATCCCCTCCGGGACCTCGTCCCAGGTCCGGCCCTGCTCCTCGGCCGGCCTGACGTAGTAGTAGATTTCGTCGAAGTCGATTCCGCTCAGGTCGGCTCCCCAGCTCGGCATCGGGCGCTGCCGGAAGTGCTCGAGCGCCTTGAGCCGGAACTCCAGCATCCAGGCCGGCTCTGACTTGCGTCGCGAGATGTCGGCCACCACCTCGGGGGAGAGGCCACGCTCGCTCCGAAACACGAACTCGTCCCCGTCGTTGAAACCGAACTTGTAGTCCTTGGTCAGGTCCTTCGCGGCGACTGCCATTTGATCCTTCCTCGCTTCATCCCCACCGAGAGGAGTAATTCCGACCTGTTATTTGGTATTTTACCCGGCTAGGCCGCGGACGCGTCGTTCACTTCCAATCCCGCCTGGCGAAGCATGGGGTCGTACCCGTCCTTCTCGATCTGGTTCACCAGCTCACTCCCCCCCGAGGCGATGACCCTTCCGGCGGCCATCACATGGACCCGGTCGGGTTTGATGTAGTCCAGGATCCGCTGGTAGTGGGTGATGATCAAGACGCCCATACCCTGGCTGCGCACCCGGTTGACGCCCTCGGCTACGGTCCGAAGAGCGTCCACGTCGAGGCCGCTGTCGGTCTCGTCCAGGATCGCCATTTCGGGTCTGAGCACCGCGAGCTGGACAATCTCCATCCGCTTCTTCTCTCCCCCGGAGAAGTTGTCGTTGATATAGCGCGACATGAAGGCCTGGTCCATCTTGAGCGCACTCATCTGATCGCGGACCAACTTGAGGAACTCCCGGGCCGGCAGGGACTTGCCCTGACCCTTGAGCGCCGCCCGGAGGAAGTTGACCGTGGTCACCCCGGGGATCGCGGTCGGGTACTGGAGACTCAGGAAAAGTCCCATCCGGGCTCGGTCCTCAGGGAGCTTGCCCAGCAGGCTCTGGTCCTTCCAGAGAATCTCGCCAGCGGTCACCTGGTACTTGGGATGACCCATAACGGCGTATCCGAGGCTGGTCTTGCCCGCGCCGTTGGGACCCATCAGCGCGTGCACCTCTCCCTGGGGCACGGCCAGGCTAACACCGGCGAGAATTCGCTTCCCATCGACGGCGACTTCCAGATCGCGAATCTCAAGCGTGGCGCCGGCGGCGGTCGCTTCAGACATGCGCGGGCTGCCCCAGCTCGCGGCTAAAGGGGAGGCTCGCGACCGGGCACTCCGGGTCCAGGAACCCCGGCTCACGCAACATGTCCGCGAGCGTGGTTCCCCCCAGTACCTGCTGGACCGCGTGCTGGAGCCTTCCCCAGAGAGGCCGGCTGAGGCACTCAGGCTCCCTGGAGCAGGCCCCTGACTGGTAGTTTTCAGCCAAGCACTCGACCGGGGCCACCGGTCCTTCCATGAGCTCTACGATCTCAAGAACTGTCACATCCTGGGGGGTCCGGGCGAGCCTGTACCCACCGTGCAATCCGCGGGTGCCCTCGACCAGCCGGGCGCGGCGCAGCGGCGCAATCAGCTGCTCCAGGTAGGCCAGGGGCATTCCCTCTCGCCGGGCGATCTCGGCCAGGCTCAGGGGCGGCCCTCCGTGCCCCTTGGCTAGTTCGGTCATCATCCGGAGCCCGTAGTGGGCCCGGGACGAGATCCGCATCGCGACCGGGGTCGGGCCGATAAATCCGACTGGCACGCAGCCATTTTAGGCGCCGGGCCCGAGTCCCGGCCCACTGGAAGGGGAAGCCGGTCTCCTGCCAGGCCGCGACGGCGTGCCTACTTGGGGTCAGACGGCGAGCGCGCTCCGGCGCAGGGCGGCCACCTCGCGGCAGATCAGACCGGCCGCTCGGGCCACCTCGGTCGCCGAGGTCGACCTGCCCAACGAGAGGCGAAGGTGGCCGGATGCCGTGTCGGGAGTCAGACCCATCGCCAGCAGAACGTGCGAGGGAGCTAGCGACCCGCTGGCACAGGCCGAGCCTGCCGAGGCGCAGAGCCCGGCCCGGTCCAGGCGCAGCAGGAGCAACTCGCCCTCGACCCCCGGGAAGGCGAAGGTGCAAAAGTTGGGCAGCCGCTCACCGACCGGAGCACCGGTGGGAATGGCGTCGGGCAGCCCGGTGCTGATCAGCCGCCCGAGCTCGAGGGTGAGCGCGGCTTGGCGATCCATCTCGGCCTCCCGTTCGGCCTCCGCCAGCTGGGCGGCGATCCCAAAGCCGACGATCCCGGGGACGTTCTCCGTCCCCGAGCGCCGAGCCCGCTCCTGACCGCCTCCGGTGATCACCGGATCCAGAGCCGTCCCGTGCCGGGCGTAAAGGGCTCCCACCCCCTTGGGGCCGTAGATCTTGTGGGCGGAGACGGTGAGAAGGTCCACCCCCAGCTCGCCGACGTCCAGTTTCAGCTTGCCCATCGCCTGCGTGGCATCGGTGTGGAAGACTGCCCGGGACCGCGAATGGGTGATTTCGGCCAGCTCCTGGATGGGCTCGAGAGTGCCCACCTCGTTGTTGGCCAGCATCACCGACACCAGCACGGTATCCGGCCTCAGCGCGGCCTCCAGAACCTCAGGCAGAACCCTACCGGCGCCATCCACCTCGAGCTCAGTTAGGTCGAATCCCTGGCGACGCAGATCGCGAGCGGTTTCCAGGATCGCCTCGTGCTCGATGGCGGAGATGATCAGGTGGCCGGCCGGCTTCCCCAGCTGGCGGACGACCCCGCGCAGAGCAAGGTTGTCGGACTCGCTTCCGCCCCCAGTGAAGACGATCTCCCGGGGTCGCGCGTGGAGGGCGACCGCCAACTGATCTCGAGCTCCGTCAACCAGAGCCCGGGCCGCCCGTCCGGCACCGTGGACGCTCGAGGGGTTGCCGAAAGTCTGGGACATGACCGGAACCATCGCCTCGAGGACCTCGCGCCGGATCGGGGTGGTGGCGGCATGATCCAGATAGATCGTGGGGGGCGCCGCCTCCAGGGCGACGGGGTCAGTCGTTGGCGCGCTCTTTGAGAAGTGCGGTCAACGGACCGGCATGCTCCCGCAGCGTCCGATGGAGCTCCAGCAACTCGTCATTGCTGATGGGATCCGCCTCCGAGGCCGGCGGCGCCGCCAGCCCGACCTCGAGCTCCGATTGCTCGCTCTGGGACTCGTCGCTGGGAGCCAGCTCCAGCGCCACCAAGAAGGCTAGCTCGCAGTTCCGGCAGGTGACCTCGACGGTGTACTTGCGGCCCTCGTGGTCGAGCTCCCTGAGCTTGCAATCCGCCAGGGAACGGCGGCACATTGGGCAGCGAAACGCTCCGGCTCTCTCGCGCAGGAATGCCAAGATATCCATCTCTTCCTCCCCTCGAGTATACCCAGGCTGGCTGAGATCAGACTGAGCTGAGCCCGGCCGGCCGGGCTCAGCTGGGAAGGCGCTCCAGCACGGCGGCGGTGAACTCTTCGGTTCGGGCGTGTCCACCCAGGTCAGCGGTGCGGACTCCATCGAACACCGCGGCCATGGTGCCCTCCCGCACCTTGCCACCGAAGTCGACCAGGAACGGGTCGGAGGTGTGCTCCAGCAGCGCCGCGGCGGCCAGGATCATGGCCATCGGGTTAGCGATGTGCCGCCCCTGCAGAGCGGGAGCTGTTCCGTGGGGAGCCTCCGCCATGAGCAGATTGGGCCGACTTGACTCGTCAAATCCGATCAGCAGCGACTCGCTCCCCGCCAGGGTGCCGTAAAGGGCGAGGACCAGGTCGGAGAGGATGTCGCCGTCGCGGTTCAGCGCCGGGATCACCAGCCGGTCGTCCCGGGTGAGGATCAAGGCGAAGGTCGCGTCGATCAGTTGAGGCTCGTAGCGGACTGCAGGATGGCGTCCACTCGCGGCATCCATCTCTTCCTTGAGCATCCCCTCGTAGACCCGCGAAACCGTGAACTTCGGACCCCCGAAAACAGTCGCCCCAGTGCGACCCGCCTCCACGAAGGCGTACTCAGCGACCCGCCGACAGTGCTCCCGGCTGATCTTGGTGGTGCGGAAGGAAAGCTCGTTGGCACCTTCCCCTTGCCTCCACTCCAGGGCCCCATAGGCGTCGTCCACAGCCATGCGGACCACGGTGATGGGGGAATGGACCCCCCCCAGCGGGGCGACCCCGGGGATGCGTCGCCCAGTGCGGACGATGACGTCTCCGCCGACCTCGGCGCGGAGGATGGCGTTCGGGCTCTCGATCTGACCGATCCCCTCAGGCGTGACGGTCGCCGCCTTGAGCCCGAAGTGGCTAGCACACATCATCTGAGCCGCCTGGTGAACCACCTGGTTGGCGCTCGCCTGGCGCGACTGGAGGCTGAGGTCGACATGCTCCAGGGTCAACCGCGAGGCCAGCCCGGGCAAGCTCAGGACCCGGAGTGCCTCCACCAGGAGCTCCTCGCCGGTCTGATCCCCGTGCAGGACCGTGATTGTGGGACGAGCCACGCCTTATGCGCTCGCCAAGAGCCGGAAGGACTCTGCGTAGGGGATTCCCTGGGGTTCCCCCATCTTGGCCATCCGCTCCAGCACCCGGGCTGAGAAGTCCTGCCCGGGGGCCTGCTGGCTGCGGTGCCGGGACAGGGCCTCGATCTTCCGGTTGACCGTTGCCGAGACGTCCACGAAATAGTCCGGGGACTCGGTCCCCGCGACCAGAACCTCGCGTACCGAGTGCGGCCTCAACCCCTCCGCCAAGAGCTCGGGATAGGCGTGCGGGTTCCGGGCATAGGGGTAGACCGCCTCGATCGCCAGCTGACCCGCGGCCAGATGGTCCGGGTGGTTCCCGTAGAGGTTGGAATAATTGCGCACCGCGTTTTGACAGATGATCCGGTCGGGCCGGTACTGGCGAATCAGCCTGACCAGCTCACGGCGGATCTCGTCGGTAACCGCAAGCCGGCCATCCGGCTGGTGCAGGAAGACGATGTCCTTGACGCCGAGTACGTTGGCCGCCTCCCGCTGCTCCGCCTCGCGGACGCCGGCCAGCTCAGCCAGATTCACCTCCTGGTCGGCCGCCCCGGCCGCTCCATCGGTGCAGATCACGTAGCTGACTTCGACTCCCCGATCGGTCCAGAGCGCGACCGTGCCGGCGGCCCCGAACTCGGCATCGTCAGGGTGGGCGACGATGACCAGCGCGCGCTCGAAGTTCGCCAACTGGTCGACGGACATTGGTAACCCAGGATATCTAGTCGGCGCCGCCCTCCCCCGGGGCCGTCCGCTTCCCGGTCAGCGAAAGAGCCAGGGCAACTTCAGCCGGAGCCCCCCATCCTTGAGGGCGTCGATGACGTCGTCGGCTAGAACTCGGCCGATCGGCCGCCCCTCGGCGTCGACCACCACGACTGACGAGGCGCGGGCCTCGGTGAGCCGGTCGACCACCTCGTCCAGGAAGGCCTCCGGATGCAGCGTCACCGGCCGGGTGGCCGGGACCAGTTCGCCAAGGGGGGTACTGTCCGCCGCGACCAGGAGGTCGAAGAGCGGCAGGTCGGCAATCAGGCGCCCCATGTCGTCAACCACCGCGACCGAGTCGATGTCCGCGCGGTGAGCGCTCTGGGCGGCCAGATCTCGGCGCGCATCCATCACGGTTGCGGTTGGGGAGGCCTTGGCCAGAGCTGTCGTCATGAACCCACCGGCCATGGTCTCCGGGTAGCCCAGCAGAACCGTCAGCTGGCGGGCAACCTCGGGTGCGACGTGGGCCAGGATCGCGTCCGATTCGGACCGTTCCATGTCGCGCAGTACGTCGACCGCTTCGTCGGGCTCCATCGCCGAGATCAGCGCGCCGGCCCGCTCCGGAGGCGCATCCCGGAGGATGTCCTCAATCTGATCCGGCTCCATCTCCTCGAGCGCGTCGGCGACCGCCTCGGGGTCGAGGGCTGTGGTGAGTTCGTCCCGGGCCGGCTGGTCAAGCTTTTCCAGGAGGTCAGCAAGCTCGCCCGCGTTGAGCCGACGAAGCCCCTCGTTGGGCACCTGCAAGCGAAGCTCGGATCCGGGGTCCCCGAAGGGGTGGACCGCCGACCAGTCGACCAGGCGGCGGCGCTCCTGGGTGGCGACCGGGAGTACCCGCGCCCACCAGGGTCGGCTCTCACCGGCGACCGCCACCAGCCGCAGCCGACCGACCACGGGAGCCAGGAACAGGTCTTCGGCACGGAAGACTTTGACCCCGTCCACGTCGACGGACTGTCTGCCGAGCACGTCTTGGACCAGACACAACTCGCCCTCGCGGCGTACGAATCCGGTCCCACCCGACTTGCCCTGGCGAACCATCACCGCCCTCGCGTCGAGCCGAAGGATGCTAGCGACCGGGTAAAACAGGTGCTGATCTCCAAGCTGGAGCACGATCCCGGTCACCAGGGGGTACGGTTCGCTGCCCGTCCAGCGGACAACCACATCGAGCAGCCGACCAGCCCCCCGACCGTCCTCGTCGGTCGGGGAAAGTGCGCGCAACTGATTCAGCGAAACCAGCGACGCCTGCACCGACCGGGTGGTCAGCAGGCGCCGCCGCCGTCTACGAGGTCGGGCCGTTGGCGGCCGGGGCTGAGTGGCCACGATTAGCTAGAAGCGAGGTCGACTCGCGCTCGGTCGGCAGGGCCGAGTCTCAAGTTCACCCTGGTAGCATAAAGCGGCGCTGCGGCGCGATCTCCGACGCTGCTCCTGGCTTCGAGCCGGACTTGGGGTGTCGTCGGCCCGTTGAGCATGGAGGTGCGCATGGACGGTTCAAGTAGACCGCCTGGCCCACCCTATCTCGCGCCCGCCGTGAGCCTCTAGCAGTACGTCGGCGGCCTCCCGGCGCGCGCTAAGCACGTCGAGTACTCGCTAGCCCGCTAGGAGGTCAGAGTTGTCAGAGGAGCGGCTGCCGGTCGGGCCACCGGGTCAGGGTCTCCCCGACTCCGCCCATCAGGGTGAGATTCGTGGCGCCCTGGGGACAGTACCGGCGTGGTCCCCCGACCGTCCCCGCTCCTGGTCGCGCCGCCTCCTGACCCTGGCCGCAATCATGGGGCCGGGGCTGATCGTGATGGTGGGCGACAACGACGCAGGGGGCGTCTCGACCTACGCCCAAGCGGGCCAGAATTACGGCGCCAGCCTGCTCTGGGTGCTGGTGCTGCTTATCCCCACCTTGATCGTCGCCCAGGAGATGGTGGTGCGCCTGGGAGCGGTCACCGGCGTCGGCCACGCTCGCCTGATCAAAGAGCGCTTCGGAACGTTCTGGGCCGCTTTCTCGGTCGGTGATCTATTTTTGCTCAATTTCCTAACGTTGGTGACCGAATTCATCGGCGTTGACTTAGGGCTCCGGTACTTCGGGATCAACCCACTGGCGTCGGTCCCGATCGTCGCCGTCGGACTTCTCGCCATGGTGGCGACCGGCAGCTTCCAGCGCTGGGAACGATTCATGTTCGTCTTCGTCGCCACCAGCCTGCTGATGTTTCCCTTGGCGGCGCTTTCGCACCCGGGCGCAGCCCCGATTCTTAACGGCGTCACGCGTCCGGGTGTGGCCGGCGGTTTCAACTCGACCTCGGTACTTTTCGTGATCGCGGTCGTGGGCACCACCATCGCTCCCTGGCAGCTCTTCTTCCAGCAGTCGAATGTGATCGACAAGCGAATCACCACCCGCTGGCTCAAGTACGAGCTCGCGGACACCTCCATTGGAGCCGTGCTGACCACGGCCGGCGCCGCGGCTCTGATGGTGGCGACCGCCTTCGCCTTTTCTCACAGCGGGTACGCCGGCCGATTTGGCTCCGGGCTGACGGTGGCTGACGGCCTGCGCGCCCGGGCGGGTTCAGCATCGGGGGCGATCTTCGCTCTGATCCTGGTTAACGCCTCGGTGATCGGGGCATCCGCGGTCACCCTGGCCACCTCCTACGCCCTGAGCGACGTCCTCGGTCTCCGCCACTCCCTCCACCGAAGCGTCCGCGACGCGAAGGGCTTCTACGTCACCTTCGCGGTGCTCATCGCGCTAGCGGCGGGCATTGTTCTGATTCCGGGCGCTCCGCTCGGGCTCATGACGACTGGAGTCCAGGTGCTGGCCGGTGTGCTCCTGCCCTCCGCGATCGTCTTCCTCCTGCTTCTCTGCAACGACTCCGAGGTGCTCGGCCCCTGGGTCAATTCGACCCGCCAAAACGTGGTCGCCAGTCTGATCGTCTCGGTTCTGGTCCTGCTATCGCTCATCCTCACCGTAACCACTGTCTTCCCCCGCCTGCCGTTGGGTCCGTTTACGATCTCCACCGTGGTAGTGGGAGGAGCGGGCCTGGCCTGGCTGGGTTGGACCTCCCGAAAGCGACGGCGAGCGGACCCGGAACGACAGCTCTCGATCGGAGGAGACCGTCAGCTCTGGCGGATGGCCCCTTTGGCCAGCCTCCGACCACCCAGCTGGTCCCGAACCCAGCAAGTCGGGATGTACGGACTCCGCGCCTACCTGGTGGTGGCGGTCGTCCTGCTCGCGGTCAAGATCGGCCAGCTGGCGCTCGGCCACTGAGCCCATGCCGAAGATCGCCGGGTCAGCCCCGGCGCCTCGAACTCGAACTGACCTGTGGTTGGACCCCGAAACCGCCTTCGCAGCCTTGGGATACTGCCGCGCGCGGTCAAGCTTTGCAGAGAAGGGGCGCCGAGTTGGGATCGTGCCCGTGCCCGCGATAGCTATCGCCCCAGTTGGGGTGCGACGCCTTGATCGAGCCTCCCCCGTCACGTCAAAGGATCACCCCCCTGGCCGGCACGCACGATCCGGTCCAACCTCCGGAGTCCCCACCGAGAGAAGTACCGGAGTTCGCTGAGGGTGCCAGTCGGTAAGGTTTGACATCGACCGGGCAGGGGCGGGTCCGCACTCTGGCGGGAGCGGCCTGCGTCGGGCAATGGACAGACCCGCGCTACGGGGTGGGAGTTGGGTGTCCTGGGGCGCCTCCACTTCCAGTCCCGTTTCCGCTCGAATTGCCTTTGCCGTTGGCGCCAGATCCCTTGCCAGGCGGCGACGAGGGTCGTCCGTGACGGTGACCCGATCCTGGGGTATTGGAGGGGGAGAGTCGGGAGGCAGCTGACCCGCCCGGCCGGGGAGGCGACGGCGACCCGATCGAGCCTCCGCGATGACGGTCAGGGGACGGCGAGGGACCGCTGCAGTCCCTTGCCGTCGGGCAGCCGGCCGCGGCGGCGGGGTGGCTTGGTGAGGGCGCCGGTCGCGCCGGGGCCGTGATCAGGTGCACCGCCGCCGTCGCGCCGCCGGCGAGCAGGGCGGCGCCGACAAGTCCGACGACGATCACCCCAACACGGGGTGCGAGGCGGAGTCTGCGGACCAGTTGCCCCCATCGGCCAGGTCCGCGTCTCAGGTACCGAGCCGTCTCGTGCGGCGGCTGGGACTCCTCGGGCAAGGCGCTCTGCAGCTGCGAGGTCAGCCAGCGATCAAACTCGTCAGGCATCCTGCACCTGCCCCGTCCGCGACTCGGACCCCAGCGGTGTCTGGCGCGGCGTGGAATCCCGTCCCGTACTGGTGGCTAGATCTAGTTCCAGCTCGATCATCAGCTTCGCCTTTGCGGCGACCAGGCGCGAGGCCACCGTGCGCTCCGGGATTCCCAGGGCGAAGCCAATCTCGCGATTGCTGTACCCGTGGAGGTGCCGAAGGACAATGACGGCCGCTTGGCGCGGAGGCAGCTTCCGGAGAGCCCGTCCCAGGTCAAGCGAAGTCGCCACGTTTCCCGGGTCCGGCGGAGACTCGGGACGACCCAGTCGGCGGATCGATTCCGCCACGCCTCGCAGCTTCTGACGGCGGCGCACCGAGACCGCCCGATTGATGGCGATGCGGTGCAGCCAGGCCGCCGCCGGGGCCTCGGGCCGGTAGGAGGTCCAGTTGCGGAACGCCTGGACGAAAGCATCTTGGACGCAGTCCTCGGCGTCGTCGCCGACGATGGCGCGAACGGTCTGGAGCAACCTCGAACGCTCATCCCGATAAAGACGATCGAAGTCGGCCGCGGACCCGGGTTGATACTCCTCAGCAGCCACCAGCGCGAGTATGGCGCGTGGGATCCCGAGCGGGACCAGCCCGACGACACGGGGCGATGCCGATCAGGTGACAGGGCTAGGTAACGTAATCGATCGCAGTCGCCGTGATCGTTCGGGGCCCCAGCCCGAAGTACCCCGCGAAATTCACGTAGGGCAGCGTCACCTGGATTTCGCAGCCGTAGGTTCCCCCCGGCAGTCCGGTTGAGCTGGGCGCCGGCGCGGCCCGGTCGGTGAGCGTGGCCGCCGTAATCGTCGTCGCGAACGGTCCCGCGGCGGCTCGGGCCGACGCCACCATCGCCGCCGGAGGCGGGGCTCCTGGGCACTGCGGCGAGTGGGTCGGAGTGGTCGACCAATTGACACTTGCCACCCCCCACCGCGCGGCCGCCTGGGCCGAATCGTTGGCGACCTGAACCTCCAACACGTAGGTGGCTCCGCTGAAGATGCCGACCACGGCAGCGAAAAAGAGCGGCGCGACCACCGCAAACTCGACCATTGTGGCCCCGATCTGGCGCCGGCGACGGAAGCGGTGCCGGGGAGCGCTCCCGGGATGAATCAGAGCGAATCGCCGACCGACTCTCACTGCTCTGGAACCACCAGCACCTGGGCCGTGGAACCGATCGTCACCGGCGAGGGCAGGAGCGGGGTCAAGAGCGGCAGCCGGCAGGACACCGTGACCGTCTCGTAGTACGGGGCCCCACCGGGGGTGGGACTGCTGGGTGAGGATGTGACGGTGAGGCCCGAAGTCGGACAGTTGAGAGGACCGGCTCCGGCGTTGTTCTCGGCGATCGTCTGGAGCTGAGCCGCGGTATACCCGGTTCCGGCCAGGTAACCTGATCCTGAGGGGTCCAGGGTGGGAGCGTTTCCGGAGGCGTAGACCGCCGCCTGGCGAGCGCCGTCCGCTACCTGGATACCCACGAAGTACGCTCGAGCCAGATCGGCCCCGCCGCTGAAGAGCAGCAGCAGGAGCGGCAGGACGAGAGCGAACTCAACCAGGCTCTGTCCCCGCGGACGGGCACGGTGGTTACTGGTAGAGCTCAACGCTGGTGGGGGAGGTGTTGGTGACCGGCGCACAAGAAGGATCGCCTGCCGGGCAGATGGTCAGGCCCTGGACGCTGGGACTGGTGCTCGTGACTTGGCCCAAGATTTGCACCCGCGACGCCGAGGTGACGACCACCTCGATCATGCCCGAGTAGGTCAGCTTGTACGGTCCCGCGTTGCTCGCGGAGTAGCCGGGGCAGTACCCCTTCTGGTACGAGCTGATGATCGGGATCAGGTAGGGCTGGCCCACGATCAAGGCGGGAGGGTTCCTGATGCCGACTCCAGGGCCAGTCTGGATGCAGGAGCCAGGCGCCAAGGGGAGCGTGATCGGCGACACCGGGTCGATGTATCCCTTGAAGCTGGCTGGGGGACCGGAGCCACAGGTGTACTTGTCCCAGGACGGGTCTAGGAGCACCACAATGTCGGTGACCGCCAAGGGACCGCCGCTGCCCGAGTAACACAATGCGTCCCAGGCCGCGAAGGGCGCGCCGGACCCTCCCGCCACGGTGCCGAACAGCGCGGTGGATGTCGCGCCCTCGGTCGCATTGTTGACCCCGATGATCCGCAGAATCAGGGTAGTGTGTGCGTCCTGCGCGGTGACTTCGACACCGGACGGTCCCACCCACGCGTTGGCGAGGCAATAAGGCTGCGCATAGCTGGAGACGGGTCCAAGCGAGGGCACCACACCAGCCTTTGGATAGCTCACGAAGTCGACCGTCGGTGAACCGGTCACCTTGCCTTGGGCCGCTGCGGCGGCAAAAGTGATCTTGGTCGCGGCGGCGGAGATTTGAGCGTCCCCGTAGGGCAGGGATTCCCCGGACACGCAGGCGTGGAAGTCCGCCGCTAGCAAGCTTGCTCCCGACTGGGCAGACGTGTCCGTCGCCGCCTGCAGAACCCGCTGGTCCACGAAGTCGCGTCCTGCGTCGATGCTCAGGCCCACGATGGACACGATTGCGATCGCCGCGAGGGCGAATAACACTGCCACCTGGCCACCCTGCGACCTCCTCCGGCCTTCCGCCCGCTCCAGGCAGTGGACCTCGGTTCCCGGGAGCAGCCCGTTTCTCAAGGCCGCCCCGGTGGGGACGCCACGGGCCCTCGGCCGATCGCGTGGACCGGATCGGCAGGCGGTGGCAGCTGAGAGTGCCCGGGCGACGTCCCGACCCGCCGATGGCCGGGCGGGACCGCGACCGGTCCCCGTCCTCGCACCCGGCTGCCGGCGCTGAGGCCTCGCATCCGGAGGTACCCGATTCCGCCGGGATCAGTACCGTGAAAGACCGGTGGCGAAGTTAGTGGGGAGTGGGACGGGCGAGACGAACCCGCGAGTCCGAGCGGCCCTATCCCCTGACCGGCGCGAGGGGCTGCCGCCGAGACTGCGACAGCGACGACCGCGGCGAGGGCCGTCACCGCCATCAAGGCCGAGACGCGATGCCGTCTATGGACGCCGCTGAGGGAAGGGCGACCGCCCTCAGGAAGTCGCGCGTCCGCCAAGGCGACTGGAAGTTCTCGTTCCAGCCAGCCATCGAGGGGGTCGCCGCTGCCTATGCCTGCGTTCCACATGCTGAGAAGAGAACGCGTGTACCTGACGAAGTACCCATTCGGAGTCGGCTTTGGCTTCGCCTCGAGGGGAGAAAGTCCTCACTCCTGCCCAAAACGGCTTGGCCCGGGTCGGGCACCCGGCCGCCAACGCCGCATGGACTCGGGGGTCAGCGTTAGCACTTGGGTCAAAACGCGACCGCCCGGGCTTTCCGCCTCACGAGCGGAGCTCTTGCCTCCGACCACCCATCATCCGGGCCTCAGGAATCGCACCTCAACTCGAGAAGCGACTTCCGGGCCCCACGCCGGCCCGCGCACTGCTGGCTGGGGCAGTGAACCTGCCTCAGCCTGGGTCCCCCCGTAAACCCTCGACTCCGAACGCCGAAATCGTGGCCCGGGCGGCCAGACTCCCCGCGGCCATCGCCTGGGCGAGGGCGCCATCGTCGCGGCGCCCGAGCTCGGCCAAGCGACCGAGGACGCCCCCGGCCAGGGCATCGCCAGCACCCGTCGGATCCACCACCGGCGACCCCGCCAGCGCCGGAAAGACCCGGGTATCGTCGAGGGAGACCTGCACGGCCCCGAGCACTCCCCGCTTCAGGATCAGCATGCGAAGGTCCCAGTGGGCGACCGCCTCCCGGGCCAAGTCCAGGGCATCCGGCAGTGGCACGGGGAAGAGACTTCGCAGCTCTTCTTCGTTGACGAAGAGCATGTCACAGCGCTCCAGGAGCTCCTCCAGCCCCGACCGGTCGGTAGCGATGAAGTCGGTCATGGTGTCCAGGGCGACCAGCTCAGTCGGCCGACACTGGGCCAGGACCTCGAGCTGGCGCTGGGGCGGCATCGACCCCAGGAAGAGAATCTCGCTGGTTCGGGCCAGAAGCGGTACCTCGGGCTCCCAGTCGAGATATACCCCAAGGCGCTGCTCCTGGTGGATCGGGACCGGTTCGGCGGGATGGTGCTCAGCGCGCCAGCGGTAGGTATCTCCGTTCATCTGCACCACACCGGAACGGTCGATCGTCGCCGCATCGAGGAGATCGATGAGGGCCCGGCCATCGGTCCCGACGGCGGCCACCAGGCGCACCTCGCAGAAGCGGTGGGCCGCTAGCGCGAAGTAAAGGGCTGACCCGCCCGGAAGCGCGGTCCTCGAGCCAGCCGGGGTGGTCAGATCATCGAACCCAAGGGTCCCTGCGGCGGTGATGACCCAGCGGGGCACTCCCTCCCGGGGCTGACTACGAGGCGGGGAAGAGGGGGATGACAGTTGCCAGCCCTCGGCAGCGCTCGTCCTGAGCGGCCCGCATTAAGCGAGCCTGGACCTGGAACAGGATCCGGCCGACGTGGTCGGGATCCTTCCGCAATCCCAGCGCCGCGCGCAACCCCGGGTCAACCGAACTAGTCAGCGTCGCCACCTGGTCGAAGACCCAACTCGCAACGGCGGCCCCGGCCTGCAAGCGGCAGCGCTCGACCTGCTCCAGCAGGGCGTCGGAGGCGGCCAGCCTCTGCTGGGGTGTGCGGCGGTGCCGGGACCGAAAGATGATCTGGGCCCGGGCAGCCGCGATCTGGAGTGCGGTCACTTCATAGGGGTTGTGGTAGGAGCCGCCCAGCGACATGGCGGCCATGATACCCACCGCCCGCGTGGCCTATCCTCAAGCAGAGATGAGTCGTTCCAATCTGCTTCCCGAAGCGCTGATCCTGAGCCGGGAGCGGTTCGCGGGTCGACTCATCCGCATCACGGTCGATCGGGTCCGACTACAGTCCGGGTCGGAGGCCGAGCGCGAGGTGGTGCACCATCCCGGAGGGGTTGGTGTGATCGCCGTCGACGACGACGGCTCGGTGCTGCTGGTGCGCCAGTACCGCCATCCCGCCCGGGAGCTCTTGTGGGAGATTCCCGCCGGGGGAAGAGAGCCGGGTGAGTCACCACTCGAGACCGCTCGGCGGGAACTCTCGGAGGAGACCGGTTACGCCGCCGAGACCTGGCTCGGGGTGGGCGCGACGTTCCTGGCCCCCGGCTATAGCACTGAGTTGCTCTGGTACTTCCGCGCCACCGGATTGACCAAGCCCGGCGAGGCCCACCCTGATCCAGACGAGGAAGTTGAGGCCCGCTCCTTCTCGAGGGGCGAGGTGGCTGATCTGGCTTTCCGCGGCCAGCTTCGAGACGCCAAGACCCTGGCCGGGCTGGCCCTGGCGGGCGCCCTCAGCCTGGCCCCATCTACACCAGGGGGCCCTGGCTGGTCGAACACAGAGCCGTGATCTCGGAAGAGCTGCGCCTCGACACCTCCGGAACGGAAATTTTGGACCTCACCCCGGAGCTTCGCGACTTCTGCACCGGAAAGGGAGATGGGCTGGTGCAGGCGTTCGTGCCTCATGCCACAGCGGGTCTGGTGCTGATGGAACTGGGTGCTGGCAGCGAGGCCGATCTTTTGAGCTGGCTGGCCAGATCCCTCTCCCGGGACGCCCCCTATCGCCACCAGCACGGCAGCCGGGGCCACGGAGCCGACCACCTGCTTCCCGCCCTGCTGGGGAGCTCGGTGCTGGTGCCGGTGCTCCAGGGCCAGCCCCAACTCGGTACCTGGCAGAGCTTGGCCCTGATCGATACAAATCAGGAGAACCCCCGGCGCATCGTTAGGCTCAGCTTCCTGCCCGGCTGACGGCGGCGGACTCGCTCTCCGCGCCGGGCAAGCCCAGGCGTACGGGGCGCCTCAGAGAGAGATCAGGAAGTGGCTGGGCCGAGTTTCGCGCTCAGCCGGGTCGTCACCCCCTGGCGGGGGCATCGATCTGTCCTGCGGGGATGACTCCGAGCTTGCCGGCCCGGTAGTCCTCGAACGCCTGCTTCAGCTCCTCGGCGCTGTTCATGACGAAAGGCCCGTACTGGGCGACCGGCTCCCGAATCGGTTGGCCGCCGAGAATGAGCACGTCGAGGTTGGGGGTGTGACTGTCCTGCTCCAGGTCGGCAGTGACCGTGATGGCGTCCCCGGCCCCGAAGACCACCAGTTGGCCCATCCGGAATCGGTAGCCTGGAGAGCCGGCGGTGCCGACCCCGGAGAGCCCGTACACGAGAGCGTTGAAATCGGACCGCCAGGGCAGCGCGAGCCGGGCTCCGGGACTCAGGGTCACATGGGCGAGTGCGATCGGCGTGTGGGTGATCCCCGGCCCCGAATGACCCGCCACATCGCCGGCGATGACCCGAACCAGGGCGCCACCGTCGGGGGAGGAGAGCAGGGTCACCTTGCCCGCCCGGATGTCCTGGTAGCGAGGTGGGGACCATTTCTTGGCCGCTGGCAGGTTGACCCAGAGCTGGATGCCGTGGAAGAGTCCACCCGACATCACCAGCCGCTCGGGGGGAGTCTCGATGTGGAGGATTCCCGCCCCTGCGGTCATCCACTGCGTGTCCCCGTTCGTGATTAGCCCGCCCCCTCCGTTGGAGTCCTGATGTTGGAAGGTCCCGTCGATCATGTAGGTCACCGTCTCGAATCCCCGGTGGGGGTGCCAGGGAGTCCCCTTCGGCTCACCAGGCGCATAGTCGACCTCGCCCATCTGATCCATGTGCACGAATGGGTCGAGTTCCGCCTTTCCCACCCCGGCGAACGCCCGGCGAACCGGGAAGCCGTCTCCCTCCAGAGCGCTCGGGGCGTCGGTGATCGAATTCACCTTTCGGTCCTGGGTCGAATCTGGGTCGAGTTGGGGAAGGCGCGGTAGAGCGAGCGGATCGGGAACGGATATGGCCGGCATCGGAGCCTCCTAGAGGAGCGGGTCACGCCTCGGAAATGTGGTTGCACGTGCAATTATACGCGCCCAGAGCGTCTCCGGGTCAGGCGCTGACGGGTTCCCGGCTCTTGAGCTGCTGTCGGGCGGCGATGATCGGCTGGGCTACTTGGGCGGGCACCTCGTCGTAGTGGTCGAACGTCATTGTGTAGCGGCCCCGACCCTGAGTGGCCGCCCGCAGCTCAATGGGGAACTGATACATCTCCGCCAGGGGAACCTTGGCGGTGACCTGCTCGAGCTCGGCTCCGAGTGGGGTCATGCCCCCGATCCGGCCGCGACGCGAGTTGAGGTGGCCGATCACATCCCCCATGTGAGAGGCCGGCACGATCACGGCGACATCCATGACCGGCTCCAGGAGATAGGGCCCCGCCTTTTCCACGGCCTCGCGCATGGCCATGGCCCCGGCCAACTGAAAAGCGATGTCCTTTCCATCCACGGGGTGGGTCGAGCCGTCGACCAACCTGACCTTGACGTCAACGATGGGGTACCCGGCGAGGGCGCCCTGGTCCAGAGCCTGGCGGACCCCTTTTTCCACCGAGAGGCGGAAAGGCTGGGGAATCGCTCCGCCGAATATCTTGTCCTCCCAGACGAAACCCGCTCCCCTGGGCAACGGCTCGATCTCAAGGGTGCAGTCACCGTACAGTCCCGCGCCTCCGGATTGCTTCTTGTACTTGTGCTGCTGGCGCATCGGTCCCCTGATCGACTCCCGGTAGGGGACGTGTGGTACCGCCAGCACGGCGTCGACCTGGTACTTGCGCCGGAGCTTCTCCAGGGTCACCTCTAGGTGGACGTCCCCAAGCCCGTGGAGCAGGGTCTCGTGGGTGCCCGGCTCGCGCTCGATGCGAAGGGTGGGGTCTTCCTCCAGGATGTGGCTCAGCCCGGCGTGGATCTTCTCTTCGTCGCCCTTCGCCTTCGGCCGGATCGCCATGGTGTATGAGGTGGGCGGGAACGCCAGGACCGGCGACGGGGCAGTTCCCTTAGGTCCGAGGGTGTCGCCCGTTGCCACGCGGGCGAGCTTGGTGGCGGCTCCGATCTCGCCGGCGACCAGGTGGTCAATCGGATCGAGCAGCTTGCCCCGGGGCCGGAGGGGGCGGGCGATCCTCTCCTCCTCTCCGGTCCTGGAGTTGACGAGGTGAGCGTCGGCGCTGAGCCGACCGCTGAGAACCCGAAAATAAGAGATCTTCCCGAATGGGTCGGCCACCGTTTTGAAGAAGTACAGGGTGGGAGGGCCGTCCCCAGTCGGGCCCGAGCTCGGGGGAGCCAGACAGCTGGCCAGCGCGTCGAGCACGGGTCTGGCTCCCAGTGCCCGGGCGGGAGCGGCGACCAGGAGGGGCGCGAGTTTGCCGCCCGCGGCGGCGGCGTGCAGGGCCTGGAGCAGCTGTTCGCTCGAAGGCTCCTGTCCCTCCAGATAGCCCTCCAGCATCTCGTCGTCGGTCTCGGCGACCGCCTCGACCAGTTCCTGGCGGCGGCGAGCCGCCTCATCGGCCATATCGTCCGGGCACTCGGAGTCGGTGCATCCTCCCTGGAGGTCAAACATAAGTGCGCGACCGGAGAGTAGGTCGACTGCGCCTCGAAACGAGTGTTCGGCTCCGATCGGAATCTGCAGGGCGATCGGCCTGGGGACCAAGGTCCGCTGCAGCCCGGCGTAGGTGGACTCGAAATCCCCGTGTTCCTTGTCCAGCTTGGTGAGCACGATCAGCCGGGGCAACTCTCGCTCGGCGAGGAGGTCCCAGGTGCTCTCCGCCCCCACCGGGAGCTGGCCCCCCGTGTTCGCCCCCACCACCAGCACCGCCGCATCGGCCACCGAGAGCGCTTCCAGGACCTCTCCCTCGAAGTCCTGGAAGCCCGGTGCGTCAAGGAGGGCGAGCGTCGACCCCCTCCAACTCAGACAGCCGATTGCGAGCTGCACCGAAATGTGCCTTCTCTGCTCCTCAGGCTCGTAGTCCAGGAGCGCGGTGCCCTGATCGGTCGACCCCAGCCTGGGAGTTGCCCCGGCGACGAAGAGCAGCGACTCCGCCAGGGTGGTCTTGCCGTCGTGGCTGTGGCCCAGGATGGCAACGTTCAGCCCGGGCCCCCGCGCGCCCACTGCCATTCCAGGGCTGATTCTAGGCGGAGCTGACCCGGGCCGGGGGTCCTGCGGCAAACT
Source organism: Candidatus Dormiibacterota bacterium (assembly GCA_035534755.1). Taxonomy (GTDB): domain Bacteria; phylum Chloroflexota; class Dormibacteria; order Aeolococcales; family Bog-877; genus Bog-877. The sequence continues at coordinate 145,671 of DATLRH010000005.1, forward strand.
GGCGCGGATGAGCGTGGAGGGCGACCGGGAGACCGTCGTCCGGCTACTCGCCCCGTACCCAGATCTCTCCACGTTGGGCGCCGACAGTGCGGTCCGGCTCCAGCTGGAGGTGGGTGGCGGGCTGAGATGCGCCCTCTCGACGCTCGCCGAGATCGGCCCGGACGGGATTCAGCTGGACCAAACAGATTCGATTTTGATCGAGGGCCGAATCGGGCGCCTTCTGGAGGGGATCGAGCAGCTTGATCCGGAGCGGCCTGGCTGGGCATCGGCGCGCGCTCTCGGCGACGCCCTAGGACACCTCCGCCGACCCGCTCCTCCCCTCAGGCTGGGTAAAGGGGTGTGGGAGTTTGGCAAGCGCACCTACCTCCTGGGGGTGGTGAACGTCACGCCCGACTCCTTCAGCGGGGACGGCCTTGGCAGCGACCCTGAGGCCGCCCTGACCCGCGCTCGACAACTGATCGACGGAGGCGCCGACGCCCTCGACATAGGCGGTGAAAGCACCCGGCCCGGACACAGTCTGATCTCGGCGGAGGAGGAGTTGAGCCGGGTCCTTCCGGCCCTACGGCTGATCGCGACGGAACTCCCGGTCCCGATCTTTGTGGACACCAGTAAGGCGGAGGTGGCGCGGGCCGCACTGGCTGCGGGGGCGGCCGGCGTAAACGATGTCTGGGGCCTGCGCCGAGACCCCGACATGGCCCGCGTGGTGGCCGAGGCCGGGGTCCCCGTCATCTGCATGCACAACCAGATCGGGACCGAGTACCAGGACCTCCTCGGGGAGATCCTGGCCGAGCTGCGCGAGTCGCTCTCGGTGGCCGACCGCAGCGGGATTGCCCCCGACCAGGTGGTACTCGACCCCGGGATTGGGTTCGGCAAGCTTCCCGCCCAGAACTACGAGGTGCTGCGCCGACTGGTGGAATTGCGCCTGCTGGGCCGGCCGATCCTGGTGGGCACCTCGCGAAAGTCCCTGATCGGCTGGCTGCTCGACCAGCGACCCGTCGACGGGCGTCTCTTCGGGACGGCAGCTACTGTCGCCTGGGCGATCAACTCGGGCGCAGACCTGGTCCGAGTTCATGATGTAGCTGAGATGCGCGACGTGGCTCGGATCACTGACGAACTGGCCAGGCGCACTTCCGACCCGTGATGCCGGTGCTGCCCCGTCGCTCCCGTGCGGTCCTGGCGCTGGGTAGCAATCTTCCGCCCCGGCCGGAATGGCTGGAGGTCGCCCTGTCGGTCCTCGCCGAGTCGAGCGTCGAAGTGGTCGCTCGGACTCCGCGCTGGCACACCAGGCCGATCGGTGAGGTCGCTCAGCCGGACTTCCTCAACCAACTTCTGCTCGCCGAGGGATTGCAGCAGGGCCGGGAATGGCTGGAACTAGCGCAGCGCGCTGAGGACCGCGCCGGGCGCTCGCGCAGCGTACCTAAGGGACCGCGACGCCTGGACGTCGATCTGATCCTGATCGAGGACGAGCACTGGGAGTCGGCCGACCTCACCGTTCCTCACCCGGGCCTGCTGCTGCGGCCCTACCTGCTGCGCGGGGCCGCCCAGCTGGTCCCCACCTGGGTCCACCCAGTCGAGGGGCAGACAATCGCCGCGCTGGCTCGGCGGCTACTCACCGGGAGCTGGGGGGAGCCCAGATCGCAGCAGGGTCGCGCCGACTAGAGCGGAAGGCGGTCCGCCAGGGCCGGCGTCGCCTTCAGGGTGGCGGCGATGATCCGGCAGGCCGGTTCGAGCTCCGGGGGTTCGCTGAGGTCCAGGTACCAGGCCTGGTCAGCGTGAAAACGGTCCACCCAAATGCTTCCGTCACGAACGGCCAGGCCGACCCGGACCGTTCTCCCCTCCTGACCAGGGACTGATCGGGCGAGCAACCCTTCGACGGTCCCGATCCAACCATGGATCTCGCTCAGCTCCCGAAGTTCGTATCCGCCGTCGCCGAGGTCGAACTCGGCCACCAGCTCGACGAAGGGGCGCGGCGAAGTATGGCGGTGGGTGCAGATCTCCTCGTCGTCGTGATACAGCTCGCAGTCGCTGCCTGGGCCGTAGGTCCCCACGTAGGTGAGCAGGGCATCCCAGTGGAAGTGGAGCGTGGCCGAGTACCGGTGGGGGGGCTCGCTAGCCGGCAGCCGGACCGTGGCGTGGAAGGTGCGCTCGCCGCTGGTCGGCTCGAGCTCGTGACCGACGTCGTTGACCACCAACGACGCCCGTTCCAGACTGTCGAGAAGTTCCGCCGCCAGCTCCTCGTAGGTGGGGAAGTACGGCTCGTCCGCCTCGGGGGCACCTCGGGGACCTTCTCTCTTCATCTCCTCCCTCGCGTCCTCAGAAAGCGGCGGGCCGCGTCGGTCACCTGTAAGAAGGTGCCCCCGACAACCTGAAGCTGTCTGAATCTAGCGCCCGCGTAGCGGATCTGCTCGCCGCCAAACCCCAGCTTGAACTGGGCCAGCCCGCGCCAGGGATGGCGGGGATCGTCGTTCTCCGGGACTCCCCACAGATCGTAGTGGTGGCATCCCTCGGCGCGGGCCTGCAGCATCGCCCGCCACTGAAGTAACTGGTTGGGCATCCGCTCGCGGTACCTACCTGTGGCCCCTCCATACAGGTAGATCGACACCCCGGCGAAGTTCGCGGTCAGGATCGCGGCCACCACCTCGCCGTCCACCTCGGCGGCGAGGATGTGGCCGGCTTCGCCCAGTTGGTCTCGCACCTGGGCCAAGTGGCCGGGGCTGGGTAGGTGAATCCGCTGCCTGGATTCGGTCGCCCCAATGCACGCCGCCAGCGATTGGAGGCTGGCGTCCTCGTCGACGACCACTCCCCGTCGCTCGGCCAGGCGAACGTTGTAGCGGGTTTTGTCTCGGAACGAGGCGAGGATCGCGTCCGGCTCCGGTCGCAGATCTACCACCACCGTGGCCATGGGCTGGCGAGGACGGCAGGGGGCCCAGCCGAGCCAGGGATGGCCGGCGGGGACGGTTCCCGCGAGCCACGGCACCTCGAGCTCGATGGCGAGCGCTCGGTGCTCTCGTCCGAAGGCGACCAGCACCTGCTCCAGCTGCTCGAAGAGGGCAAGATCGGTGGCGGCGCAGACGGGTCCCCTCGGGACGTAAATCCGCGACCGTCCGGCCAGTCCGACCGGCGCTACCTGGACCGAGACCGGTAGCGTCCCGGTGGGTCCAGCCACCTCCAGGCGATGGATTTGCCACCCAGCCCTGCCCTGGACCTCGCCCCACCCGTAGGACTGCAGCAGGTTGGCCGCGGGCCACTCCCTGAGGCGGAGGTCCCATCCGGCTCCCTCGGCTGACCCTGCCGGCGAACTCACGGGGGCATTCTGGCAGACGGCGTGCCGAGTCTCGGTGAAGCCACAAACGTGAAGGTGGCCTGTGCTAGTATCGCGCCGACCGCACGTGGGGAGGGCGGGCCCGAAGTCACTTCGGGTTGCCTCAATGGAGCTTACTCGGCAAAATGCAAAACCAGGGAAGCCTCGGGCCAACCACCGTCGCTGAGTTGCTCCAGACCATGCAGCAGGAACGGGCGACCGGCACCCTATCACTGGCCAGCAATGGCAGCCAGTGCTCGCTCCACTTCCTATTCGGCCATCTTTTCCACGCCGTCGGCGGGACAGCTGAAGGCGAGCCGGCGGTGATTGATGCCCTGAGCTGGCGGGACGGAGAGTACAGCTTCAATCCGCGCGCCAAATTGCCTCCCGAGGAGACGATCAACAGCTCCACCGAGGATCTCCTGGCGCTCTGGCGGAACGGCAGTACCGCGGCGGCGGCCGAGGTTACCGTGACAGTCGCCGCCCAGGCGACTCCGGTCGCCGGCGGCGCCAACTCGGTTGCAGCGGCTGCCGACGACGACGACTGGCTGTCGACCCCCGCGAGCGGCGAGATCGCCGCCGAGCTGGAGGAGCCGCTCGACATCCCGGCCTTCCAGACACCCACTCCCCCAGCCCGCGAGCGCGCCTTCGTCGCTCCTCGGCCGGCGGTGGCTTCGACCTCCACCCCCCGGCCAACCGGACCTGCGCCGACGAACTGGCCGACGAGCCAGAGACCGGCGGCTCCGCCTGCTCCGGAGCGGACTCGGTCGGCAGCATCGCCACGCTCTGACGCGCCGCCTTCAGAAGGGGGCGGAGGGGCCAAGCCGGTGGCAGGCGCCACCCGGACTCAGCTCTCACTCCTGATCCCGATGCCCACGGGGTCGTCGCTCCACAGCGGGCTGAAGGCAAGCTTTCTCAACTTCCCGATGCTGCTTCGGACCTTGACCCAGGACGGCTTCTCCGGCTACGTCAGCATTGCCGGCGAGAAGGACTCACGAAACGTTGGGCATATCCTCTTCCGGGAAGGATCCATCGTCCAGGCGCAGCAGCGGTCGGCGGGCTCTTATCGGCGCCACAAGGCAGCCCTCCAGGAGATCGTCAAGGGGGTGGGCGCCGGGGAGGGGCTGATCGATGCGATCGAGCTCCCAGCCGATCTGGTCGAGTCCATTGGTTCGCTGGTGGTCGCCAATACCATGTTCCTACAGCTCCCGTCTCGGATCGTCGATTTCGACGCGCTAGTCGAGTTCGTGGAAGAGCAACCGCTGTCCGGCGGGATCCTGGTCAGCTCCGGCCGAGAAGAGGTTTCGGTGGTGCTTCTTACCGATGGCCGGGCCAAGGGCAGCTACAGCTCGGCCACCCCAGAACTCACCGACGGCCCCGGAGTGGCGGCCGCGGCCTGTGCGGATCGCGAGTCGCGGATTGACGTCGTCGCCGCTCCCCCGGGCCCGCTCCCGGCGATCGAGGTCGCGGAGATCGCCTGACCGGTAGGAGAAGTCTGCTCGTCGCGATGGATCCAAGCCAGCTCGCGCCTGCCGCTGGCCTGATCGTCGCGGTGATGGCAGCCTCTCTCCTGGCTGGGTGTGGCCCTCTCACCCCGCCCCAGATCACCAACGTTTCCCCGTCGCCGAGCCAGGGCGCGGTGCACACTGCCGACCCCCTGGTGATCACGTTCGACACGGCCATGAACCAGCGCTCCGTCGAGAGCCGTCTTTACATGCGCACTCGCAAGAATCGGTTTCCCCCCGACTGCTCGATCGCCCGCGCCGAGGCCGGGCGCAAGACCGGCTGCCACTTCATCTGGCCTACCCCGCGGGTGATGACTTTGGTACATCCCCACCACCCCTGGGCGGTCATCACCACCTACCGGATCGCTCTTCGGGGCGGCATCGAGGCGGCCGACGGAGCCGTCAATACGCTATCGCACTCCTGGGAGTTCTCCACCGAGGGTGGGCCCCAGGTCTCCGCCACCTCCCCCTCCAACGGGGGCACTCTCGGACCCGACCAGGCGATCTCGATCAACTTCAGCCGGGACATGAACCGGAAGGCGGTTCTCAGAGCGATCACCCTTTCTCCGGCTCCACTCGGCGGCTATCAGCTCCAGCAGAGCGCCACGATCCCGGGCCGGTTCCTTCTCCAGCCTCACTTCCCGCTCGTGCCGGGGACCCGCTATACGCTGGCGATCGCCCGCTCCGCCCTTGATGTCGACGGTGATCTCCTACAGCGCTCCGTCGTGCTGCACTTCAACGTCGGTCGCCTGGGCAGTACCACGACGGTAGACTTCGCCGCCGGCCCCTCACCCGCCGATTACACCGAGGTGCTGGCCGCCTCGCCTCCCCAGATACCTGGCGATCCTCCGGCCCTGAGGGTGTTGAGCAACGCCCCGGCTGGCCAACGCTACCTGTACGCCTGGCCGTCGCCGGACGGCTCCCACCTGGCCGTTGAAGTCGCCGGCGGCCAGCCCATCGAGGTGATCGATCTCACGTCCGGCAAGACCGCTAGCGTGCTCGGTAGCACAGGCGCCGGGAGCGCAGCCTGGAGCCCGAACGGCCAGCAGCTCGCCTTCGTGGTGGGGGGGGTCCTGAGGGTGTACACGGTGGCGAATTCCACCTCGCTCACCTTGGCCACCACCCCCAGCATGAGTGGTCCACTCACCTGGCGACCGGACGGGCAGGTGGTAGCTGCCGTGGCGGCACCGACCGGAGACCTAGCCCGGGTAGCGCTGCTCAGCCCGGGCCTCAAAGCGCTTACCTTTCTTCCCAACTCGCCGACGGCCGCCGCCGCCGAGGGTAACCCAGTCTGGAGCCCGGGTGGGCGAAGCCTAGCCTTTTCGGTTGGGGCGTCGAGCAGCCCCGGACTCTGGATCTATCGTCCCCTCGACACCAGCGCACCGCTCAGCCTGGTTGCACCTCACGCGGGGCAGCCGCTTGCCTTCCTAGATCCTGACACCGTCCTGGTGCGGGAATCCGATGGGGCGCTGGCGACCATCTCGACCACGACCGGAACGTCGGCGCAGATCGTCGGGAGCCGGAGGGGACATTTCCCGTTGGCAGCTGCGGCCACATCGGCTGGTCGCCAGGTCGCGTTCTCGCTCAGCGTCCAGGGAAGGATCCAGATGTTCCTCGCCAACGCCGACGGCACGGGCGTCGAGCCATTGACCGAATTCTCCCCGCAGTTGAACCTCAGCGCCGGCCCACCCAGCTTCGTCGGCGGGTGAGTGCCCCGCATGCTCGTCCGCCTCAGGGCGCAGCCCGGGGCCGGGCGGAGCGCGGCGACGGCGGTTGCAGACGAAAGTGCGGCTGGCACTTAGAGACGGGTCGTGCGATCCGCCGACGTTGGATCGGGAAGGGGGTGCGCCGCCGCGGCGGTTCGTTCGTTGGCGGGAAGGATCCGCACCCTTACGGGAGCGACCAAGCGCTGAGCCGGAACTGACCACGGCTAGCGGGCACTCGTCCGCACTTTTGGGGGCCGGCTAGACCTCTTGGCCAGCCACGGCCGCCAGGCTGGCGGGGAGCCCGTACTCGGGGAGCAGCAGGTCGACGGTTCGCTCCCAGGTGAAGGTCTGGGCGCGCCTCCAGGCCGCCAGGCGCATCGGTGAGTCGGTCCCAGCGGGGGCTGAGATGACCCGGGCGATCGCCTTGGCGTAGTCGGCCGGGTCGTGCCCCTCCACCAGGTACCCGGTGCGGCCATCCGCGACCACGTCGCGCAACCCACCCACCGAGGCGGCGACGACGGGGGTACCACAGGCCTGAGCCTCGAGGGCAACCAGGCCAAACGACTCGGTGTGGGAGGGCACCACCACCACGTCGGCGAGGCAGTAGAGAAGGGCCAGCCGATCCTGGGGTTGGGCCCCCAGGAAACAAACAAGCTCAGAGAGCCCCAGCTCGCGAACTCGGGCCTCGAGCGCTCCCCGCTGGTCCACCTGGGCGCCATCACTGCTGACGTCGCCAACGAACAGAAGCTGGACCGGCTCCTGCAGATCCGCCCGCCGCAGCAGGACGGCGAAAGCGTCGAGCAGGGTGTCCGGCCCCTTGAGCGGCTCCAGGCGCCCGGCAAAGAGGACTACCCTTCGGCCCTCCAACTTCAGTCGGTGGCGAAGTCGCGCTGGGTCCCGCGGCTGAAACCTGACCAGGTCCACTCCTGGCGGAGCCACCACCACCTGTCCCTGGTGCGCCCCGTAGAGGCGTCGCAGACCGTGAGCCTCGCCCGGAGTATTGGCGACCAATCGAGCTCCACCCGAGACCGCGCGGAGTTCGGCCAGCAGTCGTTCGGGCCCGTCACCGTCGAAGCCGTACTCTCCCTTGACTGCGGCCAGAGTGTGGGCCGTGTGCAGCCAGGGAACCCCCAGCTGGCGGGCCAGCTCGGCAGCCACATCGACCGTGAGCCAGTAGTGGCTGTGGACCGCCTGATATCGGCGTCCCGAACTCACCATGAAGTGGCGCACCCCATCCAAGTATTCGTCCCGGGTGTTGGGCAGCTGGTGCTTCGGAAGCCGGCGGGCTGGGCCCGCATTTATCGCCATCACCCGGCTCCGCGGGCCCATCGCCTGCTCGGCCGGCTCATCTGGGTCGGTCCGGCGCACGAAGACGTCGGTGTGCACCCCTCGGGCGCCGAGCTCCTCGCAGACCGACCGCACGTAGACGTTGAGCCCGCCATTTTCCCGCTGCCCGAGCCGGGCCAGGGGAGAGGCGTGCAGGGAGAGGAAGGCGATCGTTTCGCCGGACCCGGCGCCTCCGCTGCCCCCTACCGCGGTCAAGGGCTCCCCACGCTCGGCGGTCGGGCACCCACTGTCAGCCGCCAGAGGGGGTGGTCGAGGGCGCCCAGGTGGTACTTGTACGCCTCGCTCCCACGCAGGAAGTCAGCGGTCTGGCAACCCTCCTCAATCGCCACCCGGATCCCCTCGGCCACGCAGATCAGTCCGGGGGACAACGACGCCGCCTTCGGCTGGTAGCCCGAGTTGTAGAGGTGCCAAGTTCCGGAGACCGTGAACCCCAGGGTGGCCGCCGTCAGCTGCCCCTCCACCCTGAGGAATTGCATCCGGAGCCACCCGCGCTCGTCTAGCCGCCGGCCAGCAAGGCGGACAAATGACTCAACCTGCGGGGTGAGAAATTCCGCCTTGTGGGGGCCACTGGCTCGAAGGATCGGGAAGAAAGCGTCCAGAGCACCTTCCAGGCCCAGTTCGGCCTGAGTCACCAGGTCCCAGCCTGGTTGCTCGGCGTCGAGCCGACGCAGCTTGCGGCGCAGCTCGTGCCGATCCTTCTTGTTCAGACGATCGCGGAGGTATTCCTCGAAGTCGCCCCCCAGAACCACTCGGGGACTGACCTCCTCCTGGGTCCGCTCCCAGGGGAGCTGGGCGTCGCGGGCGGCGTCGCTCAAAGCTGCCAGTTCCGGGGACCCGTCTGGCAGGTAATGCAGGTCGATGACCAGAACCGAGGCAGCCGATGCCCCTCGGAACAGGTACTCCAGGGCGCCGGCCGCCACCTCAAGGGCGCGCCCCGGTCGGAATACAAACCCCAGGTGGTCCGAGAGCTCCAAACCGCCGCAGAATCCGAGTACCCCGGGCGCATCCGGGAGGCACTGCAGTGGCACGATCCCCAGAGCCAGCTGATCGTCCCTGACGACCAGACAGTGGAGCTCCCGGTCGGCGCCGAACGCCTCCCACCAACTCCACTGCCACTCCCAGGAGAGGAATGGGTTGATGGGGTCGCCGGCGGCCTCGACGGCATTCCACTCCGGACGCAGGTCCCTGAGCCCGTCCGTGGTGGTGATCTCCTCCACCCAGAGGCCCCGGTTTTGCGGATTTACTTCCGATTGCGCCCCGGGGGGCGCAGGACATGAGGCCCCGATGCTTGCTCCACCCTGAAATCCCGGCACTCTACCGGGCTGTCCGAGCCACGGCCGCCGAGATCACTCTACCATCGCGGCCAGCGGCCAACCATCTCTTCAGGAGCCTGTCAGCTTGAACCGATCCGATGCCGCGGAGGTGCAGATCTGGGCAGCCGGGACCGGCGGCGGTCATCTCAGCGTGGCCCACGCACTCGTCACGGCGCTGCAGCAGCGCGCAGGGGGCGCGGTCTCAGTGGCGCTGGACGACCCCACGCTGGAGCCGATCGGGCGCGCCGCCCGCCGTCTGGCCCTCGCCTACGGTCCGCTGGTGCGCGCTTCGCCGGCTCTATGGGGGGCCGTCTATCGGGGATTCAGCAGTCCCGGGCTGAGTTCGGGGATGGATCGCTTCCTCGTCAGACAGTTGGGGCCGGCTATGGCTGAGCGCAGCCGGGCGCGCGCAGCCCGGGTGATTGTCAATTGCCACCCTTTGCTGGGCCTCCCGGCCCGGCTCGGCATGGACCAGGCCGCCCGGGGGGCGCCCGCATTCATCACCGTGATGACTGACTTGGTCGGGGGCCACAAGGGCTGGCTGGCTCCGCGGCCCGACGCAATCTTGACCGCCACCGCCGAGGCCACCGACTGGTGCCTGCGGGGAGGGCTGTCTGCGGAGCTCGTCCGGCAGACTGGGCTCCCGGTCGATCCTGCTCTCCAGGGCGGAGCGCTCACCCCCGCATCGCGCCGCCAGCTGCGCCGGTCGCTCGGGATGGACCCTGATGCCCTGGGCGTGCTGCTGGGAGGAGGAGCCGAGGGAGCGGGCGACCTCCAGCGTCTCGCCAGGTGGGTCGGGCAGAGCAGACTGCCAATCCACTTGGTCGTCGCCTGCGGCAACAACCAGCGCGTCCGGAGTTGGCTTCGCCGGAACTCCGTTGGCGTCCCCACCATCGCGCTCGGGTTCCAGCCATCGCTCACCCCATGGTTGCAGGCCGCCGATGTGTACCTGGGAAAGGCCGGCCCTAGCAGCCTCGCGGAGGCCGCCGCTGCGGGACTCGCCCTCCTGGTCGCCGGGGCTCTGCCGGGTCAGGAGGAGAACAACGGTGCGGCCCTGGCGGCGGCCGGAGCTGCGCTTCAGGTCCGGGGTGAGGTACAGGTGCTGTCCACCTTGCGGCGGCTCTGCGACCCAGCCGACACGCTCCTCGCGGAGCTTCAGGCGGGCTCGCGGCAGTGGGCGCGGCCCGACGCGGCCAGCCGGGCCGCCGAGGTTGTCGTCAGCTTTCTCAACCGCGACGGTGGGGCGCTGGCGCCCCCGCCTCGGGCACGAAGCGCATCCGGGTGAGCGGCCGTCCCCCCACCTCGGCGTTGATCGCGTCCAGGATCGTGGTCGATTCGATCTGCAACTGGTGGGCGATGGCGGGGTGGGCACAGGCCAACACCAGCACCTGGCGCTCCACCGCGTACACGCGGACGTGGGGCCGGACGTACTCCCCGCAGATCCTTGCGAAGGCGACCTCCACCCGCACCTGGCGCACCTGGCCGGTCCCGCCCAGCCGACGCAGCACCCGGGGCAGGATCGCGTCTATGCCCTCCACTCGGCCATCTCCCACCCCGGCTGCACCAGCTGGTTGAGCCGGCCCCCCCTCGCCTGGAGCACCTGAGAGACCGCCACCTCGCCGTCGATCTGGGGGTCCTCGGTCGAGGTGATGAGGGTCTGCTCCACCGCCAGCTCCTCCGAGAGAAGCCGGATAAGGCCATTCCGGCGCTCGCGGTCGAGCTCAGACAACACGTCGTCGAGGAGCAGCACCGGGGTCTCACCTCCGAGGCCGAGGTGCTGGCGAACCTCAGCCACCTTGAGCGCCAGCACAATGCTTCGCTGCTGGCCTTGGGAGGCGTACTGTCGGGCGGGCCGCCCGGCCAGGAGGATCTCGAAGTCGTCCCGGTGGGGCCCGACCACGCACTGGGCCCGAATGATCTCCTCGGCGGCCGTGCTCGCCAGCGCCCGCCGCAGCGCGTCGCTGGGCTCCCCGCCCGTCCCCGACTCGCTCGTATGCCCCAATCCGGGACGGTATTGAAGACGCAATTCCGCCGATTCGCCGATCTTGAGGATTGCCTCCGCAGCGACTGGCTCGACCGCCGCCAGGTAGCGCTGGCGCTCCTGCATCAGCACCGACCCGTGTTCGACGAGCGCCTCCGTCCACGGCCTCAGCTCTGACTCCGCCGCCAGCCGGTCTCGGACTCGGCGCAAGAGCGCGGTGCGGTGCTCAACAGCTCTCCGGTACCGGGTGGCCGCGTCGGCATACCGGCGTGAGAGCTGACTCAACACCACGTCCATCAGCCGTCGGCGCGGCTCCGGGCCGCCCTTGACCAGGAGCAGGTCCTCAGGCCAAAACACGACCACCCGGAACCGGCCGAGCAGGTCGCGGGGCAGGACGGCCGCCCCGCCCTGGCGAAGCTTGCGCACCCAGCGGTCGCTGCCCTCGCGGCGCTCCGCTCGCAGTTCGATGTCGGTCTCGCCACCGGGGGCGACCAAGTGGGCCGCAACCCCCATCCGCGCCTCTCCCCAGGAGGCGCACTCCCCGAGCGAGCCTGAGCGAGGCGACCTGGTCAGAGCGAGAGTCGAGATCGCCTCGAGCAGAGTGGTCTTGCCCTGGCCGTTCTGGCCGAGGACCAGATTGACGCCGGGCAGCAGCTGTAGCGAAGCCTCCTGGTAGATGCGAAAGCTGACCAGCCGAAGCCTGGCTAGGTACACCGGCCGCGATCCACCAAGACCCTCAGATGGCCACCCGGACAGGCATGATGACGTAGCGGTAAGTGTCGTCCCCCGGAGCTCGGACCAGGCCCGGGGAGAGGGGCCCGTTGAGGATCAACTCGACTTCGGGCGAGTCGATCAGGTTTAGGACATCGGCCACGTAGCGCGCGTTGAAGGCGATCCCCATGCTATCCCCCTCCACCGAGGCATCCACTCCGGCGACGTTATCGCCTACTTCGTTGGTATTGGCCGAGAGCACGATCTGACCAGGATCGCAGCGGATCTTCAGCACGTTGGCGGCGTCTCGGGCGAAAAGGGAGATCACCTTGGTGGTCCGCCGGAGCTCCTCGGTGGAAGCGCGAACCACGGTCTGGGAGGCTGTCGGTATGACCTTCTCATAGCTTGGATAGACCCCATCGATGAGGCGGGCGGTCAGTTCATACCCAGGGAGCTGGAACTTCACCTGTGCCCTCGACGCCCCAACGGTCATGGTCACGGTGGCCGGACTCGCCGCCACCGGCTTCAGGAGTCGGGAAAGCTCGGATAGAGCCCGGGCCGGAATGATCACGCCAAAGGCGTCCCCGGCACGCTCCCCGTCGGCTACCCTGATCACCCTTATCGCCAGCCGATGCCCGTCCGTGGCCACCAGGGTCACCTCGGGGCCCGCGATTTCGGTGAGGACCCCGGTGTAGATCGGGCGGCCATCGTCAGAGCTGGCGGCAATGACGGTCTGGTCGATGGCGGTGAGCAGGGTCTGCGGGTCCAGTTCGACTGTCACTCCGTCCGAAACGTCAGGCAGGGGCGGGAACTCCTTGGCATCGACGCCCCGGATGTGAGCGTCGAATCGACCGCTCTGCAGGCTCACTGTCTGGTGGGAACTTTCGAGCTCCCAGCGGAGAGGGTTCTCTGGAAGTGCGCTCACGAACTCCGAGAGCATCCGGGCGGGAACGGTGACCTCGCCCTCGTCTTCTACCTCCGCTGCCAGGGAGTGGTGGATGGTTAGATCAAGATTGGTCGCGGTCAGTTGCAGCGTGCCGCCCTTGGCCGTCACCAGCACGTTGTTGAGGATGGGCAGGGTCACTCGGCTGGACACGGCGCGGCTCACGGAGTTGAGACCGGCGCCCAACTGCTGGGGTGAGATCGTGCACTTCACGGAATATGCCTCCTTGGCTTCAAGAGCTCTCCATCTGGCCTTTCAACACCCCCGCGCTACTCTTGGAACGTATTTCTAAATCCGTAGTCATAGTAGGGGAGTGAAGGCTGGGGAAAGCGATCGCGGCTGAACTCGGTTTGGCGGTGGACAGACTGTGGATATCCTTGCCGGGGAGGGCCGTCCGGAGGGGACTCCTAGGAGCGATGAGGCTTGCCCACAGAGGGGGGGTTGCCGCTAACACGGACACTGGAAAACCTGTGGGCTAAGTCCGCTAACGTGAAAGGAGGAGCTCTCTCAGCCGGGCCACGTCGTCGGCAACCCGGGGGTCCTCCTTGGCCTCATTGACGATCTTCTCGTAGGAGTGAAGCACGGTCGTGTGGTCGCGGCCGCCGAACACCTGTCCGATCGCGGGTAGGCTCATGGCTATCTCCTCCCGAATCAGGAACATGGCGATCTGGCGGGGGAAGACGATGTGTTTGTCCCGGCGCTTGCTGCGCATCTCCTCGACAGAGATCCCGTAGTACTCGGCTACCACCTGTTGCACCAGTTCGATCGAGAGAGGCTTGGTGTCCGCGGAAGGGATGATGTCCCGGAGGATTTCGGAGACCTGGCTCAAAGAGGGGCTCTCGCCGCCTGCGATCGAGGCATGTGCGAGTACCCGGATCAGGGCACCCTCCAGCTCTCGAATGTTCTTCTGGATCTTGAATGCGATGAAGGAGAGCACTTCTTCACTGAGCGGGTTCTGCGCCGGATCCACCTTGCTTCGGAGGATCGCCAACCGGGTCTCGAAGTCGGGTGGTTGGATGTCCGCCATCAGCCCCCCTTCGAAGCGGGTCCTGAGCCGATCCTCAAGCGTGGGGATCTCGCGCGGCGGGCGGTCACTGCTGATGACGATCTGGCGGTTCACCTCCTGGAGCGCGTTGAAGGTATGGAAGAACTCCTCCTGGGTGCGGTCCTTGCCGGCCAGGAACTGGATGTCATCGACGAGGAGCACGTCTACGGTGCGGTAGCGGGCCCGGAACTGGGCCATCCGGTTCTCCTGGATGGAGGTGATCATTTGATTCATGAAGCTCTCCGAGGTCACATAGGCGACTCGGAGCCGGTGGCTCTGCCAGACGGCGTGGCCCACCGCGTGCATGAGGTGGGTCTTGCCCAAGCCCACGCCGCCGTACAGGAAGAGCGGGTTGTAGGCGCGGCTGGGCGAGTCGGCCACCGCTCGGCAGGCGGCGTAGGCGAAGCGGGAGTTGTTGCCGTCGACGAAGGCGTTGAAGGTGTAGCGCTGATTGAGACCGGGGACCGTTTCGGCGATCCCGTCGGACCTGTCGTCGGTGAGCACGACCGGAGCCTTGGCGTCCGGCGGCTCGGCTGACCCGCCCTCGTCGGAAGCGGTCTGAACGGCGAAGGCAACCTCGACATCGCGGTTGAGAATCGCCGACAGAGTCTCCCGGATGACCGCCGAATAACGGTCACTGACCCAGTCCCGGGCCAGCGGGGTGGGGACCCCGATGACGGCTCGAGACTCATCTTGGTCGAAGTTGAGGAGTCGGGCGTTCTTGAGCCAGGCCTCATAACCTGGGCGGCTGACTTGGAAGCGGAGCTCCTCCTGGGCAGCGGACCAAAGTTGGTCGGAGGAGAGGCTCACCAAGAGTCCCGTCGGGAGGCCATGGCGCGTCGAACGGAGCGCAATACACACCTTCTACACAGGAGTGGAAAACCCACCTGAGGGGTAGATTCGGCCCTTGGAAGAGAAAAGCTCGGACCCGGTCTGGCCCACCCCTGCGGTCGCTCCCGGATGGTAGCACCGCCCACCCCGTCGCGCAACGCGGGAGAGGGGCGGTGGGCAACGCCGAAGACGTCTGCAGAGGTGCGCCGGGCGGGCCTAGCGGTCCACTGCCGTCGGCAAAAACCCCCAGCTTTTTGCGGATTCCAGAGCATTCCGCAGCGGGCCCGCGCCGCCGGCGCCCGCGGCGGCCAGGTCCCTTCGCTCAGGCCCCTTCAGCTCGGGCGCGGGGCCGTCCGCCCGATGGCAATCTCGCCCGGGGCGGGGCCGGCCCGGGCCGGGTCTGGGCTGGCCGCGACCAGCTGGGACCGATGAACCCCCCGACCAACCCTGGCGAGATCGATGCTCGATCCCGGGCCCTGGGTCAGTGTCTGCTATCCTCAGCCCCGGTCCACCCAGAAAATCACCCGTGCGGCAGGATCGGCGGGAGGCCCTGGCCCCGGCCCCGATCCTGCGAAGGAATCCGACCATCAAGAGAACTTTTCAGCCCAAGAAGCGCTACCGGCGCAAGGTGCATGGGTTCCGTGCCCGGATGTCGACTCCTGGAGGGGTCCGCGTTCTCAAGCGCCGCCGCCTCAAGGGGCGCTTGCGCCTGACTCCCGCGCCCGTGCGGTGAAGACTAAGTACCGTCTCCGCCGCCCCGCCGACTTTCGGGCTGTGAGGGCGGAGCGGAAGGGCGCCAGGAATGAGTTTCTCCGCCTCCTGGTACGGTCCAACGCCCTCGGCCACCCTCGAGTCGGGATCGTGGTCACGAGGCGTCTGGGAGGCGCTGTGGTCCGCAATCGGATGCGACGGCGACTCCAGGCGCAGACCGCCACCAGGTTGGCTGCGCTGGGTCCCTATGACTTCGTGCTCTTCCCTCAGCCGGCCGCGCTCACCCTCGCCCCCGACGGTCTGGCCGGGGCTCTGGACCGGGCGCTGCGCCAGGCGGGAGTGGCTGAATGAGAAAGGGATCTCTTTGGTTGATCGCCTTCTATCAGGCGACACTTAGCCCGATCTTTGGGCTGATGTCGTCATGCCGCTACGAGCCCAGCTGTTCTCACTACACGTACGAAGCGATCCAGCTTTACGGCGTCCGGCGGGGCTGGTGGATGGGCATCCGTCGAATCGTCCGGTGCAATCCCTTCCACCCCGGCGGCTACGACCCAGTGCCACTCCCCGAGGAGTTACTCGGTGGGCATTGAGTTCCTGACGTTCGTCAACCCGGCGGCACCGGCGCCTACGAATCCCCTCTTTGCCATCTTCTTCTACGTGCTGCTCACCCCAATCGCGGTGGCGCTGCAGTTCCTCGACCACGCTTTCGTCGGCTTTGGCCCGACCAACGCCATCGGGGCCTTCGGATTGGCGGTGATCGTGCTCACGATGGTGATTCGGGGCCTCCTGTTTCCGCTCTTCCGGTGGCAGATCCGCACCCAGTGGAAGATTCAGGCGGACCAGCGCCGGATGGGGCCCGAACTTCGCGAGATTCAAGCCAAGTACAAGAAGGACAAGCCCCGGCTTCAGGCGGAAACGATGGCACTTTACAAGCGCCATCAGATCAACCCCCTCAGTCAACTGTCCGGCTGCTTTCCGCTGCTAATCCAGTTGCCTTTTATCTATTCCCTCTTCGGATCGATAAACAAGCTTTCCAAGGACCTGCACGGCCATACCAACTTTCTCTGGATCCAAAATCTCGACCAGTCGGCACTGAAGGCCGGTTTGCTCTCGCATCCGACCATGGTGATCGTGCCCATCCTGGCCGGTCTGCTGACCTTCATGCAGTCGAAGATGATGATGCAGCAGCAGCGGCCGGACATGACCGACCAGGAAAAGCAGATGTACAACGTCATGCGCCAGACGACATATCTCATGCCCGTGCTGATCGCCGTTTTCGCCCTCAACTTCAGCCAAGGCATCGGGCTCTACTGGATCACCCAGAGCGGCATCATGGTGGTTCAGGTCTTCTCGATGATGGGCTGGGGTGGCCTCAAGGTCCCGCCCTGGTTTCCCGGGGCGACCTGGCGCCCAAAGAATTCCCCCCTGGGCCGGATGCAGGCGCCGACGCCGGCAGTCACCTCGCCCGCCATCGGCGGAAACGGAAGCCTGGTGACGGGCACGCCGCGGCGTCCGGCGCCCCGCCCCTCAGCCCGCCGGACCCGCAGCAAGGAGCGAGGGCGGCCGCGCCGCTGACCGGGATGTCACTGAGCGCGGGCGCCATTGAGGGCGAGGGAGCAACCGTCGAGGCGGCGACCATGATGGCCTGCCGCGAGGCCGGGCTCGGGCCGGACCAGGTGATGGTCGAGGTGCTCAGCGAGGGCGGTGCGGCCGTTCCCGGGGAGCGGATCTCGGGCGCATCCGCCCGAGTCCGGATCGAAGCGATTCCCCCCGCCGGGATTCAGGGTCGGAGCGATCTTCAGACCCTGCTGCGCCTGATGGAGGTCGAGGCTGAAGTCCGCGTGCGCCGGGTCCGCTCCAGCACTGAGGATCGGGGCGACGGTACCCCCCCAGAGCCGCTGCTGCTCGACGTGGAAGGGGACGACTTGGGCATCCTGATCGGCTGGCGAGGGGAATCCTTGCGCGCCTTGCAGACAGTTCTGAACCTCATGCAGGGGGAGAGTGGACTACCGCCCGGAGCGCAGCGGCTGATCATAGACGTGGCCGGGTACCGCCAGCGACGGGAACGGGCGGTGGCCCAAATGGCGGTCAGGATGGCGGCTGGAGTGGCCCGCACCGGCCGTCCGGTGACCTTGGAGCCGATGCAGCCCTACGAGCGGCGCGCGGTGCACCTGGCCCTCGCCACGGACCCCGGCGTATCCACCGAGAGCAGTGGGACGGATTCCGAGCGCAGAATCACCATCCGACCCGCCGCCGAGGCAGGGCCCTGAGTCGGAGCGCTCACCGGACGTGGATCCGGCCCTTCCTGGGCGGAAGCCTGGTGCTGATCCTGGCGGGGTGCGGAAACACCCCTGCGCTTATCACCAGTTCCCCGCGGACGCTGACCCTGTCGCTGTCGCAATTGCCATTCCCTGGGTTCATTGTTGAGAACGGATCGGCGACGACCGGCGTTATTAGCAACAGCAGGGCTGCGGCCGGGGATGCCGCCCTGCTGCGCCGGTTTGAGTCCGAGGGCCGTGAGTCCGGCTACATCGCGACATTCGTTCGCGAGGTCAGCCCCCAGGCCGTGGTGGGTCCCGTCGTGATTGAAAGCACGGCCGCTACCTACCGTTCCGTCGGCGGGGCCGCCAGCGGCCTACGGCAGGGGGCGAGCACCCTGGTGCAGACGGGATGGCAGCAGGTCTCCACGGGATCTCTAGGTCAGCGAGCCGTCGGGTTCACGGAGACCAAGGCCCTGGCGCAGACCGAGTACCAGTCCTTCGTGATCTTGTGGCTTCAGGCCAACGTGGTGAATGAGATTAGGATCGCCGGCAACGCGGCGACACTCGATCTCACCTACGCGCTCGCGTTGGCGCGGGTCCAGCAACGAGATGAGACGGCCCGCTAAATGCCCTCTCCAAAGAACGCTTCGGACCGGACCGAAGCTGGCCGCGACCCCACCTGGGAACTCATCCAGCTCGCCAATGGGGCCCAGCTGGTCCTGGCGCCGATGGCGGGAAGAGACTCGGTGGCCGCTTCGATACTGGTCAGGGTCGGTTCGCGCTGGGAGAGCAAGCGGCTAGCCGGTGTCTCCCACTTTCTGGAGCACATCGTCTTCAAGGGAACTGAGCACTTCCCCACCAGTCGGGATGTATCCCAGTCCATTGAGGGGATTGGCGGAGTCCTCAACGCCAGTACCGACAAAGAGCTGACCACGTTTTGGGCCAGGGTGCCAGGTGCCCACCTGGAGCTGGCGCTCAGGCTCCTATTTGACCTGGTCTTCCAGCCCCACATTGCCCCCGACGAAGCCGAGCGCGAACGGCAGGTGGTGCTGGAGGAGCTGCTCATGTATCTGGATCAGCCGGGTGATTTGGTCCAGATACTCTTCGACGATCTGCTCTGGGGCGAGCATCCCCTGGCCCGAGACCCGGCCGGCACCAAAGCGTCCGTAGCCCGGATTGGCGCCGCCGAGCTTGGCGCTCACCGGCGCGACTACTACGTGCCGGGGCGGATCGTCGTGGTTCTCTCGGGCGGTTTCGATCCCGGCCGGGCTCGGCAGCTGGTAGAGGCGCTCTTCGATCAACGGGGCGCGGCAATTGGCCCTCCTGATCGGCCGGGAAGCGACGGGGGCACGCCGCAGCCCCTCGCTCGGGAACCAGCAGTGCGCGTCCGCAACCGTCGCGGGGAGCAGGTGCACGTGCTGCTTGGAGTGCGTTGTTCGTCTTATCTGGCTCCGGATCGATGGTCGCTCGACGTCCTCAATACGATCCTCGGCGAGGGCATGAGCAGCCGTCTATTCCTGGAGCTGCGGGAGCGCCAAGCCCTTGCCTACGACATCCATTCGTTCGCAGCTCGCCATCGCGACTCGGGCGGGTTCGGCATCTACATGGCGACCCAGCCCGAGCAGGTGGAAACCGCGGTACGAGGTGCGCTCATCGAGGTGGGCCGGCTGGTCCGGGAACGACTCACCCCGGCTGATCTCGAGCGCACCAAGACCCAGATCGAGGGACGGCTGCGCCTCCAGCTGGAGAGTACCAGCGCGCTGGCCGAATTCCTCGGCCACCAGGCAGCTCTGATGGGCTCGGTAATGTCGCCCGCTGAGGTGATCGCCGCGGTGCGGTCGGTCTCCGCGGCTGAGGTTCAAGCGACGGCCCAACGGCTGTTCTCCGGCCCGGGCTGGAGAATGGCGGCGGTTGGTCCCGGTGTCCGGTCCGACGCCGCGCTGAGCGCGATCTCGTCGGGGGTTGGCGGATGATGGTGATAAGGGGCGTCCCAGCTGCGGATGCCCAGGCGCGGAGGGAATGACGTTGGAGCGGACCCTGGTGCTGATCAAACCTGACGGGGTGCAGCGAGGGCTAGTCGGCGAGTTGGTGGGCCGATTCGAACGCCGCGGCCTGCACCTGGCCGGCCTCAAGCTCGCCGCCCTGAGCCGCGAACTCGCGGAGCAGCACTATGAAGAGCACCGGGATCGGCCCTTCTTCGCCGCGGTCATCGACTTCATCACCTCTTCCCCGGTAGTGGCGATGGTCTGGGAGGGTCCGAATTCCGTAGCCATGGTTCGATCCATGATGGGGCCGACCAACCCAGCGACCGCGGCGCCGGGTACCATCCGGGGCGACTTCGGCATCGACATCGGCCAGAATGTGATCCACGGATCCGACAGCCCCTCTCGCGCCGAGCAGGAGATCGCCATCTTCTTCAACCAAGGGGAGTTGATCAGCTGGGAGCGCGAGGGCGCGCGCTGGATCTACCCCTAGCGGTTCGCCGCCGCCGGCGCCGAACGGGAATCAGGGTGACCGCCCCGACCAACAGACTGAAGGTGGGCCTGACCCCGGGAACGAGACCGAGCCGGTTGAGCGGCCAGAAACGGGCCAGAGCAATCGCCTTGATGCCGCTGCGGGGTTCGAATCCGAAGGTGCGGGAGTCCTCCGAGAAGTTGCGGTTGTCACCCATCACAAAATAGTCGTGGGGGGGGATCTTGACCCAGCGTCCGGTGGTCGGGAGAAGAGGCGAAAAGGTTCCCGCAGCCGTGCAGCACTCGACCTCGTCCTGCCAGACTCCGTTGATGTAGGGCTCGTTTAGGGCGATCCCACCTCCAGTCGAGGTTGGACGCGCCTCGCTGACGTAGACGTGGCCCACGTGTTGCCGGTCGGGGGCGATCCGCAGCCACTCGCCGGGGAGGCCGATCACCCGTTTGATGAAGTCGTTGGACGAGGTGATCGGCGGCTTGATGATGACGATGTCGCCCCGCGATGGTCCGCCGAACAGAAGCGACACCTTCTCGGCGAGCAGCAGGTTGTTGTTCTGCAGGCCGGGGTACATGCTGGTGCCTTCGACATGCACGGGGAGCACCGCGAAGGCGATCAGAAGGTAGATCAGAATGGCAAGGGCGACGACCTCGACCAGATCTCGCGCTAGCGAGCGGCGGTGGGGAGGTTTTGTCCCCTCGATCCTATCTCCGGCCGGTTCGGAGACGAGAGAGGGGTCGGTTGGCACCCCGGCAGTATAGGAGCCAGGAAAAACCCGCCCCGCCGACTAGATCGAGATCGCCAGCCGGTCGAGCAGACCGTTGAGCTCCTCCTCCGAGAAGTAGTCGATCACGATCCGTCCCCCGCCCCGGGGGCCGCTCTGGACCCTAACCCGCGTGCTCAGGCGGCGGCTGAGCGTCTCCTCGATCGCGCGCAGGGCAGAATCCGAGGATGCACCCTCCCGACCCGCACGCGCGGGCCGGGAGCTGATCTGCGAGGCTACCAGCCTCTCAGTCGCCCGGACCGAGAGGTTCTGGGCCACGATTCTGCCCAGCAGCCGCTCCTGCGCCAGCGCGTCGGGAAGCGACAGCAACGCCCGACCATGGGCGGGAGCGATCTGGCCACCTTGGATGGCCAACTGGACCGCGGGCGCGGTCTGGAGCAGGCGCATCGTATTGGCCACCCCGGAGCGGCTCCGCCCCACCCTCTGGGCGACCTGCTCCTGGGTCAGGCCGAATACGTCGCAGAGGCGCGCGAAGGCGCGCGCCTCATCCAGGGCCGATATGTCGCTGCGCTGGAGGTTCTCAACCAGAGCGACTTCGAGCTTCTCGCGGTCAGGACCGACCGGCCGGACGACCGCCGGCACCCTGCCGAGGCCGGCCAGCTGCGCAGCCCGCAGACGACGCTCGCCGGCGACTAGCCGAAACCGTGGGCCGTTCGCCTCGACGACCAGCGGCTGCAGTACCCCGTAGGCTTGGATCGATTCGGCCAGGGCGCGCAGCGATCCCTCGTCGAAGCTGGATCGTGGTTGCTCGGGATTCGGATCAATCAGGGAGATCGGAACATCTCGGGCCCCTGGGCCGCCCAGGATGGGATTGAAGTCGGTTGCCCCGGTCGGGATGAGCTGCTCCAGACCGCGACCCAGTCCCCGGCGGTTGGTCACGCGGCCACCGGGGCGGTCCTGGCGAGCAGCTCCTCAGCCAGGGACCGGTACGCCGCCGCCGCCCGTCCCGCGGGATCGTAGAGGGTGATCGGTAGTCCGTGGCTGGGCGCCTCGCTGAGCCGGACCGACCGGGGGATCACAGTGGTGAACGCCTGGTCCCCAAACTGGCGCCTGACCTCGCTCACCACCTGCGAGCTGAGGATGGTCCGGGGATCGAACAGGGTGAGCACGATCCCCGCCAAAGTGAGTGCCGGATTCAGCGACTGGCGCACTAGCGACTGGGTTTGGGTCAGCAACGAGAGCCCCTCGAGAGCGTAGTACTCGCACTGCAGTGGGATCAGCAGCGAGTCGGCCGCGACCAGGCAGTTGACAGTCAGCAGGCCCAGCGAAGGGGGAGTGTCGAGCAGGACGTAGTCGAAGTCCTGAAGTCCATCCAGGGCGAGGCGAAGCCGGGATTCCCGTAGCGGCAGCTCGGCGAGTTCCAACTCTGACCCGGCCAGAGAGACATTGGAGGGCACGAGGGTCAGACCCGGAACTTCATCGATCCGGACCGCCACTTCCAGGAGCGGCTGCCCGAGGACGATCACGTCGTAGATCGAGCTGATTAGCCCGCCCGGCCGCACGCCCAGCCCCGAGGTGGCATTTCCCTGAGGATCGCAGTCCACCAGGAGCACGCGGAGACCCCGTTCGGCCAAAGCTGCCCCGAGGCTGACCGCGGTGGTGGTCTTGCCGACCCCGCCCTTCTGATTGCACACGGTTATCACCCGAGGGCGAGACATGTTCGGCAGTATAGGAGCGCCGGGATGTTTCACGTGAAACACTTCGGGTCGTTCAGGGGACGTCCGCCAGAGGCCCTTCCGGGATCAACTCCCCAGACCGGTAGGTCCTCCGAATCAGCCCGTCCCGGACCTCCACGGCTCCTTCCCCGAAGACTCGCCACCCGACTCCAGCGGTCAAGATCGCAGTGCGCTCAGCGATGCCGATCAGGCGACAGTCGGTAGGCACCCGGCGGACAAATGCCGGTCTGAGCACCCGCATGAAGGGGGAATCCCAGTGGACTCCGAACACGTCGGCCGGGAACAGTCCCAGGCCCCCACTGAATCGAAAACGCCCGCGCGAAGGCCCTGATTGCCGGGCGGCCCCGGCGACCATGGCTCCCGCGCTGCAGCCAGCGAAGACCGCGCCCGCGTGGAGGGCCTCAAGCAGCCCTGACCAGAGCAGGGTCCGCTCCAGGGTCCGGGCGAGAAATTCGGGGTTCCCGCCCGAAAAAAAGACCAGGCTAGCGGCCCGCACCGCGGCGACATGGTCTGAACGTTGGGCGTCGTCGCGGGTGCGCACGTCCAAGACGCGAGCTGACACGCCCAACTCCGAGTAGTGCCGCAGCCCGAGCTCTGCCCAGCGGTTGAACGTAGCATCTCCCTCGGGGGCGCTCGCGGTAGGCAGAACCACGACCGAGCCGTCACCCGCGGCGCCGGTCAGTGCGATGAGCTCCACTGGGCCCACCCAGGGCTCGAATTCCCCGGAGCCAAGCAGAAGACACCGGGGAGCGCGGACTGCGCCGGGCTCCGGGCCCTCCCCCATTTCGGTGATTTCGGGGGCGCTCAGTCCGTCTTGGCCTTCGGGGCCCTCGGGCCGGGCTTCGGGAGCACTTTCTCAGTGATCGCCCTGACGGCTGCGGCGCTATGGCCGTTGTGGTCCCCCGCCTTGGCGCTGATCTCGAGGAACGGCTGGATCAGATCGAGCGGCAGGGGGAAGACGACGACCGTATTCTGCTCCGCGCCGATCTCCGCCAGGGTCTGCAGGTAGCGAAGTTGCAGAGTGGCCGGTTCCCGCCCGATGACCTCCGCCGCATTGGACAGCTGCTGAGCGGCCAAGAACTCGCCTTCAGCGCGGATGATCTTGGCCCGCTTCTCGCGCTCGGCCTCCGCCTGCATGGCCATAGCCCGCTGCATCGACTGGGGAAGATCCACGTCCTTGACCTCGACAGCGGTCACCTTGACTCCCCACGGCTCGGTCTGCTCGTCGATAACAGCCTGGAGCTCGGCATTCACCTTGTCGCGCTGGCTGAGCAGCTCGTCGAGGGTCGACTGGCCCAGGATCGAGCGGAGGGTAGTCTGGGCGGCGGTGGAAATGCTGCCGCGATAGTCGTTGACCTTGACATAGGCGTCGCGGGCGTCGACCACCCGGAAGAACACCACCGCGGTGACCCGTACCGTGACGTTGTCCTTGGTGATGATGTCCTGAGGCGGCACCTGATGCACGTTGATTCTGAGATCGATCTTGAGCAGGCGGTCGATCCCGAAGGGAATTATCAGCCGGGGCCCGGGACCCTTGACATCGATGAGTCGCCCGAGGCGGAAGACGACACCGCGTTCGTACTCATTGATCACCCGAAAACCCGTGGCAAAGGTGGTCAGCAGGAGCACCACAACTATCACCAGCACGACCAAACCTACCGTTCCCATCGCTTCGACCTCCTTATGCGCTGCTGGCCGAGGAGCTAGCCTCGAGCTCGGCCGCCTGTTCGCTGACGGGCGCCGGGCCGAGCAGCGGTTGCACTATCAGGGTAAGCCCTTCTTGAGCGATCACCTCGACTTCGGCGCCAACCTCAACTGGCTCACCGTACCTTGACTGGATCCGCCATAGCTCTCCCTCGACGGCAGCGATTCCGGAAGGGTCGGCCCGCTCGCGCACGACAGCTGTCAGTCCCAGCAGCTCATGAGTACTGGTGGCGAACGGGATGTGCCTGACCCGAAGCGCTCGCTGACTCAAGGTGACCCAGACCCCCCCGAGCACCACCGGCACCGTGACCAGGGCCGCCAGGCTGACTCCGGACTCGCCGGGCGCCTGGTTGTAGAGGAGTAGGCCGCCAGCGATGGCGGCGCACATCCCCGCCAGGCTGATCAGCCCGTGGCTGTGCAGGGAAGTATCCACCACCAGTAGCGCCGCGGCCAGCCCGACCAGTACCAGCCCCAGCCAGTCGACCTGTTGGTTGGCGAGACCGACGATCGCCATGGCACCGGCGACGAGGCCGAACGCGCCGAAGGCCAGGGTCCCGGGGTGAATCACCTCCAACCCCAACGCGAGGAGGGCGCTCAGCAACAGCACGAAGGTGACGGAGGGGTTCGCCAGCAGGCCGACGATCCCCGTTGGATGACTCAGTGCAGGTCCGGCCGAATTGGCCGCCAAGACCTGGAGCTGACTCCCGAGGGAACCGCTGGCGGCTACTAGAACCGCGCCCACAATCGGCCCACGACGCATGGCAATTCGATGATACGCCGCAGCTCGCGGCTAACTCCGCGTCGAAGTCGGGCACAGATAATGGAGAGTGATGAGAGCTGCCTCTGTCCGTAGCGGGTGAGCGTCCCGGAGGGAGGCCCGCTCCGGA
Organism: Candidatus Dormiibacterota bacterium; assembly: GCA_035534755.1. Lineage (GTDB taxonomy): Bacteria > Chloroflexota > Dormibacteria > Aeolococcales > Bog-877 > Bog-877. The sequence goes on from DATLRH010000005.1 coordinate 170,843, forward strand.
TCGTCGATGTAGCCGGGGACGCCCAGTCGCGCTGGGACGGCTATGTCAGCGAGCAGGAGACGGGTAATCTGCTCCAAGCCTGGGGCTGGGGCGAGCTCCGCCGCCGGTACGGCTGGCGGGTCCTCCGGCTGGCTGCGACGCGCGGCCGCGGCGACCTATGGGTGGGTGCCATTCAGGTTCTGCAGCAGCGGGTCGGGCCTGGCGGTCTGAGCTGGGGTTACGCCCCGCAGGGTCCGGTCCTGTCCTCGCTGGATGACGTCGAAGCCGGCCAGGTGCTTCTGGGCGCGGCCGCACGGAACCTGAGGCGACATCGAGGCTTCCAGCTCAAATGCGATCCTGAATGGCCGGTCAGTTCCGAGGCCGCAGCGAGGCTCCGGTCGAAGTGCCGGCTCCGCCCGGCCAAGTTCGATGTGCAGCACCGGCAGACCTGGCTGGTCGACCTGCGTGGGGGTTTGGAGGCGGTCTCGGCCCGGATCCCATCGGCGACCCGGTACTGCATTCGGGTGTCCGAGCGGGAGGGTGTCCGAGTTAGCGCGGACCGGAGCGCGGAGTCGGTGGCCGCCTTCTACGCCTTGCACATGGAAACAGTGGGGCGCAAACAGCTCCACTCCCGCCCGCTCGGCTACTACCAGGCGGTGGCCGAGGAGCTCGGCGCGACGATCTTCATCGCCTCCTACCGGGGGCAGCCGCTGGCGGGGGGGCTGACGGTTGCCTTCGGGCGCCGGCTGGTCCATCTATTCGGGGGCACCAGCACCGCGGTGCCCCGTGCCCATGCCAGCTACGCCCTGCAGTGGGCCATGATCCAATGGGGGATCGAGCAGGGCTGCACCATCTACGACATGTGGGGCGTGCCCCGGCGCTTCGACCGGGCCAACCCGGACCACGGCTACGCCAAATTCAAGACCAAGTGGAGCGGCCGCCTCGGCAGCTACAGCGGACTGATGCTCGCGCCAGTGCTGGGCCCCCTCGACCCCGCGGTGCACCGAGTGGAGGCGCTCCTGCTACGCCACCGCCCCCTACTTCGCTAGCCGCGTGGGACGGGTTCGGCCAGCCAGTCTAGGTCCCAGCCGAGAGCCTCCTGCCTAGAATCCGCTCATGCTCTATCTGGGGCGTCCGCGCACCAACCGGTGGGTGACGACTGTCCATGTCCCTGCCCGAGAAGTCTTCGCCGTGGCCGAGCAGGTAATGGGGTTGCCCCCCTTCAGCTTTCGGGTGATCGACGGGAACACGGCAGAGGTGGCTCAAGTCCTGGCCAACGGATTCTTCGGTCAGTGGACCAAGGTGAAGAAACCCAAGACGAAGGTCCGCATCGAGTGCCGCCTCGGCGATCGCGGGACAGAACTGACTATCGTCGCCCAGGGGCAGCGAAGCGCCACGATTCGGGCCCTCAACCTAATTCGCATTCTGACCCGCGGGGAGCGGGACGCGGCCACCATCTACCGCCTGCGCACCATCTCCCCGGGGCCATGCACCCTCGTGCAGAGCTGGGCGGGCACCGGCTACCCGCTTTTCCTGGGTCCTGACTACCAAGCCGCGCGGGGCCTTCCGGTACGCCCCGCCAGCCCACTCCGAGCCATCGAGCAGAAGGGCCGCTGGGTCCTAGTTCAGGCCGGGTTGGGAGAGGGGTCCCAGGAGGGATGGATCGAGGCGGATCAGCTGGTCCCCGACGTGCTGGCCGCCCGGGGCGGCCAGCCCTAGTCGCTCACGCCTCGGTATCGCCGGCCTCGGTGTGGTGGGAGAGGTCGTGCCAAGCGCCGGAAACCAGAAGCGAATTCGCTGACTCCGGTCCCTCGCTGCCCGCCGGATAGAGCTTGACCCGGGGCATGTTCTCCAGTACCGGCTCCAGCGCGGCCCAGGCGGCCTCGGTCTCGTCCTGGCGGATGAAGAGGGTGTGATCTCCTAGCAAGGCATCGTGAAGAAGTCGCTCGTAGGCTTCGGCTGGCTCCGTCTTGAACGACTGGCCGTAGGAGAAGTCCATCCGGACCGGCTGCTCGACCACGGTCGCGCCGGGTTGCTTGGCCATGAATGAAAAGGAGATGCCCTCCTCGGGCTGAATCCGGATGGTGACTCGATTGGGGCTGAGATGTTCGATCCCCGTGCCGGCGAAGAGATGGAGGGGGACATCTCGGCAGAAGAGCATGATCTCGGTCCGGCGGGTGCAGAGCGCCTTACCACAGCGCAGGTAGAAGGGGACTCCGGCCCAGTCCCAGGTGTCGACCGCCAACCGCATCGCCACGTAAGTCTCGGTGGTTGAGTCTGGCGAAACGCCCTCGACCTCACGGTAGCCAGGCATCGTGACCCCGTTCACCGACCCTCTGGTGTACTGACCACGGACGACGTCGTTTGGCCCAACCGGGCGGATCGAGTTGAGCACCTTGACCTTCTCGTCGCGGAGAGCCTCGGGGTCGAAGGAACTCGGCGGTGACATGCAGGTGAGGGCCAGGAGCTGAAGCAGATGATTCTGGAAGATGTCCCGAATCGCGCCCGTCTCCTCGTACAGCCGGCCTCGGCTCTCAATCCCGATGTCTTCCGCGACAGTGAGTTGCACCTGATCAACCACGTTCCGATTCCAGATCCGCTCCACCAGGGTGTTCCCGAAGCGAAAAACCAGCAGATTCTGGACGGTTTCCTTGCCCAGGTAGTGGTCGATCCGGAAGATCCGGTCCTCCGGGACCGTCTTGTGCAGGGCCACGTTCAGGGCCACCGCCGATTTGAGGTCGTGGCCGAACGGCTTCTCAATAATCACCGACGAGCCCCTGGCCAACCCGGCGCCCTTCAGCTCCTGGAGGATCGTGACGAACGCGGAGGGCGGAACCGCCAGGTAGATCAGCCTCCGAGATTGCCGGAGGGCCTGGGCGAGCTTGGCGCCGGTCCCCACCTGATCGTGGGTAGTCGGCACGTAGCGCAAGCGCCTAGCAAATTCGGCGAAACCGTCTCTCTGGTATCCGGACCTAGCGTAGAGCTTGACCGCCTCGCGGGCGATCTCCCGGAATCCGTGATCCCCGAGCTCCTTGGTGGCCGTCCCCAGAATGTCGCACCGGCGGGGCAGCAGACCCTGGAGGCTGAGCTCGTATAAGGCTGGCAGAAGCTTGCGCTGGGCCAGGTCGCCGGTGGCGCCGAACACCAGAAGGTCCTGATCGGGGGGGACGCGGAGGCGACTTGGAGCCACGGCCCGAGTTTACGGGGCGAGCCCCGCCTCGGTTCGGGGTGGAGATTGCCCGGTCCTATACTCGGGACGTGGTCAGTGGCCGCTCAAAGTCGGGGTCGGAGCAGGTGGGCAATGATCTGGCCCGCCCCCGCGACGTCCGGCAACTGGTGGCTGGGCTACCCCGACTGAGCCTCGACCAGATCTCCCAGCTCCTGACAAGCTCTGCTGAGGCGGCGCCGCCCGAGACGGAGGCCCGGCTGGTGGAGGGCATGCTCTGGGTCGTGCTTGACGCCGCCGAGGCGCGCCAGTCCGAAACGATTCCGCTTGAGGATCTCTTCCAAGAGGGGAGCTCTGCGGTCGTCACCTTCGTCCACGGTCTCGATCCCCGACAGCCCCTTTCATCCACGGAGTTTCTGCGAAGGGTGCGCCAGGCAGTCAACCAGGTAATCGACGCCATGGTCGCCGAGGAGGTCGCCGCTCGGCTCGAGGACCTCCGCTGGGCTGCCGACGCGGAGCGGCTGTTTGCCGCGGAAGCTGAGCTCCGGCTCAGCTCGGCCTCTGCCCCCAGCGATCTCGCGCTGGCGGGGTACCTGAACTGGCCTGCCACCCGGGTCGCGCAGCTGCGCCACGCGGTGGACGAAGCCCGATCCCAGCACGACGCCGAACTGATCGACATCCTCAGCGAAATCGAAACCGAATGAGCGAGGGAGCCAAGCAGGTCCCTCTCGACCGGGCCCATCGAGCGCAGGGCGGTCAGATGGTGCCCTTCGCCGGGTACTCGATGCCTCTCCACTACGGGTCGATTCGCGGGGAACATCTGGCTGTTCGGGAGCGGGCCGGCCTCTTCGACGTCTCCCACATGGGCGAGGTGAACGTGACCGGTCGGGGAGCGCTGGGGTTCCTCCAGGAGCTGGTCACCAATGACGTCTCCCGGCTCGGTCCCGGGCGGGCTCTCTACACGGTGATGTGCCGTCCCGACGGGGGCGTCGTAGACGATCTGCTGGTCTACCAGCTAGAGGATGGGTACCTCTGCGTGATCAACGCCGCCCGTCACGACGTTGACCTGGACTGGATGCGTCAGCACCTGTCCGGGCATGACGCCGAGATCGAAGACGTCTCGGCGGAGACCGTCTTGCTGGCGGTCCAGGGTCCAGCCGCCAAGGAAATCGTCCAGTCGCTCAGCCCAGGCGCGGAGCTGGAGTCGATCCGCTACTACCACCACCGCCCCGGCGAGGTCGGCGGCGTGGAGAGCCGGATCTCGCGCACCGGGTACACCGGAGAGGACGGTTTTGAGCTCTATGCCAGGGCTGCCGACGCTGACAGTTTGTGGTCGGAGCTGCTCGAGGCGGGGGTTCCCCACGGTCTCGTTCCGGCCGGGCTCGGGGCTCGGGACACGCTGCGCCTGGAGGCCGGTTTCAGGCTCTACGGTCAGGACATCGACGAGGCGCACGACCCGCTCAGCGCGGGCCTGGGCTGGGTGGTCAAACCGGCCAAAGGAGCGTTCCTCGGCAGGGAGGCCCTGGCCAGGGCCGCGCTGTCCCCGCCTCAGGGGTTCGTCGGGCTCAAGCTCGGACCACGGGAGATTCCCCGCCACGGCCATCCCATCTTCCAGGAGTCTCGCCGCGTCGGTGAGGTGACCAGCGGCTCTTTCGGATTCACACTCGGCGCCGGCCTCGCGATGGGGTACGTCGATCCGGGGAGCTCCTCGCCTGGAACTGAGCTCAGGATCCAGCTCCGGGCCGACCCACCGCAGTGGGCGGTCGCTCCCGTGGTGGCGCTACCTTTCTACAAGCGACCTGGTAGCTGACTTCAACGACGGGAAGGAACGGGAGGAGAGCCGGTGCCTGACTTGAGCGCGTATCGCTTCACCACAACCCACGAGTGGGTCAAACGCGAAGGGGAGGCCGAGGCCCTGGTCGGGATCACCGACCATGCCCAGTCCCAGCTCGGGGACGTGATCTTTCTGGAGTTGCCCAAGGTGGGAACAACCCTAGCCGCCGGCGCCCGCTTCGGGGCGGTCGAGTCCGTCAAGGCGGCGAGCGACCTCTATTCCCCGGTCGAAGGTGAGGTGGTGGCGGTCAATCAGGAGGTCAGCTCCGCCCCTGAGCTGGTCAATCAGGACCCGCACGGCCGAGGTTGGCTGATCCGCATTCGCGTTGCTGGAGATCTCCCGGCGGAGCTTCTCGACAGCGCCGCGTACGATTCCTTCGCGCAGGCGGATTCGCACTAGCGTTTGGATTGCAAAGCGGAGGCGCCAGCTCTTTCATGGCCTATCTTCCAAATTCGGACTCCGATCGAGCCGAGATGCTCTCCGCGCTCGGGCTCGGTTCTCCCGGGGAGCTCTTTCGGGATGTCCCAGCCGCGATCAGGGACCCCGAGCTGGAGCTTCCTCCGCCACTCGCGGAGCTCGATCTAATCACTGAACTGCGCCGGCTGGCGGGACGGAACGTGCCGCTCTCGCAATGGGACTGCTTCCTTGGGGCGGGCACCTATTCGCGGTTCATCCCGGCGATTGTCCGCGCCACAATCGGACGCCCTGAGTTCTACACCGCCTACACGCCCTACCAGGCCGAGGCGAGCCAGGGCTATCTCCAATCGATATTCGAGTTCCAGTCGATGGTTGCCGAGCTCTTCGACCTCGACGTTGCCAACGCGTCGATGTACGACGTCGCCACCGCCACCGCCGAGGGCGCCCTGCTGGCAACGCTTCATACGGGCCGCACCCGGGTCCTGGCCGCGGCCTCTCTGCACCCGGAGGTGCTGGCGGTCCTGCAGACGTACATCTCCGGCAGGGGCGCGCAGCTGGTTCGCATCGGCCAGCGCGACGGGGTCACCGATCTGGAGGCTGCCCGGAGCGCTCTCGCCGATCCGGACGCGGCGGTGCTGGTCGTCCCGCAACCCAACTTCCTCGGGCTGCTGGAACCGGTCGGCGAGCTGATCGAGTTGGCACACGCGGCGGGCGCCCTGGCCCTGGTCGTGGCCGACCCGATCGCGGCCGCGGTGGTCGAACCGCCCGGGGCTCTGGGCGCAGACCTGGTCGCGGCGGACGGTCAGCAGCTGGGAATACCACCCCAGCTGGGAGGCCCCACGTTGGGGTTGCTGGCCTGCCGGGACGAGTTGGTCCGGCGGATCCCCGGACGACTGGTGGGATTGACCACCGACTCTCGAGGCGGGCAGGCCTACTGCCTGACGCTGCAGACCCGCGAGCAGCACATCCGCCGAGAGCGGGCCACCTCCAACATCTGCACCAACCACGCGCTCATGGCGCTGGCCGCTACCGCTTACCTGGCGAAAATGGGCGAAGTCGGCCTCCGGGGGATCGCCTCGATCTCGTACCAGCGGGCGCACCACCTAGCCGAGCGCCTCTGCAGAATCCCCGGGTTCCAGCTCAAGTTCCCCGCGGAAGAGTTCCTCTGGGAGTTTGTCCTGGAGACTCCGGTGGAGGCCCGGGCGCTTGCCCAAGAGCTGGCCGGGGAGGGGATCCTGGCCGGATATCCCCTCCAGAGTGTGGCTCCAGGGCTATCCCACTGCCTGCTCGTCTGTGCCACCGAGATGACGACGCCTGCGGCCATCGAGCGACTCGTCCAGCGCTTGAGCCGGGTGTCCACTCCGCCCCTGCCGGTGGCGGTATCCGGTTGAGCGCCCCTCCGGCTCCTGCCTGGGCTGGCCCGGAGCCGCTGCTCTTCGAGCTGTCCCGACCCGACAGCCCGGGGCCGCGACTGCCCGACTCGGGGGTGGGCGGCGCGGCGCTGGCGGATGCCCTGCCGGCGAGGTTTCGACGGCGCCGCCCGGCCCAGCTCCCCGCCGTAAACGAACCCGACCTGGCCCGCCACTTCGGTCGCCTCGGCCGCCGCAACCACAACCTGCAACAAGGGGCCTACCCGCTCGGTTCATGCACCATGAAATACAACCCGGCCGTCAACGAACAGGTGGCCGCTCTGGACGGTTTCGCGGACATCCACCCCCTTCAGCCGGTGGACTCGATTCAGGGTGCTCTGGAACTGATGTGGGAGCTCGAAAACCTGCTTTGCCGCATCACCGGCATGCAGGCGGTCTCGCTTCAGCCGGCCGCCGGAGCCCATGGGGAGTGGACCGGGTTGCGCATGATTCAGGCCTACCACCTGCGCAACGGGGACCACGAACGGACCGAGGTGATCATCCCGGACACGGCCCACGGGACCAACCCTGCCAGCGCCGCTCAGTGTGGCCTCGGTGTGGTCACCGTCCGCAGCGCGGCGGACGGGACAGTCGACCTGGAGGACTTCGCCGCCAAACTGAGCCCCCGGGTCGCGGCGGTCATGCTTACCAACCCAAATACACTCGGGATTTTCGAGCGCAACATCGCAGATTTGGCGCGCATGGCTCACGCCACCGGAGCACTTCTGTACTACGACGGGGCCAACCTGAATGCGCTCGTCGGGGTTGCCCGTCCCGGCGACATGGGGTTTGACGTGGTCCACCTAAATCTGCACAAAACCTTCTCAACGCCCCACGGCGGTGGTGGCCCTGGCGCTGGCCCGGTGGGGGTTTCAGCCGCGTTGCAGGAGTTCCTGCCGGTGCCCCGAATCCGGTGCCTCGACGGACGGTTCGATTGGGACTACCAACGACCTCAGAGCATCGGGAAGGTGCGTTCTTTTTATGGGAATTTCGGCATGCTGGTGCGCGCCTACGCCTACATTCGCGCCTACGGTGACGAGCTGGCCATGGTTGCCCGCGACGCCGTCCTAGGCGCCCGCTACCTCCGTCACCGCCTCGAGCCGTGGCTGCCGGCGGCGACTCCGGCGGATTCGTTTCACGAATTCGTCGCCTCGCCGAAGTGGGCACCAGCTCCATTCTCGGAGTTGCGCGCACTCGACATAGCCAAGCGAATGATCGATTACGGCGTGTATCCGCCGACCGTGTACTTCCCGATGACCGTGCCGGAGGCGATGATGTTCGAGCCGACCGAGACCGAGTCCAAGCGCTCCTTGGACGAGTTGGCGGCGGTGGTCCAGGCGATCATGGAAGAGGGGGGCGAGGATCCCGAGATCCTGCGCACCGCGCCGCACCAGGCTCCCGTGGGCCGGGTCGACGAGGTTGCCGCGGCGCGCCACCTGGTCCTGCGCTGGCGTCCCGAAACGGCGCCCGGTTGAGCTCGGACGCTGCCGAGCGGCGGGAACTGCTGGGCCTGATGTTGGGGCGCGCCTTCCGGGTCGGGGACTTTCTGCTGACGAGCGGAAAGCGCAGCCGCTACTACTTTGATGGCCGGATGGTGACCCTCGACCCCGTGGGGGCACGGTTAGTCGGTCAGGCGTTGCTCCGATTCGCCCGCGAGGACGGGGTGACCCGGGTCGGAGGCCCGACCTTGGGGGCCGATCCGATGGTCACCGCGGTGGCGCTCTGCAGCGTCCTCGACGGCGGACCCCCGGTCGGTGCGTTCATTGTGCGCAAGGAGCTCAAAGAACACGGCGCCGGCGGCTGGTGCGCCGGGCCCGAACCCCAGCCCGGTGAGCCGGTCGCTCTCATGGACGACGCTCTCACGACCGGGACGTCGCTTCTCCAGGCTGCCGATCGAGTCGCCGCCTCGGGAGCGCGGATCGTGGCGATCTACACTCTGCTCGATCGCGAGGAGGGCGGACGCGAGCGGCTTGAGGTCGCCGGCTTCCGGACCCGCTCGGTTTTCCTGCGAAGTGACCTCCTGGCGCCCGACGGCCAGGCCTTGCCGCTCCCCGCCTGAAGTGAACGGCGTGGCTCGCGCGCCCGCCGCCGGTCGGCGCCGAGGTCGTAGCTGCGCAGCCGTGAGCGCTGCGCTGGCGGCCCTACTGCTGCTGGCTGGATGCGGGACCAACATCAACGCCCGGCAGGCGGTGAGCGCACTCCGGAGCGGGCTGCCGATCAGTCTCCGAGCCCATCCTCTGAACAGCGCCCTGGTGACCAGCACCCCGGACGGAGGCTTCTACACTGACCCCACCTACCTCCACTTCTACTACCTGCGGACGGTGCCCTTGAGCGACGTCTCACCCCTCCTTACCGGATCGGAGGCACAGGACCTCAAGTCGCTCTCCGGGCTGGGTCCACTCTTGGAGGTCGTTATCACCGCGACCAATCCCGGTGCGTCGACGAGCGCCGTCGATCTCATCCAGACTGTGCTCGAGTCCCGAGTGACGGCGCGGCTGGACCCGGCCGGGGTGCACAGCACCCTCCAGCGCACCTACTACGAACCGATTCGTCCCATCGTGGTCATCTCCAGCAATCGACTGGACGTCTGCTCGGCAGACGTCAATCCCGGGGCCAAGGTGTGGATGCTGGCGGTCTACCCGCCAGTGAACCTCGCGGTGAAAATCGCGGTGGTCGACTCTGGCTTCGTCGCCCCGAAAGTTCACGGGTTCTACCTCCCCGTGGGTCGGGGCGATGTACCCGGGCAGCTTCCCACCACCCTCTACGCTCAGGATGTCGACCACTGCATCCAGATCCTCAACCAGAGCTGAGTCGAGACCGTGCGGAGCTTCTCGCTGCGCTTCAGGGCAAGCTGGTCAGCCGGCCGGCCCTGGCGGCCCTGGGGAGCGTGCCCCGTGAGCTCTTTCTTCCCGCCAGCCAGCGCCTGTCCGCGTACGCGGATCGAGCCCTCTCCATCGGCCACGGGCAGACTTGCTCGCAGCCATGGATCGTCGCGGTAGTGGTCCAGGCCCTCGACCTCACGGCGGGCACTACCGTGCTGGAGGTCGGCGCCGGCAGCGGCTATCTGGCAGCCGTTCTCCGGGCCGCCGGAGCCGGAGGCGTGCTTGCCATCGAGCTCCTCCCCGAGCTGGCCGCCCAGGCCCGCCGCAACCTGAGTCAGGCGGGAATCGAAGGGGTCACCATTCTGGTCGGGGACGGTCGCCTCGGGGCACCTGGGTGGGGTCCGTTCGACGCCGTGGTCATCTCGGCGGCGACCGCCGCCATCCCTCGCGGACTCCTGCGGCAGGTCGGACCCGGCGGGAAACTGGTCTGTCCCCTGGTGAGCGACAACGAGGAGCGCCTCTGGTGCCTTCATCGCGAGGGGCCGGGTTGGCGGTGGCAGGATCTCGGGGAGTGCCGATTCGTCCCCCTGCTTGGCGACGCCGATCCGGGGGATCCGAGCAGGCCCGCCGCTCCTCTGCCCCGGTCTCCTCAAGCGCTATCCTCGGGCGATCCGAAGGCGACAGATTCGCCGCCCGGAACCGGGAGCGCGCCATGATTGATTCCGAAAGACCCTCCCCAGCCCTGGAGAGGGGGTCCCCGTCGGGCCCTCCCTGGGCCTGGCCGATGCGGGGCGAGCTGGTTGAGATGGTGCTCCACAGCCGAGTCCTCCAGGGCAATCCCCTCGGTGACCCGGCCGAGCGGCCCCTCTGGGTCTACCTTCCCCCCGCCTACCAGGAGGATCCGGAGCGACGGCTCCCGGTGATCTACCTACTTCAGGGATTGTCCGGTCAGATCGACATGTGGAAGGCCCGAAGTCCGTTCCGGCGGACGCCGATCGAGCTGTTTGACGCGCTCTTCGCCGATCCTGCGGTCCCTCCCTGCCTACTCGTGTTCGTCGATTGCTGGACCCGGCTCGGAGGCAGTCAGTTCCTCGACTCACCCGGGACCGGGCGCTACCACACCTACCTTTGCGAAGAGGTGGTGCCGGCGATCGACGACCAGTTCCGGACCCTGGCTAAGCGGGAGCACCGGGCCGTGGCGGGCAAATCAAGTGGCGGCTACGGGGCTATGATCAGCGCCCTCTTGCGCCCCGATCTGTTCGGGGCGTTGGCGAGCCACGCCGGCGATGCGCTCTTCGAGTTCTGCTATCTGCCGGACTTTCCCCTGGTGGTGCGCCAGCTGCGCGACCGCTTTCAGGGGTCGTTCGCGAAGTTCTGGGACGGGTTCCCAGACCGGCCCGCCTTCTCGCAGCCCGGGGACGTGGTCATGCTCAGCACCTGGTGCATGGCGGCCTGCTACTCGGCGTCGGCCGATGGATCCCCCGAGCTGCCCTTCGAGGAAGCCACCGGAATCCTTCGGCCCGAGGTCTGGCAGCGCTGGCTCGCCTGGGACCCGGTGCGCTTGTTGGGTGATCACCCCGAGGCGGCGACCTCGCTGCGCGGCGCCTTTATCGAAGGAGGCCGCGGCGACGAGTACTACCTGGACGTCGGCGCCAGCGCCGTGGCCGTGCTTCTCCGCCGAGCGGGCGTCGACAATCTACGGCTCGAAATCTTCGAGGGAGGGCACCGGGGGATCGAATACCGTTACCCGATCTCGGTCCGCTTTCTGGCCGAGACCCTCTCCAGCTAGCTGGGGAGGGTCTCGCTCAGGCCGTGCCCGCTGGGTCGCTGTACTGGTGAAAACCGCGGCCCGTCTTGCGGCCTAACTGCCCCGCCTCGACCAGCCGCTCGAGGAGAGGGTTCGGTGCATAGCGAGGGTCGTGCAGGCCCTGGTACATCACCCGACAGATGCCCAGAATCACATCGAGGCCGATGAAGTCGGCGAGCTCCAGTGGTCCCATCGGGTGCCGGAGTCCGAGCTTGGCGACCTGGTCGATGTCGGACGCCGTGCCGACCCCTTGCTGAAGGGCGGAAATCGCCTCGTTGAGGAATGGGATCAGGATTCGATTCCCGATGAAGCCCGGGGTGTCGGCGGAGGTCACCGCGGTCTTGCCCATCTCCTGGCAGAGTGCCTCGATGCGGGCGACGGTCTGGTCCGAGGTCAGCACGCCGCGGATCAGCTCCACCAGCTTCATCACCGGGACCGGGCTGTAGAAGTGCATTCCCATGAAGCGGTCGGGGCGGGCGGTGGCTGCGGCCAGGCGGGTGATCGGGATAGAGGAAGTGTTGCTGGTGAACACGGTGGCCGGGGCGCAGATCCGCTCCAGCTCAGCCCAGAGCTTGAGTTTCGCCTCCGGCTCCTCGCTGATCGCCTCGACGATCACATCGGCGTTCACAGCGGGGCTCAGGTCACCCAGCACCACCAACCGGGCTAAGGCCGCATGTGCGCCTCCCGGGGTTATGCGTCCGGCCGCCTCGGCCCGACTCAGACGCTCGCCGATCGCCTGGTGGGCCCGACCCGAAGCCTCGGGACTGGCGTCGAATAGCTGCACTTCAATTCCGTTCTGGACCGCTGCCTGGGCGATGCCTGATCCCATTAGACCGGCTCCGATCACGAAAATTCGGGTCGGCGCGGCGGCAGTCACCGGGGCGCCTGGGGATCGCCAGGACCGGCCGGCGGAGTGGTCGCGGAATCCGCTGCGCCCGGACCCCCCTGAGGTCGGGGTCCGCGGCGGCGGTGTCGATTGCGGCGCCGCGCCGAACCCTCGCCAGGCGGTCGTGGGACACCGCCCGGAGGTGGCGCGGTCGCCCGACCGTCGACGCCCGGGGCGGCGGGGTTGGCCACCCACCCCCCGCGGGAGCGATGCCGGCGTCGACGCCGTCGGGCCGGCCGCGACGTCCCGTCCCCAACCTCCTGGCCAGGCGGGAGGGGAGTCGGCACGCCGGTAACAACGGGAGTCTGACCGGGCACGGGCTGGGGATGCCGGCGCCGGCGACGCCGGCTCCGCCGGGGGGCAGTGGGATCCAGCTCCTGAGGAGCGCCAGGCTGGCCGGCGACGCCCCGCCGTGGAGGTCGGGCGCGCGCGCTGGCACGACCACCGAGGAGGTCGGTCGCCATCAGGTAGCCTCCACAGGAGCGCGCCGCCTCGACGAGGCGGCCGTACATCGTCTCCTCGCCGGCTCGCAGCGTCGCCGCATCCCCGACGCAGACAACCAGTCTCCGGGCTCTCGAGATGGCCACGTTGAGCCGGTTAGGTACCCTCAGGAACCCAATCCGCCCCCGCTCGTTGCTGCGCACTAGTGAGATCACGACCATGTCCTCCTCGCGCCCCTCGAAGGAGTCGACGGTGTCGATCCGCACCTGGCGGCGGAAGTGGCGCCGGCTCAGTGCCTGACGTAGCCGGTCGACCTGATCGGCGTACATCGCGATCACCGCCAGGGAAAGACCTGGGTCGGCCCGCTCATCGAGGATCCGCACCACCTGGGCACAGACCCGCACCTCGGCGTCATTGCGCAGGGCACCTCCGGCGCCCCGCCGCTCGCGTCCCCCACGCAGCCCGGCGGTATCGACCATATGCAGGGCGACCGGGAAGGGCCGACGGGTTATGTACTGGTATTCGAGAACCTCGGGGGCGTTCTCAAGCTGGTTGTCGTAGGAGGCCGAGCTGATGTATGCGGAGATCTCCGGGTGCATCCGGTGCTGCTCCACCAGAAGGCAGCGAGCTTGCTCCGGGACCCCTTTCTCCCAGCAGCGCTGGAAGAGGCTGGTGTCGACGATCTCCTCCAGATCCGGATGGTCTTCCACGATCTGATAAATCGCGTCGTCCTCGACTGGGGGTAACTGCTTGTGATCCCCTACCAGGACGACTGCGGTGCCGAGCCGCAGGCAGGGCAGCGCCTCATCGATGCGGGCCTTGTTGGCCTCGTCGAGGATCACCATGTCATAGGCCTCGTCGTTGGTGATTGAGGAGGTTGCTGCGGTGGCGCAGGTGGCGAAGAACACGTTGGCGGTGATCAGTCGCTCGTCGTCCTCGTCCTCCACCCGAAAGGCGTCCACCGCGGGATGGACCCGCTCCGCCTTGGCCACCCGGACGGCCCGGAGTCCCTCGGTGCCGGCCAGTCTTTCAAGGGCGTTGTCGACTGCCAAGTTGCTGTGCGAGCAGACCAGGATCCGCTGCTCCGGACGCTCGGCAAGGCGGTGCTTGATGGCCTCCACAATCACCGTGGTCTTGCCGGTTCCGGGTGGCCCCTGGATGAGAGCGGCCTGTCCGGGTTCCAGCGCGACCATGATTCCGATCGCCCGGTCCTGGGCCGGGTTGCTGTGCATCCCCACGGTGAGCCAGTCGCTCCGGGGATCGACTTCCGGTGCGAAGACGGCGGTGGGATCGGTGAGCAGCTGGGCGAGAAGCAAGCTGCGGGCGTCGCCCGAGGCGATCGAGGCCAGGGTGCTCCGCTTGGAGGCGTAGAGCTGCTTGTTGAAGGAGGGCGTGATCCAACCCTGGCTGCCGGCCGCCTCGTAGGCCTTGCAGGCCACCTCCACCAGGCGGCGGCGATGGTCGACCTTGGTGACCCGCCCCAGGTAGTGAGGCTCGTCCTCCGGCTCCACCATCACCGCCGAGTCGACCGAGATGGTGATGGTGTGATCCTTGGGGACCGAGAACTCGATCCGGCCCAGCTCGGGCCGGCGGCGGTCCTCCTCGGAGAACTCCTTGCCACAGGAGGGGCACCGCTCGTCGCGATCGGAGCGCCATAGCCCGCGACAGTTGCGGCACCGCCAGATCTCGACCACCCCGTCGAAGGGGGTTCTTTGGGTCGCCGCCCGATTGCGCTCAGCGCTCTCCAGGCCGTCAACCAGGGCCAGGGTTTGGAGCAGGATCGGGTCGGGCTCCTTGGAGCCCCGAGCCAGCTTGGCCAGGTCCATCAGGTGGAAGGTGTCGCTGGAGACTCCGTCCTCGGGGCTCACCACCGGGTGTCGGCAGCTCACCCGGAGCACCCGGTTTCCCGGTTCGTCCCGTTCCGCGGGCGCCGGTCGGACGCTGTCGACCCGGAGCGCGGTGCGCTCCCGCTTGGCCCGCGGCGGTCGCACCGGGGTGCAGCTGACATCGAGCCCAGGCAGAAGCAGGGTGACTCCCGGGGAATCACCTTGCCCGGCGACGACCGCGAATTCGTCGAGTGCCCCGATCTGGGCTGCGAAATGCTCGCGCGCGCCACCGTTCCCGTGGCCGTTGAGGGCCTCGAGAAAGGACATCGCTTCGGTGCCCTCGGGCACCACCAGGTGGAGGTGACCGAGGGTCAAGGTTGGGGGCGTCAGGGCGCCACTTCCTCCGGACGAACCGTGTGTTGGGAACTAGCCTGGAACAGGCTGAGTGGTATCGGTCTCCTTGGCTGAGGCCGAAGCCTCAAGCACGAGGCCTGCTTCCGGCCGGCCCTGCCGCGAGCGCGGTGGGCCGCCGTGCATGGGGAACGATAACTCGAATTGACCCCGGATGTGCAAACCACCTTCTCGGCGGCGCTCTCCGGCCCCGCTGGCAACTCACTGCGGACTGCTAAAATTGGGTGTGGCTTCCGTACGGCTGAGGTCTCGGAACCGCCCTCCACATCATGGTGGAGCGCCCAGCCGGCGCCCCCTGCGCCGCGCACTTCGCCAAGAGGAGCGAGTTGGTAGAGCCGCCTGACCCCGAATTGTGGCTGCCCATTCAACCGGAGGGTGAGCCACCCGCGCCTCCCACCAGGCGAGCCCGCAAGCCCTCGGGATCGAAATCCGGCGGCAATGGTTACTCCGCGGAGCAGATCCAGGTGCTGGAGGGGCTGGATCCGGTCCGTCGCCGGCCCGGGATGTACATCGGCTCCACCGACGTCCACGGCCTGCACCATCTGGTCACCGAGCTCATCGACAACTCGGTCGACGAGGCCCTGGCGGGCGAGTGCACGGAGGTAGAGGTGCGTCTCTCGCCGGACGGATCCTGTCTGGTCAGCGACAACGGTCGGGGCATCCCGGTGGACATCCACCAGCCCTCCGGTCGACCGGCCCTGGAGGTGGTCATGACCAAGCTCCACGCCGGGGGCAAGTTCGGTGGCGGGGGCTACAAGGTCTCGGGAGGACTTCACGGGGTCGGGTTGTCGGTGGTCAACGCGCTCTCGGAGCGGATCGAGGTGGTCGTCTATCGCGACCGCCGCATCTACCGCCAGGAGTACTCCCGCGGCATTCCCATGAACGAGCTCCGCAGCGACGCCGACAGCCGGTCCGGTCGGCGAGGCACCACGGTGCGATTCTGGCCAGACGCCCAGATCTTCACCGAAACCCAGGAGTTCAACCGGGACACGATTCTGACCCGGCTGCGGGAGCTGGCGTTTCTCAACAAGCGGGTCCTGTTTCGGCTCATCGACGAGCGTCCGTCCCCCTGGTCCGAGGCCAACTTCTACTTCGAGGGGGGCATCGAGGCCTTTGTACGCCACCTGAATCGGGGCAAGGGCGCGGTCCAGGCCCGACCGATGTACATCGAGCGGGAGATCGAAGGCAGCACCGTTGAGGTGTCGATCCAATACAACAGCGGCTTCGCCGAGCATGTGCTGGCCTACGCAAACAACATCAACACCGTGGAGGGGGGGAGCCATCTGACCGGCTTCCGGACTGCCCTGACCGCCACCCTTAATCGCTATGCCCGCAAGGCCGCCATTCTCAAGGACGGCGACGGCAACCTGACCGGGGAGGACGTCCGAGAGGGGCTGACGGCGGTGCTCAGCGTCAAGCTCCAGGAGCCGCAGTTCGAGGGCCAGACCAAGACCAAGCTGGGCAACTCGGAGATCGCGGGTCAGGTCTCCACCGTGGTATCCGAGGCGCTCAACCAGTACTTGGAGGAGAACCCAGCGGATGCCAGGCGAATCATCGAGAAGTCGCTGACCGCCGCGCGGGCGCGAGCCGCCGCCGTCCGAGCCCGCGAGCTGGTCCAGCGCAAGTCGTTGTTGGAGTCCGCGACCCTGCCCGGGAAGCTGGCCGACTGCTCGGAGCGTGATCCCGAGCTCTGTGAGCTGTTCATCGTCGAAGGGGAGAGCGCCGGTGGGACCGCCAAAGGCGGACGCGATCGCCGCTACCAGGCGATTCTGCCCCTGCGGGGCAAGATCCTCAATGTCGAGAAGGCTCGGGAGGACAAGATTCTCCAGCACGAGGAGATCCGCAATCTCATCACCGCGCTGGGCACGGGAGTCGGCGAGAAGTTCGACCTGGAGCGGTTGCGCTACAACCGGGTCGTCCTCATGGCCGACGCCGACGAGGACGGATCTCACATCCGAACCCTCTTGCTCACCTTCTTCTGGCGCTATCTGCAACCGGTGATCAACGAGGGCCATCTCTTCATAGCCCAGCCCCCACTTTTCCGGATCGAGGGTTCCCGAAAGAGGCTGGTCTGGTGTTACAGCGAGGAGGAGTTTCGGGTGGCCCTCAAGGAGATGGGGGAGAAGAGCAAGGTTCAGCGCTACAAGGGTCTAGGCGAGATGACCGCCGATCAGCTCTGGGAAACCACGCTGGATCCCGAGCACCGCGTGCTGCTCAAGGTCGAGGTCGAGGACGCTCTTCGCGCCGACGACATCTTCGACCGGCTCATGGGGGTGGCGGTCGAGCCCCGCAAGCGCTTCATTCAATCCCATGCCAAGACGGTCCGGAACCTGGATATTTGAGCGCCGCCTCTCCCGCGGTGGCGGTGGATGCGATGGGTGGGGATCAGGCCCCGGACGCTCTTGTGGCCGGGAGCCTGGGTGCGCTGCGGGCGGACCCCGACCTGCAGGTGATCCTGGTTGGGCGATCCGAACAGATCACTCCGTTGGTCGGCCGCGGACTCCCCGAGCGGCTCACGCTGGAGGAGTCGGAGGGGGCGATACCGATGAACGCTCACCCGGCCCAGGCAGTCCGTAGTCAGCCTCATGCGAGCGTCTCGGTTGCGATCCGGCTGGTCGGGGAGGGTCGGGCCGATGCCTGCTTCAGTGCCGGCCACAGCGGGGCTACCATGGCGGCCGCCCTCCTGCGCCTGCACCGACTACCCGGGGTAGCCCGGCCGGCGATTGGGACGGTGTTGCCGTCGCGTTCGGGCAGCACATTGCTGGTGGACGCCGGCGCCCAGGTGGACTGCCGACCTGAATGGCTCGCCCAGTTCGCCCAGCTGGGCAGCGAGTACTGCCGGCGGGCGTTGCGGGTGGAACGTCCCCGCGTCGGGCTCCTCAGCAACGGCGAGGAGCCCTCCAAGGGCAATGCCCTGGTCCAGGCCGCCCACGAGCTCATCTCCCAGCTCGACCTGCGCTACCTAGGACCCGTCGAGGGGACCGACCTGCTCTCCGGCAAGGTCGACGTGGTAGTTTCCGACGGCTTCGTCGGCAACGTTGCGCTGAAGACGGCGGAAGGGGTTGCCGACGCCATCATGGCCGCCTTGCGCCAGGAGGCTAACTCAACCCCACGGTCCCGGCTGGGCGCCCTTTTCCTACTTCCCAGTCTGCGCCGGCTCCGGGACCGACTCGACTGGGGCCAGGTCGGTGGGGCACCGCTTCTGGGGGTGGGCGGGCTCGTCTTCATCGGCCATGGCCGCTCCGACGCCCGCGCGGTCACCAGTGCGATCCGGGTGGCGGCCGCCGCGGTGCGGGCCGGGCTGACCGAGGTCTGGCAGTCGGCGCTCGAGCATCCGGCCCCAGCCGCGGTCCCAGGGAGCTAGGTGTGGCTATAGATCAGGGCGGCGCGCGGGTCGGCGGCGTGCGCGGGGTCGAACTGGTGCAGGAGATGCGCGAGTCGTACCTGGTCTACGCCATGAGCGTGATCGTGGCTCGAGCCCTCCCCGACGTTCGGGACGGGCTCAAGCCCGTCCAGCGCCGAATCCTCTATGCCATGCAAGACCAGGGCATGACCCCGGGGGCGAGCCACCAGAAATGCGCCGCGATCGTCGGCGAGGTGCTCAAGAACTACCACCCCCACGGTGATATCTCGGTGTACGACACGCTGGTCCGGCTCGCCCAATGGTGGGTGATGCGCTACCCGCTGGTCGACGGCCAGGGTAACTTCGGCTCTCCTGAGGGTGACCCCGCCGCCGCCTATCGCTACACCGAGGCGCGGATGACGCCCATCGCCGCCGAGATGCTCGCCGACATCGAAAAGGACACGGTCGATTTCATCGACAACTACGCGGCCACCAAGAAGGAGCCAGCAGTGCTGCCGGCGGCCATGCCCAACCTGCTGGTGAACGGCGCCTCGGGGATTGCGGTGGGGATGGCGACCAGCATCCCTCCCCACAATCTGACCGAAGTTTGTAACGGGCTGGTGCATCTGATCGATAACCCGGATGCCACCACCGAGGATCTGATGCGGCTGATTCCCGGGCCTGACTTCCCCACCGGCGGGATCATCTATGCCCGCGACCTGCCTCAGGTTTACGGCACCGGTCACGGCCGGGTGGTCCAGCGGGCGCGGGTCATCTTCGAGGAATCGAAGGCAGGTCGGGAGCAGATCATCGTCACCGAGCTCCCCTATCAGGTGAATCCCAGCCGGGTCCTCCAGACCATCGCCGAGCTGGTCAACGATCGTCGACTGGAGGGGATCGCCGACCTTCGCAACGAGACCGGGCGCCGTGAGGGTACTCGCCTGGTGATCGAGCTCAAGCGTGACGCGCGACCCTACACGGTGCTCAACAATCTCTACAAGCACACCCAGCTGCAGTCAACTTTCTCCTGTATTTTGCTGGCTTTGGTGGATGGACAGCCCCAGATTCTGTCACTCCGCAACATCCTCCACCATTACCTTGAGTACCGCCGCACGGTGGTGGAGCGACGCACTCGGCACGACCTGGAGCGGGCCCGCGAGCGAGCCCACATCGTCGAGGGATTGCGGATCTGTCTGCAGAATCTCGATGAGGTGATCAAGCTGATCCGGGCTGCCCCCGACGAGGCGACCGCCCAGCGTCAGTTGGAGGAGCGCTTCGCGCTCAGTGACCGTCAGAGCAAGGCGATCGTGGACATGCGGCTGGGGCGCCTGACCCGGCTGGAGCGGGACAAACTGGAGGCGGAACACGCGGAATTGCTGGAGCGGATAACCATGCTCGAGGCCATCCTCGAGACCCGGGAGCGGCTCATGGGCGTGGTCCGGGAAGAGGTGCTGGCTCTCCGCAAGAAGTTCGGAGATGAGCGTCGGACCGAGATCACCTACGGCGACATCGAGCTCAACGAGGAGGATCTGATCCCCCGGCAGCAGGTCGTGGTCACGCTCACCCATCGTGGCTACATCAAGCGCACCCCGGCGACCGACTACCGCTCCCAGCAGCGGGGTGGTAAAGGGGTGATGGGCGCCAAACGGGTTGGCGAGGAGGATTACGTCGAGCACCTGCAGGTCGCCTCGACCCACTCCGACATGCTCTTTTTCACCAACAGAGGAAGGGTGTTCCGGCTCCGCACTCACGAAGTCCCGGATGTCTCGCGCCAGGCTAAGGGCACGGCAGTGATCAACCTGGTCGAGCTGGATCAGGGCGAGAGAGTTACCTCAATGCTCTCGGTTGACGCCTATTCCGACGAGACCTACATGGTGATGGCCACCCTTCGGGGGCACATCAAAAAGACGCCTGCCGCCGCCTACGCCGCGGTCCGGCGCAACGGGTTGATCGCCATGAACCTGAGTGATGGCGACGAATTGAACTGGGTGCGGATCAGCACCGGCGGAGACCAAATTCTGCTGGTCACCCGCAGAGGTAAGGCGCTTCGGTTCAGTGAGAAGCAGGTCCGGCCGATGGGCCGGGACACCCAAGGGGTCACCGCGGTGCGTCTGCGGGGAGGCGACCTGGTCGCCGGGGCGGACATCGTCCGGCCCGATGGTCACGTGCTGGTGGTGACCCAGAACGGGTTTGGGAAGCTGACCCCGGTCTCCGACTATCCGGTCAAGAGTCGAGCTATCCAGGGGGTGTACACCCTCGACCAGAACGCAATCGCCAAGGTCGGTGAGATCGTGGGCATGAAGATCGTCGAGGATCTCACTGACGAGCTGATGCTGATCAGCACTCGGGGCCAGATCATCCGCATCCCCCTGGAGGGAGTCAGAATCTCCAGCCGGCAGACTCGAGGGGTGATCCTGATGCGGCTGGACGACGGCGACCTGGTCGGATCGATTGCCGGCGTGGCGCCGCCCGGCGACCTCGAGGAGGACTAACCGTCCGGTCGGCCGAGCCGCGCGGACGGCAGTAGGCCAAGCTGACTCACATCCTCTTCCAGCTGACCCACCTTCCCGCGGTGGGCATCTACGGTTTCCTTCTGTTCTGGCTCGCCGCCGAATCCGTGGGGGTCCCGCTTCCGGACGAGGCGGTGCTCCTGACCGTCGGCTTTCTCGCCCACGAGGGCACAGTGCAGCTGGCCCCGGCGATGGCCTGCGCTGCGGCCGGGGCACTGATCGGCTCGACCGCCTCATACACGATTGGGCTCCGCTTGGGACGGCCGGTGGTGGCTCGGATCGCGGCCCGAGTCGGCATCAAGGGGGAGCGGCTTGAGTCGGCCGAGGCCTGGATGCGCCGCCGGGGTGGGGTGGGTGTTTTTCTCACCAGAGTGCTGCCGATCGCCCGTAACGTCGCCTCCTACGCCGCCGGGATCGCCGCCATCCCGCCCCGAGTGTTCTACCCCGCGATGGTGGCTGGCTCAGTGGTTTGGTGCGTCACGGTTCTCTCGGTGGGGGACGCTGTGGGCGCCCACTATCGCGACATTCTGCGGATCGGAGGTGGGGCCTTCCTGATTGCCGCCGCCGCCGCGGTGGCGGTGGTGCTCGGCTGGTTCGCCTGGAGGTGGCTCAGATCGCGCCGTAAGCCGTCGAGCGGGGGTGCCTGAGCGACATTTTAGAGCCCGAGCCTGGACGCGCGACCGTCCGGGCCCGAGCGGTCAGGCGCGGTTGGCAGAAATCACGAGATCTCGATGTGCCCCTGGGGTGGACCTTTGGGCAGCGCGGCCCGAATCAGGATCAACCGGCAGTGGGCATGGTTGAGGAGATCGGTACCCGTCCGACCCAGGGTGAACTCGCCGAAGCGGGGCTTGGTGCCGAGCCCGACCACCATCAGGTCGGCCTCCCAGCGCCGCGCTTCGTCGATGATCGCGGGTCCCGCCTCCCGGGCCTGGAGCACTGTCGACTGCACCTTGGACTCCAGATGTGCGGCTACCTCTTCCATGCTCGCCAGCACCTCCTCAGCGCGGCCCAGTTCGCCCCCCAGACTGGCCGAGAGGGGAAGGTTCCTGGCCACTTCCAGGACCGTGATCACCAGGATGCTGGCCCGGGCCGGCCGGGCCAGCCGGCAGGCCGCCTGAATGGCGTCCTTGTCCACGGGATCGCCGCGGACGGGAACCGCAATTCGGCGGGGCCAGAGGATCCCGGGACGCTCGCCGAGCTCTCCGGCGGGACGAGAACGGAAGATCCTGGACGTCATCGCGGTCAATTCTGCTCGCTTCGGCCACAACCGGGTGGGGATTCCGGACGCGTCCCTGGTGGATCCGGGCTGAAGCGGGCGCACGGATACTTCAAGTCCCAGTTAAGCAGTTCCTCAGGAGCAGCCGGCCGAGCGACCGCCGGCGAGAGCGTGGTGAGGCTGGGAACCTGGCCTCGGCCCCGGGATATACTCGCCGCCGTGAAGGTGGTGATCGTCGGATGCGGCCGGGTCGGCTCCACCTTAGCCAAGGATCTCGCGGTCGAGGGCCACGAGGTAGCGATCGTGGACATCTCTCGGCGTGCCTTCGATCGGCTGGGCGACACGTTCTCGGGACTGGCGGTCCTGGGCAGTGGTATCGATCAGGAGATCCTGGAACAGGCTGGTGCCAAGGATGCGGACTGCTTCATCTCGGTCACCAACGGGGACAACCGCAACATCATGTCGGCCCAGGTGGCCAAGGAGATCTTCAAGATCCCCCGGGTCATGACTCGCATCTACGATCCGATCCGGGAGCACGTCTATCGCGAGATGGGCCTCTACACGTTCTGCCCAACGGTGGTCGGCGCCGCCATCGCCCGCACCTTCTTCGAGAGTGGAGCTGAAGAGGCCGATCGGGCGCGCCACTCGGTGGCCGCATCGGGGGCGTCGGGAGGTGCCTGACCGGCCCGCCTACATCATCGTGATCGGTGCCGGCAAGGTCGGCTTCTATCTGAGCCGGCACCTGCTCGAGGGTGGTTACGAGGTCGCCCTGATCGAGAAGGACCCTGCCCGGGCCGCGCTGGTCGGGGCCCAACTGGGCAGCTGCGCCAGCCTGGTTGGAGACGGTGACGAGATGTCCTTTCTCTCCACCAGCGGCATCGAGCGCGCTGATGTCGTGGCAGCGGTGACCGGCGACGACGAGGACAACCTGATTGCCTGTCAGCTGGCCAAGCGACAGTTCCATGTCCCTCGCACGATCGCCCGGGTCAACAACCCCCGCAACGTTCAGCTGTTCCATCAGCTGGGGGTGGACGTCGCCGTGTCCGCGACGGAGCTGATCCTGGGCGTGATCGAGAGCGGGCTCGCCAGTCACGGGGACGTCCTGCAGATTCCGATGGGAGGCAGCGAGGCTTCCCTGGTGCGCGTGACGGTGCCTGCCGGCCCGATCGTAGGCCGCCAAGCCATGGAGATCACGGATCTGGCGTCGGAGCGGATGCTCCTGATCGTGCGCAACGGCCACGAGATCCCTTCCGAGATGCCCCTAGAGGCAGGGGATCAGATCGTGCTCTTCACGCAGCGGCCCGCTTCCGACTTCACCCTCGAGGTTCCTGCGCTGGTCTCCCCGGGGGTGCGCTGAGCCCGCTCCGGCCCATCTCCCCGTAGCGCTCCCAGAGGCGGCCCACCGCCTGCGTTCCCCGAAATAGCTGATCCAGGACGACTCGCTCGTTGGGCGCGTGGATCCGGTCGCCCGGCAATCCCACTCCCAGCAGCACGCAGGGAACGTTCAGCTCTTCAGAGATCGCCGCCACCGGAGGAATGCTGCCCCCCTCACGGACGAACCGAGTTGGCTGACCCCACACCTCGGCCACTACCTGGGCAGCTGCGCCCACCGCAGGGTGGTCGGGCGAGGTGAGCACCCAGCGCCCGGTCGAGATCGTCTCAAACTCAATCCGGACACCGGCCGGGGCGAGTCGGCGCAAATGCGCTTCAACCCGGCCAGTGACGCGATCCGCCAGCTGGTCGGGGACCAGCCGGGACGACAATTTCGCTGCCGCGCGGGCCGGGATCACCGTCTTCGACCCCTCCCCCTGGTAGCCGCCCCAAATGCCGCACAGCTCGAGGGTGGGCCGGACGGTGCGCCGTTCCGCGGCGCTGAAGTCGACCTCGCCTCCGAGAATTGCTCCCACGTCGGCGGCGAATTCGTCAGCATCGAAGGGGACGTCGGCGATCTCCTTTCGCTCGGCTGGAGTGAGCTCCCTCACGTCATCGTAGAACCCGGGTACCGCAACCCGACCCTGGCCGTCGTGGAGCTGGGCGAGGATCTCGACCAGCACCGTGATCGGGTTGAGCACGGCGCCCCCATAGACCCCGGAATGGAGGTCGGTGGCGGACGTTTCGACGCGCAGCTCCCAATAGGCGAGTCCCCGCAGCCCGACCGTGAGGGCGGGCACGTCGACAGCTGGCATGGCGGTGTCGGAGATCACCGCGACGTCAGCCTGCAAGCGGTCCCGGTGCTCGGCCAGCAGCTGCTGGAAGTGCTCCGAGCCGTCTTCCTCCTCACCCTCGGCGATCAGCTTGAGGTTGATGGGGAGCTGGCCCCGAGCATCCAAGAAACCTCGCAGTGCCTCTAGGTGCATGACCAAGTGGCCTTTGTCGTCCGCCGTGCCGCGCCCGAGCAGGAGCCCGTCCCGTTCGAGCGCCTCGAAGGGGGCTTTCTCCCACTCCGCGACCGGGTCGACGGGCTGGACGTCGTGATGTCCGTAGATCAGCACGGTGGGAAGGCGCGGGTCCTCGATCCGCTGGGCGAATACCGAAGGCTGCCCAGCGGTCTCCCAGACCTCGGCCACGGTGAAGCCGGCGTCCAGAGCAGCCTGACGCAGGAACTCCGCTGACCTTCGCACGTCCGGAGAACGCTCGGGATCAGTGCTGATCGAGGGGATGGCCACCCAGCGGGACAGGGTGTCGACCAGGTGACGCTCCCGACCTCGAATGGCCGCCGCCAGCTCCCCCTCTCGTCTCACCGGCCCCGGACCCTCGCCGAAGCGAGGCCCGGGCCGAGTGAGCAGGCCCTCAGGCCGCCTTCCCGATCTTGAAGATCTTGGTCCCGCAGACGGGGCAGGTGCCGGTAGTTGCCGGCTTGCCGTTCTTCAGTTGGGTGGGCTGGGGGTTGGAAATCTCCCGCGCCGTCTTGCACTTCATGCAAAAGCCGGTAACGGCCATCTTGGTGCCCCTCCGCTGGAAGTAGAGCCCGAACTCCAAGATCGGGCGATCAGCCGCATTGTATTCACCAACTCGACCGCCCGCAACCTCAAACCTGTATCTGGTCGTCTCGGGAGCCCGATCTTGGGTCATCCCGACGGCTGGGGTGGACCGGTCTCGGGCCCCTCGGCGGCTGCGGCCCTCTGGCGCTCGAGCCAGCCGAATAGGCCCTCGGCGTTGGAGCGGGTTCCGTTCAGGGTGTCTGCCGCCGACCGCCGATCGGGCCGGCCGGGGTCAGCCGGGGAGAATCGCTGCCGGAGCGCCATCTCGATTTGGTCGACGGCTGGGTGCTCCCGGTAGGCCTCCTGGGCGACGCCGGCCCAGGCCCGGAGCTGCTCCTCCGCCTCGCCCAAGACCTCCTCGGGCGCTCCCGCCGAGCCGAAGTGAGTCAGGATCAGCTGCTCCGGCCGAAGCCCCTGAAATGTATGCAGAGAGTCGAGTGCCAGCTGCAGGTCGAAGTCGTCGGGTGGAGTAGCCGGTCGGAGTGGCCCGGCCCCCGGCAGTTTCACGCCGACGGCATCCCCCACCAGCAGAACGCCGGAGTCGACCACGAGGACGCCAATGTGGTGTTTGGCATGACCCGGGGAGTGCACCAGCAGGAGCTGCTTACCCCCGCCCAGTTCGACCACCCCGCGGTCCTCGGCCGCCACCAACCGATCCCGGTTCACCGCGGTCATCCGGCCGTAGAGGGAATCGAGCCGCGGGCCATATACCTGAGCGGAGGCGGAGATGAGCCGCGCGGGATCGGCCAGGTGGCGCAGCCCCCTGGGGTGACAGATCACCCTGGCTTGGGGGAAGAGCTGCGCCATCTCGCCGACCGCGCCCGCATGGTCGAGATGGATATGGGAGAGGACGATCCAGGCCAGATCGTCCGGGCCGAGGCCATGGCGGCGGAGGCCCTCCAGGACAATGGCAACATCGCGCTGGGGCCCGGTTTCGACCAGGCAGGGCTGATCCGCCTCGATCAGAAAGACAGAATTGACCTCCTTCCATCCGCCGAGGAGGGTGTCGATCTGCCAAACGCCGGGAGCCAGGGACCGGTCCATGGTTTCACCTCGCCCGCTTCGAACCGGGGCCTACTTGGACCCGCACACAAACGGTAGCGGTCCACGCCCCGCTGAATCGGAATTGCGACCTCAGTGAACTCCCAGCCGTTCCCGAGGCGGATCTCAGCAGCGCCGCTTCTACTTTGGATCTGCCGCGCCCACCGACCAATGTAGGTTCACGGTTGTACTTCCGATACCTGAGGCGCGAACTCCGCCGCCGAGCGCGATCCGCCCTCCTCGTGGCCACCGGGCTGGCACTGGGGGTTGGCCTGGTGATCACGGTCACTGCGGCCGCGGCCGGGGTCAGGACCGCCCAGAACCAGGTGCTGCATTCTCTCTACGGGGTGGGCACGGACATCACGGTCACCCAGACGGCAGCGCCGGGGACTGGCGGCCCCTTTCAATTTGGAGGCGCCGCCCCGAGCCGCGGCCAACCGGGACAGAGCTTCACGCAGGATCGGCTCGCGTCGCCCGGTGGGCTGGCCACTCTCAAGAGTGCCGACGTTGGCGCCGTCTCCAGGTTGCAGGGCGTGGCCGGCGCGGCCGGAGTGCTCAACCTGAACTCGATCCACATCACCGGGACCGTGGGAGGTACTGGATCAGGCTCGGCCCTTGGCCCGGCTAACGGATTCCGCATCTCCTCCTTCACCGTCGGAGGAGTGGACCCGACGACGCCCGGGCTTGGCCCCCTCGCCGCCGTCGACGTTACCTCTGGCGCCCAGCAGGTCTCCGCCTGGTTCAAGCGAGTCGAGAGCGGGTCCGCTGCCAGCGACCAGTTGGTCGCCCTGGTCGACAGGAGCTACGCCAAGCAGAACTCGATCGCGGTCGGCTCGAGCGTCACCATCTCCGGAACCAGTTTCAAGGTGCTCGGTCTGGTCTCCCTCGCCCAGGCCGCCTCCGTTGACGACGTCTATATTCCCTTGAGCGAGGCCCAGACGTTGGCTGGCGACCTCGGTCGGGTCAACACGCTCGTCGTCAAGGCGACCAGCGCGGCGGACATATCTCGCGTACAAATTGAGATCCAACGGCTGCTTCCCAAGGCCACCGTGACGACCGCCCAGAACCTCGCCACCCAGGTGACCGGATCTCTGAGCACAGCTGCCGGTCTGGCCGGCTCCCTGGGGTTCTGGCTCGCCAGCCTGGTTCTGCTGGCCGCCTTCGCTCTGGCAGCGCTGCTCACCACAGCGTCGGTCAACCGGCGGGTGCGCGAATTCGGGACCCTCAAGGCGATGGGATGGCACAGCCGGAGGATCGTGGGCCAGGTCATCGGGGAGTCCCTAGTTCAGGGGCTGGTCGGAGGAGCCCTGGGTATCGGGGTCGGAGTGCTGGGTGCTTTTCTGGTCACCAAGATCGCGCCGCCGCTGAAAGCTACCGTAGGCGCACCTTGAAGCGGCGCCGGGACTGGAGCCCTGCGGGGCCCGGGGCTTGGCGCCGCTGCGGCGCGGCGACACTTCGTTCACAGCTTTGCGCCCACGAGCCACACCGTCGTCCTGCATTTGAGCGCCCCGCTGGAGCTCGCTGTCTTCGGGCTTGCCGTTGCCCTGGCGGTCGGAGGGGGGCTGATCGCGGGCATCCTGGGAGGGTGGCGGGCAGCCCGGTTGCGGCCCGCTGAAGCGCTTCGAAGGGTGGAGTGAGCCGATGAATGAGCTCTTCTCTCGAAGCCGTTCCCGCTCGTCGACCTGGCGCTCTGGAGCCCGCTCATGTACGAACTGAGCCAGCTCTCTCGGGAATACTCGCGCGGACGGGGTAAGGTCACCGCCCTCAAAGCGGTGGATCTCACGATCGAGGATGGCGAATTCATAACCATCCAAGGCCCCACCGGACAAGGCAAGACCACGCTGCTGCTACTCCTCGGGGGATTGGACCGGCCGACCTCCGGGACAGTGGCCTTCGACGGCCGCGATCTGGGCGCGCTTCGGGAGTCTCAGCTGGTGGATGTCAGAGCGCAGAATTTCGGGTTCGTCTTCCAGAACTACAACCTCATGCCAACCCTGACTGCGGCAGAGAACGTCGAGGCCGCCCTGGTCCCGCTCCACGTTTCCACCGGAGCACGCCGTAGACGGTCCGTCGCTGCCCTCGCCGAGGTGGGGCTCTCCGACCGCACCGATCACTTCCCGGGGGAGCTGTCCGGCGGGGAGCAGCAGCGGGTCGCGATCGCCCGCGCCCTGGTCAAGGAGCCACGGGTGATCCTCGCCGACGAACCGACAGGCAACCTTGACGAGGAGACCACGGCGGAGATCGTGGGGATGATGGAGCAGCTTTGGCGGGAGCGCGGCATGACTCTGGTGCTGGTCACCCACGACACCCAGGTGGCCCGCCGGGCACCCCGGACCGCCCTGATCAGCAAGGGCCACCTCACGGTGCGTCTCAACCGATCCCCCTACCGCGCCGAGCAGGGCGAATCACCGGAAAGGGCGCCGGACGGGGGCATCTAGGGCGTCCGAGGGCCGACCTATACTCGACCGATGGAACCAGTCGAAGGGGCGTCGCTGGGGCCCACCGCCGGAGAGTCGGAGAGCGCTCCGCCACCCGAGTTCCTGAACCCGGAATCCCCGCGCTACCAGCCCTGGGCGGAGAAGCAGATCACCAACGCGGTGAAGGAAAAGCGGCCTTTGGCAGAATTCATGCGCGAGTTCGATGCCACCGTGGCCGCCTACGGCGAGCTGGCGAGTGGAAGCTGGGATCCCCAGCATCAGGAGCGGCTACTGGCCAGGTTCGCCCCAGCTCGCCCGGGTCCAGCCCCGGGACGACGCCGTCGTCACCGCCGCCCTGGGGGTGGATCCGCGAACCCGGCCCCTTCCCCCGGGTCCACTAGTCGTCGCCCGGTTGGGCCGACGCCAGTGGCCGCGGCGCCCCCTAGCCCGGGCCAAGGGGGGGACCGCCGCCGCCGCCGCCGCCGCCGGTCACGGGCCGGGCGCAAACCCCCGGAGGCTGGAACCGGCGCTTGAGTGCGGTGGGGCCGCCATCCGCGATCTGCTTCGACTACGGGCACACCCTGGTGGACATTGCCAGGCCGACTCAGGCGATCGCCGCGGCCGGACCCGACCTGGCCGCCGAACTTGACCTGGCGGGGTCCGGCTGGCAGGGGACGGCCGGCGAATTTGCCCTGGAAGTCGATCGGCTGGTGGAGGAGCTGGTTGGCCAGGGGCAGCACTCCGACCCAGGACGGGAGGTGGATTTCGAGGCCATTCAGCAGGAATCGCTGGCGCGGCTCCTCGGCTCTTCGCCCAGCCCGCAGCTGAGTTCAAAAGTTGGGGCTGTGCTGCAGCGCGCCTGGGTCGCCGGAGTGGTGCCCATCGAGCCCGCTCGCGAGGTTCTGGCGGCCCTGCAGGGGCGGGGTATGCGCCTGGCGCTCTGCTCCAACGCCCCCTACCCGGCAGAGCTGATGCAGGAACAGTTGGGGCGACTGGGCCTGCTCCGCTACTTCGAGGTCGTGCTCTTCTCGAGCGAGGTCGGCTGGCGCAAGCCGAACCCTCGGATCTTCACTGAACTGCTTGACCGCCTCGGGCTGGTGGCCGAGCGGGTCTGGTTTGTAGGGGACGACTGGCAGGCGGACATTGAGGGGGCGGCGGCTTCTGGGATGCGGGCAATCCTGGCTCCGGGAGCGGTATCTCGGGAGCCCGGGGCCGAGCAGCTGAACAAGTGGGCTGATCTGATCGCACTCCTGGGCTGAGGCGCGGACCCGGCCGAATCCGATCAGAACGCTTCGTACACTGAGAACGATGCGAGTCAGCGATCTCTTTGGAAGCACCCGCCGAAGCGCGCCCGAGGATGAACTGGTCTCGCATCAGCTCTTGCTCCGGGCCGGATTTCTGCAACAGCTGGCGACCGGAATTTACAGCTACCTTCCGATCGGTTGGAGGACGGAGCAGAAGCTCCGGCGCATCCTTCGCGAGGAGATGGAGGCTCTGGGCGCCCAGGAGGTCTCGATGCCGGTGGTGCAGCCGGCAGACCTGTGGCAGCGGAGCGGGCGCTGGGACTCGATCGACGAGGTCCTGTTGCGATTTCAAGATCGGCGCCAGCGGGACATGGCGCTGGCCCTCTCTCACGAGGAGGTGGTCGCCGACCTGACGGCCGCCAATGTGACTTCCTACCGGGACCTCCCCAGGATCGTTTATCAGCTTCAGACCAAGTTCCGGGATGAGCCCCGAGCCCGGGGCGGACTGGTTCGGACCCGGGAGTTCACGATGAAGGACTCCTATTCACTCGATCGTGACCAGGCTGGTCTGGAGCGGGCCTACCGGGCCCATTTCCACGCCTACTTCAAGATCGCCGCTCGGGCCGGAATCCCGGTGGTGGCGGTTCTCAGCGACGTCGGCGTGATGGGTGGCCACATGGCCCATGAGTTCACCTACCTCACCGACGACGGCGAAGACACCCTGGTCTTCTGTGACAGGTGCAGCTACGCGGCCAATCAGGAGGTGGCTGAGACCACCCTTGCCGAGGCCGAGACCGAGGCGGAGGCGGAGCTGGCGGAGGTGGCCACGCCGGGCGCGGCCACCGTCGCAGAGCTCTCCAACTACCTCGCCGTCGACCCGGACCGGATCGCCAAGTCGGTCGCCTTCATGGCCGAGCTCGACCGCGGCGAGCCTCCCCGGCTGGTCCTCGCCCTGGTGCCCGGCCCGGCCGAGGTGAACCTGGCCCGACTCCGCAACGCGACCGGCGCGGTCGACCTCAGACCGGCGACCCGCGAGGAGGTGGAGCGCGCCGGCGGAGTGCCGGGTTTCATGTCGCCTCACGGATTGGCTCCGGAAGCCGCCATCGTGGTCGCTGACGAGGGTTTGGCGCGGCGGCGAAATCTGGTCACCGGAGCCAACCGAGTAGGTTGGCACCTGCGCAACTTCAACCTTCTTCGTGACTGCCAGGTGACGGCTGTGACCCGCCTGGCTGCGGCCACCACCGGCGACCCCTGCCCCAACTGTGGCGCCCCCCTGCGAGTCCGACGCGGGATCGAGTACGGGAACATCTTCCAGCTGGGGCTCAAGTACAGCCTCGCGCTGGGGGCGATCTACACGGACGAATCCGGTCAGCAGCTGCCGGTCGTGATGGGCTCCTACGGAATCGGCGTGGGCCGGCTTTTGGCCTGTGTCGCCACCGAGCACCACGACGATCGCGGCCTGACCCTTCCCCTCGCGGTGGCTCCGTTCGAGGTGGCCCTGGTGGCGGTCGGCCGCGACCCCACGGTGATTGAGCTCGCGGAGGCCACCTACCGAGAGCTCGAGGAGTCCGGAGTCGAGGTCCTGTATGACGATCGGGACGCCAGCGCCGGGGTCAAGTTCGCCGACGCCGACCTTCGGGGGATGCCGCTCCGGGTGACCATCTCGCCGCGCACCGTCGAGGCCGAGGGGGCCGAGTTCAAGCGCCGGACCGGCTCGCCGCGCCAGGTGGGGCGCACTCTCATCCGGGAGTCGGTGGCGGAGGAGCTTGCCCAAATTCGGCGCGAGGACGAGGCGTGGTCCAGGGAGCAGATGGAACTGGTGGCGGCGGTCGCGACACTCACCTTCGGATCGGGGAGCTGACCCTGGCTCGGTTCCGATGACCAGAACACGAACGATTCTGCACGTGGACCTGGACGCGTTCTTTGTCTCTTGCGAGCTGCTCCGCCGCCCCGAGCTGGCGGGCCGGCCCGTGGTGGTGGCGGGGAGCCGCGAATCTCATCCCGGGGAGCGAAGGAACCCTGGCCGGGGCGTGGTCGCCGCTGCCTCCTACGAGGCGAGACGGTACGGGGTCCGATCGGCTCTTCCACTAGGGCGAGCGCTCGGGCTGTGCCCGGACCTGGTGGTGCTGCCCGTCGACATCCCGGCCTACGTCACCCTCTCGGAGCGGGTGTTTGCCATCTTCTCCGAGTACACCCCATTGGTCGAGCCGGGCTCCCTGGACGAGGCATTCCTCGACCTGACCGGCACGGATGCCCTCAGCGGCGGCGGCGCGGCGGCGGCGCAGGCAATCAGCCGGCGGCTCGACCTGGAGCTGGGGCTGCCAGCCTCAGTGGGCGTGGCGACCAACAAGGTCGTCGCCAAGGTCGCCTCCGACCTGCGCAAGCCCAGAGGCATGGTGGTGGTGCCGGCCGGCGACGAGGCCGGCTTTCTGGCCCCGCTCGCAGTCGATCGACTTCCGGGAGCGGGCCCCAAGACGACGGCCAAGCTGCGGCTCCTGGGGATCGACACCCTGGGCAGGTTGGCGGATGCCCCCCTCACCCTGCTCCAGGCGACGTTGGGACCGAACGCGGTCGCACTGCAGGACCGGGCCCGCGGCGTCGACCCGTCCCCGGTGGTGGTTCCCGGTGCCCCCAAGTCGATCAGCCGCGAGGAGACCTATTCCGAAGACCTGGTGTCCCTAGACGAGATGGAGACCCGCCTGGCCGCCCTTGCCGCCGGAGTGGGCCTTCGTCTCCGCGCTTCGTCGTTATTGGCCCGGTCGGTGACCATGAAGGTGCGTTTCGCGAACTTCGAAACCGTCACCCGGCGGCGCCGCCTCGCCGAGCCCACCTTCACCGACCAGGATTTGCAGGCGGGTGCGACTGCACTGCTCGGCGAGACCTGGAGCGGGGGCCGCCCGGTCCGATTGCTCGGGGTGGGCGCCGAGGGTCTGACTGGGGCGCGCCAGTTGACCCTCTTCGCCCCCGGAGGCGAGCGCGAGGAACGTCTGGACCTTGCCCTTGACAGGCTCCGGAGGCGCTACGGCGGCAGGACTATTGCCCGGGGCACACGGTCGCTCGAGGCGCCCCTCGACTGGAACCGCGACCACCTCCGCCACCTCGCGGAATCGAATCCGGATCGGTGATCGGCAAAACGGCCACGTATCATCTGAGCCCTCGGGGGCGCCCCGGCCAGGGTCGGGAGGAGGTGGCAGCGATGGCCGGGTGCGGACCATGAAGACGGAGTTCCGCTTTTGTCCAAGCTGCGGCAGCGCGTTGAGTGCGCGCCTGATCGAGGGACGCCCTCTCCCCGCCTGCCCCAAGTGCGACTTCGTGGCCTGGCGGGGACCCAAGGTGGCGGTGGCGCTGTTGGCCTGCGACCCCGAGGGAAAGTTGCTGGCGATTCGGCGGGGAACGTCACCGGGGCAGGGGGGCTGGGCCTTCCCCGGCGGATACGTCGACGATGAGGAGGACCCCGCCTTCAGCGCAGCCCGAGAATGCCTCGAAGAGACCGGTTGTGAAGCGGGCGTGGACGACCTGGTCGGGACTTTCCACGTGATCACTGAGGAGGGCGGGCTGGTGGTCCTCGCCTACGCGGGCAGGCTCACCCGAGGCGAGCCCACCCCAACCCCCGAGGCGCCCGAGCTGGGTTGCTTCGAGCCCCCCGGGCTGCCCCGGCTGGTTTTCTCCTCGCACCGGCGGGCGCTGGCTGCCTGGCAGGCAGCTCGGACCAGGGCCAGCTGAGGTGCTCGGCGCGATCCGGCGCGGCTGCACCCTCAACTGCCTGGGCTGCCTCATCCCGGTGGTGCTGGTGGTGGCCCTGGCGGGGTACGCGATCCACCTCTGGACCAGCCCACCCCAGTTCGCCCAAGTTCGTCCCGCACCGGCCAGTGCGCTCCAGCTGGGGGCGGCAAGGGCGGTGGCCTCAGCGCTCTCGGGTGGCCAGCCGGTGGCCTTGGTGCATCTCAGCGATGCCGAGGCAACCGGGCTCCTCCAGGACAGTCTCAGCAGCTACGGCGGCCTTTCCCAACTTCAGGTCCACGTACTTCAAGGCCAGGTGGTGGTGAGCGGGCAGACCTCGATTCTCAACCACGCTTTGGTGATCAGCGGCCCGGTCGCCTTCCGGGGCCTGGGGACGCCCACCATCAATCTCACCTTCAGCCGGCTCTCGCTGGGGCAGATGGTCCTGCCATCGTTGATTCCCCAAGCTCTGGCCCGGGGGTTTCACCCCTACTTCTCCCTGGGATTGATCGCCGTCGGCAGGGATCTCACCTTCTCCTGCGAGGCCGCCCGCCCAGACGACCTCATCGTCGGAGTGGGATTCGGGGGAGGCACCGTTCCCAAGGGCGTGAACGCCTGTGCGGCCAGCTCGTGAGCCCGGAAGAGAGTCCTCGCCTCAGCCATCTGGACCAACGCGGGCGCGCTCGCATGGTCGACGTGGGCGACCGGCCCAGTACCGACCGGGAGGCGACCGCGGAAGGGGAGGTGAGGCTCAACTCCGCAGCTTGGTCCGCCGTCTCGGACGGGACGGTGACGAAGGGCGACGTCCTGGAGGTGGCCCGGCTGGCCGGGATCATGGCGGCCAAGCGCACCCCGGAACTGATTCCTCTCTGTCACCCCCTGACCCTGACCCACGTCGCTGTTGACGCCCAGCTGGTCCCGGATCTCCGGAGAATTCTGCTTCGAGCCACGGTCCGGTGCCATGGCACCACCGGAGTCGAGATGGAGGCGCTGACCGCCGTCAGTGTGGCCTGCCTGACTGTGATCGACATGGTCAAGAGTCTCGACCCGTGGGCCGAGGTTGGCCCGATCGGCCTGGTCGCGAAGCGCGGGGGCCGGTCGGGAGAAATCCACCGCCCCCCGCCGAGCGGCGAGGCTTCGGGAGGGGGCTGAGGTGGCCCCCGCTGCCCGCTCGGGCGCCGCCCGGGAGCGGGAGCTTCGCGAGCTTCTCTACCTCCAGAAGCTGGCGGTGGAGGCGGCCTCCACGATGGAGCGGGACGAGCTCTTCTCCCTGGTACTCCGGGAGACGACCGGTGTCCTCGAGGCGGACGTCTGCTCGCTTTACCTGCAGGACCGGGTCCGCGGCGGGTTGGTCCTCACCGCCACCAACGGGCTCAACCAGGCGGCGGTGGGCAGCGTTGTGCTGAGCGCGGGTCAGGGGATCACCGGCGCCGTCGCGAAGCTTCGAGAGCCCCTCTCGGTCGCCGAGGTTGCCACCGACCCTCACTTCGAGTGGATCGACGGTCTGGACGAGGAGCGCTTCACTTCGATGCTCTCCGTTCCGATTCTGGCCGGGCCGCGGATGGTTGGCGTGCTCAACGTCCAGACCGTGAAGCGCAGAGAGTTCCGGACCGATGAACTGGCAGTCCTCTCGGCCATCGCCGGCGCCCTGGCGGGTGTTCTGGAGCGCAGCGAGCTGCAGCACCGGCTGGAGCTCCAGCTGGTCGAGATCCAACTCTCCCAGACAGTCCACGAGCGCTTTACCGGGCTTGCTCTCTCCGGGGCCGGACTTCCCAAGATCCTGGATGCTATCGCCGCTCTGGCCGGGGGCGAGGTGGGCCTCTACGACCCGCTCGGGTTTCACCTCGAGCACGGCGCCGGGAGGGGACTTGCAGCGCGGCGGCTGGCCATTCCGACCGCCCTGATCGGCCCCGCCGCGGCGGGGCCGGTCGGGCTCAGTCTCAGCCGGCCCCGGCTGGATCTGATCCTGACCCCGGTTCGGGCCGGTGAGGAGTTGGTGGCGGTGCTCGCCGTGGAGGGGACCGTGGCCACTGCCGGGGCGGGCACCCGTCGGGCCCTTGAGCACGGTGCCACGGTGGTCGCCTTGGAGCTGCTCAAAGAGCGGGCTGCGGCCGAGGTGGAGCGTCGGCTGCGGGGAGACCTTCTCGAGGGGCTGCTCACGGCCGGACAGAGTCCGGACGACATTGCCAGGCTGGCGGTGCGTGCGGAGCGGCTCGGGTACCGGATCCCCGACAGCGCCTGGGTCCTGGTGCTCGAACCAGACGACGAGCGGACGCTGGCGAAATTTCAGACCCAGCCTCTCCAGGAGCGGCTGCAACGTGACCTCAACGAGCTGACCCAGAGGCGATTCCCCGGGTCTTTGGTGGTGGCCCGAGCGACCTACACGGTGCTGCTGATTCCGGCTCAGGCGGCGGCCGCCAGGGGTGGCCTCGCGCAGCCCAACCCAGCTGGGTTGGAGGAGTTCGCCCGGGCCATACTGGCCCTCGCCCAGGGACTGGGCCGGAGGCTCCTCTTCTCCGCCGGTATGGGAAACCTGGCCGCCTCGGCGCTGGAGCTGGCGCGCGCCCACGAGGAGGCTCGTCAGGCGCTCCGCCTCTCGCGTCGAGCGGGGGGTGTGGGACAGGTTACCTCGTACCGTTCCCTAGGCGCTCTGCGGCTGCTGCTCGAGGTTCGCGACCCCGACGTGCTCCGGCGCTTCGTGGACGAGACGTTGGGCCCCATCCTCGGCTATGCCCTGCGTCATCGCACCCCGCTGCTGGCTACCCTCGAGGCCCTCGTCTCCCAGCGCTGGAACCAACGAGCGGCGGCACGCCAGCTGCACGTCCACATCAACACGCTGGCGTATCGGGTGCAGCGGATCGAGGATCTGCTGAGTGCCTCCCTCGACGACGCTGAGACCCGGGTGGTGCTGAGCGTGGCCCTCCAGGCGAGGCAGCTGTACTCCGGCTGACGGGTAATTCCTGATAGCGTCATGAGCCCACCCAGCCCAGATTAGGAGCTCGCCATGCTCGAACCCGGTGACGCGGTACCTGATTTCAGCCTGTCGGCCGGCACCGGCGAGACCGTCGCCACCGCCGGGATGCTCGGCAAGCGCTGGGTCATCTATTTCTACCCCAAGGACAACACCCCGGGGTGCACCATCGAAACCCGAGAATTCGGCCAGGCCCTAGGCGATTTCTCCGCCCACGGGGTACGGGTGTTCGGCTGTTCGGTTGGTGACGTCCAGGCCAAGGCCGAGTTCGCCACCGCCTGTGGAGCTCCCGACCTGCCACTCCTGGCCGATCCGGATCACCAGGTCGCCGAACTGTTTGGCGTCTGGCAGACGGGCCCTGATCGAGCTACCGGCAGAGTCGGGCGAGCGACCTTCCTGGTCGATGCCCAGGGAAAGGTCGAGCGCGTCTGGGACGCGGTCACCCCAGCCGGTCACGCCGCGGCGGTTCTGGAAGCCGTCGGCTAGTCCGCGGCCCAGCCGCCGCGCCGGTCCCGGTGGCGGATCAGTCTTCCCCCTGGGCTTTGCTGAAGCCGCGCACGCCATCGAACTCGGGGAGCCGTTCGACGTGGACCCACCGGTGTTCCTGGGAAACCCGGTGAAGGAGCGCGAACAAATCGTCATCCGTGAGCTCGCCAGCCAGGTCGCGAATCAGGAATCGGCAGGGCCAGTGGTCGATGCAGTCGGTCGTTGCCCCCCCGGTTGCGGGATACACTTGGGTGCCGCGGTTGCCGATGCTCTCCAGCCGAAGTGCGGTGCCGGCTGTGGCCGCTTCCAGACTGGCCCCCAACGTCCCGGGGGCGAGACCGGACTCGATGAACACGTCGATCCCCAGGTCCCGTCGCCGCTGCGGATGCACCGAGGCGTACTCGCTGGAGACCTGGGGCAGCTGCAGTGGCCGGTGCGCCCGCCCCGACCATGCCGCTGACCGCTCGCCGATGTGGGAGACGATGGCGTCGGTGTATGCGGTGGTGGACGCCGCCGGGCCGTCGCCGGCGATATCTCTGGTCCTGACTCCGGACTCCAGAGTCAGGGAGACCGCGTGCTCGATCTGTTCGGCGGCGTCAACCTGATCCAGATAGCGCAGCATCATGGCCCCGGTGAGAATCAAGGCCGTGGGGTTGATGACGTTCTGGCCCGCGTACTTAGGCGCCGAGCCGTGGACCGCCTCGAAGATGGCCACATCGTTGCCGATGTTTGCGGAGGGGGCGAAGCCCAGCCCTCCCACCAGCGCCGAACTGAGGTCACTGATGATGTCGCCGTTCATATTGGTGGTGACGATCACGTCGAACTGTTCCGGCCGCTTAACCAGCTGGTGAGCGCAGTTGTCGATGATGATGTGGTGCGCTTCGATGTCGGGATACTCCGGCGAGATCTCCTCGAACGTTCGCTTGAGCAGACCCTCGCTGAATTTCATGATGTTGGACTTGGTCGCGCAGTGGACCATGTGGCGGCTCTCGGAGCGCGCGAATTCGAATCCCATGCGCACGATTTTTTCGCATCCCTTGCGGGAGATCAGCTTGAGTGACTCGGCCACCCCAGGGGTCTGCATGTACTCAATCCCGGCATACAGATCCTCGACATTTTCGCGCACGACGACGAGGTCGATACCCCGCCCGCTGTAGGGGGTGAGTACCCCGGGCAGCTCTCGGATGGGTCGGATGTTGGCGTAGGTTTCGAAGAGCTTGCGCAGGGTCACATTGGCGCTTTTCTCGCCAAACCCAACCGGTGTCTCGAGCGGTCCCTTGAGCACGACCCCGGTGCGGCGGGCGGACTCCACGGTGGCCTGGGGCACTCCTGACGGTAGCCCTTGGCGGAAGATGCTCGCCCCGGCGGGGCGCTCCTCCCACTCGATGGGGGCACCGGTGGCCGCAATGACCGTCTGAGCGGCGCGGACCACCTCGGGGCCGATTCCGTCCCCAGGGATCAGGGTCACCAGTTGGCGACGAGGGTTGGCGAGAACCACGGGCATGTCTCCCCACATGTGCGCTTCGGACCTACCCCCCCACGAGCATAGCGGGCGCGACCTCCCCCTCGATCATGCTCCCAGCAGCGGGAGTATCCCGAAAAGGTTCGAGACCGCCGGACCGGACCAACTAGCGTCGGGGTCGTACTGAAGCAGCCGATCGCCGTCCCGGCGCGGAACCTGAAGCCGTACGGCACGCATACCACTGCGCTCGGCTCCGCTGAGCTCCTGGCTGCCGCCGTCGCCGACGTAGAGGCACTGGGTGGGCTCGAGCTGGATCAGGTCGGCGACCCGCCGGTACAGTGCCGGCGCCGGCTTGCGCGCGCCCTCACTCCAGGATAAGACCGCAGATTGGATCGGGCCTGTCCAGCTGAGCCGGGGCCAGAGCTGAGGGGTCTCGCCGGAGCAGTCGCTGAGCAATCCAACCTGAATCTCGCGATCCCGCAGCGTCGCCAGCAGGGAGGAGACTCCGGGACGCGGCTCGCTGAGCACATCGGCGAACTGCGCGACCCGGTGCCGGGCCGCCTCGGCGAGGGCCGACTCGCCCGGGTCAACCCCAAGCATGGCGCAGAGGCGGGCCAGCATCTCTCGCGGTCCCCCCAGCTGCCCGCAGGCGCGGGGCGTGTACGTGGCCGCCATAAGCTCCCGGAAGGTGGGCGCCGGAACGCCCAGGATCTCGGCGACCTCATCGGCCTTGGTGGCGGCCATCTCCGTCCCCCAGCCCTCCACCAGGGTGCCGAAGAGGTCGAACACAACTCCCCTCAGCCCCACCGCCAGAGTCTAGTTCGGCTGCGGCAGATCAGCCGGGAGGGAGCCTCCCCGGTGTCCAGTCGGCGTGCTCGCCTGGGGGAGCCCCGCGATCATCTCCAGGGCGTGGGGAAGGGCGGCCCAGACAGCCGCCAGGCTCTCCTGGGTGGCCCGGATGGCCCCGGGAAGGGCCACCACCAGGGTGCGGCCGGTAACCACGGCGACCTGGCGCGAGAGGATCGCGTGGGGCGTCTGGACGAGCCCGGCCGCCCGCATCGCCTCGGCGAATCCCGGGACGTCATACTCGCCCACCGAGCGCACTGCCTCGGGCGTCCGGTCGCGGGGATGGAGCCCGGTGCCGCCGGTGCAGACGATCAGCGCCGGCTGCAGGTTGTCGATGGTGCCCCGCAACCACTCAGCCACCTGATCCGGCTCGTCCGGCAGGAGTGCTCGCGAGACGAGCTCTCCTGGAAGCTCCCGCAACCGCGCCGCCAGCCAGTCCCCGCTCGCGTCCTGGCGTCTCCCGGCGGCGCCCTCATCGCTGACCGTGAGCAGGGCCACGGGCCAACGCCCGCCCACCTCGGGTGGCTCGCAGCGGTCGTCCTGGCTCATCTCTCCATACCCACCCGCTCCTCAGCCAGGAGCCGCGCCAGTCGGTGATCCGGGATCGGGGCCTGGCTGAAGTCCTGGAAGCGAGACCGGAGCGCCGCGTACTGGGCGGCCAAGGCGGCGTCATCGTCGCCCGGGGTCAGCTGCCAGTCCTCCAGGTAATGGACAACCGCGACGCCCGCCTGGAGCGACTCCTTGAGGCATCCGAAGCAGGGTCGCATGGTGGAGAACAGGGTCGCCCCCAGGGTCGACTGGCCAAAACGGGCCGCGGCCAGGACCGCGTTCTGCTCCGCATGGACGCAGACGCAGAGGTCATATCCACGACCCGCCGGATATTGCTCCGACTCCCGATTGGCGCAGCGGTGGCAGCCCCCCTCGGAGCAGTTGGGCATTCCGATCGGGGTCCCGTTGTAGCCGGTGCTGATCACCCGGTCATCGCGCACCACCACGGCGCCGACGCGCCTTCCCAAGCAGTCAGCTCGGGTCCGCGCCGCCAGAGCGAGGAGGAGGAAGTACTCCTGCTTGGATGGCCGCTCCGGGGCGGATCGGGTCAAAGTCATCACTGTCCCCAACGAATGGTCACCTGGTGAGTTTGCCACTCCGGGGAGAGTCGACACCGTATCGCCGAGGAGGCATCGCAAGCGGCGTCCGCTCCCGGGTCTGTCAACCAGGCCGCTCCAGGAC
The DNA here is from genome assembly GCA_035534755.1 of Candidatus Dormiibacterota bacterium. Lineage (GTDB taxonomy): Bacteria > Chloroflexota > Dormibacteria > Aeolococcales > Bog-877 > Bog-877. The sequence goes on from DATLRH010000005.1 coordinate 211,308, forward strand.
CCATCTGGTCGTGACCTGAGGGAAGTTGACGGGACTTGGTTGGGCGGTGTGGGTGAACAGGTAGCGGAAACCGGCCCGTTGCAGAGTCCGGTTTGGCGCCACGTTGAACGCGTTCGGCTCGGAAAAGATCCTTTCGAGCTGGAGCACCTCGAAGTACACCGAGGCCGACTTGACGACCAAGGGGGTTCCGAGCCCGGCATGACGCTGGTCCGCACGCAGGATGTGCAGGTGCAAAAATGCCTCCCTGCCGAACACGATCCGGTCGACGGTACTGAATCCAACCACCCGGCCGTCGGACTCCCACAAAAGGGAGTAATTGACGCGATCCTGAATGGGCCGGGTCGCGTCCTCCTCGTAGAAGGCTCGCCACTTCGGCCGCGTCGGGAGCAGCGCTCGGTCGACCCCAAGTCGACGGAGGTGGTCGTCGGACGAGCCATGAAAATACTCGATTCGGATACCGACCTCATCCAGCCGCATCTCGCGAACCGTAAGAACTGGCACCTCAGTCACCCTTTAGGGAAGGTGGCGCCAGGCTGGCTGCCGTCGCCACTCTGGCGCCGCACCCCCGGCCGGGAAGGGTGCAGCGGTATCGCGACCACGACATTCGCAGTCAGCGGCTTACTGCGTCCGGAAGGCCCAGACTCGGGGCGGGCAATGTCCGCTGGCCCCCCAGATCCAGTCAACTCCCGACCAACTCAGCGGTGCCAGTGACGGTGGCGAACTCCTGGTGAAGGCTAGCCGCGGTTGCGCGACAGATCTGGTCGGCGGTGATCACCCGACCGTCCGGACCGGTGCGGTCGAAGGCATGGGTGGCGTCCAGCACGAAGTACGTCTGGTACCCCAGGTCGCCGGCCATCCGGGCCGTCGTCTCGCAGCAGTGATCGGTGGCAATCCCGCAGATGGCGACCGCGTTGATGCCGTGCTCCCGGAGCCAGCTGTCTAGATCCGGCCGGCCATAAAACGCCGAGTGGACCTGCTTGGTGATCAGCAGGTCGGGCTCACCCCTGAGGAAGGGCTTGAGAGCGTTGCCCGCGGAGCCTGGAGTCAGGGGCGAGCCAGGTCCCTCGTCGGAATCGTGGCGGACAAATACCACCGGTCGGTGCTGGTCGCGCCAATGCCCGACCAGCAATTCCACATTGGCTTCGCAGGCCGGATTGTTGCGTCGACCCCAGACCGGGTCGTCAAAGCCGACCTGGACGTCGATGACCACCAGAGCACAGCGCTCTGGCACTCGCACTAACCGACGACGGCCCGCAGGATTGCCGGGTCCAGGCCGGGGAACCGGGCCAGGTACTCGGTCCGTTCCCGGCGCAGCCGCTCGACGATAGCCAGGTGCTCGCCGGAACGCCCCTGGCGCTGGTAAAGGTGGCGGGGCTGGAGCAGTTCCTCGTCCTCGACTCCGGGGACAGCCGCCGCCACCTCGTATCCAAAGTCGGGATCCAGCTCCCAGCGGATGCTCCCCTCGGCGATCGCCTTGACCACGGCAGAGGAGTCGGGAATACGGATCTTCTTGGCCTGCGGGTCACCTTCCCCTCCACCGACCCACCCAGTGTTGAGCAGGAAGACCTCGAAGCCGGCGGCCCCGTGGAGCTCCCGGAACCGGTTCCCCTGCTGGGAGTGCAGGAGGGGAAAGAAGGGGTTGGTCCCGGGGACGCGGAGCGACTTGCCGGCCTCGGCCGCGCCCCCGGCGGCGGTGCCCTGGGTCTCACCCAGCATGAAGTAAGCGGCTGCCTGCTCCACCGAGAGTCGGGCAACCGCGGGAATGATTCCGTCGTTGCGATTCAGAATCAGTAGCGAGGAGACGGGTGCGATCTCGCGGGCGTCGCGCGACCAGCCCAGGGCCTCCATCGGAAAGACGGCGCGCCCGTTCTGGGTGTAGGACTGATCGAAGAAGTCGACCGGCCCCCCCACCTCCTTCTGAGAGACGTTCTCCAGGTAGGCGACCCGGGAGGTCACCGCCCCATGAATGGTCGGCTCGTCCTCGGCGCTGAGGGCGTAGGTCTTGGCGAAGCAGCCGTTCTCCGAGCCGTAGACGATCCCGCCCGGCATCAGTGCCACGAAGTCGTCCTGGACCGGCTTGCTCTGGTTCTGCCGGGTGAAGGTGGTGGTTGTCTTGCCCGTGCCCGAGAGGCCCACGATGAGCAGCGTACGCTCCCCCTGGGAGGTGGGGACCACCTTGCAGCCGGCGTGAAGCGGGAGGCCCCCCCGCTGGTAGACGAGCTGGTTCCACATTCTGAGCAGGCCCTTCTTGGACTCGCCGAAGTAGTCAGAGTTGAACACCCTGGTTATCCCGGCCTCGAGATCGACCGCGATCAGCCGATCCTCCGGGTAACCTGGCGCCGTCAGCCGCGGGGTGTAGATCAGGGTGAACTCGGGGCGGAACTCGCCGCTGGCCGACTCCTCCTTGAAGAGGAGGTGGTCCTGCATCCCCGCGATGTTGGCCCCGGCCTCCTCGATGACCAGGCGGACAGGGGATCGGAAGGCAGGGTCATTGTTGATGTAGCCGTCGATCACGATGACGTCCTGGCCTCGGAGGTACTCCTCCTGCAGCTGAGCGACCCGCCGGCCCTCCTCCGTCGAGACCGTCTGACTCGAAGTCATCTCCGGCGAGTCGGTGACGATGTAGGTGGAGCCGGTGCTGCGGGCCATCGCGAGCGTCTGGACGTTGTAATTGTCGTAGGCGGTGATCCGGGCGGTGGGCATCGCCGCAGTCAGGTGGCGCAGCTCCTCCTGCGAAGGGTTGACCCGGGTATGGCGGGCGGAAGGCGAATAGGGGTCGGCGACCTTGCTCATGAGGACCTCTCTACTCCACTTGCAATAGCTGACTGCGGCACATTAGCAAACGGGGGTCCCGAGGGGCGACCGCTTCCCACCGTTCCCCGAGGCGGGCGGCCAGCGCTAAGCTGCGCGATCACGGGCGCCCCCTTGGGCAAGCCCACGTTCCAACCCAAAGGAGTCCCTGGGATGGTCGAACCGACCCCAGCCCATCCGACCGGAGAGGCGACCGTGGCCGCGGTGATGACTCGGGCTGTGATCACGATCGGGCCTGACGCCGACGTTACCGAGGCGGCGGCGATTCTGCAGCGGAATCACATCACCGGGATGCCGGTCCTGGACGATCACCACCGGGTGGTCGGGGTGCTCAGCGAGATGGACGTGCTGCTCCGGCCGGGCTCTACCGTGGCGGCGATCATGTCAACGGAGCCGAGGACCATTGAGGAGGAGGTGCCTCTCAGCGAGGCCGCCGAAATCCTGATGGCGCAGCGGATCCGGCGGCTGCCCGTGGTCCGGCACGGCAAGCTGGTCGGGCTGATCTCCAGGACTGACCTGGTCACCTTCTTCTCCCGCCATCAGTGGGTTTGCGGCCGCTGTGGGGGCACCCAGCGTGGGCTCGAGCCTCCAGAGAGGTGCCTCGCGTGTGGTGCCGCCGACGGCGGATTCAAACTGGAGGATGCCCCGGGAGGGATGTGACCCTCCGCCAGCCAGCGGTCGCCGATCAGGTCAGCCTCCCGAGGATCCAGAGAGCTGGTTTCGAAGCCGAAGCTGGGCGAGGTTGTGGAAGGCGTCGATCCAGCGCACCGTACCGCTGTAGGAGCGCATCACCACGGAGTGGGTCTCGACGGTCTCCCCCGAGAACCTGACCCCACCCAGCATCTCCCCATCGGTGATTCCGGTGGCGGCGAAAAAGATGTTCTCCCCGGCGCAGAGATCCTCGGCCCGGAAGATCTGCTCCTCAGAGAAGCCCTCGCCCCTGATCAGCTCCCGCTCGGCGTCGTCTCGGGGCCAGAGGCGGCACTGCATGTCCCCCTGGATGCAGCGCACCGCACAGGCCGTCAGGACGGCCTCGGTGGCTCCGCCGACACCCAGGAGCACATCCAGCCCGGTCCGCTCCGGCAGAGCTGCCATGACCCCGGCGGCCACGTCGCCGTCCGTGATCAGCCTGACGCGAGCCCCGGTGGCACGGATTTCGCGCAGCAGCTCCTCATGGCGAGGCCGGTCAAGCACGACCACCGTCAGGTCGTGAACCGGTCGCTCCTCGGCGGCCGCGATCCGCTGCAGGTTCTCCGTGTGGGAAAGGCGGAGGTCGATCACGCCCCGGGCTCGGGGGCCAACCACCAGCTTCTCCATGTAGGCGCAGTGGGTCTGAAGCAGGGTGTCGCGCTCGGCCAAAGCGACCGTAGCGATCCCGCCCGGCAGCCCCCGGGCCACCAGCCGGGTGCCGTCGATGGGGTCCACGGCCACGTCCACCAGGGGCGGGTTGCCGTTGCCGATCTGCTCCCCGATGTAGAGCATCGGCGCCTTGTCCTTCTCCCCCTCGCCGATCTTGACGATGCCCGCCATATCCACGTGTGACAGGCTCCGGCGCATCGACTCAACCGCGGCCCGGTCAGCGGCGATCTTGTCATCGCGGCCCATGAAGCGCGCGGCAGACATCGCCGCGCCCTCGGTGACCCTGACCAACTCCAGGGCCAGATTGCGGTCGATCGGTGTTCCCGGGTCGGAACCGACTTCGTCGATCTCAAAGCGATCGTCGAGCTCGCCCATCCCCGGCAGCATACGGGCTGCGCGCGCCAATCCACGCCCCCCGGGAGCGGGACGACTTCGACGTCGTTCTTAGGCGCCCCACAATGGACACGGTGACGGAACCATTTTCGGCAGACCCGGCTACCGAGGGCACCACTCCGCGCCGCTTCGCCTACGACGAGCAGTCCCGAGCCCTGCTGGTTGACTGGATGGATGGCACGGGTCAGGCGATCTCCTTCGGGCGGCTCCGGCGCGCTTGTCCGTGCGCGCTCTGCAGCGGGGAACTGGGCCGGCCGGGCCGATTTCAGATTGACCCCGAGCTCCACCTCGGCGAGGACGAGCTCGCCGATATCCAGCTGGTAGGCAACTACGGGTTGAAGGCGACCTGGGCCGACGGGCACGACACAGGGATCTATCGGTTCGAACTCCTGCGCAGCCTGGGAGCAGCCGAACTTCCCGGGTAAGGGGCCGCCTTTGCTGCCCCGTCACGCGTGGGCGGTGTGGCCCGGAACCACTGCCCGGGGCCGCGGACGCACGGTCGTCTCAGCCGAGCACGCAGAACTCGTTGCCTTCGGGGTCGGCCATGACTACCCAGGTAACGTCGCGCTGGCCGACGTCAACTCTTCGGGCGCCCCGCTCGAGCAGCCAGGCCACCTCCTCAGCCTGGGTTCGGTCTACCGACCAGACGTCCCAGTGGACCCGATTCTTGCCTGACTTTGGCTCGGGAACCGGAACGAAGACGACTGACGGGACCTGGGCCCGGAGACGGTAGGCGTCGTCATCCGGGCGATCGGCCTCGACCGGCCAGGCCGAGATCGCAACCCAGCCCTGCGGGGCGGGCGCCGCGGCGTGGTAGTCCAGCACCTCCGCCCACCACTTGGCCAAAGTCTGGGGATCGCGGCTGTCGACGATGATTTCGGTGATGCGACTGGTCATCTCCCGGATGCTATCCGAGCGGGCCAGCTTGATCCTCCCGCGGGACCCCCCTCGCGTCGTCCAGCAGCCGGCGGATCGTGGCCGCGACCACGGTCGGCTTGAATGGCTTGGAGATGACCTCCCGAGCTCCTGCCGCAAGAGCCCGCTGGGGTCCGAGTTGATCTCGCTGCTCCGGCATTAGCACGATCCCGGCCGGTGGTTCGAGCCCGGCTTGGATCAGCCGTCGGCAGAGGTCGCGACCATCCTCCTCGAGAGTGACATCGCAGAGGAGCAGGTCCACTCCCCCCCGCCTGACCAGCGACTCGGCCTCGCTGGCAGAACGCACCCAGAGCAGGGTGTGCCCTTCCATCCTGAGTTTGAATTCCAGGATCCGCCCGATCATCGGTTCGTCCTCCGCCAGCACCACGGTCGACGGCTCGACGACATCCACCCGACGAGTCTAGGCCGCCGCGGATCTCGCCCCGCGGTTCCGGTTACGTTCCGGCATCGGGCCTGCGACGTGGGGAGAGGATCTTTCGCTTGAGATCAAGAATGGCTCCTCGTGGACGGGGCCAGGAAGTGGGGACAATCACTGATCGCCGCGGTCATGGCCGGCGCTGCCGGCGTGGCTCTAATCGGTGGCACCGGCGCGCCCTCGGTCATGGCCAGTTCCGGCTCGCCCGCAAGCTCCCCGACCACGCTACGGGAACTTGTCTCGCGGGCCAAGACCGAGATGAGAGTTCTCAGCGCCGAGGTGCAGACGGCGCGGTCGAGGATCGCCCGCGATCAGGCCCAAAGTGCGCAGGAGCGCCGGCAGCTGGCCAGCTTGGTGGCGGCCGAGTACACCGGAGCCCCCAACGGGCTGCTCTCCGTTCTGGCGAGCCCGACCTTCAACTCCGCGCTCGATACCCAGATCGCCATGGCCGACCTGACCCAGTCCCAGCGGCAGCTCCTGACCAGGCTGGCCCAGGCCGTGCGAACCGAGCAGGCCACCGAGGCCTCGCTGCAGCAGGCTCAGCGACACGAGGCGGCGACCGAGTCGCGCCTTCTCGCCGAGGAGCTCGTTGCGCAGTATCAGACCGCCGCCGCGGTCTTGGCGCCCAGGGTCCAGGGGGGACCGGCGTCGACCTCGTCGCCGAACTCGTCCGCCACCTCCCCTACGGGGGTCTCCCCGACGCCCCCGCCCGCTCCGGCGTCCACTCCGACCGCGAGCGGCCCGGCACCGACTCCGGGCGCGACTCCCCCACCTGACTCGGGCGGCGCCGGTCCCTTCACCGTGAATACCAATCTGACACTCCCTAGCGGCATCTCCGTTCACCAGATCCAAGAATTCCTGCAAAGCACCCCGCTGGCGGGCGACGCCGGTTTCTTCGTCCAGGCGGAGCAGAGCAACCATGTCAGCGCCATCTACCTGGTCGCGGACGCTGTCCTGGAGACGGGTTGGGGGACATCGGCTCTCTACACCAACAAGCACAACCTGTTCGGGTTCGAGGCTTACGACGCCAATCCCTACGTCGACGGGGAGACCTTCAGCAGCGACCAGGACTGCATCGACTACGTGTCCTGGTTCGTGTCCGTCTACTACCTCACCCCGTCCGGTTCCCAGGTACCCAATTACGGCGGACAGCCCGGGACCGTCGCGACCGGTGCCTACTTCAACGGCCCGACTCCGAGCGGGATGAACGTGGACTACGCCAGTGACCCCAATTGGGCCAGCAAGATCGCCCGCATCGGCGCCCTCCTCCAGTCGATGCCGGCCTGACCCCTCGGAACCGCGGCGGATAGCCTGGGCGGGTGAGTCAGCCACTGGGGGCGCCGACCGGGATCGGCGGCGAGCAGCTGGACCGGCCGGTCCAGCAGTACTTCTGCCTCGCCGACGGTCGGACCGCTGCTGTGATCAACTCCGATGGCGGCTGTGACTTCCTGTGCTTGCCTCGGTTTGACGGACCGCTTCGCCTGGCCAAGCTGCTCGACGCCCAGCGAGGGGGTTCGGTGGGCGTGGCCGCGCTTTCCCAGGGCAGCTCTGCACCGAAATGGGAAGGGGCCTCTCGAGTGATCGAGTTCTCGGCTGAGCTGGGAGTTCGGATCCGATCCGGGCTGCTCGACGACGGTTCGGCCGGGAGCGCTGTCGTCTGGTTGGCTGAAGGCCCGGTGGGGACGCGGCTTCGAATCAACCTCTCCGGTCCCGGGGGAGCCGCCGGGGCGAGCTGGGCCGCCACGGCGTTCGGGGCGGTCCTAGGAGACGCCGGGCACAGGGACGGGCCGGGAGGCCCTCTGATCTTGGTGTCCAGCCGGCCCACCCATGCTGGCCCCGCCGCCCTGGAGACCGAGCTAGGCCCGGAGGGCCTGGTGGTCTGGCTAGGCGCCCCCGGATCAGGCGGGCGGCTCCCGCCGCGGCCGGCAATGGCTGTGGCCGCCCCAGTCGAGGGTGTGAGCGCCGCCCGGGGGCTGCTGGACGACTCGGTCGCCCGAGATCAGCAATGGGTCGCCCAGCTGCATCGAGGGCCAGCCCTGGCCAGGCTGGCGGGGCAGGCGCCGGCCTGGGCCCGGGTCGCGGTCGATCGCTCGCTGCTGACGCTGCGGGGCCTGCAGGACCGGGAGACCGGTCTGCTGGTGGCTGCTGCCACCACCTCAATCCCGCAGTGGCCCGCCAGTCCCAGAGCATGGGACTACCGGTATGCGTGGCTCCGGGACTGCGCCGATGCTGGGATTGCCTTCTGCCACGCCGGCGCCAGGCTCGAGGCCGAAGCGGTCGCCCGGGGACTGGGACATCTGCTGGAGAGTGGGCCCGACCCCCTGTCAGCGGTCCGCCGCCTCTCCGGTGCCGAACTGCCGCCCGAGCACGTTCTGACCCACCTCGCCGGATACTCGGGAGCCTTGGTCCGAATCGGCAATGGGGCCTCCCGCCAGCTCCAGCTGGACACCCTGGGAGAGGTGACCCGGCTCGCCGGCGAGCTGGACCGAGCCGGGGGGTGTCCCCCTGAACTGCTCCAGCACGTGCCCGCGCTAGCCCACTCCGCGGAACTTGGATGGTCCTTCCCCGATCATGGAATCTGGGAGGTTCGCGGAGCACGTCGACACTACGTGCACAGCAAGGTGATGGCCTGGTCGGCGCTCCAGACCGCGGCCTCCTTGGCCGAGCGGGGCCGAATCGCGGGAGACCCTCGAGGCTGGCGCCGGCAAGCAGAGGCCATCGAGCGGTCCATCCAGGGCCAGGGGCGAGGAACCGATGGGGGGCTGGTGATGTCGTTTCAGGAGCCCGTTTCCGACTCTGCCCTCCTGGCCGCCTACCTGGTCTCATTCATCCGTCCTGGTCAACCCGGCGCCGACTCCACCCTGGCTCGGATCTCCCGCGACCTCGGTCGAGGGCCGCTGATGGCCCGCCACTCACCCGAGCGCGACGGGATCGCCGCGCCGTGCTTCCCCTTCATCTTCCCCGGACTCTGGGCAGTCGGGGCGGAGGCGCTGTTGGGTCGGACAGGCGCCGCCGAGCGGCGCCTGCGAGCCATTTGTGGGCTGACCGGCCCAGCCGGGCAGCTATCCGAGGTCGCCGACCCCGAGTCGGGCGCGCTCTGGGGCAACTATCCCCAAGTGCAGAGCCATGCGGCTCTGGTCGACGCCGCCCTTCTGTGCTGGTCTGGGCTCAGCAGGAGCCCCGCTTGAGCGACCATATACTGGGCGGTAGAGGAGTCGGGACTGCCGAGAGCAGGCTCGCCCCGTTCGTCTAGTGGCCAAGGACACCGCCCTCTCAAGGCGGAGATCAGCGGTTCGAATCCGCTACGGGGTACCACCAGCGCCGCGCCTCGCGGCCAACCGAGGGGAGCCTTGAGCGAAACGCCAGATGCGCCCGGCGCTCGACCGCACTCCGTGACCAGTTTGCCGGTGGCTCCCCACGGGCACCAGATCCAGCCCGCCCACCTGACGGCGCTGCCCTCGGAGGATCCCCGCGCGCTGGGTCTTCTAGCCGAGATCCTCGCCCCGTCCGGCGGTCCCCCCGCCGCGGCTCTGCTGCCCGGGCTACAGCGGCTCTGCTCCGACCACCCGGCCTTCCTGGATGGTTGGGCGCGGCTCGCGGAAGCCGCCTTCGCAAGCGAGGATCCGGTTGCGACGTACGCCTATGCCCGGGTGGGATACCACCGGGGCCTCGATCGGCTGCGCAAGAGTGGATGGGGAGGCACCGGCCAGGTGCTCTGGGCAGAGGCGAGCAATCGAGGATTCCTGCGCTGCCTCTTTGTGCTGGGGCTGGCCGCCGCCGCGATCGGAGAGGACGATGAGGCCTCCCGCTGTCAACAGTTCCTGCTCGATCTGGACCCGCAGGACGGCATTGGGGCGGGGGCGTCCGCGGCCTTCTCCCGGCCGGCGCTGAGCGAACTGCCCTAGGGGCTGGTCAGCGGCTCGTCGTCAGCCGGGGGATCCAGCTTCCCGTCCCTGGGGACCGGCCCCTTGAACCCGGCCGCGGTTCGATGGCCGCCCCCGCCGTAACGGGCGGCGATCAGGCTGACGTCGACTCCCCCCGGGGTCGAGCGCAGCGACCACCGGGCCAGGTCCCCGCTCCCTTGCCACCACACCCCGGCGAACGCCTGACCGGCAGCCAGCACGTCGCCCAGCTCGCTCTGTAGGACGGCGCTGTTAACCGTCGGAACCACGGTCCCGAGAATGTCCACCATGGTCGCGTGGGCGGCCACCCGCTCGACCATGCGGCGCTGATAGCGGAGCAGCGCCCGGCCTTCGACGCGGAGCTGCTCGACATCGATAGAGTCCCATGTTTTGAAGTCGAAATCATGCGCCCTGAGCGCAGCCGAAACCTCTTCACTCTCCGGGAGGTCATGGCGCCAAAGGTCGCGATCCTGGACATAGCGCAGCAGGGGCGGGACCGGCGACTCGTGCAGATACTGCCACGCCATCACCGCGCCGCTTCGATTCATGTCGAAGACGCAGTAGGGCAGGTCGGCTAGGTCGCTGGCGGCGGAGCGATGGTGGTCCAGTACCACCAGACTCGCCGCCGATTCGGCGAGCCGCTCGGTCGTACTGCGGTCGTAGGCAAAGTCGGCCATCAGCACGTGACGTCCCTTGGTCTTGGGGGGCGGGTCGCCATGGCTGACCGGCACATAGTCGGCCCCCTCGCCGTACCGCTTCCAGGCGGCAAACGCCGCTCCAAATCCGTCCGGGCAGTCACCGTGGTAGACGACCAAGGGACGCGAGCCAGACCCCTTGCCCGTCTCGGTGCGTTCAGCGGCAGACATCACCACAAAGGTACCCCTCTCTTTTCATCAGCGCCGTCCTAGCCGGGGTAGATGAAGCCTTCGACCCCGGCCGTGCTCGGAACAATCCGCGTGTCCTCATACCCCCCGTATCGGCCGCTCAAGTAGTTGTCTTCTTCGACGACGAACTGGGACCCGGGCCCCACCGCGACCACCCAGGCGACGTGACCCCAGGGGACGTTGTAGGCTCCGCCCGAGTCGAAGACCACCATCGAGTTGACCTCAGGAGTCATCCCGATCGGGTAGGTCGGCCCGGGGTGAGGGTTGGCGTCGCCTGAAATCCACTGGTCCGCGTTCCCGAGCCAGCCGACGTATGCCTGGGTCGCCACGAACCAGGTGCATTGCCCCATCGGATAGGCATCCTGATTGACGAAGCTGCCGTTGTAGCACTGGGGGTTGCCGGGCGGGCAGATGGCGATGATGTTGCCGCCCGAACCCACTCCATTCCCGCCCACCGAGGCAGCTGCCTCCTCCTCGAGCAACAAGATCTGGCTACCGATCTGGCGGACCTGGGCGGCGATCGCTCCCGCCTGTCCGCTCAGGCTGGACTGTTGGGCGCTGTAGGCAGCCTCCTGGCTCTGCAGCTGACCCTCCTGGGACTGTACTGATGCGACGAGGGCGTTCACCTGCTGAACCTGCGCCACCTGCTCTGTCTGCAAGCTCTTCAGCGTGTTGGCGTCGGCGATAAGTTGCTGGGTGAGGGAATCGAACTGCTGCCGTACCGACTGCAGGGCGAGGGTGTCGTCAACCAACTTGGAAATACTGGAGCTGTTGGCAATCGCCGCCGCCAGCGAGTTGTTGCCGTTTCGCTGATACAGAATGGTCACCATGTCGGCCAGCTGAGTCCGGTCCCGGGCCATCTGGGCCTCGGTGGTGGCGAGCTGGTCCTTGGTGTGGGCCAATTGCGCGCTCACCTGACTCAACTCGGTCTCGTCCTGGGTGAGCTGCTGCTGGACCGCGCCGATCTGCTGCTCCGTCGTCGCCGCCTGTTGCCCGGCCGAGGCGGCCTGGCCCTGCAGCGCGCTGAGCTGTTGGAGCAGCGTCGCCTGTTGCGCCTTGAGCGCAGCTATCTCCGAGGAGTAGCTGGCGGCTGCCGGGGCGGTGGAGACCAGGGAGGCCGCCATGGCGGCGATTCCGAATACACCCAGTTGGGCGACAGCGCGTAGGGCTCGTTTGATTCGGACTTGAGACATAGGCTGGGACGTGAGATGAGAGTGTCTCGGGCTTTGACTCTAACAGTGATCACGAGGGACTGCAAGTTCAGTTACAGATTGGTTGTGGGCCAATCCCAGCGCTCCGAACTTGTTGCCAGGCAACCTTCCGGGCTGGATGACGGCGCCGAGCACCACGGCCGCCACGTGGGCACGACTGACACCATCGATCGGGGGCGACCCGGGGCGGGTCCGGAGGATCCAGGAGGCCGGCCGCCAGTTTCTCGGGCAGGGCCCTCGGGGCGGTTAAGGTTTCGGGATGAGTTCATCTTCGGAGGCCAGCAACCGACGCTTGCTGCGATCCCGGGACCAGATTGACCGCGCCTATCCCTACGAGCTATCCATTCCAGCCCTGGCCAGGACCGCGGCCATGTCGGAACCGCACTTCATCCGCTCGTTCCATACCTGCTTCGGCGAGAGTCCCCACCGGTATCTGCAGCGACGCCGGATCGAGCGGGCCATGTTCCTTCTGCGCCGCAGCCAGCTCTCGGTGACCGAGATTTGTCTGGAGGTGGGCTTCTCCAGCCTGGGCAGCTTCTGCCGTACCTTTCGGCAAGTGGCGGGGAAGACCCCCCGCGCCTACCGCAAGGATGGTGCCGGAACTACCCAAGGACAGGTCCCCACCTGTTTCGCCATGGCCTGGGGAAGACCCAGCAGTTTTGGAGAAGAACGGGGAATCGGAGCTTCTTTATCGTCGTGGGTGCGTCCGGCCAGGCCGGTACTGAAGACCACGGGAGGCAAACCGACATGCTGAGCTCGCTCCGCATCTCTCAGATATACGTGCTCGACCAGCAGCAAGCGCTCGACTTCTACGTCGGCAAACTGGGACTTGAGGTGAACACCGACAACGACTTGGGATTCATGCGCTTTCTCACGGTGAACGTGCCTGGAGACCCGGAGCGCCAGATCCTGCTGGAACGCCCGGGGCCGCCCATGATGGACGACGCAACTGCTGAGCAGGTGCGTGACCTGCTCAGCAAGGGCAGGACGGGCGGCCACCTGTTCTTCCTCACGCCCGATGCGCACGAGAGTTACCGGGAGCTGTCGGCCAAGGGGGTCGAGATCACCCAGGAACCCACCGAGCAGCCGTACGGCATCGACTTCGGTATGCGCGACCCCTTCGGCAACCACATCAGGGTGGCCCAGCTCCGCTGAGGAACTCCCATTGGGGCAGTGGGCCAGTTTGCAACTGGCCCACTGCCCCCGGCTTGGTGGTGGCCGGGATCGCCGGAGGCTCCACGAAGCGCGGGGGATGCGTCAATCCCGAACCGCGGACGGGGACTATCTCCGGCCTTCGAAACGGGGGTCGGGCGAGTTCGGGCGTTGATCGAGACTGCCCTGTGGCAGTTCTGTTCCCCAGATCCCCACCCGCGGAGGCAGACACTGGTGCTTCGTGAACAGCGCCATCAGCTTCGGCTCCGCACACCGACCGCCCCGGCCAGCGGAGCCGGGCGCCGCCCCGCCACGGGCGCCGGCCGGGCAGGGCACCGCGCGCCTGCTGCGGCGCTCGCTCCCGTTTATGGGGCTGGCACTGCTGGCGGACCTCAGTGCGCTGGTTCCCCCGGGACCCAGCCATCTCCTCCCGTTCGAGGTTGGGACCATCCTGCTCGGCTTCGTCTGCGCCGCCAACGCGCTCCCCTGGGGCCACTTACCGTAGTGGGCGGCGGTGCTCCCTTCCTGCCTCTACGTCGTCTCCGCGTCGCTGATCATTCTCTCGGTCGGTTCGCTCCACACGGGCATGCTGCCGATCTTTCTCGTGCCTGTCCTGTGGACCGCTCTTTATCAGCAGCGGTGGCAGTCTGCGGTGGTTGTCAGCGCCACCATCCTGGCGATCGTCGGATTGTCCATCTCGGAGCGCGATCCGCTGGCGCTCCTGCTTCGAAGTGGTGGCTTCTGGGGCGCCAGCAGCATCGTCCTCAGCGTCACCACGCACGGCCTTCGGACCCGCCTGGGGCGCGCGCTGGCCGATCAGGAGGAGCTGCTCCGTCAAGCGGACTCGCTCAGCGAAGCCGCTCAGCTCCTCACGTCCCTGCACCAGACCGATGCGGTCTTGTCGGAGGCCTGCCACCTCGCCGCTGTGATGGTCTCGCCGCCCGGGCTTCCCGGCCGGGGGGCCAGGTATTTCCGGGTCGACGGTGATACTGCTCGGGGGGAATGGGAGTTTGACGAGGCTGGAGCACACGCAACTGCGGAATATGCCCTGGCCGAGGATCCCTACCTCTCCGAGGTGGTTCGGACCGGACGTCCGCTCCGCGGCCGCTATGACCCTGACCTGGTCGGACCAACCCTTCGGTCCCATCTGTTCCCCAGCGGTACCACCCACGGTGCCTGGATTCCGATCGCCCCTAATTCGGCCCTGCATGGGGTGCTCTCCATCTCAACCCAGGGGATTGAGATTTCAGACCAGCTGTTCGCCCGGGCGGTAGCGCTGGGCCACATCGTGGAGCTGGCCCTAGCCAACGCTTTGACGCTGGAGAACTCTGCCCGGGAGGCGACGACCGATCCCCTCACGGGGCTGACCAACCGTCGTGGGTTCGAGGCCGGCGTGGCGACGAGCCGGGGGCGACGCGGCTTTGCAGTTCTGGCGATCGACGTCGACGATCTGAAATTGGTGAACGATCGCCTGGGCCACGCGGTCGGCGACGCCCTGCTGGTCGGCATTGCCAACTCCACCAGCCGACTCATTCGTCGTGGCGACCTGGTCGCTCGCACCGGCGGCGATGAGTTCGCCGCGTTTCTTCCGGATCCGTCACCGGAGGGAGCCATCGGCCTTGCCACTCGAATACTCGATGGGCTGAAGAAGAGCGAGGTGGGCGGCGTGGTCCCGTCGGTGAGCGTCGGGATCGCCTTCGGCTCACCCGAGTCAGAGCTGGGCGACGTCCTGAATCAGGCGGACCAAGCCATGTACCTCGCCAAGCGACGGGGCGGTCAGTCTTTCGCCTTGGCCGAGCCGGCGCTCGCCAGCGAGGTCGCTGGCTAGGAGCGACCGGCCAGCTTCGCAGCTACTTCTCGCCCTTTGAGGTCTCGGGTCCTGGCTGGGCCGACTTCACCCCACGCGGAGCCGTCGCCGGACGGGCCGAACCGGAGGCGCTCCGATGGGCTCGGCGTTGCCTGGTCACCTTGAGCAGGGCCTCGACTTCCGGGCTGGGGGCTCGGTGAGGCGGACGCACCGGCACCAGGGAGGACTCCAACCGGCCCTGCCTGGTCCCCGACCAGGGTCCGGGGGGCGCATCGACTAGGGTCGCCAGGTGGTAGGCCATGCTCTCGTAGTTCACCCGCCACCCGCGGAAGTGGGGCCAGGCCTCCTGGGCGCTGCGCTCGGCTTCCCAGCCGACCGCGAGGATCCGCTTCACTCCGTACTGAAACTCCTCGAAGCTGAGCTGGATGGGATCGTCGGGCTTGGGGTCGGCCGAAAACGCGAAGCCGGTGACCCGGGATAGGGAGCGCAGGCAGACGATGCCCATGCGCAGAAAGGGCCGGGTTGACGGGGGCGCGGTGAGCGGGTTTAAAGCAAGCTCAAGGGCGGCTGCGTCCATACAGGCCAGTAAAGCCAGGGTCCAGGAGGTACGGGGTTCGGGAGAGCGGAAGTAGAGCAGCGTTGTGTAGCTGGTGTGGCTCTCGGCGATGTCGGCCGCCCACTGCTCCCAGTTGCGGTAGAGCTCGGAAAGGTGGTCGATGTTGTCGATCAGGGCGTGGCGGGCAAGGATCTCCGGACCCCAAGGCGGAGATCCGCTGCTGCTGTCGAGCATGGTCACCAGCGTCTCCCGTTTGTTGAAGGAGCTGTACAGAGTGGGCAGGTAGGAGATCTGAAGGGCGACCACTATGACCCCGGAGGCGGTCTCCAAAAAGGCGATTGCAGTCTCCAGGCCCGACTCAGCTCGGGCGATGCCGAGGGGCAGGATCGACGAGGCGCTGAGCCGGATCGCGGCAGTGTAATCGCCGCTTCCGCTTCCCCAGAAGAGCAGGCTGAAGCCCGCCACCAGCAGACCGATCCAGACCACCAACCTGAGGACCAGGAATAGCGGTGCGCCCTGGGCCAGAATCCCATCTCGCGCCAGGTAGTCGGATCTGGTGCGCGCGGCGAAGACAGTCACCCCCTGGACCGCCGACGCGACCAGTGACGAAAGCCGGGAGGAGACTGCCCTCGGCACGATCACGGTCCGAATCACGCTTCCCAGCGTCCCCACGGTGAGAAAAAGTCCGATCAGCACCGCGAGGAGGCGAACCGCAATCATCGACTTCCCTTCTAGCAGATCACCGTGGACTCAGCGCGGGCGGGGGCCGGTGGGGGCGCGCCTAACCCCCTCCCGTCGAGATCATCCCCCGGGCTAGGAGCGGGCTCGGTCAGGCAGTTCGGGCAGCCGAGGTTCTGGAGAGGTGGAGAGTCGGGGTTTGGCGTCCAAAGCGAGCCCGGAGAGGCGGATCGCCGGGGCCAGCCAGGTCGAGCGTCTGGAAGTGGAACCTCGTGGGGCGCCCGGAGAAGCGTCCGGTGCCAGCCAGCGGGTGCTAACCACCCGCAGGCGCCACCGGCCCAGGCTCCGTCGCACCATCTCCACTTCGGTCCGCTCCATCCCCACCACCAGCGGTCTTGAAGTGGTCAGGACCCCCAAGCGGCGTTCGCGACCCCGGAGCCACCACCACCAGGCCAGTCGAGCTGCCAGCGGCGCCGAGGTCAGGAGCACGGCGGCGAGCCTGCCTCGAGTCAAGGGGCGGGCCGCAGGGCCGACCACCTCCGCCACCACGACGCGGCTGGGTGGGCTACTCAATCTGGTCAGATGTTACCGATCGCGACGGCAACCGGGATCGCCCGCGGGTCCCTCAGCCGCGCTCCCCAGACCTGTCCGAGGCCGCGATCGTGGAGACGGTGGCGGGTGCCTCCATCTGCTCCAGGGCTGCGATCACTTCCCTGGTCAGCACCGTGGGGGTAGAGGCGCCAGCGGTCACCCCGACCCGGCGGCACTCGACGAACCACTCGGGCTTCAGGTCGGCCACCGTGTCGACCAAGTAGGCCGGCCGATGGGCCAACTCATGGACCACCTGCACCAAACGCTGGCTATTGCTGCTCCGGGAGCTGCCCACCACGACCACCACGTCGCAGCTCTTGGCGGCCTCGACGGCCGCCTGCTGCCGATCCTGGGTGGCGCTGCAGATCTCGTTGTGGACTTCGATCTCGGGGAAGCGCTGGCGGAGGCGATCGATGATCGCCTGGGTGTCCCACACCGAAAGCGTGGTCTGGGTGGTCACCGCCAGCTTCTCGGTCGAGACCTCAAGGAGATCGACGTCGGCCAGGGATTGGACCAGATGGATTCTGCCGGGGGCTTCTCCGAGGACCCCCTCCGGCTCCGGATGGCCGACCTTGCCGATATAGACGACCGTGTAGCCTTCGCCGGTCAATCGCTGGACCAGGTCGTGGGTACGAACCACGTCGCTACAGGTCGCGTCGACCACATTGAGCCCCTTGGCCCGGGCCCGCTCCTTCACCTCCGGCGACACACCATGGGCGGTCAGAACTACGGTGCCCTCGGTCACGGCTTCGAGTGCCTCAAGTCGGGAGGGGGCGTCGATCAGTCGCACTCCGCGATCGGCGAACTCCCGGGTCACGTGCTCGTTGTGCACCAGGTAGCCGAGCATGGCGACCGGCTCGCCCTGGTGCTCGTCGGCAGCCTGGCGCAGCGCCCGCACGGCCTCGACCACGCCGTGACAGTATCCCCGCGGCTTGATCTTGACCACTTCCACGCCTCGATCGTACCAGTCGCCGCGGGCGGGCTCGATCTCAAACTGCCCGCCCACGCGGCCAACGGCCGGCTCGAGTCAGCGCTCTCGACCCGGGGCTGAGATAGATCCGGGCCAGCGGGCGATCCGGGGCCACGATAACCGCCTCTCCAACGGCTCCGCCTGATCGGGTTCGGGCTCGTCGCGAGCCAGGCTTCGTGCCTTTGACCGGGCCGGCCGGGGCTCTGGCGACGGCTCGCTCCGGCTGAGATTGCGCCGGACCGTGGTCGGCCTCCGTGAAGCCTCCACCACCGACTCCAGCCAGGCCCATGCCCGGTAGGCGGAGTATCCTCCCAGCGCGAGCAGGGTGACCGACCCGATTCCATTCAGCAGTCCGGCTAGGGGCGGGACGACGATCGAAAGCGCGGCGCAGGCGCCGACCAGAGCCAGGGCGGTCTTCATGCGCCCGATTCCCATCAGTCAGAAGAGGTCCGCTGCCGGAGCGGCGATGGGCCGCTACTATCCGGGCCGATGGCCACTTCCCCGCCGACAGCCGACCCTCACCCCGGTCGCGCTGGCCATACCTGGCTTCACCTGGTCCCTCACGAGCCGACGTTCATTCCCGGGGAGTCGGCGCTGCTGGCGACGGAGACCCTACTGGTCGAGAGCGGACTGGCTGTCGGTGGCGATTCCCCGGGGACCCTGCTTCCCGGACCCAACTTCGCTCGGTTGCTCCTCCGGCCCGGGTACCTTCCGCTTGCCGGGAGACCGCGCGGGGAGGTGCGGTTGGAGGTAGGCGTGCTTCGCTGCTACCCCGACCCCGGTCCCGACGGGTTCGCCACCGAGCCCCCCCGAAGCTACCGAGCCGCATGCCCCGACTGCGCCAGCACTCTGGATTTCTTCCGGCTCCGGTTCCCCGGCCCAGATGCCATGACGGCCACCTGCGATTCCTGCCTCCATGACTTCGACGTCTCCCGCCTGCACTGGACGCCAAGGCTGCCCGTGGCTAGGACCGAGCTCACCTTCGGCGACTTGGATGGGCGCCCGACGCTTGCCGGCAGCGATTTTTTAGATCGGTTGGAACAGCTCTGGGCCACCCCTATCGACGAAGTTCACGTCACGCTTTGAGAGTTCTCAGAGTTCGCTGGCAGCGAGGCGGCGGGCCGCCCGGACCCAGCGTCGCCCGGCACTCTCAGCGCTGGCTCCGTAGTGGGCCGCAACGTTGAGCGCGCCCGGGACGCGCAACATCAGGTAGAGCGCCGCGAACGCGTAAAGGGTGCCGACCAGCCCGTGGCCATGGGCGAAGGCCAGCTCCATGGCGGTGCGCAGCACCAGCAGTTGCAGAAACTGCATGAACAGGGTCACCACCAGGAGCCGCAGCCACTGCCGCGAGAAGGCCCTGGTCTCAGGGAGGACCCAGGCGATCGCGGCCAGCGGCGCCGCCGCGCAGAGGACCGCCAAGAGGGTGTACCGGACCACGTAGGCGAGCACCAGGATGACTATTCCGACCACCAGGGCGGCCGCGAATAGCAGCAGAAATATGTTGCTCGCCGCCGAGTGCAGGGCAGAACCGTCAAGGGGTGAGACCCAGGGCAGTTGGGCCAGGCTGGGAGCGCCACCGCCACTGACCACGGTGCTCAAGGCGTTGTTGAGGTTGATCGCCTGCTGGAGCAGGGGCAGACTGACGACACCGAGGGCGAGGGCCATCAGCACCCGGGGCAGGATGAGCTGGAGATGGTGGCGGGCGTCCCCGGCGCTGACCACTGTGCGCAAGGAGCTGTAGAGGATAACGGCGACCACGAGGGCCGAGCCGGTCGCCAGCAGCAGGTGGTTCAGGGGGGCGATCCCGGGGGTGCTGGTGAAGGGTTGATCTCCTCTCGGCGACGCGGCATCGTAGGTGCCGAAGAGGTAGGTTCGGAGTGCGCCGTCGAGGGCGGCCCGGGACGAGTCGACGAATCCCAGCAGGGTGTCTGCGATTAGGTGGCTGAGCAGAGAGAGCGGGTGGAGGTCGAAACTGGGGAACGCGAGCCCCGCTAACACCTAGCCGAGGCTGTGGGGCACGGCAGCCAGGAGGACGTGGCTGAGCACTCCGGCGAGTTCCACACCTAGAGTTCCCACCGCGATCCGGCCCAGCCAGCGCTGAGCCTCCATGGCACTGTGCGGGTTCGGAGCGACTATCCGCCAGACGAAGGCGCTCACGAACGCCAGCGTGCCCAGGCTACCGATGATCCCCTGCCCGAGGAGGATCCATGAATTGAGCAACGAATTCAGCTCGCCCATGCCGACCACCCCTCCTGTCTGCGCCCCTCACCTGCCTACGTCCGCCAGGGGGCCCAGGCGGTGCCGTTCAGCCGGCATCAGCCGGCCAGGGCACTTCCGAGCTGGTCAGTACGATCGTCACGGGCCCGTCGTTGACGGCTTCGACGACCATGTGGCTCCCGAAGATTCCCTCGCTCACTCGGGAGATCCCGAGCTCGCGCAGCTGGTCACCAAACAGCTGGCAGAGACGGCTCCCCTCAGCTGCCGGGGCGGCGCCGGCAAAGGAGGGGCGATGCCCCCGCCGACTGTCAGCGAAGAGGGTGAATTGGCTGACCACCAGCGCCTGGCCCCCAACCTCGAGCAGTGAGTGGTTCATCCGGCCATGAGCGTCGGGAAAGATCCGCAGCTGGGCCAGGCGGAGAGCCAGCCGGCGTCCGACCTCGGGGCTGTCGGAGGGGGCTATCCCCAAATAGATCAGCAAGCCCAGTTCAATCTCGCCGACCACGGCTCCGGCCACGCGCACCCGGGCGCTGGCCACCCTTTGAACTACGGCGCGCACGGGTTAGCCGATCGCCTGAAGGCCGCGGCTAATTCGCGTCGGCTCAGCCTCCGCCTCGAGGAATCCGGGAGCTGACTCGTGCTTTCCCGGAGTCGAGGAGCTCCAGCGCCCCGGCGCGGTCTCGGGACCAGGCTGGGGCTCACCTCGGTAGTGGAGTGGGTAGCGAGTAACGGTCGCGCCTGGTAGGGGATTCGGGATAGGCCCCGCCACTGTCACCTGGTCGATCTTCTGGCTACCCCTTCCCCGAACCCCCGCCTGACCCGGCTGGCGGTGCTTGCGAATTGGGTTATCGGGATCGAAGACCGCACCGTGGCCGCCCATCATGCGAGCCAGCCCGAGCAGTCCGAAGCAGACCACCATGGCATCCGTCTCGTCCCCGCGCGGGCGGACAAAGCCCGCCCCGAAGTTCGGGTCATGGCTCGAGAGCTGTGGGTGGCGGAGATACTCCATCTCAAACAGCCCCCCTGAGACGTGAGTCGACGGCCGGGGCGGCTCGGAGGGCAAGGCCCGGGTGGCTACCACCCGCGACCACTGGGCGGCCCCGGCTGGGCCGGGATTGGTCAGGCGGACAAAAAGCATCCGGCCCATGCGGCTCGGATTTTACCTTCCGGGGAAAGGGCGCCAGTTGCCCGTCACGGTCCCCGCTGAGGCAGGGGTACGCCCTCGTTGCTGAGGAGCTCGTGGTAGGCCGCGGGAGCCTCAATTTGGATCGGCGATCGTCGGAGGCCAAGGAGGAGAAGGAACTGGCCGCGTCCGGCCCGCTCGAGCCACTCCCGATGGTTGTCGTCCAGGAGGAATCCGTGCTGGAGCCGGATCGCGGCTGCCGGGTGCTGGCTGCCTAGGAGCATGGTCGCCGAGTTCACCGCCATGACTTCGCCGGGGGCACTGCCCAGCAGGTCTCCCGCCGATTGAGTCAGCAGGACCAGAGACCCGTGGTACTTGCGGATCCGCCGGGCCAGGTGCGACATCAGTCGTTGGAGGGGGGCGTTGTCGGCGAGCAGGCCCGCTTCGTCCACAATCGCCTGCTTCGGTCCCCGTGAAGAGCGGATCCAGGCCCACAGCCAATGGGAGACCAGCAGCGTTGCCGCCGGGACCCAGGCGGCGGGGAGCTCGCGCAACCCGACGGCCGTCGCAATCGAATTGGAGGCTCCCTTACCCGGGCTGTTGAACAGCGCTCCCGGAGTTCCATCCAGCCAGGGAAGCAGCCGATTGGCTACCGCCTCCCCGATCTCGGTCTGGCGTAGCCGGGGGAGGCAGTCCGAGATCACAGCTGTCCCGGCGCCAGCCATCCGAAGTGCCCACCTGACGGCGTCGACTACGTGCCCGGTCTCAGCTGCCGACAGATGCCCGCAGAGTAGGGATACCAGCTCGGCCACGGCCGTGGGGGCCTCGTCCGGTTCGGCCAGCTCAAGCAGGTTGAATCCGGTCGCCAGCGCCTCGCCCAGCGAGAGGTACTGCCCACCGACCGCCTCGCACCAGCGGCGGTGCTCGTTCTCAGGGTCGATCACCATGGTGGGAATCCCAAGCCGCACAGCCTCCAGGCCGAGCAGGCCGCCGAGGTAGGACTTGCCGCTGCCAGAGGCCGCCACCACCCCCAGGTTGGCGTTGGGAAGCGCTTCCGCGTCGTGCAGGTTGACCCACACCGGAGCCCCGGACCTCAGATGTCGGCCCAGATGGACTGCTCCCTGCGTCCGCCCCTGCCAGTCATCCAGCCACGGCCAGCAGGAGGCGAGCTCCACACTCTGCACCAACCGCTTGGGTCCGATCGCCTGGGCGGAGACGAGAGCAGTCTGCAGTCGGGCCGGCGCCTGGCCGCACCAGGCGGGGGACAGCTCCGCGCGGAGGGCCGCCGCCCTGGCTCGGAGCTGCTCCGCCAGCCCCCGGCTCTCCGCCCGGCTGTCGCCGGCGACAGTCACGGTCACCGCCAGATCGAACAGTCGTCCCTGGGCCGTGGCCAGAACTTCCCGCAGTCGCGCCGCCGCGCCCAGGGCCGCCCGCAGCCGCGGGTCGTCGACATCGCCCCTTTCCCTCGCGGCCAACTCGCGGGCTCTCAGGCTCAGGGTGCGCCGTCGCAGGTCCCGGTCAGCTGCCCCTCCGGTCCTGGGCCATACGTCCAAGAGCAGGTCAAACTCGCCCCCGGCCGCCAGCAGTGACCAGAGCCACCCCGAGTCCACCTCTACTCCGGGTAGGCGCTCTAGCCACAGGGAGACGAGCCACCTGCCGCCCGCCATGAGCGCGGTGGGCCGCTCTCGCCAGGGGCCCTCTGCCAGGGGCGGTGGAGTCGCTGGCCTGGTGGTCCAGGCGGTCGGGAAAGGGGCGATTCCGGCCTCGTTCGCCAGACCCGACCCGGTGGCTCCCAGGTAGACCTGTCGGCGGTAGATCGACCGCCCGCGGCGCCGCTCCCCTAGGTGTTCCTCGAGGCTGGCAAACAGCCGCGCCGGGGCAGGCTGAGATGGACCGGCAGCGGTTTCTGCAGCGGGCTCGAGCCGCGAGCACACCAAAAGGCGAAACGGCTGCCGACACTGTTCCAGCCAGGTGACCAGTTCGGCGACGAGCTTCGATCGTTCTGCGGATACCAGGTCTAGGATGTCAGGCGCCTGGGCTAACCATGTGGTCGACCCCCGGGCACGCACGGTCCCGGGGGTCACTCGAGCCGGGAGATGGCCAGGACGGCCCGCGCCAAGGTTCGGATTCCCTCCCCCGAGGGGTGTTCCGACCGGCCCAGTCCGGGATGCGTCCGATCCCCCAGGCGGTCTTCGACTGGAATCGCCGCGACCAGGCGGGCTCCGGCGGCGGCGATCCTGGCGCTCAGGCCCGTGGCCGGCCCGGCCCGGTTGGCCGCGATCAGCACCTCGGCGTCAGGGAACCGTCCGCGGAGCGCATCCACCTGCCCTGCCAGCTGGCATGGGTAGAGCTCGATACCGTCCCAGACGATGACTACGGCCGCCAAATGCGCCCCAGGTGGGCAGCGGGCGGCCTCGGTGCCCCAGTCGCAGAGCAAGAGCGGCGCTGGTCGCCTCAGATCCTGGCAGGCGCTCCCGGCCGTGCCCCCCGGCAGCTCGGGGCTGGTGACTGATTCGAGCTCGTGCGCGACCGCTCGCCGCACCGAACTGCAGCCCACCCCGGGCCGAGATCCCACGAACGCCACCAACCCCCGTCCGGGGGACCCGAGGTGTCCTATCGGCGATTTCTCACTTCCTGGCTCGGCGTCAAACCAGCGGTCGTTCTCGTCACGCGAGCTGGCCAGCAACCTTCCCGCGAAGCAGACCAGCAACCAGCTCCATCGAGCAACTGAAACCCCCCGTACCCGCCCCCAGGCCAACCCCGACGTCGCCAGCGCCACCATGGCGGCCGCTCCGATGCGGACCGGAGCTGGAGAGGGCGTCTCGGCCAGCCCCCACGCGGCTGCTGCTCCCAGCCCGGCCAGCAGGAGTCGACCCGTGGTGAGGCCCAGGGCGACCACAGCCTCGCCGTCGAGGTTATCGGCAAAACGAAGACCCTCCAAGGCTCGCTCCCAAAAATTCCGGCCCTACGGGAGTCCGCTCATCTCGAAGCTGGGGGCCGCGGTCAGACCGGGCGGGCGATCTCCACAGCGAAACCGCGGTCCTGGGCGGGCAGGCGGGGTGGTTTGGTGACCCGGACTTGGACTCGTCGAACCCTGGGTAGCAGCAGCAATCGCTCGGCGATCCGGGCGGCCATCACCTCGACCAGGTGAAACTCGCCGTCTTCCACAATCTCCCGGACCACGGCGTACAGATCCACGTAGTTGACCGTGTCCTCGACCGCATCCGTGCGCATCGCCCGGGTCAGGTCAGCCTCGATGTCGAGGTCGACCGTGAACTCGCCACCCGCGCGCCGCTCCGCCGCGGAGACCCCGTGATGGCCGAAGAATCGCAATCCATGCAGCAGCAGCAAGTCGGGTCGGGAAGCGCTCGTGGGGTCGGCCCGAGTAGCTCCCTCGCTGCTCACCGCTCCTCGGTCACCGGGAACGTTCAGCGGCGTACGTTGGCTTTCTTCTCAACCGCTTCGATGGAGTCGATGTGGACCACCTCGCGCCGATTGTCGCGGGTCGGAAAGAGCACCACCAGGGTCTGGGAAAGGGCTGCGATGACCTGTCCGATATCGCCCACCGAGATGCCCTCGATCACCTCGCCAGTGCTGTGGCGGACGACGTCATTCACCTTGACCCAGCTCCCGGGGGGCCACCGCATCTCGGGGGTGAGCTCCTCCGGACTGAGGTCGTCGGGGGAAACTGCCCCGCGGTTCCCACCCCAGGGTCGGGTTGGTGATGGCCGGGGCGCCACCCGGGCCGCCGGCGCCGGCGGCGGCTCGACAGAGATCTCCGTATCGGTGTCCTCAGCGATCTCCGAATCCTCCTCGTCAACCAGGGTGCCGGGAGCCGGCTCGGCCGGATCGGGCTCGTCGGCATCGGGCGTGCGCTTCGGGCTCATGAACACCAGACCACGAAATTGGGGCCTATCGCCGAGCGGCCATAGCCCACCCCACCAACCGATTCAGCCTATCACGGGCTCGGCCGCGGTTCTTGGGCGAGGATCACTCCTCGGCGACCAAGGTGACCCGCCATGGCTCGCGCTGCCCATCGAGAACAATGCGCAGCTGGACCGGTTCGTTGGTGGTGCTGGGGGAGGCCTCGGTGGTCAGGAAGCTCGTCCGATCTCGGTAGCGAAGTCGGACGGTGGCCTGTCCCTGGCTGGAAACCTCGGAGATCTCCAGATGAAGCGACTCCCGGAACGGACTGACCTGGATACCCGCCGCCTGATAGGCGGTGAAGCGTGCCTTGAGCTCGGCCAGAGCCTCTCCCGAGAAGGCCTGGCCGAGTCGAGTTAGGTTGCCGCTGACCGCGGCGTCGTCAAGCAGCGCCAGGATCCGCCGCATCTCGCTGCGGATGCGCTCGGTCAGCTGTGGATCGGGCGCCTTGCGACGCTTGGGCAAGTTCGGCACCTACGGCTTGCTCGCTCTGGGCCTGAGCACCCGGAGCAGATCGGTGGGGAGATAGGCCGACGCCGAACGCTGGGGCGTATCAGACACATCCAGGACAGTTGGCTGTAGCTGATCGTCCTCGACGGCGCCCTCCAGGGAAACCGGCGCCGGGGGAACCTGCACGGTGGGCGCCTCGGCCCAGCCGAAATCGTCCCGCGGGGGCGGTGCGGCCGTAGGCGCCGGGCGGGTCGCGTTCTGGAGTTGCGCCGCCTTGAGCCGGCCCACCGACTCCTCCGCCTCGAGCCCCGACCCAGTGGGGATGTCCTCGTAGCCGGGGCGCCGAACGCCTTGGACGGTACGTCCCCCCAACGCCACCGGCAGGCTTTCCAGGTTCTGCAGGAGGGTCATCCCCGCTGCCTCGACCAGGCACTGCAGGGTGGGCAACGGCCAGGGCGAGTCCCCGGGGAACACGTAGCATCGATTGGCGGGAAAGTGGCGCAGCTGGGAGAGGACGGTGAAGCCGGGATTGCCACTGCACAGCACCGCAGCCGGGGCGTTGCCCCGATCTAGCATGGCGCCGATCCGGGACAGGCTGGTCGCTGGGTCGGCCAGCTCAAGGTCCTCCGCCGCGCCGAGCACCCGGTAGGAGGGGACCAACTCGGCGGCACGGCGGGCCAGACCGGCCTCTCCGACCACCACCAGCGTACTGAGCCGAGCCTCGTCATCCACTTGCCGCCCGATCGTACCCCAGCTCCGGGCTGCCAGTTGCCCGGAGACCAGCCCACGAAGGTCAGTTGGGGGCAACCACCTCAAGGTGGACGGTTGTCGTCGCCAATCGCTCCCGGTCCAGCTCAATTCCGAGCCCCGGCCCCGTGGGGACCCCCATGGTCCCGTCGGCGGCGAGTTCGAAGGGGTGGCGTAGCAGGTCGCGCTCGAAGTAGCGATCGCTGGCCGAGGTGTCGCCTGGAAGGCTGAACCCGGGCAGGGAGGCGAGCGCCAGATTGGCGGCGCGTCCGATTCCAGTCTCCAGCATGCCCCCGCACCAGACCGGCCACCCCGCCTCGGTGCACACGTCGTGCAGCCGCGCGGCCGGGAGCAGGCCGCCGACCCGTCCCGCCTTGATGTTGAGGATCCGTCCCGAGCCCAAGGCGATCGCGGCCCGGAGGTCGGCCAGCGACTCGACGCTCTCGTCGAGGCAGATCGATGTCTCCATCCGGGCCTGCAGGGCTGCATGGTCGATCAGGTCGTCGTGGCCCAGCGGCTGCTCGATCATCATCAGATCGAATTGGTCGAGCGCCTGGAGCTCAGGCAGATCGCGGAGGGTGTAGGCGCTGTTGGCGTCCAGCATCAAGGGGGTGCCGGGGAAATGTTGGCGAACGGTCCGGGCAAGTTCGATGTCGTAGCCGGGCTTGCACTTCAGCTTGATGCGCTGGTACCCGCGGGCGAGATAGCCTTCGACTGCGGTCAGGGTCGCGGCCAGGGATCCCTGGATCCCGATGCTGACGCCGCAGCCGATCCGGGATCGCCCACCCCCCAGCATCTCCGCCAAGCTTCTGCCCGAGGCGCGTCCCGCCTGGTCCAGCAGCGCCATCTCGAGCGCGGCCTTGGCCATCTGATGGCCGCGCACCCAGGCCCACCCCTCGGCTCGCTTCGAGACATCCGCCGCCGGCCCGCTGATGACGGGCGGGACGAGATGTTCCCGGAGCATGGTCAGGGCCCCCGCGCAGGTTTCAGAGGAGTACCCGGGCGTCACTCCGGCGGCGCATTCCCCGATGCCGGACACGCCCTCTCCCTCCACCTCCACCAGCAGGGCCCGACGAACCGTCTGGGTGCCAAAGCTGGTGGTGAACGGCGCCACCAGGGGGAGCTCGACGATCCGCAGCTGCGCGTGCTCCACCCGCAGCCGGGGAAGATCGACAGTCACTTGAGCTGCCCGCGCCAGATCCGAGACAGGCATCCCGCGAGGAGTGCGGCACGGCTCGGGATCGATGCCAGTTCAGCCCACTCTCCGGGTGCGTGGGCATTGTCACCCACGATGCCCATTCCATCCAAGGTTGGTACCCCCAGGGCGGCGGTGAAGTTACCGTCACTGCCACCGCCTACCGAACAGCCCTGCAGCGGACCCCACCCGAGATCGACCGCAACGCTCTCGGCGAGGGCAAATAATTGGCTTGACGCCGTGGGCTCGAAAGGGGGTCGATTCGCCCCTCCGGCGACCTCGAGTTCGGCCCCGGGCAGGCTCGCTCGCAGCTCCCGAATTCCCGCCTCCACCCGCTCGGCTTCGGATGCCGTGGCGAAGCGGACGTCGATGTCAAGTCGGGCCTCGGCCGGGATGACATTGGTTCTAGTGCCAGCCTTGAGCCGGGTCGGGGAGACGGTGGTGCCGCGTTCGGGCCTAGAAAGGGCGGCGACCGCTGCGACCAGCGGGGCGATGGCCACCAGCGAGTTCACCCCGCGTTCGGGATCCAGGCCGGCATGGGCGGCCCGACCGCGGGCGGTCAGGCGATACTCCCCTACTCCCTTGCGCGCGATCTTGAGCGCACTCCCGAGTGGAGGCTCGAGGACCAGGACCGCAGCCGCCTGGTTGGCCTCGGTCTCAATCAGTCTCCGCGACCCCAGGCTGCCCACCTCCTCGTCGCCGGTCAGCAGGACGGTCACTGACCCCAACGCCCCCCCCGTTGTCCGGAGCCCGGCCAAGGCGGCCAGGGCGATCACCACCCCTCCCTTCATGTCGAAGACGCCTGGCCCGCGAGCCCGCCCGGCGGCGATGTCGAAGCGGGGCTGGAAGGCACCGACATCCCAGACCGTGTCGAGATGGCCGAGCAGGAGCGCGGAGTTCGCCTCACGGCCTCCCCACCGGAGCACCAAGGCGGGCACTCCCCCTTCGTCACGGAGTTCGATATTCTCGGTTCCCACCTCCGCGGCGAAAAGTCTCCGGGCAATCCCCGCGCACTCCAGCAGCCGGCCCGGGTCGCCACTCGGCGACTCACAGGTGACCAGCTCCTCGAGCGCCTCCAGCCACCGGGCCCGACGCCCCACGAGCCAGCGCTGGAGGGAGGCGAGATCGTCGAGCCTCTCAGCGGAAAGCACCTCAGGAGTCTAAGCGGCGCTGCCGATCAGCCTACTTGCAGACCCACTCCGAAGACTCCCCGATCGAGAACATCTTGGCGGCGATATCAGCCTGCTG
This sequence comes from Candidatus Dormiibacterota bacterium, assembly GCA_035534755.1. Lineage (GTDB taxonomy): Bacteria > Chloroflexota > Dormibacteria > Aeolococcales > Bog-877 > Bog-877. Next base: position 239,877 of record DATLRH010000005.1, read on the forward strand.
GACCGGGTCCCAGATATCCGTCCCGCCGTGTCCCTTGAAGGTTGCTGGCATGAACTGAAAGAGCCCACTGGCACCCGACGAGCGATTGACGTCGGTGGGGTTGAGACCGGACTCGCACTTGGCTACGCCCAGGAGCCAGGCGTAGGAGACGTTGTACTGCTGCGCCGCAGCCCAGATGATCTGGGTGATGGTCCCGATCGGCGGCTCCGGTACCGCCTGCCAGAAGGCGGCGCCGTAGGGGAGGGTGGTGCCCACGGAGGGGGGCGGAGGCGGCAGGACCTGAGCTTCCTGGATGGGGAGGGTGACTTGGAAATTGGTGACCGACAGGACGCTTCGGGCCTGGCTGGCCACCTGGGCGATCGCCGCCGGGGCGGGCGAAGGGGGTCCCGAGGCGGCCGGCGTCGAGAGGGCCCCCACCAGGGGTGCGCTGACCAATAGCACAGCCGCCGCGACGATCCAACGCAGGCGCCGAGCCAGCAGAGGAACGCGCCGAACCGACACGGTCTCCTCGTCCCGCAGGGATAGCGCCACCCGGGGGGTGTAGGAGGGCCAGGTCAGCTGGGCCAACTCAAGGCCCCCCGCCTGGCGGATAGATGAATCCGTCGAAGCCGGACCCGGCATCGGGAACCACGCGGTAGTCGACCCGATCGAAGCCGCCTCCACTCGCCCCGTACCAGCCCATCTCGGAGATCTCGAAGTTGTTGGGGAAACCGGCCCCGGGCACCGAGACTGCGGTCACGTAGCCGACATGCCCCAGCCCCGACGCTCCCCCGCTGTCAGGAGGCCAGACCACGATCGCCCCCACCTTCGGGGTTCTACCCTCCGCCTGCCCGGCGGCGGCTGCGTTCGACCACCACTGATAGGCGTCTCCACCCCAGTTGACGTTCCAGCCGTTGGCTCGCCATTGGCCCGCGGCCCAGTAGGTGCAGGTCCCGAAGGCGAACGCCCAGTCGCCGGTCGTGACGGCGGGGGTGGGGCGGATCAGCTCCGCCAGCAACTCGTTCGACTGAATTCCCAGCTGCCCCTGAACCGCCTGGGCGGACGATTCGTCGGCCAAGAGGGCTTGGTCCTCCTTGGCGATCGACTGCTGGTCATGCTGGATGGAACTGACCAGCTGGCCCACCTGAGAGGCGATCGCATCGGGCAGGGTGGAGTTGTCGAAAAACTGGGTCATGTTGGGCGAGGCCAGGGCATTCGCCACCTCGGCGGCGCCGTTGCCGTCGACGTAGGCCGTGCTGACCAGTCCGATCAGCGCCTGACGGTCGCCGGCAAGTTGGACCTGTAAAACCTGCTGGGTCGTTTGATCGGTGCTCAACTGCTGATTGAGGGTGTTGAGCTGGCTCTGGTTCGCCTCGATCTTGGTCAGCAGGAACTTCACCGAACTGGCATCAGCAACCAGGCCCCGAGCCTCCAGCTGATTTAGCAACGAGGTCAGGGCCTGCTGATTGACAGGGTCGGTTGAGTGCTGCGCCACGGCCCAAAGGCCGGGACCGAAGATCGAGGAAACCCATACCATTCCGGCCGCGCTGGCAGCAAGCCAGGCGCGCCCAGCAAAGCGGGCTCCGCGCATACGTCCTCCCACATAAGCGCGTGCGGTTCGAGTGTGGAAGGTAACCCATGGCCGGCGCCCCGGTCAACCTCGAACCGCGCCCCCGGCCGCATCCCCCGAACTGAGGACGAGTTCCAGGCGGAGGGGAGGCTCTCCCCGAACGCCGCACCGGGCCCAATTCAGAGCCGGGATGGACCCCATCCATGGACCAGCTCGACCAGGCGGCGAAGCTGGTCGGGGTCGGAGTCTGGCAGGACCCCATGCCCGAGGTTGAAGATGTGACCGGGGCGGTGGGCCGCCTGAGCTAGCACCGCGCGGGCGCTCGTCTCGAGCGCGGGCCAGGGAGCCAGCACCGCCGCCGGGTCCAGATTGCCTTGGATGAAACGACCCGGTCCCGCCAACTCCCAAGCCTGGCCCAGAGGCAGGCGCCAGTCCACGGAGACCCCATCCGGCCCGGTGGCGGCGACGGTCTCGAGCAGGTGTCCGGAACCGGTCGAGAAGTAGACGACCGGTAACATCGGCCGCAGTCGCTGGATCAGGGCCTGGAGGTGAGGGGCGACGTGGGCGGCGAAGGTGTCCCGGTCCAGGACCCCGGCCCAGCTATCGAAGAGCTGGACCACGTCCGCGCCAGCCGCGGACTGGGCGGCGAGGTACCGCGCCAAGACTTCGCTCAGCTTGGCCAGCAGCCGGTTCCAGAGCCCCGGGTCAGAGTGGATTAGAGCCCGGACGTGGGGGAAGTCCCGCGACCCGCGACCCTCTACCAGGTAGCAGGCGAGGGTGAAGGGAGCCGCCCCGAACCCGACCAGCGCCGCCGACCGCCCGAGACGCTCGCGGGCTCCCCGGATCGCGGCAAAGAGGTAGGGAGTTGCCTCTTCGGCGGTGCCCACTCGGAGCTCGTCGATCTGGCGCGCAGAGCGGATTGGATCCGCGATCAATGGGCCGACCGACTCGCGGATCTCGAAGTCCACCCCCATGCCCTGCAGGGGCAGCATGATGTCGGCAAAGACAACGGCGGCGTCCACCCCCAGGAGCTCCACCGGCATGCAAGTCACCTCGACGCTGAGATCGGGAGTGGTCGCCAGCTCGAGAAACCCATAGCGCTCGCGGAGCGCCCGATACTCGGGCAGCGAGCGCCCGGCCTGCCGCATGAACCAAACCGGGGTGGCATCGCTCGGCTGGAGTTGGGTAGCAGCCAGAAAGCGGGCCGCTCCCTCGGTCACAGCGGGCGGACGGGGCAGGCGACGAACATGACCTGGTGAGCATGCCAAACTCCCATCGCCGCGGGCGCGGGAGGGGCTACCTGCTGCTTCTCCACCCGGGACCATCGGCGGTATGCACCCTGGTCACCGTCGCCTCCGGCTGGAGCGCTTGGCACCAGGGGAGCCGGGACGTCCGGCCGGAGCTCCGCTGCCGACGACGGCTGGCGTTGGCGGGCGCCGCCATGGCGCTGGCCCAGGTCAGCACGGGGATGCTCAACGACGCCTTCGATGCCCCCTGGGACCGCCTCTACCAGCCCTACAAGCCGATCCCCACAGGGGTGGTGCCGCGGACTCACGCCTGGCTGCTGGGCCTCGCGTCCGGCGGGGGCGCGCTGCTCTGCGCCCGGGGCGCTGGGAGGCCGGCGCGGCGCCTGATGTTCTGGGGACTGGCGAGCGGCTGGAGCTACAGCCTCGGCCTGAGCCGGACTCCTCTCTCCTTTCTGCCATTTGCGGGCGGGCTGGTTACGGTCCCGCTCCTGGGACCGGCTGCCGTCGGGGTGCCCCTGCCGGGACGGGGTCAGCTCGCCGTGATCGCCGCCGGGGTCGGGCTCGGGCTCCACCTCGCCAATGGCGGCCCTGACATCGAGCGTGACCGGCTGGCGGGAAGGAGGAGTCTGCCGGTCCTTTTGGGGGAGTCAGGTTCCCGCGACGCCGGCCAGCTCCTGCTCGGGGCGGGGGCACTCGCGGTCGCTGCGGCGAGCCCACGGAGGGGGCGTGGTTGGGCCCTGGCCGGAGCCGCGGCCTGCTTGGGTCTGGTCAGTGCCGAGCGTCTCCTTTCCCCCCGGACCCGGGCCCAGGGACGACATCCCTTCGTTATCCCCGTGTTGGCCGGTGGCGCGCTCGGGATGGGCTGGCTGATGGCCCGATCCCGGGGCGGGGCGGGCGACCATGAGAAACCGGCCGGCTGACCGTGATGAGTGAGCGCGGTGAAGGCGTGCGCCCGGGCGAGGTCGCGATCCGTCCCATGGATGCCCATCGCCGCCGGGCGGCGCTTGGGGCCGGGACCGGTATCGGTGCCGTGTTGGTGCCGGTCGGGATCGTGATCGGGGTCCTCACCCACACCTGGGGGGTGCTGCTGATCGGTGCCTTCGCCGCAGTCATGGCGGCGGTTGCGTCATACATCGGCCAGGCACACAATCAGGTGTTTGTGGGAGCGCGCGGAATCCGTCGCGTCTCGCGGGATTGCGCGCTCACCGCAAGTTGGCCCTCGCTGCAAGGTGTCGAAGTGAAAATACCGGGAAACCGGATTGTGGTCTTCGCGCTCACCAGCACCGGAGTCGATGTCGAGCCGCTCCACAAGCGGCATTCCAACGCGGTCGAGGCGCTCCTCCGCCATCCCCCCCAAGGGCTCGAGTTTCGCCTCGACCGTTCGGCGGCCGACAGCCTCATCCGGGAGATCGGCGAGCGACGGCCCGACCTGGTGGGGATAGCGGAGTGGTCCCGCAGCAGCCGTCCACCGGCCCCGGCCGGCTCCTAGCGGTCGCACCGAAACGCTGTCTCGCGACTGCCAAAGTGCGGTGCGATGGCGGACTCCGCGCCGGCCCGGGCTGCTTCCCCGGGGACCAGGCGCTGCCGACTCTCAGCGCGTTCAAAGCGCAGGTTTTACGCGCGCATTTCGCGCCGGACCGCCAAACCGAAGCGGATCCTGCTCAGTGATCGCCGCCGCGCCTTCCCAGCCGCAAAACACCCCCGGGCCCCGCCCGAAGTTGGTCTCGGGCCAGCGAAGCGTGGCAGCGCCGAGCGACGCCGCGGGGGACGTCCGAGGTTGATTGAGCGAATAAGGTCCGGTTCGCTAGGGTTGGCCGGGATCCGCTTCCGGGGTGCGCAGTCGCTGCCGAGCGGCGGACCGCTCCTCCACGCGGCGTTCCTCGAGACTGTCCAGAAGGCGCTCGGCGGCGTCGGTCACCTCCCTCGCCTGAGCAGTGACGAGCGGGTCGCCGAGCGCGGCCGAGGCCCGTTCCTGCAGGCGATTGGCGCGACGGAGCAGTGCGCGGGCGTCGGCGCTGATGCCGTCGACCGCGCGCAGGCGGTCGATTCCTGCGGACCCCAGGTCAGGCATCGGGATCCTCCCCCTAGTAAGCCATCGGCCCAGGATAGGCGGCGTTTCGAATCACCCGCTCGGACCAGGGCCGTAGATGAATCCGGCCAATCTCTCGAACCCGCTGCCGGTCGTCCCGGCGGCCACGCCGCGCAGATCCACGTAGGGGGCGCGCGGGCCTAAGAAGACCCAGTTCGCCTCGGCAACCGTGTAGTTGCCCGAGGCATCGACGCCCACCACCAGGGCGACGTGCCCGGCGCCCGAGTCGGTGTAGACCGCAATCGCGCCGACCTGGGGGTCGGGGCCGACCGCGAAGCCTGCGGCCGCCGCTAGGCCCAACCATTGCCCCGCGTTACCGCCCAGTTCGCCAGATGACGTATGCCAAACAACACGGCGCCGGGTGGCAACGTACCAGGTGCACTGCCCGGTCGCGAATCCCTGGTAGTCGGAGGGGAATGGGGTCGGGGATCCGGTGCAGGCGCTCGGATCCACGGCCAGCGCGCCGGGCTCCGGCCCGCAGGGGACAGCCCACACCGGAAACCCGGTTGATCCGGCGGCGATGTCGGTGCCCACGGGGAGAACGAAGCCGCCCGGCTCTGGCAGCAGGCTGGTGCTGGAACCCCAACCGGATGCCACTGCCGCCGCCGAGATCAGCCCGACCAGACTAAGCACCAAGACCATCGGGATGGCGCACCCAGCCAGGCCGATCGCGGTGACCCGGGGCCACCAGTGGTTCAAGGCCGCGACCGACTCAACCGCTCGGCCGCGCGTCGGTGCAGAGCAGTCGGTGGAGTTCAGGGGGAGCCGCACCCTGGAACGCGGCACGCTCGCGGCCAACGATCACGATTCCCTGGCCGGGAACCGCATCGCGGAGCAGGTCGCATTCGGCCGGCGAGAGTCCGAAGGCGTCGCGCACGGCCGGAATTGCCACCTCCTCCTGCCGGAGCAGGAGCTTGGTGTGGCAGTTCCGGATGATCACATTGCCGACCGGTGAGCCGAGGAAATCCTCGACCACCTGCGAGATCACCATCAGCCCGGTGCCCAGCTTGCGAACCCGCCGGCTCAGCGACTCGAGCGCAGCTGCGCTCCCCGGCTTGGCCAGGAGGACCTCCGCCTCGTCCACCACCACCAGACGGGGCTGGTTCGGATCACGCGCGGTCTCGGATTCCAGCTGGACCAGAATCATCTGCATGGCGGGCGCCAGTAACCGCTCCCGATCCCATTGCCAGCCGGCCAGCGAGAAGACGGTCGCCACCCCCTCCAGGGCTGGCTCCGGGCGGCCGTCGAACACCCCGCCCAGGAGCCCGCCGGTGAAGCGCGCCAACCGCCCGGCCAGGGCCATGCGCCCGGCTCGCTCCAGGGACTGGACCAGCTCCGCGAGACCGGCGTGAGTCTGGCTCGAAAAAAGTTCGACCAGGCTTATCTCCAGGGATTGGCCATCCTCCTCGGACAGGTCCCACTTCCCCGAGCGACCGGCGGCCAGCTGTTCCAGGACGACCAGGGCCCGGGCCGCGCGGACGGCGATCGCGTCCTCGCCCGGTCCCAGCGCTTGGTCGGGGCCGAGCGCGCTCAGCCCCGAGCTGCTGCCCGGGGCAATCTCCCGACAGGCTCCCTCCAGGAGTTGGACCAGGCGGCGGTACTCACCGGCCGGGTCGATGACGCGCAGCCGGCATCCCGCCACTGCCAGGCGGGCGGCCAGGAGCTTGGCCGTGTAGGACTTGCCGCCCCCTGAGGTTCCTAGGACGACGACGTTGAAGTTGGGATTGGAGCGGTCGAAGGGGTCGACCAGGACCAGTTCTCGGGAGATCGCGCTAGGCCCCAGCAGTACCCCTTGCTCCGCCGAGAGGTTGCTGCGGAGAAATTGGAAACCGGTGGCCAGGGCGCTGGCCGTCATCTCTCGCCCCCAGCCGAAGGGACTTACTCCACACGGAGTCGTGGCCCGCCAGCCATCGACGTGGCGGTGGGTGAGGGGAACCACGCCGCAGCCGAGTTCGGCGGCGGTGGTGAGAAGCTCCTGCCAGCCCTCCTCCAGCTCGGTCAGGCCGGGTGCGACCAGGGTGATCAGGAGCTCCAACTGGAAGAGGCGTTCCTGCTCGACCAGAACCTGATCTTCTAGCGAGAGCGCGTCACCGAGAGCGGCCTCGGTACCTCGGTCTGGCCGTCGGCCCCGAAGGTGATCGACCACCAGGCTGGTCTCGAAGCCCCGAATCTTGCGCCGCAGCCGGTTGAGACTCACCAGTTTGGGGAGAGGTTGTATGTGCTGGGCGATCCGGATCTCACACTCCAGGCCCCGCAGCAGGGGGGCCAACCACCCGATCGCAACCCGACGTGGGTAAGCGCCGATGAAGAGGGTTCGGCTCCAGCGCGCGCCCATCCGGACGGCTCTGGGCTGCACTTCGGCATCCTCCGGTGCCAGCCAGCTGGCGAAGCTGGTCGGGTGCCGGTTGCTCCTCCCGCCGCCCTGCTCTTGGAGCAACCCGAGCCACTCTCCGTCCGAGATCCGCCGGGCCCTGACCCCAAGTTGGCCCAAGCCGGCCGCGATCACCTCGCAGCGCTGATCGAGGCCGATTTGGGCGCCTCCGCGGGGCACCACTGAACCCCCGATCCGGGATCGCCTGAGAGTGCTCGCCAACCCCGGCAGAGAGGGACCCTCCGGCCCACCCCAGACGACGATCAGGTGCCTCTGGCGCTGCACCAGGCGCCCTCGGACCAGCTGCTGCTGGAACTCGTGGTCCGCTTGCGCCAATCTGCGCAGCGCCCCTTGGTCCCAGGCTGGAGGCGCCCAGCCAGCACTTCCGGGGTCGGGCCGGGACGTTGAGTAGATCGAGATCGGTCCGGACAGCGACGCCAACAGCAGTCGATAGCGGCGCCACACCTGCTCTTGTTCCTCCTCCCCTCGGAGGGCGAGATTTATCGGCGAAATGTCCAGAGCCGCGCGCTGACCCCCGGCTGCCAGGTGGGCGACCTCACTCTCCAGATAGCCGACGTCAACCAGTTGCAGGGTTGAGCCGCGCTCGGTCAGCCTCGGCAAAGGGGTCACGGCGACTCCCAGGGGAGAGACGCCGTGGTGCCCCGACCTGCGTCGCGGAGGGGCCTGTCCACGGGGACGTAGCCCGCAGCGGGAGGGAGCGAGGCGAGGGCGTCTGGATGGCTCAGGCGGTGGGGCTGGAGCTTGAACCAGACCCAGTCACCGACCCAGGCGTCCAACCGACGACCCTCACTGCGGCCGAAGGCGAAGCAGACGGCAGTCCCCAGCCAGGGCGCGGACGGACCGAAGGCGCCTGCCGGCGAAAGGTGCAACCGAAGGAGCAGGTAGGGCATCGCGGCCCCCGCCGCGAGCCACCCTAGCTGGTGGGCGGTGAAGCCGCCCCAGCGCACGGGGACCGACGAGATCGGCTGAGGGACTTCGGCCGAGGTCACGTCCTCACCTTTTGGGCGGGATCGGCGGCCAGGGGCGCAGCCGCCCGCGCCGGAGCGCATTGAGGTAGGCGGCGTCCAGCTCATGAACCCGGCTGCCCCGGGCGGCGACGTACCTCCGGCCCAGTTCCGAGGCCAGCACCGGCTCATGCCGGGCGCGCTCTCCCAGTTCCGCCAGCTCGCCGGGATCGAGTCCCAGAACTCGGTGCAGCTCCTGGGCGGAGAGTTTGCCGGCTATCAGCGATCGACCGATGAACTGCTCGCGTGTCTCGCGCCCGGGAACCTCGGGCCAGCTGGCCGATGCCGATGGCTCGGACCGCTCCAGACCCTCGGCCACGAGATGGTCACGCGCACCGGGCCGTCCCAGCAAGTTCCGTCCGGCGGGAACCACTTGTGACCCGAAGCGGGCCACCCGGGGTTGGACCTGTCCCCGAGCCACGGCGGCCCCGCCAATTACGGCGCCGCCTGAAGCTGCCGCCACGGTGCGCAGGCCGCGACTGGTAGCCAGCTCGCCCCGGCTGATCCGCTTGGGGACCTCGAGCATCAGCCAGACCGTCACAATCGCCAGCAGGCACTTGGCGAACTGGTTTCCGGGAACGCCGCTGCCCACCTGGCTCAGGAGCCCGGAAGATCCTGCTCCACAGTGGGGGGCGGCTGAGGGCGAAATCAGAGGACAGCCCCCGAGGCCGCTTGCCGAGGGAGCGGGCGAAAGCCCGGAGACGGTGCCGACGATCGCCACGAAGACCAGGAAGACGAGGGTCTGGAGCACCACGACAGACGAGAGTTCGGCCACCGTCCGCCAGTAGCGACCGAAGGCCGGCCGACCGCCGGGCAGGGCGAGCAGCAGGAAGGACAGGCTGGCGCAGCCGGCCAGCAGTGCCAGGGCCAGGTACCGGGCCAGGTAGGTAAGGGCCAGCCAGAGAGCCAAGCCGGTCAGAACCGTGAAAGCGAGCATTCCCTGGAGCCCATCCGGCACGTCGTAGCCATTCCGCCCGTGCGGACCGACCCCTCTCCATACGTCGGTGAAGCTGGGCACGGTTCCCCAATAGATGTCGGCGTAGCGGCAGTCGGACGGACTCTGGCCGTTGCCGGCCCGCGGCTCCCCCGGGAGGGGAAGCAGGTTGAGTTGCGGAGCCCCGATACCTGAGCCCCCGCTCCCCTCCAGACACGCCTGGCCGGCGTTGTCGTTGACTTGGTTGTCGGTGTTGCTGCAGAGGGGCTGGGCGGGGGCCGAGTCCCCCCGGTCGCAGTTCGCGTCGTGCAGCGGGGGGCCGAAGAAGTTCTCGCTCCGATCGAGCACCTCCTTGGTGAAGTCCGGCGACTCCGATCCGAGGCAGTGCGACTGGGTGAAGTGGGGGTCCAGCCAAGGCTGGACGAGGACCTGCTGAGCCGGGGAGGGGCCGGGCTCAGACAGGTGGATCCCGGGATGGATGATCGGGCTGTCCTCGGGGCAGTAGGCGGTCATCGCCAGAACCGTCATCAGGTCGACCGGCTGGCTACCGACCGCTGGACCGCGCTGGAGTGCGGACTGCAGTAGGGCTTGCGAAGCCCACGTGCCGGCATCGATCACGCGGCCGGCCAGGTGGAGGGGAAGGCCCGCTCCCAGGACCCCAGCCGCGATCAGGCAGGACACCAGCCCGGCCCGCAGATTGAGCTGCTGGCCAATCATGAACAGGCAGGCCTGGATCGCGAAGGCCAGCACCAGCACGCTCAGGGATAGCGGTACCAGAATCCCGTTAAGGCGCTCCACCCAGGGGATGCACCCGGCCCGCCCACACTGGTGCGCCGGCTCCCCCCATTCTCCGCCGTAGTTGTCGACGGCCGGATTGCTTCCGACGAGGGTGGTGACCAACTGCCAGGGCCCGGAGGTGATGGCGCCGGTGCGGGCGCTGATATGGGCGGGATCTGGACTGCCGTCCAGGCTGCCCATGATCGCGACCGGCCCGCTGATGAAGGCGTCGACGATGTAGCAGAGGGGATCAGTGATCCCGCCGCACTGCTGGCTCGAGCTGCTCGGGGTCCCGGCCGCCCCCGCTGAGCTGGAAGGGGGGCTGGGAGTAGCGTCCAGGGCAAGTGATCTGGCGGCGGCCACCTTCGGCGCCGCCGCCAGAGCCAGGGCGGCCGCCGCCAGGATCACGATCCCCCGGACGAGCGCGGCCAGAGAGCCAACCGGAAAGGCAGGTGGCAGATCTCAGCGGACGGAGCCGGAGCAGCTGCTGGTGGAGCATGAGGTGTTGCTCCCCGACAGCCCCTCTACGAAGCTCAGCACCGCCCCCTCATTGACCAGCAGTAGAACGCCGAGTAGGACCGTGACCAGGCCCTGGACCGCCGCGGCGCGACGTTGGGCGTTGTCCAGGGCGGTCATGTAGCGGATGGCCGCGAAGCTGAGGCAGAGCACGGCGACAGCTCCGAGGGCCAGCCCGGTAACCGTGTGGATTACGTTGTCCAGGCCGGTGCTGAAGGTCGCCAGCAACACCATGCTTCCCCCCGCCTCGCTCGTGAGCTCCTGGGTGGCTCTCAGGGGTCTATGTCCGCTGGGCTCCAGCGAAGGGGGTCGAGTCCGCTGGGCCTAGTGTGGTCAGGATCGATCCAATCGCGGAGGGGACGGCCAGGTGCCGGTACCGGGAGGCGGGCCGGGGCCCCCGAGCTGACCCTCCTGCTCAGGATTCGATCCCCGAACCAGCGGTGCTGGTCGATCACCGCGGGCTGGTCGCCGCCGTGGAGGACGAGTGCCTGGTGGGGTTTGATCCGGCGCACGTCGTCGGGATGGAGCAGGGGTTGGGAGGACACCGCCTCACGGCTCCAGGCGTCGGTGCGCCGGTGCAGGGTGGAGGTTCCCGCCAACTTGCTGACCCGCTCGAGCAGGTCGATCTCGGAGATTCCCGGAAGTAGGAGCTTGGTCCTGCAGTTGGACCAGAGCGCTCCGGCCGTGTCGACCCCATAGGTGGCCGAGATCGAACCCAGGTCCTGGGCCATGAGTACCAGACGTACCCCCTGGGAGCGACCGAGCTGGACCAGGGCCGGCAGCTCGGGGAGGTTGGTGAGCTGGGCGAACTCATCGAGCACGAAGAGCGCGGGAATCGCCGGCGGGCGTGAAAAGAGGCTTCGCCAACAGCAGGAGATCAGAGCCGAGATCAGCCCGCGCAGGACCGGGGCATCGTGAGGCGCGACCACGCAGTAAAGGGTTCGAAGCTCTCCGGTCGCGATCTCGGCGGGATCGAAGTCGCTGCTGGAGGTGGCGGCTGCCACCTGGTCCGTGCCGTATGCACCCAGCTGAGCCACCAGCGTGGCGACCACGCCCATCGAGGTTCGGTCGCCGCCACTCAGGGCGCCCTGCACCAGGCGCTGCGCCACCGGGTGCCGGATCGCCACGGCGAGTTCCTCGGCGGGAACCAGCTGCAACAGCTCGAGCACCGCAGCCGGCGCCTCAGCGTTGTGGGCCGCCTCGACCAGAAGCCCGTGCAGCAGCTGCCGGGCGAGGTCATGCCAGAAGGGTTCCCGCTCGGGGGGTCGTCCCATCAGGAAGGTGGCTACCCGCAGGGCGTCCTCCGAGCTCTGGATTGACTCGACCGGATTCCAGTGCTCCGTGGGCTCCATCAGGGGGGCGAACACGGCGGCGGCCCCCAGGGTCAGCCGGTGGGTCAAGGTGGCTCTGACCAACTCCCCCTTGGGATCTGTGACCACGACCGGTCCCGGCCACTCCAACAGAGCCGGGATGGCCAGAGCTGACGTCTTGCCCGACCCGGTCGGACCGAGCGCCAACAGGTGCTCCTCGCCAGGCAGCCAGAGGGGTCGTCGGCGGTGGTCCCCGAGCCTGACTCGAGGCTCGGTACTGCGAGCCCCAACCCCGCTTCGGCGCAGGGCGCGGAGGTCAGCGGCGCCGGCCCGGCGCGCTCGCCCCAGCAATCCCGAGCCGAGCATTGACCGGCCCCGGAGCCGGATGGCAGCACTCAGGCAGAGAAGGACCGCTGCCGCCGCCGCCGCCGCCAGCTCGCCGGGGCGGGTCACCCAGGGTGCCGGGAAGATGAGGTAGCCCGACCCCCTCGCCTGAACGGCGTGGGCGGCCAGATCGGCCGGTCTCCGTTGTCCGAGGTGCGTCGCCATCGTCAGAAGAGCCAGCGCCAGCAGCGCGGCCGGACCGGCGATGGATCCGAGCCCCGGGTCGCCCGTGCGGGCCATATCCCACTGCTGTCCCTTGGTGCCGACCAACGGGGCCGGGGCTCGCGACAGCCTTGTCGCCTGCGGTTCCCCAAGCGTTACAGGTCATTGCCGGACCGGTGCAGGAAGGTCAGCCAAGTTCGGCGGAGGGCCACCTAGACTGGCCGAGATGTCAACGCCGGAAGCCTCCCAGGGGGCGTCTTCGAAGCAGCTTTCGGAGCGCGCGATCCTAGTGGCAGACCGGGACGAGGTCAGTCGCACCGCCACCGCCTCGATCCTGCGACGGTTGAGCTTCGAGGTGATCGAGGCGGATTCGTCTCGAGCGGCACTGGCGCAGGCCCGCCAAGGCCGCTACGCCTGCGCCATCCTCGACCTCAACCTGGTCGAGATGAGCGCGTTCGAGCTCTGTCGCCGGCTGCTGGCGAGAAGTCAGTGGAGTTGGACACCGATCATCTTCACCAGCGCCCGGCAACCCCGCCTTGATCTCCGAGTGAGCATGCAGGCCGGTGGATTCGCATACCTGCCCAAGCCATTCCGAGCGGACAACCTGATGGCCGTGGTCGGTGATGCACTGGCGAGCCAGGGACCGATGCGCCAGGTCAAGCCCAACCGAGAACTGGTGCTGGCCCGAGCCGAGGCTGCCGCGGGATCAGCCTGAGGGAAGGCCGGGTCGCTAGCTCGGGGTCGGACTGGGCGAGGGGCTGCCGGTCGGGCTCGGAGAAGGGCTCACCGACGGGGAGGGGTTGGGGGTCGCGCTCGGGGATGGGGTGACCGTCCCCCCGCCCAGGATGCTGGTGGTGGGGCTACTTCCCGAGAGGTAGTAGTCAGTCTCGCCGCCGATCACGTTGGTGGTCAGACCACTCGGCACCGGATACCAGCTGTTGGCCACTCCTGCCAGGGCCGCGACCATGAATTGGTGCCAAAGGGTGGCACAGCCGCTGATCCCGTTCAGGCCGCCCCCGTACATGGGGGCGTCGTTCGCGTTGCCGACCCAGTCCCCGACGGTGAGCGTCGGCGTCCAGCCAACGGCGGTGTTGTCTCGGAAGTTGGTCGAGGTGCCGGTCTTGATGGCGACCGTATGGCCGGCGACATGGAGAGGGGATCCGGCTCCGAAGGCGAGCAGGCGGTTGCTGTCGCGCGAGAGGATCGTGTTCATGATGTAGGCGACCTGGATTGAGAGCACCCGACGGCCGGCGGAGTCGGCTCGATATATCACCTTGCCCTGCGAATTAGTCACCTGAACCACCAGGGTGGTGGGATGGAGGACTCCCTGGGTCGCGAACGCAGCACCCGCCTGGGTCATCTCTGACAAGGGGACCGGATATGCCCCCAAGGTCAGACTGGGGCCGTACGAGGAGTCGGATTGGGTGAGGGTTGTGACCCCCAAATTCCGGGCGGTGGCGAGGATGTTCGGAATCCCCGTCTTGAGTTCGACTCGCACCGCGGGCACGTTGAGGGAGTTGCCAAGTGCGACCTGCGCTTGGACCACTCCGGCGTAGCGGCCCTCGTAATCGGCGACCGTGTACGGGCCGCCCCCGGGACCTCCGCTGGGCAGGGTCAGAGGCCCATCCAGGACCGGCGTGGTCATCGTGATGTCCCGCTGGCCAAGGGCCGTCGAGTAGTTGAAGAGCTTGAACTCGGACCCCGGCTGCCGGGGACGGGTGGCCATGTCGATCTGGCCCCCCGGGGCGTTGGGTCCCGCCCCGCCGACCCAGGCCAGGACGTCACCGGTCCGGGGGTCCTCGGCGATCAAGGCGCCGTCGGTCATGTGCATCGCGGCGCCCGCCGCCACGGTCTGAGTCACCAGCTGCTGAGCCAGCTGGTTGAGAGTCGGGTTGAGGCTGGTCTGGACTCGAAGGCCGAGGTTCGGGTAGCCCGCTCCAATGCGGCTCTGGAGCCAGGATTGAACTTCGTCGATGAAGTACGGGGCGAGGTTGAGAGAACTGCCCCCAACCGCCGTCAGCGGGGGCGGCTTGGCCACAATCTCTCGGGCCGCACGCGCGCTCAGCTCGCCCTGCTGCTGCATGGCGGCGACCACCAGCTGCTGGCGCTGGCGAGCGGCGCCCATGTTGAGGAAGGGATCGAGGTAGCTGGGCTCGGGCAGCAGTCCGGCCAGTAGCGATGCCTGATTGGCATTGAGCTGGGAGGCGTGGACTCCGAAATAGGTGAGTGCTGCCGCCTCGATCCCGGTCGCGCCCTGCCCGAAGTAGACGTCGTTCAGATACTGGTCCAAGATTGCGGAGCGGGAGAGCTTGGCAGTCAGTTCCTCGCCGTAGAGAATCTCCTTGACCTTGTAGGTGAGCGATTTGTTGTCCTGGAGGTAGAGGATCTTGCCCAACTGTTCGGGGATCGTGCTCGCCCCCTGGGCCGTGCTGTGGTGAACGACGTCGTAGAGGGCAGCCTTGGCGATCCGGGCCAGATCGAAGCTGGGCGAGGTCCAGAAGCTATGGTCCTCGATCGCAACCACCGCCTGGCGCATCACGGGGGCGATCGCCTGGAGCGGGACGGGAATACGACTGCTGCCGGGAGGATGAAGATCAGCGATCTCGACTCCCCCCTGGCCATAGACCAGGGTGTCGCCGCCCAGGTTGGCGGCCTGGGGCAGCGCCCCGTAGGCACGCGCCAGGGCGGTGAACGGGACCGCCAGAATCACCACTGCGCAGACTGCGGCGAGGGCCAAGGCGGCGCCGAACCGGCGCCAGCCGGGGCCGGTGGCCTGGCGCTGCCGCCGCGCGCCCGGGCCCGTCAACCGGGGGCGGCCGTATTCCCGCCGCGTCTTGATTTCAGCCATAGTCGACGTTTGGGCACGGCGCGGGGCTCAGGACTTACCGCTGAGGGTGGAAGCCCGGCCAGGTGGGGAGGCACCGTGCTCGCGCCGTGCCCACCCAATGAAACGCCGGAACCCGGGATTTGGTTTCCATTGCGCGTGAGCAGCCGCTCTCATAACTCCACCCGCTCGACCCTGGGCCGGAGGTACAGCTCCAGCGCTCGAGGCCCGCAGGACCAGGCTCCGTGACCGGACCGGAAGGCGACGCCGAGCCGGGTGCGCCGCCCCGAGTAGGGATGCCGGTCCTCCGCCAGGAGCCCCGCCGAGGTCACTTTCGCTTTTTGCTTCTGGTGGGCGGCGGGCTGGCTCTGCTCATATTCCTCCGGGTTCTGAGCACGCATCCGCTGCCGCCACCGTCGCATCAAAGCTCCCAGGCGGCGGTGGCCGGCTACCTCGCCGGTATCGAGCGCCACAACCTGAGACAGGTGGAGAGCTACCTGGCCCCTTCGGAACGGGCTGGGGCGGAATCGGTGCTGCAGGCGTTCGCGACCCAGCGCGCCTACATCTCGGGCCCGGTGGCCTCCGGGCTTTCCCAGTCCGCCACCAGGGCGACCGTGGCTCTCTCCGTCGAGGTCTGTTCGCCGTTGCCGGGAAGTCGGATATTTAGCTGCGAGTCGGTGGACCGCGAGCCGCTCGGGCTTCCCCGTCAGATGAGCTGCATCAAGGTCGACGGGAAGTGGTACGTGACCACCCTCTTCAAACCCAGCTAGCGCGATCAGCCGCTTCCCGCGACTTCCAGAGTGGGCTGCACCATCCGCTCCGGATCGAGTAGCCGGTCCAGCTCGAGAGCCGGAATCGAGGAGCGCTCCAAGGCCACTTGACGCACGGTCCGACCGCTCCGGTGCGCCTCGTGGGCGATCGCAGCGGCAGCGTCGTACCCGATCGCAGGAACCAACGCCGTGCAGATGGCGAGTCCCTCTTCCAGGAGTCGCGGCCCTCTTTCGGTTGCCAAGAGGCCGTTGACCGCCCTTCGGGCCAGGTTGGAGCTGGCCCGACCCAGCAGTTCGATCTCCTCGAGCAGGTTGTGAGCGGCCACCGGGAGCATGACGTTGAGCTCGAGCAGGGAGCCGTCCGCGCCGCAGAAGGCCACTGTGGCGTCGTCGCCGAGCACTTGGGCCACCACCATCAGGGCCGACTCGCAGATCACCGGGTTGACCTTTCCCGGCATGATCGACGAGCCCGGCTGAACCTCCGGGAGGCTCAGCTCAGCCACACCGGCCCGCGGGCCAAAGCTGAGCAGGCGCAGATCAGCGGCGATCTTGTGCAGGGCGAGGGCCGCTCCCCGGACCGTCCCCGACGTGAAGACCACTGCGTCCAGGGAGCTCTGGGCCTGAAAGTGATCGCTCGTCTCGCGGAGCCCGGGGTCGTACCGGGGCGCGAGGCGGGCGATCACTCGGGCGGCAAACTCGGGGTGGGTTCCGATCCCGGTGCCTACCGCGGTTCCCCCCAGGGCAAGCTCGGCGAGTTGAAGGCGGGCTCCGTCGAGCCGCCCGAGGGCCCGGTCGACCTGGCTCCGATAGCCTTCAAACTCCTGCCCCAAACGGATGGGGGTGGCGTCCTGGAGGTGGGTTCGACCCGTCTTGATGACCCCCCACAGCCGGTCCCGCTGCCGACCCAGGCTGACTGCCAGCTCCTCGAGTCCCGGAACCAGCTCGTCGCGCAAAGCCGCCAGGGCGGCCAGGTGGATCGCGGAGGGGAAGACGTCATTGCTGGATTGACCGAGGTTTACGTGGTCGTTGGGGTGGACCCGGTCCCGCTCGCCCCGCGCACCTCCGAGCAGCTCGAGGGCCCGGTTGGCGATGACTTCGTTGGCGTTCATGTTGGACGAGGTCCCGCTCCCGGTCTGGAAGATGTCGACCACGAACTGGCTGTCGAAACGGCGCTGGCTGACTTCGTCGGCGGCGGCCGCGATGGCCCGGGCCAGGTCTTGGGGTAGCAGGCCCAACTCAGCATTGACCAGGGCCGCCTCGCGCTTGATGTCACCTAGAGCGGTGATCAGTCGGCCGGGCAAGCGGAGCCGGCTGATCGGAAAGTTGCCGATGGCTCGCTGCGTGCTGGCGCCGTAGTAGGCGTCGGCGGGGACTTCCATCTCGCCCATGGAGTCACGCTCGAGGCGGACCGAGCCCTCGGTCATGGGACCGAGTCTATCGGCTGAGGAGCAGGCTCCGACCTGCTGGGAACTCGGTCGAAGACGAGCCGGCTGACCCAGCTGTCGGGGGCAGCTCCGGGCTCGGCTCGGCCGATTCGGTAGCCTTCGAATCGGCGCAGAACCAGGCAGATCACGATCCCCACCGCGGTGATCGCAAACGCCGGCGAGGACCGGCTCAGCCAGAGCACCAGCGGCAGGCCGGCGTAGGCCAGCAGCACCGCCGGAGCGCTCCGGCGAAGCCCACCTCCGACGAGCACCAGGACCAGCACGAAGGCGAACCCGGTCCAGGACCAGAGCGCGATCGCCCCGGTGGCGCTCGCCACACCCCGGCCGCCGTTGTACTGCATGTAGATCGGCCAGCCGTTGCCGATCACGGCGCAAAGTCCAGCGGCGGCCGCCGCCCAGTCGGGAGCTCTCAACAGCTCGGCGACCAGGACCGGCAGCAGCCCCTGGCAGAACTGGAGCGGCCCGACCACGGCCGCCGGAAGCAGCCCCACGGTGTGGAACAGGTTGCTGGTCCCGATCTTGCCGGTCCCCTCTCGGCGAAGGTCAACCCCAGCCAGCCTGCCCACCATCCAGCCGATGGGAATCCCTCCCACCAGGTAGGCGCCCGCCCAGAGAAGGGCGACTCCGAGCGGTTGCGCTCCTGGGGCGAGCCCAGCCGCCGCCATCAGGTGTTGAGGGGAACGTCGGCGATAGTGGCAGCTCCGATCAGTCCGGGGCCGGTGTGGAGGGCGATGACGGGCGTCAGGTTAAGCCGCTCCACCGGCAGTTGGTCAAAGAGCTCCTGCAGGTGTCCCGTCAACTCGGGCACCGTCTCGGGGGAATCTCCGCAGAAGACCGCCAGCCGCACCTTGGTCCCGGGCGGGGTCTGCGCTCGAAGATGCTCAGCCACCGCCCGAAGGGCTCGCCGAGTACCCCGTACCAGTCCCAGCCGGCGCACGTCGCCTCCCGAGAAGGCGAAGAGGGGGCGGACGTGGAGGAGATCCCCACTCATACCCGCCAGGGCTGGCACCCGGCCGCTCCGGACCAGGAAACGCATGGTCTCGAGGGCGGCGATAACGCGGGCGCTGGCGGCTACCTCCAGGACGTGGGCGGCGACCCGCTCGTGGTCCAATCCGGCCGCGCAGGCCCGGGCGGCCGCCTCGGCGACCAGGGTGTACCCGCCGGCCGCCGTGCCCGTGTCCAGGATCGTGACGTGCTTGTCGGGCGCCTCGGTGCGAAGCATCTCGGCGGCCACCCGGGCGGAGCGGCCCATCATCGAATACCGCTCGGGAATGGTCAGGCAGATGATCTCGTCGGCCGGAACCTTATGGAAGACCTTGAGGTAATCTCCCGGAGATGGCGAGCTGCTGGTCGGGAGCGGCCCCGGCCCGGCCAGGCGGCGGTAGAGCTCGTGGCTGGCGATGTCGATTCCATCCCGAAGCACCTGCCCATCGATCTCGATCGACATTGGCACCACGCTGATCCACGGAGATTCCCCGAGGGCCGGGGGAAGGCAGGCGCCGCTGTCCACCACCAATGCGGTCGGGGGCAGATCGGGCACTACCGCCGCTCCCGTTCCAGGGCCAGCTGGAGAGGGGCCTGCGCGGGGAAGACGCTCAGGGATAGCCGGGCAGGAACGGGCGCGGCCAGGCAGCCGCGCCCGTCGACCGACTCACCCACCAACGCCTCCTCCACCTGGGAGCCCCCGGCCGCGGGGCTCTGGGACCCGCGGCTCCAACGGCGATCCAACGTCGTCGCGCCTGTCCACCGGCGGTCGGCCACTCGGCGGCAGGTTCTGACAGTCCTGGTAGATAGCCAGCAACCGGTCCAGCATGGCCGCCAGCCCATGATGACGGACCGCCTCCTCACGTGCTACCCGGCCTTGGCGTTCCCGCTCTCCGGGTCGATGGTGCAGGTTGTTCAGCAGGTTGGCGATGGAGTGGCTCAGCGCCACTGGGTCCAGCTCGGTCGCGACTTCGGGCAGAGCCAAGGAACCCCCAGCGGGGGTGGCCGCCACCGCGCAGCCGCTGGCCATCGCTTCGAGAAGCGCGATTGAGAGGCCTTCTGCACTCGAGGGGAGGCAGAAGAGGTCGACCGCGCGCCAGAACTCGCAGCGCTCGCTCACGGAGCTGAGCTGGCCCAGGTAGATCACCCGGACGTCGCGCTGAGCCTCCCTGACTTGGCGCTCAAGAGCTCCGCGGCCCGCGATCAGCAGCCGTGCCTCCGGTCCCAGATCCGCCGCGCGGAATCCCTCCAGCAGCTCGCGGACCCCCTTCTCGGGGTCAAGGCGACCGGCGTATCCGAGCACCATTCCGGAGCCCAGGAGACGGCGGTGCCGCAACTCTGAGACCCCCGGTCGGAAGCGTGCGGTGTCGACCGCATTGGGGAGCACCTCGATCGTCGATCGAGGCACGCCCGCCTCGGAGAGCCGATTCCGGTGATCCTCCGAGAACACGATCACCCGCTGGTAGGGGCGCAGTCGCGGCGCCCAGAAACGGTGCAGCTGGCGCATCACCACCTCCCTTGCGCTGCCGCGGCGGCCGAACGGCAGATGAAAGGTGGCCACCGTCGCCGCTCCGGCCCTGCGAGCCTGGCTTCCCAGCCAGCCGTCGGCCATGGTGAAGCTGAGCGAAGTGTGGACGACGTCGGGACGAGTGTCGGCCAGCCAGCGAGATAGGCCCGGCCGGAACCCCCGCCGGGGCACGGTTACTGTCTTGAAGCGCCAGGTCTGCCAGGCGAGCTGGTTGGGGAGGTCGTCCAGTAGCAGTGCCCGATCGGCAGTCGCGTGGTGGAACCAAACCTCCGCACCCCGTTGGCGGAGCCCCCCGACGACCTCCGTCGAGTAGGTGGTCAGGCCATCCGCCCGAGCTCCGACCGCGTGCCCGAACCAGGCCACCCGCAGCCCAGCGGCCGCTCCCGGCTCAGGAGCTGGAGAGGTCAAGCGCCAGGTCCTCTCGAAAGGGGAACCACTGTTCCGGCCAGCGCCGGACCGCCGCCTCGAACACGGGGATCACCCGACCCAGGGCCTCGGCGGGCGCGCAATCCGGCTCCACCGCGACCGGCTCATGGACCTCGATTAGGTAGCCGCCCTGGGGCCGGCGCACGCAGGTGGCTGGTACCAGGGGCGCCCCCGTTCGGGCTGCGAGCAGTGCGGGCGCGGCCGAGAACAGGGTCTTGCGGCCGAGAAACTCGACTTCGACGGCGGGAGAGGAGCCGGGGATGTCGGTGAGCAGCGCCACCCAGCCGCCGGCCCGAATTCGGCGCAACAGTACGCTTGCCGAACGCGCCATCGGCACCACCGTGACGCCGATTTCCCGTCGCGCCCAGATCACCAGCTCGGAGATCACCGCCGAGCCCTCATCGGTCATCACCGAGGTCAGCTGAATCCCCTTGGCACTTGCGACCGCCGCCGGGACGTCCCAGCTGCCGTGGTGCATCATCACCAAGATCCCCGGCCGCCCTTGCCGCTGGTGCGCCACGAGGTTGGCCTCCACCCCGTGGGACTTCAGTTCAGCAAAGACCCGTCCCCGAGCCAGGTGATGGACGTAAAGGAAGTCGATCGAGGTGCGTCCGTACTCGCGGTAGCTTCGAGCCGCCAGTCGGCGGGCTTCTTTGGCGGTGAGTCCGGGGAAGAACTCCCGGAAGTTCTGGATCGTCGCCCGACGGCGGTTTCGCTGCAGTGCGAAGGTGGCGTTGGCGACCGGGTCGGAGAGTCGATAGCGCAGCTCGCCCAGGCCCCTGATGGCCGCCGCCGCCGTGTTCAGGCCAATCCTGAGCCCAAGGGGCGGGAGCCCGGCCGGCGCTTGCGACATCGGGCGATTGTCGCAGCCCCCCGACGCACTCCCGGAGTACGTTCCCCGGGGTGAACCGTTTGGCCGCGGAGACCAGCCCCTACCTTCGCCAGCACAAGGACAATCCGGTGGACTGGTATCCCTGGGGAGCGGAGGCCTTCCAGAGGGCCAAGGAGCAGGACCGACCCATCCTGCTCAGCGTGGGGTATTCGGCCTGCCACTGGTGCCATGTGATGGCTCATGAGAGCTTTGAGAACCCCGCTCTCGCCGAGATCCAGAACCGGCTCTTCGTGAACATCAAGGTGGACCGCGAGGAGCGTCCCGACGTGGACTCGGTCTACATGAGCGCGCTCCAGGCCCAGACCGGGGGCGGCGGCTGGCCGATGACGGTGTTCCTTCTCCCCGATGGCAGGCCCTTCTACGCCGGGACCTACTTCCCTCCCACCGACCGTCCGGGCCTCCCGGGGTTCCGCCGGGTGATGGAGTCCCTGGCGTTGGCATATCGCGAGCGGCGCTCCGAGGTGGTCGCTAATGCCGAGGGCCTCAGCCAAGCGCTCGTCCCCGCCCCCCTGATGGCGGCCGCCTCGCCAACTGGGGGAATCGGGCAGGCGCTGGCCAAGGCCCAGTCCAGCCTGGTCCAGAGCGCCGACCGGGAGTTCGGCGGATTTGGCAGGGCTCCCAAGTTTCCCCAGTGCGCCGCCCTCGAGTTCCTCCTCCAGGATGAGATCGGCAGCCAGCGTCGGGAGGCGGGGCAGGTGGTCCGCCGCGCGCTCGACGGGATGGCCCAGGGGGGGATCCGCGACCAGGTCGGCCAGGGGTTTCACCGCTACAGCGTCGACCAGCGCTGGGCCGTCCCCCACTTCGAGAAGATGCTCTATGACAATGCCCAGTTGATTCGCCTCTTCCTCCATGCCTGGCAGGCCCAGGGACTTCCCCGAGACCTTGCCATGGCCCGCAGCACGGCAGACTTCCTGATCGCCGACCTGGGGCTCGCCAGCGGTGGGTTCGCGGCCAGCCTGGACGCGGACACGGTCGATGGCGAGGGCGCGTTCTACGGCTGGACCCCGCTGCAGCTCAGAGAGGCGCTAGGCCCCGACCGCGGCGAACTGGCCGAGCACCTCTTCGGCGGCCCGGGGCCGGCCCGGACCGAGCAAGGAGGGCTGGTCCTGCGCGGGGGCGTCGAGCCGGCTCGGCTCGCCGACGAGCTGGGACTCGGCGAGACCGAGTTGCAGTCCGTCCGGCGGGAGATGGCCCGCGACCTGGCCAACCGCCGAGCGCTGCGCCCCGGTCCCGGCCGGGACGAGAAGCTGATCGTCGGCTGGAACGGGCTCGCCATCATCGCGCTCACCGAGCTGGCCGTCGCGGCGGACCAGGTGAGCTACCTGGAGGCGGCACTTCGGTGCGCGGACGCGATCCTCAACCTGGCCAGCCTCGACGGTCGGATCCACCACCTATTCGACGGAAGCAGAGCCCGGTTCAATGCCACCCTGGATGACCTGGCCGCCTTCGGCCTGGCCTGCTTGGCGCTGCACGAGGGAACCGGGAACAGCCGCTGGTTTGAGCTCGCTCTGAGCGCCGCGGAGCGGGTCGAGGCGGAGTATCGGGACGAGGAGGGGGTCGGCTGGTTTGACACGCCGCTGGGCCACGACCCCAACCTCACGGTGCGCTCGCGAAGCCTAGAGGACGGGGCCCAGCCCTCAGGCACGTCGTTGATGGTTGAGCTCTGCCTCCGCCTGCACGCCCTTACCGGCGAGCCGTCCTGGCGGGAGCGCGCCTCGGCGGTTCTGGAGTCGTTGGTCGGGACCGCCGAGCGGTATCCATCCTCGTTCGGCGCCCTGCTCTCGTCGCTGGAGCTCCTGGAGTCGGGCTCGATCGAGCTGGCCCTTCTAGTGCCGCCAGGCGAGCGCTCCCACTGGCCGCTGCTGCAGCGGGTCCGGACCCGCCTGCTGCCGCGACTGGTCGTGGGCGTGGGCCGGGTCGCGCCGGGCCGCACCGAGGCGACCACGGGGCCGGCTCTGGTGCTGGGCAGGCCGATCCTCAACCAGATCCCGACCGCCTACGTCTGCCGGGACTTCAGCTGCCAGCTTCCGGTAACCGATGCCCCCGGGCTCGACCGTCAGCTCGAGGAGGTGGGAGCGCCTAGGCTGGAGGGGAATGAAGTCCGTGACCCGCGCGGAGGTGACTGATGGCCGATGAATCCAAGCCCGGCCGGCGGGCGGGCGGATCCCCGCCCCTGGCGGTTGTCACCGGCGCCAGCGCCGGTATCGGTGAGGCGATAGCTCGCCGCCTGGCCCGGGAGGGGTACCGGCTCCTGCTGGGGGCTCGCCGGGAGGAGCCGATCCGCAAACTGGCAGCTGAACTGGAGGCAGTGGGCGCGGTCTTGGATGTCAGCGACGAGGCCAGCGTTTCCTCCTTCTGCAGGCTGGCCGAAGGCGCCCAGCTATTGGTCAACAACGCGGGTGGGGCCCGGGGCGCCGACCGGATCGCCGACTCTGACAGCGCCCAATGGCGCTGGATGTGGGAGGTCAATGTGCTGGGGCTGATGCAGGTCACCCGGGGCCTGCTCCCCGAGTTGGAGCGGTCGGGCCGGGGACACATCGTCAACATCTCGTCCACCGCCGGCCTCGAGGTCTATGAAGGGGGCGCCGGGTACACGGGCGCAAAACACGCCGTGCACGCGATCAGCCAGACCCTGCGGCTGGAGCTCAGCGGGCGCTCGATCCGGGTGACTGAGGTCTCACCAGGGATGGTCGAGACCGAGTTCTCGCTCAATCGATACGGGGGGGACCACGAGCGAGCCCAGTCCGTCTATCGGGGGGTGACTCCTCTGACCGGCGCCGACATCGCCGACGTGGTGGCGTTCGCGGTGACCCGGCCGGCTCACGTCAACGTCGACCAGATCGTCGTCCGCCCCCTGCAGCAGGCGTCCGCCTACAAGGTCTCCCGCCGAGAGTAGGCGCCTACTCTTCTCCGATCGCGGCTGGGCGCCCCGGGTCTTGGGCCCACTCGCTCCAGGACCCAGGGTAGAGGCGAACGCCCGCAATTCCGGCGGCCTCCAAAGCCAGGATCAGGCTACAGGCGGTCACCCCCGAACCGCAGTAGGCGGCCGCCGGGACCACCCCTCCGCTCAGCTCAGCGCTCCGCTGACCGAGTTCGGCGGGCGCGATCACCCGGCCATCTCGGTAGGCGTCGGTCCAGGGGAAGCTGAGCGCCCCGGGGATGTGCCCCGGGCGTGGGTCTAGCGCCGACGGCTGGCCCAAGAAACGAGCGCGGCTCCGGGCGTCAAGGACCACCTCCCCCGATTCCAGCAGCCGGGCCGTCTCCTCGGCTGAGATCCAGCCCTGGAAGGAGTCGGCCACGAAATCGCCGGGTTCTGCCGGGTCGCCCCCTGCCGATAGGGCATGGCCCGCGGCGAGCCAGCTGGGCAGTCCCCCGTCGAGGACCATGGCGCGCGAGTGCCCAGCCGCCCGGAGCAGCCACCAGGCCCTCGCCGCTGCTCCGCTTCCCCCGTCATAAGCGACAACCCGGCCGCCCCGGGACACCCCAGCTGCCTGCATCGCCTGGCTGAAGCGGGCGACCTCAGGCAGCGGATGTCGGCCCGCCGGCCCGGGCGGGCCCGCAAGCTCCTGATCGAGATCGACGAACCGGGCCCCCGGGATGTGACCGGCGAGGTAGCTCTCCCGGTCGGCGCCGTCGGGAAGGGCCCAGCGGACGTCAAGGATGGCCACATCCGGGTCGCTCCGGTGTTCATCGAGCCAGGCGACGCTCACCAGAAGAGGGGGCGACTGCTCCATGGCAACATGATCGCGCGAGACAGCGGGAGAAAGAAGGGGAGGTCATGGTCAGGCACATCGCGCTCATCAAGCTTCGGAGCGATAGTCCGCCGGGCGCCGCGCGTGCGGCGGCGCAGGGATTGGAGTCACTGCCAGCCCAGATCGACGCGATCCGGGCTTTCAGCGTCGGGACCGACTTGGGAGTGATCGCCGAGGACTGTGATCTGGCACTGGTGGCCGACTTCGCCAGCCAGGCCGACTACCTGGTCTACGCCGATCACCCGGCCCATCGCCAGGTGATCGAAGAGCTCATCGAGCCCTTCTTGCTCCGGCGCTACCGGGGTCAGATCGAGGTAGCCGGCTGAGCCGGCCCGGATGCGGCGCTGCCGGACCGAGCCGGCCAGTTCCCGGAGCCCGGCCGCACCTTCCGTGAGCGCCGCTCAATCTGGGATGTACTCTCGGCGCAGCCCGAGCCGGTCGGGGGCGTGAAGCTGGACCATCTTGGCAGACACGCCTCCGGGGGGCGAGGGCCGAAGCAGCGAGATCCCCACCATGCAGGCGAAGGCGATTGGCACGGTCACGATCGCCGGCTGGGAGAGCACCACGGCCAGGTTGGAGTGCTCTCCCAGAAAGGCGGCCAGCGGGGAGGAAACCGTCGCGATCATCGTGGTGATGATCGAACAGGTGGCGATGCCACCGCCCAGCGCCACCCCGACGGCGGCGCCCAGGGTGGTCAGGCGGCGCCACCAGATCCCCAGCACCAGCAGCGGGAAGAAGGAGCTGGCCGCGATGGCGAATGCCCAGCCCACCAGGACGCTGATGTCGAACTGGCCCACCAGCAGGCCCAGCGCCCCGGCCGCCACGCCGGAGCCCAGCGCTCCCAGCTGGAAAGCTCGACGGCGGGCCGCAGGG
Source organism: Candidatus Dormiibacterota bacterium (assembly GCA_035534755.1). Lineage (GTDB taxonomy): Bacteria > Chloroflexota > Dormibacteria > Aeolococcales > Bog-877 > Bog-877. The sequence goes on from DATLRH010000005.1 coordinate 265,735, forward strand.
CCAGCGCTCGGTCTCAGCCAGCGGCCGTAGACATCGTGACCGAAGGCCCCTCCCAGAGAAACCAGCAGGCCACTCAAAGTGGACGTGAAGGCGGCGAAAGCTCCCGCCGCGACGATCGCCGAGAGCGTCTGGCCGAGCCAACCCGCTCCCAGCTGGGAGGGCAGGATGAGGACGACCGCGTCGGTCAGGTTGTTGCCGTACAGACTGGGATCGTAGGACCGTCCTAGGGCTCCGAAGACGGGTGGCCAGACGTAGAAGGCGCCCAGCATCACCAGCACCAGCAGCGCGGTGCGGCGCGAGGCCCGGGCGTCTGGATTGGTGTAAAAGCGGACCAGGATGTGGGGCAGCCCGATCGTGCCGAGCAGGATGGCCAAGATCAGCGAATAGGTGAAGAGCAGGGGATGTCCTGTCCCTCCCGCCAGCGGTCCGAAGGGCTGCATCCAGGCAGCCGTGGTGCTGGCTGGCGTCTCACTGCCGAAGGGGGCGGGCTGGCCTCGGGCTACGGTGACCAGGTCGACTCCCCGCCAGGTCACCGTTCCTCGCGGCAACTGGCCGACACCTTCGAGGCGCAACCGATGGTCTCGGCTGTGGTTCACGCTGGCGACCGGCCCCGTCCCACCTTCGAAGCCCGCGGCCGGCGCTCCCGAGCCCGCGGTAGGCGCCTGCCGCTGCCAGCCGACGGTGACCGGGTGGGCCACCCGCACTTTGATCGAGCCTGGTACCTGCCAGAGCTCGCCCGAGGTGACCTGAAAACGGGTGGTCGAGGTGAGCCGCTGTAGCCCGCCCTGCCCTCTGGCGAAGGGCACCCCGGTGCCTGAGAAGTGGATCAGGAGCAGGAATGCCGGAACCGAGATAGCGAAGAGCTTGACCGCGAATTGCAGGCTCTGGACGAAGGTGATTCCCCGCATGCCCCCGCCGACCACTCCGGCCACCACCACCACGGCGACGATGCCGATGCCGGCTCCATAGGGCAGCCCCGAGGCAGTCTGGACAGTCAGCCCGGCCGCCTTCATCTGAGGCAGGGCGTAGAAGAATCCGATGATCAGCACCAGGGTCACCGCCAGGCGCCGGAAGCGCGGGCTGTCGAACCTGCCTTCGGCGAAGTCAGGGATGGTGTAGGCCCCGAACCGGCGAAGTGGGCCCGCGATGAAGAGCAGCAGGAGCAGATAGCCGCCGGCGTAGCAGACCGGATACCAGAGCACGTCGTATCCGAACTGCATGACGAGCCCGGCGATGCCCAGGAACGAGGCGGCGCTGAGGTACTCCCCACTGATGGCGGCCGCGTTCACCCGGGGCCGGACCGCCCTCGCCGCCACCATGAAGTCGGAAGTGGTCCGGGCCCAGCGGCGCGCGAACAGCCCGGCGCCGAGGCTGACCACGGCCATCAGCACCAGGCCGAATATCGCTGCCGTGGAGCTGGTCATCGGGGCTCGTTCAGCGCAGGAGGTCGGTGAACTCGTCGTCCACCTCCTCGGCGCGCCGAACGTAGATCGACCCCAGCCAGATCAGCAGCGGGTAGGAGCCCAGTCCGAGCACGAGCCAGTCGACCGGGATCCCTACCAGCCGGAGTCGACTCCAACCCGGCCACCACCAGGCGAGGAGCGGTTGGACGAGCAGGAAGGTGGCGAAAACCGCCGCCACGCCCAGGCTGAGCCGGCGCTGGCGGCGCACCAGGGCCTTCAGGTAGAGCTCACCGACCTCCGTCTGCTCCTCGAACTCGAGTAGGCCCGTCGACGGAGGCGGGTCGGCCTCGCTCTGCAAGGCCCCGGTCAGATTGGCTGACACGGCCGCTCAGAGGCCGAGAGCCGACCGCAGCTGAGGCCCGTGGCGGCGCGAAACCGGTACCGGGAGGTCAGCCACACCCTCGATCCGGAGCAGGTAGGTGCTGTTGAAGAAGCACTCAACATTGGTCACGTGGCGGAGATTGACGATGTAGTGGCGGTGGACGCGCATGAAACCCTGCCGGGAGAGCCGCTCCTCCAGGTCGTGCAGGCGCAGCCGCGCTAGGTAGCGACCTTCGTGGGTGATCACGGCAACCCGGTCTCCGTCCACCTCAGCGATCCGGATGTCCTCGACCGGGACCAGCAGAATCTGGCCCCGATGGGTGACCGCGAGCCGGTCCTCGAGGGCGCCGTGCTCGGTTCGAGGGTCCCCCTTCAGCCGGGCGGCGGGGTCACGGGATGAGAGCACCAGCCGTTCCAGGGTCAGGTTGAGGCGGTCCGCCCGGACCGGCTTGAGCAGATAGTCGAAAGCGGCGAGTTGAAAGGCCTCGATGGCGTGGCCCTCGAAGGCGGTCACAAACACTACCGGCAGTGGGTTGGGGAGCTGCGCGAGCACCTGGCTCAGCTGCAGGCCATCCATGCCGGGCATCCGGATGTCCAGGAACAAGATGTCGACGGCCTGGTCGGCCAGCAGATCCATGCACTGGCTTGCCCCTTCAGCCTCGAGCACGTCCTTGACCCGCGGCGACTGCTTGAGGAGGTACTTGAGCTCGCCTCGGGCGGGTGCCTCGTCGTCGACCACGAGGGCGCGGAAGGGGGGTTCCACTCCTCAGGAGGCCTTCACGCCGGGCCGGTACTTGGGGATCCGGACCCGCACTGAAGTTCCCTTGCCCGCCTCTGAGGTGATCTCCAGCCCGTGGGCGGGTCCGAATACGTGGCTGAGTCGGCGGTCGATGTTGCCGAGCGCCCCCGGGTGCTCGGACAGGTCGAGGGGATTCGCCAGCCCCTCGCCGTCGTCGCGCACCAGGATCAGGCACTCGTCGTCCTGGTCGTCCGCCTCGATCGTGATCTGTCCCTTGCCCAGCCGGGGCTCGATCCCGTGCTTGACCGCGTTCTCAACCAGCGGTTGGATCAGCAGGGCGGGCACTACCGTGCTCAGCACCTCGGGGTCGATGTGGTATCGGACCGTGAGCCGATCTCCGAAACGGGCCTGCTCGAACTTGAGGTACTGGTTGACGTAGACCAACTCGTCCGCCAGGGTGGTGAATTCCTGCGCCGGACCCCTGAAGGCGCGGCGACTGAAGTCGGCGAACTCGGTGAGCAGATCGCGAGCCCGATCGGGGTCGGTCCTGACGAAGCTGGTGATGGTGGTGAGCGTGTTGTAGATGAAGTGAGGTGAGATCTGCGCCCGGAGCGCCCTCAGCTCGGAGCGGACCAGGGCCGCCTGCTGCTGGTCCGCGCGCTGCAGTCGCAGCTGGGTCGCCAGCAGGTCCGCCAGGTCGGTCGCCACGCTCAGCTGGGCGGGAGAGGGCTCCGCCGCGTGGTAGGTCGCCAGGGCCGCGACCGGCTGCTCGTCGACGGTGAGGGGGGCCACCACCGCCACCCGCAGCGGGCACGACGGCGACGGCTCGTCGGCGTGCAGGCGGACCAGCTGTGTCCGCCCCGAGGCGAGCGCGGAGAGCACCTCCTCGGCTTCGATTGAGACGTGCCGGGAGTGCTGGTCGGCCCGGCTCCCGGTCGCCGCCTGGAAGCCCAGCAGGCCGCGGCTGTCGTAGAGGGCCGCCGCCGGGCCGCCCGATTGAGGCACCAGGGAGCGGAGGACCTTGATGGCCGTTTTTGCGGTCAGGCCCTGGCGGAGGGTGGATACCGCCGAGGTGGCGAAGGCCAGGGTTCTCAGGGTGGCCCGCTCCTCGACCGTGTTGAAGACGAGGTGCCGTCGTCGCAGCAGGAGGAACACGCTGGCCGCGGCGAGCGTGGTCAGGGCTGCCTCCACCAGCACCACCGCCAGCCAGGACATGGGCGGAATGATCCGCCGACCTGCCGCTGCTTGCAACGGTCCTACCGCTCGGGGCCCCAAGCCTGCCGCTCAACTGGCCAACTCGTACCGTTCGCCGTCAGGGGCTCGCCCGGGAGCGGGTCGACCACTACCCTGCAGCGAGGAGGGGCCGCGGGAGAGCGCTCCGAATCGAGTGTGCCCTGTGCCTACAGCGGTCTTGCCGGTGATCGGAAGCTAGGAGTGAGACATGACCCTAGACGCCAAGCGGATCGATGCTCTCCAGGAAGAGGGCCGGTCCTTTCCGCCTCCGCCGGCCTTCGCGGCCGAGGCGAACGCGCAACCGGGGATCTATCAGCGCAGTTTTGAGGACTTTTGGACCGAGGAGGCGCGCCAGCGGGTTTCCTGGTTCAAGCCCTTCGAGAAGCTCTACGAGTGGAACCCTCCCTACGCCAAGTGGTATCTGGGGGGCCAGCTCAACGTCTGCTACAACTGCGTCGACCGCCATGTCGAGTCCGGGCTGGGCTCGAAGGTCGCCTATTTCTGGGAGGGGGAACCGGGCGAGAAGCGCACCGTCACCTACGCCGACCTCCAGCGCGATGTCGTCCGCTTCGCCAACGGCCTGAAGAGTTTGGGGGTAAAGAAGGGCACGCCCATCGGCATTTACATGGGCATGTGCATGGACCTGCCGACCGCGATGCTGGCCTGTACCCGGATCGGAGCACCATTCACCGTTGTTTTCGGGGGTTTCAGCGCGGAGGCGCTGTCGGGTCGCCTGAACGACATGGAATGCGAGGTTCTGATCACTCAGGACGAGGGCTGGCGCAAGGGTGGCAAGGTACCCCTCAAGGCCAACTCCGACGCGGCGGTGGCGATGACGCCGTCGATCAGGAAGGTGGTGGTGGCCCGCCGCACCGGGGGCGCGGTCGAGATGGACTCGGAGCGTGACATCTACGTCGACGAGATGGTCAAGGGGCAGAGCGACTCGGCGGCGAGTTGTCCCTGCGAGCCGATGGACGCTGAAGACCTTCTCTACCTGCTTTACACGAGCGGTACCACCGCCAAGCCCAAGGGGATCGTCCACACCACCGCGGGGTACCTGGTCGGAGTCGCCACCACCCACTACTACATCTTCGACATCAAGCCGGAGACCGTCTACTGGTGCGCCGCTGACATCGGCTGGGTCACCGGGCACAGCTACATCCTCTTCGGACCTCTCGCCAATGCCACCACCAGCGTCATCTACGAGGGGATTCCCAACTTTCCCAACGAGGAGCGGTGGTGGGAGATCGTAGAGCGGTACAAGGTCAACGTCCTCTACACCGCACCGACCACCATTCGCACCCACATGAAGTGGGGGCCCCAGCATGCCCAGAAGCACGATCTCAGTACCCTGCGCCTGCTGGGAACCGTCGGCGAGCCGATCAACCCGGAGGCCTGGATCTGGTACCGCGAGAACGTCGGCCTGGGTCAGACCCCGGTGGTGGACACCTGGTGGCAGACCGAGACGGGGATGATCCTGATCTCCCCGCTGCCGGGTATCACTACCCTCAAGCCGGGCTCAGCCACCAAGCCCTTCCCCACCATCGACGCCGCCATCTACGACGAGCAGGGCAACGAGGTACCCCCTGGGCAGGGCGGCTATCTGGTCATCCGCAAGCCCTGGCCGGCCATGCTGCGCGGGATTTACAACGATCCCAAGCGCTACGAAGAAACCTACTGGGGTCGATTCAAGGACACCTACTTCGTCGGTGACGGCGCCCGCAAGGACGCCGACGGCGACTACTGGTTGATGGGCCGGATCGACGACGTGATGAACATCTCGGCGCATCGCATCTCCACCACTGAGGTGGAGAGCGCGCTGGTCGACCATCCGGCAGTGGCCCAGGCGGCGGTGTGCGCCCGCAACGACGCCCAGACCGGGCAGGCAATCGTGGCATTTGTGACGCTCAAGGGAGGCCAGGAGGGCAGCGTCGAACTCCTGGCCGAGCTGCGCGACCATGTCGGCAAGAAGATCGGCAAAATTGCCGCCCCGGCGAACATCCTCTTCACCCCCGAGTTGCCGATGACCCGTTCCGGAAAGATCATGCGTCGCCTGCTGCGCGACGTGGCGGAGAACCGGCCCCTTGGCGACACCACCACCCTGGCGGATCCGGCAGTGGTCGAAGAGCTGCGGAGCCGGGCAGTTACAGAGGAGGGAAAGGAGAACTAGCAAGCACCTGGTGCTCTCTGGCCGGCTCCCGAAATGTCGAGTAAAACTCAAGGAGGGCTGACAAAAGCTCATGGCTAACAACAATCCCGTAGGACCCCCGACGGTGATGCACACCGCCGAGGCTCCCAACCCGATCGCTGACCCGGCGCCCCTGGGGCTGGCCGGATTCGGCCTGACCACGCTGATGCTCTCGTTCATCAACGCCAATATCATTGGCGGCGGGGCGGTCCTGGCGGTTCTGCCGATGGCGGCGGCCTACGGTGGAACCGCGCAACTTCTAGCAGGTATGTGGGCCTTCCGGCGTGGCAACACGTTCGCCGCGACCGCCTTCACCTCGTACGGTGCGTTTTGGTGGAGCTACTACCTACTGGTTGCGGTCTGGCTGAAGGGCGTGCCCGCGGCGGATGTGGGCCCGATCGTCGGCCTTTACCTGTTCGCCTGGGGAATCTTCACGCTCTACATGTTCATCGCGTCGCTGCACGGAACCCGCGCGGTGCAGGTGGTCTTCATCCTACTGGCCGCTACCTTCCTGCTCTTGGCGATTGGCGCCTGGGACTGGTTCACTGCCGGCACCACGTTGACTCACATCGGCGGGTACGTTGGGATTCTCACCGCCATTGCGGCGCTGTACACATCCTTCGCGGACGTGCTCAACGCCACCGCGCGGCGGGTGATCCTTCCCACCAATTAGACCTCGGTCACGCAGCCACCAGGCCCGGGTCCGGATGGACCCGGGCCTCTGGTTGCGGGTCAGCTCGGGCCTGCGATCCCGCTATCGGGGAGCTGTCGGGGCACTCGGACGGGGCGGCCGTTGACTCCCCGCCAGAGGGGCAGCAAAAGGCCCGCCGCCAGCCACATCACGACTGCGATCGCGATGAAGGGCAGCGCAATGCCGGCCCCGAAGAGGGCCCCGGCCAGCAAGGAGGCCAGAGCCGCAGCCGCGACCTGGGCCGACCCGTAAAGGCCCTGAACCCGGCCCATCTGGGCGGCTGGGATCCGCCGGGAGAGCATGGCCAGTCGGGCCGGTGCTCCGGTGACCGTGAAGATTCCCTCGAAGACCCCGAGGCCGATCAGCCAGGCAGGATCGGGAAGGAACGGGTAGACAATCGCGAAGCATCCCGAGGCCAGGCAACTGGTGCCAATCAGCCAGCGGTTGTCCACGTGGTCGGCCAGCCAGCCGGCTGGCCAGGAACCAAGCGTGAAAGGGAGTGCGAAGAGGGTGAAGGAGAGGCCGATCTCAAGGTCGGTCGCGTGGCGGGCGTGCATGAGCAGGCTCCAGACGGTGTCGTACATCCCGATCAGGACCCCCACGGCAGCGGAGGTCGTGGTCACGCCCACGACGATGGGGTCGCGCCAGAGTGGAGTTGGTGACGGCTCGGGGTCCTCCTCCGCAGGGATGGGTGAGCCCTTTGGGAGGGTGCCCAGAATCACGCCGGCGACGACAAGGGCAGTGAGGGCGGAGGCCAGAAACGTGGCCGCCAGCGAGACCTGGAACAGGGCGGCGCCGATGAGGGGTCCCACCACGGTCCCACCCATCTTCGCCCCGGTCAGGGATCCATAGGCCCGGCCCCGGCGCTCAAGCGGGACGAAGTCGGCGACCGCGGCCATGGCCAGCACCGTCGCGGCCCCGGCGGCGGCGCCCTGGATAGCGCGGAGGATCACAAACCAGAGCGGCGATGGCGAGACCGCGAAGGCCGCCGTGGCCGCGGCGTAGATCAGCTGCGAGACGATGATCGGTCCCTTGCGCCCGACCCGGTCCGAGAGCCTCCCCACCGGGTAGCGGACGGCCAGTCCACCGGCCCAGAAGACGGCGGTGACGAGCCCGACCTCGGCGTAGGAGGCCCCTGCTTGCCGCACGAAGAGGGGCAGGATGGGCAGGATCATGGTGGCGCCCAGCGAGTCGGCGGCGGTCGCGGCGACCAGTCCCCAGAGGGCCAGGCGAGCCCGTTTGTGATCGAGTTGGGGGGAACTCAAGCAGACACCCAAGTGGTCCAGGACTCATGTGCGGGCGGAGCTGGACCAGCCCAGGCCCGCACGACGACGTCGCTTCTCGGCCGTGACGGGAAGGGTGGAAGCGCGTCTGCTCACTAGAATACGAGGTGCTCAGGGAGGGCCATCGATGACCACACCCGGTCAGATTGCCGTCGTACTCGCCGTTCTGGCACTGATCGCGGGCGGATCCTTGATCGCTTGGACCGTTCTCTTCTACTCCGCCGCCAAGGCCGAGAGCTCCGAGGTGCCGCCGACGAGCCCGCCCAAGCCGACGAGCTGAGCGAGTCGGCAGGACCGTTTCAAGGCCACAGGCCGGCCGGCTGCAGGCGGCCCCGACCTCGGCTCACGAATTTCCCGTCGTGCGCCGCGCCGCCATCCCGGCGCCGGGCACGGCGAGCGGCTCAGTCGGCGCGCCGCCCCGAAAGGGGCAGGTGAGTCGGGAGTCCGACCCACCCGCCCGGGGGAGGCGATTTATCTGCGCCCCAGGGGCGCAACGGTTTATTGGCTGGCGGTGAAGCCGAGGTCGAGGATGCGGAACGCTACATGGTTCCCCTTGACCGTCCGCCCGTAGGCCACGATGACCTCATGCTGGGGGATCGCCGAAGCCGATTCCGAGGTCGGCTTATCGCCGGGGCCGTGGTAGAGCCAGGCCTTGGTCCGGTTGGCGAGGGTGAGAGTGACGGAAGTCCCGTTCGGCGTCTTGAGCACCAGCTCGCCCGCCTTCATGGCGCCTCCGCTGGAGCTGTCCGAGGTCACCTCGCCAGCGATTCGCTGGCCCCGGTGGAGGTGCGGGTGCGCGGAGCTGGAGGGGTTCGGTGCCGGAGTGGCTGCCGCCGACGCAACCGCCAAGCCGCCCCCGGTCGCAGCGACCGCTCCGACCGCCACGGCCAGACCTCGAGTCATGAATTTGCGCATCGTTTGTCTCCTCAGACGAGCGGTCTCCCACTCGGCCGGTGATTTGGTGTCGCCCATGTCCCGAGATTAGCCGCGAACTCGATGGGCCACCTGAGACGGCACTTAGAAAGGCACCGACTCCGCTCGGGGACGGCTCAGGTCCACTCCCGCAGCAGGTTCGCGAACTGGGCCGGAGACAGCCGCAACTCCTTCTCGGCGAGGTCGCGGAGGGGAACCTGGGGCAGGTTCTCGGCGCTGCAGAGGTCCTCCGCCGCGGGGTTCACGTACAGCAATCCGGTGACAACCTCGCCCTGGCGGCGGGCTTCGTCGATGACGCGCAGAGCGGACAGGCGGTCGCGGGGATCATGCTCGCTGCCCAGTTTGCGCAGGCGCAGGAGGGATCCGTCGTGCAGCTCGACCTCGGTCGCGCTGCCCTCCGGATACTCCACGGTGACCTCCTCCTGGGCGGGGATGAAGTCCAGATCCTGAAGAACCAACTCGTGATCCTTGACATATTGGTAGCTCTTGGTGGATCCCTCGTGATCATTGAAGGTGACGCAAGGGCTGATCACATCGAGGACTGCGGTGCCGCGATGCGAGAGCGCGGCGCGAAGCAACGGGACGAGCTGGGCCCCGTCGCCGGAAAAGCTGCGGGCGACGAATGAGGCCCCCAGCTGTACGGCCAGGCCCGCGATATCGATCGTCTCCAGCTGATTGACGCGGCCCTTGCGCTGCACTGAGCCGGGGTCGGCCGTGGCTGAGAACTGGCCCTTGGTGAGTCCGTAGACGCCGTTGTTCTCCACCACATACGTGCAATCGACGTTTCGCCGCAGCATATGGCAGAACTGACCCAGGCCGATGCTGGCCGTGTCGCCGTCCCCACTTATGCCCAGAAAAAGCAGCTCGCGGTCGGCCAGAGCGGCACCGGTGGTGACCGCCGGCATCCGACCGTGGACCGCGTTGAAAGCGTGCGCCCGCTCCACAAAATAGGCGGTCGCCTTGGAAGAGCAACCTATCCCGCTCATCTTGGCCAGCCGGAAGGGGTCCACCCCGTGCTCGTAGAGAGCCTTGACGATGTGATTTGTGATCGAATTGTGGCCGCAGCCGGCGCAGAGGGTGGTTGCCAAGCCCTTGTACTCGTCGCGGCTCAGACCCCGGAGGTTGGTCTTGAAGGTTACCGCGGCCATCAGTCGGCGATCCTCCCCGCCGCAGGACGGGAACCAAGGGCCGCCCCGGCCGATGCGATCGCCTCGACGAGGTCTGCCGCAAAGAGGGGCAGCCCGTCGTAGTGGCGCACCGATGTCAGCCGCGCGGCGAGTTCCGGTCCCAGCTCCACCTGAAGGATCTGCTGCATCTGGCCGTCTCGATTCTGCTCGACCACATACACCCGGCGGTGCCGGGCCACGAATTCGACCACCTGGGGCGAGACCGGGAGTGCTCGAATACGCAGGTAGTCGGTCGCGACCCCCTGAGCCGCGAGGATATCCCGGGCCTCGACAACCGCGTGGTGCGAGCTTCCGTAGGCCAGGATGGCGGTCTCGCAGGCGTGGTCATCGAGGGTCGGGGCCGGCAGCAGATTCCGCCCGGTCTCAAGCTTGCGAGCCAAGCGGTCCACCACTCGGGTGTAGGCCTCCTCGCTCTCGGTGTAGCGGGCCGACTCGTCGTGGCCCGACCCGCGGGTGAAGTAGGCGGCCAGGGGATGCTCGGTCCCGGGCAGAGTTCGCCAGGCCACGCCGTCCCCATCCACGTCGCGGTACCGCTCGAAGCGCTCCATCTTGTCCAGCTCGGCTTTGTGGAGGACCTTGCCTCGCTCGAAGTGCCGCTCAGGGTAGGGCAGGGGATCGGTCATCCAGAGGTTCATCCCGAGATCCAGGTCAGAGAGCACGAAAACCGGGGTCTGGAGCTGGTCGGCCAGGTCAAACGCCTGTTGCAGGAACTGGTAGCACTCCAAGACGGTGGCGGGGAGGAGCACCGGGTGGCGCGTATCACCGTGCGACAGGGTGTAGGCGAAGCTGACATCGCCCTGCATGGTCCGGGTGGGCAGTCCGGTCGAGGGCCCCACCCGTTGGACGTCGACGAAGACCCCGGGGATCTCCGCGTAATACCCGAGCCCGACGAACTCGGCCATCAGGGAGATCCCCGGCCCGGATGTGGTGGTCATCGCCCGGGCACCGGCCCAGCCTGCGCCGAGGACCATTCCCGCCGCGGCCAGTTCGTCTTCCGCCTGGACGGTGGCGATCCGTCGCTCCCCCGAGCCGTGGTCGGTCCGGTACCGATCGGCCAGCCCGATCAGGTGCTCCGCCAGAGATGAGCTTGGGGTGATCGGATACCAGGCGAGCACGGTGCAGCCGCCCATGATCGCGCCCAGGGCGGCGGTCTGGTTTCCCTCGAGGAGGAGCTGCTCCGGGTTCCGGACCATGGGGCTGAGCCGGAGCGTATCGGTCTTGGTGAGATTGGCGCGGAAGTACTCCCGGCCGAGCGCGATCGCGTCCCGGTTGGAGGTCATCGCCTTCGGCTTGGCTCGAAACTGGTGCGCCAGCGCCTCCTCCAGCGCGGGGTCCGGGATCTCGAGAAGCTCGGCCACTACCCCCACGTAAATCATGTTGGTCAAGTACTTGCGCAGGTCGGAATCCGGGACCGACGCCTTGGCCAACTTGGCAAAGGGGACGGGATAGAGGTGGGGGGCGGGTGCCACACCTAAGGGGGGTGTCCCAAAGGCCTCCTCGTAGACCAGGACTCCTCCCGGTTCTATCCGGGCGAGATCGTCCTGGAAGGTCGCCCGGTCGAGGGCGATCAGAAGATCGGCTCGCCGCCGACCGGCCTGGTACCCGGCCGAGTTGGCGCGCAGATGGAACCAGGTGGGCAGCCCCTCGATGTTGGAGGGGAAGAGGTTTTTGGGTGCGACCGGGATGCCCATCGCGAAAACGGCCCTGGTCAAGACGAGGTTGGCTGACTGGCTGCCCGATCCGTTGACAGTCGAGGCGATCAAATTCAGGTCCACCGAGCCCTGCCTCGCCAAGTCCTTCTCCCAGTTCCCGGTTCACCCGCTCCGCCCCGACCATCGTAGTCCGTCCCGCCGTTGCCTCCTTCGCGGACGCTGCCGGTTGGGGCCTACCGGTGGACCTTCGGTGACCATGGCGCCGACCTGAGACCATGGGCTGATGGCCGGTCGAATCCTGGTCGGAACCTGCAACTGGAGCGACCATCAGGGTTTCTACCCGGAGGGGCTGCCCCCAGCCGGTCGGCTCGCCTACTATGCTCGCTTCTTCCCGCTGGTCGAGGTCGACAGCACCTACTACGGGATCCCACCGCCACGGCGGGCGGCCAACTGGGCCGATTCCACCCCTGAGGGCTTCCTCTTCAACGTGAAGGCGTACCGGTCGCTCACTTTTCATGAACGGGAGGGTGGCCATCTCCGGGAACCCACTCAGGATGAGGAGAGCGCTTTCGCCGCCTGCCTTGCCCCGCTTCGCGAGAGCGGCAAGCTGCGGGCCGTCCACTACCAATTTCCGCCCTGGTTCGGGGCCACGCCGCCCAATTTGGACCGCTTGGCGCGCCTGCGGGAGCGCCACCCCGACGACCTCGTGATCGTGGAAATGCGTAATCGCAGCTGGGCTCAGGGTGGTCGCCTGGAGCAGCTGGTGGACCTGCTCAGCGAGGCTCGCCTTTCCCTCTGCATCGTTGACGAGCCCCAGCTCGGAACCGGCTCTTTCCCCACAGTCCTCGAGGTGACTGACCCCCGGCTGGGCGTGGTCCGCTTCCACGGCCGGAACGCCGGGACCTGGTACGCCCGAGGTAAGACCTCGGGCGATCGCTTCAACTACCTCTACCGACCCGAGGAGCTCCAGGAGTGGCTGGGCGAAGTCCGCCGGCTGGCCACCGAGGTCGGCGAGGTCCATCTGCTTTTCAACAACAACCGGTCCAACTACGCGGTCCTGAATGGGCTCCAGATGGCCCAGTTCCTGGAACTGGGCCTGCCGCTGCCCGAGAGCGTCGCGGAGGGTCTGCCGGACGCCCCGCTCAGAGACCCTCCGCTTCCCTTTGGAACGCCCGCCTGAGGTGGCACTCGACCTGAACCCGAGCCATCTGATGCACGCCTATGGCTATGTGGCCGTGTTCGCGGCTCCCCTAGTGGAGAGCACTGGGATTCCCTTTCCGGGCGAGACGGTGCTGCTACTGGCCGCCGTCTACGCGGCCACCACGGGCCGTCTCAGCGTGCTCGGCGTGGTGTTGGCGGCCGCGGCAGGAGCGATCTTGGGCGACAACTTCGGCTACGGCATCGGGAGGCTTTTCGGGCGCGCCCTTTTAGTGCGGTTCGGAGGCTGGGTTCGGCTGACTCCCCGGCGCCTGGGGCTCCTGGATCGTTTCTTCCAGCATCGGGGCCCGCTCGCCGTGGTCCTTGCCCGTTTCATCACCGTGCTGCGCACCTTCGGAGCCATCTTCGCCGGCGCCGCCCGGATGCGGTATCGGACGTTTGTCCTGTTCAACGCGCTGGGTGGCGCAGCCTGGGCCACCGCCTACGGGCTGCTCGGCTTTGAACTCGGCCGGGCCTACCATCGGTTCGGTGGAGCCCTCTCCTGGGTGAGCCTGGGGGCGGGTCTCGCCCTGCTGGTGCTGGTGACTGGAGGTCTGATCCTGGCGCGGCGCCGCTTGGAGCGCTGGGCGGTCGGCGACTCTGACGAGCTTCCCCGGAGCGCCGCCTAGGCTCCCACTTGGTGCTGCCGGGAAGGCAGCAGCCGGGCTGCTAGCTGAGCCACCGCTCTGGATCGGGAGAAGTGGAATATCTCGGCGCCCCGGCGCAGGGCCAGCAGCTCGTCGTCGCTCAACTCCAACTCGGCGGCGGCGACATTCGACTCCAGCTGCTCGATCGACTTTGCCCCCGGTATGACGATCACTTGAGGCTGAGCCAGAAGGTAGGCGAGCGCCACCTGGGACGGTGCGCAGCCGTGACCGTCGGCTATCTCGTGAAGCATTCCCAAGAGCGGGGCGGCAGCGGTCAGGGCGACCTCCGTGAACAGAGCGTTGCCGCGGCGCAGGTCACCGGGCGCGCGCCCCGGGTGGTAGTGCCCCCCGAGAGCGCCCTGGGCCAGGGGGCTGAAGGCGAAGATGAGCCGGGAGTTCTGCCGAGCGTATTCAAGGAGACCGGACTCGGGCTCGCGCTGGAGCAGGTTATAGCGAACCTGATTGGAGATCACCGGCTGACCGAGGTGCCGCTCCGCCGCGATCCACCGCCGCAATGAGAAGTTGCTCACCCCCGCGTACCGGCTCATGCCCAGCGCCAGGACCCGGCGAAGGCCCTCCATCTGCCGCACCAGGGGGACGATCGGGTTGGTCCAATTGATCTGGTAGAGGTCGACCAGGGGAACGCGGAGACGGTCCAGGCTGCGCTCGCAATGGGCGACCATCACCCTTGGAGTCGGCATTATCGGGAGGAATTTGGTGGCCAGGAAGCGCTCTCCGGCCCAGGAGCTGAGGGCCTCCCCCACCAGCATCTCACTGCGCCCCGACCCGTAGAGCTCGGCCGTGTCAAAGACGGTCACCCCGAGGTCGAGCGCCCGCTGCACGATGGCCAGGCAGTCCGCCTGCGAGTAGCTGGTGCCGTAGCCCCACTGCCTCTCCCCGAGCTGCCCGCACCCCAGCCCCACGCGCGATAGGCGCCGGCCGTCCAGATCCAGGTAGCGCACCGGCCGATTATGGTGCGAGCCCCCAAGTGGGCCGGGGGCGGGAGAGACCCGTGCTCCGGCGTTGGCGAGCACTGGGATGGGACGAGAAGGTGGGCGAAGCGGTGGTGGCCCCCCCCTGCCCGGGTCGGCGATGTCGGCTGGCGGCGCCCCGATGCTGAGCCGCTGGGGCTCGTTGCACCGTGTCAAGGGTTGCGAGCACAACCTTCACCGAGCCGTGGTAGGGGTGAGTGGGCGCGCCGGTCAGAGTCGACAGCGAGGCACGCTCGCAGCCTCCGGCTTTTCCCCTTCACGAGGAGATCAATGCTCGCGACTGCCTGGCTGCCCGACCGCTGGCGTGACGGATTCCGGCCGCCGCCCGGCCTGCTGGCCAGCGTGCAGTGGTTTCTGCTCGCGATCGCGATGGTCTCTCTGGGGCTGGCGGTGGTCATCATCGGGCTCTTTTCCCACGCCGTACCGCAGCTGCGAATCTGCGCCTACCTGGGCATCGGCTGGCTCTCCTGGTGGCTGATTTCAGGGTACCGGCTGGGGAGGTTTCCACTCTGGAAGGACGTCCTGGCCGTCTTCGCCCTCTTCGTGGTGGGAGTCGGGGCGTCCGACTCCCATGGGGCCATCGGGGTCCTGTATGCGGCGCTGTACTTCAGAGCCTTCTATGCCAGTCCCGAGGGCTCGGTCGGAGTCGCAGCCAGCTTCATGGCCGCCAACCTGGCTGCGATGGCAGTGGTCGCCGGCCAGGCTGGGTGGGTCCGGTCCTTGGAGAGCGGGTTCGCGGGTTCCCTGGCCCTGGCAATGGCCGCGGTGATGATGCAGCTGCTTCGCTCGGTGGTGTCCCGCCGCCAGGGCGCCGCCCGCCGCGAGCGCACCCTCCGCCGAGCGGGCACCGAACTGCTGGCCGCGGCCAGTCCCACCGCGGTCTACCGGGCGGTGCGACGGGTCGCGGCCGAGGTGGTCGGAACGCCGACCCAGGTCCAGGTTTCTCTGGCCATGCTCGAGCGCTACGAATTCCGCATCATCGCTGCCGACCTTGCTCTCGATCGCCCTCCCCAAGAGTCTCGCCTGGGAGCCACCTCGCTCCCCGCCGCGGTGGTCGAGCAGCTGCTGGGCATTCAGCCGGTGAGCCAGCAGGGCGCGGCCCGCGCCCCGGTGCTAGAGGCGCTCAGGATCTCGCCCGCCCTGACCCACGTACTGGTGATCCCCCTGCTCACCGGGGGCCAGCCGCACGGCGGATTCGCGATCGCCACCGTCGAGCCGCTCCTCCAGGAGCAGCGGGAGGTGCTGGAGATCCTCGCCGACGAGTGTGCTCTGGCCCTGAGCCGGGCCGGGATCTCCGACGACCTCCGCCGCAGCGAGGGTCGCTTTCGCTCCTTGGTCCAGAACTCCTCTGACCTGATCATGGCGGTCGGGCCGGACAGCACCTTCAGCTACCTGAGCCCCTCCGTCGAGGCGCTGGTCGGGCGCCGGCTGGAGTCGGACCGCGACTTCTCGCTGGCTGAGATCCTCCACCCGAGCGACGCTGGGCGAGTGCAGGCCGCCATCGAGGAGACCCGCTCCGAGATGAGTCCGGGCCGCCGCCTGGAGTGCCGGGTGCGCCACCATGACGGCAGCTGGCGCAACCTGGAGATAGGGCTCACCAACCTGCTTCACGACGCTTACGTCCAGGCCGTCGTGGTGACTGGCCGGGACATCACCGAGCGGCGCCAGTTGGAAGATCAGCTCCGTCACCAGGCGCTCCACGACCCCCTCACCGGGTTGGCCAATCGGGCCCTGCTCCGTGACCGGCTCGAGCACGCCCTTCGGGCCAGGAGGGACGGCAGATCCACCCTGGGGCTGCTCTCGGTCGACCTCGACAATTTCAAGGCCATCAACGACAGCTATGGGCACGCCGTCGGGGACGCCGTTCTGCTCGAGGTCACCCGACGGATCGCCGAATGCCTGCGACCCGCGGATACCTTCGCCAGATTGGGCGGGGATGAGTTCGCCGTGCTGGTCGAGAAGCTGACCGGCACCACCGTGGTCACCGCCATCGCCGACCGCATCGGTGAGGTTCTCGCCTGGCCGATCCAGGCGGGGGCCGACCTGGAGGTGACCGTCGGCGCCAGCATCGGGCTGATCACCACCAAGTACGCCACGGCCGATGCCGAGGCGATCCTGCGGGACGCCGACATTGCCCTCTACCAGGCTAAGGCAGAAGGCAAGGGTCGCTTCGTCGAGTTCCACCCCCAACTCCACGAGCAGGCGGTGCAGCGGATGCACGTCGAGACGGGACTAAGGCGCGCTCTCGATCGGGGCGAGATGCAGCTCCTCTACCAACCGATCTTGAGCGGGGTCCACCACGCGCTGGTCGGCGTTGAAGCCCTGCTTCGCTGGCGGGATCCCGAGCGGTCCGAGGTGGTGTCGCCGGACGAATTCATTGAGGTCGCCGAGGCGACCGGGTTAATCGTTCCCATCGGTCGCTGGGTGCTCTACGAATCCTGCCGCCAGGTCGGCGAGTGGCGGCGCAACCACCAGGAAGCCAGGGAACTCCGCCTGTCGGTCAACGTCTCCGCCCGGCAGCTGCAGCAGGCGACCCTGGTTGAGGATGTCCAGGGGGCAATCAGCAGCTCCGGAATCGATCCCGGCCAGCTTCTCCTTGAGGTCACCGAGAGCACCATCGTCAAAGATGTGAAGCACGCTTCGGAGCAGCTGCGGGCGCTCCGGGCGCTGGGGATCCGGATCGCCATCGATGACTTCGGGACCGGTCAATCCTCGCTGGCGCAATTGCAGCACCTTCCCGTCGATGAGCTCAAGATCGACCGCTCCTTCATGGCCCGGCTCACCGACGGGAAGGCGGGCGCCGCCGTCGCCGAGAGCGTGGTCAACCTGGCCCGAGCCCTCTCGCTCACCGTGGTGATCGAGGGCGTCGAGACGGCCGAGCAGGTGGCCCTGCTGGAGGCGATGAGCAGCGATCCCATGCTGCAGGGCTTCTTCTTCGCCGAGCCGCTGGAGCCGCTCGCCATCGAGGCTCTCTTTCCGGCGCGGCGTCAGGGAGTGGCCGCGCCCCCGGTTCGGTCCAAACTCCACCTGCGGTCAAGGCCAGGTGATGCGAACCTGCCGAACCCTCCCCAGCCGCCAGCGGCCCGCCGCCGGGCCGCCCGCGACCCAGTCACCTGACGGGATCGTCCACCCGGCTGGACCCAGTGAGAGTGCGGCGTCGAAGCGTGGCCGCGGTGGCCCCGGCGGCGAGGTCCACCAGCTCCTGGGGCACCGGAGCCGGTCGGCCGTCGCTGGCCCGCACCCAGACCCACTCGGTGAAGATCTCGGCCACCAGCCGGCGCTCGGGGACGATGAGGACGGTGGTTCGGCGCTGCCCCCTGGCGCCCCGGACCAACTCCACCCGGACGGTCAGCTCCAGCTCGTCTCCGAACCGCGCCGGGCTGTGGTAGGTGACCTCGTTGCGGCGGATCACCCAGGCGCCGCCTTGAGTGGTGGCCCAGGCCTGTCCGAACCCGATCCGTTCCGAATGGCGCGCGGCCAGCTCCTCCGCATAGTTCAGATAGACCGCATTGTTGACGTGTCCCTGCCGGTCTACCTCGTACTGCCGCACCGGCCAGTGAGCGGTGAAGCTGAGCGGATCGGAGTTCACGGGGCCATTATCGGAGCCCGGGCGCGAACCTTCCCGCGCTTCTCAGTCGCGGCGGGGGAGCCTATACTCGCCCCGGGGGCGTGGCTCCCAGCTAGGGGTGCGCCGGCAGGGCGCTGAGAGGCGATTCGCCAACCCTGATGACCGGATCTGGCTAGTACCAGCGTCGGGAAGCCTCCACCTGCCGGGACCCAAGGCACCGGCGGGTTTGGAGGTCGAAGGAGTGGGAGAGCGCGCTTGGTCAGCCCGCTCGGGCCTGGGCTCGTGAGTCTGCCTGTCTCGGTCGCCCCACCCGACGACGAGTTCCTCCGGATCGAGCTGCGCGGCCTGGAGCCGGTCCCTCCTGAACTCCGCCATGGGCGGCCCCGCGAGCTCTTCTTCATCTGGGCGGGCGCCCTCTCCGACTTCTTCTCCCTCTTTGCCGGGGCGCTACTGGTCTCCTCGGCCGGCCTCGGCTTCTGGGATTCGGCGCTGGTGCTGATCGCCGGAGCAGTGGCCGGCGCCGCCTTCCTTGGGCTCCTGAGCCTGACCGGGGTCCGGTCGGGGGCGCCCCAGATCGTCCAGTCCCGGATGGTCTTCGGGCGCAGGGGCGCAGCGGTCGGAGGGCTGCTGACGATGCTGATCGCGGTCGGCTGGTTCGCCTATGACTGCGCCATCGCCGTCACCACCACCCGCGCCCTGCCCATCCTCCACTCCGCCCCCGCCGTCGTCGCCCCCCTCCTCCTGGCGGCGATTGCCGGGGTCTCATTCCTGGTCGCGGTCTATGGCCACCGAACCATCTCGGTCTTTCAGCATGTCCAGGTTCCCGCCTTCCTCTTGGTCTGTGCGGCCCTGGCCATCTTCACCGTCTCCCACTGGAACCTGGGGCTGCAGAGCCGGCTCGCCCCCGGTCCTCACCTGGCCGCGATGGCGCTCGGGTTCACCCTCACCTTCGCGCTCATCGTCTCCTGGGTGACCTATGCCGCCGACTACTCGCGCTACCTGGCGGCCAACTCCTCGGGGCTTCGGGTGGCTCTCGCCAGCGGCGGGGGCAGCGCGCTCAGCCTGGTTCTCTGCGGCTTGCTCGGGGCGGCGATCCAGACCAGCGACCCGACCAGACTCCTGCCCAATCTGATCGTCGCGACGGTCCCGGTCTGGTTCGGGTACTGCTTTGCCGCCTTCATCGTCGTGGCCGAGCTCAGCTCCAACTACCTCAATGTGTACTCGGCGGCCCTCTGTGCCCTGGCGATCGGGATCCGGCTTCGCCGCTGGGCCGCCGCTACCGTGGTCGGGGTTGCCGGCGGCATCATCGCGGCACTGGTTCTCTTCGCCGGCGTGGGCTTCCAGGGAAACTACGTGGACTTCCTCACCATCACCTATGTCTGGTTCCCTGCCTGGGGAGTCCTGGTGATCCTGGACTCCCTCTGGCGGTGGCGCCCGGTTGATCCGGGGGCGCTGGTCGCAAGCCGGGGCTTCTGGTACCGGGCTGGGTTCCGCTGGCCCTTGATGCTCGCGTTCGCCGCGGGCACCGCGGCGACCCTACTCTTCTTCAACGAGCCACCTCCTCCCGGGGAGTGGGGGTTCGTCTCGCCGTTGGCCCAGCAGCTCTTCGGCCACCAGCCCGCCGACATCTCCGGATTCGTCGGCGTTTTGGTGACTGCGCTCGCCTACTGGCTGGCCCGACGCTGGGAGGCCGCCCACGGCGAGGGGGGTCGCACGGTCGAGCCGGCTCCCACCGCCTGGGGAACCCTGCCTTGAACAGCCTCCCCTCCC
This sequence comes from Candidatus Dormiibacterota bacterium, assembly GCA_035534755.1. GTDB lineage: Bacteria > Chloroflexota > Dormibacteria > Aeolococcales > Bog-877 > Bog-877. Next base: position 285,599 of record DATLRH010000005.1, read on the forward strand.
TGATCCCGATTGCGGCCACCATCGCCACCTCCGACTCGGGTGGGGGGGCAGGGATTCAGGCCGACATCAAGGCCTTCGCCGCCTGTGGCGTCTACGGGGTGAGCGTGGTGGTGGCGCTGACCGCCCAGAACACCCGTGAGGTGCGCGCTATTCATCCGCTTCCCCTGCCGTTCGTCCACGATCAGTTCGAAGCGCTCGACGGGGACCTGCGCCCGGCTGCCACCAAGACCGGGATGCTGCTCTCCGCGGGCCATATCGATGCCGTCTGCGGTGAGCTCCGCCGCCGCGACTGGGGACCGCTGGTGGTCGACCCGGTCATGGTCGCCAAGGGCGGCGCCCGTCTGCTCGAGGAGAGCGCGGTGGAGACCATGCGCCGGCATCTGCTGCCCCTGGCGCTGGTGCTCACCCCCAACTGGCCCGAGGCCGCGGTCCTCGCGGGAACCCCGGTCCGGAACGAGGCCGAGGCGCTGGCCGCCGCCCGCGTGATCGCGAGAACCGGCGTTGCCTTCGTGGTGGTCAAGGGGGGCCACTCGGAGGGCGACCCGGTCGACCTGGTGCTCCATGAGGATGAGCTGACCCGGCTGCCCGGTCCCCGATTGGTGACTCGCCACACCCACGGGACCGGGTGCACCTTCTCGGCCGCGATCGCGGCCCACCTGGCCCGGGGACAGGAGCCGTTACTGGCCATCGCCAGGGCCAAGCAGTACGTGGCGGCGGCGATCGCGGCCGCCCCCGGCCTCGGGGCCGGTCACGGCCCACTGCAGCATTTTCCGGTTGGCTGGCCCGAGGTCGGCAGGTGAGACGGTGCGGCGGCGCCGAATTCCCACATCTGGAGGCGGTCGCGGGGCTGATCCTGGGTACACTCGGAGGCGGTTAGCAGTCAGGAGGCGGCACCATGAAGTTTGGCCAGAAGCGGCGACCGATCGACCGTTTGAGCACAACCGCGGGTGACGCCGCGGGGGCGGTGGTGGAGGTCATCGGTGAGGGAGTAAAGAGCGCGAGCGAGGCAGTCGGGCCCGCCCTGAGCGCGGTCTCGCAGCAGCTACCCGAGGTGGCCAGCCGGATCGCCACCTCAGTGCAGCCGGCGGCAGATTCCGCCCAGAAGCGCGCGACGGAGGTGCTGGCCATGGCCAGGGACCGGTCCGCGGAGTTCGCCGAGCTGGTGGTCCAGGCCGCCTACGAGGCGACCAAGTCTCTGCCGGACGACGCCCGGAAGCGGGTCGAGAGCTCGCTGCGGAAGACCGGCATCGACCCTCCCCGCAAGCGGCGGCGCATCTCCAAGACCTGGCTGGCAGGGGGTCTGCTGGCAACCGCGGGGGTGGCGTTTCTCTTCTCCGGGACCGTCCAGGACCGGGTCTACGACCTAGTCGATCGGATTCGCGGCGAGGAGGGTGACGACGAGGGGTTCGGGCCTCCGCCCTCTACCCCGGACGGGGGGGCACCTCCCCAAGCTCCGACCACCTAGGCTGCGCCCGGTCAGTCAGCGACCGTGAGCTCAGGGCCTGCTCCGGGTCGGGCCGTTCGGATCGGTTTGCCCGGCCTGGCACTGAGCCGTGAATGGGGCGCCCTGCTGCTGGTGCTGGGCGGAGCTGCCGCCACAATGCTGCTGCCCCGCGCGTTCGGTGACCCGCAGAGCGTAGATCCCGACCTCTGGCGGCTCACCGGCTACTTCGCCGCGATCGCGGCCGCGTCGCTTCTCCTTCGCCGGCTGCGCGACCAGGCGCCGATCTCGTTCGCCCTGCTCACGCTGACCCTGCCCTACTCGCTCTGGCTCTGGTTCCTCGGGTACGGAGGAGCCCTGCCCTCCTTCCTGGGATCTCCCTACGGACTTCTCCGCAATGCCCTGGCCGGGGTCGCCTGGCTGATCGCGGCGCTGCTCATGGCTGCCGCCTTCTACTTCCTCGCGCCCAGGCCGCGCCCGCAGCTCCGGATGTGGGTGCGCCCCCGTCCGGGTGCTCTCCTGCTCGGGGTCGGCGGGGCAGTTCTGTTCCTCGTGCTAGCGTTTGCATTGCCGGCTCCTCTGATCGGTCGCGAGGGCGTTCCCCTACTTTCTCTGGGGGGATCCGCGGCGGTCGCCTACGGCATAGCCAATGCCAGCAGCGCGGTCGCCCAGGAGATCCAGTTTCGGGGGGTCCTCCTGGCCTCCCTGGAGCGCCAGCACTCCCGCCGGGCGGCATTGATCGGCCAAGCCCTGATCTTTGGCATCGCCCACATCGCCACCCAGTACCAGGGGCCTGCGGATAGCCTGATCCCGATCGTTATCCTGCTCGGACTGATCTGGGGCTGGATGACCCAGCGCAGCCAGAGCGTCCTGCCCGCGGCGATCATGCACGTGGCGGCTGAGCTGTTCTTGGTGGCCACGATTGTGAGCGGCCTCTATGGACAGTGACCGATGACGCGAGCCAGGCGCATAGCGGCCGGGGCCGGCCTGGCCCTGGCCACCTGCCTGGTGGCGTCGGTGACCCCGGCTGCCGCTGCCGGAGGGTGGTGGGTTCCTGCCCCCGGCAGAGCCCGGTCGATCTCGGCGCTGGCGTCGGACCAGGGGCAGGCGACCCTGGCCATCGCCGGTGGGGTCGCTGGCTGGTACCGCCCCGAGACGGGTGGTTTCACCGAGATCGCCTGGCCCCGAGACGCGTCGACTTACGGCCCGCCGATCGCCGTGGCCGCGGCGGGGGGACTTGGGGTGGTCGCCTTCCGGAACGGCCGGTTGCTCCAGGTCGGCGGCGCCGCACCAGGAAGTTGGCTGTCCCCGGTGGCGGGTGTCCCCCAGGCGCTCGCGGTTTCGACGGCGGCGGGCCAGCTGGCGGTGGCCAGCTCGAGAGGACTGTTCAGTGGGCGGCTCGGTCGCCGGCTGGAGCTGGTCGCGCCCGGTGATGCGATGGCGGTCCTGGCCCCTGCTGCGCCTGGACTCGACTGGGTGGCGCTGGTCGGTGGTCGGCTCTGGCTTCGGGCTCCCGCCTCCGGCTGGATCCGGTCCCCGCGGGCTCCCGTGTTCGCCAGGAAGACCAGAGCGCTCGCCGAGCTCGCCTCCGGACTGCTCCTGGTCGGGGAGCCCGGGGGTCTGGTCTGGCGCGGAAGCGAAACGGCCTGGGAGCGGGTGTTCCAGGTACTCCCCTACGGGGGGTTGGGCGGAGTTCCCCAGGTGACCGCGGCCGCTGCCGACGGGCCGTCCGCCGCCTACCTGGCGACAGACGGGTTCGGCACCCTGCTCACCCCGGATGGCGGCTACAGCTGGTACCGCGCCGCGCCGGCCAACCCGGCCATCGCGGCCCTGGCCACGGTGGGCCCGGTATTCTCGGCCCGCCCCCGCGGGTTCGTGATCGCGGTCTCCCGGCAAGGGGTGTACCTGCACCGACTCCAGGCCCTTCCACAGCCGCCCACCTACACTCCCACCAACCAGGCCGCTGAGCTCGAGGGCACGGCCGCCGTCACCCTAGGCGCGGCGCTTTTGGTGATCCTGCTTCTCTGGTACGGGGCAGGTCGGCGTCGCCGCCTCTCCGTATGATCCCTAAAGGGGCCGGGCGAGCAAGGCAGACCGCGAGACCTAGGGCGGGCCAAGACGTGCTCCGATGAAGGCGGTCGTGATGGCGGGAGGCGAGGGCAGCCGCCTGCGCCCGCTCACCAGTCGCCGCCCCAAGCCGCTGGTACCGGTGGTCGGCCGCCCCTGCATGGAGCACGTCTTGCGGCTGCTGCGACGCCACGGGATCACCGAGGTGATCATCACCCTGCAGTACCTCGGGGCCAGTATTCGCAACTACTTCGGAGACGGGGCCGAGCTGGGCATGCAGCTCGAGTACGTGGTCGAGGACCGGCCCCTGGGCACCGCGGGGAGCGTCAAGAACGCCGCCCAACTGCTCGACGAGACCTTCATCGTCATCAGCGGCGATGCCCTCACCGACATCGACCTCACTCAGGCGGTGGGGTTCCACCGCGACCATGGCGCTCGGGCCACTCTCGTGCTCTCCCGGGTCGCCAATCCCTTGGAGTATGGGGTCGTCATCACCTCCGTCGACGGGCAGGTGGAGCGTTTTCTGGAGAAGCCATCTTGGGGTGAGGTCTTCAGCGACCAGGTCAACACCGGAATCTACGTAATCGAGCCTGAGGTTCTCGCGTACTGCCCGGCGGGGGAGCCCGCCGACTGGTCGCAGGACGTTTTCCCGGAGATGCTTCGCCGCCGCGACTCTCTCTGGGCGACGGTTGGGCGCGGCTACTGGTGTGACATCGGCAGCGTCCAGAGTTATCTCCAGGCCAACTGGGATGCCCTCGAGGGCAGGGTGGTCTGCGAGATCGCCGGCCAAAGGACGGGCCCGTCGCAGTGGACCAACGAGGGGGCATCGGTGGCCGACACCGCCAGGATTGAAGGGCCGGCCTTCATCGGCCGCGACGCCGTGATCGGCCACGAGGCCTTTCTCAACGGCCCGGTGGTGGTCGATCGCTATGCGGTGGTGGACGCCGGCGCCAAGGTGAGCAACACCGTGCTCTGGCCCCAGGTCTACGTCGGTGAGCGCAGCCGCCTCCGTCAGGCGGTGGTCTGCAGTTCCGCCACTCTGAAACCGGACGTCGTGCTGCAGGACTCGAGCGTGATCGGGGACGACTGCACGATCGGAGCTCGCTCGGTGGTCGAGCAGGGGGTGCGCATCTGGCCTGGAAAGGAGATCGAAGCTGGGTCAGTCGTCCACGAATCGGTGATCTGGGCGGGCACCTGGCGCAGCAGTCTCTTCAGCAAGACCGGGATCACCGGGATCATCAATGTCGAGCTGACCCCGGAGTGGTGCGCGCGCCTCGGTGCTGCCTGGTCGGCGACCCAGCCCCGCGGCAGCGAGCTTGCCATCTGCCGGGATCGCAGCCCGGGGTCGGGAATGATCAAGCGGGCGATGATCGCCGGCATGCTCTCGGCCGGGGCCCGGGTGATCGACCTGGCCGAGCTCCCGGTGCCGGTCACCTGCCACTACACCAGGGAGTCCAGCGTGGTGGGCACGGTACACGTCCTGGCCTCTCCCTTGGACGCGCGCTCGGCCGACCTGATGGTGCTCGACGAACGGGGGTTGGCGCTCGACCGGCGCCAGGAGCGGAGGCTCGAAAACACCTTCTTTCGTGAGGATTTCCGGCGCGTGCTGCCGGGTGAGATCACCGACATCGTCGACGCCGAGGGGGCCGTTGCCGCCTACGCCCGCCACGCCGCCGCCCAGCTCGACCTGGAGTCCATCCGAGGCGACCGCCCCCGGATTCTGGTCGACTTCGGGTTCAGCAGCGCCTCGCTGGTCCTGCCCCATCTGCTCCGGGAGGCCCAGGTGGAGGCGATCACGCTGCGATCTGGATTCGAGGAGGAGGCCGCGCTCTGGCCCCAGGCGCGGAGTCGGGAAGGGGAGCTGGAGCAGGCTTCGGCGATCACCCAGACCGTGGCTGCTTTGCTGGGGGCACGGCTCGATCCCTCGTCCCAGCGCCTGACCCTGATCGACGACCTGGGGGCGGTGATCAGCCCCGAGGAGGCAACCTGCCTGCTCGCGGTGCTCACCCTGCGTGCCAAGGGGCAGGGGACCGTAGTGGCACCGGTCTCGGCCTCCCATCGGCTCGAGCGCGAGGTTGCCGCCAACGGCGGCAAGCTCGTGCTGACCCGGGCCGACTCGGCATCGATCGTGCGCGCCGCCACTCGCCATCAGGCCCTGATCGCATTCGACGAGACGGGGGGGTTCGTCTGGCCGGCCCACCTCAGCGCCTACGACGCCATGTTCACCCTGCTGACCACGGTCGAGATGCTGGTGCTCACCAGGAGCCGGCTCTCGGAGCTTCGCCGGGATCTCGCTCCGGGGACGCACCTGGAGGCGTCCGTGGCCTGCCCCTGGGAGGTCAAGGGCGAGGTCATGCGGCGCTTGGTCGAGAGCTTCCGCGGCGAGCGACTCGATCTCACCGACGGGCTCAAGATCGAGGTTGAAGGAGGCTGGGTGCTGATAATCCCGGAGGCCGATCGTCCCAGCTACCGAGTGATCAGTTCGGTGGGGAGCGAGGGGGAAGCCCGCCGGCAACTGGACCGCTTCGTCGGCACGGTAGGCGAAACGGTGCGTCGGAGCGTGGTCGCGAGTGCTCCGGTTTCTCTGCCTGAGCCCCCCTCGCCGGCCTCTGAGGAGCTGCCCGCCTGACTCGCGGCGGGGCTCCGCGCGAAGGTCGACACCCGGTCGGGCGCCGGCTCGAGGGCCCGCCGCAGGCGGGAGTGGCTGAGGTGGTCGAGCTTGCCCGTCCGGTGCCGCCACCAAGCAGACGCGAGTCCCACCGGTGACGCTATCCTCGGGGCGTTGAGCTCACTGCGGGAGTAACTCAATGGTAGAGTGCAACCTTCCCAAGGTTGAAGTTGCGGGTTCGAGCCCCGTCTCCCGCTCCGCTCGCATGACCGGCGCGGCGGTACCCTTGGATGCAGCCAATTCCCTGGCCTACGCGGCCTAGAACCTGCTGGTCTAGCCAGCGCGGAGTGGTTGCGTCGGGCGTACGCCAGTCACTCGAACACACGAAGTTCCCCTGCCGAGTAGGCAACTTTCTCGCCGTCGATGTGAGACTCCGGCAGTAACCCACCGATACAGAGTATCGAGTCACCTTCGCCAGCAAATGGCTGCCCTGCTGCATCAAGGATGACCGGACCATTGGCAGGCCCGATAGCATGTTCCGGCAGAAGACGGACCCGGGTGACGTGCCCAAATCCACCATCAACCAGAAAATCGCATTCGTCCTCCGCTCCGGCTCGACGAAGCGTCCCTCCGAGCGCCACGATTTGCATGAAAGTGCCTCGAAGCGTAAGCGCCCGGAAGGGAGGATCCGGGCCGCTCGCGGGACTCAGGTACCTTTCGGTCGTCACCGGTCCGACGCGAGCGAACTTCACCGGGATGGGCGCCGCGGCGGCCCGGATTGTGATGTCGTCCGCCTCGGGACGAACGTCGATATTGGCAATCCACCCCCCGTCGCGCCGCTCGGCGCTGAGTCCGGCGATGCCACCGCAGGTGGCGGCCGCGGAAGCGGTGGCTTAGGGTGAACGCGACGTAGGCGGCCTGCTCTTCGGGGCCGGGTGGCCAGATCGCCTCTCGGTAGTCTCCGAGCACGCACGTGAGGTCACCCTCCGGGCACAGCCATTGGGGCAGGGCGCCGGTGCGGGTGGGGCTGAGAGCCAGGCCATGGGTGGGGCAGGGAGGGACGTGCGCGCGGAGGACAACAGCGAGCCAGGCTTGCAGGTCGCGGGCGAAACGCGTTACGGCGTCTTCGACCTCTTCCCCGTCGAACCGAAGCGCAGTCATCGGACCCTCGCCGATCTTGATCTCGACCTCGATTGGCGGGTCGGTCGCCGCGACCTTCCAGAGCAGCGCTGGTCCAAGCCGAACGCCGAAGTCGTCGAAGACCGCTTCCAGCCAGTCCATGGAGTCCCGAGCCACGAGAGGAGAATCGTAGAACACCTACCCCGACCCGGAGATGGCTGGGGAACCCCTGCCCGCGCTCTGACCACCGAGGTCGGCACCGAACTCGGTGCCCGCTAGCTTCGACCCCAGGAAGCAATCAGCGGAAAGGGATCTCCCGGCTTCGTCCCAGTCGAGTGAGGGAGATGCTGCCCGTCCCGGCCCGGACTCGATGAAGGCGGCCTACGCTCAGGCGACCATTCCAGCAAACCGCAGCAGTAGGCGATGGCCAAACCGGTGGCCGAGTTGTGACCCGTCCGTGCGCGGGCGTTACTCAGAGGCCATGGAAGCGGGACCTTCGCGTGTGGTATGCGGTGAGCGCACGGGATGACACTTGCTTCCAGCAGCCTGGAGTGGTTGATTTCAGAGCATGAGGAAAGCCGCATGACCGTTGTTGCCACCAACCCGCGACGAGCCCAGCCGGGTCCATCCCGGGCCGTCCGGAGTCGGACGGGCGAGCAGCAGCGCGAGCTCTGGATCGAGCAGGCGCTGACGCGGGGGCTGGCCGACTTGAGCGGCGCCAGCGGTATCACGGGCGTGATCGACTCGAGCCGGGCCGGGCTGGAGCGCTTGGCAGCCGTCCCGCCGGGTTGCCGCTCCCGCCTGGCCCTCCTCGCGCCTGACCAGATGGTGCCGGCTGACGGCGGACCCCCCGGCTCGGGCCCGACAGGGGCAGTCGCCGTCCCGGTCACCGCGCCCGCGCGCCTCCGCCGGCGACTAATCAGCGGCGGGTTGGTCGTCGAGGGCGCGCTGAATTCATCCTTGGCGGAGCTGATTGACCTTCCCGGCGCCGGTGGCGCGCTCCAGTTGGCGCCGGTCCACGCGCTTTGCAGCTGTCCGATGGTGCTGGTGCTCGCAGGCCCCCCGGATCGGCTCTCCGACCTGGCCGGCGCTGAGCAAACCCTGGCGACCGCAGCGGGCCTCGCCCTCACACGCGAGGCGGGGGCGCAGGAGCTGGCGGCCCGCGAGGCGCTGATGCGGGCCTTCGTCGAGACTGCGTCCGATCTCGTCCTGGCGACCGACGTCGAGGGCCGCCTCATCTACGCCAGCCCTTCGGCCGCATCGTTTCTCGGGCACGAGCTTCCCGCGGTCAACCCCATCCAAACCGGAGTGGAGATTCACCCCGATGACTTGGGTGCGCTCCAGGCGACGATGGCCGCGACCCGCCGCCGGCCCGGTCCGGGAAGTCCCGTCGACTGCCGACTGCGGGGCGGCGACGGGGAGTGGCACATGTTCGACATCGTCTCGACCAACCTCCTCGACGACCCCGACGCCCGGGCGATGTTGCTGACCGGGCGAGACATCACCGACCGTCTCGAGCTCGAGGACCAGCTCCGTCACCAGGCCTTCCACGACCCCCTGACCGGACTGGCCAACCGCATCCTTCTCAAGGAGCGCCTCAAGCACGCGCTCGTCGCCAGGGTGCGCACGGGCTGCCACGTGGTGCTTCTGGCGCTAGATCTCGATGACTTCAAACAGGTCAATGACAGCCGAGGACATGCCGCCGGAGACATCGTTCTGCTGGAGGTTACCCGGCGCATCCAGGCCAGCCTCAGGCCGGGGGACACCTTCGCGCGCCAGGGGGGAGACGAGTTCGCGATTCTCATCGAAGAGGCGCCGGGAACCGCCACCGGCGAGGAGCTGGCCGGGCGCATTGGGGACGTCCTCGCCGAACCGATCCAGCTCGCCGACGGCACCCTGGTCCATGTCTCCACCAGCGTCGGGATCGTCTCCACCGAGCACGGCGCCCGGGACTCCGACCTGCTTCTGCGCGACGCCGACATCGCCCTTTACGCGGCCAAAGCTGGGGGCCGAGGCGGGCACGTGGTGTATCAGACGGTGCTGAATGAGCGCGCTCAAGGCCTGGCGGGAGGTTAGGTCGGATTCGGGAATCCCCGAAGCGTGATCGGCGGACCTTGCCGCGACGACTGATCTGGCTCCTGTCTGCCCGCAGCGGAGCGCCCGTGGTTGAGCGGGACCGCTAGCGCCGGGTGGTCCGGGATCCGGGATGTGCGGGTGGCTCTGCCATGCGAATACCGGAATGGCGGGCGGCTTCCCGCGGGCCCCGGCGCGACGGGCCCGGGGAGGGCGGCTGCTCAGGATCGTCGCAACTGCGCATCCCTAGCGCTCAGGCCGTCTTGATCGCATACCCGGCGTAGGCAACCCGAGTATTTCGAATCTGCACGAAGCGGGCACGCCGGCCCAACTCCCCGGGCGAGATCGTTCCCCTTCGCAGCTGCCAGAGCAGGCCCAGCAGTCGAGCGGGGTTGACTCCGGGACCGATTCCCACCACCTCGCCCCCGGTGAGTTGGTGGCGGGCCATGATCGCTTGCAGCTCAGCAGGGGTGAGGAATTGCTCAAAGGCGTGTAGGCGAGCCGGGAGCCAGGCCGTGACTCGCCAATCCTGGAGCAGCTTGATCATGACCAACTTGCTGACGACGGTCCGGTTGATGGTGTCGAACAGGTACACCCCGCCGTTCTTTAGCACCCGGGCCGTTTCCCTGACCACCGCGTCGACGTCAGCGACGTGCTCGAGCACGTCCACGCAACAGGCGACGTCGACGCTGCTGTCCGGGAGCGGAAGAGCCTCGCCGCGGCCGGAGCGATAGTCGATCACCATTCCCGAGGAGTCCGCGTGGCTGCGGGCGATGGCCAGCGACGCCGCGGAGGGATCGACCCCAATCACGCGCGCGCCCAGCCGGCAGAGTTCCTCGGAAAACAGCCCGCCGCCGCAGCCGATGTCGACCGCCGTCATCCCCACTGGTTCGACACCCAGCGAATCGAGGACTCCGGTGAAGTAGCCGATTCGAGCCGGGTTGAGGGCGGTGCGGAGAGCGCTGAGCGGCTGCCGTTCATCCCACCATTGGTCGCCCGGGCCATCGTAGATGGCGTTATCAACGGGCATTGCGTGCCGCCTCTGCGGGCGTAGTCGACGGTGGCCGCCCTTCGCAATCGACGCCGGTCACCGTTTCTCCACCAGCGCCGCGGGTTTCGCGAGCGACATCCGGGTGCCGAGCTCGTCGTCGCGGGCTGACACGCCCGGAGGGATTCCCTGGTGCACGACCAGGACAGCGGTGCCGTCATCAGCGGCCACCAGTGTTGTGGTTGTGGTCATCGCGCCCAACAGGGAGGGGTCGCTCGTCTCGAACTCGATTACCTCGACCACTTCCTGGTTGGACAAAAGCCAGGTGAAGCGACCGTGGCAGGTGTCGGAGTTCTCCGTCGTCTTGCCCGTCTGGGTCGGCGGATCGTAAGTTAGCGTGATCCGGAATGCGCCTCCCTCGCGGGCGTCGGATTCCTGCACCCGGCTGGTCATCCCCGCCGGAACTCGCCACTTTGCGATCGCGTCCACGTCAAGAAGTGCGCGGTAGTCAGCCGCGGGGGGAGCGTTTATGTGCCGAGCGGCGCGGATCGACTTCACCGGCCGATCGTAGTTACCCGAGACGGATTCTGGCCAAGGGCGACCGGATCCGCGCTCGGGTAGCCCGCGTCCCTAGCCAGGTGGGACAGGGCGCGCCCCCCGTCCCCGGGTGGGACGTAGAGTGGGGGCGTTGGCTGAGGGCGCAGAGCTCGGGGGATCCAGGTGACGGTCGACTCCGACCGGAGCGGTTCTGCTTCGGGCCCGGTCGGGATGGGCCGAGTTGGGGTCTGGACGACAGCCTTGGATCGCCAGCCGGCGGATCGCGCGCGCCTGGCGGTCCAGCTCCTCGAGGAGCTGGGGTATGGGACGGTCTGGGTGGGCGAGGCGCGCCGGCGCGAGGCGTTTGTGAACGCATCTCTGCTGCTCTCAGCCAGCTCCCGGATCACCGTCGCCACCGGGATCGCCAACATCTGGGCCCGTGACGCCCAAGCCATGCGAGCGGGGCAGCTGGCGCTTGCCGAGGCCTACCCGGGGCGATTTCTGCTCGGGATCGGTGTCAGCCATGCCCCGCTGGTCGCCTTTCGCGGCCATGATTACCACCGTCCCCTGACCGCGATGGGGGCCTACCTCGACGCCATGGCTTCGGCGGTCTACGAATCTCCTCTGCCCAGCCTGCAGCCCCGGCTTCTGCTGGCCGCGCTCGGCCCGCGGATGCTTCGCCTCGCCGGGGAGCGGAGCCACGGCGCGCACCCGTACTTCGTGCCCGTGGCCCACACGCGCCAAGCCCGGACGGTGCTCGGACCGGACCGCCTTCTCTGCCCGGAGCAGGCAGTGGTGATCGACGAGGACCCTGAGCGGGCCCGAGGGATCGCCCGTCAGCACACGAAGGCGTATCTGCGCCTCGACAACTACCGCAGCAACCTGCTCCGGCTGGGATTCTCTCCGCAGGAGCTGGTCGACGGTGGCAGCGATCGCCTGGTGGATGAGCTGGTCGCTTGGGGTGATGTTGGCCGGGTTGCCGGGCGCATCCAGGAGCAACTGCAAGGGGGCGCCGACCACGTCGCGGTCCAGGTACTGACCTCGGAGCCAGGAGAGGTCCCGGATCGGGAGTGGCGCTCCCTGGCCGCAGAGTTGACCACCAGGGGCCTTCTGCCCTGAGCGAGGGCGCAACCTCGCCGACCAGCGCTCCGTGAGGCCTCTCCGAAGTGACTGACCGCTCCAGCTCACGGCCCCAGCTCAGATCGGGCCGGCACGGCGATGCCGAGTCGGGCCTCGTCGCTACTCAGTCGCGGAGTTCCACCCCGGACGAATCGGCCAGGTCCTGAAGGAGGCGAACCAGTTGGTCGTGCTCGACGTGGTACACGGTGCGACCCTCGCTGCGCTTTCCGGCCACCAGCTCCGCGCCGCGGAGGCCCCGCAGGTGGGCACTGACCGTGGGCTGAGCGAGCCCGAATCGGCGGGCCAGCTCACCCACGCTGGTGGGCCGCTCGGCCAAATAGAGGAGGATCGCGAGCCGGGTTGGGTCGCCCAGCGCCCTCAGCTTGGGGGCGAGACGGTTCCCCTCAGTCCTGGCATCCGCTAGCGGGTCCGAGTTCGCCCCGAACCCGACCACGACGTGGTCCGGGAGGTCCCACATACTCCACCTGCCGCCGAAGTAACTGGGGTTGAGCACGAGCCGACCGGCCTCCGTTGCCTCGCTCACGACCGACTGCCACTCAGCCTTCTTCCTGGTGACCTGCCCGAGAGCGGGTACCACCTCGTCGAGAGGTGCTCCGAAATCGAGGCGCTGGGCAGCCCGCTTGCAGGCGGCGCGTACCTCGGGCAGACCCCTCAGCTCCCACTCCGGGCGCATTGGCTCCCACAGGTCGCGGAGTACGCCCGCATACCGGCGCCGAATCTCCGGTTCGCGCTGGAGTCGGGTGAGGCGCTCGATGAAGTGACCCCGGTCGGACGGGGACTCAAATCGCAGTAGGACCCGGGGCAGCTCCAGCGCGGAAACCGGAAGGTCGCTCAGGAGCTCGTCGATGTTCTCGGCAAAGAGAAGTCCGGCGCTGTCGGCGAGGACCAGGAGTTCACCGGTACCCCCGGTTACGCCGTCTCCCCAGAAGGACCGCAGCCGCTCCGAAAGCCGCTCGGACCCTTCCGCGCCCATCACCGAGAACCGGGCGGACTGCTCCGACCGTGAATTCAGCAAGTGATGGCCCAGCCACATCAACTCCATCGGGGCCGACGGCTCAACCTGTGGCAGTCGGCCGCTGAGGTCCGCACCGTCGTCGACCGGTGGCATAGCCAGCCGACTATATCACTTCCGGAGGCATCAGCTGCGAAGCTGCCTAAGCATAGGGGAGAACGCGATTAACCCGGCTTGACAGGCATATCGCTATATGCTAATATCCAATACATGATGAATGCATACAGCGCGGAAAAGTACACGGAGCGGATGCAGGCAGAGGCGCGGGAGTCGGCTCGCGTGGCGAGACTGGTTCGCCAGGCGAGAGTGTTTCGGGACGATCGCGCGCCAGCAATGCCGGTCCAGCGGCGAGAAGCCGTCGACCGCAGGTCGCGGAGCGCCCAAGGGAGGCCGACGTAGAGACGGACCGACGTGGTCTACGCGCAACTCGATCCCTGGGAGTTCGGGGATCTCCGAGCGGCAGGCGAGCCGGGCCGGTGGGTGGGGAGCGGAGGCTCCCGACGGCCTCAGTCAGGGATGCTAGTTGCCGCCCCGGACCTCAATCAACAAGGAGAAGACTCGGTCCGGCATGAGGCAAGCTGGTGCGCTGTCGAGGCAGCGGGGTACCGACACCGCGCTCAGCCGCGAAGTTCCTTTAGTCAGCGCCACGAAGACGGCGCTGAGGCTGCCCGGGGGTTGGGGGTTTGGGGCAAGGCCAGGAACTGTCCCCAGGACGGCGGGGTCCGAGTCGCTGAGGTGACTCCAAGGCAGAGTTGAGCTTCCGGCCAGGTTGAGGGTCAGATTCTGGCCGACGCTGATCACCACGGTGAGCCCCGAGTCGGCGTCGGTGAGGACGATTCCCAACCCGCCCGATGAGGGATTGACCGGGGGAGGCGATGAGGAGGGGGAGGGCGCCGGAGCGGTGGTTGCCGGCGGAGTCGGGTCGGCGGCAAGCCCAGCCGGGCGACCGGAGGTATTCCCCGGGATTGCCTGTCCGCAGCCAGTTAGAAGCACGATCAAAGCCACGGCCCCGCCCGTGATCCCTCCCGACCCGATCCGGCCCAGGCGAATGTGTGTCACGACCAGTAGACGAGCTTGGGCTCCGGTTCGGTTCCGAAACGGTCCGGCCTGGAGCCGGGGACGGTGTGGGGCTGAGGACCCGCTGGCTCGGGCTGGAACCGGTCCGGCGCTTGGGGATCCCGCCGGGGCAGCTCCGCCGGAGACCCGGGCCGCTGGGGTTGGCGGCGATCAGAGCTGAATCAGAACCTTGCCCACCGCGCCGGACTCGACCGCGGCATGTGCGTCCGCGATTTGGTCAAGCGGGAATATGTGCAGCGCGAGCCCGGCCTGGGCGCCGACCCTGAGCACTCCGGATGCAACCGCTAGGCTGACATCATTGAGCGCCCGGCTCTTGGCGGAGGTGGGCTCGGTGTACACCAGAACGAACTGGTATCGAGCGTTGATTCCCATCGCGGGCCGGGTCCGGAGCGGGACCGATTCCGTGTCGCTGGCATAGGCTGCGACCGTGCCGTGGCTAGCCAAGATCGCCTGGTCCAGCTCGGCATTTGCCCCCGGCGCCACCTCGACGATCAGGTCGACGCCGTCTGGCCAGACTCTTCGGACCACTTGGGCCGCGTCCTGGGAGCGGTAGTCGACCACATGATGTGCTCCCGCCAGCTTGGCCAGCTCCGCCTTGGCCGGTGAACTCACGGTGCTGAGCACCTCGGCCCCCGACCAGACCGCAAGTTCGATGGCGGCATGGCCGACCGCGCCGGCGCCGCCGGCCACCAGCACGCGCTTTCCCGCCAGCGCGCCCGGGGCGAGGTTCGTGGGGCCGTCCTCAGCCAGGGTCAGGCAACGGTGCGCCGTGAGGGCAGGGATCCCGAGGCTCGCGCCGAGCTCGAGCGAGGCTTCGTCGGGGAGCCGTAGTGCCTGCCTCTCCGGGAGCGCCACCAGCTCCTGCGCGGTGCCGTCGGCTCGCTGCCAGGCAGCCTCCCAGAGCCAGACCCTAGCCCCCGCCCGCGCCGCGTCCACCCCGGCCCCCACCGCCACGATGGTGCCGGCGCCGTCCTGATTGGGGACCAGCTGCGGAAACGGAAGCTCGGCCTGGGACTGGCGGGCGCCGGGACCGCGGCGCGCCTTCCAGTCGGTGGGATTGACCCCGGAGAATGCGATCCGCACCAAGACCTCGCCGTCGGAGGGGACCGGCTCGGGACGGTCAATCACGTGGAGCACCTCGGGCCCGCCGAACCTCTCGTACACCGCAGCGCGCAACGTCGGACCCTCCGCATTTGGGTGTCGCCTCTCGGCGAGGCTATCACGGACTCGCCCCGCCGCCTGGGCGCCCAGCCCGGGCCTGGGATGATCTGGCGGTGAAACCGCCGGATCCGGGCGGAGTCTCCCCGGAGGGCGCCGAGATGGCGCCGATTCTTGAATTCAGCCACCGGGTGATGAGGGGATCCGCCACCGAGGTGGTCCCGGTCAGCGGTGGGTTCGCCGTCCTAAACTCGGCGTACCCGACGTCCTACGAGCACAACTGCCTGGTCGTCGGCGGGGAACTTGATCCCGCCACGGTCATGGCCGAGGCCGACCGCGTGCTGGGTGGCGCCGGGTTGAGCCATCGGGCCATCGAGGTCGAGGTGGAGTATCTCCCAGCAGCCGCCCTCGATCGCTTCCGGGCGGCCGGGTATGAGGTGCAGGCCACCCGGGTCATGCTCCTGAGGAGGCCCCCCGACCGACTCGCGAGCGTGGCGGTGGAGCGCGTCTCCTATGACGTGCTCATCCCGGTCGTCGAGGCCGGCTGGCGGCGCCGTTTCCCGGACGCCTCCGAGGATTCGATTCGACAGCTCGTTGAACGCCGAACCGCGACCGCACGGGCCTGCGCGGTGACCCACCACGCGGTCAGAATTCCAGAAGGCTTGGTGGCGCGCTGTGATCTCTATCGCATCAACCCCATCGCTCAGATTGAGACTGTCGAGACAGAACCGGAATGGCGCAACCGGGGTTATGCCCGAGCGGTCGTGCTGGATGCGGTGGAGTTAGCGCGCGGCTCGGGATGCTCCGTTGCCTTCCTGATCGCCGACGCCGACGATTGGCCGCAGGAGCTTTATCGCCGTCTCGGCTTCGAGCCTGTGGGCGGCGGCTACACACTGCAGCGGCTGCCCGCCGGCGCGGGAGGGTCGCCATCGGCGGGAGGCGGTCCGGGTGGGAAGTGAGCCGTCGCCAGGGCGTGGGCAGGAGGTGATCAGATGACCGACGAGCAGCTGTGGCGAGACGTGGACGAGATGATCGGCGACGCCCTGCTTCCCGGCGACGACGCCTTGGAGGCGGCCCTCGCCGAGAGCGCCGCGGCGGGCCTGCCGGCGATCAACGTCACCCCCCAGCAGGGCAAATTCCTGGCGCTGCTGGTGAGCACTCTCAAGGCTCGGCGGGTGCTCGAGATCGGGACCTTGGGTGGGTACAGCTCGATCTGGATGGCCCGGGCTCTACTTCCTGGCGGGACGCTCACGACCCTGGAGGTCGATCCCCGCCACGCGGAGGTGGCCCGCCAGAACCTCGACCGGGCCGGGCTCTCCGGCCGGGTGGAGGTGCTGGTGGGGGCGGCGCTGCGAACACTGCCCAGCCTGGAGCAGGATCGACCTAGAGCTTTCCAGCTGATCTTCATCGACGCCGACAAGGCCAACAATGCGGAGTACTTCGCTTCCGCGCTCCGGCTGGTGGCGCCGGGCGGGCTGATCGTGGTCGACAACGTGGTTCGGGGAGGCGCCATCGCCGATGCCGCCAACTCGGAGCCAGGTGTCCTAGGCGTCCGGCGTCTTTTCGAGGTGATGAGGTCGGCCCCCGGAGTTGAGTCCACCGCCCTCCAGACGGTGGGCTCGAAGGGCTACGACGGCTTCACCCTGTCCTGGGTGCCCTAGTCGTTCCGGGACCGATCGCAGGGGCGAGCCGCTGGCCGGTTTCTGAGCCCCGCTCGTCCGCCCAAAAGCGATTCCCTTCACCCTGACGCCCCACCCGGGGGGCCTACCTCGAGGCGGATGTCCGCCCGTTCCAGACTCCGTCGATCAGGCGGTACTCAATCGCCTCCTCGGGCTCGAAGTAGCGACCGCTGCCGAGGTCGATCTCAACGCGCTCCGCCGGCTGCCGGGTCGCCTGGGCGACCAGTTCAATGAAGCGTTCCAGCTGGCGCTGGTGCTGCTCCAGCTCGCGAGTCAGGTCGGCGGCGCTCCCGTGGGCGGCCACCTCTCCGGCTCCGAGGCGGAGCCGGGAGTGACTGGCGGCCAGCCGTCGGTGGGCCACCGCCAGTACCCCGAGTGGGGGACCCTCGGCGCGACCGGCGCAGACCGCCTCGAGAGGAACGCCCAGGGCGGAGATGGTGTCCATCAGGGTCAGGGCGGCGGACAGGGCTCCGTCGCCGCAGTTGAGGTGAAGCTGAATTGGGTCGTCTCCCGAACCATCGAGGGCCATCAGCTTGGTCGCCGCCGAGGTGGCGACCAGGTCGTCCAGAGTTCCCCGGACCCAGATGACCCGCCGGTCGAGTAGTCGCGCCTCCAGCCAGTCGCCGAGTGGAGGCGCACCCGAGCTCCCGGGCCAGGCGCGATCGGGAATTGGAGCTGACTCAGCTGGGGAGTCTCGGCTCACCGGCTCAACCGTCCATCTCGCCATCCCGCGCCCTGAGCCGCCAGTCGATCTGTTGGTCAAGGGCCGCGGCGTACCGTTCCAAGGTGGACAGGCGCAGGTCGGAGGAGCCGGCCTCGAGCCGAGCCACGGCCGACTGCGAGGTTCCCATCCGGGCGGCCACCTCGGTTTGGGAAAGTCCCATGCCGACCCTGCGCGCGGTGAGTGCCGAAGCCAGGCCCCGTCGGCGGGCGGCCATCTCGGCGAACCCCGGGAAGAGCGGGTCGTGCGTGCGACTGCCCATCGGCCCTCCCGATTGCCAGCGCTGGTTGCGGTCCCTCATCGCGCACCTGATATCTTACATTGGAGATAGCGGCGTTGATATGTGAGCGCAAGGAGGCCAGGCTAATGTACCCGCCGCAGAGAGAATTCAGCCCGCTGACCGGCTCGGTCATTCCCACCGTTCTGGATCAGTCGATGCGGGGAGAGCGAGCCTTCGACATTTACTCACTGCTCCTCAAAGAGCGGATCGTATTTCTCGGGCAGGAGGTCGACGACCAGATCGCCAACTTGCTGGTGGCCGAAATTCTCTACCTGGAGGGGCAGGATCCGGAGCGGGACATCCACCTCTACATCAATTCGCCAGGCGGGCTGGCATATGCGGGTATGGCGATCTACGACGTGATGCAGCACGTCACCTGCGAAGTTTCGACTCTCTGCATCGGCATGGCCATGTCAGCCGCGGCGATGATCCTGAGCGGAGGCGCCAGTGGCAAAAGGATGGCCCTCCCCAGTTCCAAGATCATGATTCACCAGGGCTCGGCGGGTACGCGGGGAGCTCCCCGAGACATGGAGATCCAGCTCCGCGAGGTGTTGGCCAACACCCAACGGATGGCGGAGATTCTGGCTCACCACTCCGGGCGTCCCGTGGAGCAGGTGGAGCGGGACATCGATCGCGACTACTACCTGACCGCCCAAGAGGCGCTGGAATACGGGCTCATCGATGAGGTGCTGGTCCCCCGGCGCGGGCTCGCCGCTCACCCGCAGGGGAGCCCGAAGCAGCCCCTGGGGGCGGCGATCGGGTAGCCGTCCGCTGCCCGGCTCAGCCCACCGCGATCACCAGGGCTTCGGGCTCAGGGGCCGGGCTCAGCCGGCCGCGGGGATGCGCGATCCCAAAGGTGTGGCGCAGCGCCGAGAGGGCGGCCAGCTCGCCGCACCGCCCGTGCACCCCCGGCCCCGGGGTGGTCGACGCCGAGCACAGGTAGGTATCGGGGATCGGCGTCCGGTAGGGCGCCCAGCGCGGGGCCGGGCGGAAGAAGGTCTGCCAGAGGTCCTGCGATCCGGAGGCGATGTCGCCCCCGACGCAGTTCGGGTTGTGGGCCTCCAGCTCCTGGGCGGTGCGATGGACCTTGGCCAGCACCAGGTCGCGGAACCCGGGCGCGAACCGCTCGATCTGAGCCTCGATGTGGGGCGTCATGTCGACGTCGGAGTCAGCCGGGACGTGGCAGTAGGCCCACAGGGTCTGGCCTCCTTGCGGAGCCCTGGTGGCGTCGGCGGTCCCGGCCTGGCCGACCAGCACGTAGGGGAACACCGGGTGGCGTCCGGCGGCCACGTCCGCCTCGGACCTGGCCACCTCTTCGAAGGTGCCACCCAGGTGCACGGTACCTGCCGCCCGGCAGCCGGGGTGGCTCCAGGGCACCGGACCCGAGAGCGCGAAGTCAACCTTGCAGACCCCCGCACCGTACCGAAAGCGCTCCAGCGAGCGCCGGTACCTCCCCGAGACGCGGTCACCGGCCAGGGCGAGCAGCTGCCGGGGGGTGATGTCGAGCAGCACCGCTTTGGCCGCCGGTAGCTCGTCCAGCGACCGCACCCAGTGCCCCATCTCCAGGGTGCCTCCGTTGGCCTCCAGAGCAGCCACCATGGCCTCGGTGAGGCGGACGCTACCACCCTCCACGAACGGCCATCCGACGGCGTGGCCAAGCATGGTCAGCAGTAATCCCACCCCCGCAGTGGGGGGCCTGGTGAGGGGGCGCATGGCGTGCGCCGAAACTCCGGCGAAGAGGCCACGGGCCTCCTCCGAGCGGAATCGCTGGGCCACCGAGCTGGCCGAGCGCAGCCCGCGTAGGCCAAAGCCGGCCAGGGCGGTCGGGTTGGTTGGAGGCCGACGCTGACCGGAGAACGTCCAATCGGCGATCTGATCGGCGTGGCGAACCAAGGGGCCGATCAGCCTCCGGTAGGTGCGGCGGTCTCGGCCCAGCCCGGCTGCCGTCTCGGCGACCGAGCGGGTCACAATCGCGGCGCGGCCACCGTCCAGGGGATGGGCGAAGACCACCTCGGGGTGGACCATTCGTACTCCCCGAGCGCCGAGGTCGAAGCGTCGGAAGAATGACGAGGCCGCGGCCAGGGGATGGGCCGTCGAGCAGAGGTCGTGCTGATAACCAGGCAGAGTCAGCTCCGCCGTCCGGCAGCCGCCGCCGGGAGTGTCCGCCCCCTCCAGGACCAGGACCTCCAGCCCCTCCGCGGCCAGGGTCAGCGCAGCGGCCATTCCGTTGGGCCCACTCCCCACCACGACGGCATCGACCGATTCACCCATGCGGCGCTGATTTTCCTCCTGCGGGGCGCGGCCGACTCCGCCCCCGGGGATGGGTGATCACCTGGAGCATGCTTCTGATCATGGCGTTGTGCCAGGTGTTCCCCACGTTGCGCCACTGCCTCCTGCGGTCGACGCAGACGGTCTTGGTGGCGATGATGGGCTCGGCGACACCGAACCGCCGGGCCAAGGCAGTCAAGGTTTCGGCCCAAAAACGGTCCTCCTGGCGGTGGCCTCCGAATGTCAGTCCGAGCTCATAGAGCGGATCGTTGGCCCGCATCAGCACCTGAGCCTGGGCCACCGTTCCTGACCCCACGTCCTCGGCGGAGAACGAGATCCAGCCGGCGAACATGTGGCCCTCCGGGGTCATCAGCGTGAACGATTCCTCGTCGGCGTAGAGGACGAACACCCCAGTCGAGAGCTTCACCCCTCCCACGGCCAGGTCGAGGAGCGCCACGTCGCCAGGACTGATTCCGGTCATCGCGCCGGCGAACCGGTTGCCGGCGGGCCAGAACTCGGGGAAATGGGCCTTCCAGGTGGCGATCACCTGCCTCGGGGTCGCGGCATCCCCGAGGCTTGTGGAGTAGGTCTTCTGCCACATCCTGCCGAAGCCCTGAATTGGGCTGGTCAGGCGCCGCCCGGAGACGTTGGTCCCACGCATGCCCTCCCGCTCTTCCACTTCGAGGCGGTCCACCGTGGTCGCCCAGCTGGCGGCGTTGCGCGGGAGCGCTTGGCCGGCGGCCGGTCCGGGATCGACGGGTCTCGAGCTCCCCGACTGCTCAACTTCGTCGGGCTCTGTCATCTCTCTCCCTCAGCCCGCGGCGCCCGCGAGCGCAGTCTGCTCATCCGGGTAGATCGCGATCGCTTCGTCCAGCCGGGTGAGTTCGAATATCTGCTGGTAGTGCTCGGAGAGCCCGAACGCCGCCAGCCGCTGGTGGTGCCGGTTGGCGCGGACCAGGAGGGTGACCAGCATGCCGATGCCGCCGCTGTTCATGTACTCGAGGCCGCTGAAATTCAGGACCACTCGCTGGGCACTAGCGCCCCCGGCGCTCTCGTAGGCCGCCATCAAGACCGCCTCGCAGGCGGACGTCACCTCACCCTTGATGTCGACGATGGCGGTCCCCTGGGGTCCCAGGCGCACCTCCATCGTGACGGTCGGTACGTTCACCGGTTCACCTCCCTCAGCTCTGTTGGCGCGGTCGTCCCGAGGACTCCGCGATTCGATTTACCGCCTCGTCTCGATTGGAGTGGAGCTCGATGAAGTCCGCGAGGCGGGTGATCTCGAAGATTTCCCGATAGTGGTCAGAGAGACCGCTGGCCAGGACCTCGCGATGCTCCGACCGTGCCTGGGCCAACACGCTGACGATCAAGGCGATGCCGCTGGAATTGATGTAGTCGGCGGCGGTGAAATCGAGCAGCACCCGCTGGGGGCTGGTGTCGACCACGGCCTTCTGATACGCGGCGACCAGCCCCGGGCCGGCCGTCCCGTCGATGTCGCCCTCCAGCTCGAGCACGACTCCGCCTGGAATCGCCCGCACCGCGACGCCGAACGTTGTGTTCATCCCTGACTCCCAGACGCTTGCTCCGTCCCACCCGGGCGCACGGTCAGGCGCACGGTATGGCGCTCGCCTTCCCTGACCTCGTCGACCTCGTCGACCATGTGCCGGATCAAAAACAGTCCCCACCCTCTCGGTGTCTGCAGCCCGGCCAGCTTCTGGTCAAGGTCGGGCTCGACCGGTTCCTGTGTGACGCCGGTGTCCGCGCCGCGGTCGCTGATACTCACCACCACAGCGCCCTCGGTCTCGACCACCGTGACCTCCACGGGAAGTTCGGAGCGGGCGTGATTCCCGTGCTCGATGGCGTTCATCATCGCCTCGGCGGCGGCGGTCTTCAGGCGTTCCAGCTGGCGGGAGGAGAGACCCGAATCGGAGACCGCCTCAGCAATCTTGGCCAGGGCTTGGCGCTCACTACCCGCCCGGCTGGCGAGCGCGAAAGCAGCCAGCTCGCGGCCGTCCCGGTCAGGCAACGGAATTCTCCCCGCCGACCGGCGACCGCCTCAGGCTGACCAGGGTGATGTCGTCCTCCTGCTCATGGTCCGGTCCGGTAAACGCGGCCAGCTCGCGCAGGCAGAGTTCTATCAATTGCTCGCCCGAGGCTCCCCTTCCGGCCAGCTCCGAGACCCTGGGGAATCCGAACATCTCGCGGCTCGGGTTGTGGGCCTCGGCCAGCCCGTCGCTGTGGAGAAGGACGCAGTCGCCGGGTTCCAGCTGATGGGTCTTGGCGACGTACTCCATTCCCGGCATCAGCCCGAGCGGCATCCCGGTGGCCCGAAGTTCCACCACCCCCGCCGCCGTGCGCAGGTAGGGCAGGTCATGGCCGGCATTGGCATACTCGATATGGCCGGTGCGGGGATCCAGGACCAGTGCCAGGCAGGTCACGAACATGTGGGCCGGAATGTCGACGCAGAGCAGATCGTTGATCCGGGCCAGCACCTCTCCGGGGGCGATCAGCCGGGGCGCGGAGGAGCGCAGCAGGGCGTGGGTGCTGGCCATTACCAAGGCGGCCGGCACCCCCTTGTCGGTGACGTCACCGATCACCAGCATGAGCCGCCCGTCGGGAAGTTCTATGAAGTCGTAGAAGTCGCCCCCCACGGTTCGAGCCGGCTGGTAGAAGGCGGCCACTTGCCATCCCGGCAACTGGGGGAGCTGCTTGGGCAAGAACTGCTGCTGGATGAGCTGGGCCACCTTCAGCTCTTGCTCCAGCCGCTCTCGGTCGCGGGCCTCCGAGGCCTGCTGGTGCACCAGCTGGCCGACTCGCATCGCCGGGGCCGCGTAGCCGGCGAGGGCGGTCAGAAGATTCCGGTCGTCGGTCGAGTAGCCTCCCTCGGAGAGTCGCGGCCCCAGGCTGAGCAGGCCGATCAGCTCGCCCGAAGAGACCAGGGGAACCACCAGCACCACTCCCTGTTCACGCATGGCGGCCAGGGCTGGGGAGGCGAAACTCAGAGTTGAGATGTCGACCACGCCCACCGAGTTCTGAAGGTAGCTTATGAGGGGGTCGGTGGCGGCCAGCTCGAAGGTGGAAACGTCCGCCCCCGTGGAGCTCGATTCGGGTTCGGCCTGGGGCTCGGAGACCGCCCGGCGGCGGCGCCAGGGACCGCGGCCCGACCCCCGCCCGTTCCCGGGGACTGGCGTCTCGGTCGCCAGATCCGCGGGGTCAGCCGCGATCGGCTCCTGCTCCCCGGTCAATGACTCGGCGGTTTGACTCATCGGCACCGGCTCCGAACTGACGCGGTCACCCGCCGGGAAGCCGCAGCCGGGCGGCGGGCGCTGTCCACCCTGCCAGATTGACTTGCCAGCGTCCGGAAATCGTTACGGGACGGACCCCACGTCGACCGAGCGTCACGCCAATCCCCTACTCTTTGCGCGCAGCGTAACCGGGAGGCAGTGTGACCGACCTTCGCCTGGCTCTGCTCGGCCCACCTCTGGTGGAGCGCGACGGGCAGGCGGTCGCATTCGACACTCGCAAGGCGATGGCGCTGCTGGCGCTGCTCGCGGTCAACGGGGCCCAGAGCCGCTCTCGCTTGGCAGCGACCCTCTGGCCTGACTCCGACGACTTCCGGGCCAGAGCCGCACTTCGTCGGACCCTCTCGGTGCTGGCGGCGCCTTTGCGCGACGCTCTGGTAGTGACCCGCCAGGCGGTGGCGCTGCGACCCGAAGCTCTCCGGGTCGACCTGCACGACTTCGAAAACCTGCTCGATGCTGGGGACGCGCCCGCCCTGGAGCGGGCCGTCCGGCTCTACCGCGACGACTTCATGGCCGGGTTCGGCCTTCGCGACAGCCCCGAGTTCGACGATTGGCAGGGTGAGACCGCCGAGCGATTCCGCCTGAAGCTGGCCTCGGCGCTGGAGCGCCTGGTCTGGGGCCGGGTTGCCCAGGGGGACCTGGGTGGTGGCCTGGACATCGCCCGCCGCTGGCTGCTGCTCGACCAGTTGCACGAGCCAGCGCATCAGGCTCTGATCCGACTTTACGCCGAGAACGGTCAGCGCTCAGCCGCGCTTAGGCAATATCGCACCTGCGTCGGCGTCCTGGACCGAGAGCTCGGGGTGGCGCCCCTGCCGGCCACGACCAAGCTCTACGAGGAGGTGCTGGCCGGGGCCTTCCAGCCGACGGACGCGGAGGCGAGCAGACCTGGGTTGCCGCGCAGATCATCGCCCGGCCCAGCCTCGGGTGATTCGTTCGTCGCCCGGAAGGATGAGCTCGCTGCTCTCTGGTCGTCGTGGCGCGAGGTGGGGGAGCAGGGCCGGGCGGTGGCGCTGGTGGGCGAGCCAGGCTCAGGCAAGAGCTCGCTGGTATCGAATTTCTGCCAGTCGGTACAGGCCGCGGGAGCCCCGGTAGGACTCACCCGTGGCCATGAGGGAGAGACGGACCTGCCTTACGTCGTCATCGCCGACCTGCTCCGGGTGACTGGGGCGGCCCGCCCAGAATTGGCTCGGCGACTTCCTCACCCGGTGAGGCTCGAAGTCAGCCGACTCGTCCCTGACCTGGCCTCCACCAGACCTGCATCTGCTCCGGCGATGGCCGGCGCCGCCGGTCTGGCCCGACTCTACGCCGCGATCGCAGCCACCCTCAAAGCACTGTTCGCGGATCGGCCCGGAGTGGTGGTCATCGAGGACCTTCAGCACGTCGACCAGCGGACCCTTGACGTGGTCGCCTACCTGGTGCGGCGCCTGACCGAACTGCCCCTGTTGCTGGTCCTCACCTGGTCGTCCGAAAACGCGGAGCGGCTGCGAGGAGTGGTCACCGCGGTAGCAGATGCCACCGACGCGCGGCGTGCCTGGGTGGAGCACCTCAGGCCGTTCGGCCCCGAAGAGGTCCGCGACCTCCTGGATGCGATCGGTGCCCCGACCACCAACTTGGAGCGGATTCTGGAAGAGACCCGCGGCCTCCCCCTCTTGGTTCGTGCCTACGGGGATGCGCTGGTCGCGGGGGACTCCGCGCTCGCGCCGCCAGCCTCGGCCCGGGAGGTCTTCCTGAAGCGACTCGCCGCGGTCGGTCAGCCAACGGCGCAACTGCTCTCCGCCGCCGCCGTGCTCGGCCGTGGCTTCGACGCCGAACTGCTGCGCGCGGTGAGCGGCCGGTCCGACGGGGAATTAGTCGACGGGCTCGAGATCGCTCTCGGCCGCGCCCTCCTGATCGAGGCTCCGCCCCGGGACGCATCCGGGGTCCCCACCTATGACTTCCCCTACGAGGCGCTGCGTCGGGTCGCCTACGACGCCACCAGCCTCGCCCGCCGCCGGCTGGTGCACGGGCGGGCCGCCGATGTCCTCCTGCGCCGCTACCAGCACGCTCCGGGCCTGGTCCGCGCCGCCACCGTCGCCTACCACCTCCAGGAGGCCGGACGGGAGGGCGAGGCCGCCCAGTGGTGGTGGGCGGCGGCCGAGCGCTCCCGGGCGCTCTACGCTCATACCGAGGCACTGGCCCACATCGCCCAGGCCCGGGCCCTGGGCTACCCGGAGGCCCAGGCCCAGGTGGCCGCCGGCGACGTCCTGATCACCCTCGGCCGCTACCGGGAGGCTCGCCAGGCGTTCGAGGCGGCAGCCTCGCGCCTGGACTCCAACGACCTCGCCCTGGCCGAGGTCGAGCACCGGCTGGCGGACGTTCACCACCGTCTCGGCGAGTGGCCGCTGGCGGCGAGCCACCTGCGCGCCGCTAACGACCTGCTGCCCCCTGGAGAGAGCTCCCGACGGGCTCGGCTGGAGGGCGATCTGGCTCTGGTCGCCTACCGCCAGGGTGACTTTGTCGAGGCCAGGGCGCGGGGCGAGGAGGCGCTCCGGCTGGCCGACCTGACCAACGACGCCGGCGCCCTCGCCCAGGCGACCAATGTGCTCGGAGTCCTGGCGGCGCGGAACCGGCATCCGAAGCGTGCCGAGACGCTCCTGCGTCGGAGCCTGGAGCACGCCGGGAGGATCGCCGACCCGGTGGCTGCGGTGGCGGCGCACAACAACCTATCCCGGCTCCTAGCCGACACCGGCCGTCTGGACCAAGCCCGGGCCGAGGCCGAGCGGGCGTTGCAACTGGGGATCGAGCAGGGTGACCGCCACCGGGTGGCCGCCCTGCACACCAATCTGGCCGACCTGCTCCATGCCGGGGGCCAGCACGAGGCAGCCTTGGCGGAGGTCAAGCTCTCCGCCCGGCTCTTCGCCGAGGTTGACCCCGGCGAGGACGCTCGGCCTGAGATCTGGGCGCTGGTTGAGTGGTGAGCCGCCCCGCGCTCTTGCCCGGGCCTGCGGCCGAGCTGCTCGGGGTTCCGGACTAGCTCAGACGGGCTTCTCAGGGTCCAGCTTCAGGCTGGTTGAGTTGATGCACCATCTCTGGCCGGTGGGTCCTGGCCCATCGTCGAAGACGTGGCCCAGGTGGCCGCCGCAGCGGCTGCACATGACCTCGGTGCGGACCTGGCCCAGGGTGCGGTCCATCTCGGTCTCGACCTGGTCGGGATCGACCGGGGCGGTGAAGCTGGGCCAGCCTGAGCCGGAGTCGAACTGAGTCTCGGAGAGGAAGAGCTCGGCGCCACAGGCGGCGCAGCGGAATAGCCCCTGCCGCCCCGGGTGGGTATATTCGCCCTGGAAGGGGGGGTCGGTGCCCTTCTCGCGGAGCACGTGATACTCCCCGGGGGTCAAGCGAGCCCGCCACTCCGAGTCGCTGACCGGTTGCTTCGCTTCGCTCGGCTCGCTCATCTGCAGTTCTCCCCAGAAGTAGCCCTCCTCGATGATAGCGAACCTTCGCTGCGTTCCCAGATCACCGCACCCGGGCGCCCGCCCCAGTTCAGGCGGGGGACGCGCCCGCTCGAACCTGGTAGCGCAGGAACAGGTGGGACTGGGAGCGCCGCGCGCTGAGCAGGCTGAGCCAGGACCGCCGCCCGTCCGCCAGCAGGTCGACGCCGTCGACGAATCCGGCCCGCCGCGACTCGTCCGTTCTGCCCGCCAGGAGAGGGGAGAGAGTGAGGAAGAGCTGGTCGAGCTGACCTGCGCGCAGCAGCTGGCCCTGCAGCCGGGGCCCCCCCTCGGTGAGGATCTGGGCGTGGCCGGCCTGGCGCAGGGTCTCGGTCATCGCCGCTGGGTCCAGCTCCGGACCCGGCCCTAAGACCACCACCTCGTGCGGTCCCGCGGGGCCCAGCCGCCGCCGGCCCGCTTCGGTCGTCAGCAGCACTGCCGGCCGGGCCAGACCGGGGTGGGTGAGGTCGATCGCCCCGGAGCCGCTCGCGATCACCAAGGTCGGGTGTTCGGGAAGTCCCAACTGCCGGCGCAGGGTTCGAAATTCGCTGGCACTGGGGGGATAGACGTGCTCCCCCGTCCAGACGTGTCCCGGGCTGCCGCGGAGCGTTCCGGAGCCGATCAGGATGGCGTCGGCACAGCTCCGCAGCAATCCCATCACGAACCGATCGGCCTGACTGTTCCCGCTCAGGGTCGAGCCCGAGGAAGGGCCTAGCACCGCCACGCCGTCCAGGGAGGTCACGAAGTTGGAGTACAGAATCGGGCGGGGAAGTTCGAGGCCGCCCCCATAGAGCTCCTCCAGCTTGGCGGGCAGGCTGGCCGTGGGCCCTCCGCCCGCCTCGAAGAGAAGCTCCATGGGAAGCGGTGGCCGGGCCCCCGGCCCGGAACTCTCGATCATCTCGGCCACCTCCCCATTGAGATCATCCCGGCGACCGAGATTGGGGGACGCCCGGACCGTTTGTCAACGCCGGAGCCGCCTCATCCGGAGCGCCTGCTCTCGCCCCGAGATCAATTGAACCGGCCAGGAGCCCCGGCCTATACTGGCTCGGTCGCGATGCGCAAGGGGCCAACCCGTTCTCTCTACGTCCCAGCCCTGGCCCTCGGGATCGCTGCTCTGAGCGGCGGTCTCGTCACCGGGACTGTCCTGGCGTCGGCGCGCGCCCAGCCACCGAAGCTGATTCATCTCACCGCTCCCCGGCCGTACGTGGTGGCGATCATGCCCGGCCATGGGGGTTTCGACCCGGGGGCGATCTCTCCTTTCAACGGCCTCAAGGAGAAGAACGTCACCCTCGCCATGGGGCTCGACCTGCGCCGGGACCTGGAGGCGCACGGGGTGAAGGTGGTGATGACCAGGACCACCGACACCAACGTCAGCATTCAGCGGGCGGAGCAGATCGCCAAAGCGAGCCAGGCCGCCGTGCTGCTCAGCCTCTGGGTCAACGACTGGACCGACGGCAGCCTGGAGGGGGCGACCGTGTTCATGCCCCACGCCAGCGACCAGCGTTTGGCCCAGCACTTGAGCGTCGCCATGGCCGCCGCGATCGCCCCCGCGGGGATGGGGGACCGGGGCACCCAGCTCCTGCCCCAGCTCTGGGTTCACGCACCCATGCCGGCGGTCACCATCGAGGTCGGGTTCATGAGCAATCAGCAGGACTCACAGCTGCTGGCCGAGGCCAGCTTCCGAGCGGTGGTGGCGGCCGGGCTGACGCAAGGCGTGCTCGCCTACGCCCCCCAGATCCCCGGGATCGACGCCAGGCTACTCGCCTACCAGAGGGCAGAGGCCAGGCTGCACGCGGTCGAGCGCGCCGCCGCCCTCCGCCAGGCGACGCTCCGGCAGATGGCCGGTTGGGGCCCGGCCCTGCTGCTCCTCGATCTCCTGCTCGTGCTGGTCATGTACCGACCCCTGCTGTGGAGGGTTTTGCGACGCCTTGCCCCTGCCGCAACCGCTTCTCTGCTCGCCCTGGCGCTGGCGGCGGGACACCTGGGAGGAGTCGGGCTGGACTCGGCTTGGCGGAGGATCACCGGGTCCCGCGCCACCGGGTTGCGACGCCCGCGGCGGCCCCCCCGGCGCCCTCCGGCGTCGAGCCCTTCCCGCCGACCGCCCAAGGAGTGGCGGGGCCGGTCGGCAGCGATCCACCCCCGCCGGGTGACCGAGATGGTCCAACCCGGGGAGAGCCGCCGGCGCTCGATCTACGACGACTTCTCGCTCTGAACTGGACAGCCGCGACTCGATCTGGGTCGGCGGTCCGTCCTAAGCTTGGGGGAGGGGACCCACCACAGCCAGAGGGCCGATCGGGCTCGGGACCGGGAGCGGGGATCTGGTGGAGAGGTGTTGGCCACCTCTCCCAAGGAGGCAGGGCGTGGACAACGCGGTGATTGTGGACGGAGTCCGAACTCCGATCGGTCGGTTCGGCGGGGCGCTCGCCTCCGAGCGGCCGGATGATCTCGCGGCCCTGGTGCTGCGGAGCCTGGTGGATCGGGTGGGTCTGGACCCCAAGGAGCTGGAAGACGTCTACCTGGGCTGCGCCAATCAGGCTGGCGAGGACAACCGCGACGTGGCCCGGATGGCCGTCCTGCTGGCCGGCTTCCCGGTGGAGGTGGGCGGCTGCACCGTCAACCGGCTCTGTGGAAGTGGGCTGGAGGCGGTGGTCGACGCTGCCCGAGCCATCTCCCATGGTGACGGGGCGGCGATCATCGGAGGTGGGGTGGAGTCGATGAGCCGCGCCCCCTGGGTGACCGCCAAACCGGACCGAGGCTTTGCCCGGGGCGAGCGGGTCCTGCACGACTCGGCGCTGGGCTGGCGCTTCATCAACCCCAGGATGGAGGCGCTCTACGGCACCGAGTCGATGGGGCAGACGGCGGAGAACGTCAGCCGAATGTTCTCGATCGGCCGCGCGGCCCAGGACCGGTTCGCCCTTCGCAGCCACCTCCGGGCCCTCGCCGCTCAGCAGCGAGGCAGCTTCGCCGCCGAGCTGGTACCGGTGCCGACGGGGCGGGCGGCGGTCGACTCCGACGAATGCCCCCGGGCGGATTCCTCGCTGGAACAGCTGGCTCGGCTGAAACCCGTGTTCGCCGCCGACGGCAGCGTGACTGCGGGGAACTCAAGCCCGCTCAACGACGGGGCGGCCGCCCTGCTGCTGACCTCGGCCGAGTTTTCGTCCGGGCGGGGGCTACGCCCGATGGCGGCCGTCCGAAGCATGGCCGTGGCGGGCGTCCCGCCCCGGCTGATGGGGATGGGCCCGATTCCGGCGACTCAAAAGGCGCTGGAGCGGGCCGGGTTGGCCCTCAGCGACATCGGCCTCATCGAACTCAACGAGGCATTCGCCGCCCAATCTCTGGCGGTGCTCCAGGAGCTGGGGCTGGATCCCGAGGACGATCGGGTCAACCCCAATGGTGGCGCGATCGCCCTCGGCCATCCTCTCGGTTGCTCGGGCAGTAGGATCCTGGTCACACTCATTCACGAGCTGACCCGACGCCAGCTCCAGTTCGGTCTGGCCACCATGTGCATCGGAGTGGGTCAGGGGATCGCGGTGGTGGTCGAGAACCTCCGCTGATTGGAAGTCCGGCGACGCTTCGGCCAGGTGGTCCATGAGCACCCATCCAGGGGAGGTAGGCAGTGTCCAAAGTCGACCAGATCGCCCACGAGTATCTGCGTAGCAACTCGGCTCTCGACCCCAACGCCGCCACCAGCCGGGGCAACCTCGGTCACGACGCCGAGCTGACCGACTACTCACCGAGCGGGGAGGAGGCGCGGGCACAACTGGCCCGGGCCACGCTTCGCGAGGTGGAGGGGCTCAGCCCTGAATCGGAGCGCGACCGCCTGGCTGCCGAGGTGATGCGCGACCGGCTTCAGATCGAGGGCGACATCCATGATTCCGGCGACTGGATGCGAGGGCTGAGCGTATTCGGCCCGGCCACGGTGACCAGCCGCGTGTTCGACCTGATGGCCCGGGATGACGACCACGACTGGGAGCTGATCGCGGAGCGGATGGAGAAGGTCCCCGAGTGCTTGAGAGGCATCCAGGCTACGCTCGAGCTGGGCGCGAGCCGTCGGGTGGTCTCCGCCCGACGCCAGGCGGAGGTTGCGGCCACCCAGTTCAGTACCTGGGCAGGATCCGACTCGCGCCCGGGCTTCTTCCGGGGCCTGGCCGGCGGGTACACAGGCTCCCCGGGCCAGCTCCGCTCCCGGCTCTCCTGGGCTGCGCTGGCCGCCGACCAGGCGTACCTGGGGCTGGCCGAGTTCGTGGAGGGTAGCTATCTCGCCCGGGCCCGGGAGCAGGATGGATGCGGGCCAGAGCTTTATGAACTGAGCTGCCGGCTCTACAACGGGATCGCGATCGACCCGGTTCAGACCTACCAGTGGGGCTGGGAGGAGTTTGCCAGCATCCAGGCCGAGATGGCGGAGACCGCGGAGCGGATCCTGCCCGGCCAGGAGATGTCGGCGGTGATCCGGCTGCTCGACACCGATCCCGGGCGGGCTATTGAGGGCGAGCGCAACTTCCAGGACTGGAATCAGTCGTTTCTGGACGAGACGATGGGATCCCTGAACGGCACCCACTTCGACATCCCCGGTCCTGTCCAGCGGGTGGAGGCGATGCTGGCCCCCCCGGGGGGTAGCCCGGCTATGTACTACACCCCTCCCGCCGAGGACTTCAGTCGGCCCGGCCGGACCTGGTACCCGACTTTGGGAAGGACCCATTTTCCGCTCTGGACCGAGATTGCGACCGCGTACCACGAGGGGGTCCCCGGGCATCATCTGCAGCTCGGCCACATCTGCTGGATGGGCGATCGCCTGAACCCCTTCCAGGGCGTGCTCGGTTTGATCTCGGGTCACGCCGAGGGCTGGGCCCTCTACGCGGAGCGGCTGATGGGCGAACTGGGCTACCTGGAGAACCCTGACTACTACCTGGGAATGCTCGCCAACCAATCCTTCCGAGCGGCCCGGGTTGTGGTCGACATCGGACTGCACCTCGGGCTGCGAATCCCCGAGAACCAGCCCTTCCATCCCGGCGAGACCTGGTCCCGTGAGCTGGCCGTGGAGTTCATGATCCGGGGCTCGGGCCGGGCCAGGGAATTCTGCCTGGGCGAGGTGGACCGCTACTTGGGGGTGCCAGCCCAAGCCATCTCCTACAAGCTGGGCGAGCGGGTTTGGCTGGAGGTGCGGGAGGAGGCTCGGCGCTCCTGGGGGCCCGGGTTCAGCCTCAAGGAGTTCCACCGCCAGGCGCTCGACCTGGGCAGTGTCGGACTCCAGCAACTGCGTCAGGAGATGGTCCGACCGAGGTCCGATCCGGTGGCCGCCGACTGAGCCCGCCCCCGGCCCCGCGAACCAGCCAGCTGGGGTCCGGCCCGGGAAGGTGCCATGGTGCAGACTGAGGTCGAGATGGAGCAGCCCCGGATCGAGAACCTGATTCTCGCCAACCACGTGGAGGCGGTCAACGGTCTTCTCTACATCGCTGGAGGGGGCTGGACTGACCACTGGCGGCCGGCGGCCGGGAGTCCCGCCCAGCCTGTGGTCAGCCACCTGGGTGTGGGGGTTACCGTGGCCGTGCCCTGGACCGCCAGCGGCAATCTCTGCCCTCTCTCGGTGTCCATCGAGGACTCGGTGGGGAATCAGATTGCCGGAATGGTCACCCAGCTCAACACCAGCCGGCCCGCCGGGCTGCCAACCGGGGCCGACCTGCGGACGGTTCTCGCCCTTTCCATGAACGTGGTCTTCCCCAAACCTGGGGAATACCGAGTCGCGGCCACTCTGGCCGGGCAGCCCACCCGGGTGGTCGACTTCCGGGTGCACGACGTGGCCCCGCCACCGGTGCCCCCGCCCGAGGTCAACTAATCGACCCGGTGCTGAACGGAGGCTAGACTCCAGCGGTGGTGAGCTCCCCTGGCGAAGGCCGGGCGCCCTTTCGCGAGTTCGAGACCTGGTACCGGATCGTGGAAGACCCCAGCGCGCCGGGGAGGGGCCGAGCCCCGGTTTTGCTGTTGCACGGTGGTCCCGGAGCCACCCACGATTACCTGTCCCCACTGGCGGAGCTGGGGAGCGGTGGCCGAACGGTCGTTTTCTATGATCAGATCGGAAATGGAAGGTCAACCCACCTGCCCGGGCGGGGGGCCGAGTTCTGGACCGTCGAGCTCTTCGTGGCCGAGCTGGCTAACTTGCTCGACCATCTCGGAATCGGGGATGGCTACCACATCCTGGGCCAATCCTGGGGTGGATTATTGGCCCAGGAGCACGCCCTCAGACAGCCCATGGGGCTGCGCTCGCTGATCCTCTCCAACACCGCCGCCTCCTACTCCGCCTTCGCCGCCGAGGCGAACCGGCTGCGAGCGGAACTGCCCCTCGAGGTGGAGGCCACCCTGCGCCGCCATGAGGCGGGGGGGACGACCGAGGACCCCGAATTCAGGGCCGCCGGTGACGTCTTCTATCACCGCCATCTCTGCCGGCTCGACCCCTGGCCCGCCGGGGTTAGCGACGGGCTGGCGCAGATCGACCTCGACCCGACCGTTTACCACACCATCAACAGGCCCTCGGAGTTCCACATCACCGGCTCGGCCCGGGGTTGGAGTGCGGAGGCGCGGCTGGGCGAGATCCGAGTTCCCACCCTGATCGCCTCGGGGCGCTTCGACGAGGCCACGCCCGCCCTCCAGCAAACGCTGCTCCGCGGGATCGCTGGGAGCCGGTAGCGAATCTTTGAGCGCTCGTCCCACTTGCCGTTCTGGGAGGAGCCGGAGGCCTACCTGGAGATGGTGCGGGAATGGATGCGCGAGCACGACTGAACCGGCTTGGGGCCCGGCTGGAGTTGAGCCGACTCCGGCCGGGCCCCTGTCCGAGACTCAGTCGCTGCTACTCGGGGGAGCTCATGCCTCCCTCCCGGCGTAGTCCATCTCGGCGGCGAGGGTCGGCTGGGCCGGAGTGACCACCTCTCCGACCACCTCCACCCGGCCCTCGCCCACCGGTCCGGCGTGGCGGCGTCCGAAGGCGGCGAAGATGGCTCCCGCGACCACGAAACTGACCAGGTAGGAGACATCCCCGAGCTGTGGGTAGGCGGACGGGATTGGTCCCACGAACCAGGATTGGTTCATGAATGGGACCGAGACCGCCAGGCCCACCAGCCAGGCGATGGTCCCGATCCCCACCCGTGACCCCTGGTCGTACAGGGATTGCAGCTGATAGGAACCGCGGTGCTTGAAGTACCAGTCCACCAGGACCACCGCGACCCAGGGACCGATCCAGTAGGAGAGAAGGAGGAGGAAGTTGCTGTACTGGCTGGCCGCCTGGGTGGCGTTGCTCCCGCCCGTGGCGAGCAGGCCGCCCAGAGCGCCCACTACGACGGCCGCCTGCCAGCGCCGGAACCGGAAGCGGACCGCGCCGGCGACCACCAACCCGACCAGGACGGCGGCGCCGACCACCTCGGGAAGGGCGATCAAGGGCTGTTTCTCGGATCTCAGGGTGGAGTTCGCGACCAGCAGCACCGCAGCGGTCACCCCGCCAAAGATGATGCCCGCGATTCCGGCCCGAACCAAGGGGGATCGCTCAACCTTGACCACCAGGGCCGACATCGAGCCGCTGTAGATGTTGAGGGCGTTGGCGCAGGCGGTCCCGACGGCGATCGCCAGAAGGGCCAGCGAGGAGAGCGGGCCGGGCATCAGGAAGGCGATCGCGTTGGCGGGGTTGGCCGCAGTCGCGGCGGGCATCGCGATCGACACGGTCAGCGCCCCCATCCATTCCAGGATCAGGCAGGGGATGAACATGCCCAGAGCGGTCCACCAGATGATGCTGGAGGGCTTGGTGGCCCTGGGGAGGTAGCGGGAGTAGTCGGAGGCGAACGGCATCCAGCCCATGGCGTAGGAGAGGGCGAGACCGATCGTGATGATGAAGCCGCCGGTCGGCCCTCCGAACGGCACCGGAGCCTTGGGGTTGAAGGCCAGGCCGTAGTTGCCGGCCTTGAAGGTGAATACGGCCAGGATCAGGAATACCACCACCAGGGCCACACTCATCCACTTCTCGAAGGCGTGGATCATGTTGTGCCCGTACACCGCGAGTGCCACCTGGCCGACCACCATGATGGCCAGCGCGAGGAAGTAGTTGAGATGGGCCAGCTCAGCCAGGGCGAAGGTTCCGTAGACGGTGTTGACCGCGAACCACCCGATTCCGGCCAGGTAGTTAAGCCCGGCCGGGCCGAAGTTGCCCAAAAGACCGAACGGTGCCCGCGACTGGATCATCTGAGGGACGCCCAGGCGAGGTCCGAAGGTGCTCAGGAGGCCGAGCAGCAGGGCGCCTAGCAGGTTGCCTATTGCCAGGGCGACGAACGCCCCGACCATGCTCACCCCGAACGTGCCCACGGCCAGGTTGCCGATCACCCAGGTAGCCAGCACCAGGTTGGCGGCCATCCAGAGGGTGAACATCTGGAACGGCTTGCCGTGGCGCTGGGCCTGGGTGATGTGCTCAAGTCCCTGAGGCTCGATCTCCAGGACCTCGTCCCGGTACAGATGACCGGCGCCGGCGACGCTCACGCTCATGGCACCTCCTCCCAATTCGATTCCCGTCGGACTCCCACCAGCTGGAGACGCGCCTGCCAGTCTCCAATCGAAGAAATCTTCCCCTACATGTAGTGTGCTGTCAAGGTCCCGCACACAATATCTTGGCAGTCGGTCGAATTCACCCCCGGAAAGAGCCGCAAACTCGCCAGCCCGGATCGGGTGGAGCTATTCCGGATGCCAACCGCCACCGACCGGGGTCTTCGCCGAGGATCGAACGCCCGGTGGGGCCGTCCCCTGGCAAGGAGCCAGCTACCGGCCGGGGGCAGGGCCGGTTAGGCCAGGATCGCCGGGGTGATCAGGGGCGAGGGGGCACCGACTTTGGGTCCGAGATATAGTCCAATGGCACCCCACCCCTCCCGCCCGAAGTCGGCATCCAGGAGGCACCGATCATGCCAGCTCCGTTCTTCGGCTACCACCTGCCCAACTACAGCTTCCCGGGAACCTCCGACGAGGGGATCTTCGATCACATCGCGGCCATGGCGGCGGCGGCTGAGGCAGCCGGCTTCGACATGGTCACCGTGATGGATCACTTCTATCAAATTCGCGGGGTCGGAGCCGAGACCGAGCCCATGCTGGAGTCCTACACCACCCTGGCCGCGCTCTCACAGCGAACCAGCACGGTGGCTCTCAGCGCCCTAGTTACTGGGGTCACATATCGCAATCCAGCCCTTCTGGCCAAGATCGTCACCAGCTTGGACGTCGTTTCCAAGGGCCGGGCGATCCTGGGTCTCGGCGCCGCTTGGAACGAGGACGAGCATGCCGGCTACGGGTTCGACTTCCCGCCCATCGGCCGGCGGATGGACCGCCTCGACGAGGCCGCCCAGATCGTCAAGTTGATGTTCACGGAGGAGCGACCGAGCTTCCAGGGCAAGTTTTTCCACATCGAGCGGGCGCTCAATGTGCCCCGTCCGATTCAGCCGGGCGGACCCCGGCTTCTCATCGGCGGTGCGGGGGAGCGAAGGACGCTCCGGATCGTGGCCAAATACGCTGACATCTCCAACTGGTTTCCCGGGCTCGAGGACACCAAGCGCAAGCTCGGCGTGCTGGAGCGCTACTGCGAGGAGGAGGGCCGCGACCCGGCGACCATCCTCAAGACCGTCATGGCTCCCTGCCTGCTGGCGCTCGACCAGGCTCAGGTGAGCCAGATCAAGGCGAGTACGCCGCCCGAGCGGCTGGCGATGACCGGGGACCCGGTGCTGCCCGCCCAGGCCGTCGAGATCCTTCGTCCCTACCTGGACGCGGGGATCGGGGGATTCACGTTCGGAAATCCCAACCTCAACTCTCCCGAACTGCTGGCGGCGGCGGGCGAGGTGAAGCGACAGCTCAGCTGATCGGACCGCCCCGGCCAGGACGGCCGAGGCCGGAGGTGGCGAGCCCCCGGAACGGCCTGGGGAACCGGCCCACTCTCCAAGCGGATTGTGCAACCACTCTCAGTCCCCGCTCAGGCGGCCGCGCTGTACTGGTGCTGCGGCCAACCCGCCCGGCTGAGCAAGGACCGGGGGAGCGCTGCCAATGAGGTTTCCGCCATGAAGCGAATCACACGGCGATTGCTCCTGATCGGCGCCGCCGCGGCCGGACTGAGCGGGCTCGGCTTTGGGGTCGCCTCGCTGATGGAGGTTCCCGCCAGTGCCGCCGGGACCACTCCGAGTCGGGTGGTGGCGGCCACCGCCGCAGCCACCTCCGCCGCTAGCAGCACCCCGGCCAAGTCCTGTCCCAACCACTCCGCGGCCGGGAGTTCCACTTCCTAGGCGGGTTGGCGAAACTAGGCTCAGCGTTCCCTCCGGGGCTGCGGCTCCGGTCCCGCCCCGCTAGGCGGATGGGGGCGGTCCCCCGGAGGGGTCCTCCTCCAGTGAGGCTTCCAGTTGGAGGGTGCGCCGGAATGCCGCCCACACAGCGTCCCCAAGCACCGTCCGGAACCGGCCGCGCTCGAGAGCGGCCAGGGCCTCGGCGGAGGTCCCGCCGGGGGAGGTGACCATGTCCCGCAGCTGGGCGGGATGCTCCCCACTCTGAATGGCGAACTCGATCGAGCCGCGCAGCGTCTCCAGGACCAGTCGGCGCGCCAGGTGGCGGGGGAAACCCAGGTGGACCGCCGCCTCCACCAGCGACTCTGAGAAGAGAAAGGCATAGGTGGGGCCAGTGCCGCTGACCGCGGTGGCCATCGCCACCTGGCGCTCGTCCTCCACCTCCAGCTCCGAGCCCAGCGCGGAGAGCAGAGCTCGGACCTGCGCCTTGGCCGGAGCGGATACCTCCTGGGTGGCGAACCAGACGGTGACTCCCTGTCCAATTTGAGCCGGCGTGTTAGGCATGGCCCGGACGATGGCCCGGTGGGCGATGCCGGCGGAGAGTGCGGCGGTGCTGGCTCCGGCGACGATGCTGATCACCAGCGTCTCGGCGGGCACGGTCCCGTCCAGTTGGCGCATGACCCGGGGCAGCACCTGAGGCTTGACCGCGAGCAAAAGGATGTCCGCCCGACTGGCCACCTCCTGGTTCCCGGCCAGAACCGTCACGCCGAGCCTGGTCGCCAGCTCCCGGGCGCGCTCGGCTCGGGGGTGGCTGCAGACCACTTGGGAGCTGCTCACCAGCCCGCGCCGGAGAAGGCCGGCGATCATGGCCTCGGCCATCACCCCAGCTCCGACCACTCCGAATGAGCTGGAGCTGAGATCCGCAGTAGGGGAGGTGGCGGCTGGTTCGGGAGGGCTCATGAGTAGGCGCTAGGTTGCCACATCTCGGCCCGCCCCCGTGCTGGCTGGAGGTCCGGGCCGCCGAGCTGACACAATCGAGCCGGTCCCTGGCGCCTGGCGGAGAGTGAGAGCTCCGAACGCGCCGCAGCACCGCTTGGCGAAAGGAGGCAGAACTATGCGCGATGACATCAGGGCCGAGACGGTGACCATCCCTGGTCATGGGAGGGAACCGATCGAGGCCTATCTGGCCCAGCCCCTGGCCGGTGAGAAGGGCGGGGGAGTGGTCGTGATCCACCACCTGCCCGGCTACGACCTCTGGAGCAAGGAGGTCACCCGGACCTTCGCCGCGCGCGGCTACCTGGCGATCTGTCCCAACCTCTACTCGCGGGAGGCCCCGGGGGCCAGCCCGGACGATGCCGCCGCCACCGTCCGAGCTAAGGGGGGGATTCCCGATGAGGGGCTTGTCGGCGACGTCGGAGGAGCGGCCGCGTACCTGCGCCAACTTCCCGCCAGCAATGGCAGCGTGGGCGTGATCGGGTACTGCTCGGGGGGGCGCCAGGCGGTGCTGGCCGCCTGCAGCCTGCCTCTTCAGGCCGCCGTGGACTGCTACGGCGCGTTCGTCTTGGGCGAACCTCCACCGGAGTTTCCCCTCAAGGTCAAGTCACTGTTCCACCTCCTGCCCCAGATCAGCTGTCCTCTGCTCGGGCTCTTCGGGGCCGACGACTCCCATCCCTCCCCGGCCGAGACCGCCGAACTGGAGCGGGCGCTCAGCGAGCAGGGGGCCGACTTTGAGTTCCACACTTACCCCGGGGCCGGCCATGCGTTCTTCGCCACGGACCGGCCCGGCTTCCGTCCCGAGGCCGCCAAGGAGGGATGGGAGGAGATCTTCGAGTTCTTCGGCCGCCACCTGATCCCGGCGGGCGCCTGACATGTGCACCTATCAGACGGAGAGGGTGCAACTTCGCGGCAGCGCCAAGGGGCCCGAGGGCTGGTTCGCGGTGACTGATGCCAGCGTCTACTTCGACCATCCCACCCACGCCTTTGCCGAGCACACCCTGAACCTGGACTTTCTCAACCCCGAGCGAGGGCCGGCGGCCAGGGTCGCTCTGGAGCTGGATGCGCCATCGGCACGTGCCCTGGCCGACGCCATCCGAGCAGCCCTGGAGCAGACCGAGAGTCCCGCAGCGGACCTCCCCGAGGGGCAATCCCGGGCTGCGATCGGGGTCTGAGCCGGCCCTCCCTGGGCCCCGGCCGTAGCCTCAGATCGCTTCGGCCGCCGGTTCGACCTCCAGGCCGCGCAGGTCGACGCTCCTGGACCTAGCGGGGATGGGAGGCCCCTGGGCGGGCCGCTGGCCGTCACAGACGGGAACGGCGGCGGGATCGTCGAGAATCAGCTGAAGTCCCAGCTCGGCGGCCCCCACCAGCACCGCGTCCCGGCCGAACCGGGGGGTGACCAATTCGACCCGCCGGTGCTCGGCGTCGTAGATGCCGCGGTGGAGTCGATCGGCGATGGTGGGCCCGGCCAATCTGTGCAGCTCCTCGAACATGCCGCCCAGGATGAGCATCTCAGGATTGAGGACGTTGACCAGGTTGATCAGGCCGATGCTCACCCAGCGTGCGGTTGCCTCGACTGCGGCCAGGCAGGCGGGGTCCCCCGCGCGAGCCAGTCGAAGAACCCGCTCCGCGGGCGCGCGTCCGCCCGGCTGGAGCCCCGCCCTGCGGACCAGGGCGTCCTCGCCAACCTCGGTCTCCCAGCAGCCCCGCTCCCCGCAGTGGCAGGCGGCGCCATCGGGGTTCACCTGGAGGTGGCCAACCTCGCCGCCATAGCCGGAAAACCCCTCCTGCATGCGTCCCCCGGTGATGATCCCACCTCCGACGCCGACCTCCGCGTGCAGGTAGATCAGATCGTTCACCCCACTGGCGACGCCGCGCGAGTGCTCCGCCATTGCGCCCAGGTTGGCATCGTTGCCCACCTCCACCGCCGCCGCGCCCGACCAGGCTTCGCGCAGCCGAGCTGCCAGGGGCACGTGGCGCCAGCCCAGGTTGGGCGCGAAGTGGACGAAGCCGTCCGCAGAGCGGACCGCGCCCGGAACGGCCACCGCCAGGGCGACCGCGGTGAACTCGCCCTGAGAGCGGGCCAGGAGCGATCTCGAACGCTCAGCCACGGTTGCGACCACCCGCTCAAACTCTCGGTCTCGGTCTTCTGCCAGTTCGCAGCGGTCCCGGTCCACGACCGCTCCCCCGAGGCTGACCAGGGCCAGGGTGATGGCATCGACTCCGATCTCCACCGCCACCACCATGAAGGTGTCTGAGCGCACGCTCACCACCTTGGAGGGCCGACCCCGCGCCCCGCGCTCGGGCTCGGCCTCCTCAATCGCCAGCCGCCGCGCCACCAGCTCCTCGACCAAAGTGCCAATGGTGGCCCGGTTCAGCCCCAGAAGCCTGGTCATTCTGGCCCTGGAGGTCGGCCCGTAGCGGTGCAGGTGGCCGAGTAGGGCGGCCAGGTTGTGCCGCCGCACGGTGTCCTGATTTGCGCCCCATGCGGTCCTGGCCATCGCTATTCAGCCCACCCCGGGCAACCACACCTGGGGCCTCTCCTTGGGGCGAAGAGCGGGCAGCTTCCGCACTGGTTGGTCCGAGGCGCGATCTGCACCGAGAGTTCCCCCGAGGGTCTGGGTTCCGACCTCACTTGTTGAACTCCCACCTGCCATAGGCCCTACGACCCAGCGCTCCGGGCGGACGCGCGTCCGCCAGCGAAGCGGCTCTGGGCGCGCAGGCGACGGCCACCCCTCATCTGGCGCTGGCGTTTGACGGTAACGGCCACCTCGAACCCCCGGCGGAGTCTCCAGGGAGGCCCCGCTAAGTGCGATTTAGATACGGGTCGAACTCCCCGACAAGGTTCCCCGCCGGGAGAGCGTGTCGACCAGGACAGCCCCGATGAGGACCACGCCGGTTGCGATCAGCTGCCACTGGACCTGCACACCCTGAAGATAGAGGCCGTTGTAGATGGCGCCGATGACAAGTCCCCCCAAGACGGCCTGGGCGATCTTTCCGCGGCCTCCGAAGAGGCTGGTACCGCCGATGACTGCAGCGGCCACTCCATAGAGGACGTACTGCCCGCCATTGACGTTGGTGGAGGTCCCCCCCTGCCAGGAGAGGTAGAGGACGCCCGAGAAACCGGCCGTTACCGCAGCGAGCACGAAGCCCCAGGTGCGGACCGCAGCGAGGTTGATCCCCGCCCGCCGGGCGGCGTCGGGATTGCCCCCGATGGCGTAGACGTAGCGTCCGAACCGGGTCCGTTGCAGGAGCAGGATCCAGACCAGGAGAACCACAAAGACGATGGGCACCACCCAGGGCACGCCCTCCACCACCTTGGTCAGGGCCCCCCGGTTGGCGTTGCAGATGGCGACCACGGCGATTCCCGCCGCCACGAAGAAGGCGATCTTGACCGCCGTCACGCCCGGGGGCGGGGCCACCAGGCCACGTCGGCGGCGGCCCGACTCCCGAGTCCAGATCAGGCCGCCAAGAAGGGCTCCGATGGCGGCCAAGGCGATCCAGCCCGCGAGCGGTGGGATGTTGCCGTTGACGATCTGGTACAGGACGTGCTGGTTGGGGAGGACCGAACTGGCGACGGAGACGCCTCCGGCGTTCCCCAAGATGACCAGCATCACCCCCCACATCACCAGCAGCCCGGCCAGGGTGACCACGAAGGATGGCAGGTGGAGCCGGGAGACCAGGGTGCCCCAAACCGCCCCCGTCGCGCCACAGCAGACCAGTGCGAAGGCGACCGCCAGCCACCAGGGCCAGTCGGGTCCCGGCTTCTGCACCAGGATCCCGGTGATGGCGGCGCCAACGGCCAGCACGTACCCGGCGGAGAGGTCGATTTCGCCCAGGAGGAGGACAAAGATCTCGGCCATCCCCAGGGTCATGAACACCATGCTCTCGATGAACAGGTTGACCAGATTGCCTGGCGATAGGAAGAGCCCCTGGGTCCAGATCTCGAAGGCAACGCTGATGATCACCAGGGCCAGGATCACCGGCAGCGCGCCGCTGTCCCCGCTCAGTGTCTTGGCCAGCCGGGCGCGCGCGTACTGGCGCAGCGAGTCCGCGACCAGCTCCGCGGGGACCACCGCGGCCGCGGCCGCCGGCAGGTCGGTGGTGTCCTCGATCTCGCCCGGCTCGGGGCCGACCGCACCTGTGATCATCGCGTCATCAGCCTTGGCCATCTTGGGTAACCTCTCTGAACGTCCTTGGCTTCGGGACGCTCGCTAGCGGTCCGACCTCCCCGTGGTCATGAAGTCAACCACGCTCTGCCGATCGAACTCGGAGACAACGCCTTCGGCCACCTTGCGGCCCAGGTGAAGCACCGCGATTCGATCGGCGACCTCGAAGACGTCATTGAGGTTGTGGGTGATCACCATGACCGCCAGGCCATGGTCCTTCAGCCTCCGGACCAGATCGAGGACCATCTGGGTTTGGGCCACTCCCAAAGCCGCCGTGGGCTCATCCAGGATCACCAGCTTGGAGTTCCACATCACGGCCCGGGCGACCGCCACCGCCTGGCGCTGACCACCTGAGAGAGAGCCGACCGGTTGGCGGATGGAGCGGACCGTGGTCACCCGGAGGCTCTTCAAGGTCTCGGCGGCCGCGCGCTCCATTGAGTCCTCGTCGAGGAACAGCCGCTGAACTCGCTCGCGGCCCAGGAACATGTTCTGGACGATGTCCAGGTTGTCGGCCAGAGCCAGGTCTTGGTAGACGATCTCGATGCCGAAAGAGGAGGCGTCTCGGGGGCCGCGGATGTGGACCCGGCGGCCCTCCCAGAAGATCTCGCCGTGATCCGGCTGATGGATGCCGGCGATGCACTTGGTGAGCACCGACTTCCCCGCGCCGTTGTCGCCGCAGAGAGCGGTGACTTGGGCAGCCGGAAGGTCGAGGTCGACCTGGTAGAGAGCCTGAACCGGGCCGAAGTGTTTGTCGATGCCCCGGAGACGGAGCAGCGACTCGTCGTCGCCAGCTGGCCGAGCGGCCGCCGAGCTCAGGTTAGGCAGGCTCACAACTGTAGAGGTCTGGGCGTCCGAGTTCGAGTTCATCCTCTGGCTGGGGCCTCCTCTCCACCTTGAACTCGGGAACTACATGGATCAGAGGGGCCGCACCAACTGGTGCGGCCCCTCGGCTGGATCCGACAGGTCGGTTTCGGGTTAGTGGATGCCGGCCTGGGAGCAGACGCTCTGGCCCACGGCGGTGCACAGCGCTGCCACCGGGATGAATTTGTCCTTGATCACCGTCGACTCCATGTTGCTGGGGGTCACCCACTCCGGCACCAGCAGGGAAGCAGGCTCGGTGATGCTCGAGTTGGCCGGGTCAGTCGTGGTCGAATTCACCAGGCCCGAGGGAGGGGTCTTTCCCGCCCGCAGGATGGTGGCCAGGGCGATCGCATCCTGGGCCTCGAGGAAGATCGGCTTGTAAACGGTCCCGCACTGGTAGCCGGTGAGGATGTTCTCCATCCCGGTCAGAGTCGCGTCCTGTCCTGTGGTCGGGATCGTCTTGGGGCTGACCCCCTTGCTCTTGAGGTCCTGGACCACCGAGGCGTTCATCTCGTCATTGGCCACCACCACCGCGTTGATGCTGGGGTGAGCGGTGAGCGCCTGTGCGAAGTTGGTGCCCGCGGTGGGGACGTCCCAGTTCA
Source organism: Candidatus Dormiibacterota bacterium (assembly GCA_035534755.1). GTDB lineage: Bacteria > Chloroflexota > Dormibacteria > Aeolococcales > Bog-877 > Bog-877. The sequence goes on from DATLRH010000005.1 coordinate 329,441, forward strand.
GGGTGACCTGGTCACCGACCAGGTTATAGCCCTTGCTGTTGGTCTTGGGCGGGGTCAGCGGGGTCGTCTTGGTACCCCAGATCACCGAGTTGTAGCCCTGTGCGAAGGAGATCGCGTTGGGGTCGCTGTTCTCCCCACCGTCCACCTCCCAGACCTGGGGGCTGGAGACGTGCCAGGCGGAGATGCAGGACTCGAGCCCCTGACCGATCAGCTGGCCGACCTTGAAGTTGTTGAAGCTGACGTAGTAGGTGTTGGTACCCGCGAAGGTGGCCCGGTCGTAGCTCACCAAGGCGACCCCGTGGGACGACGCCAAGGCCTGAATCTCACTGGCCACAGTTCCATCGAGCGGGTCCATCACCAGAACCTTGGCGCCCTTGGTGATGTCGGAGGTGGCCATCGAAAGCTCGGTGGCGTCGCTTCCCTGGGCGTTGGTGATGATGATGTCAGAGCTCGGGTATCCGGCCTGCTGCATCGCCTCCTTGAGATAAGGGGCGTCGAACTCGGTGTAGCGCGTCGACGAGACGGTGTCGGGCAGGATCACCCCGACCGGGCCCTTGCCGACGCCGACCAGACTCTTGAACTGGCTCATGGCGCCAAAGTTGAGCGAGAAGGAATTTATGCCCACATTTGGCACGGTCGCCTTACTCGGCGGTGTTTTGGTTGGCGCCGCCGCCCCGCAGGCGGCGGTGATAAGGGCCAGGGTGCCCAGGGCGACCACCCAGCGAGTCCGCTTTAGGCCCAGGAGGGCCGAACCGGCGCCGCCGAGGCGGCCGTTGGCCGCCTTACTTTCGAGAGCCATCTAGACATCCCTCCGAGCCAGATCGACTAATCCACCGCGCCTCGCCTGCTACGCCGTGCACCGGGCCTGCGGCCCCATCTCCGTGTCTTCGCGCCTCTCCCCGATCGCAGGCCGACCGCAGCCTGCATTTCCGCGACCGGCGGCAGCATATGTTGTCGCCCACAACTTGTCAAGGCGACGTATTCCCTCATCCAAAATCACACCGTGGGGCGATCGCTCCCTCAGCAAAGAATCGCACCGAGGGCGGCTCGCCGGAGGTTGGAGGTGAGGGGGCCGAGCCCATGCGAATCCGGGAGCGGTACGAGCTGGCCGAGGAGTTGGCACCGAGGTACCGGCGGGCGAGGCGTCGAGAGCGCGGCGAGATCCTGGACGGTTTCTGCTTGGCCACGGGATACGAGCGCAAGCACGCATTGCGAGTACTCCGGGGGCGCAAGCGGGTCTCGCCCAAGCGGCGCGCGCCGCGGACCCGGCGATATGGGCTGGAGTTCCGCCGGGCACTCAAGGTCTGCTGGGAGGCAACCGATTACCTGTGCGCTGAGCGGCTGCAGCCCTTTCTCCCTGATCTGCTGTTGCTGCTGAGGCGGCACGGGCAGCTGGACTGTTCCCCGGAGACCGGCTCGCTGCTGGTTGGGGCCAGCCTCTCCACGGTGGAGCGCACCCTGCACGACCTCCGGCGGGGTCTGGTGTCCCGGCGGATGAGCCAGACCAAACCTGGTGGGCTGCTGCGCCGCCAGGTGCCCGTGGTGGTGGGCCAGTGGCGGGAGCTGGACACCCCCGGCTACCTGGAGATCGATCTGGTTTCCCACAGCGGGGAAGTGGCGGCGGGGGAGTGGATCTGGACCCTCTGCGCCACCGACCTCTCGACCGGATGGACCGAGCGGGTGGCGGTGATGGGCAAGGGCCAGACCAGAATCGTGGCCGCCCTGGAGCAGATCCGCTGCCAGCTGCCCTTCGCCATGCTGGGCCTGCACCCAGACAACGGCAGTGAGTTCTTGAACTGGCACCTGGTGGCCTGGTGCCAGGAGAACGGGATCGCCCTCTCCCGCTCCCGGCCCGAGCACAAGAACGACAACTGCCATGTGGAACAGAAGAACTGGACCCTGGTTCGGCGCCTGATCGGCTACCAACGCCTGGACACGCCCACCCAGCTGGCCTGGCTGAATTCCCTTTACACCGAGCTGCTGCGCCCCTACAACAACTGCTTCCAGCCGGTGATGAAGCTGGTGGGCAAGCAGATGGTGGGGAGCCGGACTCGCAAAACCTATGACCGACCCACCACCCCGCTGCGCCGGGTGCTCGCCGGTAGCCAGGCTGACTCCACCAAGATCCCGGCGTTGGTCTCCCTCTACACCGCCACCAGTCCGCTCACTCTCAAGCGAACCATTGACCGCCGGCTGGCCGCCATGCCCGCCGCCCTGGAGGTAACCCAAAGTGCCTGAACCGTCCGAGACCGATGTCCCCACTTCACCAACTTCTCCACCCCTTCCCCCCGAACCCCCTATCCCGCCTTCTGCTGCTACGGTGTCATTCCTTCCTGACGGAACGACTGCCCCAGGGTGCGATTCCTTGCTGACGGACAACGCGCGAAAGGGCCCCAGGGGTGGGAGCTCGGGGAATCTGACCTCCCCTCACAGTTCAGCGATTCCGGCCAGCCCTGGACGAAGAGCGGGCGATCTTCAGCCCCGATCGAGATTCCGATGGAACTGCTCGCTCCCGGGGGCAGTCCCGAGCTCAGCTCTCCTCAGCTCGCTCGGCCAGCCGCCTGCCCCCGAGGAAGGTGTCGACGAAGTCGGGGCTGGCGATCAGGTCTGCGGGTGCGCCCTCCATCTGGCATCTTCCCCCGGTCAGCACGTACGTCCGGTCCGAAATGGCCAGCACGGCTCGCGCCCGCTGCTCCACCACCAGCACCGAGGCACCGGTCGTGCTCAGCTGGCGGACGTGCTCATCGAGCAGGGAGTGGGCCAGCGCGGGGGCTAGGTTGGCGGTCGGTTCGTCGAGGATGAACGCCCGGGGTTCCAGCATCAGGACCCGACCCATGGCCAGCATCTTGCGCTCGCCGCCGGAGAGGCGGCCGGCCTTCCTGGTCAGCATCCTGGCGAGCTGGGGAAAGACCTCGAGGACGTGGGAAATGCGACCCGCCACCTCGCGGATGGGCAGGAGATAGCCGCCCATCTCGAGGTTCTCTCGCACCGTCAGCGGCGAAAAGACATCGTCGATCTGGGGGACGTAGCCAACCCCGGCCCGGGCCGCCGCGTCGGGGCTCCAGTTGGTGACCTCCTTCCCGTCCCAGAGCACCTTCCCCGAGAGAACCTGGACCACTCCCACCAGCGCTTTCAGCAGGGTGCTCTTACCCGATCCGTTGGGACCGACGACCGAGACCACCTCGCCGGGCGCCACCTGGATGGAGATCTCCTGCACCACCGGCCGGCCGGCGTAACCCGCCGAGAGAACCTCCGTCGCCAGCGACGCCCCCTTGGGTGTGGCTCCGGGCTTATTCGGGTCAGCCGACAAGGTAGGCCTCCACCACCTCGGCCTGGCCGCGCAATTCGGCCATGGTTCCCTCGGCGAGGACCTTCCCCTCCGCCATCACGATCACCGGCTCGCAGAACTCGTCCATGAAGGCGAGCTCATGCTCGACCAGGAGGATGGTTATGCCGCTGGCGCAGAGCGATTGCAGGCTGCGTCCGATCTTGCGCGCCAGGGTGGGGTGGATGCCCGCCATCGGTTCGTCCAGCAGCAGCAGCTGAGGCCTGGTCATCAGCGCACGCATGATCTCGACAAGTCGGCGCTGGCCCCCGGACAGGTTGCCAGCATAGGTATCGGCCTGGTCGACCAGGCCGAACTGGTCCATCAGCTCCTTGGCGTCCTCAACGGCGGCAAACTCCTGGGCGCCCCAGTAGCGGCGTCCCCGCAGCGCACCTCGGAAGGAGTCCCCCCGCTGGTCGGGCACCGCCGAGAGGAGGTTCTCGATCACGGTCAGGCGCTTGAATTCGCTGGCCAGCTGGAAGGTGCGTACCAGCCCGGCTCGGGCCCGGCGGAAGGTGGGCAGGGAGGTGACGTCCTGACCCTGGTAGACGATCCTTCCCTCGGCCGCCGGCACGGTACCGGCCAGCGCCGATAGGAGCGTCGACTTGCCGGCTCCGTTGGGCCCAATCAACCCGGTGAGCCGGCCCCGGGCGATGCTGATGCTTACCCCGTCAACCGCGCGCAGCCCGCCGAAGCTCACCACCAGATGGTCGGTGGTCAGCACCGGCCCCTGGCGATCCGCGGCACTCCCGGCCGGGTCAGGGTGTAAAGGCGCCGGGGGTGCCGAGGTTGGCCCGGAACCGTTGCCCCCCGACCGGGCCGTCAATGCCTGGGCCTTGGCGAAGATCCGCCGCCGCGGCTCCGGGATGATCCCCTGAGGTCGGAACCAGAGGAATCCCACGATCAGGAGTCCGATCGCCACCCACTGCAGGGCGGGGATGAGGCCGGCCGGGCCGACCTGGGGGATGAAGCGGGTGGCCTCCTCGAAACCGAGGGGAACCAGCACGGCCCCCAAAATCGCCCCCTTGTGGTTGCCGGTGCCGCCGATGATCACCGCCGCGAAGAGGACGATCGTCTCCGCGTAACCCCAGGCCCCTGGCGACCAGAGCGTGATGAAGCCGACCAGCACCCCGCCGGAGAGCCCCGCCGCCATGCCTCCCAGCACCAGCATCGCCGTCCGCAGGCTGAGCAGGTCCTTTCCCAGCGCGTTGGCGACCGGGCTGTTGTCGCGCATGGCGCGAAGGCTTCGCCCATAGGGTGACTCGGTGATCCGGCGAAAGAGGAAGAAGGTGGCGAGCGCGAGCACCGCCGCGACGACGCCGTAGCCCCACTGATAGGCCTGGCTGGCGGGGTTGACCAGGTGAGCGAGCGGCTGGGGCACTATCGAAAGTCCGGCCGCGCCGTTGAAGAGGGGGACGAAGTTGTTGACAAGAAGATTGGCCATAACCGCGGTGACCAATAGACCGATGGCGGCGACCTGGCCGGTGAGCCGCCTGCCGACTAGGAGAGTGAACGGCAGCGCCACCAGGCCGCCGGCCAGCGCCGCCCCGATCCAGGGAATCGGGAACGGCAGCCCGAGGCCACCGATGTAGCTCTGGAAGTGGCCATTGGCGGAGTCCGAGGGTAAGGAAAGAACAGCTGCGGTGTAGGCTCCCGCGGCCTGAAAGATGATGTAGCCGAAGTTGCTCACCCCAGAGACTCCGAACTGCATGGACAGGCCGAGACAGGCGATGGCGTCGACTCCGCCATAGACAAGCAGGTTGGCCAGGTAGAAGAGCGTTGACTGGCTCATGCCGGACCCCACCTCGCCCCGCCCGAACACCGCCTCCGGTGTCGTCGGCACCCGGCGTTCATCGTGTCACCCGATGGCACCGGCATTGAAGAGTCCCCGCGGCCGGACGGCCAGGATGACAAGCAGGATGACGAAGGCTGAGACGTACTTGTAGTCCGAGGTGATGAAGACCGCGCTGACCTCGGTCGCCAGACCGATCACCAACGCGCCGACCATAGCTCCGTAGGGTTGTCCGGGGCCGCCGAGGAAGACGGCGGCCAGGATAAGGACCAGGAAGAGGTCGGCGCTGGTGGCTCCAAAACTGCCCGAATTGATGGCGAAAACGGTACCGGCGATGCCGCATAAGGCGCCCGTGAAAATGCACGCCAGGGTGACCACTCGGTCGGTCCGGATTCCGCAATTGCGGGCCAACGTCCGGTCCGCCGCGGTGGCCCGCATCGCTTTGCCGAAGCGGGTGTAGCGCAGCACCAGGTGCAGGCCCACCATGAAGGCCAGGCTGAGGCCAATGATGATGAATTGCACCGTCGTGAGGATGAGACCGCCGAGCACGAAGGTGGATCCCTGGGACATGGTGTAGGAGACGTTGGCCGGCCCCTCCAGCGCCTGGACGGTGAACTCGATGATCAGCAGGACGCCCAGGGAAACAATCACCACCGCCGTGTGCGAGGTTCCCCGGCGTTGAAAAGGGGCGTAAATGTATTTGTTTATCAGCAAGGAGATGAGCGCCCCGGCGACTGCCGCGGCCACCATTCCGAGCCACACCGACTGGCCCGTCTGATTGACCAGGTAGGCGATGTAGGCACAGGCGATCATCACCGATGCGTAGGCCAGGTTGAGTACTTCGGTGACGCCGAATTGCACGGTGAAGCCGACTGCGGCGATGGCCAGTACCGCGGCGGTCACGATGCCAAAACCGACCGACGCTATGAAAAGGCTCATGACTATGAGGGAGTTCCTGGAGTGCAGAGGACCGGGTGGGGCGGCATTCGCCCCACCCGGTCGAGGTTCATCTGGGAGGGTCGGCTAGGAGACGGCTCGCAGCTGGGTGGCTGAGATGCCCCCATCGACGGTGACGTTGCCGTTGGATTTGTAGCCGTCGATCTGCAGGATGCCCGGCGAGTCGTGGTAGGCGTCGAAGCTGGTCGGGCCGCCGGGGCCGATGTAGCGGATGGCCTTGCCCTTGGCGAGATCGGCCTTGCCCTGAGCGAAGCTGTGCACCACAACCGCGCCCTTGACGCCGTCACCGATCTTCAGGATGTCCGCCTTGTAGACGCTGGGAACGGTGCTCTTGGCCATGATCATGGCCAGGGCGGCAAGGTTCATTCCGTCGAAGAGGTGGACCGCGCCGGGGCCGGAGAGAAGTGTGTCCAGGCTACCCGCGTCTTCAGCGGTGACCTGGGACGCGACCGCCTCCATGGCGCTGTGGAAGGGCGTGAATTCGGGGCCGGAGGTGGCCGTCACCAGGTTGTCGGCCACGTACTTGTTGGCCAGGGTCGACTTTCCGATCGCCGCGCCCACCGACGAGAACCAACCGGGGTCGATCGTCGCTGAGGTGCCGATGATCGGGATCATCTTCCCGCCGTTGAGCTGCTTGACCTCGGAGAGGAAGGTGGCGTCAGCCGACCCAAGGGCCTCAGTCAGGATCACGTCGGGATGGCTCTGGACCACGGTCTCCGCCTCGGTCCGGAAGGTGTTGGCGGTGAGGTCCAGGGTGACGTTGGCGGTCAGCTTGAGACCGGCCTTCTTGATCGCCTGCTTGGCGGGACCCACGAAGGTCTGGGAGCCGATGTCGTTGCCGAAGGCCATGGCGATCTTCTTGTAGTGCTTGAAGTACTTGGCGATGGCCACCATGGCGTAGGACTCAGCCAGGTCAGGTGGCACCAGCCGGAAGAAGTAGGGGTACTTGACGTGGTCGAATTCCGACTGGCCGGTCATGCAGAACGCGACCATCTTCTTGCTGTTGATGATCGGGACCACGGTGGCGGCCTCGTCCGAGGTGCAGCCGATCACCATGGCCAAGTTGGGGGTGGTGGCGAACATCTGGTTGGCGGCGGGCACGGCGTCCGCCGGGTCGCCCCTCGTGTCAAAGGTCTGGCAGGTCAGTTGGTGACCCAGCACCCCCCCGTCGGCGTTCATCGCCTTGGTAGCCGCCAAACACGAGGCATCGTAGTAACCGCCCAGGGCGGCGTCCGGGCCGGTGAACGGGGCGAGATCTCCGATCACCAAGGGCGAGGATGCCGACACCGGCGCGAAGGCGATCGCCCCGCTGGTCGCCGCGGCGGCGATCGCCAGAGCCAGCGCGACCGAGCTGGCGGCGAGCCGCCGGCCCCAGCCGGACAAGCGCCGGGCCTGCTCGCTGGAGCCGTCCCCCTGGGTCACCACTCGATTACTCTCCGGTCGCTTTCGGAACTCATCCATGGAAACACTCCCCGGTTACGACGCTGCCGCTTTTACAGGCTCTGGCCGGACGCGACGGCCGGAACCCATCTGCCCAATACGCGGTCGCGGTCCTCGGCGACCACCCGGTTGCGGATGGTGCCAACTCCCTCGACAGTGACTTCGACGATGTCGCCCAGCTCCAGCCAGAGCGGCGGCTGGTGGCCCATCCCCACCCCCCCCGGGGTTCCGGTCGCGATCACATCTCCGGCCTCCAGGGTGGTGAAGGTGGAGAAGAATTCGATGGCCCGCGGGACGTTCACCAGCATCTGCGAGGTCCGCGCCGACTGCCGGACGTCGCCGTTCACGGTCGTGGTCAGCTGGACGTCGGCGACGTCCACCTCGTCCACGGTGACCAGCTCGGGACCCAGCGGCATAGTGCCGTCGAAGTTCTTGCCCGGCGTCCACTGGGTGCCAGCTCGCTGCCAGTCCCGGGCCGAGGCGTCATTGCACACGACGAAGCCGGCGATCGCCTCCAGGGCCTGCTCGGCGGGGATGTAGCGCCCGCCCCGGCCGATCACGATCCCCAGTTCTCCCTCATAGTCAAAGCGCTCGCTAAGAGCGGGACGGACCAGATCGGCGTAGGGGCCGGTCACGCTCCTGGTGCCCCGGACAAAGCACTCCGGCCATTTGGGAACGGCTCGTCCGGTCTCCAGGGCGTGCTCGCTGTAGTTGACCCCCAAGCAGAGGATCCGGGGCGGGTCGGGGACCGCGGCCAGCAGCTCCGACTCGGCCACCTCCCGCCCGTCACGAGATCCCAGCGCCCGAAGTGCCTCCCAGCCCGCCTCGCCGGCGCGAAGGGCGCTGGCCAGAGAGCCCAGAGCCGGGTTGCCGCTCTCGGCGGCCGCGTCCACGTATCCGGAGCGGCCCCGGACGTGCAGCCGGGGCCCATCGCCGGTCGAGATCGTCGCCAACCTCATGAGACAGCCACCCTCCCCTTGTCTTGGCGGTTGACCGCCCAATCTTCAGATGCGTCCAGCGAGAGCGCCGAAGCGCGAGCATTGGACCTCATCACGGGTCCCCCCGCGCCGCCTTGGCGGGCCGCGCCCGCAACATGGAAGTGGACCGTACACCAGAAGAAGGGGTCCGTCAAGGGGTCGGTGCATACGTTTGCACAGCTCTGTCTCGAGCCGGTCCGGTTCGCCTCAGCCTAACTCCCTTCCGAAGCGATTCCCGGGCTACACTGACTCGCGGCCCGGGGCGAACCGGCTGGCCGCCAATCCCGCACCGGGGAGGGCTCCCGGGGAAGTCCCCAGCCGCTCCTGAGGAAGGTCCTGTGGAAGAGACCCTGAGCCGCCTGCTCGAGCGGGGTGGCTCCGACCGGCCGGCGATCGTGGTCCCCGGGGGGCCCACCCTGAGCCACGGGCGCCTCCGCAAGCTCGTTCTCGAAGGCGCCGACCGGCTGGCCGCTTTCGGGGTGGGGCCGGGCGACCGGGTGGCGATGGCCTTGCCCAGCGGACCGGAGGCGATCGTCCTCTTCCTGGCAGCCGCTCTGGGGGCGACCGCCTGCCCCCTCAACCCCTCCTATAAGGAGGACGAATTTCGCTTCTATCTGGAGGACACGGGAGCTCGGTTTCTACTCCTTCCGAAAGGCGAGGGAGGAGCTGCTCGGTCGGCGCTGCCCCCAGGAGGCGTGGTGATCGAGACCGAGATAGACGCCCAGGGCAGGCTGCAGATGGAGTCCGCCCAGCCGGAGACCCGGGAGCGGACGGCCTCGGCGGCCGCGGGTGACGACGTGGCCCTGGTGCTCCACACCAGTGGAACCACCAGCCGGCCTAAGCGGGTTCCCCTGCGCCACCGCAACCTGGTCGCCTCAGTTGACCACGTCACCGACCACTACCAGCTCTCCGAGGAGGATGTCTCCCTCTGCCTGATGCCGCTCTTCCACGTCCACGGCCTGGTCGCGTCCGCCCTGGCCGCCCTCGCCGCGGGCGGCGCGGTGGTCACGCCCAGGAAGTTCTCACCCTTGGGCTTTTGGGCACTGGCCAAGGAGTACCAGCCCACCTGGTTCAGCGCCTCCCCCACCCCACATCGGATGGTCCTGCTGCGCACCTCGGGCGACCGGCCGGCCGGGACCGAGCGGCTCCGCTTCGTGCGCAGCTGCAGCGCTGCCCTCAGTCCCGGGCAGATGGCCGAGATGGAGGCCCGCTTCGGGGTCCCGGTGCTGGAGGCTTATGGGATGACCGAGGCGAGCCACCAGATGGCCTCCAACCCGCTGCCGCCCGGGGAGCGTCGTCCGGGCTCGGTCGGTCCGGGGACCGGCGTTGAGATCGCGACCATGACCGAGGAGGGCCAGCTGCTCCCGAGTGGGAGCGCCGGCGAGGTGGTGATCCGGGGTGCCAACGTGATCGACGGCTATGAGGCCAATCCCGCTGCCAACGCGGCCTCGTTCCAGGCGGGGTGGTTCCGCACCGGCGACCTGGGGGTGCTCGACGCCGGCGGCTACCTCACCCTCTCGGGAAGGCTCAAGGAGCTGATCAATCGCGGCGGCGAGAAGATCGCCCCGCTCGAAGTCGACGGCGTCCTCGAGAGCCACCCGGCGGTCGCTGAGGCGGTCTGCTTCGGGCTCCCCCATTCGACCTGGGGCGAGGAGGTGGCGGCGGCGGTAGTGCTCAGCTCCGAGGCCGATGAGAAGTCCCTGCGCGCCTACTGCCGCGAGCACCTGGCGGAATTCAAGGTGCCCACCCAGCTCTTCATCGTCGAGACGATTCCCCGAACCGCGACCGGTAAGGTCCAGCGCCGCTTCGTGGCCGAGGCCTTCGCGACCCGGTGAGGCGCCGGTGAAGTTCGTAGTCCTGGGGGCGGGGGCCACCGGCGGGCTGCTCGGTGCCCACCTGACTCGGGTTGGCGAGGACGTCATCCTGATCGCCCGCGGAGCTCACCTCGCCGCGATGCGCGCCCGCGGCCTCCGGGTGACGGGGGCGTCGGGCGAGTTCCTGGTCCATCCCGAGTGCACCGACCAGCTCAGCCCACTCAAGTCAGCCGAAGTGGTCTTGATCACCCTCAAGGCGCACAGCCTGCCCGAGATGGCGGAGCGTCTGGGCGCCCAACTAGGGCCCCAGACCACTGTGGTCAGCGCGCAGAACGGGATTCCCTGGTGGTTCTTCGACCGTTTCCCGGGCCGCTTTGAGGGGACGCGCCTCGAGGCGGTGGACCCGGGCGGGGTGATCGCCCGCAACATCGCCGTGGAGCGGGTCGTCGGCGGCATCGTCTACCCCGCCGCCCGACTTGCTGAACCGGGGGTGATCGAACACCTGGAGGGCACCAGGATCAGCCTGGGAGAGCCTGACGGGAGCTCCTCCGCGCGCGTCGAGGCGATCGCGGCGGCACTGACCCGGGCCGGGTTCAAAGCCCCGGTGCGGTCGCGGATCCGGCCCGAGCTCTGGCTCAAGCTCCTCGGCAATTCCAGCTTCAATCCGATCTCCGCTTTGACCGGGGCCACCCTGGAGGAGATCACCTCCGACCCTGGGGCGGTCGCCCTGGTGCGTGCGGTTATGGAGGAGGTCGAGGCGGTCGGTCGGGGGGTTGGGATCGAGGCCCCGGTCGGGATCGAGCGACGGATCCAGGGCGCCGCCATGGTGGGTGGTCACAAGACCTCCATGCTTCAGGACGTCGAGTCGGGACGCCCCCTCGAGCTGGGGGCGACGGTGGCGGCGGTGCTCGAACTGGCCCGCCGGCTCGACCTATCCGTGCCCCACCTGGAGGCGCTCTACGCCTGCGCCAACCTCCTGGATCTGCGCCTGCGCAGGAGTGGCCCAGCCCCGCGGCTGGCGTCCCCGACCGGCGGCTGAGAGCCACCTCGGGATGGTTGTCTGGGCCTGCGGTGCTAGCCTCGTTGCCGGCCGGGCAGCAGAGGTCGACTGCCGAAGGGTCGTCCGATAGGGGAGAGAGCGGCATGAAGGTGCGCGAGTTGGAGATCGAGACCAGCGCCGGCCGGCGCCTCGAAGTTCTCGACTGCGGCGAGATCGGCCAGGCCGCGGTGGTGGTCCAGCACGGCACTCCGGGCGCCGCCACACTCTTCCCGGAGTGGCTCGCCGACGCCGAAAGGCGCGGTATCCGCCTGATCGGCTACTCCCGGCCCGGCTACGGCGGATCGACCCGGGCCAAGGGTCGGAATGTGAGCGATGCCGCCAGCGACCTGGCCCGGATCGCCGATCAGCTCTCTTTGGCAAGGCTGGCCACCTGGGGCTACTCCGGTGGCGGCCCCCACGTGCTCGCGGCCGCAGCGCACCTGCCTGGGCTGGTGGTAGCGGCGGCGGCTATCGCATCCCCGGCTCCCTATGGCGCTGAGGGGCTCGACTTCCTGGCCGGGATGGGAGAGGCCAACGTGGAGGAGTTCGCAGCAGTCCTGGAGGGCGAAGCCGCCATCCGCCCTCTGCACGAGGCGGCGGCCGCCACCCCTGCCAAAACTGCCGAGGAGGTGGTCGAGTCGATGGCTTCGGTCCTCTCGCCGGTCGACCGAGCCGCGATCCGGGACCAGCTGGGAGACTGGCTGGTAAGCCTCCTCAGCAGAGCGGTAGCTGCAGGGGCGGATGGTTGGATCGACGACGACCTGGCGTTCGTGGCTCCCTGGGGGTTTGAGCTTTCCCAGATCTCGGTTCCGCTCCAGCTCTGGCAGGGCCAGCACGACCTGATGGTCCCCTCCAGCCACGGCCGCTGGCTTGCCGAACGGCTTCCGCAGGCGGACGCTCACTTTCTCTCCGAAGCTGGCAACCTGACCCTCCTGGTGAACCAGGTCCCTCTGATTCACCAGTGGCTGCTGGAGCACTTCTGATTCCGCCCTCGGGGACCTCGTGCCCGCGAGAGCGAGGTGCACCGAGCCGCCAGGTGAGCTCGGGAGGGGGCGAGCCGGCCCAACTGGAGCCCGGGCGGCGGTTGCCGGTGGCTACTCATCCTCGAGCGGATTGACTCCTTGCCGTCGCTGAACACGCTGGCGCGGGGAGCCATCCTGGCGGCCGCCCAGAACCGGACGACCAAGGCATTCATGAACCGTTACGGGATGAGATTGGGAGCGTCCCGGTTCGTGGCCGGGGAAACCCTGGACCAGTGCGTGGCGGTGATCCGGGGCCTGAACCAGCAGGGCTTCAAGTGCAACGCCACCCTGCTTGGCGAGGCGGTCACCAGTGCCGCCGACGCCGACCGGGCGGTAGCCGAGTACCGCGGATTGATCCAGCGACTGCAGGCGGAGGCCCTCAACTGCAATGTGGCCATCAAGCTGACCCTGATGGGCCTCGATCTGGGTGAGCAAGTGGCCGAGGAGAACATGGTCACCCTGCTCCAGTTCGCGGCCCAAATGGGTATGACCATGCGTATCGACATGGAGGACTCCAGCCACGTTCCCGCCACCCTGGCGATCTACCGCCGCCTCCGCGAGCGCGGCTGCGACAACGTCGGCGCCGTGCTCCAGTCCTGCCTGCGCCGGTCCGTGGCCGACCTCGAGGCACTCCTCCCCCTGGCCCCCAACCTGCGCCTGGTCAAAGGCGCCTACCTGGAGAGCCGCGAGGTCGCGTTTCCGGAGAAGGCGGAGGTGGATCGCAAGTACCTTCAGCTGATTGAGATGGCCCTGGAGGGAGCCGGCTACACCGCCATCGCGACCCACGATCAGCGCATGATCCGCCACTCCATCGAGTTTGCCGAGCGGAAGCACATCGACCGAGACCGCTTCGAATTCCAGATGCTCTACGGCATCCGACCCCAACTGCAGCGGGAGCTGCTCCAAGAGGGGTACACCGTGCTGGTGGCCACCTGCTACGGCACCCACTGGTACCCGTTCTTCATGCGCCGGCTGGCGGAGAGGCCGGCCAACGTGCTCTTTTTGGCCCGGAATCTGGTGCGTCGCTAGCCGCCACTCTAGGGTTCGACCGACCTCCCAGCCCCCAGCTCCGACAGACGAGGAGAACCGCCATGACCCTGCCGCCCTTCCGCAACGAACCGACGCTGGACTTCTCCATCGCCGCCCAGCAAGACGCCTTCCGCGCGGGGCTGGCGCGGGTCCGCGGTCGGCTGGGTCGGGAGTATCCGCTCGTGATCGGCGGAGAGCGGGTCCAGACCGGTGAGTTCTTCGACTCCTCCAATCCCTCCCACCCCGAGCAGCTGGTCGGCCGCCACGCGGCGGGGCGGCGGGAGGATGTCGATCGCGCGGTCGCCACCGCTTCGGTCGCGTTTCGGGACTGGTCCAGGACCCCAATCGAGGAGCGGGCGGCCCTCCTCCTGCGCGCCGCCCAGGCGGTGCGCGGCCAACGGGCGGAGCTGGCCGCCCTGATGGTCTTCGAGGTGGGCAAGGCTTGGGATGAGGCGGACGGGGAGGTCTCCGAGGTGGTCGACCTGATGGAGTGGTACGCCCGCCAGGCCCTCGAGCTGAGCTCGCGGGACCGGATGGCTCCCTGGCCCGGCGAGCTCACCCAGTTCCGCTACCTCCCGCTGGGGGTGGGAGTGGTCATCTCGCCGTGGAACTTTCCGCTGGCTCTGGCTACCGGGATGATGGCCGCCGCCGTGGTGGCCGGCAACTGCGTCATCCTCAAGCCGGCCGCGACCTCGAGCACCTGCGCTGCCTGGCTGGTCCAGCTCTTCTTCAATCTCGGCCTGCCTCCCGGGGTGATCAACCTGCTCACAGGCCGAGGTTCGGTGATCGGGGACGCCCTGGTCGATCACCCGCAGGTTCGGTTCGTCGCCTTCACCGGATCCCGCGAGGTCGGGATCCGGATCTTCGAGCGGGCGTCCCGGGTCCACCCTGGCCAGCTCTGGCTGAAGCGAGTGCAGCTTGAGATGGGGGGCAAAAACGCCGTGGTCGTCGACGAGACGGCCGACCTCGAGCTGGCCGCCCAGGCGATCACCGCCTCAGCCTTCGGTTTCCAGGGCCAGAAATGCTCGGCCGGATCCCGGGCGGTGCTGGTCGGCCCCGTCTACGACCGGGTCCTGGCGCGGGTGGTCGAGCTGACCTCGGAGCTCGGGGTCGGCGACCCGGTAGACCCCACCGTAGTGGTCGGTCCGGTGATCGATGGCTCAGCCGAGGAGAAGATCCTCGATTACCTCCAGGTCGGTCGGGGCGAGGGCGATCTGCTCCTGGGCGGCGGCCGCGTTGGCGGCGACGGCCACCTGATCGAGCCGACCATCTTCGCCGGGGTCGACCCGCAGGCACGCATCGCCCAGGAGGAGATCTTCGGCCCGGTGCTGGCGGTGATGCGGGCGGCTGACTACGAGCAGGCCCTGGATATCGCCAACGGAACCGACTACGGCCTGGCCGGATCCTACTTCAGCCGCGACCCGGGGCGGATAGCGGTCGCCAAGGAGCGCTTTCACGTCGGCAACCTCTATATCAACCGCCGCTGCACCGGCGCCTACATGGGTGTTCACCCCTTCGGGGGCTTCAACATGAGCGGCACCGACACCAAGGCGGGCGGCCCCGACTACCTGCTCTTCTTCGCGCAGGGCCAGAGCATCGCCGAGCGCATCTAGGCGAGGCGCCGCCAGGCCCCCGGTCATCAACCAACCCCGCCTGCCCGGCCCTGGGCGCGGTCCGCTGCCCCGACCCGGGCGGGGGTCCAGGTCGGGTCGACCTGCCGCCCCTTCAGCCAGCGAGGGCAGCGGCATCCGGCACACTCTGGCAGTCGATGACCTCTCCCGGATCCGGATGAGACGTTGAAGCGCAGCTACGGGCTGCTGGGCCGCCCGCTTCGCTCCAGCGAGGCGGCCAAAGAGCAGATCTCCCCGGTCGAGGGCCTCTCCGCACTCTCCTTGGACGCGCTCACCTCGGTCGCCTACGGGCCCCAGGCGCTCCTGGTGGCCCTGGGCGCAGGCGGTGTCGCCGCCCTGCGGCTGGCTCCTTGGATCACTCTCGCCATCGTCGCGCTGCTGGTGCTGCTGGTCGCCTCCTACACCCAGGTCATCTCCGCCTTCCCCGCCGGAGGCGGCGCCTACGCCGTCGCCCGCGCCAACCTCGGGGCCCGCCTGACCCTGCTGGCGGGAGCCTCGCTGATCGTCGACTACGTCCTCACCGTGGCCGTCTCGATCGCAGCCGGGGTCGCGTCGCTGACCTCGGCCTTCCCGGGACTGGTCCCGCTCACCATCCCTCTGTGCCTGGCCATCCTGGCGGTGGTCACCTTCCTCAATCTGCGCGGCCTGGCCGAGGGCGCCCGCGCCTTCCTGCTCCCCACCCTGGCCTTCATCGCCGCCATCCTGATCGTGATCGCGATCGGACTGATCCATCCCCTGGACCCCCACCTGATTGCCCCGGGCGCGCCCCAGATCGCCACCCACGGGCTAGAAGAGATCGGGATTCTCCTCGTCCTGCAGGCCTTCTCGGCCGGGTGCAGTGCCCTGACCGGGGTGGAGGCGATCGCCAATGGAGTGCCCCTCTTCCGCAAGCCCCGGGTGGCCAAGGCCCGCCAGACCGAGGTTCTGCTAGGGATCCTGCTCGCCGCGATGCTGCTCGGCTTGGGCGTGCTGGTCCAGCGCTTTCATGTCGAGCCGCGCACCCACGACGCCGTCCTCAACCAGATCATTGGCTATGCACTGGGGCGGGGCTGGGCTTTCGGCGGGATCTCCATCCTGGTCACCCTGGCCCTGGCCCTGGCCGCCAACACCTCCTTCGGCGGTCTGCCCGTGCTGGCAAGCCTGCTGGCCAACGATCACCGCCTGCCCCACGCCTTCGGGATCCGCGGCGACCGCCTCGTCTTCACCCAGGGGATCTGGGCACTGGCGGCACTGGCCGGGATTCTGCTGATCGCGACCCAGGGCAACACCGACTCCCTGATCCCGCTCTATGCGATCGGCGTCTTCACCGGATTCACCCTGGCCCAGTCCGGGATGGTGCACCACTGGCTGGGTGCTCGACCGCCCGGCTGGTGGTGGCGAATGACGATCAACGGGCTGGGGGCGGCCACCACCGGGGTCGCCACGGTGATCTTCATCCTCACCAAGTTCGCCGCCGGAGCCTGGGTGGTGGTGGTCGCCATCCCGCTTCTGATCTGGCTCTTCGTGCGGGTCAGCGCCTACTACCGCGAGGTGGCGGCGGAGCTCCATCTCGGTCAGCGGCCGGCCCCGCCCAAAGGGGGTTCGACCACGGTGGTCGTCCCCTTCACATCCCTCTCGGTGCTCACTCGCCAGGCCCTCTGCCAAGCCCTCTCCATGGGCGACCGGGTGGTGGCCGTGACGGTCGTCTTCGCGGAGGACAAAGGACGGCGAGCCGAGGTGGAGGCGGCCTGGCAAAACTGGGATCCCGGGGTTCCCCTGGTGGTCCTCGACTCCCCCTACCGCTCGGTGGCCCGACCGCTGGTGCGCTACATCGGTTCTCTCAAGCCTTCCGCCGGCCACTCGGTGGTGGTGCTGATCCCGGTCGTGCTCCCGCGCCACTTCTGGCACCGGCTGCTCCACAACCACTTGGACCGGGTGCTGTCCTCCGCTCTGCAGCGCCGGCCCCACGTGGTGGTGGCGCGGCTGCCCATGCCTCTGCGCAAGGAGTAGGCCCGGGTCTGCCCTCCGACGGTGGCGATCGGCGCCGATCGGTCGAAACCGGCTCGGCCCATCTCGCCGGGGGGTGAAACGGGCAGGCCGGTTCGGCGTTCTAGCAGAGGGAGGAGGCCGCCCGGCGGGGGACCGGGCGCGCAGCGCCATTGACGCCACCACTGCGGAGGGCCGCCATGAGTCGCGAACTGGGGTGGAAACAGTTCCAAACCGACGAGAGCGAGTCAGCCAGCCCCGACGACGAGGTTTCCGTGCCCTCATACCTCGGCCAGGGAGTCCGCGCGCCGCTCCCCTGGGGCGCCCCCGTCGCGCCGCCGGCCCAGGCCACCCCCCCGAACGCGACCCCGGAGACAGTTGGGCCGCCCGCCAAAGCCAACCCAGGCCCGCCCCGCAGCCTGCGCGTGGGCGAGCTGATCTGGTTCGGCCTGGCCCTCGTTGACGCCTTTCTGGCCCTCGACTTCCTCTTCCGGGCACTGGCGGCTCACGACTCGGGATTCATCGTATTTGTGACCCGGGTGGGCAACGCGCTGGCGAATCCCTTCGTGGGAGTTCTCAATCGACCGGGCGTTCCCCGGGTCGACCACACCGCCTACTGGGCGGCGCTGGTCGCGATCGTGATCTACACCATCGCGGCCTGGATGGTCATCCAGCTCCTGCGGGTGGTGGCGGCCCCCGCGCCGCGGGTCCCGCCATCCTGAGCAGGCAGGACAGCCCGCCGCCGCGAACGATCTCGCGCGGCGGTGCCCGCCGCCGCCCGGGAACCACCGTAAGCCCGAGATCCTGATGCTGCTCTGGCTCCTGGTCTACCTGGCCATCGCGGCCGCCGTCTGCACTCTGCTGGTCCTCTCCTCCCGCCTCGCTCGAGCCCAGTTCCCCCTCGGGTTTGCCGCGGGCGCGCTGGGTCTGGCCGGGGCCGGATGGCTGACCGCCTGGATAACCCGGGATCGGCCTCTGGTGATCGGGGCCGGCATCGCGCTTCTACTGGTGGTGGCGCTCTCCGGCCGCCTCCTGCGGGGCTGGTGTTGGCTCCCGGTTGAGCTCTTCACCCTGGCCAGCCTGGCGGCGGCGATCTACGTCGCCTTCTCGGTCCAGCAGACGGTGGAGCAGGCCCTGGTGCCGACCCTGAACCTTCCCATGCTGCTGGGGTCTCTGCTGCTGGTGCTGGCTGAGGTCGCCGCCATGGCGCTGGCCCTCTCCTATCTGTTCGAGATCCTGGACGTGCTCGGCCGGCGCCCCGTGCCCCCGCTTCCCGTGCCCAGCTGGGACGAGAGCCGTCCCTGGCCCCTGGTCGTGCTCCAGGTGCCGATGTACAACGAGCCGGTCGAGCTGGTGGGGGAGACCCTGGCCGCGCTGGACCGGCTCGACTACCCCAACTACCTGGTCCAGGCGGTCGACAACAACACCGAGGATCCCGCTGTCTGGGAGCCCATCGAGCAGCTCTGCCGGAAACTCGGCCCCCGCTTCCAGTTCGTCCATCTCGCCCCCTGGCCCGGATTCAAGGCGGGTGCCCTCAACGAGGCCACCCGGACCCTGCCCAAGGAGGTCGAGATCGTGGGCATCGTCGATGCCGACTACCTGGCCCGCCCCGGGTGGCTGCGGGACACCGTGCCCTTTTTCCAAGACCCCGGCGTGGGCTTCGTCCAGACGCCCCAGCACTACCGGGACTGGGAGGACGACTCCTACCTGCGCGGCCTCTTCCACAGCTACCGCTACTTCTTTGACATCACCATGCCCGCCCGCGCCCACCGCGACGCGATCATCTTCTGCGGCACCATGGGGCTGATCCGGCGCTCGGTGCTGGACGAGATCGGGGGCTGGAACGAGGAGTGCATCACCGAGGACGCCGAGGCCAGCCTGCGGATCCTCGGCCGCGGCTACCGAGGGGTCTACCACCAGGTGGCCTGGGGCGAGGGGCTGATGCCGCTGACCTTCGACGGCCTCAAAAAGCAGCGCTTTCGCTGGGCTTTGGGGGGCCTGCAGATCCTCCGCCAGCACTGGCGGGAACTGATTCCCCTGGCCCCCCACCGGCTTCAGCTCACCAGGGCCCAGCGCTGGCACTATCTGGTCGGGGCGGTGCAGTGGTTCGGCGACCTTCTCCTGCTCGCCTTCACCCTCCTGCTCCTGGCCACTGCGATTGCCACCGCCGCCCACCAGCGGCTGCCGGTGCGTCAGATCACCGGCGCAGTGCTGGTCATTCCGCTCCTGTTC
The DNA here is from genome assembly GCA_035534755.1 of Candidatus Dormiibacterota bacterium. GTDB lineage: Bacteria > Chloroflexota > Dormibacteria > Aeolococcales > Bog-877 > Bog-877. The sequence continues at coordinate 348,664 of DATLRH010000005.1, forward strand.
TTGATCTTCGGCCTGCTCCGGGCGGTCTGGGCGATGCGACGGAGTGGCCAGCTCACCTGGGGCGATGCCGTCCGTGCCCTCCGGGTCTGGTTCGCGCTGAGCTGGACCGTGTCCCTGGCGGACATTCGCGGAATCCTGGCTCTCAAGGCGACCTTCCTGCGCACCCCCAAACGGCGGGGAGGTCTGAGCGGCTGGCGCCAGGCCCTGCGCGCGGCCCGGCCCGAGACCGCGCTGGCGGTGGCGGCGGTCCTGGCGGCCGCGGCGATGGAGCTCCGAGCCCTGAGCCTGACCACCTCGCTGCTGGCGGTGCTGCTCCTCTTTCAGGCGGCGGTCTACCTGAGCGCTCCCTGGGCCAGCCTGGCCACCGAGGGGATTCAGCTCACCCCCTTGCGCCGGATCTACCTGCGCTCCGGCCAGAACAGCGGCGGCTTCCAGGTCGAGACTCGCTCCTCGGCCGCGGTGCTGCCGGTCGGGCTGGCGCTGGCGGCCACGGCCGCCCTGGTGGTGGCCTTCGCCGCCGTCGGCCCGACCGCTCCGGCCCCCTTTGGCGGGGGTCCGGCAGCCCCGGCGACCAAGCCTCCCAGCCTGCCTCAGGTGGCGGCCAGCCCCTCGCCCTCGGCCAGCCCCAGCGGCTCACCGTCCCCGAGCCCCAGTGGGTCGGCGAGCCCGACTCCCACGGCCACCCCGAGCCGCACCCCCACCCCCACGGCGACGCTCAGCCCCGCAGCCAGCCCGACGCCCTAGCCCCCGGGCCGCTCCCCTCCGCCCTATTTGACCTGACGTCGCAGCCGCCGATGGAGCCACCCGGTCGGGGCAACCTTGGTACCATCCGACCCGGCGCGATGAGGCCCGCTCCTGGAATCGCCGAGGGCACCTCGGCTGATGGCTTCTACTCACTGAAGTCGCCGGTCGGGCCGGAAGAGTCCGTTCCCTGCCGGTTCAGCGGGAGGCGCCGAAGGACATCTGCCCAGCCGCCGCGACCGCGCCTGCGACGGGAACCGTCGCGAGACTCACGTGGGAGCCCGGATCCAACCTAGCTGATCCCGCGCCCGCGGCCCCGGGACGGAGGGGGGGAAGGTGCTAGGCGCCGCCCTGGGGCAGGTCATCGCGGTGCTCACCGTGGTCGCCCTCTCGCCCCTGCTCAAGGGTGTGATCGAGAACCTCAAGGCCCAGGTCCAGTCCCGCCGCGGCCCCTCACCGCTGCAGCCCTACTACGACCTGCTCAAGCTCCTTGGCAAGGAGCGAACCGTGACTCCCCACGCCAGCTTCCTCTTTCGGATCGCGCCCTACGTGGTGTTCGCGGCTCCGATCGCCTTCGCGATGCTGATCCCGGTCCTGACCGCGGTCCCCCTCAGCTGGGCGCTCATGGCCGACATGGTGGGCAGCGGCTTCGTGATCGGGATCGGCGGATTCTTCGCCAACCTGGCCGCCATGGACAGTGGCAGCCCCTATGGCGGCTTGGGCGGCAGCCGCTCCCGATTCGTGTCGTCCCTGGCTGAGCCCACCTTCATCGTCGTCTTCTTCGCGGTCGGGTTCATCTCCGGAGGCACGGTCCCCTTTGTGGTCAACGGCGCCCTCTTCACCAGCGCCGCCCACGTCGTCCCCAGCCACGCCCTGATCGCCGCCGCCTTCCTGATGGTGGTGCTGGCCGAGGCCGGTCGACTCCCCATCGACAATCCCAACAGCTCCCAGGAGCTTTCCATGATCGAGGCCTCGCGGCTCTTCGAATTCTCCGGCCCTGATCAGGCCCTGATGGAGTGGGGCGGCTTCATGAAACTCTTCGTGCTCCTGATCGTGTGGCTCAACGTGCTCGTCTTTCCGCTCGGATTGGCGACTGCGGTGACGGCCCTGGGACTGCTCTGGGCGATCGCCACCCTGATGCTCAAAATGCTCATTGCGGCGCTGCTTTTGGTGTACATCGAGTCGGCGCTCGCCAAGATCCGGATCCTCCGCGTGCCCGAGTATCTGGGGGGCAGCTTTGTGCTCGCCTTCCTGGGCTTGGTGCTTTACACGGTGGGCCGTTGATGGCCTGGCAGCCGCGCTCAGCCCGAGGTCCGATCGATGCTGGCTGAGGTGGTCCTGGCCGCGCTGATCCTGCTGGTCACCTTCGCCTTCATCGTGACCCGCCGGCTGCGCGCCGCCCTGGCCGCCTACGCGGTCCAGTCGTGGCTGCTGGGAGGAGTCGCGCTCGCGCTCTTTGCTGATTCGCGAGTGCTCGGCCTGCTCTTGTTCGGTCTGCTGACCATCGCCGTCAAGGGCGCGCTGGTGCCCCAGCTGCTTCGGCGGCGCACCGCTTCGGCCCTGGCCGGGGGCCGGGAAACCTCGTACTACGTGCGGTTCCCCACCGCGCTGCTGCTGGGAGCGGCATTGACATTAACCGGATTCATAGCCGCCACCAGGATTCCCTACGCCCCCCAGTTGTTGCCCGAGTCGGTGCTCGGAATCGCGCTCGCGGTGTTGTTGCTCGGGCTCTTCACGACCACCGCTCGGCGCGACGCGGTACTACAGGTGGCGGGACTGCTGGCGGCCGAGAACGGCCTGCTGCTGGTCGGCCTGGTGCTGGCACCCCGCCTCAGCCTGCTGATCGAATTTGCCATTGTTCTCGACGTCCTGATCGCCGTCCTGGTGATGGGCTTCCTGGTCGCGCGCATCCACGAGGAGGTGTCCAGCACCGACACCTCCGAGCTCACCAGGTTGCGGGGATGATCGACTCCGGTCTCCTATTCGGCCTGCTCCTGCTTCCCTTGCTGACCGCGGCGGCGAGCGCTCTGGTCGCTCACGACCGCACTCGCTACGCGATGGTGCTGCCCAGCTCGCTGCTGACCTGCGCGCTGGCTCTGACCCTGATCGCGCGCCTGCTCAGCTCGGGTCCGCTGCGCGCCTTCGGCGACTGGCTCTACCTGGACGACCTGAGCGCGATCGTGCTCCTGGTGGTGATGCTGGTCTCAGCCTTGGCCGGCGCCTATTCGGTCGCCTACTTCCGGTCTCCCGCCCAGGGCCACGCGCTCAAACCAGGTGAGCTGCGGAAGTACTTCTCGCTCTTCCACCTCTTCACCTTCACCATGGTGCTGGCCAGCGTCTCGGGCAACCTGGCCCTGCTCTGGACGGCGGTGACGGCGACCACCTTCGCCTCGGCCCCGCTGGTCGACTTCTACGGCTCCCGGGAGCCCCTGGAGGCGGCCTGGAAATTCCTCATCCTGGCGGTGGCCGGGGAGCTGATCGCGCTGCTCGGGTTCCTGCTCCTCTACGCCTCCGGGATCGCCGCCCTGGGCGATGCCTACAACTTCGCCATCCCGGTGCTGGGCCAGGCCGGCGCCCATCTCTCGCCCTCCCTGGCCGGCCTTGGATTCCTGCTGGTGCTGGTCGGGTTCGGGACCAAGGCCGGGCTCGCCCCGATGCACACCTGGCTGCCCGACGCCCACAGCCAAGCGCCCGCCCCGGTGTGCGCCATGCTCTCCGGCGCCGAGCTCAACTGCGCCATGCTGGCCATCGTCCGGGTCCTCTCCCTGGCGACCCCGGCGGCGGGCCGGCAGTCCGGACAGCTGCACGCGGCCCTGTTGGGGTTCGGACTGCTCTCGATGGCCGTGGGTGTGCTCTTCTTGATCTCCCAGCGTGACTTCAAGCGGCTGCTCGCCTACTCCTCGGTCGAGCAGATGGGCTTGATCGCCGCCGGCTTCGGGATCGGCGCTCCCCTGGCGGTGCTGGGAGCACTGCTCCAGATGCTCACCCACAGCCTGGCCAAGGCGCTCATGTTCTTCAACAGCGGCAACCTGCTGCTCCGCTTTCGGACCACCACCATCTCCGAGGTCCGGGCCGCCATCCGGGTTGCGCCGGCGACCGCCCTGCTGGTGATCCTCGGCGCTCTGGCCATCGCCGGGGCGCCCCCCTTCGGTCTCTTCGTCTCCGAGTTCTCGATCGTCCGAGGGGCTCTGGGAGAGCCGAATTGGGGCGCCGGGGCGCTGGTCGCCTTTCTGCTCCTGGTCGGCTTCATCGCCCTGGTGGCTCCCTTCGGACGGATGACCTTCGGTGACGGTGAGGGGAGGACCGCACCGCCCAGAGCGGAGTTGGGCCTGCCGGTGCTGGCGCCCGGGGCGCTCCTTCTGGCAGCGGTGCTGGTCCTCGGCTTCTGGGTCCCCGCCCCGCTGCACTCCCTGCTGGTCGGCGCCAGCCACGTGGTCAGTCGATGAGCGACGGGCTGGCCCGTCTGGCGGCCGGTGCGGGGCTGGAGCTGGACTGGCGGCGCCCCGACGAGGCAGCTGCGAGCTGTCCTGAGGCGGAGTTCGCGGATCGGGTCACCGAGCTCGCCGGGAGCGCTGTCCTAGCCGATCTCTTTGCGACCACTGCCACCGGACCCGCGCAGCTCACCGCCGTCCTCCAACTCGTGTCAGACCCAAGCTGGCTGCTGCTCTCGGCCGAGCTCGCAGGAGTGACCTTCCCGTCCTTGACACCCCGGCTGCATGCGGCCAGCTGGTACGAGCGCGAGATCTTCGAGATGCACGGACTTCTGCCCGAAGGGCATCCCGCTCCCGGCCCACTCCGGCTCCACGACTGGCCTGAGGAGCACCACCCGATGCGCCCTCGGGCGGGCGGCGTGGCCAGGCTGCCCCATCCTCCGCACGTTCCGAAGTGGCCCGCGGTCACAGGTCAGGGAGTGTTCCAGTTTCCGCTCGGACCGGTGCGTAGCGGACCCCAGGAGGCGGCCGAGTTCCACTTTTCCTCCGGAGGCGAGGACATCGTCGCCCTCGGCCTCCGGCTCGGCTTCAAGTACCGCGCGATCGAGAGGCTCGCCCAGGGGCAGCCGGCGGAGCGGGCGCTGCAGCTGGCGGAGCGGCTGGCCGGGACCTCCGGCTTCGCCAACGGTCTGGCCTTCACGCGGGCCGTCGAACGGGCGCTCGGGGTGACTGTGACTCAGGTCAGCGAGCACACCAGGGCCTTGCTGGCGGAGCTGGAACGGCTCCACAGCCATTGGGGGACGATCGGCCGGCTGGCGGAGTCGACCGGCCTGCTGGTGGGCGCCGCCCAGTACGGCCTGCTCAAGGAGGAGGCGCTTCGGGCCGCGGGTCGGCTGACCGGCCACCGCTACCTGCGCGGCGCACTCCGGATCGGCGGCCTGGAGCTGGAGCTAGGCCCCTCCGCCCGCCGCCAGCTGCGAGCTCAACTCGACGGCTGGAGGGAGCGGGCCACCGGGCTGGGGCGGCTGCTGGAAGACACCTCCACCTTCCAGGATCGACTTGACACCACAGCACTGCTCAGCCCGGAGTACGCCCGCGAGCACAACCTGGTCGGACCGGTGGGTAGAGCCTCGGGAATCGACCGTGACACCCGTCGCGACCACCCCTACGCGGCCTACTCCGAGGTCCTGTTCGATGTCCCCTCCCGGGCGGCCGGCGACGCCGCGGCCCGCTTCCAAGTCCACGTCGCGGAGTCGACTCAGTCGCTCCGGATCATGGCTCAGCTGCTGGACGACTGGCCGGCAGATGCCGGCCCGGCCCCGGCTCCGCAGTGGCATTCAGGATCGGCGCTTGGCTGGGCGGAGGCTCCCGGAGGCGAAACCCTCCACTTCGTGGAGCTGGACCCGGTGGGAAGGGTGGCCCGCTGGCGGGCGCGGCCGCCGGCGGTGGTCAACTGGCACCCGTTCGCCCACGCCTGCGGATCCGGCAACAACCTGACCGACTACCCGGTGATCGAGGCCAGCTTCGCGATCTCTCCGGCCGAGTTCGACCGATGAGCCGGTGGCTGACTCGGGGCCTGCGCAGCGGGGTCCGCACCACCCGATTCCCGGACCCAGGAGAGGCAGGGGAGGAGGGGGCCGCCTCGTCCGTCCGGCTGCGCTGGCAAGCCCTCGCCCCGGCCCAGGCCCTGGTCGCTGCCCGGGACTGCCCGACCACGGCGATCGAGGCCAGTGGGACGGAGTCGGTGGGAGAAATGCGCTTCGACGCCGGTGCCTGCATCATGTGCGGCCGCTGCAGCCGCGCCTTCCCGGAGGCTTTCACAGCCGCCCCCGATCCCCGGGTCTCGGTGCTCCAGCGCGACCGTCTTCGGGCCACGGTTCGCTGGTCGGCCGGCGAACCGCTGGCGCCGGCGGCGCTCCACGAGGTGGCAGTCGCGGTCCGCCGGAAGGCCCACCGGCTCTTTGGCCGCTCCCTCCACATCCGCCACGTCGACGCCGGTTCCTGCAACGGCTGCGAGTCCGAACTCCAGCAGCTGGCCTCCCCCTACGTGGACCTGCAGCGGCTCGGGCTCTTCTTCACCCCCACGCCGAGGCACGCGGACGCCCTGCTGGTCACCGGGGTCGTGACCCGCAATCTGCGAAGCGCGCTGCTGGCGACCTATGCCGCCATGCCCGCCCCCAAGCTGGTGGTCGCAGCCGGGGCCTGCGCCATCAGCTGCGGTAGCTTCGCGGGCGGCCCGATGACGGTGGGGCCGCTGGACCGGCTGCTGCCGGTGGACGCCTACGTCCCCGGCTGCCCGCCCACTCCCCAGGCGCTCCTGCATGGGCTGCTGCTGGCGATCGGGCGGGCATCCGAGCGAGCGAACGTGCTCGAGGAGGCTTCCGATGGCGCTTGAGCTGTTGGCCGGAGCGGTGGGCGGCTACGCCCTGGCTGGGCTCTTCGGGCTTGGGGTCATGCGCTGGCGCTGGCTGGCCGACCTATCGGCGGCGACGGCGATCGCCGCCGGCCTGCTGGTGGTGTTCACCGCCGCACTCTGGCTGGGGGGCGCCCGGGGCAGTCTCACCCTGCCGGTGAGCACTCCTCTGGGCGGCCTGGCCTTCCGCGCGACCCCCCTGGCGGGGACCTTCCTGCTCCTCAGCGGGGTGGTGGGCACCGGGATCTCTCTCTACACCGCCGGCTACGGACCTCACGTCGGAGGACCGCTCCGCCAGGCGGGGCTGCTCAGCCTGCTCAACCTCAGCTTCGCCGCGATCCTGCTCCTGCTCGCCGCCGCCAACGCCTTCTCCTTCCTGCTCGCGTGGGAGGCGATGGTGATCACCACCTACCTCCTGGTCACCCTGGAATTCGAAAGCCCGGGACGGCCTCAGGCAGCCTTTCTGATGCTGGCGCTCTCCAAGGTCGGCTTCATCGCCATGGCGGTCGGCTTCGTGGCCGTGGGCGCGCTCCGGGAGGGGGTCTCCTTCGCCACTCTGGCCCAGCATCCGGTCGCCACCGGGGCGCTCGCCTCGGCCGCCTTTGTGCTCTTCCTGGTCGGATTCGGGGTCAAGGCGGGACTGGTCCCGCTCCAGGGCTGGCTGCCCGAAGCCCACCCCGCGGCCCCCGCCAACGTCTCGGCGGCGCTCTCCAGCATGGTCGTCTCGATGGGCATCTACGGCCTGGTGCTGAGCGTGGTCACCCTGCTGCCCACGGGGGCCGACTGGTGGGGCTACCTGACCCTGGGGGTGGGCGTGGTCACCGCCGCCTACGGGGTCATCTTCTCTTTGCTGGTGCCCAATCTGAAGCGGATGCTGGCCTACAGCACGGTGGAGAACCTCGGCTTCATGGTCGCCATGCTGGGGGTGGCGCTGGTCTTCTCCAGCAGTCATCACCGCCTCCTGGCGGGGGCGGCGCTGGTCGTAGTCATCCTTCACGCCCTCTTCCACGCCCTGCTCAAGAGCACCCTCTTCATGGGCGCAGGCTGCGTCGACGTGGGAGCCCGGGGCCTGGACATGGACCGCCTCGGCGGCCTGGCCCGGCGGATGCGCTGGACCGCGCTGCTCTGCTTCATCGGGGCGATGGGACTGGCAGGCATACCCCCCCTGAACGGTTTCCAGACCGAGTGGCTGGGGCTGCAAATGCTGATCCGAGCCCGGGTGCTCGATTCCCCCGAGAGCCGGGTCTACCTGGCCGCCGCCGGGATGCTCCTGACGCTCACCTTCGCGCTGGCGGCGACCGCCTACGTCCGCGTCTATGGGGGCGCCTTCCTGGGGGCGCCCCGCAGCCGGCGGGCGGACCAGGCCGCGGAGGTCCCGGTCACGATGCGGCTCGGAATGCTGCTCACCGCCGGAGTCGCCGTACTCACCGCGCTCCTCCCGCCCCTGGCCGTCGGGGCCGCCGTCGCCTCGGCCGAGGGAGCCAGTCCGGTCCCCCATCTGCTCAACGACCTCTTGCCGCCCTTCTTTCTCCATCCCGGGCAGTTCGCGCTCCCGGTTGAGGTGGGGGGCACGTTTCTGAGTCAGGTCATCCCCGGCAACGGCCTGGTGATCGTGCCCACCAGCTTCGACTACGCGTTCATCTCACCCACCTACATCTTCCTGAGCCTGGTCGCCATCATCGGGTTGACCGCCGGGGGGCTCCGCCTTCTCGGTCGGCGGACCCGGCGCGAGAGCGAGGTGTGGATCGGCGCCGGTGGCGAATACCGCGCCTCCATGCAGTACACCTCAACCGCCTTCACCAACCTGTTTCGCTCCACTTTCGGGGGCGTATTCCGGGACCAGCGCGCGATCGAGCGCGAGTTCCACCAGGCGCCCTTCTTCGCCCACTCGATTCACTACGTGCGGCGGGTGGTCGAGCCGGTCGAGACCTACGTTTACCGGCCGGTAGTGGCCAGCGTGGGTCGGCTCTCGGCGCTGGCGGGGCGGCTCCAGTCGGGCCAGGTAGGTCTCTACCTGCTCTACCTGGTAGCGGTCTTCGTCCTGGTTCTGCTGATCCAATGAAGCGGGAGCGGCCAGCTCCCGGCAGCAGCGGCGTGGCCGTAGAGGCTCAGGCGAGCAGCTTGACGACGGCCGCCAGGCCCCCGATCACGATGAGCGCGCGCAGCACCGGGGCGGGCAGTTTGCGGCCCAGTCCCGCCCCCAACTGCCCACCTAGGAGGCTCGAGACGGCGATCACCAGGGCCGGCTCCCAGGCGACCTTGGCCCAGAAGATGAACACCACCGCGGCGGCGCCGTTGGCGGCCGAGGCGAGGACGTTCTTGAGCCCGGTCAGGCGCTGCAGAGACTCGTCCAGAAAAACCCCCAGGGCGGCCATGAACATGACCCCCTGGGCCGCCCCGAAGTAGCCGCCGTAGACGCCGGTCCCGACCGTCGCGGCCCAAAGCCCGAGCCGCCTCCCCGCCGTCGGCGGACGGGAGGCGCGCCGCCGGGCCAGCCGGGGCTGCAGCAGGAGTAGCACGACCGCCAGGAGGATGAGGGCGGGGACGACCACCTTGAAGACAGCCGGCGGCAGGGCCAGGAGCAGCACGGCGCCCCCCAGGCCGCCCACCAGCGAGCACGCCCCCAGGGTCAGCGCGTTTCGGCGCTGGCCGGCCAGTTCCCGGCGGTAACCAATCGCCCCGCTGATGTTGCCGGCGACCAGCCCCACCGTGTTGCTGACATTGGCCGTAAGTGGGGAGTAACCCAGGGCCAGCAGGGTGGGGAAGGTGAGCAGCGAGCCCGAGCCGGCGACCGCGTTGAGAGCGCCCGCCGCGAACCCGACCGCTGCCACCGCCAGGAAGGCGAGCGGGTCATGGCCGATGGCTCACGCCTCGCTGGTCCCGGTCCTTCGGCTCGGATTCGCTCTCCGAGTGTTCCTCAGGGGGCCGCCGGGCGGAGCGCCATCGCCTCCCTGGCGCCGGCGGACCCGAGCTCGTGGCCGTGGCTGCGCTCCCAGTGGGTTGGGTCAGTGAGAGGACCGCTCATTGACCACCGAGGCGAGAAGAAGTCGGTCCTGCGCCATCCGATAGGCTACTGCCTGGTCGACCTCGCCGAAGTCGCGCAGGTCGCGTTTGATCTCGGCATGGAGCTCCGAGGGAAACCTCAGCAAGCTCGAGATCATCTGGTCCACCCGCGCCCCCAGCTCGACCGGCTCGCAGACGGAGTTGACCAGTCCCAGGCGAAGCGCCTCCGACGCCGACAGCGGGGTGGCGGTCGCGGTCAGCCAGAAGGCCTGGCGCCGCCCGATCAGACGGGGCAGCCAGCTCAGCACCAGCGCCGGTGCCAGGCCGTTGCTGACCTCGGGGAACCAGAAGCGGGAGCGGGTCGAGGCCACCGCCACATCGCACTGGCCGACGAGCCCGACTCCGAAGCCGGCCGTCTCCCCGTCCACCTCGGCCACTGTGACCAGGTCGGTCCTGGCCACCAGTCGGGTTGCCTCAGTGAGCGCCTCGACCGTGGCCCGGGCCGCCTCCGCGCCCGGGCCACTCGGTTCCCTCCCCCGGCAGAAGACGCCCTGCTCGCCGCGGAGGCGGAGGAGCCGGGCCCCCGGGGGCGGGCTGGCCAGGAGCTGGGCCAGCTCATGGCACATCTCGACGGTGAAGGCGTTGTCCGGCGGGCGGGCGATATCGACCGCGATGACTCCATCGCCGTCCTGGCTGATCGCGAGTCCCTGGCTCATCTCAGTTGAGGCGGTCCGTGCCCACGCTGCCGTACCAGTCGACCGGTTCGACGGCGGTGCGGACGCTCACCGAGCGCTGGTGGCTGAAGTCATGGAAGGACTCCCAACCTCCCTCACTGCCGATGCCGCTGTCGCGCACCCCACCCCAGGGTGATGCGGGGTCGAGCCGGTGGTGATCGTTGACCCAGACCATGCCGAACTCCAGCCGCCGAGCCACCCGGTGCGCCCGAGCGACGTCCTGGGTCCAGACTGCCGAGCCCAACCCGTAGCGGGAGTCGTTGGCCAGGGCAACCGCCTCGTCCTCGTCCTCGAAGGGCATCACCACCGCGACCGGTCCGAAGATCTCCTCGCGGGCGACCCGCATCCCGTTGTTGGCGTCGGCGAGGATGGTCGGGGCCACGAAATGGCCGCCCTCGCAGCCGGGCACCAGGACTCGCTCGCCCCCGCTGGCCAGGCGAGCCCCCTCGGCGATGCCCAGCTGGACGTGGTCTAGGATCCGGGCCTGGGCGGCGGCTGTGATGACCGGCCCCAGCTGGGTCCGGGGATCCTCGGGGTCGCCGACCCTGATCGCCGCGGCGACCTCGACGAATGCGGCCAGGAACTCGCGGTAAATCGAGGCCTGAACCAAAAACCGGCTGCCGGCGATGCAGGTCTGGCCGGCGCCGATGAAGGCGGCGAATGCCGCCCCCTGGGCCGCGCCACGAACGGGCGCGTCAGCGAAGACGATCACCGGGGTCTTGCCGCCCAGCTCGACCGTGCAGCGAGCGAAACGGGCCGCCGCCGCGACCGCCACCTGGCGGCCCACCTCGGTGCCCCCGGTGAAGGAGACCTTGGCGATCAGGGGGTGGGACACCAGGGCCGACCCGGCCAGGGGTCCCCGCCCCGGGGCGACGTTGAGGACCCCGGGCGGAATCCCCGCCTGGAGGGCCAGCCGGCCCAGCCTGAGCGCGGTCAGCGGGGTCAGCTCGGAGGGCTTGAGAACGACCGAATTTCCGGCCGCCAGCGCTGGGGCCAGGCTCTTGGAGGCGATCATCAAGGGGTGGTTGAATGAGGAGAGGATGCCGACCGTACCGAGCGGGAAACGCTCCAGGTAGGAGTGGTAGGGCCCGGCCATGGGCACCACCGCAGTGCGGTCGGCCAGCAGCAGGGCAGCGTTGTAGCGATACCACTCGGGCAATCTCGCGACCTGGGCTTTGGTCTCGGTCCGGGGCCTTCCGTTGTTGCTGGTCTCGAGCAGGTAGAGCTGTTCCAGATCGGCCTCGATCAGGCCCGCGAAGCGCTGCAGCAGGAGCGCTCGGGCGTGGATCGGCAGACCGCTCCAGACGCCGCTCTCGAAGGCCGCCTGGGCCGAGACGACCGCCCGGTCGATGTCGCCCGGGTCGGCACTCTGAACCAGCCCGATCCGGGCCCCGGTGGCGGGGTTCCGAACGTCCAGAGGCAGATCGTGACCGGGCTCTTCCTGGCCCCCGATCAAGAGCCCCGACTCAACCGCCACCGCGCTCAGTTCGGCCACCACTAATGTTCCGAAGCCGCCCCGGCGGTGCTCATGCCCAAGAAGAGGCTGCCCAGATCGGGCATCGCCAGCAACTCGGGGGCGCCGCGCTCGAGGCGGAGCTGTCCGTCGGTGAGCACGTAGCCCCAGCTGGCCACCTCCAGGGCCAGGGTGACCCGCTGCTCGATCAGCACCACCGCCCGGCCGTCCTTGGCCAGCCCGGCGACGATGTCCCGGAGCACGTGAGTCGCCACCTGGGGCGCCAGGTTGGCGGTGGGCTCGTCCAGGATCACCGTCTTGGGGTCGGGCATCAGGGCGCGGGCGATCCCGAGCATCTTCTGCTCTCCGCCGCTCATGGTCCTGGCCACCCGGCGCCGCAGGGGACGGAGTGCGGGGAAGGTATCCAGGACCGCCTCGACCCGCTGGACGGTCTGCTGGCGGTTGAGCCGGAACGCCCCCATCTCCAGGTTCTCCATCACGGTCAGGGTGGGGAAAACGTCGCGGAGCTGGGGCACGTAGCCCATCCCTCGGGCCATCCGGTCGTCCTCCCGGAGCCTGCTGATGTCGACCCCACCCATCTGCAGCCGGCCGCCGAGCAGGTCGAGCTCGCCGGTGATGGCCTTGACCAGAGTGCTCTTGCCTGCCCCGTTGGGTCCGATCACGACCACGATCTCACCCAGGCCGACCTCCATGGAGACCCCCCGGACCACCGGCACCTGGCTGTAGCCGGCGCTCACGTCGGTGGCGACCAGGAAGGCCGGCTCGCGCTCAGCCACGGCGGCCGCGCCAGCGAAGAACGGTCATCCGAGCCGAGCCACTTTGCTCATGAGAGGTAGGCGGCCTGGACCGTCTTGTCCTGCACCACCTCCTCGAAGCTGCCCGAGGCGATCACCTTGCCGAAGGCCATCACCACCACCCGGTCGCAGAGCTGGCGGACCACCTCCAGGGCGTGCTCGACGATCATGATCCC
>DATLRH010000006.1:0-211507 GCA_035534755.1 Candidatus Dormiibacterota bacterium
GGTCCAGGTGAGGTGTCGGCCCTCCTCCTCGACGTGCTGGCGGGCGTAGCCCCGGTAGGTGACCGAGTGCCCCGCGATCACCACCCGCAGGGTGCCCCGGCCATCCTCGCCCACGGTCAGTCCCGGGGCCAGCCGGAGCGCACCCTGGCGGGTGGTCAGCAGGTCCCAGGCCTGAGCCGCGGTCCCGGGTAGCGTGACGGTCTCGATCAGGGTCAACTGGGGGCCTCCTCCGTTCCGCCCCCGGGGGGAGGCGGCTGGTCGGCGACCGGGCCCCAGCCGGGGAGGTGGCCACCCGGTAGCCGGGGCGCGTTCGGGGGCCGGGCGGGCGGTATCGCTGCGGCTCCGATCCCGGTGATCTCCGCTAGGGAGCGGCCCTGGTCAGCCTGGCGCACCACCAAGGTGCCGGCCAGCAGATCCTCCGGGCCCCGGTGGTCGGGACGCATGAGGAGGACCAAGGTCCCGCCGACGTACTGCAGCAGCACCAGCCAAACGCCGATCGCAGGAATCAAGATGGGCACCCAGAAAACGAGCGAACGCAGCACCGCGTCCCGGATGGTCATGGGGCGGCCATCTACGCGCCTGATGCGCAACCCCAGGGCCAACTTGCCCAGGGTGGCTCCGGTACCTAGATACATGCCTATCAAATAAACGGCCGTGAGGGCCTCGGCCGCGATCAAGAACATGTCGAACGCCGGGGTGAACTGGTGGCCTAGCCGGACAAAGGCGGGAGCGGCGGCGAGCTTGGCGGCGCCTTCGCTCCGGTGGGCCACCTCGTAGGAGTAGATCCGGGAGAACTGGTGGCCGGCGATCACCACGAAGAGGATCAGCTGGGGGACCAAGAGCACCAGGAAGTCGATCACGGCCGCCGCCAACCTTTCCCAGGACGGCAGACGCCGAGTGGCCATCGGCCCCGAGGCGGGATCGGCGATCACAGCTGGCTCATGGCGGCATCTCCCTGGGGCGGCTGGGCCGGCGGGCCAGCCTGGCTCCCCGCCCGAATTCTAGGCGGCGGCGCGCCCGCGCTGGCGCACTGCGCTGTGGAACGCGTAACAGTCCTGGGACGAAGTGCTCCGCCCGGGCGGGCTCCCCCTATGGTGATACCCATGCAGAAGCCCGCTACGGGGCTAAAGCGGCGCGCGAGGGGCTCAGTCCGACGCTCGGTCGGGGCCTGGCTCTCTCGGCGCCTTCGGAGCGGTTCCCCGGGGCAGGGGATGGTCGAATACTCGTTGATTCTGGTGTTGGTCGCGCTCATCGTCCTCGTCATCTTTATCGTGCTCGGTCACCGGGTGTCCGATCTCTACTCCAACATCAGCAACGGGATCAATACGGCGTCCGGCTGATCCTACCCTGGGGGCCCTCCGGGCCTCTGCTATTCTGAATTCAGGCCCCTTGGCGGGGCCCGCCCCGAGGGCGAGGGCGAGCGACGCGAGGAGTTCAGCGCGCGATGACCTACGTGATCGGCGAGACCTGCGTCGACGTCAAGGACAAGTCCTGCGTCGAGGTCTGCCCGGTGGACTGCATCATCGGGGCCGACGAGGACCGGATGCTCTTCATCGACCCTCAGGAGTGCATCGACTGCGGGGCCTGCGTCGATCCCTGCCCGGTTGACGCCATTTTCGCGGAGGAGGACCTCCCTGCGGAGTGGACCGAGTGGACCGCCATCAACAAGCTCTACTTCGCCAGCGCCGACGAGGCGCGTGCGCAGGTCAACAGCCTGGCCCCGGAGGCCGCTCAACCGGGCTGATCGACCAATTCAAAGTTGGGTACTGGACACAGTTCTGGGCCGATCAGACTAGTGTCAGGGACCCGATGGCCGGACCATTCTTGACTGCTACGCTGCCCCTAAGGATCAGCGGAGAAAGACCGCATTGGCAGCGGAGGAAGGACATGGTCATGGCCATCGAGGGAAAGCTGGAGCCGGCCGCCAAGGAAGATCCCACCGCGGTGATCGCATTCGCCAGGGACCAGGGGATCAAATTCGTCGACTTTCGATTCAGCGACCTTCTGGGCCAGTGGCAGCACTTCAGCGTGCCCCTCTCCGAGCTGACCGAGACCCTGTTCGCCGAGGGGGTGGGTTTCGACGGCAGCAGCATCCGGGGCTTCCAGCAGATCCACGAGAGCGACATGCTGCTCTTCCCAGATCCCCGCACCGCCTTCGTCGACCCGGTTCTGGAGGTCCCGACTCTCTCTCTGGTCTGCGACGTCGGCGATCCTGTCACCAAGGCCAAGTACAGTCGCGACCCTCGCTACGTGGCCCGCAAGGCCGAGGAGTACCTGAAGGCGAGCGGGATCGCCGACACCAGTTACTGGGGGCCGGAGCTGGAGTTCTACATCTTCAACTCGATCCGATACGGGCAGGGCATCAACGAGGGCTTCTACCACATC
Source organism: Candidatus Dormiibacterota bacterium (assembly GCA_035534755.1). Classification (GTDB taxonomy): domain Bacteria; phylum Chloroflexota; class Dormibacteria; order Aeolococcales; family Bog-877; genus Bog-877. Next base: position 2,386 of record DATLRH010000006.1, read on the forward strand.
GACTCCGCGGAGGGGATCTGGAACAGCGGCCAGAACGGGACTCCCAACCTCGGCTTCCGTCCCCGGGTCAAGGAGGGGTACTTTCCCTGCCCGCCGGTGGATCAGATGCAGGACGTCCGGAGCCGAATCTCGATGGCGCTCCAAGAGGCGGGGATCGACGTTGAAGTGCACCACCACGAGGTGGGCACCGCCGGCCAGACCGAGATCGACATTAGGTACGACTCGATGGTCTCGATGGCGGACAAGGTATTGGTCTTCAAGTACATCGTCAAGAACGTCTGCCGCCGGGAGGGGCTGGTCGCGAACTTCATGCCCAAGCCGCTATTCGGCGACAACGGGAGTGGCATGCACACCCACCAGTCGCTCTGGAAGGACGGCGTGCCGCTCTTCTACGACCGGCAAGGCTATGCCCTCCTAAGCGACCTCGCTCGCTGGTACATCGGTGGGCTGCTGGCCCACGCACCGGCCGTGCTGGCCTTCGCGGCCCCCACCACCAACAGCTACCGGAGGCTGGTCCCCGGCTACGAGGCTCCCATCAAGCTGGCCTACAGCGCCCGTAACCGGAGCGCCTGCATCCGCATCCCCACCTACAGTGAGCGGCCCCAGTTGCGGCGGCTCGAGTTCCGTTCACCCGATCCCACCTGCAATCCCTACCTGGCCTTCTCGGCCATGCTGATGGCGGGGCTGGACGGGGTCCGCAACCACATCGAGCCCCCGACCCCGGTCGAGGCCGACCTCTACGAGTTGGAGGGAGCCCGCGCCGATGCCGTCGGAGACCTGCCGGGAAGCCTAGAGGAGGTGCTGGCGGCGCTGGAGCAGGACCAGCCGTTCCTCTACGAGGGGGACGTGTTCACCCCGGACCTGGTCGACACCTGGATCGCGCTCAAGCGGGAGCGGGAGGTGGACCCGGTTCGCCTCCGGCCCCATCCCTACGAGTTCATGCTCTACGCCGACTGCTGAGCTGGGAGTCGCCGCCCCCGGCGGGCCCGGGGCGGCGGGTCCGTCGGTACGAGGCCGACGGATTCGGGGAGAGCAGGTTCCGCCCCCGACGCGAGGCGATTGAAGGGACCGCCCCGCCAGGAACCCTGAGCCGACAGTAGACCGGGGGGTGGCTGCGGACGGCTGCGGTAACCATTCCGCGACCTGTGTCACCGGCTGGTCAGCCACGGTCGGCCGCCGGGCGCCGGCGACTAGGCAGAGCCGGCGCTTGCGACCGGGGCCTCAGCCGCCGGTTCGCGGCGGACCACCACCGTGGTCACCCCGAGCAGGATGAGGAGGCCACCCAGGAGCGTTGCCCAAGACGGGTGCTCCCCGCGAATCCAGACCGCCAGGCCGGTCCCGAGCAGGGGCTGGATGAACAGCAGGGGCGCCATTGCTCCGGGCATCACCCGCTTGAGCCCCCACAACCAAGCCCAGTAGCAGAGTGCGGTGGTCACCGCGCCCAAGTACACGATCCCGATCCAGCCCGCCATCGAGAGCGTCGGCCAGCCCCGAGCCCATAGCGCGGCGAGGCCTGCGGGCCACCAGGCAATCAGGCTGCCGGTCACTGCCGCCGCCGTCAGGAGCAGGGGTGGATAGCGGTCGACGACGGTCTTCCCGATCACGGTGAACCCGGCTTCCAGAACCAGCGAGGCGACCACCAGAAGGTTCCCCAGGCTCGCCGGTCCGGCCAAGACTGTCGGCGCCCTCACTCCGCCCTCCACCACCAGATAGACCCCTAATCCCCCCAGGAGAAGTCCGACCGCCTCTAGGCGACGGATCCGCTCGCTGAGGAGGGCGGCGCTAAGCAGCACGGTGGCAAGCGCCTCGGCGGCGATCAGCAAAGCGGTGTCGCTGGCGGTGGTCAGGCTGAGCCCCAAGTACTCGAGCGCCTTGTTGCCGACGAAACCGAGCAGGCACATCGCGATGAGTCGCCAGCGGTCCCCTGCCGCGGTGGGCAGCCGGTGACGGCCCCGCCACAGAAAGGGCAGGAGGATGGCGGCCGCGATGGTGAAGCGGACCATGTTGACGCTGGCGAATGGCCAGTTGGCGAGCGCCGCCTTGCCGGCGATGTAGGAGCCTGCCCAGAGGCAGTTGGTGCCGGCCAGGACCAGCAGCGCTCGCTGCCGTCCCGACATCAGCTCACTGAGACTGAAGCCACCGCCCCAGCGCGGCCAGCGGAGGGCTGCCCGCCGAGAGCACGACTTGGTGGAAAGAGCGGAGGTCGCCCCGATTCGAGCGCAGCCACTCCGCTCGCCAGCCGAGGATCTCGCGCTTGCCCAGCGTGTAGACGAGATAAAGCGGGTCGAAGGTGGCCCGGATCGCCTCGCGCCGGGCCGGGAGCTGGTCGAGACCGATCCGGTCGATGAAGAGCTGGGTTCCCTCCTCGACCGGCCAGCCCTCGGCGTGGATCCCGACGGCAGTTCGATAGCGGCAGGCGCGGACCAGGGCGTCTTCGATCTGGGCCAGATGCAGCAGAGGGTTGCCCGCGGCCAGTCCCTGCTCGATCATGAGCAGCTCGGCGTAGTGGGCCCAGCCCTCGCCGAACCCGGAGCTCCAGAAGAAGCGGCGCAGGTCCGAGCGGAGACCGAGAGCGTAGAGGTGCTGCACATGGTGCCCGGGATAGACCTCGTGCACGGTGGTGTTCTTGAGCGTGCCCCGGTTCAGGTAGCGCAACCACTCTCCGCTCTCGCGCTCGGACCAACTCTCCTGCGGGGTGGTGACGTAGTAGATCGAGGGCAGCCGGAGACGCTCGAGCGGCCCGACCCCGTCGTAGGCAGCGCTCACCCAGGCGGACAGGAAGCCCGGGCTGGGCCTGACCTCGCAATCGGGGCCTTCCGGGATGGGCACCTCAGCGTGGTCCTCGACAAAGGTGCGGAGCTCAGCCAGCAGCCCGTCGGCGCCCGCGATCAGAGTCTCCTCGGTGAAATGGTCCCGTTCGAGTTCGCGACGAACCTCGCCGATTCCGCGGCCGCCGAAGCTCCGCGCCAGCAACTCCTCCCGCTGGCTGGCGAGGGAAGATAGCTCCTCGTCGGCCGCCTGGCGGAGCTCCGAGATGGAGCGGTCAACTCCCTCCTCGGCGATCAGCATCGCCCGCAGCCCCTCGCCACCGAGGGCCACTTCGCTGTATTCCGGTCGGCGGCGCCGGGCCAACTCCTTGGCGACCCGATCCAGGGCCGCCTCCCCAACCTCCACGGCCAACTCGAGTCGGCGCTCCAGGAGCCGGTCGTCCAAATCGGAGCGGATGGGGGTGACCTCCTGAGCCAGGAAGCTGCGGTGCCCAGCGGCGGCCTGGATTGCCAGGTCGATAAGCGGTGCAGCCAGGCGCGGCTCCATCGCCTTGAGAGCCTCCTCAACCCAGTCGCGCGACTGCTCCAGCTGGCTACAGAGCCCCTCCAATCGCTCCGCCAAGGGCGCATATTCGCGGAGCAGGTAGCCACCGGCGGAGAGCGGTGAATCGTCGTCGAGGAGGCTGGTCGGGTCGGTCAGGGCCCGGCGCCGCACCTCCCGACCGAAGAGCTCGCTGGCGAGCACGCTCTTCGCCGTATCGAGGTCGAGGCGCTGCTCGGCGCCCTCCGGTTCCTCGAGCGCGAGAGCCCGCGCCTGCAGTCGCTGGAGCGTGGAGATCCGGTCCCGGTGGGCGCCCTCCCCAGCCCCCGCCACGCGGCCGTCCGCGGAGTGGTCCCCGGCGGCCCGGGCGACGGCGGGGTGGGCCCTGAACTGGTCATTAACGACCGCCGCCAGGAGAGCTTCCAACCCCTCCCCGGGGGGCCGGCGTTCTGCTCCAGCTTCAGCCAACGGCCGAAGCCTGATCTTGGGGAGCTTCAACGCCGCGGTCCAGGGCCAGGATGGCGGCCTCAGCAACTCCCTCCGCGGAGAGCCCGTACTCGGCCAGCAGTTCCCCCTGGGCGCCATGGGGCAGGAAGCGATCGGGGAGCGCAACCTGGCGCATCGGCCGGACCACCCCCTCCTCGGCTAGAAACTCCAGCACCGAGGCCCCCAGCCCGCCGCGGCGGGTGTTGTCCTCGACCGTCACCACGGCCCGGTGGGCCGTGGCCCAGCCTTTCAGCCGGCGGTCGGTCGGCTTGATGAAGCGGGCGTTGACCACCGACGCCGAGATCCCGTCGGCGGCCAGCAGGCTGGCCGCGTCGACGGACACGGCGACCATCTTCCCGGAGGCGCAGATGAGCACGTCGCGGCCGCCTTCGTGGACCATTTCCCAACTTAGGCTGGGCAGGGGCCGGATGTCGATCACCTTCTCCGCTACCGGCCCCCGGGGATACCTGATCGCGAACGGACCCTGGTGGCCGGTAGCGGTCGCCACCAGCCGCCCCAACTCCTCGCCGTCTTTCGGGGTCGCCACCACCATGTTGGGCACCAGGCGCAGATAGCTGAGGTCGAACATGCCATGGTGCGAACTACCGTCAGGGCCGGTAACCCCGGCTCGGTCGAGAATGAACGTGACCGGCAGATTGTGCAGTCCGACATCGCACATCACCTGGTCGAAGGCCCGCTGCAGAAAGGTGGAGTAGATGCAAACGACCGGGTGGAGCCCGCCCATTGCCAGTCCCGCCGCGAAGGTCACGGCGTGCTGCTCGGCGATCCCCACGTCGTAGAAGCGATCAGGGTAGCGGGCAGCGAACTTGAGCAGACCGGTCGATGACGCCATCGCCGCGGTGATCGCCACCAGCTTGGGGTCGACCTCGGCCAGCTGCAGAAGCACTTCCTCAAAGACATCGGTGTAGCTGACCCGGCTCTGACCGGTGGGTTTGCCGGTGCTGATGTCGAAGGGCGGCGGGCCGTGGAACTTGTCGACCTCGTCGGCCTCGGCGGGGTCGAACCCGTGCCCCTTGTCGGTCACCACGTGGATCACGACTGGTCCCGGCAGACGGTTGGCGAGCTGGAGCGCGGCTTCGATCGAGCGCTGGTCGTGGCCGTCGATCGGCCCCGAGTACTTGATCCCCAGGTCCTCGAAGAAGACGTGGGGGGAGACCAGCTGCTTCATTCCCGTCTTCAGCCGGCGGGCCATCTCGTGGGCGGGCTCGCCGACCGCCGGGATGGCGCTCAGGAAGCCGCCGATACCGCTCTTGGCGGCCTCGTAGCGGGGGTCCAGACGGAGCCGGGCGAAATGGTCGGCCAGTCCGCCCACCGTGGGCGCGTAGGAGCGGCCGTTGTCGTTGAGCACGATGGTCAGGTCGGGTCGAAGGGCGCCGATGTTGTTGAGGGCCTCGTAGGCCATGCCCCCGGTCAGGGACCCGTCCCCCACGACCACCACCACCCGGCCCGGATCTGCCCGCCGACGCTTCGCCTGGGCGAGGCCCAGGGCGTAGCTGAGCCCGGTCGAGGCATGACTGTTCTCGACCACGTCGTGGGGAGACTCGGCCCGGCTCGGGTAGCCGGAGAGGCCACCCGCCTGCCGGAGGGTCGCGAACTGATCGCTGCGACCAGTGAGAATCTTATGGACGTACGACTGGTGCCCGGTATCGAAGACGATCTGGTCGGTCGGGCTGTCGTAGGTGCGGTGGATCGCCAGGGTCAGCTCCACCACCCCCAGGTTAGGCCCGAGGTGGCCGCCGGTGAGGGAGACCTTTTCGACGAGGAATTCCCTGATCTCCGACGCCAGCTGGCGGCACTCCTCCTGAGTGAGGTCACGGCAATCGGCGGCGCACCGGATTCGCGAGAGCACCGAGGTTGGCACCTGCCCGGAATCCCCACTCGGGGCTGGCATGGCGACGATTATAGGCGCGCCGCGACTTCGAACCCGCCTCCGAGAGGGCGCTGCGACGGCCCATGGCTGCCCTTCGCCCACGGGTCGCGAACTGGAGAAACGGCCCAGCGCGGCGGCTCTCGTTGGGACATCGTGCATGATGTCGGAGTGCCCTCTCTCCGGAGGCTGATCTCGGGCGCGCCCGCCGGCCGGCTCATGTCAGAGGAACTATTGAGGTGGTGACTCAGCCACGCCGGCGGCGCAGCAGCGCCTCGCCGGCCCCCGCACTTGACGTGGAGAGGGAGTCTCCCCAGCGCGAGTGGCGGCTTCGCCTTGCCCTGGCTCTGCTGCTGGTCTCCGCCTGCTCCGTCCTGGGAAACGTCATCGCCGTCTTCGCACTTGGCGGCGCGATCGCCCACCTAGGCGCACCCCAGGGGCCACTCGAGTTCGCCCTGGTCTTCATCGGAACGGTGGTCGGTCTCGGCGGGGATGCCCTGATCCTGGCCGGGGCGCTGGCGGTCGTCCGCCCCGGGGCTCGGTTCTCGGGCCCTCCCGAGCGGGTGAGCTGGGGGCTCGGGCTGCAACTCTTGGCCGCCGCCCTGGTCGGGGTGCTGGAGAGTTCCTGGATCTTCGCGGCCCTCTACGTGCTGATCCTGGCCGGTCTCGCCTACGTCTGGATTCGCACCAGCCCGGCCAGCCGGCCCCGACCGACCGCCCAGCACCCGGCGCCCGCCGCGGCCGAGCCGGCAACCGCGGCGGAACCGTCGGCTGCCGATCGATTTCCCATTCCCTGGGTCGGCAGTGCTCCGCCGCCACCGTCCGCGCCGGGAACCCGGTGGCGCGAGGAGCAGGGCCCGGGTGACCGTTCGGGGGAGGGGACTCGCCCGGGGCGGCGGTTCTGATCGAGTCCCCTCCCCCGAGTCCCCCGGCCCCGGAGGCACCCCCCGAGGTTACCTGGGGGGTGCGCCAGATCGTACTGGCGGTCCTTGTCGCCGTTCCGGCGGTCGTCGCCGCCTACGCGGTCCCGGCCCTGGTGGTGCTCGCGCTGCACCAGATGGGGGTGGTCCACGCCCTCAGCGGTCGGGCCTGGGCACCGATCTCGCCCTACTACAGCTTCGTGGTCACGGTCACCTTCTATGGGGTGCTGCTGGCGATCGTGCTCTTCTTCGCCAAACGCCGTGGTGGCCGAGCCTGGGCCCGCCTCGGGCTCCGCCCCTTCCCACTCTGGGTAGTGGTTCTGATGCCCCCTTTGGCCCTGGTGCTCCAGGTGGTGACGGTGATCATCTCGGCCCTGCTCTCACCCCTTCTCGGGGGCATGAAAAACCCTCAGGCCTGCAACATCTCCCAGGCGTTTGGCAGCGACCCCTTCCTGGCCCTGATCTCGATCGCCGTGATCGCCCCGGTGGTCGAGGAGATCGTCTTTCGGGGTTTCATCTACGGCGGCCTGCGGCGCAGATGGGGGGTGACCGGCTCGGTCGTCGCCAGCGCTTTGGTCTTTGCGCTGGCCCACAGCTTCTCGGTGGGGGGATCGATCGTGCTCCTGGGTCCCTCATTGTTCGTGGCCGGGGCGGCGCTGGCGATCGTCTACGAGCGCTCCCGATCGCTGGTACCCGGGATGGTCCTCCACGCCTCCTTCAACTCGATCGCGGTGGTGGCCATCTTCCTGGTCGGCGCGCACGCCTCCTGCCGCTAGCAGAGGATTTCGCCCCCAGCCCAGTCGCCCGATCGAGCCGGCCGCCGTCCCCGGAGCAGCTGCCAGTAGCGCGAGAACGCGCCTTGGTCGGTCTGGGGTTGCCACAGGGCTCGACTGAGCAGCGGCGCGCCCCTCCCGATCCGGGTCAGGACTGCCGGGCCAGCACCGCGCGCCCCAAGGCGGCGGTTACGACTAAGGAGAGAACGAGGAAGGCGGCGGCGGCGATGAGTAAACCGAGGGGATCCCCATATGGCGGGTTCCCTCCCAGGAGCAACTGGAAGCCCTCGTCTAGGTAGCTGAACGGCAAGAGTTGGGCCGCCACGAATCGGGGTCCCCCCGCCGGTACGCCGGTGAAGATCCCAGCCAGGAACAGCAGCGGCGCCAGCACCACCGCCAGGTAGAGCATCGCCTCCCCGGCGTGGTCGGTGAGAGCGGCGATGCCGAGGCCGATTGTTCCCGAGAACGCCAGCGCCGCGAGCGCCACCAGCCAGGTGGTGACCAGGGTCGCCGGATCGGGGCGTTCGACGACGGCGATCACCGCCAGCACCAGGGTGGCCTGGAGGCAGTCGACCAGCCAGCCGGCCAGGAATAGCTCCAGCCCCACCCTCCAGGCCGGCAGGGGCAGAACCGCGAGCCGGTCGAGCCACCCTGTTCCCCGGGCCCGGGTGACGGCCACTCCGGTCCCAACCGTGCCGACCATGGCGGTCAGGACGGTGAGCAGCATGGCGGCGAAGAAAGGTGGGGCGCCCGTGGTGGCCAGGGGGATCACCAGGACCAAGGGAAAGCCCAGCTTGATCAACAATGCCCGGCGCCGAGCCAGCGTGCCTCGCAGCTCGAGCTGCCACAGTCGGGTGGGTCGTGCCCAGGGGGGCACCGCAGTCGTTGCCGCTGGGCTCCTCATCTCCAACTCGCCGAGATCAGTCACCGAGCGCCTTCCCGGTCAGCTTGAGGAAGTAGTCGGACAGCCCCGGGTCCCGGACGGTGAGATCGACCAGGTGAGAGTCGAGGTCGCCTAGCGAGGAGAGGATCTCGGGGATCAGCCCATCCCTCTGACGGGCGAGAATCAGCAGACCACCGTCCGCCTCCACCGCCCGCTCGACTCCGACAACCCTTCCGATCGCGGCGGCCGGTGAGGGCCCTCGGAAGCTCAGCCGGATCTCGCGCGTGCCCCCGAGCTCGTTCAATAGCTCGACCAGGGGCGCATCGCGGACCACCGCACCGTCGACTAGGAAGCAGACCCTGGTGGCCACCTGTTCCACGAAGTCGGTGTCGTTTGTGGAGATGCAGGTGGCCAATCCCCGATCCGATCGGGCCAGCAGCGCCTCGCTCAGCCACTGCCGTCCGCCGACGTCCAGCCCGAGGGTAGGCTCGTCCATCAGTAGAAGCGGGGGTTCGCCGACCAGCGCCTCGGCCAGCAGGACTCTCCGCCGCATTCCGTAGGAGAGTCGCGAGAGCGGGTCGGCACCCACCTCGGCGACCGCCGCCGCCCGGAGCGCCGCCGCCCAGGAGTCGCCCGGGACCCGGCGCGCGGTTGCGAAGAAGGCCAGGTTTTCCTCGGCGCTCAGTTCGTCGACATGGGCGGTGGCGTCGAAGACGACGGCTAACCGAGCGCGGGCCACCTTGGGGTCCTGGGTGCCGAACCAGCTCAGTCGGCCCGCGCTCGGGCGGGTCCTGGTGGCCAGGCAGCGAAGCAGGGTGGTCTTTCCGCTGCCGTTGGGGCCCACCACCGCCTGAACCTCGCCCGGGCCGACCGAGAGGCTGGCCGGGCCGACCCCGCGGCCGTTGTGATGGCGCCGGCTCAGCCCCTCCGCCACCAGCCACGCCTCGGTCAGGGGCGGGTCACTCAATGAACTCGATGAGCGTGCTGTCGGTGACCTCCACCAGGCCCGCAGGGACGGTGAAGGCAACCTGGAACACGAGGATGCTCTGGCCCACCTCCACCTGGTGTCCGATCAGGCGCGAGCGAACCAGGTGGCTGATGAAGCGGGGAGCTCGACGGTTCACCTTCCGGAGCACTACCCGTTGGGCCTGACCTACCGGCCCGGGGGGCAAAATCGGTGGCACGGATTCGAGTCTACGTGTCTTTCGGGGGGGGAAGAAAGTTCCGGGAGGGTGCCCAAGTGGTACATATTGCAGTTGGTGAGATTGCTCCATTGCGCCGATGTGCACCTCGACACCATCTTTCGAGGTCTGGGCGAGGCGCCGGCGCAGCGCCGCCGAGCTGCTCTGCGCCGGACATTTCAGAACTTGGTCAAACTGGCCGGGGAGCTCAAGGTGGATGCCCTCACCATCGGGGGTGATCTCTACGAGGACCTGCGCTCGCGACAGGATTCGGCTCGTTTCCTGGCCGAACAACTCGGCGAGCTGCCCTTTCCGGTGCTGATTGCACCCGGAAACCACGACTACTGGCATCCGGGATCGCTCTACGCCACCAGCGCTTGGCCCGAGAACGTCCGAATCTTCTCCACCAACCAGTTCACCCCGGTGGAGCTGGCCGGGCACCGAATCTTCGGGATCGCCCACGACAAGCCCAAGGGCACAGGCAACCTCTTGGAGAAGTTCAAAGTCCCCGACGGGCCGCCGGCGGTGGCGCTCTTTCACGGTTCGGAGCGGGGCCAGCTGCCGCTGCAGGAGGAGGGCAAGGAGGACCACGCCCCCTTCTCGGAACCGGAGCTCGCCAAGGCGGGATTTCGCTTCGGCCTGCTGGGCCACTTCCACACCCCCAGGACCACCGCCCAGCTGGTTTATCCGGGCAACCCAGAGCCGCTCACCTTTGGCGAGGCAGGGGTTCGCGGAGCGGCCGAGGTCGACTTCGCTCCCACGATCCCGACCGTCAAGATTCACCCGGTCAACACCTTCACCCTGAGCGACCTGGAAATTGACGTCACCGACTGCCAGCACTCCGAAGCCCTGGTGAGTAGGGTGCGCGAGGCCCTCCCCGGGGGATCCGACAACGGGACCCGGGTGCGCCTGGTGGGCGAGATGCAGCTCGGGCTCCAGCTCGGACCCATGGAGCTGGTTCGGAGGTTGCGGGAGGGGGACCGGTGCGTGGAGGTGGTGTTCGCCACCCGCCCCGCCCTGGACCTGGAACAGCTCCGCCGCGCGCCGGACATCCGGGGCCAGTTCGTGCGGGGGTTGATGGAGCGTCCCGACTTCGAGTCCGAACTGGTCCAGGCCGCGCTTCGAGCCGGGGTCGAGGCGCTCCGGGGCGAGGATCCGGCCATCCTGTGACCACTTGTCTCGACCGTGAGGGAATGGGCAGGTGAGGGTTCTCTCGGTCACCCTGCAGGGCTTCGGCGCGCTCAGCGGGCGCTTCAAGCTGGACCCCCAGATGACCGTGGTCGGGGGCCCCAACGAGTCCGGCAAGAGCACCCTTCATACCGCCCTCCGGGTGGCGCTGTGCGGCGTCGATCTACCTGCCCGGGGCCGGATGCTCAAGGAGACCGAGGAGGTGCTCCGCCGATTCCGCCCCTGGCGCGGCGGTCCCTTCGCGGTCGAGGCTGAGGTCGAGTTCGGGGGAGGCCGCTTCCGCTTCGTACGCGACCTCGACCATCCGGATGGCGCCCAGGTGTTCGACCTGGTCAAGGGCGGCGAGGTGACCGACCGATTCCGGCGGGGCCGCACCGTCGACGTCTCGGTCGGGCTGGGGATGAGCCGGGACGCGTTCCTGGCCGTCTCCACAGTCGCCCAGGACCAGATTCTCAGCCTCACCGGGGCCTCCCTGCAGGAGGACCTGCAGCGGGCCAGCGCCACCTCGGGCAGTGACAGCACAGCCCGGGCCGCGATCGACCGGTTGGAGCGGTGGCGCCAGGAGCACATCCGGGGAGACCGCACCACCACCAAACGCCTGGACAAAGCCAAGCTGCCCCGCGAGCTGGAGGAGGCTCAGATCAAGTTGGCCCGGGCTTTGGAGCTCCACCGCCAGCTCGGTGATGACCTCGCCAGCCAGGAGACCCTCAACGGCGAGCTTAACCTGGTTGAGGTGGACCTGCGGAGTAGTGAGCTGTCCTGGAAGACGGCCGAGCTGGCCGAAATCCAGCAGGATCTGAGCGCAGTCGCGGAGATCGACCAGCAGCTGGACGCGGTACCGGAGAAGCGGCTACCCAAGGACCCAGCCACTCTCCGGGAAGCCGCCACCGGCGCTCGCGGGCTGGCCCAGCAGTGGCAGGACGCCGAGAAGAAGCTGGCCGAGATGCCCCCCCTTCGACCCGACCTGGAGCGGCTTTCACAGCAGTCCGCTCCGAGTGAGCTCGCCTTCCTGGTCAGCGCCCTGGAGCAGCCCCTCCCCCCGTTGCCTCCCCAATCCGACGACCCCGGCAGATTCGACCTCCTCGACCACCGTCGGATCGCCGTCCTGCGCTGGAGCTCCGACCTGCTGGCCTTGGTCGGCGGGGTGGCCGGGGCCGTCCTGGTGGCCTTTGGACTCCTGCACGGCAGTTCGGCCGGGATTCTGATCGCGGCCGGCGGTCTGGTCCTGCTGGTGATGGCCGCCACCGCCTTCTACGCCCTGCAGCGGCGACTTCGGCTGCTGCTGGCGGTCGGTGGCTTCACCTCGATGGGACAGTTGCGAAGATCGTCGCGCGCCCCCGACCCCGAGCTGGCCAAGGTGGTGGCGCAGCGGGACAAGGTCGACGCCGAGCGCTCCCAGGCCCAAAAGCGCCTCACCGAGCTCGGAATCGGCAAGGTCGAGCCCGACCAGGTGAGGGAGCTCGCAGAGCAGATCCCCGGCGCTCAGGAGTCGCTCCAGCAGCGCGCCAGCTGGGCCACCACTTCCCAGCGATTCCGTCAGGAGCTGATCACCCGAGCCAAGCGGGTCGGGATCAGTGGCAACGATCCCGTGCAGCTCGCTGCTGAGCTGAGTTCCCGGCTGCGCCAGTTGGACGAGGCCGAGGACGCGGCCCGCCTGCGGGGCGGGCTGGTCGCCCGCCGGGCCGAGCGGGCGGCCGGTCGTGATCTCAAGGGCATGGCCAAGCGGGCGGATCAGTTGACTCGGGAGCTTCACGGCGTGGAGCCTCTTCCGGAGGGGACCGCCGCGAAGGGCTCTTCAGAAGAGCTGCGTCGTGGCTACGACGAGGCGGTCAGGCGGCGCGACGAGATTCGCAGCCAGCTTCTGCCGCTGCAGGGCCGTCTCCAGGAGCAGCTTAAGGAAAGTAGCGACGTTGCCGCCCTCGAAGAGGCGACCGCCGCGCTCGGCGACGAGGTGGACCGGCTGACCCGAGCTGAGGAGGCGGTAAAGCTTGCCGTCAGTGAGCTCCGGCGGGCGGAGGGGCTGATCCACAACGACCTGGCGCCCGTCCTGGCCGAGGGGCTGCGCAGCTGGCTCCCGACCATCACCGGGCAACGCTATCACCACGCCTGGGTCGATCCCGCCGATCTCGCCATGAATGTCTCGGCCCAGGACTCGGGGGTGCAGATCCGGGTCGCGGACCTCTCCCAGGGGACCCGGGAGCAGATTTACGTGGCGCTGCGCACGGTGCTGGCGCGGGCCCTTTCGCCAAAGGGCGAGCCCGTCCCCCTCTTCTTCGACGATCCCTGTGTCAGCGCCGACGACGGCCGCTGCGTCGCTCTGCTGGACACCCTCAAGGAGCTCGCGGCCGACACCCAGGTGGTGGTCTTCTCCCACGAGTCCCGAGTGGGGACGTGGGCTACCCGCAGCGAGGTCCCGATCCTCACGATGGCCCTGGTGCCCGTGGCGGCCGGCCTGGACGCACCCCCGACCGAGGCGCCTGAGGAGGTCTAGCCCCAGTTGAGGATCGTGTCGCTGCTACCAAGCTCGACCGAGATCTGCTTCGCCCTGGGGTTGGGCTCGAGCCTGGTCGGAGTGACTCACGAGTGCGATTTCCCGCCCCAGGCACGCTACAAGACGGTGATGACGCGCAGCCTGCTCGACCTCGACGGGCAGTCCCCCGGGGAGATCGACCGCCATGTCCGGGCGGCGCTCCACCAGGGCAGCAGCCTCTACGCCCTCGATCAGGACGCGCTCCGGAGAGCCCGCCCCGACGTCATCCTCACCCAGGAGCTCTGCGAGGTATGCGCGGTCGCCTACCAGCAGGTGCTCGACGCCGCCCGGATTCTGCCGGGCCGGCCCACCGTCCTCTCCTTGGAACCGCTGACCCTGGCCGACGTGCTGCGCTCGTTCGCTGACGTGGGCCAGGTGACCGGGGCCCGGGAGAGGGCTGCGGAGCTGGTGAGGGGACTATGGGCGCGGCTGGACGCGGTCAGAGGAGCCGTCGCCGGCAGGCCCCGTCCGCGGGTCGTCTGCCTGGAGTGGGCCGATCCCCTCATGGTGGCCGGCCACTGGGTTCCCGACCAGGTGGATGCCGCGGGCGGGATCGACGTGCTGGGGGAGCCCGGGGGGCGGTCGCGGGTGATCAGCCCGGAGGAGTTGCGGGCAGCCCAGGCCGAGGTGGTCCTGGTCATGCCCTGCGGCTACCGGCTAGAGGAGAGCGCCGCCCAGCTCGGCTCGATCGCCCAGACCACTGGCTGGGCCGGTTTGCCGGCCGCCCGGGCGGGACAGGTCTATGCCGTGGATGGGTCGTGGTATTTCAACCGGCCCGGGCCGCGCGTGGTGGACGGGATCGAAATGCTGGCCCGGATCCTACATCCCGAGGCCTGGCGTGGCCCGGTGCCCCAGGGATTCCTCCAGGTCGACGCGACGGCTCCAGCTCCCACCTGACCGATCGCTGCTGACGTCCGTCTGCGCCTCGCCAGCGCTCAGGCGATGGCTCTCCCGAAGGAGCGCGCGGCGAACCACACGGCGACCGCTGCGAGGAGGGCCATGATCACCACTCCCTGGAGCACATTGGGATTGCTGAGCTCGCCCAGGAAGACCGCTCGATTGGCGGCGACCGCGTGGGAGAAGGGGTTGAGGGTGGATATCGTCCGCAGCCAGCTTGGGGCCAGGCTCATCGGCAGCAGCACCCCGGAGAGAAGAAGCAGGGGAAGGCTGGCCGTGAAAATGATCGGCGCGAAGGAGTTCTCGTCCTTGAGCGCCAGGGCCAGCGCATAGGAGATCGAGGCCACCAGGAGCCCGATCAAGGCGACAAGTCCGAGCCCGATCAGGATTCCCAGGGGCTTGAAGCTGAGCCCGAACGGCAGCGCCAGGAACACCAGGATGAGGGCCTGGACGAACAGGGTGAGGACGTCCCGCAGGGCCCGGCCCAGCAGCAACGACAGGCGGCTAACAGGGGTCACCCGAAGCCGCTCCACCACCCCCAGGCGGAGCTCCGAGATCAGGCTGAAGCCGACCCCGGCGGCCCCGAAGAGCCCGAGCTGGATCAGCAGGCCAGGGACGAAGACGTTGTAGGCGCCGCCCTTGGGGAAGCCGGGGACGCTGGCGATCGACTTCAGCAGGGGGGCGAACAGGAGCAGGTACAGGGCCGGTTGCAGCACCCCCACCGCGACCCAAGCCGGGTTGTGGATGAAGATTCCGAAATAGCGCTGGAACACCAACCAGGTGTCGTGGGCAAGCTTCATGGGGGGCTCTCCTCGAATCCGCTAGGCCGCGTCCGACTCGCGCAGCGAGCGCCCGGTGCTGCGCAGGAAGACGTCGTCCAGGCTGGGCCGGCTCAGTGCCACCGTGGTCAGCCCCAGTCCGGCCGTGTCCAGGAGCCGCAGGATGTCCGGGGTGGCGGTCTCGCCGCGCTCGACGTAGAGACGAAGTTCGCTTCCCTCGATCGATGCTTCTCGAACGAACGGCTGGGGTTGGAGCAGCCGCAGCGCTGCCTCGACGTCCCCGCTGACTCCGACCGTGACCAGGTCGCCCGCCACCTCCCGCTTGAGCGCGTCCGGGGTACCCTCGGCAACGATCCCTCCGTGGTCGATGATCGCTAGCCGATTGCACAGGGCATCGGCCTCCTCCAAATAGTGGGTGGTGAGGAAGACGGTTGTCCCCTCCTCTCTGAGCTTGCGAACCTCGTCCCACATGCGCACCCGGCTCTGGGGGTCGAGGCCAGTGGTCGGCTCGTCGAGGAAGAGGAGCTGGGGACGGTGCACCAAGCCGACCCCGACGTCAAGGCGCCGCCGCTGCCCGCCCGAGTAGGTTGAGATCTTGCGATCAGCACAGGATTCCAACTCCAGCGCCGCGATTAGCTCGGCCGCGCGCTCCCGCGCCGCTGCCAGGCTCATCCCGTAGAGACGAGCCTCGAAGGCCAGTTCGCTGCGACCGGTGATCTGGATGTCCACCCCGCCGCGCTGCCCCACGTAGCCGATCCGGCGCCTGACCTCGGCCGGCTGGCGGCGCAGGTCGTGGCCGGCCACGGTCGCCTCCCCGGAGGTGGGCGGCAGTAGGGTCGCCAACATCCGCAGGGTGGTCGTCTTGCCGGCCCCGTTGGGCCCAAGGAAGCCGAAGATCTCGCCCGCATAAACCTCAAGGTCGATGCCGACGACCGCCTCCACGGTGGACTTTCGGGACTTGAACACCCGGCGCAACTGATGGACGCTGATCACTGACTCCGGGGTGGCATTCACGAGGCGCCTCCTAGGTGAACGGTTAGCTCGGGGTCGCCTCTGGAGACGCCCTTGGGCCGGCCCCCTCGTGGGGCCCGGATCGCCAGTGGGGTCGCTGCCTCGGGGTCCGCTCCCCTGCCGTCCTCGGCGAAGGCTTCGAACCACTCCTGGTCCACCGCGAGCACGCCCGAGCGGAGTTCGCCGATCAACTTGGTGACCCAGGCCAGCTCGGCCTGCCAGAGGCTGCGCTCGTACTCGCGCTCCAGCATGAAGAGCCGGGGGATTCCCAATTGCTGTTGCAGCGAAGCCAGCACCGCATCGCAGGCGGCGATCTTGCCCTCCAACTGCGCGATCCGATTGGAGAGGGCCAGGAGCGCGCCCGGCTCGGGCAGGTAGCCGATCATGCTCACCGCCGCCGAGAACACCGACGTCTCCGGCAGCGGCCGAGCGAGCAGATCGGTCAGCCAGTTCTGCAGCTCCTCCTGGCCCGTATCCGTCGCCCGATAGACGATCCGCTCCGGCCGGTGGCCCTCCCTAACGGTCTCGGCCAGTTCGATCAGCCCCGCGGTAGCGAGCCGGTCAACCGCATGGTAGAGCGCCCTCGGCTTGCCCGCGGCGAATTCCTTATGGCGTTGCTGGAGCTCACGCTGAATTCCGTAGGCGTGCCGGGGCTTCTCCGCCAGCAGGGCCAGGGTGGCCAGACAGACCAGGTCGCGGGTAGGGCGGCGCCAATTGCTGTCTGCCATAGTGCAATACGCAGTATAGCAAATAGCAGTACGGATGGGATTGGTTCGTCGACCGGCAGCCTGGGCGGCTCGATGCCTCCCCTGCCCCTCCCGCCTGCTGCGGCCCCGGCGAGCCCATGTGACCGGTCCACGTCCCGAGTGCTCAGTGCAGGCTGATCGAGTTCACCCCGGTTCCTGGGTGGCCGACCCGGGGTCGCCCGGGGGGATCAGCGGTACGGCTGGCTCAGCCGACCAGGGCGCCGGCTGTGCCGGCGAGCAGCTTCAGGTCGTCGAGAGTGTGGTGCTCGATGGGACGCTTGGTGTGCCGCTCTATGTCCCTGATCTTGAGGATCTCGATCGGGGTGATCAGGGTCAGGGCCACCCCGTCGCGGCCGGCTCGGGCGGTGCGCCCCACCCGATGGACGTAGTCCTCGGGGGTGGCCGGGATGTCGTAATTGATGACGTGGCTGATGTCGTCGATGTCGATGCCCCGGGCGGCCACGTCGGTCGCGATCAGGAAGCGCACCCGGCTGTGCCGGAACCGCTCCAGGGCCTGGTCCCGCTCGCGCTGCGAGAGGTCGCCGTGAATCACGGTGACGTCGTACCCGCGGCCCAGCAGGGCCGTGTGCAGGTGGTCAGCATTCCGCTTGGTGTTGCTGAAGATCAACCCCAGGGTCACCAGGGGACTGTCCATCAGCATCCCGAGCGCCTCTTCCTTCTCGGACCAGGAACATTCAATGCACCACTGGCGGATGGTGGGGACCAATTCGGTCCGCCCGCTCACCGAGACCGTCTCCGCATCGTGCATATGCCGGGCCGCCAGCCGGTGGACCCACTCCGGCATGGTCGCCGAGAAGAGCATGGTCTGGCGTTCCTTGGAGGTCTGCAGAAGGATCCGCTCCACGTCCGGAGCGAATCCCATGTCCAGCATCCGGTCGGCCTCGTCGAGGACCACGAAGCGGATTGCCCGAAGTGAGAGGGTGCGGCGCTGGAGGTGGTCGAGGACCCGACCCGGGGTGCCGACCACCACTTGGGGGTGGGCGATGAGCCCGTCCAGCTGGCGCTTGATGGGGTCCCCGCCGACCACGGCGAGGGTCCGCACCGAGCGGCCCTGAGCCAGCTTCTCGAACTCCAGGGTGACCTGAGCGGCCAGCTCCCGCGTGGGGCAGAGCACCAGCGCCTGGACCGTGGTCAGGGTGGGATCGAGGCGCTCCAGGATGGGCACGGCGAAGGCGGCGGTCTTTCCCGATCCGGTCCGAGCCTGGCCGACGAAGTCGCGGCCAGAAAGCGCCACCGGGAGGGTCAGGGCCTGGATCGGAGTGGGGTCGCTGTACCCAACCTCGACGAGGGTTCTCAGCATCGGCGCCGAGAGCCCAAGCTCGGAGAAGCTGACGGAGGGGGCGGGATCCGGCTGGGGGACCTCATCGGGAGCCAGGTAAGCGGTGCGATGGGTGGGCCGGAAGGGACGTCTAGAGCGAATTGGCAACGAATTCAATATACCCCATCCGGGCCAGTTCCACCCGGACGTGCCCCGCCCGGCCATCGGCGACAATGCCGAGAGAGTGCCGAAGGTGGTGATGACCCTGCCCGTGCCGGGTCCCGCTGGGGACCTGCTCAGCGAACGCTGTGAGCTGAAGATCCTGGGTGAGATCCTCGCCCCCGAGCGGTATCGGACAGCGGTCGCGGGCGCGGATGCCCTGCTGCCTCAGCTGCGCGACCGGATCGACGCCGCCACCCTGGACGCCGCGGGCAGCAATCTCAGGGTCGTCTCCAACTACGCGGTCGGCCTCGACAACGTGGACATTCCGGCCTGCACCGCCCGGGGGATCTACGTCGGGCACACTCCCGAGGTGCTCACCGACGCCACTGCCGACCTCACCCTGACCCTTCTTCTGGCGGCGGCGCGCCGGGTGGTCGAGGCGGACCGGGAGATGCGGGAGGGACGGTACTTCGGCTGGCGCCCGGACTACCTGCTCGGCCAGGAGGTGACCGGGGCGATCTTGGGCGTGATTGGCTTTGGCCGGATCGGGCAGGCGGTCGCTCAGCGCGCCGCTCGCGGCTTCTCGATGCGGATTTTGGCCTTCGACCCGGCCGGGGTACGGCCAGCCGCCTCCGTGGAGGTCGAGGAGTGCTCCCTGGAACGGCTCCTGCGCGAGTCCGACTTCGTCACCTGCCACGTTCCCTTGACCAGCCAGACCCACCACCTGATCGGTCGGAGCGAGCTGGCCGCCATGCGCAGGACCGCGGTTCTGGTCAACACCTCTCGGGGTCCGATCATCGACGAGGCCGCCCTGGTTGAGGCGCTTCAGTCAGGCGAGATCGCCGCCGCCGGCCTCGACGTTTACGAGCAGGAGCCGGAGATGTCCCCCGGACTGGCCGACTGTGCCAACGCGGTCCTGCTGCCCCACCTCGGCAGCGCAACCGGCAAGACCCGCTCCGCCATGGGCGAGCTGGCCGCGCGCAACATTCTGGCGGTGCTGGACGGCGGCGCTCCCCTCGCCTGCGCCAATCCCGAGGTATCTCCCCGCCGGTGAGGCCCAGGTTGCTGATCTCGGACTTGGATGGGACGCTCCTTGACGAGCGGCTCCAGATTGACCCTCGGGACGTGGTGGCGGTCGCTCTCGCCCACCAGGAGGGGATCCGGGTTGGGATCGCCACCGGTCGGATGTATCGATCCGCCCTGCCCCACGCCCTGGCCCTGGGGGCGGATCTGCCGCTCATCTGTTACCAAGGGGCGCAGATCCAGGAGCTGGCCCAGGGCGGTTCCGAGCCGGAGATGGCCGCCGCCAAAGTGCTGCGGCGCGAGGAGGTCCCCGGCGAATTGGGGCTCGAGGTGCTGGCGCTCTGCCGCCGCCGTGGCTTCGCCCTCAACGTCTACCAGGATGACCATCTCTACGTCGACCGGGTCGATGACGACGTCCGCTTCTACACCGGAATCGCCCAGGTCACCGCCGAAGTGGCGGGCCGGCCCACGCTGGAGGACCGGGTGCGCCGCGGCAGTACCAAGTTGACCGTGGTTGCCCGGGACCGGGATCGCTTCCAGGCGGCGTTGGCCGAGCTCCAAGAGCTGCTCGGAGGAAGGGCGGAGGTGACCCGATCTCTGATCGGATTCTGCGAGATCACGGCCCCGGGGGTGAACAAGGGAAAGGCCCTCAACTGGCTCTGTCGGCAACTGGGCGTCGATCCCGGGGACGTGGTCGCCGTCGGAGACGCTCCCAACGACCTCCCCCTGCTGGAAGCCGCGGGCACCCGGGTCGCGGTGGA
Source organism: Candidatus Dormiibacterota bacterium (assembly GCA_035534755.1). GTDB lineage: Bacteria > Chloroflexota > Dormibacteria > Aeolococcales > Bog-877 > Bog-877. Next base: position 22,202 of record DATLRH010000006.1, read on the forward strand.
GACCGCCTCCGAGGAGGTCCGGCAGGCCGCCGACTGGCTGATCCCCGGACCCGGCCAGGGGGGTCTGACCGAGCTGGTTCGCCGGGTCCTCTCCCCGGCAGGCCGGCGCTGAGCCGAAGGGATGAGCCTCTCGGTTGGAATCGTCGGGCTGCCCAACGCCGGCAAGTCGACCCTCTTCAACGCCTTGACGAGAGCCCACGTGGCTGTAGGTGCCTTCCCTTTCACCACGATCGACCCCAACACCGGAGTCGTGGCCGTCCCCGACGAACGCATCCACCAGTTGGCCGAGGTCTTCCACCCCCCCAAGGTGATCCCGGCGACGGTGACATTCACCGACATCGCCGGCCTGGTCAGAGGCGCCCACCAGGGCGAGGGGCTGGGGAATCAGTTCCTGGGCCACATCCGCAGCGCCGACGCGATCGCCTTTGTGCTGCGCGCCTTCAGCGCTTCCGAGGTTGGCCACGTCGAGGGCCCGGTCGACCCGCTCCGCGATCTGGAGATCCTGGAGCTGGAGCTCACCCTGGCCGATCTGGCCACGGTCGACCGCCGGCTCGAACGGGTTGGCAAGACGGCCCGCGCCGGCGCCGCCTCCCGCGAGGTTCAGGCCGAAGTCGCCGGGCTGACCAAGGTCAAAGAAGCGCTCGACCAAGGGATGCCCGCGCGGCGGGTGACCCTCGGCGTCGACGAGTCGGTGGGGGTGCGGGAGGCCCAGCTGCTCACCGCCAAGCCGGTCATCCTGGTTGCCAATCTCGACGAGGGTGATCTAGCCCAGCCCCTCGGCTCGGGACCCGCCCAGCGAATCTCGGAGCGCGCCGCCCAAGAGGGAGCGGACTTCGTCGCCGTGTCGGCCAAGCTCGAGGCTGAGCTTTCCGAGCTGGAGCCTGAGGAGGCGGACGAGTTCCTCGCCGGCCTGGGTCTCTCCGAGGCCGGGTTGGGCCGGCTCAGCCGAGCCGGATATCACGCCCTCCGCTTGCACACCTTCTTCACCGCCGGGGAGAAGGAGGTGCGCGCCTGGACGGTCCCCCTGGGGGCCAATGCCCGGGACGCCGCCGGGGCGATTCACAGCGACTTTGCTAAGGGCTTCATCAGGGCCGAGGTCTGCGGCTGGCAGGAGCTCGTCGAAGCGGGCAGCTACGCGGCCGTGCGGGAGCGGGGTCAGCGCCGCCTGGAGGGCCGCGATTACCAGGTCCAGGACGGCGACGTGATGCACTTCCTCTTCAACGTCTGAGCTGCCCGGGGGCCGGCCCGGCCCCGCCCGGGAACTCGGCTCTTTGGCAGTCCGGCTCCCCCGGAAGTGGTTCTGGGCTTGGCCGGAAGTTCTGGGCGGCCTCTCCAAGTCGTCGCCACCAGAGCCTTCGGCCGGTTGTGCGCAGGCGGCGCCGGGAGGCCCACATCGACGCCCCCGCCTACGCTCCCGGAGAGGGGCCGAGGACCCTGGGCCGAGCCCGGGTTCCGACCCGCTGGGGAGCGCCGATGCCGGCCAGAAGTCGCTCGAACGAGGCCCTTGCGGTCCACAACATTCTGTGGTTCAATTGACCCTGGGCACAAGATGTGGCCCCACACACATCGCCCACGCAGGCAGTGGGCGCTGGCACCGCTTCGTCCCCTCCTTCGCCAAGCTGACCCCCACCCAGCCGGTGCTCGCTGCCTGCACTCCTCGGCCCCGGCCAAGACTCGCCCTGGGCTTGGATACACTGGCCGCGCCTCAGCCCGGACTTCATCCGGGCGTCCTCACCGCGGAGCCCCAATTGGCAAGACGCCCTAAGCGCCGCCCCGTCTCCAGCGCCCGGAAGCGGCCGCCGACGCACTCCCCATCGTCCTCCTCGGGGACGGAAAGCTCCGCCGCCCAGCCCTCGTCGGCTCCGGAGGCGGTTCCCAGTCCGGTTCCCGACCCGCGCCCGACCGGGGCGCGGAGCTCGTTTCTGCCCCCCCGCACGACGCCGCCGAAGGAGCCTGGCCCGGTCCTACCGGCCGAACCGGAGAGTGCCCCCGCAGTGGCGTCGGCGACCGGGAGCGGGGCCGCAGGGTCAACTTCCTTCCTCCCCCGGAAGGGGAGGGTCGCGGGCCGGGCCGAGCGGCAACGCCAGCAGATCGCCCACTTGGAGCCGCTCGACGAAACCCCGGCGATTCCCACCGACCGCACTCCTTACCTCTGGCTGGACCTGCGCAAGGTCATCCTGGTCAGCGCGCTCATGGTGGTGGTGGTGGCGGCGGGCTTCCTCTTCCTTCACTAGGGAAGGGGTGATTCCACCCCTCCCTATACTCGCTGAGATGCGGGTGATCCTCTACACCGGCAAGGGTGGCGTGGGCAAGACAACGGTCGCTGCCGCTACCGCTGTCAAATGCGCGGAGCAGGGCCTCAAGACGCTGGTCATCTCCACCGACGCCGCCCACAGCCTGGGCGACTCGCTAGAGCATGAACTTGCGGCGCTGCCCGTCGAGGTCGCGCCCAACCTGTTCGCCCAGGAGGTCAACGCGCTCCACGAAATGGAGGGGCACTGGGACAAGATTCACGGCTATCTCGCGGTCCTCTTCAACAGCCAGGGGGTCGACGAAATCATCGCCGAGGAGCTCGCAACTCCGCCTGGGATGGAGGAGATTTCGAGCTTGATGTGGATCCGCCGGCACGCCCGAATGCAGGAGTATGACGTGCTCATCGTCGACTGCGCCCCGACCGGGGAAACCTTGCAACTGCTCGCTTTTCCCGACGTGGCTCGCTGGTACTTGGACCGGATCTTTCCGCTCGAGCGAAAGGTCATGCGGGTGGCCCGTCCGATGATCCAGCCCTTCGTGAAAATCCCATTACCAGGCGACGAAATCTATGGATCGATCAAGGACCTCTTAGTCGACCTGGAATCGATGAAGGAAGTCCTCAGTGACTCCAAGACCTGCACCGTGCGCTTGGTACTCAACCTCGAAAAGATGGTGATCAAGGAGGCGCAACGGGCCTACACGTACCTCAATCTGTACGACTATCAGGTCGACGCCGTGCTGGTCAACCGAGTCCTCCCGGAGGCGGTCGGGGACGGTTACTTTGCCGATTGGCGCAAGTCGCAGCAGCGCTACGCAACCCAGGTGGAGGCCGCCTTTTCACCGGTGCCGATTCTCAACAGCCAGCTCTTCGACCACGAGGTGCTGGGGTTGGAAAACCTCAGTGAGCTGGCCCAGTCCCTCTTTGGCGAGGTCGATCCGAGCGCGATTCTCTTCAACACCAAGCCCCAGGCCCTGCGCAAGGAAGGCGACGTCTATGTGCTCACCTTGCAGCTGCCCTTCGCCACCCGGGACCAGGTGGAACTGACCCAGCGGGACGACGAGCTCTACGTCAGCGTCGGGCCGTACAAGCGAGAGATCAGCCTGCCCCGGGTGTTGCATGGCAAGCTGACCACCTCGGCCCACCTTGAGGACGGCCGGCTGGCGATTCATTTTGGGAGTAAGTGATGGAGCGTGAAGAGGCGGCCCGACAGTTTGGCGGATGGGCGGCCCGGCAGATCGGGGGTGCGGTCGCGCGGGCGGCGGGCGAACTGGGCGAGCTGGTGCCGCCCGAATCGCGGGTCCATCTGCTCAAGGCCCAGCGCGAGGTGTTTCTGGCGGCGTCGGCGGCGCTCGAGCACCGACGCCACTCCCAAGGATCGAAGAGTCGGCGCCGAGCCCGCAAGATCGTCCTGGACTGAGACTCGGTGCTCGGGACTGCCGTCGAGTTCTACCTCGTCCTGCTGCTCTTCGCCGTCCCCGGCATCGTCATCGGGTTCACCGTCCACGAATACTGCCACGCCTGGGTAGCCACGTCCTACGGGGATCCAACCCCGAAGGCCCAGGGCCGGCTCTCCTTCAACCCGGCAAGTCAGATCGACCCGGTCGGCCTGGCGGCGCTGGTCCTGGTCGGGATCGGATTTGCCCGACCCGTTCAGTTCAACCCGCTCTACGTCCGGCGCGGCCGCGAGCGCGCCTGGCTCTCGGCCGCCGGGCCTCTGAGCAACCTGGCGGTTGCGGCGGTGATCTGCCTGCTACTGCGGCTCTTGATCTTCGCCGACCCCCTGACCCAGACCTGCGCGCTGCCCAGTTTCAACCTGAACCTCGCCGGCTACGCCTACTGGATCCTGATCGAGGCCTTCTTCGTCAATGTCATCCTCTTCATCTTCAACCTGGTCCCGATCCCCCCTCTGGACGGCTATGGGGTGGCCGACGGGCTCTTCCGAAGTCACGCTCCCGGTCTCTTCCAATGGATCGACCGCAATCGGATGGGAATCCTGATCGCCGCCTTGCTGGTCTTCTTCGTCCTGCCCAACTTCTTCAACTCCGGCTTCTCCCTCGGGGCCCCGATCCTGGCCGCCGCCGACGGGCTCTGGCGCCTGCTGGTGAACGGCAACCCGCCCCAGGAGTTTTTCCCCAGCCTCAGCTACCTGATCTCGCCCGCCTCCCCGGCGCTGGCCACGGCGCTGGCCAACCCGTGCTTCCCCTAGCTTCCGGCCAGGTCGTCGGCGCCCAGGCTGTCCTGGTCGACGATCAGGACCGAGTTCTCCTCCAGTTGCGGCTGTGGCCCCCCGGGTGGGAGCCGCCCGGGGGCCATGTCGGGAGGTCGGAAGACCCCGCTGCGACCGTGGTTCGAGAGGCCGAGGAGGAGACCGGTCTGGAGATTGAAATCGAGCGGCTGACCGGCTACTACCGCTTCACCGGCCTCAGACGCGACACCGACGTCGTCTTCCGGGCTCGGGCGGTAGGCGGCCGAGTCCGGCGAAGCCGGGAAGCCTGGCGGATCGAGTGGTTCCCCGCTGACCGGTTGCCCCGGTCGCTCTTCCCCTGGTACCGGCAGCGGATCGCAGACGCCCTGGCCCCCGCCCGACTTTCGCCCCCAGAGCGGATCCAGGGGGTTGGCCCGGGCGAGGTCGCAAGACATGGGTTGGCCCTGGCGGTCGACCTTCTGGGTTGGGCCCGGCCGGGCCGGGCGCGGCCCGCTTCACCCTGAACAAATGCAGATAGCCCTCGCCTTCGCCGGCGGCCTGGTGCTGATGCTGATCGCAGCCTCGCTCTTCACCAACGCCATCGAGTGGGCCGCCCGCAGCCTCGGACTGGGCCACGGGATGACCGGGAGCGTCATGGCCGCGGTGGGCACCGCCATGCCGGAGACCATCGTTCCGGTCATCGCCCTCATCGCCGGGGGGCACCAGGCGACCCAAACCGCCACCGGTGCGATCCTGGGGGCGCCCCTGATGTTGGCGACCGTCGGCCTGGGGCTGGTTGGGGTGGTCTGCATCCTGTGCGGCCGGGCGCGCCTCCGGGTTTCGACCGCGGATGCCCGGAGACCGCTCTGGGCCTTCGCGCTCAGCTTCGGGCTGTTGATCGCGGGCGCGCTCCTGCCGACCCCGGTGCGATGGGCCGATGCTGCCCTGCTGGTCGTCCTGTATGTCGCCTTCGTGCGCCGTACCCTGCGGGCCGACCCAGCCCCCCAAGGTGACTTCGAGCCCCTCTGGTTCTCTCGAATTGCGGGCGGCTGGACTCCGGACGGCCGGGGCCGGCTGGCCCTGCCCGCGCTGCAGGCGGTGATCGGCCTGGCCGGGCTCGCCGGGGCCAGTGAACTCTTCCTCATCGGCCTCCACCAGGTCGCCCTTGGGGCGCACCTCTCTCCGCTGGTGCTGGCGCTCCTCTTGGTCCCCATCGCCACCGAGCTTCCCGAAGTCACGGCGGGTGCCCTCTGGATCCGTCGCGACCGGGACAGCCTGGCGCTCGGCAACGTGACTGGGTCGATGGTCTTCCAGGCCACCTTCCCCGCTGTCGTCGGGCTCTGCTTCACTCCCTGGAAGCTCACCGGAGCCGGCTTCCTCTCGGCTGGACTCACCGCCCTGGCGGTGGGCGTGGCGATCCTGGCCATGGGCCGGCGGGGAGTCAACGCGTGGGTCCTGGCCCCGGTCGGTCTGATTCTCTACCTCGCCTACGCGATGGCGGTGCTGGTCTGGAAGGTTTGAGTTTGGCCAGAGCCACCCCGGTCGTCCGTCGCCCCCGACGCCGGCCTTCTGGACCCCTTCTCGGCAGGTGGTCGAGGGCGCTGGCGCTGGCGCTTTTACTGGTCCCGCTCCTGGCCGGCTGCGGCCCGGGGCTGCCCACGGCGGCAGCCCTGCTCCGCCGCGTCACCGGCTCTATGGCCAGCCTGGGCGCCTACCGGATAAGCGGCAGCAGCCGGGCCGTTGACACCACCACCACCTTCCAGGTTCTGGTCCGTCACGACGGCAGCTTCTCCGGGACCCTGGACATCGCCGTGCCCCACACAGCCGTCTTTCGAAGCGACGTGGTGGCGATCGGCACTCGGGTCTACGTCCGCTCTCCCACCGAGCTGCAGGAGCTGGGGATCAGCGCCCTGCCTGGGAACCTCAACCCGGCCACGACCTGGGTGCTCCAGCCCCAGGCGGTGGCCCGCAGTTACCGGCAGAGCGTCGAGCCGTTTTCAGCAGCTGGCCTGGGGGCAACCTTGAGGCACGCGATCAGGGGCGTGCTCACGGTCCGCCGGGCCCGGCTCCGCGGAGTTGACGTTTTGGTGGTCGAGGAGCGGGGCGGAAGCTCATCATTACGTCTGTTCGTGGCGCCCGCCACCAACTACCTTCTGGAGTTGTCCATCACCGGAGACCAGCCGATCACCCTGCGCTACAGCGCCTTCGGCCGCGCCCAGGCGATCGTGGCGCCACCCAGCTCCCAGGTCTATGTGCCGCCCGCCGCGGCGCCGCCGGGATAGTCATGGTCACCATCGGAGCCCACGTTTCCTCCCAGGGCGGGATCTCGACCGCATTCGATCGTGCCCTGGAGATCGGCGCCGAGGCGGTGCAGATCCACCCCAGCGCGCCCCAGACCTGGCGCCGGCTCCACCCGGACGAGGAGCAGGTGGCGACCTTCCGCCGGAGGATGGCCGAGACCTCACTGGACGCCTTCTTCTTTCACGCCGCGTACCTGATCAACCTGGCCACCGCCAAGGAGGAGCTGCTGGCCCAATCGCGGGGCTCGCTGCAGCACCACCTGGAGATGGCCAACCTGCTGGGCGTGCGGGGCGTGATCTTCCACCCGGGATCGCACAAGGGCCAGGGCTTCGAGGCGGTGCTTCCCCAGATGGTCGCGGCGCTGCGGGGGATCCTCGCCGAGACCAACGGCGAGAGCCTGCTGATCATCGAGAACAGCGCCGGCTCGGGAGCCAACATCGGCAGCTCCTTCGCCCAGATCGGCGAGATGATGGCCGGGGTGGATGACCCGCGGCTGCGCCTCTGCCTGGATACCGCCCACGCCTTCACCGCGGGCTACGACCTGCGGGAGCCGGCCGGGCTCGAGCGACTGGTGGCTGAACTGGACCGGGAGATCGGATTCCCCCGCCTGGCCGCAATCCATGCCAACGACTCCAAGGCACCATTCGCGTCCAACGTCGACCGCCACCAGAACATTGGCGATGGGGAGATCGGCGCTGAGGCGTTCCGGCGGATCCTCGCCGATCCCCAGCTGGCTGCCGCCCCATTCATCCTCGAGGTGCCCGGTTTGGAGCGCCAGGGACCTGACCGGGCCAACGTCGAGCGGCTCCGGGAGCTGGCAGGTCTCCCGCCCTTGCCCACTAGGGCGGAGTCCTGAGTTAGATGGTCGTCGCCGCGGGCGCGCCCACCTTCGTCGCCGGGGTCGACCTGGGCGGAACCTGGCTGAGGGTGGGGCTGGCCGGCCCGGACGGCATCGTCCGGCGCCGGGGGAGAGCCCGGACGGCCGCCTCCGAGGGACCGACAGGGATCCTGGCCCAAATCGACGGTCTGGTCCGGGAAGCGGTCGCGGCCGAGCCAGAGGCGAGTCTCTCCCAGCTGCTGCTCGCGGTCGGAGTTCCCGGCCCCGTCGACAGCGGGACCGGAGTCGTGGCCGGAGCGCCCAACCTTCCCGGGTGGCGGGGGGTGCCGCTGCGCGAACTGCTCGAGAAGCGGCTCGGGTGCCGCTGCCTGGTCGAGCACGACGCCAGCCTGGCGGCGCTCGCCGAGTACCGGCGGGGCACCGGGCGGGGGACTCAGGACTTCGTCTACGTCACCGTCAGCACCGGAATCGGGGCCGGCCTGATCCTGGGGGGCCGGCTCTACCGGGGGTACCAGGGGAGCGCTGGGGAATTCGGCCACATGGTCATCTTCCCGGGCGGGCCAGCCTGCAACTGCGGCAACCGGGGTTGCCTGGAGGCGCTCGCCTCGGGGACCGCGATCGCCCGCGAGGCGGGGGTGGCCAGCGCCTTCGAGGTCAGTCGAATGGCCTCCGCCGGGGACCCGGCGGCTCGAGCGATCTTGAGCCGGGCCGCCCGCTACATCGGCCTCGCCCTCGGGGGGCTGATAAACCTGCTCAATCCGGAAGCGGTAGCGCTGGGGGGCGGCGTGGTCGCCTCCTCGCCGGACTTCTGGAGCGAGATCATGGGCAGCCTCGGAGAAGCCTCATTGCCGTCGGTCCGTGGCAGCTGCCGAGTGGAGCGAGCCGCGCTCGGCGAGGATCAGGGACTGCTGGGGGCGGTGGAGTTCGGATTGGACCACTGGGGAGACCGGCTAACTCCCACCCCGGAGGTCGCGGTCGGCTAGAGTCGGAGGTCTCGGGCCTAGCCCGTCAGCGCGGCCGAGATGAGGCGTCCCTGGTCGACCAGGAGCTGGCCCAGAGAACCTTCGAGTACGGGGTTGAACCGGCGCTCAGGTACCGCGAACGCGACCGCCCCCAGGATTTGTCCGCCCGGTCCGGAGAACGACGCCGCCAGCTCGTGGGCAAAGGTGCCCGGCCGGGCTGGGAGCGACGCGAAGCCTCGGCCCCGCACCTCGGCCAGTTGCCGGGCGAGTTCGGAGGCGCCGACCGTGGCGCGCTCCCGGCCGAACGCCGAGACGAGGGTCTCCCCGTCCAGGCCGGAGAGGATTGCCAGGCCCGCCGCACAACCGGTGAGCGGCATCCACTCATGGAGCGCCGGCCGGACCTGGAGGGGGTGTCGGGCCGGGATCTCGGTCACGTACATGGCCGCCAGCTGGGGGGCCCCATAGAGAGCCAAAAGCGCGGTCTCGCCTCCGGTGTGGGCGGCCGCCCGGAGGTGGGGCAGAGCCAGCGCCACCACCGGTGCCCGGGCGGCTCCCTGCAGGGCCAGCCGGTAGAAGCCCAGGCTGAGTCGGTAGCGGCCGGTCGAGGCCACGGATTCGATCAGGCCCTCCTCCTCGAGGGCACCAAGCGATCGATGGACCGTGCTGGGCGCCATCCCGACCGCCGCGGCCAACTGCCGGACGCCGTAGTCGTCCGCCGGGTGGTCGGCCATCCACCCGAGCAGCCTGACGGTGCGGCCGAGCGGATTCCGCTGGTGGCTCAGAAGTCGCGACAAGACTTCCGACCCCTGACTCCCGGTGACACTTTCGGCGCTCCTCCCGGGCTCAGTATAGGGACGCGTTCCGCCTGGACGAACAGAAAACGGACCGGCCAGAACTCTGGCCAGTCCGTCCTGCGTCGACTCCGGGTCTTGGTTAGCGCCGGCGGTGGTAGCGGCGCCCGCGCAGCTCCTGCTCGGCCCGCTCAGGGGCGGTGCCGAGGGTGGCCGTGAGCCGCTTCTCCTCAGCTCCGCGGACCAGCTCCAGCTCGATCTGGTCGCCCGGCTTGAGCGCGGCCATAGCGCGGTGCAGATCAGCTGTCCTGGACAGTGCGAGCCCGTGCGCCTTGGTGAGCAAGTCCCCTTTGATCACCCCGGCCGCCGCGGCGGGACCCTCCGCGTCCAAGTGCTGGACCAGCACGCCATTGCGCTCCTCGAGCCCGACTGAGGCCCGCAACCGACGGGCGACCTCTGAAGGCAGCAGCCCGACTCCCAGGTACGGTCGTGCGATCTGCTCGCCGCGGCCGAGATCCTCCAGCCGGGTGCGCAGGGCCGCGTCGGCACGCAGCGCCGCGTACAGGCCCTCTCCGAGCCGCTTGGTGTTGATGCCTAGCAGCTCGCCGGTCAGGGAGAGCACGGGGCCTCCTGAGGAGCCGTGGGGCAGCGGCGCCGTGTGCTCGAAACTGCCAGTGATCGCGTGTCCCTCCGGGCCACGGAAGTCCTGATCCTGGGCCGAGACCACTCCGAAGCTCAGCCTCAGTCCCCGGCCGCCGGGATTGGCGGCGGCGAAGACGGGGGTTCCAAGCTGAGGCTCCGCCGACCCCCAGCGGGCGGCCGGGGCCTCTCCGGTCTCAACCTTGATCACCGCCAGGTCGCCGGCCACGTCGACGTTCACCGACTCTCCATCTCGCCGGGTGCCGTCCGAGAAGTGCACCTGGGGTCGCTCGGAATGGACGTTGTGAGCGCTGGTCACGACCAGACCCTCGGCGAACACCACGCCACTCCCCGAGGGCCAGCGCCTGCCGACTCCCACCACCGCCGGGAGCGCTCCCTCCCTGACCGCCGCCGCCGCCGCCTCCAGTTCATCTGCGAAGCTCACCCGGGTCCTCCTAGGATAAGTTAGTAGTGCCTTGCAAGTAGCAACTATATCCAATCGAAGCGCCCGCCAAACCCGGTTTCCCCGCAGCAGCGAAGATTCGGAGGTGGCCGAGGTTCCAGCTCCTGAGCGCACCGGACTGGCGGCGGCTCTGGACCAGGTGGGCGATCGCTGGGCCCTACTGCTGGTGCAGGAGCTGCTGCGCGGCCCGCGCCGCTTCAGTGACCTGCAGCGGTCGCTGCCCGAGATCGCATCCAACGTGCTCAGCGAACGGCTCCGCCGGCTGGAGCTGACCGGGGTGCTGGAGAGCCAGCGCTATTCCGCCCGTCCTCCGAGAGTGGACTACCGGCTCACCTCGGCTGGCCGGGGGCTCGCCGCCGTGATCGAAGCTTTGGATCGCTGGGGCGGACCGGGCGGGTCGGCCGCGCCTGCTCATCCCCGCTGCGGCACCGCGCTCGAGCTGCGCTACTACTGCCCCACCTGCGACGAACTGGTGGTCCCGGGCGAGGTCACCTCGGATGACGACGTCGTCTTCGCCTGACCCGAGTTCGCGGGTCAGGCCTGTCCCCGAGGTGCCCTCCGCCGCTGGGCTGCGCCGACTGCTGCCCGAGATGGAAAGGGCCATCGGGGCCCGGACCTGCCTGGTGGGGGGATTCGTCCGCGACCTGCTGATGGGTCGGCAGGACCAGTCGGACGTCGATGTGGTGGTCGAGCGCGGCCGCGCCGAGACCGCCGCGGAATGGCTCCGCCAGCGCTGGGACCGGCGGGCACGAGTGGTCGCCTTCGAACGGTTCGGCACCGCCCAGGTCGCCTTCCTGCTGCCCGGAGGGGAGCGCTTCACCGTGGAGTTCGTCCGAGCCCGGTCCGAGGCTTATGTTCCCGAGAGCCGCAAGCCCACGGTCCGGGCTGGGACGCTGGCGGAGGATGCCCGGCGGCGGGACTTCACCTTCAACGCCTTGCTCCTGGATGGCGAGGGGAGGATTGGGGACCCCACTGGACTCGGCCTCGACGACCTCCGCCAGGGGGTGCTCCGTACCCCGCTGCCTCCCGGGGAGACCTTCTCGGAGGACCCCCTGCGCATGCTCCGCGCGGCTCGCTTCGTGGCCCAGCTGGAGTTCCGGCTCGCAGCCGGGTTGGAGGAGGCGATGGCCGAAATGGCGGTCCGCCTGGGGATCGTGTCCCCGGAGCGGGTCCGGGACGAGCTGGTCAAACTCCTGGTCGCGCCCCGACCGGACCTCGGGCTGAGCATCCTGCTCCGCACCGGGCTGCTCAGCCAGGTTTCCCCGGAGCTGGCCGCCATGGCCGGGGTCGACCAGTCCGGTTACCACCTGGGCGACGTCTTCGAGCACACCTGCCTCGCCCTCCGGGTCGCCGTCCCCGATCGGACGGTGCGGCTGGCGGTCCTCTTCCACGATGTCGGCAAGCCCGTGACCGTCCAGGCCGCCCCCGAAGGCCCTACCTTCCACGGCCACCCCCAGGCGGGCGCCGAACTGGCCGAGGCGGTGATGCGGCGGCTGCGCTTCAGCGGGGCCGAGATCGAGGCTGTGGGGCGGCTGGTACTGCTCCACATGCGGCCCATCCAGTACAGCTCGGAGTGGGCGGACAGCGCCGTCCGCCGGCTCTGGCACGCCGCCGGGGAGCTGCTGCCCGAGCTGCTGGCGCTGGCCCGGGCCGATACCCAAGGCTCCTCCTTCCCGGGTTTGGAGCAGCTCGTCGAGCTGGAGCTGCGCCTGGCTGCGGTCGCCCAAGAGCACCCGGGCGGGATGCGGCCTCCCCTCGGCGGCGAGCAGCTCAAGCGGGCCTACTCACTCCCGGCCGGCCCCTGGGTGGGCCGGGCTCAAAAGGTCCTCCTGGAGGCTGTGATGGAAGGGGAACTGTCCGGCGGGGAGGATCCCGGTGCCGGGGCCGCGGCGCTCCAGCTTCTGGAATTGCGCCGGCCCGACTGGCAACCCCGAAGTGGAGAGCCGGGATGGACGGCGCCGCCCAGCTAGGGCCGGGAATCAAGGCCGCCTTCCGGCGCCGCTCCGGATAAACTGGTTCGGTCGGGGAGGGTCGCGTAATAACTGGGGTGTCCACCATCCATCGCCTCAAGCTGCTCCGGCTCTTGATCGTGGAGCTGCCGCAGCAGCTCCGCCTCGCCTACTGCCTGGCCCGCGATCCGCGCACCCCCGCCCCCCTGAAGGCCGCCCTGGCGGGTTCTCTGGCCCTGATCCTCAACCCGGCTATCGACCTGCCCGCCTGGATCCCCGTGGTCGGCCAGATGGACGCCATCGCCTTGACCGTGCTGGCGGTCCGGGCCTTCAATTCGCAGGCCCCCCGGGGTCTCCGCGAGGAGATCGAGGCCGACATCCGGGCCCGGCGAAGCCGGTTCGACGAGGACCTCCGCCGGGGGACGCTCGCGGCTGGGCGATTGGCCCTGCTGGCCCGTACGGGGCCGGCGCTGGCCCGGCGCCAAGCCCGGCCCCTGGCCGCGGCGCGCCCGCCGGTGGAGCCCGCTCCCTGGTACCGTTCGCAGGAGTCGGCCGGGGGGAGTCCGGCTGCGGCAGGCGGCGAGGCCGGGTCCGACCTTCCCCTGCCCCCAGCTAGCAAGGAGCAGTCGATTTGAAGGTCATCCTTACCAAAGACGTGTCCGGGACCGGGCGCGCCGGCGATGTCCGGGAGGTGGCCGACGGCTACGCCCGCAACTTCCTCCTTCCTCGCCACCTGGCCCAGCCCGCCCGGGCCACCGCAGAGGCGCAGATCCGGGCCCAGAAGGAGCGCCAGCGCCACAAGGTGGAGGCCGAGCTGACCGACGCCCGGGCCACCGCCGCCCGGCTGGAGTCCGCCGTGGTCGAGATCTCCGCCCGGGCCGGGGAGACCGGCAAGCTCTACGGCGCCGTGGTCAACATCGACGTGGCGGAGGCCATCGAGTCCCAGCTGGGGGTGACCTTGGACCGGCGCAAGATCGATTTCGAGCCCGCCCATGAGGTGGGAGAGCACCAGGCCGTGGCCAAACTCCATGCTGAGGTCGAGGCCCGGATCAAAGTCCGGGTCGTCGCGGCGTGAGCGCCCGGCCGGAGCTCCGGCCGGCCACCCCGCTCCGGCTCCCTCCCCACAACGTCGACGCCGAGCGCTCGGTCCTGGGAGCACTGCTGCTGGACAAGGATCAGATCGGCGTGGTGGTCGGCAAGCTGGAGGCTGACGACTTCTACCTCGCCGCCCACGGCGACGTCTTCCGGGCCATGCTGCACCTCTTCTCCCAGGGAACTCCGGTCGACACCCTCACCTTGGCCGACGAGCTGGAGCGGCAGGGCTCCTTGGAACGGGTAGGCGGTCTGGAGATGCTGACCTCGCTGGCCGCCTCGGTCCCCACTGCGGCCAACGTCGAGTACTACGCCCGGATCGTCACCGATCACTCCCTCAAGCGCCGCCTGATCGCCGCTGGGGGGCGGCTGGCCGACCTCGGCTTCGACGAGTCGCTGGAGGCCCAGCCGGCCATTGAGGAGGCCGAGCGCACAGTTTTCCAGGTGGCTGACCGGGGGCGGGTGAAGTCCGACTTCGAATCGATCGCCGAGCGGCTGCCGCAGACGTGGGAGACGCTCCAGAACGCCTACAACCAGCGCGCCAAGCGCTCGGTGACCGGGGTCGCCAGCGGCTTCGGCAAGCTGGATGCGGTCACCTCCGGGTTTCAGCGCTCGGAGCTGATCGTGGTGGCCGCCCGCCCGGGGGTGGGCAAGACCTCGTTCGCCCTCAACGTGGCCCGCCATGCGGCGGTGCAGCGCCACCATGGGGTGGCCGTATTCAGTCTGGAGATGTCGCGGGACGCCCTGGTCCAGCGCATGCTCTGCAGCGAGGCCGGGGTGGACTCCTATCGATTGCGTACCGGGCAGCTGGCCGACGACACCTGGCAGAAGATCGCCACCGCTATGGACACCCTGAGCCGGGCCGCCATCTACATTGACGACACCCCGGCCCTCTCGGTTATCGAGATGCGTGCCAAGGCGCGCCGACTCCGGGCGGCCAACCAGGTCGACCTCTTCATCGTCGACTACCTCCAGCTGATGCGCTCCACCACCCGCTCCGACTCGAGGGCGCAGGAGGTCTCCGAGATCTCGGCCGGGCTGAAGAGCCTGGCGCGCGAGCTCGACGTACCTGTGATCGCCGTCTCCCAGCTCAACCGAGAGTCGGAGCGGCGCACGGACCGGCGGCCCCAGCTGAGCGACCTGCGCGACTCGGGCAGCATCGAGCAGGACTCGGACATCGTCATGTTCCTCTACCGCCCGGGGATGCACGAGGAGGGCAAGGACCCCGCGGTGACCGAATTGGAGATCGCCAAGAACCGAAACGGCCCGGTGGACAGGATCAGCCTCTACTTCAACGCTGGCCAGACCGCCTTCCACGACATCGATCGGATTCACCAGGACCCTTCCGGGTGAGCGAGCCCAGGCGGTGAGCGTAGTCATCTGCCTCGGCGGCCAGTGGGGCGACGAGGGCAAGGGCAAGATCGTCGACCTGCTGGCGGAGTCGGCTCAGATGGTGATCCGCAGCCAGGGGGGCAACAACGCCGGGCACACGGTGGTGGTCGACGGGCACACCTTTAAGTTCAACCTTATCCCGGCCGGAATCCTCCACCCGGAGACCGTCTGCGTTATCGGCAACGGGGTGGTTCTCGACCCTCGGGTGCTGCTCCAGGAGCTGGAGGAGCTGGAGGCCCAGGGCGCCAACCTGGACAACCTGGTGATCAGCGAACGGGCCCACATGATCATGCCCTACCACCCCGTCCTGGACCGGATGGAGGAGGGGGCCCGCGGCGACGACCGGCTGGGAACCACCTACCGGGGGGTAGGCCCGGCCTACAGCGACAAGGTGAGGCGGATCGGGTTCCGGGTCGGCGACCTGCAGAAGTTGAGCTTCCTGGAGAAGAAGCTCAACTTCGTCCTGCCCCTCAAGAACGATGCCTTGGTTCGGCTCTACTCGGCTCCGCCCTTCACCGTGGAGGCCATCCTGGCCGAGTACACGGACTATGCGGGGCGGCTGGATCGCTTCATCCGGGATCCCTACCCCCTGATCCAGGGGGCGCTCTCCCGGGCTGATCGGATGATCCTGGAGGGGGCTCAGGGGACCATGCTCGACCTCGATCTGGGCACCTACCCATACGTGACCAGCTCCTATCCCTCGGCCGGGGGAGCGCTGGCCGGGGCCGGAATTGGTCCTCGCCACGTGGTCCGCACGATCGGCGTCCTCAAGGCCTACACCACCAGAGTCGGGTACGGCCCCTTCCCGACGGAGCTGGAGGGCAGCCTGGGCGAGTACCTCCGCGAGCGCGGGGCAGAGTACGGCACCACGACCGGCCGGGCCCGCCGGGTAGGCTGGTTCGACGCCTGCGTGGCCCGCTACGCGGTCGCGGTCAACGGGATCGACTCCATCGCCCTCACCAAGCTTGACGTCCTCGACGAGCTGGAGGTCATCCGCATCTGCACCGGCTACCGCAGCAAGGGTGAGCCCCAGGACCATCCGATGGCCAACATCTCGCACCTCAAGCATCTGGAGCCGGAGTACGTGGAGCTGCCCGGCTGGCAGAGCACTACGACCGAGGCCCGGCAGCTCTCCGAACTGCCAGCGCCGGCCCGACGCTACATCGAGCGGATCGCCGAGCTGGCCGGTGCCCCGGTCGACTGGGTCTCGGTGGGACCCGGGCGGGAGCAGACGATCGAACCGGCGGCGTGGTGACCACAGATCGCTCCCCGGGCTGGCGGAAAGGCGCTGCGCTGGGCTCGGGCCTGCTCGCTTTGGGGATGGGGTTGACCGCGCTGCTGGCCGGCGCCGCCAGCCCCACCGGACCCTGGGTCAAGCTTCAGCCGCTGCCGATTCCCGCCCGCCAGCACACGACCGTCTGGCAGGTTGTCGGCAATCCCGCCGCCCCCCAGGATCTGGCCATGGCCACCAGCCAGGGGGTCTGGGTCAGCTCCGACGACGGACAGACCTGGAACCCCACCTCGATCACCCAGTTCACCTGGGCGCTCGCCTATGGCAACGGCGGGACGGTCCTCTACGCCGGCACCCTCCGCTCCGGTGTCTACCGCAGCACTGATGGCGGCCAGGGCTGGAAGAAGGCTGACACCGGGCTCCGCAACCTCGACGTCAGGGCCATTTCGACAGGCCCCACCGCGATCGTCCTGGGGACCCAGGCGGGGGTTTACGTCAGCGGCGACGGACTCGCCTGGGAACGGGCCGGCCTCCAAAATCTGAGCATCTCCGCAGTCTCCATCATCGCCAACACCCCGCTGGGGGTGATCGCCGGATCGGACCAGCTGGCCCAGCGGAACAACCTTTACCGGTCCCTGGCAGTCGGGGTCTCCTCGGGTTGGCAGGCCCTCCCCGGAGGTGACCCCGGCGGAGCGCCGGTCTTCTCGGTAGCGGCCGGTCCGGTGCTCAAGGGAGGCACGGTCCCTCCGATTCTGGTGGGCAGTCTCAAGGGCCTCTATGCCAGCCCGGACGGCGGCAACACCTGGCAGGCGCAGACCCTGGCCGGGGGCGCGCTCTGGTCGGTCGACGCCATCGCCTTCGATCCCAACAACCCGGCGGTCGTGTACGTCGGAGGGGACAACGGAGGCAGCACCGGGGGTGGTCTGCAGCGCTCCGTCAATGGAGGGGGCACCTGGGCGGCGTTCGAGGTCGGGCTTCCCAGCCAGGAGGTGAGTGGTCTCTCGGCCCTGTCCACGACTCCCTTGACGGTGCTTGCCGGGGTGTGGAATCCGCTCACCCGGCAGGGGGCGGCGGCCCGCGCTCTCGACACGACCGCCCCCCCGCCGGTGGCCCTCAGCTCCAGCTCGGGGACGCCGATATCGGTGGCCGTCTCGCCGACCCCGACCCCATCCCCGACGCCGCCCCGACACCACCCGAGGTCGGCCCGCAGGGCGCCCTTCCCAATCGGGGTTGCCGTGGCCGCGATAATCTTGCTGGTGCTCTCGGGGACCGCCCTGGCCGTCTACCTGCGCCGCCGCCGCCGCCGGCTGGATGCGGAGGCGCCGCCGTGATCGAGCCCGTCTCCGGGGACAGCCCGGAGGTGCGCCTGGCCGAGCTCGGGCTCGAGCTGCCGCCGCCGCCCGCGCCTCTCGCCAGCTACGTTCCTTTCACCTACGCCGGGGAGCTGATCGTGACCTCGGGCGTCCTTCCCATGCGGGAGGGACGGGTGATCCAGGGCCGCCTGGGCGCCGACCTGACCGTGCTGGCGGGGGCCGAGGCGGCCCGGACCGCTGCCGTCGGGCTGCTGGCGCTCCTGGCGGCCGCGGCCGGTAAGCTCGACCGCATCACCGGTCTGGTGCTGCTCACGGGCTACGTTCGTTCCGCGCCTGACTTTGCCCGCCAGTCGGACGTCATCGATGGAGCCTCCCAGCTGCTCATCCAGGTCCTTGGCGAGCAGGGTCACCACGCCCGGGTTGCGGTCGGGGTTGCCGAGCTTCCCCGCGAGGCGTGCCTGGAACTGCAGCTGATCGCCCGACGCTAGCCCCGGGCTGAGCGCCAATTCCCCGGCCGCCTAAGCGGCCAGCTCATCTCGAACGATCCGTCCGCCCTGCATGATCAACTTGAGGTGGCGGTCGGGCCGGCTGAGCACGGTCACGTCCTGGAGCGGGTTGGCGTCGAGCACGAGCAGGTCAGCCAGCGCGCCCTCGGTGATCTCGCCCACCTGTCCGCTCATGCCGAGCAGCTCGGCGCCCACGGTGGTGGCGGAGCGGAGGATGTCGGCGGCGGGTTGGACCTCGGCCCGGAGCGTGAATTCGAAGCTCTGCTCGGCGTGCATTTCGGCGAGCAGGTCACTGCCGTAGGCGATCGCAACGCCGGCCCGGTGGCAGAGCTCGAGTGCCCGCAGGCCCCCGGCCTGGACCGGCGGGAGCTTGGCCAGCGCCTCCTCTGGGACGCCCAGGGCCCGACCCTGCTGGCCCAGGGCGTGGTACGTGACCAGGGTGGGGACGTAGTAGGCGCCGTGCTCCAGGAAGAGTGGCAGGCTGCTGGAATCCATCAGGTTGCCGTGCTCAATGGTGCGCACCCCGCTGGCCAGGCCGCGGTTGATCGCCCGGGACGTGTAGGCGTGGCCAGCCACGTAGATGTTGGCCGCCTCCGCCTCTTCTACCGCGGCGCTGATCTCCTCGAGCGAAAACTGGGTCGCGTCGACGCGGTCGCTGGGCGCGTCAACCGCCCCGCTCAGGTAGAGCTTGAGGTGACCGGCCCCCCGGCGGATCTCCTCTCGGGCCGCCTTCCGCACCTCGTCCACGCCGTCGCAGATGGTGGCCAGGGTAGGGGCGAAGTAGTGGGGGTCGAAGACCACCCGGCCGGGACCGCGCCACTCCCCGGCTCCCCCCGTCTGGGAGAGCATCTTGCCCCCGAACACGACCCGGGGACCCTCCAGGTACCCCTCGGCGACTGCTCGGGCCAGCCCGAAATCGCAGCCTCCGACGTCGCGCACGGTGGTGAAGCCGCGCTGGAGCATCCCTCGGAGGACCTGGCCAGCGCGGGCGGCGACGTAGGTGGGAGACCATTCCGCCATCCCCCAGACGTCGGCGCTGACCGCGGTCACGTGGACGTGGCAGTCGATCAGCCCGGGCATGAGGACCGCTCCCCGGAGATTAATGACCCGCTCGGCGCTGGCGCTGGGTGGGCGCTCGCTCACCTCGCGCACCCTGCCCTCGGCCACCACGACGGTGCATCCCGGACGCAGCTGGCCCAGCTTTGGATCGAGAATCGAGGCTTCCCGGAAGACGACGCCGGGACTCATCGCTCATCTCTCCTGGGGCTCACGGGTGGGCCGCATCGAACGCCGGACACGGATTTGACCCCACTCCAGAAGTAAGGTTGCATGTCACTCTGACCTTCAGCAGTCAGGCCGCCGAGGGTCGTTGCCTCTCCATCATAACCGGGACGGTAGATTCGGTTATCATTGAGCCCAGAGTCGGAGGCCCGCCTCGCGGCGGAGCCGCGGGGCGGACAGGTGAGTTCGAGGAGGGGGATGGACAGCACCTATGGGTCCCGGATCGGGACCCTCAGGAAGGGGATTCGAGGGGTCGCCCCGAGCGCAGTATGCCAAAGCGGCATCGGCCCACCGGCTCGTAAAGGCGTCGCGACCAGAATCTGGGGGAAGGAATGGTGAGATCAGGATTGCGACCGTCGATCAGGCGGACAGCGGGGCTGGCGGCCGTCGCCGCACTTCTGGCCGCCGCCCTGAGCAGTTGCGCCACCCAGGCCCAGTCGCCTGGGGCGGGGGTCATCACCTTCGCCGAGCAGGCGGGGACGCCACCGACCTACATCTCGCCGCTGATGAGCGCGGAGCATGAGTCCAACGCCAACCTGTACCAGTTCTCCAACTTCCTGTACTTGCCGCTCTATTGGTTCGGCGGCAACGGCCAGCCCAAACTCAACGAGACCCTGAGCGTCGCCTATCCGCCAGTGTTCTCGAACAACGACACGGTGGCGACGGTCAACCTCAAGCACTGGAAGTGGTCGAACGGCACGCCGATCACCGCCCGCGACGTCATGTTCTGGATGAACCTGCTGAGTGCGGTGACCGACCCCAATGCCCCTCCGGTGGGCAGCGCCAGCAGCCCGGGGCCGGGATGGTTCGCTTCGGTTCCGGGCGGCTTCCCGGAGAACGTCATCAGCTACACCCAAACCGGTACCTATTCCCTGCAATTCAAGATGAATGCCTCCTACAACCCGACCTGGGTCTTGTTCAATGAACTGAGCCAGGTCTACCCGCTGCCGCAGGCGGAGTGGGACAAGCTGTCCGCCAGCGGATCGGTGGGAAACTACGACACCTCGGCCGCGGTCAGAACCGCGATTCCGGGAACCACGCCGGCGTCTTACCTGCCGGCTCATCCCGGCACCGCCAACTCGGGTGCCCTGGGGGTGGCCGCCTTCATCAACGATGAGGCCTCGAACATCACCACCTACGCCAGCAATCCCTTCTGGAAGACTGTCGACGGCCCCTTCACCCTGACCCAGTTCACCCCCGAGGGATACGCCAAGTTCGTCCCCAACAAGAGCTACTCGGGGACCCCCAAGCCGACCATCAAGGCCTTCATCGAGGAGCCCTTCACCACTAACCTGGCCGAGTTCAACGCGCTCCGGACCGGATCCTTGACGATCGGGTACCTCCCCAGTGAGGACTACAACCAGCGAACGTCCCTTGCCACCCAGGAGAAGTACAACCTAAATCCCTGGTACCTGTTCGGGTTCGTGTATGCCGGGCTCAACTTCACCAGCCCCACCGTGGGTCCGATGTTCCGCCAGCTCTACTTCCGGCAGGCCCTGCAGTCCCTGATCAATCAGAAGCAGTGGATCAATCAATTCAATGATGGCCAGGGCACGGTTGACAACGGACCGGTACCGACCTACCCGCCCAACAACGCCGATGAGAGTTCCTTGGAGGCCACTGGGCAGGTCTACCCGTACGATCCGACCAAAGCGGTCAGCCTGCTCACGTCCCATGGTTGGAAGGTCACGCCCGGCGGGACCACCTATTGCAGCAACCCGGGCACCGGGAGTGGCCAGTGC
Organism: Candidatus Dormiibacterota bacterium; assembly: GCA_035534755.1. Classification (GTDB taxonomy): domain Bacteria; phylum Chloroflexota; class Dormibacteria; order Aeolococcales; family Bog-877; genus Bog-877. The sequence continues at coordinate 43,141 of DATLRH010000006.1, forward strand.
GGCGCCGGGATCACCTCCGGCCAGCAGACCAACTTCACCATGATCCTCGCCTCCGGCAACCAGGAAGCCACCAATGAGATGGACTCCTTCCAGTCGACGCTCAAGTCGGTCGCCGGCATCGGCCTGACCATCACCCAGGAGCCGTTCGCCACCGTCATTGGCACGATGGATGCCGGCTGCACCTACACCACTCCCTGCACCAACTGGGACATGGCCAACTGGATCGGTGGCTGGAGCTACGACCCCGACTTCTTCCCCACTGGGGAGGAGATCTTCCAGACCGGCGCCGGAAGCAATGTCGGGGACTACTCCAATCCCACCAACGACGCCAACATCGTGGCGACCACGACGGCTGCGAACGCCACCATTGAACACTCGGCGCTGGTCAAATACCAGAACTTCCTGGCGGTCAACCTGCCCGGGCTCTATCTGCCCAACGTTCCCCAGCAGTTCACCATGTACAAGAGCAATCTCAAGGGATTCCTGCCCCAGGACGTGTACGACATCCTCTACCCGCAGGACTACTCCCTCGGTTGATCCGACCCTGAACCGGCGGCTCTAGCCTCGCGGCCGAGGCGGAGCCTGCCGGGGTCCGGCCCGGGCCGGACCCCGGCACCGCCGTCGGATCCGTTTTGTTCGCCTCGGGAATAGCAGGAAACACCACGTGCGCTTGACAATCATTGGCGCCGGCGCGATTGGCGGTACCATCGCCGCCCACCTGATTCGGGGCGGCCATCAGGTGCTCCTCTGTGACAGTGACCAGGCGCACGTGGAGGCGATCAATCGGGATGGCCTTTCGATCGAAGGGCCGGTCGAGAATTTCACGGTTGAAGCCCGGGCAGTGACCCCCGAATCGCTGCCCCGCACCATCGAGCGGGCCGCGATCGCCGTCAAGAGCCACCACACCGAGGCCGCCGTCCGCCCCCTCCGGGAGCGACTCGCCCCGGGCGGCTACTTGGTCAGCTTTCAGAATGGCCTGACGGCGGAAACCCTGGCCGCCGCGGTGGGCTGGGAGCGCCTGCTCGTGAGCTTCGTCAACTTCGGCGCCGATGTCATGGGACCGGGCCGCATCCTGCAGGGAAACGTGGGCACTTTTCGTGTCGGCGAACCCGCCGGAGGGATGATCAGCCCCCGCGTCCGCGAGCTCGTGGACGCCCTGCCCTATGCCCAGGCGACCGAGAACATCATGGGCTACCTCTGGGGCAAGGAGGCCTATGGGGCGATGCTCTACGCGGGGGCGGTTTCCGACCTCTCGATCGCGGATTCGTTGGAGGATCCCCGCTGGCAGCCACTGATGCTGGCGACCGCCCGCGAGGTGCTGGCTCAGTCTCCGGTCAAGCCGGAGGCCTTCGACGGGTTCGACCCCGCCGACCTGACCGGGTCGCTGCCCCGGCTGGTCGCGTTCAACCGCGCCAGCGCCAAGTCGCACAGCGGCATCTACCGGGACTTGATGGTGCGCAAGCGCAAGACTGAGGTGGACGATCTGCTCCGCGATCTGAAGGGTCCGCTGACCACCTTCGCCGGCCAGCTGATTCGGGCCATCGAACGTGGCGAGCGCACCTGCGAGGTGGCCAACCTCGAGCTGCTGGCCGCCTACGAGCGGTCCGAGCGGCTTGGTCGCCAGCTCCACGCGGTGGTGCGGCTCATTCCCGCCCCCTCGCGGGCCCCCCAAGGTGCCCTGCACGGCGTCCAGGTCGCCGTCAAGGACCTTATCGATGTGGCCGGCTATCCCCGCGGCAACGGCAATCCGGAGGCGATGGCGGGGTCCCCGGCGAGCGCCGACGCCCCGGTGGTGGCGGCCTTGCGTCGGCTCGGGGCCGACGTCTTCGCCACCACCGCCCTCCTGGAGTACGCGGCCGGGGCGCTCCACCCCGATTTGCCCGAGACCCGCAACCCCTACGACCCCGCCCGCACCGCCGGGGGCTCCAGCGGGGGGTCGGCGGCGATGGTCGGGGTGGGTGCCTGCCCGCTCGCAGTCGGCACCGACACCGGGGGGTCGGTTCGGGTTCCCGCCGCGTACTGCGGGGTGGTGGGGCTGAAGCCCAGCTTCGGGCTGATCTCGACGGAAGGAAGCCAACCGCTGGCGCCTTCCCTGGATCATGTCGGGCTGCTAGGTCGCGACGTTGCGATAGTGGCTCGGTCCCTGGCCGCGCTCACCGGGGAGTCGGCGCTGCCGGTGCCGGCGGCGCTGCGGATCGGGGTCGTCGAGGAACACTTCACCGACCTTGACCCTGAGATCGAGGCGGCCCTGCGCCAGAGCCTGGAGAAGCTGGCCACCGAGCACTGCTCGATTCGGCCCCTCGACGGACGCGCCCTGGCGGCCATGGACGAGCTCTACGACGACATCCTGCTCTGGGAGATCTGGCAGGCGCACGGGGCCAGGGTGCGCCAACAACCGGGGCACTTCGGCCCCGAGACGCTGCGCCTCTTCGAGGCAGCCGGGAAGGCGACTGAGGCAAGCTACCGAGCCGCCTCCGATCGCCGCGAGCTCGGGCGCGCCGAAGCGGCCGCGATTCACCGGGAGGTCGACATTCTGCTCACCCCGGCGCTGCCCTTTCTGGCGCCTCTGACGACGCCCCCGATCGACACCCCGGCCGGAGTCGCCGAGGGCCGCTTCACCAAGGTCTTCAACCTCACTGGGGAGCCTGCCCTGGTGCTGCCCTGTGGCTGGTCCCGGAGCGGCCTGCCCATCTCGCTGCAGCTAAGCTCCGCGCGGGGTGCCGATGCCGCGCTGCTGGCGGCTGCGGCCCGGGTCGAGGCCATTCTGGACCAGCCCCGGCACGAGCCCGCCGTCCGATGACGATGCCTTCGGGAGGTCGTTGAGTGCGCGCAGCGGTGTACCGGGCGGCCGGCCAGGTTGTGGTCGAGGACGTCCCCGACGCCTCCCTGGGAGCGGCCACCGACGCGGTGGTCCGGGTGCTGCGCTCCTGCATCTGCGGATCCGACCTCTGGGCCTACCGGGGAATCATCCAGCGGGTCTCCGGGTCTCGCCTCGGCCACGAGTTCATGGGCACGGTGGAGGCGGTCGGGGACGAGGTCCGGACGGTGGCCGTGGGCGACCTGGTGATAGCTCCCTTCCAGTGGTCCGACAACACCTGCCCGGCCTGCCAGGATGGTCTCCAGACGGCCTGCAGCAGCGGGGGAACCTTCGGCGCTCCAGGTACCGACGGGGGCCAGGGGGAAGCGGTCCGGGTGCCCCAGGCGGACGGGACCCTGGTCGTCGTGCCGGGGGGCCTGGCAGCCGTCGGGACAGAGCTGCTGCCCGCGCTCGTGGGGCTGACCGACGTGGTCGCCACCGGCCTCCACGGGGCCTCACTGGCAGGAGTCGGCGAGGGAGCGACGGTCGCGATCATCGGGGACGGCGCAGTCGGGCTCTGCGCGGCGCTCGGCGCCAGCCGGATCTTGGGCGCCGAGAGGGTCATCCTGCTGAGCCGCCACCCGGACCGGACGGAGGTCGGTCGTCAGTTCGGGGTAACCGACGTCGTCGCCAGCCGGGGGGCGGAGGGGATCGCCGCGGTCCGGGAGCTGACCCAGGGCTTGGGGGTGCGTCACGTAGTCGAGGCGGTAGGCACCCCGGAGTCCTGGGAGATGGCGATGGGGATGGCCCGCGAGGGGGGATCGATCGGAGCCGTAGGAGTTCCCCACACCATGCCCCAGCTTCCCCTCCTCGAAGCCTTCAGGCACCAGCTCCGGATCGGTCTGGGGATCGCTCCAGCCCGACGCTACCTGCCCGACCTGCTCTCCCGGGTGATGTCGGGGACCCTCGACCCGAGTCCGGTTTTCGACCTGACCCTGCCTCTGGAGCGCGTCGCCGATGGTTATGCTGCCATGTCGGCCCGGCGGTCGATCAAGGTGGTCCTGGCATGAGGCGGGCGCCCGCCGGGCGCAGAGAGTTCGGCCTGACTCAGGCCCTGGGCTCGGGATGGACCGCCGGGAGCCGCCCATGAGCCCCTCGGCCTACCGGGGCTACCACTCCTACGACTACCTGACCCCCGGTGAGGACTACCGCCAATTCGAGCTCGCTGCGGAGCTGGATCGGGTCCCCTCCCAGCCGGTGGCGACAACCGCTGACGAGGAGGCTCGGGTCGAGCGTCTGCTGGGGGAGGGCCCGGTGATCTCATTCCACGACCATCCGTCGGTGCTTCCGGCCGATCCCGAGCGGCTCTTCGAGTACCGCCGCCAAGGGCGCGACGTGACCGGCTATCTGGGACTCAGCCAATCCGGCCTTGACGCCCTCTTCGACAATCTCGCCGACGGGGAGGGACAGATCACCTCGCTGATGGGGTGGAAGTGGGACGACACTCTGGTCGACCTGGGGATGCGGCTCTGCGACATCGCCCACCAGGATTTCCTCCGCATCGTCCATCGCGTCGCTGACATCGAGGCCGCCCGAGCCCAGGGGCAGCTGGGGATCATCCTGGCGGTAGAGTCCGCGGCCCCGATCGAGAACGAGCTGGACCGGCTTGACATCCTCTACGGGTTCGGCATCCGGGCCGTGGGGGTGACCTACAGCGAGGCCAACGCCCTGGGCAGTGGCCTAGCCGAGGCCAGCGACGGAGGGCTGACCGCATTCGGGCGCCGCGCCGTGCACCGCATGAATCAGCTGGGCATCCTGATCGACTGCTCCCACGCCGGAGACCAAACCACCCTGGACACGATCGAGGTCAGCCGGGCACCAGTGTCGATCTCCCACGCCGGCGCCCGGGCGATCTGGCCGACGGCGCGGATGAAACCGGACCAGGTGATCCGCGCCTGCGCTGAGAAGGGCGGGATCGTGGGCATCGAGGCGGCTCCCCACACCACCCTGAGCCGGGCTCAGCCCCGCCACACCATCGACAGCTACATGGCCCATTTCGAGTACTGCTGCGAGCTGGCCGGCATCGAGCACGTCGCCTTCGGTCCCGACACGCTGTTCGGCGACCACGTCGGGCTCCACCGGGTCATGGCGCAGCGGTTTGGCCAGGGGCTGCCTCAGCCTGACCCGCCGCTGGAGTTCGAGCGGGTGGAGTGGGTGGACGGGCTGGAGAGCCCGGCCGAGGCCTTCCGCAACATCGCCCGCTGGCTGGTTACCCATGGCTACTCCGACTCCGATATCCACCAGGTCTTGGGCGGCAACATCCTCCGCCTGCTCGGCGACGCCTGGGAGCCGCACCGATGAGGGAGGCCGTCTCCTCCGGCGACCTGCGCCCGCCGGCCCGGGTGGCGGTGGTGACCGGGGTGGCCCACGGCATTGGGGCGGCCATCGCCGCGGCGCTGGCCGCCGATGGGATGACAGTGCATGGGATCGACCGCGCCGAGGTCGATGTCTCCGACCCGGGGGCGGTGTCCGACTACTTCACGGAAGTGGGCTCCGTCGACGTGCTGGTCAACAACGCGGGCGGCGTCCAGGGCCAGGTCCACCAGCCGGTCGAGCTGGTCTCCGATCACGACTGGAGTGCCATCGTCGATGCCAACCTGACCGGCACCTTCCACTGCACCCGAGCGGTCGTCCCGGGGATGAAGCGGAGGGGCTGGGGCCGGATCGTCAACATCTCCTCGGGGGCCGGCCGCAGCGTCAGCCTGACCGGGATCCAGGCCTACGCCAGCGCCAAGGCAGGCCAGATCGGCTTCACCCGCCAGATGGCGCATGAGCTGGGCCGCTACGGGATCACGGTCAACTGCATCGCCCCCGGCTTCGTGCTCTCCAACCCGACTTCGATCAGGCAGTGGGAGGGGTACGGCCCGGAGGGCCAGGCCGCCCTGGTCGAGGGGATCGCGGTGCGCCGCCTGGGCGAGCCGGAGGACATTGCCAACGGGGTGCGCTTCTTCGTCGCCGAGGCGTCCTCCTGGGTCACCGGGCAGACCCTCTCGATAGACGGCGGCCATGCTCTCTTTTAGCCAGGGCGACGGCGAGTACATCGGCGAGCTGGCCGAGTTCGTGGCCATTCCCAGCATCAGCCGCGACGCCTCTCCGGAGACGATGCGGCAGGCGGCCGAATGGCTGGTCGCCCGACTCGGGTATGCCCACGGCCGGCTGATCGAGACCGCCGGCAACCCGGTGGTGGCGGCCGAGCTGGCTGGACCGCCCGACGCTCCCACGATCCTGGTCTATGGCCACTATGACGTCCAACCGACCGGGGACCTCCTGGAGTGGGTTACCCCGCCCTTCCAGCTGACCCGGGATGGGGAGTTCGTCCGGGGCCGGGGGGCCAGCGATGACAAGGGTCCCGTCTACATCGTGCTGCAGGTGGCCCAGGCGTTTGCCAGCCAGGAGGGCGCCCCTCCCCTCAACGTGAAGTTCCTCTTCGAGGGCGAGGAGGAGGTGGGCAGTCCCAACCTTCCGGCCTTCCTCCGAGAGCACGCCGAGTCATTTGCGGCGGATCTGGTCGTCTCGGCCGACGGCGCCATGTGGCGCCCGGGCGAGCCCTCGGTCTCGATCGCCTCCAAAGGCCTGGTCAGCCTGGACATCGAGGTGACCGGGGCTGGGGACGACCTCCACTCGGGGCGCTACGGGGGCACGGTCGCCAACCCGGCCCACGCACTCGCCCAGCTCCTGGCCAGCCTTCACACCGAGGCGGGCGCAGTGGCGGTGGCCGGCTTCTACGACGGGATCCCTGACCTCACCCCAGGGCGCCGGGAGGAGATCGCCGGGGTTCCCTTCGACGACCGCGCCTACTCCGATCAACTCGGTCTCGAGGAGCTCCACGGGGAGCCCGGATTCTCGACCCTGGAGCGGCTCTGGGAGCGGCCCACCCTGGAGATCAACGGCATCCTGGCGGGGGGGAAGTACACCGTGATCCCCCATCGCGCCAGCGGGCACGTCTCCTGCCGGCTGGTCCCGGGCCAGGACCCCGACGCCGTCCTGCAGGCGATCGCCGCCCACGTGGCGGCCCAGCGTACCCCCGGGGTCCGCGTTCTGGTGCGGCCGGATCAGGCTCGGGTGCCCGCCTACACCATCTCGCCTGATCACCCGGCGGTGCAGGCCGCCACCGCCGCCTTGGAGAGCGTCTACCCGGGCCAGGCGGTGATCCTGGCCAAGATCGGCGGCACCCTGCCGGCGACCGTCCTCTTCGAAGAGGTGCTGCACGCCAAGACGCTCTTCTTCTCCTTCTCCACCTCGGACGAGCGCCTGCACGCGCCCAACGAGTTCCTCCGCATCCGCCGGCTCCGGGAGGGCATGCGCGCCTGGGAGGCGCTCTGGCGGCTGCTCGGAAATGGACCCCACCGGCTGGCGCCAAGGTGAGCCCTCCGAGCCGATCGAAAGTTTGCCCCGGGGAGCCGCGATGACAGAGCCCGCACCGAATCGCCTGCTCAGCGAGCTGAGCGAGGAGTTCTTCCAGGTCATGAACTCCAGCGACCCCCTCAGCGCGACCATGCTCGGGGTGCCCGGGTTCGACGGCCGGCTCCCCGACCCCAGCCGCAAGGGATCGGAGCGCAGTCAGTCCCGGTTCGCCGCGATCGAAGCCGGCCTGGCCACCATTGCAGGCGCCCATCTGACCCCCCCGGAGAGGATCAACCATGCGGTGCTGGGCCGGCTCGCCTGGGGAGCGCGGTCTGATCTTCAGCATGGTCTTTGGGAGGCCAACGCATCGGCGGCCGGCTACGTCTCGCCCCAGGGACTGGTCTTCCAGGCGATCCCGGCCGCCCCTCTGGGGGACGCCGGCGCGGCGGAGCTGTACCTGGAGCGCCTATCGGGGCTGGCCGGATTCCTGGATGCGGTGGCCGACCGCTATCTCGAGGCCAGCCAGGAGGGCCGGGAGTCGACTTCCGCCGGGGTCAGGCAGGCGGTGGAGCAGCTCGATGGCCACCTTTCCCGGCCCCTGGCGGAGGACGTTCTGGTGCGCCCCGCCCTGCCCCGAGATGGGAGAGAGTCCGCGCTGCGGGCTAGGATCGCCCACCTGGTGGAGAGCGAGGCGCGCCCGGCCATGGCCCGGCTACGGACGGTCCTCCAGGAGAGGCTGCTGCCCAGGGCCCGGCCCGACGAGCGGGTCGGGATCTGCTTCATCCCCGGCGGCGAGGCTGGCTACCGGGACGCCGTCCGGCGCCACACCACCACTGACCGGACCCCGGCCGAGATCCATCAGGTTGGGCTGGAGGTGCTTGCGGGGCTGGCTCCAGAGTGGTCCGAACTCGGGGGCCGGGTGCTGGGAACGGACGACCCGGTCGAGGTCAGGGCACGGCTCCGAGACGATCCCGCGCTCCGGTTCTCGAGCGCCAGCGAAATAGTCGGCAAAGTGACCCAGGCTCTGGTTCGGGCCGAGTCCGCCCGGGACCGTTGGTTTCCCAGCTGGGAGCTTCCCGACTGTGTGGTCGAGGAGATCGATCCCGTCGAGGCCAACAACGCGGCGCTTGCCTACTACCGCCCGCCCACTCTGGACGGGAGCCGGCCCGGAGCTCACTGCGTGCTCACCGCCCATCCGGAGCAGCGCTTCGCTTACGAGTACGAGGCGCTCGCCTTCCATGAGAGCAGCCCGGGGCATCATCTCCAGATCTGTTCGGCTCAGGCTCTTAGAAACCTGCCCAGCTATCGCCGCCACCTTGATGCCGAGGTGTGCGGCTACATCGAAGGCTGGGGCCTTTACAGTGAACGGCTCGCCGACGAGATGGGGCTGTACAGCTCCGAGCTGGACCGCCTGGGGATGCTCTCCTTCGATGCCCTGCGGGCCTGTCGGCTGGTGGTCGACACCGGGATGCACCACTTCGGCTGGTCGCGCCAGCGGGCGATTGATTTCATGTGGGAGAACACCGCGACCACCCGGGCCAATGTCAATAACGAGGTCCTGCGGTACATCTCCTGGCCGGGCCAGGCGCTCGCCTACATGATCGGCTGTCGGGAGATCCGCCGCCTGCGGGCCGAGGCCGAGGCGCAACTCGGCCCCCGCTTCGACATTCGAGCCTTCCATGGGGCGGTGCTGAGTCAGGGGGCAGTGCCGCTCGGAGTCCTGGAAGGAATTGTGCGGGCGTGGATCGAGTCGGTGCCCCGGGATTGAATTTGCGGCATCGGAATGCGCGGCCGGGCGCCCCAAGAGCGAGTCGGCTGAGCGGGAGGCTGAGCGATGGGTAGGACGTCAATCGCGGGGATCGAGGCCGACCCCGGCCAACGGCGTCGGGTTCAGCTGGTGGTCCCCGGGCTGGAGCCGATCTGGGAGATGCCGGCGGTCGTGATTCGCGGGTCGGCGCCGGGTCCGACCCTGGCGGTGACCAGCGGCATGCACGCGGCCGAGTACGTTCCCATCGAGGCCGTCACCCGGCTGACCCGCTGGGTCGACCCCGGCGCCCTGCGGGGGACGCTGCTGGCGGTGCTGCTGGTAAACAGCCCGGGCTTCTATGAGCGATCGATCTACGTCAATCCCCGGGACGGCCGCAATCTGAACCGCTCGTTCCCGGGCGACCCCCAGGGCAGTCCGGCGGAGCAGGTGGCGGCCTTCCTGCTCAGCGAACTGATTGTCGGCTCAGACGGCTACGTCGACGCTCACTGCGGGGACCTGATCGAGGCGCTCAGCCCGTTCACGCTCTGGACCCGAGCCGGCGATCCCGCCGTCGCCGAGCGCAGTCGCCAGATGGCGTCCGCTTATGGCTTCGAGCACACCCTCGGGGTGGAGCCGGCCTCGGTTCCGGGGGCGGCTTACGCCGCTGGGGCGCTGCGGGGCGTGCCCTCGATCATCGCGGAGATCGGCCAGCAGGGCATCTGTGACGAGCCGTCGGTGCAGCGCCACCTCCGTGGGCTCCAGAACGTGATGACCCACCTGGGCATGATCGAACCCCTCGGCGAGCCTGCCCCTCCACCGCAGCCGATGGATCAGATGGTCTGGCTCAGGACCGACGTCTCGGCCACCTACCACCCCCAGGTCGCGGTCGGCGAATCGGTCCGGGAGGGGCAGCTGGTGGGGGAGTTGCGGACCATCTTTGGTGACCCGCTTCAGGAGATCCGGGCTCCCGCCGGAGGGGTCGTCGTCTTCCTGGTCACCTCTCTGGCGGTGAAGGCGGGGGACCCCCTGCTCGGGATCGGAGTCCTCCAGGCCGCCTGATCCGGATCGGATGCGCCTCCGGTAAACTTGGCCGCCCGTGTCTGCAGCCGCCCCTGCTCGCGGCGAGCCCGCCATCGAGGTCGCCGATCTGCGGCGGACTTACCGCACCACCACCGGCACCGTCCGCCGCCGTCGCCTTGAGATCGAGGCCGTGCGGGGTGTGTCTCTGCGCGTCGCGCCCGGCGAGCTGTTCGGCCTCCTCGGTCCCAACGGGGCGGGCAAGACCACCACCATCCGAGTGCTCTGCACCTTGCTGCTGCCGACCTCGGGCACGGTACGGGTGCTAGGCCTGGATGTGGTCGCATCTCCCCGCGAGGTGCGGCGCCGAATTGGATATGTCTTTGGCGGTGACCGGGGGCTCTACGACCGTCTCAGTGCCCTCGACAACCTGCGCTACTTCGCCGACCTCTACGCGCTCGACCCGCGCCGGCAGCGGCAGCGGATCGACGAGGTGCTGGAGCTGGTGGGACTCCAGGGTCGGGGCAAAGAGCGGGTGGAGGGGTTCTCGAGGGGGATGCGGCAGCGGCTTCACCTGGCCCGGGGGCTGTTGCACGATCCTCCGGTGCTTTTCTTCGATGAGCCCACGATTGGGGTCGACCCGGTGGGGGCGAGGGAGGTGCGCCAGGTGGTCTCCGAGTTGGCCCGGGCGGGCAAGACAATCCTGCTCACCACCCACTACATGTTCGAGGCGGACAGCCTATGCGACCGGATCGCGGTGATCTCCAAGGGCCAGATCGTTGCTGAGGGTACGCCCCAGCAGCTCAAGGCCCGGGTGACCGCCAGGTCGGTCGTCGAGATCGAGGCGTACGGCATCCCTGAGGCCACGGTCCAGCGAATCAGGGACCTGCCCGATGTCGAGGCGGTCACCACGGAGATTCGGGACCAGGCCCAGCAGCTCACCGTTCAGGCGCGCGAGGGCAGCCAGTTGACCGGGCGGCTCCTGCAGATCCTGGAGGGGGTGCGGGTGGAGCGCATCGTCGCCCGGGAACCAACTCTGGAGGATGCCTACGTGGCCCTGGTGACCGCGCCGTGAGCGCGCTCCAGCAGCCCCGACAGCTCTATCGTGCCGGTCCGGCTGCGCTCGGGTGGCCCCGGCAGGTGGTCATGGGGTGGTGGTACCAGCTCAAGATGCAGGCCCAGTCCGGGTTCGTGGTCATGGTCTCGTTGGTCCAGCCACTCATCTTCGCCAGCATCGCTATGGCCGACCAGCAGGCTGGCAACCGCACCCTGCCGCTCCTCTACTACGCCCTGGGCGCGGGGATCATGGGGATCTGGTCGACGGTGGTCTTCGGTTGCGGGGGGGCTCTCTCCTGGCAGCGCCACCAGGGCATGCTGGAGCCGCTGGTGATGGCCCCGGCGCCGCTGGTGCTGGTGCTGTTGGGGATAACCCTGGGCACGGCCACGGTGGGGCTTTACTCAATGGGGGCGACCCTGCTCTGGGGCTGGCTGATCTTCGGCGCCCACATCCACCTGGTCGATCCCGTGGCCTTCGTGCTCGCGGCGGTGGTGATGATCGTGGCGCTGGGACTGCTGGGCCTGGTGATGGGGTCGAGCTTTGTCCTGTACCGCAATGCCAACGCCCTCTCCAACGCCCTGGAGTACCCAGTCTGGCTGGTCTGCGGCCTGGTGGTTCCCCTCTCGCTGCTGCCGGGATGGACCCATTACCTGGCCTACATCCTGGCGCCCACCTGGGGGATTGAGGCGATGCGCGCGGCGGCCCTGGGAGGCAATCCCTGGCTCTCTGTGCTCTGGTGTGCGGTCGCATCGCTGGTCTACCTGGGGCTGGGTGTGGTCTTGGTAAGCAACGTGGAGCGGCTCTCGCGCGCCCACGCCACGCTGACCTTCCAGTGAGTGTCGCGCCCCTGCCGCGCACCGGCAATACCGACAACTTTTGGCGGGTTTTCTTCATCGGGGGTCTGATCTCCTACCGGGCTCTCTTCTACTGGATCACTCCCTGGCAGTACATCCCGACGATGCTCGCGGCGCCGCTGTTCCAGATCCTCTTCTTCGTCTATTTGGGCCGAGCCACGGGGGTCGGTTCGACGACCTTTTTCGTGGTCGGGAACTCGATCCAGATCTGCAGCATGTCGGGGATCTACGGCATGACCATGGCCCTCGCCAACGAGCGCCAGTTCCAGACCCTGAGCCCGATCTTGGCCACCCCCGCCAACCGGATTGCGCTCTTCCTGGGGCGGGGCCTGCCGGTGCTGGCATCGGGTCTCCAGACGACCGCCTTCGGATTCCTGGTTTCGGCTTTGATCCTCAACTTTCGGCCGGCACCGAGTGCGCTTCCCATGCTGGCCCTGACGGTGCTGATCACCACCGCCTCCTGCACCGGTTTCGGAATGGCGCTGGGATCGATCGGACTGCGGGCCCGGGATATCTGGCTCACCGCCAACATCGCGTACTTCGCGATGCTGCTGCTCTGTGGGGTGGAGGTGCCCCTGCGCCAGCTACCAGGAGCCCTTCAGGTGGTAGCTCACCTGCTCCCTTTGACCCACGGCATCGCCGCGGGCCGCCTGCTGGCCACGGGTCACGACCTGGGAGCGGCCTGGCCACTGATCTGGGAGGAGCTGGTGGTGGGAGCGGCGTGGGCGACGATCGCGTTTCTGCTATTCGCATATTTCGAGCGCCAGGGCCGCCGTACGGGGAGCTTTGATCGCCTGTGACAGCTCTCAATTCGGAGCAGGACCCGACCCGGCTCGACCTCCGCGGCGTCGCCTGTCCGCTGACCTTTGTGCGCACCAGAATCGCCCTCAACCGGCTCCCCGCGGGGGAGCTCCTCGAGGTGCTGCTCGATGAGGGCGAACCCGCTCAGTCAGTGCCCCACAGCTGCACCGAGGACGGCGACCGGGTGCTGGATCTGGCGCCCTGGAGCGAGCCCGGCGTCGTGCGGATGCTGGTGGCCCGAGGCGACCTGCCAGTCTGACCTAGGCCCGACGGAATCCCCCGCAGGGGCTGGCCGCCTACGAAGCGTCTCAAAGTTCGATCGGTGCCGGCGACCCGCCTGGATACCGACCAGAATGACTTCTCCGGCGGGTTGGCGACCGCGATGGCGCACGAAGCGGCCGGCTTCCGACTGCCGGGGACGGTGACGAAGCGGGCCCCCGGCCAGGACAGTCCGAAGGTGACTCCGGTGGTCCAACGGCAAGGCCGGGATAGCGTGCAGTGGTGGGACACCGACTTGCGAGCCTGGGCCGCCTGATGCCCTGGCCGTCCGTGGCACTGGGGATTCTTGCCGCCTGCCTCCTGGCGCTATTTGGGCCGTTCGGGCAGATCCAATGCAAGACCACCTACCGGCCGGCAACCAACTGGGCGATACAACTGCCCGAACCGGCCCCATTAGGTGGTCACGTCCCCAAGGCCCAGCTTTGCACCAACGTGAGCTCCCGGGGCGCGTTCCATGGGGCGAGGTGGGATTGATCGCCACGATGCCACGACCATCGTCAAACGACAAAACGCCGAAGAAACTCCGCTGTCCCTGATTGCCGCGAGCACCGAGGAGATACTCCAGCTGGCAGATCTGGGCGGTCCGCCAGCGTCATAGCGGAGGCATTGGACCCCCGGCCGTGAGCCTCGTCGCGGGTGGGAAACAACTCAGCCGATTGCCCCTCTTATAACCGCGGAATTGCTGAGCGAAAAGGGTGTGACTGACCGCGCCAGTCCCACTCCTCCGAGCGCTCAAGGTCGGCGCTCGCAACCCGGTGGTGGTGGCCGACCTGCAGCGGACACTGGTTGACCTGGGTGGGTAGCAGACTGGCCCGTTTCTGAAGACGCGGAACCGGATTTCCGGGAAATCATCCGCGGTTGGGTCGGCGCTGCCGACGTTGCTCGAGTCGGAGACGCGACGGCGGTCCGGATTGGGCACTGAATTGCCGCCCCGGGGCCCGAGCGTGTGGCGCTCTCGCGGCGCATTTGCGGCGCCACCTACCCGGTTGCCATCGGCCGCTCCCGATTGACGATGGGCCGCTTTGAGCCCCAGGTGGGGACCCCTGGTACGCCCGCACCTGGAATGCGCTGCACCGCCCCTTGGTCCAGGCGGGCGGCGGAAGCACCGCCCCGAGCTCAGGAGGCGGGTGGGGCGGGCACCCAGCCCGCAGCCCCGGTAGGTCGCAATAGGACGGTGAACTGGGCGCCCTGACCCGGCTCCGAGGCCACCTCCACCTCTCCCCCTTGGGCCTCGGCCAAGGACTTCACGATGGCCAGACCCAGCCCGCTGCCGCCGTCCTGGCGTGACCGCGCGTCACCGGCGCGGAAGAATCGCTCGAAGACGTGGGGCAAGTCTGGGGACTCGATTCCGGGACCGCGGTCGGCGCAGCGAAACCCAACCAGGCCCCTTTCGCGCACGGTGGACCAGACGATTTCCCGTCCCCCGCCGTGCCGCTCGGCGTTGGCCTGAAGATTGCCGGCGATGGTCGCCAGCGTGTCGGGATCTGCCAATGCCACCGCCCCGGGCTGAAGTTGCAGAGTGACGGCGGTCGCCTGCGCGCGGGACTCCAGGAAACGTTGCAGGAAGGCGGCCAGATCCACCGGGCGCAGGTCGAGGGCGCGCCCCTCGTCGGCGCGGGCCAGGGTGAGCAGGTCCATCACCAGCAGCCGCATCCGCTCCGCCTCCCGGGACATCACCGGGAGGGCGTCCCGGACCACCTGGGGGCTGGCGCCCCCGCCTCGCTGCAGGACATCGAGGTAGCCCTTGATCGCGGTCAGAGGGGTGCGGAGTTCGTGGGAAGCGTCGCCGATGAACTGGCGCATCCGCCGGGCGGTCGACTCCCGCTCGGTGACGGTGCGCTCGACACTGTCCGCCATCTCGTCGAAGACCCGGGCCAGTTCGCCGACCTCGTCGTGGCGCGGGGGCAGCCCACTCCGTCGCGAGAGGTCGCCTCTCCCCACCGCCTGGGCGGCGGCGGTGAGCCGGCGGAGAGGGCCAAGGCCTCTGGTCGTGAGTGCCAGGCCGACCAGCAAGGCGATCAGCAGCACGGCTGCGCTCCCCAACGTCAACACGTGGGCGGCGGAGGTGAGCACGGTCCGGACCGGACCGCCGGGTTCAACGAGCTCAATCAGCCCCAGATGGGTGCCGAGGCGGCCGTCCAGGGGAAGGAGCATCACGACCGTGCTGGCCGAGCCGCTGCCATAGAGGGAAGGCCCGATGACGGTGTCGTACTGGCCCGCCGCGACCAGGTTGGAGTGATTTGGTTGGGGCACGCTCACCCCGGTCTCGACCCCGCTCGGGGACCTAGGCCCGGCCGAGGCGACCTCGGTTAGGTCGAGCGAGTAAACGGCACTCGTGATCCCCGACTGGGCCAGCGCCTTGGCTAGATTGAGGGCCAGTTCCGGGGGTGAGAGGTGCGCCAGCCCCAGTCTTACCCGGGTCCTCTCCTCGGCCCCGACCACCGACCTCCCATAGGCGAAACTGGCCCGCAGGCTCTGGCCCCGGCTGCTCAGCACGGCCCCCCGCAGCAGGCTGTACTCGACGCCTCCGGCAAACCCGAGGAGGATGGCCAGAAGCCCGACGAAGGAGAGGGTCAGCCGCCAGCGCAGGCTGCGGTACCAGGGAACGGCGGTGTCAGTCGGCGCCGAGGCGATAGCCCACCCCTCGGACGGTTTGGATGAGCTGGCGGTCGGTGTCCTTGAGCTTGAGCCGGAGGTACCGGATATAGACCTCGAGATTGTTCTCGTCGCCGTAGAAGGACACTCCCCAAACCGAATTCATCAACCGATCCCGGGTCAGCACCTCGCCCTGGTGCTCCATGAGATACGCGAGAAGGTCGAATTCCCGGGGGGAGAGCTCCACCGGGTGGCTGTCCCGGCAGACCTTCCTGGTGCTCCGGTCAAGCTGGAGCGGTCCGGCCCAGAGCACGGCTGCTTGGTCCGGCTGCCGCCGCCGCAGCACGGAGCGGACCCGTGCCAGCAGCTCGCCGAACTCGAAGGGCTTGCCCAGGTAGTCGTCGGCGCCGACGTCGAGCCCTCGAATTCGATCCTGGGTATCGTCCCGGGCGCTGAGGATCACCAGACCGCGGCGGGGATCGCCAGCGAGCTCCCTGGTCAGGGCGATCCCATCCATGCGCGGCATCATGACGTCCAGCACCACCACGTCGGGGGCGAAGCGATCGACCACTGCCAGGGCCGCCCGACCGTCCTGCGCGGTCTCGACCTCGAATCCCTCTCGACTCAGCCCGATCCTGATGAACTCGGTGATCGCGGGCTCGTCGTCGACCACCAGAACCCGCACCGGGCCGGGCCGCCGGTCCCTCACCTCTTCGGGCATGGCAGCGGAATTATAGGAAGCTCCATCTGGGAATCAGACCAGCCGGTGAGCGGCCCCACCCTTAGCCCAGCCTGAGAGCTTGACGACAGGGTGAACTTCCCTGGCCCCGGCTCCCGTCATGGACCTGCCTGTTTCGGCCGTCTCCTGAGCTCACTAACTGGGTTTTACCCAGTTAGTGAGCCGGACCCGCCGCAACTGAGATCGCCGAATCAGAGAAGCGCTGGGTGAGGTTGGAGCGGACGTCTCGGGCGGACGGGTCCGGCTGATCGTGGCGGAGCCTGCAGGCGGCCACGGCTTAGACTCGGACGCCGATGCCGACACCTTCGTCCCTACCGGTGGCGGCCGCCCGGCACACCATCCCCTTGGGGCCCGCCCTGGTGTCGGTGCTGGAGCGACCCGGCAGCGACCCTCCGGTTCTCCTCCTGCACGGGTGGGGAGCCAACGCGGCCAGCTTCACGGGACTGCTCCGGTTGGCCACAACCGGCCGGCGGCTGGTCGCGCTCGACCTGCCCGGATTCGGTGAGTCTCCAATGGGAGTCACCGAATGGACGACAACCAAATACGCCGCCCTGGTCGGCGACCTCATCCGAGATCGCGACTGGGGCACGGTCTCCGTCCTGGGGCACTCCTTCGGCGGCGGCATCGCGCTCCGCGTTGCTGGCGCAACGGGGGCGCCTCTCGACCGGCTCCTGCTCTGCGCTGCCTCCGGGGTTCGCGCTCCCAACTCCGGTGGCGTCACGGCGAAGGTTCGGGTTTTTCGCGGGCTTCGGCGCGGGCTCGAGCTTGCCTTGCCGGCCGGACCCGCCGACAGTGCGGTGGAATGGCTGCGCCAGCGGATGGGCTCGGCGGACTACCGGGCCGCGGGTCCGCTTCGACCGCTGCTGGTTCGGACCGTCCAGGAGGACCTCAGTGCGGTCGCCGAGCGGGTCCAGGTTCAGACCCTGATCATCTGGGGCGGTCGGGACACCGAACTCCCGCTGGACCCGTTCGGCCACCGGCTGCAGCGGCTGGTCCGGAACTCGGCTCTGGTCGAGTTCGAGACCAGCGGTCACTTCCCGTTCGTCGACGAGCCGGCCCGGTTCGCCGCCGTCTTCGACTCCTTCGTGGACGCCACACTCTGAGCACGTGAGCATCCCGATCTGGCAGGCCGCCCTGGTCACCGCCGTGGCCGCGGCCGCCCTCTGGCGTCGCTCCCTGGGCTGGCTCTACCTCTGCCAGCTGGACGAGTACCAGCCATCTCGCCTCTGGCGTACCGCCTGGCGCCGGGTCCGGGTGATCTGGCCCTGGGAGCTGGTGCTCATGCTGGGGGCGCTGGCGCTGGCGCTGGTGGCGGCCTGGCCCCAGGACCGGCTGCGGTGGATTCCATTGTTGGGCGCCGCTCTGCTTCCCCTCCTCACCGACCGCCCCTTCGCCAAGCGCGGCGCCTTGCGCTGGACGGCACGGGCCCGCCGGCTTGGGCTGGCGGCGGGGACGATCGCTCTGGCAGCGCTCCTTCTCGCCTTCTGGAGAGTCTGGCTGGGGGCGGTTCTGATCGCGGTCATTGACCTGGGGCTGGTCGCCGCCCTCTCCGCCGCAGTGGCCCTGAACTCCCCGGGAGAGAGGCGACGCCGGCACCGATTCATGGCCGCCGCCGGACGGCGGATCGCCGAGGTGTCCCCAATCGTCGTGGGCGTGACGGGCAGCTACGGCAAGACGACCACCAAGCTCTTCCTTTGCCAGCTGCTCGACTCGCCGGCGACACCCTGCTTCGCGACCCCGGAGAGTTTCAACACCACCTTGGGGGTGTGCCGGGCGATCAACGAGGGCCTGAGGCCGGACCACCACTTCGCGATCGTGGAGATGGGAGCCTACCGCACCGGCGAGATTGCCGAGATCTGCTCCTTCACTCACCCTCGGCTGGGCATCGTCACCGCCGTCGGGGTGATGCACCTCGAGCGTTTCGGCTCCCGGCAGAAGATCGCCCAGGCCAAGTCGGAGCTGCTGGCGGCCCTCCCTGACGCCGGGGTCGCGGTCCTGCCCAGCGCGATCGGCGAGCGTGAGTTGCTGACGGCTCCCTTGCGGGCGAGGCCGGTTTGGGTGGGCCGCCCCGGGGATCGCTGGTGGGCCGAGGGGATTCAGGTCAGTCCCGAAGGCTCCCAGCTGCGCCTGCGCGGTTCCGGCGGGGAAGACCTGGGGTTGAGCGTTCCCGTCCACGGGGAGCCGATCCTGGACGATCTGGTCTGCGCCTGGGCGGCGGCGTTCGAGTTGGGTGTGCCGGCGGCCACCCTGGCGGAGCGCTCCGCCGCGCTGGAGGGGCCTCCCCACCGGCTCCAGGTGAGCCGGGTCAACGGGATCACCATCATCGACGACGCCTACAATTCGAACCCGGAAGGCGCCGCCGCGGCGCTGCGCCTCCTGGCCGACCTGCCGGGGCAGCGTCGGGTGCTGGTGACGCCCGGCTTCATCGAGCTCGGGCCGTTGCAGGAGAAGAGCATGGGGGAGCTGGGTAGGCAGGCAGCCGCGGTCTGCACCCACGTGATCCTGGTCGGGCGGGTGCAGTCGGGGGCGGTGGCGACCGGACTCCGCGAGGCGGGCTTCCCGGACGCTCAGGTGACCGTGGCGGCCGATCTCGGCGCCGCTCAGCTCCGCCTCCCTGAGGTCGCTGGCCCGGGCAGCGTCGTGCTCTTCGAGAACGACCTCCCGGACTCCTTCCTGGAGGCAGGGTGAGCCTGCAGGGGCTATCGGTGGCCGTTGCCTTCGGCTCCCGGTCGGTAGAGCACGAGATCAGCGTCATCACCGCCTGCCAGGCGATGCCCATCCTGGCCGAGCTGGGCGCCCAGGTGGTTCCCATCTACATCACCAAGTCGGGAAGCTGGATCACCGACCCCAGCTTCGCCGAGCTGTCGAGTTTCCGGGCACGCCTTCCCGAGGCGGGCGAGCCGGTGCTGCTCGACCTGGCCACCGGCCGCCTCCGGGCGGGGAGCTGGAGCCGGCTCTCGCGACCGCGGGAGCTGGCCGTGGACGTGCTCTTCCCGATCCTGCACGGAACGTTCGGCGAGGACGGCACCCTGGCCGGACTGGCCGCCATGGCCCGCATCCCGCAGGTGGGCGGGGACACCCTCAGTTCCGCTCTGGCGATGGACAAGCTCCGCTCCAAGCTCGTCTTCCAGGCGGCTGGGCTGCCCGTGCTGCCGGGCAGAGCGGCGACCGGAATCGCGGAGGCCCGGATCGCGGGGGGCGAACTGGGTTACCCCCTGGTGGTCAAGCCCAACCGGGGCGGCTCCAGCATCGGGGTTGGCCTCGCCCGCGACTCGGGGGAGCTCGAGCAAGCCGTCCGGGTGGCCCTGGAGTACGACAGCCAGCTGGTGCTGGAGCCGGAGTTGGCCGCCGCCCGGGACCTCAACTGCGCCGTCAAGCGCCAGGAGCCGCGGGTCTCCGCGGTGGAGCGCCCGTTTCGGAGCCAGGGGCTGCTCAGCTACGCCGACAAGTACGCGCCCTCGGGCAAGACGGAGTTGGGAGCGGGGCCGGGGAAGCACTCTGGCGGTCCCAAGGGGGATTCCGCCGACCCCCGCCGCGAACTTCCGGCCGACATACCCGAGGCCGCCCGGGAAGAGGTGCAGCGACTCGCGGTTGCCGCCTTCGACCTGCTCGGCTGCGGCGGCACCGCCCGGGTCGACTTCCTGCTCTCCCCGTCAGGCGAGCTCTTCCTGAACGAGGTGAACACCATTCCCGGCTCGCTCGCCTTCTACCTCTGGGCTGCCACCGGGGTCACCTTTCCAGCATTGCTGGAGGAGCTGGTCAATGAGGCGCTCGCCCCGCCTGACCGGCGGACCCTGGCGCTGCCCGCCAATCTGCTCGGGGCGGATCAGTTGCTGGGCAAGGTGGGGACCGCCGGGTGAACGGTCGCCGCGGAGGGTGCCTCGCCGGCAAGGCGGGGAGGGCCCCGGTCACAACCCCGCATGCGGGGTGGTCCCGCCCTCGCGGGTCCCCATGATCAGCGAGATTCGGGCCGAGGACGTGGTGGTCTCGATCGGACCGCGGACAATCCTGGACCGGGTCGGCCTGCTCGCCCAGGCCGGGGAGGTGGTGGGGGTGACCGGACCGTCGGGGTCGGGGAAGACCACGTTGATGATGGTCCTGGCCGGACTCCAGGCTCCCGACCGCGGCCGGGTTCTGCTCGACGGGCGTCCGGTCTCGCCGCGATCCGAGCCGGTCGGGATCATCCTTCAGAACCACGGCTTGGTCTCTATCCTGACCGCCGCCGAGAACGTCGCCTTGCCTCTCCAGGCCCGGCGACTGCCGGCCGCCGAGGCCGAGGCGCGCACCCGGGCGGCGCTGCACGCGGTCGGGCTCGACGAAGTCGCGGAGCACCTCTGCGAGGACCTCTCGGGGGGGCAGCGGCAGCGGGTGGGCGTAGCCCGGGCACTGGCTGCGGACCCCGAGCTGTTGATCGCCGACGAACCCACTTCCGAGCTCGCCGCCGAGGCGCGCCACCTGGTGCTCGGGCTTCTGCGCGAGCATGCCAGCCGCGGGCGGATCGTGATTGTGGCCTCTCACGACCAGGAGGTGGTCGACGCCTGCGACCGCTGCCTGCGGCTGATCGACGGCCGGCCTGCCCCCGACCCGGACTGATCCACCCCGCTCAGAGGCTGACCGTCTCGCCGCTCTCGTCGAGGTCGCGGTTGATCAGCTCGGCTCCCTGGCCGCGGCGGACGACCTTGACCAGGGTCCCCGGGGGGAGCACCTCGAGGACGTCCGGCGGCAGATCGATCGTCCCTTCCCGGCTGACCACCGCATAGGTCTGCCCCAGTCTCCCCTCGGCCCCGACCAGCCCGTCTCGGATGTTCACCGTCCGCGGCAACGCGTCCGCCACCGCCTGGTCATGGGTGACGCAGACCAGGGTCGTGCCCAGCTCCCGGTTCACGCCCAGGAGCAGTTCCAAGACCACGTCTCGGTTGTCGCCGTCGAGCTGGTTGGTCGGCTCGTCGACGAGCAGCAGCTCGGGTCCCAGGGAGATGCTGGCGGCGATCGCCACCCGCTGCTGCTCACCCCCGGAAAGCGAGGCGACAGCCCGGCTTCCCAGCTCGGAGAGGCCGAGCTGCTCCAGGAGCTGTCGGGCGGGGCGGACCTGGGTGCCGGCCCGGGCCTTTCCCAGCCGTTGGGCGAACTCCACGTTCTGGATCGCGGAGGCGTAGGGGAGGAGATTCCGGGTCGGGTCCTGGAGCACCAGGCTGACGCTGCTGGCATGCATTCGGGCCAACTCCCTCCCGGTCATCTGACCGAGGTCACGATCTCCCAGACGGACCCGCCCCGAGGAGGGCTTGATCAGCCCGGCCAGGAGCGCAAGCAGGCTCGACTTACCTGACCCGGACGGTCCCAGGATGGCCAGCGCCTCCCCGGGTTCGATGTCCAAGTCGATGCCCCGGAGCGCAGCCACGTCGCCCTCGTCGCTGGGATACAGGAGTACCACCCTCTGGCAGTGCACCTCCAGTCCCAGTCCCCGGTGCGGCGCGGTTGCCAGGCTCATCGGAACTCCATTCGCAGCCGGCCCAAGTCGACGTCCCCGACCGCAGCCGCCGCGGCCGCGACTGCGGCCGCGGCCAAGAGGACCACAAGCACCAGCCCCAGGGCGACCAGAGGCAAGACCGGGAGGGCGAGCTGGAGCGGGGGCTGGCCGATGTTGGAGCCGAACTCCGGGATCGCCGGGAGAGCCACCAGGGCGGCCCCGACCGCGGCCACGATCCCCAGCAGCACCCCGGGCACCAGCACCCAGGCTTGCTCCGCGACCAAAGACCGCCAGAGCGCCGGGGTGGGCACTCCGAGGGCCCGCATCACGGCCAGCTCGAAGCTGCGCCGTCTGGCGCTCAGGAAGAAGGAGAGGACGGTGGTCGCCACCGCCAGGGCGGCCGCCGCTCCCGCCGCGAAGACGAAGAACTGATACCCCAGTCCCAGCCCACCCGAGTTGTACCTGGCGACCGCTGCGGCCGGGGTCTGGACCCGGTCCACGCGCAGGCCTTGGGCGACCAGGCTGCGCATCACTCGCTGGGGAGCGCGGCTGCTAAACCACACATAGCTTCGGGTCGCGATCGGGGTGCCCACCTCCGCGTCGAGCGCGGTCGGCAGGCTGAGCAGGTACCCGACCGAGCCCAGGTTGGGCAGGGCCACCACCTGGGGAGTGGTGTTGACGGTGAGGGGCGTCCCGTCAAAATCCAGGACCGAGTTGCGGACGGGATCGCTGGTCTGACTGCCCTCGGTGGCGACCCCGTGCAGGGTGGCCGGAAGTGGCGCCGGGACCGCGTCCGGTGACTGATCCTCGGTCAGGTTGTCGGTGACGCTGAGGGTCAGTGCCTGGCCGTTGCCGACCAGGCTGGCTGCACCACTTCCCCCAGAGTTGGTGACCCAGTAGCCGGTGTCGTATACCCGTGCGTTGAGCGCGCGCCAGCTCGAACCCTGGTGGACCGCCAGGGCGGAGAGCGTGACCGAGTAGGTGGCCGACGTGGCTGAGCTCAGTCCGGGATACCAGACCGGGGCCAGCGAGGTGACCCGGCAGCCACCGGCGCAGTCGGGCGGAAGCCCGGAGTGGTAGGTGTGAGTTCCCGGCGTCAGATAGCCGAAGTCAGCCACCTGGACGTTGCCCGCGCTGTCGATCAGATTCATCTGGAGGTCGGGGGGTGGCGAGACCGGCGGGCTCATCGCCACCGTGGCCCGAATTTCGTCGCCGGTCAGCACCAGGGGGGGCCGCTGGCTGGGCTGCAGCCACTTCACGATCGCACTGAGCCGGGTGCGACTGACCGTGCTCGGCCAGAAGGGGACTTGGGCCAATCTCGTGGGATCAACCGCGAGCAGGTTCAGGCCGGAGTAGTGCGACTCCATCACCGCCATCGCGTAGCGCCCCGAGGGGTCGGCGCGGCGAACGGCGGTCACCAGGTTGACCGAGGAGGGCACAGTCACCTGAACCACCTTGGCGGCCCCAAGGTCGAACTCGGCGCGCAGCGTCCGGTTGGTGCCGGCCACCGACCACCCGATGACGGCGAACGCCGACAGCCCGACCGCCACGGTCAGGATCAGCACCTGCCGGAGGGCGGCCGGGCGTCGGATCACCTGGCGCACGGCGAGGCCCGCCGCCAAGTGCCGCGAGTACCGGGTCCGGCGCACCAGGTAGGCGCAGGCGACCGGCAGCAGCCGGGTGCCGGGCACCGCGACTCCGATCGCGATCAACCCCGGGGCGAAGAGGGCGATCGGATTGGGATGGTCGCCGCTGAGGACTCCCGCCGTGGCCAGCTCGAGCAGGCCGGCGCCCGCCAGGGCCAGCGCAGCTCCCTCCCAGGCGGCGCGAGCGACCGCGGAGGGCCGGTCCTCGGCAGCCCGCAGCTCGTCGATGAGGGGCCGCACCAGCAACCTCCGCGATCCCGCCACGGTGGCGACGATCCCGCTCGCGAACGCCGCCAGTGCGGCCAGGACGGCCAGGGGAGAGAACGGGACGGGGGCGCCCGCGAGGGCGAGCGGGGAGGCCAGCTCCATAGCCAGGAAGGCGCCCACCAGCCCGATCGGAAGGGCCAGCAGCAGAATCAGCGCCGGCTCGGCCACGCCCATGACCAGCAAGGACGGAAGGGTGGCTCCCCGGAGCTTGGCCAGAGCCACCTCCGATCGTCGAGCAAGCGCGGTCCGGGCGACCAGCACGTAGAGCACGAAGAGAGTCAGGAGCAGCAGCTGGAGGGCGACGACGCCGACGATGGCGGCCACCGAGCTGGCCTGGGCGTAGTAGCTGGTCACAGCCTTGCCGAGCTGGGTGGTGGCGGTCAGGTCATACCTGGTGCGGACCAGATAGTTGAATTGGGCCACAGAGTGCTGCAGCGCCGGGGCCGAGCTGGGCAGGGTGCGGGATATGACCAAGGGGAACTGCGCCGTAGACACCGTTTCGACCCCGGTCAGACTCAGCTCCGGGGTAAAGAAGGAATCCAGGCTGGGGGGCGCCTTGCCGACCCGGGGGGCGAACTGGAAGAAGTCCGTGCCCAGCCAATACGGGGCACCGATGTCGCCCACCTTGGTGATGCCCGACACGACGAGACCGCCGACCCCGGGGACGGTCAGATGACTTCCCACCCGGAGCCCGAGAACCTGCGCGTCCCTCGCGGTCATCGCGATCTGGTCCGGTCGGCTGGGGCAGCGGCCGCTGATGAATTGGAGGTGCTGGCAGACTCCCGTTCGGAAGGCCACATCGCCGAAGTCGCCGCGAAACTTCATGCCGTACTCCTCGGAGTAAACCGGGGCTCCAAACCACTGTCGAAGTCCCTCCCGGCGGGCCGCGCCGGCCATCGCCCGGACCGTCCTAAGCGACCCGTTGGCGTCCTGGGTGGCCACCGTCACGGTGGTCTGGGCGACGCCGGCGCTAGTCAGCTGGGAGCGGAGCACCTCAGTGTCCGCGGTGGCCAGAAAGAGCGGTCCGGCGGCAGCCGTGAACACGGCCAAGACGGCGACCGCCATGAGCGCTGCGCTTGCGCCCAGCCGCCAGCGCAGCGCGGCCAGGAGGGGAGGAACGGCTAGCCCCCTCAAGGCGTCGGTCTCGCGCTCGTCTTAGCCCTACCTTCCGGATCCAGCCCGGGTCGCCGCGGTCGACCGCTCCCAGTTCCACTCCGTTCCCCAGCACGGGCGAGGAGAGCGGGGTGGGTGCCGGCAGCGGTCAAATCCGAGACCAGATCCGCTTCATCAAAAGCCGCGCCAGCTTGTCGGGATCATGGTGAGTGGTGATCGACGGGGAGACCAGGTCGCCGAGCACGTACTTGGCGTTCCGGCCGTGGCCGGCAGCGCGGCTGCGGTCGAAGGTGACCCGGTGCACGCCGGCCGTCTGGGCCGCCGATGAGAGGGGCAGGGTCAAGTTGCTATTCGCCACCACGTAGTCGAAGAGGCCACTGCCCACGTACCGTTCCAGGGTCTCGACGTGGTCGTGGACCGCGTAGCCGGTGGTCTCGCCGGGTTGGGTCGCGACGTTGCACACGTAGACCTTGATCGCCGGGGTCGAGCGGAGGGCCTCGATCATCCCGTCCACCAGCAGGTTGGGCAGCAGGCTGGTGTAGAGACTCCCCGGGCCGATCAGGACCATCTCGGCGTTCATGATCGCGAGCTGGGCCTCGGGATTGAGCCGCGGATGCTCGGGAACCAGAAAGACGCGCTGGATCGGCTCCCTTCCGGTCGGGACCCGGGACTCGCCCACCAGGACCTCTTCTCCGGCGATGGCGCAGAGAGTGACCGTCTCCAGGGTGGTGGGCACGATCTGGCCCCGAACCGCCAGCACTCGGCCCGACTCGCGCAGGGCGTGCTCGAAGTCTCCGGTGATGTCGCTCATGGCCATGATGAAGAGGTTGCCGAATGAGTGACCGCTGAGCGAGCCCTCCTTGAAGCGGTACTGGAACAGCTCGGTCATCAAGGGCTCGACGTCAGCCAGCGCGGTCAGGCACTGCCGGAAGTCGCCGGGAGGTAGCACCTTGTACTCAGCCCGAAGCCGCCCCGAGCTCCCGCCGTCGTCGGCGACGGTGACCAGGGCGGTCACGTTGCCACTGTGGCGCTTGATGCCTCGGAGCAGGGTGGAGAGCCCGGTGCCGCCCCCTACGGCGACGATCCGCGGCCCGCGCTGGAGCCGGCGAAAGTCATAGAGCCGCTCGACCAGGGCCTTGTCGCCGCCCGGCACGAAGGGACTCAGCAGGGAGCGGGTCAGCTTGTACATCCCCAGCGAGAGCAGGAAGAGTCCGATCCCGAGAAAGATCAGGGCCCGCACCCAGCGGGGCCAGAACTGCAGGGTCAGGTTGTAGGTGAAGGCGGGCAGCCGGGCGCTCTGGTAGAAGTCGCGGAGGGCGTAGCTGATGCCGAGCCCGATCCCCACGATCGCGACGATGGTGACCCCCACCCAACGCTTGACGTGGAGACCAGGAGTCAGCCAGCGCGTCACGCCAGATCCGACCCTTGGCGTTCGCATGACTGGCCGGGATCGTATCACCGGCCCCGCTCTGGTCCGGCCCTGGGCCGGGGGTCGGCGCGAAGGGGGTCCGAAATCGCGCCGTATACTTTCGGCGCGCAGAGCCGAACCGCTCCGCTGGTGCTGAAGGAGGGTGCCATCACTGCTCAGGACCCGCCCCGCGAATCAGCTCAAGTGGTCCTCGACTCGGAGCCGGTCAGCGGTCGGGCGCCCATCCGTGCAGGCTTCGATCAGGAGCAGGCCTGGGTGTTCTTCCAGGGCGAGCAGCGGCGCTATAGCGACTCGCGCCTGGGCCTGATGACCCACGCCCTCCACTACGGCACGGCTTGCTTCGAGGGTATCCGCGGGTACTGGAACGAGAGCCACGAGCAGCTCTACCTCTTCCGGGTGGTCGAGCACTTTGAGCGGCTCCGGCAGTCGGCCTCCATCCTCCAGATGGCGCTGCCCTACTCCGCCCAGGAGCTGACCGAATTGACGATCGCGCTTCTGCGCCGGAATCAGTTCCGCAGCGACACCTATGTTCGCCCCTTGGTCTACAAGGCGTCAGAAGAGATCGGGGTCCGGCTGCATGATCTCGAGGACGGATTCCTGATCTACGCGCAGCCTTACGGCGAGTACCTCGACCGCAGCCGCGGTCTGCGTTGCATGGTCTCCAGCTGGCGCCGGATCGACGATAACGCGGCGCCCGCCCGAGCCAAGATCAGCGGCACCTACGTGAACTCGGCGCTGGCCAAGAGCGAGGCGGCCGCCAACGGCCTAGACGAAGCCATCGTGCTGGGCCAGGACGGCCACGTCTGCGAGGGCTCCGCAGAGAACCTCTTCATCATCCGCAAGGGGACCCTGATCACTCCAGGGGTGTCTGACAACATTCTGGAGGGGATCACGCGGGCCACCCTGATGCAGCTCTGGAGCGAGGACCTCGGCCTCCCGGTGGTGGAGCGGCCGATCGACCGCACCGAGCTCTACATCGCGGACGAGGTGATCCTCTGCGGCACCGGGGCGCAGATCTCCTCGGTGGTCGAGATCGACCACCGCAAGGTAGGGGACGGGAAACCGGGTCCGTTCGCGCGCCAGCTCGACGAGCTCTACTTCCGGCTGGTCCGCGGTGAGATAGAGAAGTACCGGGAGTGGGGTACGCCGGTCTACTGACCGCGGCTTCGGGCCGGGCCAGGGTCAGTCCCGCAGCGGACGTCCGAACTCCTGGCAGAACCGCTTGGTTGCCGCCTTGAGGTGGGCCTGCGCCCGGCTCCGCCTGAGATCGGGGGCCGGCTCGCCGGCGATCAGGGCGATCCGTCCGCCCAGCCGCTGAGCGGCGGCGACCGCTGCCGGCTCGGCGCTGCCGGTGATCACGACGCAGGCGATGTGATGGCGGGAGCTCCGCCGGAGGACCTCTCCGGTGACCTTGCCCTCCAGACTGGCGGCGTCGAAGCGTCCCTCCCCGGTGATGACCAGGTCGGCCCCGGCGAGCTCCCGGTCGAGTCCGACCCAGTCGGCCACCAGCTCGACCCCGGACTCCAGCCGGGCCGCGCAGAATGCTGCCAGCCCGAAGGCAGTGCCCCCCGCAGCCCCCATGCCCGGCTGGGCCGGGTTGGGCGGCCGGATCAGGTCCCGGGCAACGATCTGAGCCAGTCGGCCGAGCCCCTGCTCAAGCTCGTGAGCGGTCTCCGGGTCGGCTCCCTTCTGAGGGCCGAAGACGGCTGCCGCCCCGAGCGGGCCTAGAAGCGGGCTCCGGACATCGCAGGCGGCCACCACCTCGAGCCCCCGCAGCCGGGGTGGAATCGGAGTGGCCACGATGCGCTCCAGCGCCCGCAGGCCCAGACCGCCGGGTCTGATCGGATCACCGTGCCGGTCCAGGAGTTGGAAACCGAGGGCCTGGGCCAGACCCGCCCCCCCGTCGCTGGAGGCGCTGCCCCCGAGACCGACCAGGACCCGCTCGGCCCCGCGGTCGATGGTCGCCAGCAGCAGTTCGCCCAGCCCCCGGGTGGTCGCCATCCCGGCGGTTTCTGGGCTGGGACTCTCCACCAGTCTGATCCCGCAGACCTGGGCCAACTCAATGACCGCCGTTTTCGGGCCGGCCTCGGGCCAGCCGACTCGGGCCGGGAC
The DNA here is from genome assembly GCA_035534755.1 of Candidatus Dormiibacterota bacterium. GTDB lineage: Bacteria > Chloroflexota > Dormibacteria > Aeolococcales > Bog-877 > Bog-877. Next base: position 71,465 of record DATLRH010000006.1, read on the forward strand.
CGGCTCCAGCAGGGGACCAGAGACCAATGAGACGAGCTGCTCTCCGCCCGAAGGCCCCACGATTGCGTCCAGGAACCCGTCTCCGCCGTCAGCCAGGGGAAGGGCACGGCAATCGATGCCCGGCCAGGCTGCCACCACCGCTTCCTTGATCGCGGCGGCGGCTTCTCGGGCAGTGAGCGAGCCCTTGAAGGCGTTGGGGGCAACCAGGACCCGGCCGATGGGTGCGGCGCGGGCAGCGGCGGACATCCCCTAGGTGTAACTGATGGCCCGGCGCGGGCGTACCCTCTGAAAGGCCGTCCGGGGATGATTAAAGGAGCGTGTACCATGGGCGCCTCGGTCCATCGTCCAAGTTCCGAGTAGGCCATGTCACGACTAACCGCCCGGCCGGTCCGGGCGCTCTCCGCCTGGCTCCGGCGGCTCTCGGGCCGAATCGTCCGCTGGCACCGGCTCAGCGTCCGGCGGCGAATCCTGGTCGCCATGCTGGCGGTCTCGGTGATTCCCCTGGCCATCTTCAGCCTGGCTGGGTTGGCCGCGCTCTCCGGACTGAATAGCGGCGCCCTCCAGACCGCCAACAGCCAGCTCGAGGCGAGCCAGGGAGTTCACCTCCAGGACCTGGTCAACAGCAAGGCGCAGGTGATCAACAACGAGTTGGAGTCGGTTCAGGACGAGGTGGCGCTCCTGAGCCAGGCGACCGGCCAGCGGCTGGTGCAGCCGCCCAGCCTGCCCCAGCCGGGTTCGGACATAGCCCTGTACGGTCCCGGGGCGCACGCATCCCAGCCTGGCCCGGAGGTGCTCGCCCTGCAGTCGCTGGGCAGTGAGCTGGCGCTGGTCTACCAGCAGCACCCGGAGGTCGCCGACGTCTGGGTCCAGCTCCCCGGGAGCGGCCTGGTGGCGGTCGCCCCCGCCTCGGCGATTCCCAGCGCTCAGAAGGCCAGCCAGGGCGAGCTCTCGCCCCCCACCAGCGCCTACCAGTCGGGCGTCAGCCGGGAGGCGGCCGCGCTCGAGAGCCCCCGCTGGCGCTCGCTGCTGCCCCAGGTCGCCCAATCGGTGGTCTGGACCCCGGTCTACAACAACCCGGCCGCCGGGGGTCCGACCGTGACGGTGGCGACCGAGACTCTCTCCGCCAACGGGATCGCCTTCTCGGTGGGCGCCAACATCACTGTCCAGAACCTGGTCAGCCACTTCCTGACCCGGTCCCCCGGACACGCCGAGGGCGGCTACGGCTTCCTGGTCAGTAGCGACGGAACCCTGCTCAGCTACTCGCCCAGCGGGCAGGCTGATCTGGGCAGCGTGCCCAGCCCCGCCCGCGGTACTCCCCTCGACCTGCTCGCCAAGACGAGTCCTTGGCTCCCGGTGGGCACCAGCATGACCCGTGGCCTCTCCGGTCAGAGGACGATCAATGTCGGTGGCGAGGCGGTGGCGGTGTTCTTCAGCCCCCTGCCGGCAAGCCAGTGGAGCCTAGGGGTCGGCATCCCGGTATCCGGTATCGATGGGAGCGTGGTCGGCTTCTCGCAGACGATCACCCACGGGCTGGTTGGGGTCACCGCCTTACTGCTGCTCTTCCTGATCGTGCTGGCCGTTCTGGTCGCGGTTTTGACCGACATTCTGAGCCGACGTCTGCTCCACCCCCTTTCCAACCTGACCGCCGCCTCGCGCCGGATCGCGGCCGGAGACTTGGACACCCCGGTGCCGGCCACGCCCGGACCGGGCGACGAGATCGGCACCTTGGAGATGGCCCTGGAGGGCATGCGCCAACGCCTCTCGGGTCAGCATCAGATCATCGACGCGTCCCAGCGCCACCTGGAGGAGCGGGTCGAGGCACGCACCCTCGAGCTCCGTCAGCGCAACGATGAGCTGGCCACCCTCAACTCGGTGAGCGCCGACCTCAGCCGCTCGCTGGTGCTGGCCGACGTGGCCACCGCCGCCGCCGCCCAGCTCCGGCAGCTGTGGCGGGTAAGCGAGGTCTCGGTCTACCTGCTCGACGGCACCGCCGCCCAGGGGATCCGTCTGGTCGGTCGGTCTGGCCCGGACGATCCCGCCGCCGAGGTGGGACCCGGACTGATGTCGGCGCTGCAGCAGTCGGAGCAGTCGCCGGCGGGTCCGGTCCAGGTGGATGACCTGGTCGTCGTTCCTCTCCAGGTCACAGGAACCGGGGTCGGCTATCTCGTCCTGCGCCAGGAACAGGTTCCCGGCCAGCGCCAGATTGAGATGCTCGAGGTGGTCGGCGGTCAGCTCGCCCTGGCCCTGCGCAACGCCCAGCTCTTCGCGGACACCCAGGAGATGGCGACCCTGAACGAGCGCAACCGCATCGCCCGCGAGATCCACGACACCCTCGCCCAGGGGCTGGCCGGGATCCTGGTCCAGCTCCAGGCCGCCGACGCCTGGATGGGCATGGACCCCCATCGCGCCCAAACCGCCGTTGAGCAGGCGACAGAATTGGCCCGATCCAGCCTCCACGAGGCGCGCCGCTCAGTTTGGGACCTCCGCCCCGAGGGCCTGGAGCGGGCCGGGCTGGCCGGGGCCATCAAGGAGGAACTGGGGCGGCTTCAGGAGCGAACCGGGATCAAGACCGGGCTGAAGCAGCGGGGGATGAAGGGTCGCGCCCTGCCCGCCCGTCTTGAGGTGGCCATCTTTCGGATCATCCAGGAGGCCCTCACCAACGCGGCCCGCCACGGGCGACCGAGCGAGGTCAGCGTCGACCTGAGCCGGGTCGGAGAGGACCTCCGGGTCACCATCGCCGACAACGGCCAGGGCTTCGATCCGGAGGGGATTCTCCGGCCCGAAGGGTTCGGAATCATCTCGATGCGCGAGCGCGCCGCCATCTGCAGCGGCACCCTCGAGGTCACCAGCAGCAGCGCCCAGGGGACCCAGGTGGTCCTCCAGGTGCCCTGCTCCGAGTCTCGGTTGGGCCGGGTCACCCCGTGATCCGGGTGCTGGTCGCCGACGACCACGGGGTCGTCCGCCAGGGCCTCTGCGCCATGCTGGCTGCGGAGTCTGACCTGGAGGTGGTGGGCGACGCCGGTGACGGGGACGAGGCGGTGCTCCGGACCTTGGCTACCGGTCCGGACGTGGTGCTGATGGACGTGCAGATGCCCGGGCTGGACGGCATTGGGGCACTCCGGGAGATCATGCGCCAGAGACCCCAGACCAAGGTCGTGATGCTGACCACCTTCGGCCACGAGAACTATGTGGTCCCCAGCTTCCGGGCCGGCGCGGTCGGCTACTTGCTTAAGGATGTCGAACGCGCCGAGCTCACCGATGCCATCCGGCGGGTGGCCGGCGGAGAGTCGCTTCTTGAGCTACCCGAGGCCGAGCCCGCCTCGCCGCCGGTAATGAGCCGCCGGGAGCTGGAGGTGCTCGCCTGCATGGCTGGCGAGATGACCAATCGGGAGATCGCCGCCAGCCTGTTTTTGAGCGAGCAGACGGTCAAATCCCACGTCAGTCACATCCTCGCCAAGCTCGGCGCCAGCGACCGGGCCGGAGCGGTGCTGCGGGCCTGGAAGGGAGGGATTCTCCCATCGGCGGTTCAACTCCGGGGGGGCGAGAATCACCCTGTTGGGGGATGACCCCGCTCGTCTTTGCCCCCTAATATGGCACCACTACGTGGGTCAGAGGCCTGTGGCGTCTACCCGACGACAGTGAAGACATCCGACACAGGAGGGAAATCAGACTCGTGAGAAGCATTTCGAAGCTATCGGTGGGTCGTCTGGCGGGGGTGGTCGTGATGGCCGCTCTCTTCATCGCGGCCTGCGGAAGCACCCCAGCTACCAAGGGGAGCGCCGCGGTCGTGACCTTCGCCGAAGGGCCGGCCGCACCCCCGAACTACATCCTGCCGCTGGCGAGCGGCTCCTATTTCAGCGTCACCAACCTCTCCGACTTCTCGCAGATGATGTATTTGCCGCTGTACTGGTTCGGCAATAACGGGGAGCCGACAATCAACGACTCGTTGAGCGTCGCCAACCCGCCCACCTTCAGCAACAACAACAAGACGGTCACGATCACGATGAAGCACTGGGTCTGGTCCAACGGGAAGCCGATCACTTCGCGTGACGTCATCCTCTGGATGAACCTGCTCAGCGCGGCGACCGACCCGGCCTCTCCCACCGTGGGTTCCTCGACCGCTCCAGGACCCGGCTGGGGAGCTGAGGTGGCCGGGGGCTTCCCCCAGAACGTGGTGAGCTACCAGGCGACCGGCACTTACAGCCTGGTCTTTCACCTCAATGCCTCCTACAACCCGACCTGGTACACCTACAACGAGTTGAGCCAGATCTACCCGATGCCCTCAGCTTCTTGGGACAAGACCTCGGCCAGCGCCCCCGTGGGCACAGCGGACGCTTCCGCAGAGACCCGCATGCTGGCCCCGGCGTCGGACGGGCTGCCGACCGGCTCCTACATTCCCAAGAACCCAGGCACCGCGACGAGTGGTGCCCTGGCGGTGGCCCAATACCTCAACTTGCAGTCGCAGGACACGGGGACCTACGCCACCAACCCGCTCTGGCAGGTGGTCGACGGACCCTTCGTCCTCAACCAGTTCACGTCCTCGGGATTCGTCAAGCTGGTTCCCAATAAGAACTACTCGGGATCGCCTAAGCCGACCATCTCGGCCTTCGAACTGGAGCCCTACACGACTGACACGGCCGAGTTCAATGCGCTCTCCTCGGGGGCGCTGACGATCGGCTACATCCCGACCCAGGACCTGTCTCGCAAGTCAGCCCTGGAGGCGCAGGGATACAGCTACTCGGCGTGGAACGACTTCGGGATCGTCTACTTCCCGTACAACTTCACCAACCCCACCAGTGGGCCGATCTTCTCCCAGCTGTACTTCCGCCAGGCGTACCAGTCGCTGGTCAACCAGAAGCAGTACAGTTCCGTCTTCCTGGATGGGACCGGAACGCCCAACAACGGCCCGGTGCCGGTCTATCCTCCCGGCAACCCTGACGCGAGCCCCTTGGAGTCGGGCGGTCAGGTCTATCCGTACGACCCCACCAAGGCGGTGAGCCTGCTCAAGGACAACGGCTGGACAGTGGTGCCCGGTGGCATCAGCTCCTGTGCCAAGCCGGGTACCGCGACGGGCGACTGTGGCAAGGGGATCAAGGCTGGCCAACAGCTTGCCTTCAGCCTCCTCTACGAGAGCGGCGCGACGCCGCTGGCCAACATGATCGACGCCATGCAGTCGACCATGAAGTCGGTGGCTGGGATCTCGCTCACGCTCTCCCAAGCTCCTTTCTCGCAGGTCCTCAGCACCGTATTCGCCGGCTGCACCACGGCCAAGCCGTGCAGCACATGGGACCTGGCCACCTGGGGTGGCGGTTGGGTGTTCTCACCTGACTACTACCCGACCGGCGGCGAGCTGTTCGCTACCGGCGCGTCAAGCAACGGCGGCGACTACAGCAACGCGACCAATGACGCCAACATTCAGGCGACTCACGTCGCCAGTTCGGCAAGCGCCGAGACCGCCGCGCTCTTCAAGTACGAGAACTACCTGGCCGAGCAGTTGCCGGTGGTTTGGATGCCAAACCAGCCCTACCAGCTGACCATGTACCGAACCAAGCTCAAGGGTTTCGTGCCTCAGGGCGTCTACGACGAGATCTATCCCCAGATGTACACGTACACGGGGGGCTGACCTAAGATCGACTGACATGGCGGCCGCGGTCCCTACGGGGGCCGCGGCCGCCCGACTCGCTAGCCCCGGCCGCTTTGGCCTGCGCCATCCTGGCCGGCTCGACAGAAGCTGAAAGAGGATTTAGGGGAGCAAGGCTCGAGTGATCGGTTACCTCATTCGCAGGGTTGGGCAGGCCTTGATCGTGCTGGTCGGGGTGACGATCATCACCTTCATCCTTCTCCACCTCCTCCCGGGTAGCCCGGTTCGGGCCATCCTCGGGATCCGGGCCAGTCCCCAGGCAGTGGCCCAGCTGACCAAGCAGTTCGGTTTCGATCAACCGCTCTGGGTCCAGTACGGGGTTTGGGTCTCGCATCTGGTCCAGCTCAACCTGGGCTACTCCTACAAGCAGAACGAGACGGTTATGACACTCCTGGCGCAGAGGATTCCCAAGACTCTCTTCTTGGTCGGCACCTCGCTGGTGGTGGCGGTCCTCCTGGCGGTGCCGCTCGGGATCCTGCAAGCGGTGCGACGCAACCGGCCCGACGACTACGTGATGACCGGTTTCTCGTTCATCTTCTACTCGATGCCCACCTTCTGGCTCGGACTGCTGCTGATCATCTTCTTCAGCGGCGACCTTGGCTGGTTCCCCTCGGCCGCGCCGCAGGACCAGACCAGCCTCTTCTCGCAACTGAACGGGATGGTTTTGCCGGTGGCCACGCTGAGCCTAGTTACCCTGGCGCTCTTCAGCCGTTACATGCGCAGTTCGATGCTGGAGCAGAGCATCCAGGACTACGTCCGAACCGCGCGGGCGAAGGGGGTGTCCAACCGCGCGGTGCTGTTCAGGCACATCCTCCGCAACGCTCTGATCCCGGTGATCACCCTGATCGGACTCTCGCTGGGGGGGATCCTGAGCGGCGCGGTGGTCACTGAGTCGGTCTTCAACTATCCCGGGATGGGACTGGCGTTTTACCAGGCCGCCCAAGCCGACGACTTTCCGGTGCTGCTCGGAGTCGTGGTCGTGGTCGCCCTGGCCACCGTGATCGGCAACCTGGTCGCGGACATCCTCTATGCCGTGGTCGACCCCCGGATCAGGTACTCCTGATGAGTTCTTTGCGCCGGCCGGCCGGTCCGACCGTGCGTGCTGGAGGAGCAGTGACATGAGCTCTCTAGGCCCGCTTTCTGCGGAAGCGATCCTGGCCGAGCCGGCCGTAAGTGCGGGAGGGGCCGTTCCCGAAGGCGGCGAGGCGTACCACTCCGGATCCGCGTGGCGCATGATCGCGGCCGTCTTCCTGGAGAACCGGCTCGCGATCGTGGGGCTGGGGATGATCATCTTCGTCACCCTGTTCAGCTTCGTCGGACCCTTCATATACCGAACCCAACAGGTCTTCGACAATCCCAACATCGCCAACCACGCCCCCTCCCTGGCCCATCCCCTGGGCACGGACGCTCTCGGGTACGACGTGCTGGGCAGGATCATGTTGGGCGGCCAGAGTTCACTCGAGATCGGATTCGCCGCCGCCCTGATCGCGATCGGGATCGGAGTCGTCTGGGGGGCTGCTTCGGGGCTCGCCGGCGGAATCATCGACACCGTGATGATGCGCATCGTCGACGCCATGCTGGCCATCCCCTTCCTATTCGCCCTGATCGTTCTGGGGGCCATCTTCACGACCTCGATCCTGGAGTTGATCATCGTCATCGGACTGGTCGCCTGGTTGGTCCCGGCCCGGCTGGTGCGCGGTGAAACGCTGAGCCTGAGGGTGCGCGAGTACGTGCAGGCGGTGCGGGTCATGGGCGGCGGCAGCCGGCGGGTGCTCTTCCGCCACATCATTCCCAACACGGTGGGGACGATCGTGGTCAACGCCACCTTCCAGGTAGCCGACGCGATCATCGCGGTCGCCACGCTCAGCTACCTGGGTCTCGGAGTTTCGGCCCCAGCCACCAACTGGGGCGGCGAGTTGAACCTGGGGTTGAACTACATCTTCAGCGGGTACTGGTGGACGATTTACCCGGCCGGGCTGGCGATTGTGCTGACCGTGGTGGCCTTCAACTTCGTCGGCGACGCCATGCGCGACGCCTTGGAGGTCAGGCTCCAGCGACGCTGAGCGCCATCGACCCGCCGGAGTGGTCGACCTAACTCCCTTAGCACGGGTGGCGTCGTTTGGCGCCGACTCAGCCGCTCCGGGTCCGGTGGCCCGATCCAAGCGCCGACGGTGCGATCAGCCGGTCGCCAGCGGGGCCTGCAGCGGAAAGTGGCAAGCCGCCAGGTGTTCGGGACCGAATGAACGCAGGGGTGGTTCCTCGGTGGCACAGATGTCCTGCACCCGGGGGCAGCGCGTTCGGAAACGGCATCCCGAGGGCGGATTCAAGGCCGACGGGAGCTCGCCCACCACCGGGGCCAAGTTCTTGGCGCGCTCGCGCTTGGGGTCCGGTTCGGGTATGGCGTTTATCAAGCCCATCGTGTAGGGATGGGCCGGACGGGCGTAGATCTCCGCGCTGGGGGCGAGCTCAACCAGCTTGCCGAGGTACATGACCCCGATGCGGTCCGAGAGGTACTTCACCACCGACAAGTCGTGGGAAATCACGACGTAGGTCAGCCCGTGGCTCTCCTGGAGTCCGTTCATAAGGTTGAGGATCTGGGAACGGATCGATACGTCCAGCGCCGAGACCGGTTCGTCGGCGACGATCAGCTTGGGGTTCAGGGTCAGGGCCCGGGCCAGCCCAATGCGCTGACGCTGGCCACCCGAGAACTCGTGCGGGTAAAGGTCCACCGACTTGGGGCTGAGGCCCACCTCGCGGAGCAGCTGGCGGACCCGGGCGCCCTGCTCCTCGCGGGTGCCGATCTTCTGCACGGTGAGCGGCTCCCGGATGATCGTTCCCACCCGCATCCGGGGATCCAGCGAGGCGTAGGGGTCCTGGAACATCAGCTGCAGGTCGCGGCGCTGACGGCGGTAGGCCGACCCCTTGAGCTGGGAGATCGCCCGGCCCTCGAACCAGATCTCCCCGGAGGTGGGCTTCTCGAGCCCGACGATCAGCCTTCCGATGGTGGTCTTGCCACAGCCGGATTCGCCCACCAGCCCGAAGGTCTCGCCCTTGGCGACGGAGAAGGAGACGTCTGAGACTGCCTTGACGGAGCCGATCCGGCGCTGCATGACCGCCCCGGCGGTGACAGGGAACTCCTTGACTAGGTGGCGCACCTCCAGGAACGCCTCGCTCCCGGCGGAAGCCTCGGGGCTGGTCGCGCTGACGCTGGAGGTGGTCACGGCATCCCTTTTAGAAATCGGTACCCGCTCGGGAAGTAACGTTCACCCCGCCACCGCCACCCGGTGCGCTCCCGTCTTCCCGACCGGGTTGAAGCAGGCGTACGTATGTTCCACGGTCTCGCCGCTCAGCTCCGGTTCCTCTTCTCGACAGCGCGCCGTGGCGTACCGGCAGCGGGGCTGGAAGCGGCACCAGGTCGGAGGATTGGAGAGGTCCGGGGGAAGGCCGGGAATGCTGTACAGGACCGCTCGCGAGTCCTGGTCCAGCCGCGGGATCGATGCCAGAAGGGCCTCTGTGTAGGGATGGCGCATCGACTCGAACAGATCAGCCGTCGGCGCCGCCTCGACGATCTTGCCGGCGTACATGACGTTGACCCGGTCGGCCCGGCCCGCGATCACGCCCATGTCGTGGGTGATCAGCAAGACGGCCATTCCCAAACGCTGCTTGAGCTCGTAGAGCAGTTCCAGGATCTGAAGTTGGATGGTCACGTCGAGGGCGGTCGTGGGCTCGTCAGCGATCAGCAGCTTGGGATCACAGGAGAGCGCCATGGCGATCATCACCCGCTGCCGGAGTCCGCCCGAGAGCTGGTGGGGATAGTCCTTGAGCCGCTCTTTGGGTCGGGGCATGCCGACCAAGCCGAGGACCTCCTCGGCGCGCTTCAACCCCTCGGCCTTGCTGGCGTGGCGATGGATCCGCACCGACTCGGCGATCTGGACGCCGATCTGCATGGTGGGGTTGAGGGAGGTCATCGGGTCCTGAAAGATCATGGCCACGTCGTTGCCCCGGACGCGGCGCATCTCCTTCTCGCTGAGACCCACCAGTTCGCGCTCGCCGAGCCGAACGCTGCCCCCGGCTATGTACCCTCCGGTGGGCAGGAGACCCATCAGCGACATGCCGGTCATGGTCTTGCCGCACCCGGACTCGCCCACCAGCCCCAGGGTTTCACCGGCCTCGATGTAGAAGGTGACCCCGTCAACGGCGCGGACCTCGCTCTTCCGCTGCCGGATGTAGGTTTTGAGATTGGTGACCTCGAGGAGGGGCGCCATTTACTGGGGTATTCTAAGGACGCGCGAGGCTGGACCCGGCCAAAGTGCCCGGATTATAGCGGCCCCGTAGCTGCCGCGCACCCCGGGCTCCGGTCCGTACGAGGTCCAAACGCCGCCCGAACGGTATTCTCCTATTTGGAATGATGAAAGTCACAGCCGATCCCCGGCGCTTTCCCAGCTTGCGGAGGCTACTTCCGGCGCTGATCAGCCTGGCCATCCTGGGCCTGCTTGTCGAGTACGTTCACCCCGGGGAGCTGGGGGGCGCGCTGAGCCGGTTCCATCTCGGCTACCTGCCGATCGTGCTGGCCCTTTCACTGGCCTACTACCTCCTCAAGGGATACCAGTGGCACCTGTTCCTGAAGCCGCTCAAGCTTGACCACGGGGCGGTGGAGACCATCCTCATTTACCTTGCCGGGCAGCCGACCGCGATCCTGCCCCTGGGAGAGCTCAGCCGGGCCTTCATTCTCCGCCAGCACGCCAAGGTCAACCTGGGGGAGGTCTCGGCCACGGTGGTCGTTCAGGAGCTGCTATACCCGATCGGCCTGATCGCCGCCGCCGTGCCCGGGGCCGGTCAGTTTCCCGGCGCCCAGGCGGCGGTGGTGGTCGCCCTGCTGGGGATACTCAGCATCTCGACCATCCTGCTCTGGCCCAGGGCGTTCACCTTCGTGATGCGCTTCGCGGTGCGGGTCCCCTTCATCCGACGCTACTCAGCCGACCTGATGTCACTCCACCGGGACGTGATCTTCATCGCCCGCCGTCCGGCCACCCTGGGACCGGCCCTGCTGGGACCGGTGGCGGCCCTGATCGCGATCGCGATGTTCTACTTCACCGTCCGCAGCGTGGGGGTGAACCTGGGGGTGTACCAGGTGGCCTTCGTGTACGCCGTCGCCCACCTGGCCGGCGGAATCAGCCTCCTGCCGGGCGGGATCGGTGCCTACGAGGGCTCTATGACCTTCCTTCTGGTCGCCTTCGGGGTGGCGACGCCGGTGGCCGCGGCGATCGCGATCCTGAATCGGGCCTTCGATCGCCTGCTGGTCACCCTGGTAGGGACGGCCGTCTTCTTCGTCATCCGGAGGCCGCTGAACCTGCGCGGGATCACCCTGCTCCCAGACCAATAGCGCTAGTCTTCCGGTGATCTGCGGCCGCGATCTGGAGGCAGCCCGTGAAGGCGATCATCACCACCCCCGGCACCGCAGGCAGCGTTCGGCTGGGAACGATTGCTGAACCTTCTGGCACCGGCATGGTCACCGGTGCGGACGGCAAGCCGGCTACTGCCGTCGAGGTCGAGGTCGTCGAGGTGGGGGTCTGCGGTACCGACCTCGAGATCGCCAACGATGGGTACGGGGCGGCTCCCGCCGGAAGAGATAGCTTGGTCCTTGGCCACGAGAACCTGGGTCGGGTCGCCGCCGCACCGGACGGGGCCGCCCTGGCTAAGGGCCAGCTGGTGGTGGCCACTGTCCGCCGACCGTGCCCCGAGCGCTGCCCACCCTGCGCCGCCGGCCAGAGCGACGACTGCCTGACTGGAAACTACACCGAGCGGGGGATCAAGGGTCGCGACGGCTACATGGCCGAGCGCTACGTGGAGTCCAGCGATTACCTGATTCCACTCCCCCCGACTCTGGCCAAGGTGGGAGTGTTGATGGAGCCCAGCAGCATCGTCGAGAAGGGGCTGATCCAGGCCTTCACCATCCAGCGGGGACGGATGCCCTGGGATCCTCGCCAGGCACTGGTCTGCGGTGCCGGGGCAGTCGGCTTGCTGGCGGCGATCTTCCTTCGGCTCCGCGACCTGGAGGTCAGCCTGGTCGCCAAGGCGGACCCCCATTCGCCCGCCTTCAAGGTTGCCCAGGCGGTGGGGGCGACTCTGCTCGATGCCGACCAACATCCGGTCAGTGGGCTTGCCAAGGAACTGGGGCACATCGACCTCATCTTCGAGGCGACCGGTTCCTCGACGGTGGCGATGGAGGCGATCGCGGCCACCGGCGCCAACGGCGTCTGCTGCCTCAGCTCCGTGACCGCCGGCATGCGCACGGTCACCGTCGACGCGGACTCGCTCAACCTGGACATGGTGTTAGGCAACAAGCTGGTCTTCGGGACCGTCAACGCCAACCGGCGCCACTTCGAGGCAGCCGCCCGGATGCTGGCTGCGGCGGCCCGCAAATGGCCCGGCGTGGTGGATCAAATCGTGACCCGGAGAGTTAGGGTGGACCAGTACGCGGACGCCTTCACTCGCCGTCCCGACGACATCAAGACCGTGATTGACTTTTCCGGAGGTTGACGCCGATGTTCCCTCAGTCCCGAGGGCGGTACAGCCGCCAGGCCCACTGTGACCTGCCAGAGGGCACCTACGAGGAGGAGTTCGGTCGGCAGGGCTTCTTCGGACCCGCCTCCCACCTTTATCACGCCCACGCTCCCACGGAGTGGCTCCGGATCGAGGGACCGCTCCGTCCCCGTGCCTACGACCTGCGCCGGGTCGTGGCCGCCGACGCTGAGGACCCGAGGGGCGCGCTCACGCCGGTACTCGGCAATCAGGACCTGCGGATCAAGCTCTCCCGGCGCACGGCGGCGATGCCGTACGCCTACCGCAACGCGGACGCGGACCTGATCTACTTCGTGCACCGGGGCAGCGGGGAGATGGCCACCGACTTCGGTCGGCTGACCTACGAGCAGGGCGACTACCTGGTACTTCCCCGCGGCACCACGCACCGCATCTTCCCCGAGGGGGAGGAGAGCTTCCTGCTGGTGATCACCTCCAGCGACATGCCCGAGCTGCCCCCGGGCGACCGGATGGGCCAGCATTCGCCCTACGACCGGGCGGTCTTGCGGTTGCCGGAGATCCCTTTCCCGCCTGGGCCGCCCAACGCCGCCGGCGAGTGGGAGCTGGTGATCGAGAGGGAGGGCCAGTGGACCCGGGTCTTCTACCCGTTCGATCCGATTGACACGGTGGGCTGGAAGGGCGACCTGAGCGCCTTCGCGCTCAACGTCCGGGATCTGCGGCCGGTCACGTCTGGTCGGTATCACCTGCCCCCCTCGGTGCACACCACCCTGCGGACCCCCGGCTTCGTGCTCTGCACCTTCACTCCGCGGCGGATCGAGGGCATCGACGACGAGGGGGCGGTCCGACTTCCCTTCTATCACCGCAATATCGACTACGACGAGGTGCTCTTCTACCATGCCGGCCAGTTCATGAGCCGGAGCGGGATCGACGGCGGGATGATGACCTGGCACCCTCAGGGCATCCACCACGGACCCCAGCCCAAAGCGGTTGAGCGGGATCGGCAGCAGACCAAGACCCACCACGACGAGGTGGCGGTCATGATCGACGCCGTCCATCCCCTGCACCCGCTCGCCGGGGCCGAACAGTCCGAGATCGTCGACTACGCCGAGTCCTGGATGCCCCAGATCGACGACGACTGAGGGGCTGGCTTGCGGCTCAGCACGGTCGGGGTAGGTGGATCGCTGGGGCTGATTCCCCGGGTGGTGGCCGAGCTCGCCGACCCTGAGCCCGGTGATGCCTGGCTGCTGGACGTGACCACCGCCGGCGAGCTCTGGTGGGCCCGCCAGGGGGCGGGTGACCCGGTCAGCTGGGCGCTGGCGACCTTCCCGCCCGATCTCTGCCGGCTGCTCCGGGGAGGGCGGCGGGGACTGGAGATGGCCCGAGAAGCGGTCGTACTGGCTGGGGAGCTGGCGCCGGGCGAGCTAGGCCCGTCGGGGAGCCGCTTGCGCTACCGACCGGAGGACGTGGTGCCGCTGCCTTTGCTGCGGCCGCCGCTGCTTCGCGACTTCTACGCCTTCGAGGAACACGTGGCGGCTGGGGCGCGGCGCCGCGGGGAGCCCATCCCGGAGCCCTGGTACCGCCGCCCGGTGTATTACAAGGGCAACCCGGCGACCCTCCTGGCCCCGGGGGCGGAGGTGCCCTGGCCCGCCTACACGGACGCGCTCGACTACGAACTCGAGGTGGCCTGCATCCTCCTTTCCGGGGGTCAGGATCTGACCGTCCAGGAAGCCGCCGAGGCCATCGCCGGGTATGCGGTGTTCTGTGACTTCTCGGCGCGTGACATTCAGGCTGACGAGATGCGAGTCCGGCTGGGGCCGGCCAAGTCCAAGGACTTCGCGTCCGGCCTGGGTCCCTACCTGGTCACCTCCGACGAGCTGGGGGACCCGGCCCAGCTCGAGGTGGGAGCCTTCCTCAACGGCGAGCGGGTCGCCCGAGCCAGCCTCGGGGATGCCCGCTGGTCGTTCGCCGAGATGGTCTCCTACGGATCGGGGGCGGAGCCCCTCGAGGCCGGCGAGGTCATCGCCAGCGGCACGGTCGGGGGTGGTAGTGGCCAGGAGACGGGCAGGCTCCTGGAGCCTGGGGACCGACTCGAATGCGAGCTGGAGGGGGCCGGACGGCTGGTCCACGTGATCGGGCCCCGCCACGGGGGGGGAGGCGGCCTGGTGCCGCGACCGCCGAGGGGCTGAGCGGCGGCACCGGCTACAATCGAGACCCCTGGGAGTGGCCGATCGGGCCGCTCCCCACCAGTGTTCAGTCGGGAGGTCGAATTTGGCAAGGCGCTCGATGGGCGGCCGAGCCCGGCGCGGCCCCTCCCGGCCCCGGGTCTCCCGGGTCACTCCAGTTGAGGAGCGCAAGGAGGAGACCATCGAGATCGAGGGAACGGTGGTCGAGCCCCTGCCCAACGCCCAGTTCAGAGTCGAGCTGCAGACCGGGCAGACCGTGCTCGCCTACATCTCCGGCAAGATGCGCAAGCACTACATCCGGACCCTGATCGGAGACAAGGTCAAAGTCGAGCTCAGTCCGTATGACCTGACCCGGGGTCGGATCACCTTCCGCTACAAGTAGCCTCGACCCGACTCCCTGATCCCGGTGGGCTGGCCGGCGACGGTTCGTTGACCGCACAAATCTTCTTCCCGGAGTTCAGGCCCAGAAATTTGGTACGCTCGGGGCGAGGGGCGCCTGGGCGGTAACGTCCGAGGGAGCCGGTGCGCGTCGGGCCGGAAATTTGAGGGAGTAAACTGCCTGCCGAGTGAGCCTCCAGCCAGCGAGGAGCCCCGAGGAACTCGGAGCGCGGTTTCTGGAACGAGCTAACGCGGGCGATGTTGAGGGCGTGCTCGTCCTGTATGAGAAAGATGCCGCCCTGGCGTTTCCTCCGGGGCAGGTGACACGCGGGACTGCGACCATCCGGCAGGCGTATGAACAGCTCCTACGCCCGCGGCCGACGTTCAGCGGCGAGGTGATGCCGGCGCTTATCTGCGGTGATCTAGCACTCACCTCCACCCGCTTTGTGGCCACATTAGCTGGCCCCGATGGTCGTCCCACCGCGGTTGCGACGGCGACTTCCGAAATCGCCCGCCGGCAGTCCGATGGAAGTTGGCTTTGGGTGATCGATCAGCCCAACGTACTGGGGTAGCGAGCCGGTTTTACAGGTCCGTTCGCTCCGGCGCCGGGCCTGTCTCCCTGGCGAGGCTTGGCCGCTGCCCCACGGCATCGCGGAGTAGGGGAGTAGCTAGCGCTCCTGGAAGTGGGCGACTGTCCGCCGCAGTCCCTCGCGGAGGGAGACTCGGGCGGTCCAGCCGAGCTGCTTCTCCGCCAGCTGACAGTCGAGGCAGCTGCGGCGTTGCTCCCCCGCTCGAGCCGGTCCATGAAGCGGAGTTGGTGAGGGCTCACGCCCGGGCCGCAACTCGGAGACGACCCGGGCCAGCTCCGCCGCCGTCTGGGAGACGCTGGTCTCGTGGCCGGTGCCGATGTTGTAGGCCCCCAGTGGCCCCCGGAGGAGCTGGATGGCCGCCTCCACCACGTCCTCGACATATACGTAGTCCCGGGTCTGCTCGCCATCTCCATTGATCACCAGCGGCTGTCCGGCGAGCAGCTGGCTGGTGAAGATCGCAATCACGCCCGCCTCCCCATGGGGGTCCTGGCGAGGGCCGTAGACGTTGCCCGGACGGAGGATCGCCACCTCGATTCCGAATGCGGCGGCGAAGGCGCTCAGGTACATCTCGCCGGCCGCCTTGGCCGCGCCATAGGGGGATGCCGGGCGAAGCGGATGCGACTCCGGGGTCGGGACGACCGCGGTATCCCCGTAGACGGCACCGCCCGAGGAGACAAAGACGACGCGCGAAACCTTGGCCTGAGAAGCGGCCTGGAGCAGTCTGACCGTTCCCATGACGTTGACCTCGGCGTCGTGGAGGGGATCCGTGACCGAGCTGCGCACGTCGATCTGGGCCGCTAGGTGGAAGATCACCACCGGCTTTACCTCTGCGACCACTCCGTCCAGCCCGGCGCTGGAAACGCTCACCTGATAGAGCCGGGCCTGGTCGCTGACCTGTTCCGGGCGGCCCGTGCTGAGGTCGTCGATCACCCCGACCTGGTGGCCGTCGGCGACCAGCCGGTCGACCAGGTGGCTGCCGATGAATCCGGCCCCGCCGGTGACCACGACCCGCATCAGGGCCGGCGGTTGCGGGGATCGGGTGGAGGGACCTTCGGGGCCTCGCGGCGCCGCTTGGGGGCGCCGTCCTCAGAGTCGACCCGGTCGCGGAGGGCTCCCAGGGGACGGGAAAGGCGCCGACTCACTCCTTCTCGACCGCGGCGAGACTGGACCTCAGCGAGCCGGCGACGCTGCGCCGAAAGCCCTTCCGCCACCGAGCCGGAGCGCTCCAGGGGCGGCCTGGTGTCCCAGCGCCGCACGTAGAAGGCACCCTTCAGCGCGGTGTAGGGAATGGCGCAGATCTTGTGCTCCCGGCTGGTGGCGTCGATGATGTCCCACACCGAGCCGAAACGCTGCAGGGAGGCCGGAGTCACCACGTGGGCGCGCACCACCTGACCGTCGATGAAGTGCAGCGCCACCCGAGCCAGCTCCTTCAGGTTTGCGGTGCTTCCAGGCTGCGCGACTTTGGTGACATCGACCTGGCGCATGCCACTGACCGGGATCAAGGCCTGGCGGGCATTCCCGTCCAGGGAGTGCAGGTCGAGGTCCAGAAAGGGGTCGTCCATCTGCAGCACGGGGAGCTCGCCGTAGAGGACTTCGCCATCCAAGAAGGAAACCACCACTTCTGGCACAGGAGCTCAACCTCGGCACGGACTGGAGCCATGAGTCGGCCTTACCGGACCAGCCCACCCGTCATAAGAACGTAAGGCCGGTGTCACCCCTTCGCTACCGGCTTGGACCCAAGGCCTGGATCTGGACGACTACGGTGGGAGACATCATAGGGCTGGTGCCTGACGACGGTCTCGGAGTTCTCAACTCACCTTCCCGCCTGGCGAGGCGCGACCGGGGCAGTCGGGACGGCCGTTTCATCTGAACAGGCAGGAAACTCAGATTGGCCACCCAGCCTCCCGCGCGCCGCCGCATACGCCACCGCTCCTTCACTTCCCAGTTCGCCCTGGTGCTGGTGGCAGTGGGTCTGGCGACCGCGCTCGTGGCCGGCGCCGTCGCCTGGGTGGAGACCCAGCAGGCACGCACTCACGAGCAGGATCGGGCCGGACAGGGGGCGGCTCGCCTAGCCAGCAGTCTGGTGCAGGGGCAGACGTCGACGGCCTCCGAGCACTTCGCCTGTGAGGTGGCGGCGCTTCCCAGCGCAACCACGGCATACGCCTCGGGAGGGTCGAGCCTGACCAGGCTGGCCAAGGCAGTGGTCGCCAGCGCCAGTCCGGGCCAGGTGGTTTTCCTCCTCGACAAGCAGGGGAGGGTTCTGGCCCAGGCTCCCTCTCCATCGCCCGCACTTGCCCAATTGGGCTCGACCTCAGAGACGTCGAACTGCGCCTCCACTAGGCGGGGCGGGTACTACACCACTGCGGGGCCGCTCCACCTGGTGGGGGTGGGAAGTGCCGCCGTGATGGCAGGCAGGGTCGCGGTCGGCCGGGTGCTGGTGCTGACGCCGGTCGGGTCAGGAGTGCTCGGCTACGCTCAGGACCTGGTGGATGCCGCCGGGCTGCACTCCTCGACGCTGCTGCTGGTGGGATCGAGACTGGCCTCCCCGACTCGGGTCGGTACCGTCTATCTGCGCGCTGGAGCCCAGCTCCCGGCGCCGCTGCTCTCGGCGCTCTCCGGACCGGGGAAGGTCGGTCAGGCGTCCTTTGGCGGGACCCAGTTCGCCGTCGTCGAGGAGCCGCTTCGGGACGGCGCTGGCCAGGTCGTGGCCAGCCTACTGGTACTGGAGTCGGGAGGAGGGATCAGTGTCACGGTCGCCGCCCTGGCCCTGCCCCTGGCGCTGGCCGTCGCCGGAGTTCTCCTCATGGGGATGGTGGTGGTCTTTCTTTTGGTGGAGCACTTCCTCAATCGTCCCCTGCGACGGCTGGACGTCGCCGTGCAGCGCTTGGGGGTGGATGCCTACGCCGCGCCGGTCGTCATCGAGGACGGGGCCGAGGAGATCTCCCGCCTGGCTGCCAACTTCGAACTGGTGCGCAAGCAACTCCGGCGCCAGCTGCTGATCGCGACCGGGCGCACTGTGATCGCCTCGACCCTAACCGGGAGCGCCCCCCTCAACCAGACCCTAGATCAGGTCCTGCGCAGCCTGGTCAACCTGCTCGGGGCCGACATCGCCATGATCCTGCTTCGCCCCCAGGCGCAGGCGCCCCGGGGACTGGTTCTCTCGACCGGGGTTGCGGCGCCTCTCCCCACTTGGGCCGATCTGGAAGGCTCCGACGGCATCTTCGGCACCCTCCTCCGCGAGCCCCGCTTCCTGGTTCGGACCCATCTCAGCCCCGAGGAGCGGAGCGCCGTCGAAGAGAGGATCGGCCTCAAGGATTGCCTCGCCGAGCCACTGCGCTCCGACGACCTCGATCTGGGACTGCTCCTGGTCGGCAACAAGCCCAAGCCCTACATCGACGAGGACTCCACGATCTGCCGCGCGGTGGCCGACCAGGTTGTGATCGCGGTAGAGAAGAGCACCCGGCTCGCGGTGACCCAGCGCGAGGCCACCACCGACGAGATGACCGGCCTCTACAACTACCGCTTCCTGGTGGGGTATCTCGACCAGCAGGTGAATGTGGCCGAGCGGGCCAGCGCTCCGCTGTCGGTGCTGATGCTCGACCTGGACCATTTCAAGGCCGTCAACGACAGCTACGGGCACCCGGTCGGGGACCGCCTGCTGCGCCAGTTCGCCGGCCTGATGGTGGAGACCATTCGTAAGTCCGACCTGGCTGCCCGCTACGGTGGCGAGGAGTTCGTCGTGGTGATGGCCAACACCGCCCGGAGCGACGCCGAGGTGGTGGCCGACAAGATCCGCGCCGCGATCGAGGAGATGACGGTCAAGCTGGACGACGGCCAGGCGGTGCGAATCACCGTCAGCATCGGTGGGGTTACCTTCCCGGACGGGTCCAAGGGGGCTCGCAACCTCCTCGACCTGGCGGACCGGGCCCTCTACGCCGCCAAGCGCAACGGACGCAATCGGGTCGAGTTCCTGGACCCCGCCCTGACCGCCAGTGAGCCGGTGGGCGGCTGAGGCGAGCGTAGCTGGAGGCGAAACCGGTAACGGTCGCCGACCCATGGAAGGTGCCCCGGTCCGGGGTGGTCGCCTAGCATGGTCGGCGAGCCATGCCCAGTCTGATCGACCTGCGCAGCGATACTGTCACCCGGCCCTCGGAGGGGATGCGCCAGGCGATGGCCAGCGCCGAGGTCGGCGACGACGTCTTCGGCGAGGACCCGACCGTCTCCGAGCTCGAGGAGAGGGTGGCCGCGCTCCTGGGCAAGGAGTCGGCTCTGCTCTGCCCGAGCGGGACGATGGCGAATCTGATCGGCATCACCAGCTCGACCAGTCCCGGAGACGAGGTCCTGGTCGATTCGGAGTCGCACATACTCCACTACGAGCTCGCCGGGTCGGCCCTGATCGGCGGTGTCCAGCTCCGCAATTTTGCGGGAGCCAGTGCCGGATGCCCCACCCCGGACCAGCTCGACTCACTGCAGCGACTGGCCGATCCGGACCACGAACCAAGGACCGCGCTCCTCTGCCTGGAGCAGAGCCACAACCGCCGCGGCGGTACCGTGACGCCGCTCAGCGAATTGCGCCCGACGAGTCAGACCGCCCACCGGATGGGACTTCTGGTGCATCTGGACGGCGCCCGTCTCGCCAACGCGGCGACCCGTTTGCGCGTCCCCATGGTGGAGATCTCTGCCTGCGCCGACTCGCTCACGCTCGCGCTCTCCAAGGGACTGGGTTGCCCAGCCGGGACCCTCTGGGTTGGCTCGGCGGAAACCAGACGCCGCGCCCACACATGGCGCAAGCGGCTAGGTGGCGGGATGCGCCAGGTAGGGATCCTGGCTGCGGCCGGACTCTATGCCCTGGACCACAATCTCGACCGTCTGGAGGACGACCATTGTGCCGCCCGACGCCTGGCCGAGATACTTCAGCCCTGCGCTGGCGTCCGGGTTGACCCCGCCCTGGTGGAGACCAACATCGTCCTGCTCGACACGGACCTGCGCGCTGACGCGTTTGTCGACGCTGCCCGCCGTCTGGGTGTGCTCACGGTCCCCTTCGGTCCGCACACGGTTCGCTGTGTAACCCACCTCGACGTGAGCGGGGCGGACATCGAGACAGCGGGGGCCCGACTGCGCACGGTTCTCGCCGGCTGAGCGTTCTCAGACTGAGTAGAAGGAAAGGAGCGGGCCCGTGGGCCCGCTCCTGTGCGGACTAAAACTCCGAGCCTGGGCTAGCTCAGGCTGCCCCGGCTCCGGTCGGGCCGGACAGGGTCACCCGGCCACGCCGCTTGGCGGGACGGCGAGCGGCCTTCGGGGTCGCGGCCGGCTTAGCCGCTCGGCGCGCGGTTGCCTTCCGGGGCGTCTTCGCAGTGCGTGCAGCCGCGGCACGCCGGGGCGCCGCCGCGGTCGTGGGCCGCGCTGTACGGCGCCGGGGGGTTGCACGAGTGGGCGTGGTGCGCGCCGTGGTCCGGCGCCGGGCCGCGCTGGTGCGGGTGCCGGTCCGGCGAGTTGCCGTGGCGGCCCTGGGCGTGGACGCACGCCTGGTCGTCGCCCGGCGGGCGGGCCGGCGTGGGCTGGGCGCCGCCGCGGCGCCCCGGGTGACCGCGGCGTCGAGCTTCTTCTCAATGTCGGCCAGGCGCTTCTCCAGCGCCTTGAGCTGAGCTGTGATGGTGCGATTCAGCGACGCGGCGGTGGGAGCCGTGCGCGTGGTCCGCCGTGCGGTGGTCCGCCGGGACGTGGTGCTACGTGCTGTGGTCCGCGCGGCGGTTCGCCTGGTCGCCGGCCTTCGCGTGGTTCGAGCGGCAGGGCGCGCGGTGGTACGCCTGGTGCCAGTTCTCCTGGGCGTTCGGGGCATAGGTTCGGCTCCTCCTGGTTTTTCTTCGGCGCATTTGGGGAGCGCCTGGAAGGTCGGATTGATCGCAGATTATCGACGCCGGTTGTGGTGGTGACGTGGGCTGGAGCGTGCGAAACCGCTGTCTGCACGATCGAGTCGAACTGATTGTGCCACACAATCGTGCATCGAGGTTACGGTGTCAACGACTTTGAGCCGTCCCGGCAAAGTGTTACCGGGTCGTCGCAGCCACCGAATTGGCTTCGTCTCCCCGGCCGCAGCACTCCTATACTGACGCGGTGATCGCGCCCGCGCCGGCGACTGAGGATCTCTACACAACCGCCCAGCACCGAGTCGACCAAGCGGCCGAGCTGCTACATCTCGACGACGAGTCCCGGTTCGTGCTGCGCGAAGTCAAGCGGATCTTCCAGGTGCACTTTCCGGTGGTGCTCGACGATGGCTCGGTCGAGGTCTTTGTGGGAAACCGAGTTCACCACAATATCGCCCGGGGACCGGCCAAGGGTGGCATCCGCTATGAACCCGACGCTACGCTCGACCAGACCAAGGCGCTGGCGATGGCGATGAGTTGGAAGACCGCCCTCATGTCGTTGCCGTTCGGAGGAGCGGCCGGGGCGGTGCGCGTTGATCCCCGCCGAATGAGTTCCCGCGAGCTGGAACGGTTGACGCGCCGCTTCACCACCGAAATCAGCCTCCTGCTGGGACCGGAGCGCGACATTCCGGCGCCCGACATCGGCACCGACTCGCAGATCATGGCGTGGATCATGGACACCATCTCCATGCATCGAGGATTCTCGGTCACCGCCTCGGTCACCGGGAAACCGATCGAGGCTGGGGGTTCGCTGGGCAGAGTTGAGGCCGCTGGTCGCGGTTTGGCGATCATCTTGGTCCATGCACTGCGCAACACCGGGCTGAGCTTGGAGGGCGCCACCGTCGCGGTCGAAGGATTCGGTAAGGTGGGGCGCACCTGCGCGCGACTCCTCGGGGAGGCGGGCTGCCGGGTGGTCGCGGTCTCCGACAGCCGGGACGGCTGGTACTGCGGGAGCGGGCTCGACCTGGGACGGTTGGAGGAGGCGAAGCTCGGCAACGGGAGACTGTCCGAAGCTGGGGTTCCCGGCGAGTTGATCACCCAGGAGGATCTGCTCGCACTGCCGGTCACGGTGCTGGTACCGGCGTCGGTGGAGTCGACGATTAACAGCGCCAACGCCAATCACGTTCGCGCGCGAATCGTGGCCGAGGGTGCCAATGGACCGATCACTCCCGCCGCCGAGGCGGTGCTCGCCGAGGACGGCATCGTGGTCGTGCCCGATATCCTGGCAAACGCCGGTGGCGTCACCGTCTCCTACTTCGAGTGGGTGCAGGACCTGCAGTCCTTCTTCTGGGATGAGAAAGAGATAAACGCGCAGCTGGAGCGCGCCATGCTGCGCGCCAGCGAACAGGTCTGGGCATATCACGCACGTCAGAAGGTTTCCCTCCGCGAGGCTGCCTATCTGATTGCGGTGGGTAGGGTCGCGCGGGCGGCGAAAGCGCGCGGAATCTATCCCTAACGGGCGAGGCGCAGGTAGGGGACCTGCTGGCGCTGGGACTGCTCGCGGGGAGGTTGGTACTCGAACCGGTAGCCAGCCCCGATCACGGCGTGCAGATAGTGCGCGCCATCGCCCCGGGGTTGAATCTTGCGGCGGAGACGATAGAGATGGGCGTCGAGGGAGTGCACCCGATAGGGGTCGCGGTTGCGCCACACCTCGGCGATCAATTGGGGACGGGCGACCACCGCTCCCGCCTGTCGCGCTAGCGCCACCAGGATCTTGAACTCGGTCGGGGTCAATGCCACCGGGCGGCCGTCCCGGCGGACCTCGTGTCGACCCATGTCGATGGTCAGACCGGGAAAGTGGAGGCGCTCGAGCCCGCCCGCCTCCTTGGTCAGCTGCGCCCGCCGCAACCGGGCATTGATGCGAGCCACCAGCTCGCGGACCTCGAAGGGCTTGCGCAGATAGTCGTCGGCTCCCACCTCCAGCCCGACGACCACGTCCTCCGGGTCGTGCAGGCAACTGATCATCAGCACCGTGACCTTGACCCCGGCCGAGCGCAGCCGGCGGCAGACCTCGACCCCGCTCATGTCGGGCAGCACGAGGTCAAGCAGGACCAGGTCGGGCTCGGTCTCCAAGGTCAGGCGAAGCCCGGAGGCGCCGGTGTTGGCGGTGACCACGTCGTAGCCGTTCTCGGCCGCGATCAGCTCCACCAACCGGAGCATCGCCGGGTCGTCGTCGATGACCAGAATCTTGGATGCTGCCAGGCCCTGGGGCATGCCCACCAGGCCCCAGCCATTCTCGCTCTCGGTCCTTGCGAATTGGCTCACGCAGCGATTGTGTCGCCGGCCCCGTCGATCGGCTCATCGTGGTCTGGGCACGGCTGAGTAACAAGCTGCACGGCCCCTGTGACGGCCGGCCCGAGCAGCGCCTTCGGGTAGGATGGTTGGCGGGGGAAGCACAGGGAGCGGAAGTTGAAGCGTCCTCTAAAGGGCCTATCAGGCCGGATCGGCAGGCGCTCGGCGGGCGCCATCCTGGCCGCCAGCGGCATCCTCTTGATCGGCGTCGGATTGGCGATCTTCGTCCCCCCGGTGGTGGGGCTCCTGCAGCGTTCGAACGCCGACACCCAGGCGCTGCACAAATGGAAGGATCCCGGCGCCGCCCTGAGCACGCGCCTGCCCACCGTGAAGACCATCCCCCAGCCCGGGACCACCCCGGTGGCGACCTCTCCCAGCTGCGGAAGTGGAACTCCGGCCTCGTCCTTCGCGCTGCTCGACTTCCCCACCCTCTCAGGTATCGAGGGGGTCGCCGGGAACGGCACCTGGTCGATGCTGCGTTCCCGCTCGGTCGTTCACTACGAGAGCTCCCCCGGACCCGGTCAGCCCGGCAACGGGCTCTACGCCCTTCACCGGGAGCCCAACTTCGAACCACTCGGGACCCTCACCCCCGGCGATTCGATCATCCTCACCAACCGGACCTGCCAGCAGTTCACCTATGTGATCAAAAACGTCTGGACCGAGTACCCCTCCCGGGTGACGCAGCTGGATCCGATCAGCAGCGGAACCTGGATCACGGTAATCACCTGCACGCCGCTCTGGATCGACACCCAGCGCTTGGTCTTCCGAGCCGAACTGCAGACCGCCTAGGGCCGGATTCCGGCACCGCCGGTGCCGCCACCACATGGTGGGTAGGTCTCTGCCGGCACCCACTAAATGCGGGGTTCGGGCGGCGGTCGGTGTGGGCTCATCTGATATGCTGGATCGTGGGTTGGCGCACGGTTTGGCGGTCCTCGCGCACCCGGAAACACGGAGGGAGCCTTGCTTGGACATCGAACTGGGGAGGGGTAAGCGGGCAAGGCGGGCCTACGGGTTCGATGAAGTGGCCCTGGTCCCCGGCAAGGTGACCATAAATCCCGACGAGATCGATATTCGGCTGAAGATCGGCGAGGTGGAGCTGCCGGTCCCGATCCTGGCGGCGGCCATGGATGGCGTGGTCGACACCCATTTCGCGGTGGAGATGGGCAAGCTGGGGGGGCTGGCCATCCTCAACCTCGACGGGATCAACTGCCGCTACGACGACGTGGCCGCGGTCTACGAGCAGATTGCCGAGGCACCCCGGGAACGGGTCAACGGACTGTTGCAGGACCTCTACCGCGAGCCAGTTAAGGACGACCTGATCGCCCAGCGCATCGGCGAGATCAAGCGAGAAGGGGTGGTCTGTGGGGTCTCGACCACTCCGGCCGACGCCGAGCGCAAGCTTTCGATCGTTACCGAGGCGGGCGCCGATGTCTATGTCGTCCAGGGGACGGTGCTCAC
This sequence comes from Candidatus Dormiibacterota bacterium, assembly GCA_035534755.1. Classification (GTDB taxonomy): domain Bacteria; phylum Chloroflexota; class Dormibacteria; order Aeolococcales; family Bog-877; genus Bog-877. Next base: position 96,471 of record DATLRH010000006.1, read on the forward strand.
CGCCCGGCACATCTCGCGCTCCTACCGGCAGCTCGACTTCGCCCAGTTGGTGCGCAACTCCCAAATTCCGATCGTGGTAGGAAACTGCGTCGAGTACTACACCGCCCTGGAGCTGATGGGCACCGGTGTCGCCGGGATCTTGGTCGGCGTTGGCCCCGGGGCCGCCTGCACCACCCGCGGGGTGCTCGGGATCGGCGTCCCCCAGGTCACCGCCACTGCCGATGTCGCAGCCGCCCGTCACGACCACCGCCGGGCCGGCGGCCAGCCGGTCACCGTCATCACCGATGGCGGCATGCGGGTCGGCGGGGACGTGACCAAGGCGCTGGCCTCAGGGGCGGACGGGGTCATGATCGGATCGGTCTTCGCCTCCGCCGAGGAGGCTCCCGGTCACGGCAACCACTGGGGGATGGCCACCCCCGACGCCAATCTCCCCCGGGGCACCCGGATCAAGGTGGGCACCAAGGCGACCCTGCGCGAGCTCCTGCTCGGCCCGGCCCGGGTCGACGACGGGACCCAGAACTTCCTAGGGGCGATCAAGTCGGCGATGGGAGTGTGCGGAGCCAGAACGATCGAGGAGTTCCAGCAGACCGAGCTGGTGATCGCTCCTTCGATTCTCACCGAGGGCAAGCTCTTCCAACAGGCGCAACAGGTTGGGATGGCACGCTGAGGTGACACCCGGGAGGCCAGGATGACGACCACCGCCCTCCCCCCCTCGAACCGGGCCGGCTCCGATCTGGGGCTTTCGGCCCGGACCGACACCATCTTGGTCCTGGACTTCGGCTCCCAGTACACGCAGCTGATCGCCCGCCGGATCCGGGAGCTCAACGTCTACTGCGAGCTGGTGGCCGGCACGGCTCCGGCAAGCGAGCTCGCTCGCCGCCGCCCCAGTGGCCTGGTCCTCAGCGGCGGGCCCTCGAGCGTGTACGACGAGGGCGCCCTTCACCCTGATCAGGCGATCTACGACATGGGGATCCCGATCCTGGGCATCTGCTACGGGATGCAGCTCCTCGCGGCCGACCTGGGGGGTCGGGTCAGTCCCTCCCAGCGGCGCGAGTACGGCCTGGCCTCGGTGGTGGTGGACAGTGAGGACGGCGTCTTCTCCGGTCTGCCCACGGAGATGTCGGTCTGGATGAGTCATGGCGACGTGATCGAGGTTCTGCCTGAGGGTTTCCACTCGGTGGCCCACACCGTCAACAGCCCGGTTGCGGCGATGGCCGGGCCGGGGGGGCGAATCGGGATTCAATTCCATCCCGAGGTGGCGCACACGCCGCAAGGAATGGAGCTCCTGCGCAACTTCCTCTACGGCACCTGCGGCTGCCGGGGTACCTGGGCGCCGGAGAGCTTTGTCGAGCAGGCCGTCCAGGAGATCCGCCAAAAGGTTGGCGGGGAGCAGGTCATTTGTGCGCTCTCGGGTGGGGTCGACTCCGCAGTGGCGGCCACTCTGGTCCACCGGGCGGTGGCCGACCAACTCACTTGCGTTTTTGTCGACAACGGGCTGCTCCGCCGCGGCGAGGGCGACCGAGTCATCGAGGCTCTGGGCCGGAGCATGCGGATGAAGATCGTGCGGGTGGAGGCCGAGGAGCGCTTCCTGCAGGCCCTAAAGGGGATCGTCGATCCGGAGGAGAAGCGCCGGATCGTGGGGCGGGAATTCATCGCGGCCTTCGAGGAGGAGACGAGGCGGCTGGGAGGAGTGCCCTTCCTAGCCCAAGGGACCCTCTATCCCGACGTCATAGAGAGCACCGCACCTGACACCTTCGGCGCCCACAAGATCAAGACCCACCACAATGTCGGCGGCCTGCCCGAGGGGATGCGCTTCTCTTTGGTGGAGCCGCTCCGCTACCTATTCAAGGATGAGGTGCGTCGGGTGGGCCGGGCGCTGGGGATGCCCGACGACGTTATCCAGCGACAACCCTTCCCCGGGCCCGGTCTGGCAATCAGGATCATCGGAGAGGTGACCCGGGAGCGGTTGGAAACCGTCCGCAGTGCGGACTGGGTAGTGATCGACGAGATCAAGCGCAGCGGTCTCTACCACCGTGTCTGGCAAAGCTTCGCGATTCTCACCCCGATCAGCAGCGTCGGGGTAATGGGCGACTTCCGAACCTACGCCAACGTGGTCGCGGTTCGGATTGTGCAGTCCGACGACGGGATGACTGCGGATTGGGCGCGCGTCCCCTACGACGTCCTCTCCGACATCAGCCGACGGATAGTCAACGAGGTCCCCGGGGTCAACCGGGTGGTCTACGACATCAGCAGCAAGCCGCCCTCGACCATCGAGTGGGAGTGATTCCCGGCCCAACCATCCCCAACTTGCACGTGCTGGTGGTTGGCGGCGGGGGCCGGGAGCACGCCCTGGCCTGGGCCTGCCGGCGCAGCCCACTGGTAGAGAGGGTGACCTGTGCCCCCGGGAATGCTGGAACCCTCTCGATCGGAGAGAACCGCCCGGTGGGGGCAACAGATGCCAAGGGCGTGGTCCAGCTGGCCCGCTCCGAGTCCGTCGACCTTGTGCTCCTCGGTCCGGACGCTGCCGTGGCGGCCGGAGTCGGCGACGCACTCGAGGCGGCTGGAGTCCCCTGCTTCGGGCCTGGCCAGGCGGCGGGAAAGCTTGAGAGCAGCAAGGCCTTCGCCAAGGAGGTGATGGGTCAGGCTGGGGTCGCCAGCCCGGAAGCGGTCGCCTTCGACGACCACGAGGAGGCCCTCCGACACCTGCGCGGGCGGGGCGCCCCGGTGGTGGTCAAGGCGGACGGTCCGGCGCTGGGCAAGGGGGTATTCGTGTGTCGCACGCTGGCGGAGGCTGAAGCGGCGCTCGAGCTGCTCCTTCGCCAAAGAGCGCTGGGAGCCGCGGGAGCGCGGGTCCTCATCGAGGACTGCCTCTCGGGGGAGGAGGCGTCGTTCTTTGCCATCTGCGACGGGGAGTCCGCTGTCATGCTGCCCCCGGCCCGCGACTACAAGCAGGCCTTCGATCATGACCGGGGGAGCAACACCGGAGGGATGGGCAGCTACGCCCCGGCGCCGCCGTTAGAGTGGCCGGAGCTCAACCGGAAGGTGCTCAGAGAGGTCGTAGAGCCCGTCCTGAGACAGATGGTGCGGCGCGGTACGCCCTACCGTGGCTGTCTCTACGTGGGGGCGATGCTGGTCGGAGCGACGATCCAGGTGCTCGAGTTCAACGCCCGTTTCGGCGACCCTGAGACCGAGGTCCAGCTGCCCCTGTTGGGCGATATCGTCCCATTGCTCTGGCAGAGCGCCCACGGTCGCCTTGACCTCCCCGCGCCGGCGCCGCGGCAGGGGGTGTGCGTGGGGGTGGTCGCCGTCCGCGAGCCGTATCCGGAGTCGGTCGCGTCCGGTGGCGCGGTGCTCGGTATATCAGCGGCGGAGGGATCGGGATGCCGGGTGTTCCAGATGGGCACCAGTCTCGGCGCGGAGGGCGCAATTGAGGTAGCGGGGGGCCGGGTGCTGATCTGTACCGCGGTCGGTCCTGACCGAGCGGCCGCCCGCGACAAGGCATACCAGGGGCTGGCGGCGATTAGCTTTCCGGGGATGAGGTACCGTCACGATATCGGGGCCTGAGCCGGTCCCGACGCGGCGGCTGCGGTCGGACTGCGGCCCAACCCATTTTCACCTCGAGGTATCCCATGCCGGACCATGTCGCCCCGGTCGTTTCCCCCGAAAGCGCCTCACGGAGGACGCGTTCGATTCTGGAGCGCAAGCTGCTCCAGCTGGCCGCCGAGGAATCATCGCTCGGGGTGGCCGTGCCCGAACCAGGCTCCCAGGTGCAGTACGGCAAGCGGGCCGGCGACCACGTCGCCGAGGCGGCGGATCGGATGGCCCGCTCCCGGACGGCCGGCGAGTTGGAGAAACTGGAGGAGGAGGTCCGAGCGGCGTTGGCCAAGCTGGCCGCGGGGACGTATGGCAGCTGCGAGGACTGCCAGGGTCCGGTCCCGGCGGCTCGGCTCCAGGCGCTCCCCTGGGCGACCCGGTGTGTCGACTGCCAGTCTCGCTTGCGCCGCTAGCCGTCGGCGAAGGCTCATCCGGCGGCCGAGGGCCTGGCCTGGGGAGCTGAGCGGGTAGGCGCCCGGTGACCGCGCCCGGCCCAGAGCCAAGAAGCCCGGGGGCCGGGTTCGGTCTGGGATGGGCCGCCGATGGCCGGGAGTCGCCGGCGCCCGGGAAGCCGTCTGGGGGCGGCGAGCAGCGGGCCGAACTTAGGTGTCGGCCAGAGCCCCTCCGAGCGGTGGCGGGTACGCGCCGGGGCATACGCTCCGGTTACCCTTGGCAGTTCATGGCCCCGATCGGATTGATCGAGTGCTGCCTGCGGCACGGGCAGCAAACATTGCTGCTGAGCCGGGTGCGGACCCGCCACCTCCTAGCTCTGCTGGAAAGGCTGGAGGGCTGTGGGTACGCCGGCCTCGACGTGTTCGGGGGCGCGACCTTCGAGATCTCCTTGGAGCATCTCGGAGAGGACCCGTTCGAGCGGCTCAGGGCAATCCGAGCAAGCACGGCGACCCCTCTGCTGGGGCTGATCCGGGGGCAGTCGCTGGTCGGCTACCGACCACTCCCCGACGATTCCATCCAGAGCTTCGTCGAGCTCACCGCCGAATGCGGCCTCGACGTCTACCGCTGCTTCGACCCGCTCAACGACCCTCGCAACCTGGCCAAGGTGGCCGAGGCGGTGCTGGGCGTCGGTAAGCACCCGGAGGGGACGATGGTCTACACCGAGAGCCCCGTCCACTCGATCGCCAATTTTCTGGACCTGGGTGCCGAACTGGCGGCGCTTGGGTATCAGAGCCTTTGCCTCTTTGATCCGGCTGGACTCCTCGGCGCCGGGTCGGCCCGGGCTCTGGTTGAGGGCCTTCGGGCGCGCACAAAGCTCCCGGTGAGTGTCCACTGCGCGACCATCACCGGCCAGGCCTCGTTCGCCTACCTGGCGGCGGCCGAGGCGGGCGCCCAGAACCTCGATGTCTGCCTTTCGCCCCTGGCGGGGGGCGCCTCTCTGCCCAGCACCGAAGGGGTCTATTCGGCCTTGCGCGATACCGACCTGCAGCCCCACCTCGACCAGGAGCGGGTGCTGGCGGCAGCCGACGCACTCGACGAGCTGATGCCGCTCTACCAGGCGATCGCCGATCCCAGCGGCTGGCAGTACGACTCCTCGACCCTGAGGACGCAGCTGGCGCCCTCCGTCCTGGAACACCTGCGCCGCGAGTGCGAAAGCCAGGGGGCGCAGGGCAAGCTCCCGGCCGTCCTCGAGGAGATCCCCCGGGTCCGAGCCGAGATGGGGTACCCGCCGCTGATCACCCCGATCGCACAGGTGGTGGTGACCCAGGCGGTCGCCAACGTGGCCTCCGGGCAGCGCTACCTGACGGTCGCCCAGGAGGTCAAGGACTACTTCCTGGGGCTCTTTGGGCAGCCTCCGGGGGCGGTTGATCCCGAGATCCAAAAGGTGGTCATCAGGGACGAGGAACCGATCACCGTGCGCCCTGCCGAGGTGCTCGAGCCGGCCCTCGCCGAGGTGGGCCGAACCATGGCCCGGCAGGGCTGGTCGGAGCCCTCTCCGGCGCAGGTGCTCAACTTCCTGCTCTTTCCGGAGCCAACCGCGGCGCTCCTGCGCGGCGAGGCCCGGGTCGAGCGACTTGGCGATGAGCCCGAGCCGGCACTCCCTCCGGCAGCTCCGCTGGCGCTGGTCGACGGGGGAGACCTTAGTGAGCCGGTCGGGGACGCGGCCGCAGTCCCGTTCATGGAGCCTCCGGCCGCGCCCGCGCCAACGCCCCCGGCCGCTCCCGCCGCCGGACCAGCCCGCGCGTTTTCAGTCGAGGTCGACGGCGAACTCTTCGAGGTCAGAATCACCGCCGCCGACAGTGGCGGACTCGGCCCCGCGGTCGCCAGCCCCGCCGGGGCGCCGGCCGCGGCTGCGCCCGCTGACGGAGTCCGCGCCCCGATGCAGGGCCTGATCGCGCGGATTCCGGTCAAGGTGGGGGACTCGGTCAAGGTGGGGCAGACGGTGGTGGTGCTGGAGGCGATGAAGATGCAGAACGAGATCCCCTCCGAACTGGCGGGCACGGTGAGTGCGGTCCTGGTCGCGGTCGGCCAGGTGGTCAGCCGGGGCGACGTTCTGGTCCAGGTCGGGTAGGCCGCCAAGTGGGCGCCTTCGGCGCGGTCCTGGTCGCCAACCGAGGGGAGATCGCGGTGCGGGTGATCCGCGCCTGCCGCGACCTGGGCCTGCGCTCGGTGGCTGTCTATTCGGAGGCCGATCGGGGAGCCCTGCATGCCCGTCTGGCCGACGAGGCGATTGAGATCGGACCGGCCGCGCCGGGTGAGTCATACCTGAATCTGGAGCGGATCCTCGGCGCCGCCCGCCAGACCGGAGCGGAGGCGATCCATCCGGGATACGGATTCCTCTCCGAGAACCCGCAGCTGGCCGAGGCCTGCGCCACGGCCGGGATCACCTTCATCGGGCCCCCCGCGAGCGCGATGTCGGCCATGGGTGACAAGGTGCGGGCCCGGCAACGAATGCGCGAGGCGGGAGTCCCGGTGGTACCCGGGACTGACGCCATTACTGACCCGGCCGAGGCACTGGCGGCCGCCCGCGAGATCGGCTTCCCGGTCCTGGTCAAGGCCTCGGCCGGGGGTGGCGGGATCGGCATGCGGACCGCTCACAACGAGGGCGAGCTGGGCGAAGCGATCAGCAGCTGCCAGGAGTCGGCGCAGCGATTCTTTGGTGATTCGCGGGTGTTTCTGGAACGCTTGGTGAGCGACCCCCGCCACGTCGAGATTCAGGTGCTCGCCGACAGCGAGGGCAACACCATCCACCTGGGTGAGCGCGAGTGCTCGATCCAGCGCCGCCATCAAAAGTTGCTCGAGGAGTGTCCCTCGACCGCCATCAGCCGGTCGATCCGGGACCAGATGGGGGCGGCGGCGGTCAGGGCCGCCCGAGCGGTCGGCTACGTCAACGCGGGCACGGTGGAATTCATCGAGTCGCACGGCGATTTCTACTTTCTGGAGATGAACACCCGCTTGCAGGTGGAGCATCCCGTGACGGAACTGGTCACCGGAATCGACTTGGTCACCGCTCAGCTAAAAGTTGCCATGGGGGAGCCCCTGCCGTGGTTCCAGGAGCAGATCGAGTGGCGCGGTTGGGCCATCGAGTGCCGCATCAATGCCGAGGATCCCTGGCACGATTTCCAGCCCACCCCGGGACGGGTGACCCTGTACCACGAGCCCTCCGGTCCCGGGGTACGGGTCGACAGCTCGCTCGCCGGGGCCGGCGAGGTCAGCCCCTTTTACGATCCCCTGATTGCCAAGCTGGTGGTCCACGGCGCCAGCCGCGGCGAGGCACTGGAGCGCGGACGACGGGCCCTCTTCGAATACCTGATCGGCGGGATCGTGACCAATATTCCCTTACACGCGGCGCTGCTGCAAGCACCTGACTTCGCCGCCGGCAAGCTCACCACTGCGTTCATCTCCGACCATCCCGAGCTGTTGCCGCAGGCGGCGGAGTGGAGCGAGCGGCAGCCGCACACACTTCGTCAGCCGTCGGTGCAAGCACGGCAGTTGGCGGCCATCGCGGCGGCCATCGTCGTCGCCGAGTAGGCGATTGACGCCACCCGGATGGCGGCCTGGGTCAGCTGCCGCTGGGCTGCAAAATCACCTGATACGGGCTCTGCATTTGGGTGTTGTCGACGTCGGCCAGGGGCGGCCCCACGGTCAACGTCACCGGGCCTGTCGAGGGCAGGCTCACCGTGACCGTCACCGTGCGCGTCAGCGATTGATAGCCGAACTGTGCACCCGGTAACGGCTGGGAACCGGCGCTGACCCTGATTGACTGCGCTCCAACGGTGAGCGGGTTGAGGTCGGAGTCAAATTGAATCGAGAAGGTGGCGCTGCCGACTCCGCTGCTGGTCGTCGCCACGCTGAGCACCAAGGGACCGGTCGGAACCGGGGTCAGTTCCCCCGAAGTGATCGCGGTGATAAGGGGCGCCGCCGCCCCCGTCTGGACGCTCACGGTCTCGGCCAGGTAAGCGGGCCCGAGGGCGCTGGTGGCATCGCGGACGAGCCGCAGGTCGACGGTGTAGGAGGCCGCGCCCGCGGCGGTTGGAGTGACCGAGACGGCGTAGAAACGGTCGAACTTGCCGGGCAGCAGCAGCGGGGCAGGGATGGTGTTACCGGGGGCCAGGAGCGCGTCGATCGAGGCCAGGGCGGCAGCGCTGCCGGTGACCTGCAACTGAGCCAGGGCAGCCGCCGCCGCGAGCGCCTCCCGAGCGGCAGGGTTGCTGTTGGACGCGGGGTTCGGGGTGCCGGAGAGGAGCAGGCTGACGACGCTCTGGGACCCGCTGTTGGGGACGCTGGTGAGGGCCGAGAGCTGATTCCCGGCGGGGGCCCAGACCGGGTCGCTGACCGGAGTGAGACCGCCCAATGTTCCGCTCACCCGGGAGGCCACATCGAGGGCCATCAGCTGGGCTGGCCCGCCAATGGCGGCGGCGGTGTAGGCCAGGTATGTTCCGCTCGCGTCGAAGCTGAGGTCGCTCAGCACCACTCCCGAGGCGGCGGTCGTCAGGACCGCGGTCGCGGCCCCCGGCGAGCTGGTGGACTCGACTGACTCAACCCCGCCGGCGCTGGCGACATAGGCCATCACCGGCCCGGAGCCGGACCAGGCGGGGGTGCCGACCATACCGCTGAGCGCGGTGCTGGTCCCGCTGGGGAGCGAAAAGAGGGTGGGGACTCCCCCGGGGCGGGCGAAGAGCAGCTGCGCCGAAGGTGACAGGCTGAAGTAGCCGCTGGGATCGACCGGCACCGTTGGGTAGACGGCTGTCACCTGGCCGGCCAGGCTCACCTCGCGGAGCTGGCCGGCGGCGGCGTAAAGGAGGTCACCGCTGTCCAGCCACGCCAGCCCGGGGTCGCTCTCGGCCGAGGTAGCTAGAGTCTCGGGGGTGCCGCCCGCGGCGGCCGAAACCACCTCGAGGTCAAGACCGCCGCGGCTGGCGGGTGTCCAGTAGGCGATCTCCTGACTGTCCGGGGAGGCGACCGCCCCGGTCGCGTCAGTGGCGATCACCGTTGGCGAGGGACTGAGCAGGTAGAGGGTCCCGAACGACGTTCCTGGGATGGCGGGCGAACTTGGGGAGGGGGCCGCGCTCGCGGTTGGCGGGATCGAGGGCAGCGCCAGAGGTGGGCCCGAGCTGAGCACCAGTAGTGATCCGTCAGGCAGGTAGCTGAGCGAGGTGACCCCCTGGGCCACCGCCAAGCGGGTCACCGAAACCAGAGTGGGGATCTGTCCCTGCGGGGTCGAGGGAGACGATCCCGTGCCGAAGGGGATCACGATCGCGGCGGGAGCCCGGGTCCCGTCCTGGGCGAGAGCGGATTTGGGGGGGATGCTGACCACGTAGCCGACGTTTGGGGCCAGGGCGTGCTCCGGTGAGAGCACCAGTGTCTTGGAGTTGAGCCAGCGCGTCTGATAGGCGACGGCCGGCTTGACGGTCAGGCCGGCGACCACGGCCGCTTCGTTCATCGGTCGGTTGAAGCTGATCTGAATCGCCTGCGTCACCGGCACCCGGTGGTGGCCGTCGACCGGCGCCTTGACCTGGACCCCGCCGGGCGGCGCCGGCAGCGCGAGCAGTGAGACCGCCACCGCAGCGGCGACCGCGGCCAACCCTATGCCCACGGTCGCCGGGATGAGGAGCCGTCGTCGCCGCCGGACCGGCTGGTGGCCGGCTCGCGCCTCGCGAAGGAGGTTGGTCCGAAGGCGCGCCTGGAACTCGGGGTCAGCGGCCTCGGGCGGGTGCGCTTGAATCCGGCGGCGGAGCTCCTCGGCCGCCTCCAGGAGCTGTAGGCCGGTTCGCCCCGCCCGGCCTCCGAAGATCGCCCACAAATCGGGATCGACAGCATCTGGGGGCGGCGGTCCGGGCTTCGGTCGGAGCCAGCGGGGCAGCCTAGTCACCCTCAGGCTCCGACCGAAGCTGGAGTTTCCGGAGGGTCTCCCGAACCGTGGCGGTTCCCCGGAACACCAGCAGCTTGACCGCGCCCTCGCTCTTACCCATGATCCGCCCGATCTCGGCCAAAGGGAGGTCCTGCGAGTATTTGAGGGTCATCGCCGTCCGCTGCTGGTCAGGCAGGGATTCGATCGTCCGCCAGATCTGGTCGAGCCCGATCCGCTCCGCCACCGCGTCATCGACCGCAGGGGCTCCCGATGCCAGCTCGGGTCCACTCTCCAGGCTGTCCTCGCTGCGCTTCCGCGAGCGGTAGTGGTCGGTGATGGTGTTGATGGCGATCTGGTAGAGCCAGGCGGAGAAGGGGTGCCCGCTCGGCCGGTACCGGCCGATTGCCCGGAGCGCCTTGAAGAACACCTCACTGGTGATGTCCTCAGCCAGGTCGGAGCTGCGTACCCGGGAGGCCACGTATCGGTAGATCTGGGGGAAGTAATGGTCATATAGCTCACCGAAGCCTTCGGGATCGCCTTGGGCCCGGCTGATCAGTTCCGCCTCTCGATCTGGGGAAATCCTCACCGATCCGGCGCTTGGACCCGAACCACAAACGAGAGGGTGGCCCCGGCGGTTACGGACGCCTCCGGCGCTGCTGACCCCACCCGTCAACGGTACCCGCCGGGCAAGCCGGGCGGGGCGGGGCGATTTGGGCTGGGGCGGCGCGGCCCGCCGCCCGCATGCCCGCCGCCAGAGGGGAGTGGTGCAGGTTGCCGGTTTGGCTGGGGCCGCCATCGCTCCGCCCGCGGAGTCCAGTCCAGGATGCCGTCGCTTGCCATCTATACTCAACTGAGGTGACGATGGCCCTGCCGCTGCAGCGACCCTTGCCGGGCGGTCGAGAATGATCGATCGCTACGCTCCCCGGGAACTGCGGGAGCTGTGGTCGGACCAGAGCCGTATCCGGCTCTGGCTTCGGGTGGAGCTCGCCGTCTGCGAGGCGCGGACCGCTCAGGGCGAGATCTCATCGGCGCAGATGGAGGCGCTCCGGAAGGTCCAGGCGCCCAGCCCGGAGCGGGTTGCCCAGATCGAGCTGGAACAGGGCCACGACCTGGCCGCCTTCGTGAGCGCCGTGCAGGAGCAGCTCGGTGCCGAGGGCTCGCTGATTCACTTCGGCATGACCAGCCAGGACGTGGTCGACACCGCCCTCGCCCTGCAACTTCGGGAGGCGAGCCGGATCATCCTGGCCGACCTGGACGTCCTCCTGGAGCGCGCCTCCGCGCTCGCTGTGCGCCACCGCCAGACTCCGATGGCGGGCCGGACCCACGGGATGCACGCCGAGCCGGTCACCTTCGGCTTCGTGATGGCCAATCACTTCGACGAGCTGCGGCGCTCCCGGCGGCGCCTTGAGGCCGCCGCCGCCGAGGTCCAGGTCGGCAAGCTCTCCGGGACGGTGGGGACCCATGCCACCCTGACTCCCCAGGTTGAGGTGATCGCCCTCGGACAGCTCGGATTGGAGCCCGCCGCCATCACGACCCAGGTGGTGGCGCGAGACCGACACGCCGCCTACCTCTGCGCGCTGGCGATCTTGGGGGCGGTCTGCGAGCGGCTGGCGATCACCCTGCGCCATCTCCAGCGCACCGAGGTGGGTGAGGTTCGCGAGCCCTTCGGAGAGCGGCAGAAGGGATCGTCGGCGATGCCCCACAAGCGCAACCCGGTCCGGCTGGAGACCATCTCCGGTCTGAGTCGGCTGCTCCGGGGCTGGGCGGTGGCCGGAATGGAGGACGTCGCCCTCTGGCACGAGCGGGACATCTCCCACTCCTCGGTCGAGAGGGTCGCCCTGCCCGACGCGACCATGGCCAGCGCCTACCTGCTCCGCTCGCTCGCCCAATTGCTGGAGGGGCTTCAGGTGGACGAGGGGCAGATGCGGGCGAATCTGGGCCGTCGCGGCCAGATCGCGCAGAGCCAACAGCTGCTTCTGGCGCTGCTCCGGGCCGGGCAGCGCCGGGAGACCGCCTACCGATTGGTGCAGGCGCTGGCCCTGAGCGCCGACCGCCCGGGAGGCGACTTTCGGGCGGCGGCGGCCGAGAGCCCGGAGGTGAACGCGGCCCTGAGCCAGGACCAGCTGGCCGCTTGCTTCGACCTCGAGCCCTACCTGGCCGAGATCGATGAGAGCTTCCGGCGGCTGGGGCTGCTCCCGCCCTCCCCAGTCGCTGCCTCGGAGCGCTCCGCGAGTGGCTGAGCGCGAGGGCCCCGGGCCTGGGGTCGGGCAGGTCGACCTGCCCGGGTTACCTCTCTTCCGGCGCGGCAAGGTGCGGGACACCTTCGACCTCGGGGAGCAGTTGCTGATGATCTCCACCGATCGGGTCTCGGCCTTCGATACCGTGCTCCCGACTCTGATCCCGGATCGGGGCCGGGTCCTCACCGCCATGTCCCGCTACTGGTTCCGGACTACCGCTGACCTGGTCCCCAATCACCTCCGCCCGGATCGGACTGAACTGCTCCCGGTCGGGTCTCGAGACGCTCTCTCGGAACGGGCAATGTTCGTCGCCAAGGCGGAGCGGATCGACATCGAGTGCGTGGTCCGGGGGCGCCTGGCCGGCAGCGGCTGGCAGGAGTATCAGGAGACCGGAAGGCTGGCCGGTGAGCCGGTCCCCTCCGGCCTCGCCTTCGGCGCCGAGCTGCCCGAGCTGCGCTTCACGCCGGCCACCAAAAATGACCGCGGCCACGACGAGAACATCAGTCGGAGCCAGCTCGCGCAGGTGGTCGGGAGCGAGCTCGGGCGGCGCCTGGAGGAGGTCAGCCTACGGATCTTCCGGCTGGCCCAGGTCCACTGCCGGGAGTCGGGGTTCCTGCTGGTCGACAGCAAATTCGAGTTCGGTTTCGTCGATGGCGCCCTGACCCTGATCGATGAGCTGCTGACGCCCGACTCCTCCCGTCTCTGGGAGCTGGAGAGCCCCGCCGACGAGGCTCCCCAGGGGTTCGACAAGCAGCTGGTGCGTGACTACCTGATCTCGACCGGATGGGACCGCAACCCGCCCGGGCCCGAGCTCCCGGCAGAGCTGGTCCGGGAGACCCGCAACCGCTATCTGGAGGTCTCGAGACGGATCATCGGCAGCGCTTTGTAGCCGAGGTGGTGATCAGCCTCAAGGAGGTGGTAAACGACCCCCAGGGGCTGGTGGTTGAGGAGGCCCTCCATTCCCTGGGCTACCCTGAGGTAGAAGCCGCCCGAGTAGGCAAGTTCATCCGCCTGGAGGTCGCCGGGGAGGACGTGGAGGGGGCGCGGGCCCGGGTCGACGAGATGTGCCGACGGCTCCTCTGCAACCGCGTGATCGAGGACTACCGCTTCGAGCTGCGGCCGGCCTCGGGCGGGTGAGCGTCCGCTTCGGGATCGCGGTCTTCCCGGGAACCTGGAGCGATCGCGACTGCATCCACGCGGTGGGGCTGACCGGGGCCGATGCGGTGCCTCTCTGGCACGCCGATCGCGACCTCAAGGGTTGCGATGTCGTCATTCTCCCGGGTGGCTTCGCCTACGGCGACTACCTGCGTGCCGGAGCGATCGCCAGGTTCGCCCCCCTGATGGAGGCGGTCGGTGAGCACGCTCGGGCGGGCGGCCCGGTACTGGGCATTTGCAACGGATTCCAGATCCTCTGCGAGGCGGGCTTGCTCCCCGGCGCCCTGCTCCGCAACTCCAGTCTGCAATTCCGTTGTCAGCCCACCTGGCTCCGGCTGGAGGCGGCCAAGGGCCCCTTCCTCTCCAGCTGCCGCCCTGGTCAGCTGCTCCGAGTTCCGGTGTCGCACGGCGAAGGCCGCTTCTACGCCGACCGGGAATGCCTGGCCCAGCTCAACGGCGAGGGCCGGGTGGCCTTCCGCTACAGCGACCGGGCGGGCGCGCTCACCACCGCGGCCAATCCCAACGGCTCCTTGGAGAACATCGCCGGGATCCTCAATCCCGAGGGCAACGTGCTCGGCATGATGCCGCACCCGGAGCGCGCCTGTGAGGAATTGCTGGGCTCGGACCACGGTTTGGCGCTGTTCAACTCGGCGATCCACCATCTGGGGGGCGCTCCAGGATGAGCCGGACGCAGAGTTCAGGGACCCCCACGGCGGCCGAGCTCCGGGAGCTCGCCTTGACCGAGCCTGAGTACCAGTCGGCCACCCAACAGCTGGGCCGGGTGCCCAATCGCCTGGAGTTGGGGATGCTCGGTGCCCTCTGGTCCGAGCACTGCTCCTACAAGACCTCCAAGCCGCTGCTGCGGCAGCTACCCAGCGAAGGGGAGAGGGTGGTCCAGGGGCCTGGCGAGAACGCAGGCGTGGTCGACCTGGGGGGAGATCTGCTCTGCTGCTTCAAGATCGAATCCCACAACCATCCCAGCGCAGTGGAGCCGGTCCAGGGGGCCGCCACCGGGGTGGGGGGGATCCTCCGGGACGTCTTCGCCATGGGCGCCCGGCCGGTCGCCCTCCTGGACGGGGTTCGCTTCGGCGACCTGTCCCACCGCCAGCAACGGCAGCGCTTCGCCCGGGTGGTGGAGGGGATCGGGTGGTACGGGAACTGCATCGGGGTGCCCACGGTCGGGGGCGAGACCTACTTTGACGACGCCTACCAGCACAACTGCCTGGTCAACGCCATGTGCGTGGGGCTGGCCCGCCGGGACCAGCTCGTCCGCGCCCGCGCGGCAGGCGTGGGGAATCCCCTTCTTCTGGTCGGGGCGGACACGGGCCGGGATGGGATCCATGGGGCGACCTTCGCCTCGGTCGAGCTGGACCAGGCCGCCGAGGAGCGCCGACCCGCGGTCCAGGTGGGCAACCCGTTCTTGGAGAAGTGCCTCCTCGAGGCCTGTATGGAGCTGACCTCGGACCCCGACCTGGTTGGGCTCCAGGACTGCGGCGCAGCCGGGCTGACCAGCAGCTGTGCCGAGATGGCGCACCGGGGTGGAGTCGGGCTCGAGATCGAGGTCCAGAGTGTGAGCCGCCGCGAGCGCGGGATGTCCCCCTACGAGGTGATGCTTAGCGAGTCCCAGGAGCGCATGGTGCTGGTGGTGCGGCAGGGGAGCGAGGAGCGGTTCCGGAAGGCGTTTCAGCGCTGGGGACTGCACAGCGACGTGATCGGTCGGGTGATCCCCGAACCGGTCTTCCGGATCACCGAGAGTGGGGCCGAGGTGGCCGCCCTACCACTCGAGGTGCTGGTCACGGGGTTCCCCGAGCGCCACCCCGAGGCCCGGGCGCCAGAGCTCCGGGGTGCGCCACGCCCCGACCCGCTGGAGCGAATCCCTCCCTGGACCCCTGAGGAGGCGTGGCGACGCCTCCTGGGTTCGCCGAACTGCGGGGACAGCAACTGGATCTGGCGCCAGTACGACCACCAGGTCGGCGATGACACCGTGCTCGGGCCCGGCGGCGATGCAGCTTTGCTCCGGCTGCGGGGGCGCGGGGACGCCCTGGCCCTCACCGTCGACAGTGCCCACCGCTCCGCTACGGTGGATCCCCGGCGGGCGACGGCCATCGCGGTCGCCGAACTGCTGCGCAACCTGGCCTGCGTGGGAGCCGAGCCGCTTGGCATCACCAACTGCCTCAACTTCGGCGATCCCGATCGGCCCGAGATCATGTGGCAGCTGAAGGAGTCGGTGGCCGGACTCGCCGAGGCCGCTCGGGCCCTGGGCATCCCGGTGGTCAGCGGCAACGTCAGCCTGTACAACCAGTTCGCGGGACAGGGAATCCCCCCGACCCCAACGCTGGGCGCGGTCGGTCTCCTGCCCGACCTGGGCCGCCGGCTAGGCGCGGCGTTCGTCGAGGAGGGGGACCTGGTCGCCCTGGTGGGTCCGCCTGGCGCGGGGCCTTCGGGGGTCGAGTTGGGGGGTTCCGAGTACCAGCGACTGGCCCACGGGGTGATCGAAGGGGCGGCACCCGAGCTGGACCTGGAGATGGAGCAGCGGGCTGCCGGGGCCGTGCGCGCCGCCATCCATCACGGCCTGCTCCGCTCCGCTCACGACTGCTCTCTGGGCGGTCTGGCGGTGACTCTCGCCGAGTCCGCCATCGGGGGCGGCTTGGGGGCCCGGATCAGGCCGCCCCTCGAACCGCCTCGGCAGCCGCCCCCGAGCTGGATGTTCGGCCTCCTCTTCGGGGAGTCGCAGGGGCGCTACCTGGTGAGCCTCGCCCCAGCACAGCTGGACCCCGCCCAGGCCCTCTTTGGCGAGCACCAAACCGCCTTCACGGAACTGGGAATCGTAGGGGGGCGGGTGATCTCCGTCGAGGGGGTGGCCGAATGCGGCTTGGAGGTGGCCGAGAGCGCCTGGCGCGGAGCGATATCGAGCCACCTGGAACCGCCCCCGGAGGCAGGACGGTGAGTCGGCGGCAAAGGAGCGCTCGACCAGGGTCAAGATCCGCATTCAGGGTATTCTTGTGGCGGTGACAGCCAAGGCAGGCCCCGCTGCCCAGCTCCCCGGCGCATCCGGCGTGGACGCCACCGATCCCGACAAGCTGCACGAGGCTTGCGGCATCTTCGGCGTATTCGCCCCCGGTCAGGACGTCGCCGACCTCTGCTACCTAGGGCTCTACGCACTCCAGCACCGGGGTCAGGAATCGGCTGGAATCTGTACCTCGGACGGGCAGCAGCTACATCTCCACCGGGAGATGGGACTGGTGGGGCAGGTCTTCTCCACCGAGGTGCTCTCCCAGCTGCGCGGACCGGTCGGGATCGGGCACACCCGCTACTCCACCACCGGCTCCTCGCGGCTCAGCAACGCCCAGCCCTTCACCTTCGAGCACGGGCAGCTGGGACCGGTGGCCCTGGCTCACAACGGCAACCTGACCAACACCCAGGCGCTCCACGCCCGCCTGGTTGAGGAGGGTCAGGAATTCGAGACCTCCAGCGACAGCGAGGTGCTGGCAACGCTGCTGGCGCGCACTCCGGGAGAGCGGCTGGAGGTGGTCTTGCAGCGGGCCCTGCCCCGTGCCCAGGGCGCCTACTCCCTGGGCTTCATAACCAGGGACAGCCTGGTCGCCGCCCGCGATGAGCTGGGGATCCGGCCCTTGTGCATCGGCCGGCTGGGGGATGCCCACGCCCCCGGCGGGGATGGTTACATCATCGCCAGCGAGACCTGTGCATTGGACGTGGTCGGAGCCAAGCTGGTTCGCGAGGTGAGGCCGGGGGAGATCGTCACCATCGACAAGGACGGCCTCCGCAGCGCCCGCTTCGGGGTGCGCCCTCAGCCGGCCATGTGCTCGTTCGAGTTCATCTACTTCGCCCGACCCGACTCGGTCCTCCAGGGCAGGAGTCTGTACGAGGCGCGCCGGGCGATGGGGGTGCGGCTGGCCCAGGAGGCCCCCGTCTCGGCCGATCTGGTCATCCCTTTGCCTGACTCGGGCACCCCGGCGGCGATCGGTTACGCGGAGGAGAGCCGGGTTCCCTTCGCCGAGGGGATGATGAAGTCACGCTACATCAACCGCACCTTTCTCCAACCCGATCAGGGGCTGCGCGATGCCGGGGTGCGGCTCAAGTTCAACCCCATGCGTCACGTGCTGGAAGGCAAACGGGTGATCCTGGTGGACGACTCCATCGTCCGCGGTTCGACCTCGCGCCAGATCGTCGAGGCCCTGCGGCGGGCCGGCGCGCTGGAGGTGCACATGCGGGTCGCCTCGCCGCCGATCCGCTATCCCTGCTTCATGGGGATCGACATCGCCAGCCGGAGCGAGCTGATCGCGGCCGGTCGGACCCTGGAGGAGGTGCGCGAGCTGATCGGGGCCGACTCCCTGGCCTACCTGAGCCTGGGCGGGCTCCGCCAGGCTTTGCGGGCGGGCGAGACTGGCTCCGGCTTCTGCTTCGCCTGCCTCGACGGCGCCTATCCGGTGCAGGTTCCCCAGCAGTTGGAGATGGACAAGCTGGCCCTTGAAGGCTGAGGGATAGGCGTGGGGAATAGGAACTGAGCCGGTACGCCGACGCGGGGGTCGATCGGGGGCGGGCTCAGGCTGCGGTGGCCCGGGTAGCGGCTCTGGCCATGACCACCCACACCACTTCGGTAGTGGCTGGGATCGGCCCCTTCGCAGCGGTTTGGAGACTGGGAGCCAACCTGGCCCCGGATGCGGTCCTGGTCAGCTCCACCGACTCGGTCGGGACCAAGTCCAAAGTGGCGGTCGCCATGGGACGCCACCGAGGGATCGGCGAGGACATCGTCAACCACTGCGTCAACGACGTCCTGACCACCGGGGCGGAACCGCTCTTCTTCCTCGACTACTTCGCCAGCGGCCGGATCGAGGCTCCGGTGCTGGAGCAGCTCGCCGAGGGCATGGCCGGGGCCTGTCGCGCCAACGGTTGCGCCCTGGTGGGCGGCGAGACTGCCGAGATGCCCGGTGTCTACGGAATCGGGGACTACGACCTGGCCGGCTTCCTGGTGGGAATTACCTCCGCCGGCGAACTGCTCGGCCCGGACCGGGTGGAGGCCGGGGACCGGCTGTTGGCGCTGCCGTCGAGCGGACTCCACACCAACGGTTACTCGCTGGTCCGCCACCTGCTCGCGGAGCGCGAACTGGAGTACGACACCATCCTTCCGGGGACGACCGATCCCATCGGCGAGCTGCTTCTGGCGGTGCACACCTCGTACCTGGAGGCGGTCCGTGCCCTCCGCCGGGTGGGCGCGGTGCACGCCCTGGCGCACATCACCGGGGGTGGGATCATCGAGAACCTGCCCCGGGTCCTGCCCGAGGAGCTGGCGGGAGCTGTCGACCGCCAGAGCTGGCGAGTTCCCGCTCTGTTCACCGCGCTCCAGGTCCTGGGCGACATTCCTGAGGACGAGCTCTGGCGTTCCTTCAACATGGGTGTGGGCATGGTGGCGGTGGTCCCCAAGGCCACCGCCGATGCCGCCGGCCAGCTCACCCAGTTCGGGTTTTTCGAGATCGGCGAGGTGCTGCCCCGCCAGGGCTCCGACCGGGTGCTGCTGCGCTGAGCGGGCCAGGCTCGGGCCGGTCCGGGGTCGGGGTGTTGGTGTCCGGAGCCGGTACCAACCTGGGCGCCTTGCTCCGGGCCTCCGAGGCGGATGACTTCCCGGCCCGGGTGGTCGGCGTCGGCAGCAATCGTCCCGGCTGCCGTGGACTGGAGATCGCCCGCGCTGCTGGCCTCCCCAGCCGCTCGTTTCCCGTATCCACCTTCTCGGGAGACCTGGAGTCCCGAGACCGCTCGATCGCCGACTGGCTCCAGGGGCTGGGGGCGACCATCCTGACCCTGGCCGGGTACGACCGGATCCTGACCCGACCCCTGCTGCGAGCCTTCCCGGGCCGCGTCCTGAACATCCATAACAGCCTGTTGCCCGCCTTCGCGGGAACCATGAACGCGGTCGACGCGGCCTTGGAGCACGGCGTCAAGGTGACCGGGTGCACCGTCCACCTGGTCGACGAGGACTACCTCGACGGGGGTCCGATCGTGCTTCAGGCGGCGGTCCCAGTCGAGGACGGTGACACCCCGGAGACGCTCCTGCAAAGGATCCACGAGCGGGAGTGGCGCATCCTCCCGGAAGCCGTCGCGCTGCTTGCCGCCGGGAAGCTCGAGTTGGCGGGCCGGCGCGTTTTGAGGGCGGCCCCGATCCCGTGAGCGCACCCCGGGCACTGATCGGAGTCGACGACAAGTCCCAGCTGGTCGAGTTTGGCGCCGGGCTGAACCGGCTCGGATTCGAGCTGGTCGCCACCGGCGGAACCGAGAAGGTGCTCCGCGAGGCGGGGCTCCCGGTCACCGCGGTGGCGGCGGTAACCGGGGTCGAGGAGATGCTGGCGGGCAGGGTGAAAACCCTTCATCCGGCGATTCACGCCGGGATTCTGGCCCGCCGCGACCACCCCGAGGACATGGCCACGCTGGAGCGGCACGGGTTCCTGCCGATCGACCTGGTGGTCGTCAACCTCTACCCCTTCGGCGAGGTCGTGGCCGGGGGCGGTGAGGAGGAGCGGATTCTGGAGGCGATCGACATCGGGGGACCCACCCTGCTGCGGGCGGCCGCCAAGAGCTACCAGAGCGTCGGGGTGGCGTGCGCGCCGAGCCAGTACGGGTTGGTTCTGGCCGAGCTGGACTCCGGCGGCCTCCGCCTGGCCACCCGCCGCCGCCTTGCTGCCGAGGCCTTCCAGATGGTCTCCGTATACGACTCGCTGGTGGCCGCCTATCTGGCCGGCGATGTCGACCCAAGTGCCCCGGCCTGGCCTGTCTATCTGGCGCTGGGCGGGCGGCTGCGGCAGTCGCTGCGTTACGGCGAGAATCCCCACCAGCCGGGAGCTCTCTATCAGACCGGAGCCCGACCGCGGGGCCTGGCCGCGGCCACTCAGCTCCAGGGTGGTGAGCTCTCCTACACCAACTGGCTCGACGCCGACGCCGCCTGGCGGCTGGTGCGGGGCCTGGGCGGGCCGGCGGCGGTCGTGGTCAAGCACACCAATCCCTGCGGGGTGGCCCTCGGGGCGACGGTCGCCGAGGCGTTCCGGCGCGCTTACAACTGCGACCCCCGCTCCGCCTATGGGGGCATCGTGGCCATCAATCGGCAGCTCGACCCCGAGGTCGCGCTCGAACTGAGCACTCACTTCCTGGAGATGGCGCTTGCTCCCGGAGTGAGTCCGGAGGCAGTCCGCATGCTCGCCGATCGCCCCCGGCTCCGCTTGCTCGAGGTCGAGCCGGACCAGGACCAGGAAGGGGAACGGGTCGAGGTGCGCAGCGTCGAAGGCGGGCTGCTGGTCCAGCTCGCGGATCCCCCCACCGACGACGAGCGAGAGTTTCAGGTCGTCTCCCGACGCCAGCCCACGGAGCTCGAGTGGGATCAACTCAAACTGGCCTGGCGGATCGTCCGGGCGGTCAAGTCCAACGCCATCGTGCTCTGTCGGGACGACCAGGCGGTCGGGATCGGCGCCGGGCAGATGTCCCGGGTGGAGTCGGTTCAGCTGGCCCTGAGCCGGGCCGGCGATCGGGCCCCGGGGACTGTGCTCGCCTCGGACGCCTTCTTTCCCATGCCGGACGGGTTGGCGATCGCCGCCGAGGCGGGGGTCACCGCAGCCGTCCACCCCGGCGGGTCGAAGCGGGACCGGGACGTCCTCGAGGTGGCCGATGGGTTCGGAATGGCTTTGGTAGCGACCGGCCGGCGCCACTTCCGTCACTGAGGCAGAGGTCGCCGCGAGCCCGCTTTTGTGTATCGTGCGGCGGGGGAGCGATTGGAGGTTGGGTCGATGAGCGTGTCGAGGCGGAGCTCCAACTGGGCGACCGACGGCAGCGTCCTGGCCCTGGCGGGCACACTCTTCTTCGTCGACCTGTTCCTCCCCTGGACCCAGGGCTGCAACGCGGTGATTCAGGGTGGAGTCGGAGGCCCGCTCCCAGGCCCGTTGGCTCCCAGCAGCGCCCTCCTCGCCACCTTCTTCTGTTCCTCCCAGGCCAATGGCTGGGGAGGGGCCGGGACCGTCGCCGGAGTGCTGGCCGCCCTCCTGGTCCTCTGGGAGGCGACGCGAGTGGCCCGGGTTGGACTCGGTGTCGGTGTCGGCTACCGCAGCCTGATCAGCGCGGGCCTGGGGTTCGGGGTTCTCCTCTTCACGATCGTCGACGTCGCGGCGCTGCTCACCTGGACCCACTCGACCGTCGGTCCCCTCCTCTACGGCGGGACCTTCGTCTGGATCGGCCTGGCCCTGGCAATCGTGATCGCCGCCTTGGGCCTGGTCCACTGGCGAATCTGGCAGGCGCACGCCCCGGGGCTGGGTCCGGCCAGCGCCGAGTCGGTGTCGATCCCTCCGGAGAGGCCGCCCATTCCGCCCGGGCAGTGCCCGAGTTGCGGCCATGCCAATCCAGCTGAGGCGCGCTTCTGCTCCGATTGCGGCACCAGCCTCTCCAGGCCAGCTCCGCAGCGACCGAGTCCGCGGCGGCCGCCGCCTGCCGGCTGACCCCCACCCGGGCCCGGGCCGGCCCGTAGGGGATGCACTTTTCCGTGGCCCCACTGTGATATTCCCGTCAGGCTGAGGCGGCGAGACTGGGATTGCGTCAGGCGGACCGGAAAGCCGGAGTCCATCCCAGTGGCAGAGACCAAGTGGCGGCCACCTCAGGCAACCAGGGAGTGGCGGCGGCGACCGCTCCTCAGCTTTGGCCTGCGCGCGGTCGTATTCACCACCCCGACCCTGGCTGGCCTGGGCGCGGTGGCACTGCTCGCCTCGGTCATCCGTCGCCCCTCACCGCTCTTCCAGCTCGCCGCCTGGTACCTGCTCATCACCCTGGCTGGAGTCGCCGCCCTGGTGCTGGCCGGGAGGGCGACGAGGCGCCTGCTGCCGCTGGCCGCACTATTCAGGCTCTCACTGCTCTTCCCAGACCACGCGCCGGCCCGGTTCGCCGTGGCGCGGCGGGCGGCCCGGCCCCGGCAGATCCTCAAGCAGTTGGACGCGCTCGGCGAGTTGGGGCCCCGGGAGGAGGCCGGCGTCGCTCAGCGAGTTCTTGAGCTGACCGTGGCTCTGAGCGTGCACGACCGGGCCACCCGGGGACACTCCGAGCGGGTCCAGGTGATCACCGATATGATCACCAGGGAGTTGCACCTGCCGGCCGAGGACCGGGCCCGGCTCCGCTGGGCCGCCCTCTTGCACGACGTGGGCAAGCTCCGGGTGCCGGCCCGGGTGCTCAACAAGCCTTCCCAGCCAGATGCCCGGGAGTGGGCGATCCTGCGCCGGCACCCGGGAGACGGAGCCCGGATCGTCGCTCCATTGCTCTCCTGGCTGGGAATCTGGGGAGCCGCCGTGGCCCAGCATCACGAGCAGTTCGACGGCAGCGGGTACCCGCTCGGGCTGAGCGGCGCCCAGATATCACGGGGGGCCCGGATCGTGGCCGTAGCGGACGTCTTCGAAGTGATCACCGCGCCCCGTCCCTATCGCCGGCCGGTGAGTGTCACCGCCGCCCGCGAGGAGCTGGTGCGGGTCTCCGGCAGCCAGCTGGACCCGAAGGTCGTGCGCGCCTTGCTGAATGTCTCAGTCGGGGAGCTGTGGCCGGTGGTCGGGTTGGGAGCTGTCCTCTGCCAGCTGCCGCTGGTGCCCCGGATTGTCGGGCTGTTCAGCCGGAGCCTTCCCGCCCTGGGTGGCTCCGCGGTGGCCGCCGGGGCGGCGGGCGCACTGCTGGTGGCGGGGATCACCCACCCGGCCTCGCTGGCCCCTCCCGCGCGCGCCCCCTCTCTCATCTCGCAGCCGCCTCCGCGGCCCGGCGCGCAGCCCACGCCGCCTCTTCGCTCCCGGGCCGCCCCGCCCGTCAGCGCGGCGGAGCAGCCACCGCCGGTGCGGACTTCGCCGCCAGCGGGCCAGGCGGTCCTGGGGGCCGCCCAACCAGAGGCGGCCACGCCATCATCGGCTCCGCCGCCGCAGCCGACCACGTCATCGGCAGCGCCCGCGACGGTGCCGCCCCCCGGCCTGATCCCCCAGCTTCTCACCGGGATCAGGAGCCTGCTCCAGACCCTGGGACTCTGATCGTTCGGAGTCCACGATCGGGGCCAATCCCCAGCTGGTGCTCCAGTGTCGCAGCGAAAGCTGGGTGGTCGCGCCGGAGACCATGTAATTAGGATCACTGGTTACATGGCAGTGAGCTGGAAGCTGGTCATCGACAGCACCAACGCGTCCGCCCTCGCGGACGTCAGGGCTGCGGCCCTGGGGTACGAGGTGGAAGACCCCGGCGCCCTCATCAAGCAACTTCTGGATGCCGGCCGGATCGGCGCGGAGGCGGTGGTCGAGCATCGCGGCCGCGAGACATTCCGTGGTTACCCAGCTATCCGCCACCCCGAGGACCCATTCGAGCAGACCAGCGGGGACGGACGCGGCCGGCGGCTGCTGTTCCAGGACGTGCCCGAGGGCAAGTCCGGCAAGAACCGCCTGCACATCGACTTCCACAGTGAGGGCGGCGGCCTCGACCAGCCGGTGGCCCGGCTGGAACAGCTGGGGGCAACCCGCGTCCGTGAGGTCGGCAAGGGACCCGCCGGGAACTGGTGGATCATGCAGGACCCCGAAGGGAACGAGTTCTGCGCGACGTAGTCGCAGCCGGGCCGGTGGTGGAGACCCGACGCCACGATGGCGGAGGCCGGCGTAGTCCCTGATCGGTGGTGGTCGATCGTCGAGGATCGGAACGGCCGGATGGCCTGACGATTCACGCGGCTGGCGCCGCGGCGGCGGTCGCAGGCGCAGCTGGAGGGATCCCTCCCCTTCGGCTCGTTCGTCCGGGCACCCGAATCCGGGGCCACCCCTGTCAGCCCCGGGTGGAGTCGAGCCCGCATCGGGATGGCGACTGTGCCGATGATCTCCGGGTCGACGCACTTTCGCGCGACCGGCCGCCGCCGCCCCCTTCTTCACCGGAGAGCCGCCATGGATTTGACCACCCTCGCCATCGCCCCCTGGGACCTTGTCCTCCGCTGCCTAACCATCTACGTGGTGATGGTGGTGGGCATGCGACTGTTCGGAAAGCGGGAACTGGGCCAGATGACCGTCTTTGACCTGGTCCTGGTCCTCTTGGTGGCCAATGCCGTGCAGCCAGCGATGACCGGACCGGACAACTCGCTCTTCGGCGGCCTGCTCATCATCGGCACTCTGCTGGCGCTTAACTGGGTCGTCGGCCAGGGCCGTCTCCGGAGCCGAATCCTGCGGCGAGTCCTGCAGCCAACCTCCACCGTGTTGGCTTCAGGCGGCCGCTGGCACCCGGGTGCCCTGAGCAGCCAGGGGCTGGACCAGGAGGATGCCGACGAGGCGCTCCGAGAGCATGGGGTCGCCGACGTCTCCGAGACCTCGCGGGTGGAGTTGGAGGCGGACGGCTCGATCAGCGTGGTAGCGCGGGGAGGGGGCTTGACTGCCCGACCTCGGCGTCGCACCCGCACTCTCAAACGCCCTTGAGAGAATTCGCTCCTGGTGCCGGCAGGCAGGCCCCCCGACGGAAAGCGAGCACCACTACCGCGGACCGCCTCGCCCGCAGTCCCAGGACTGATTTGCGCGGGACCTCGGAGAAGGTGGGGCGGTCAGATTCACTGAACTGCTACCGCGGACGCTCGCCTTGTTGACAGGTCGCGGCTTCGCCCCTAGGATCTGGCGATGGGCGCAGGACCGGGGATTTCTGGTGGGGGAGAGCGGATCCGGTCTCTGCGCGCCGTCGACCTGGGAGCAGTTCAGCAGCTGGGGCCAGGGGTTCGGCGGTCGCAGTGAAATGGAATTCATTTCTGCGCGTTATTCGGCACGCACCCCGATAGGAGGCATCAAGCCATGACACCCACCCCGGGCCATCCGAACGGAAAGGAACCCGCCGCCGCTGAGGTGCTCAGCAAGAGTTGGACAGGCCCGCGCTGGCGCGATGTGAGCCGGCCCTACCAGGCGGAGGAGGTGGTCCGACTGCAGGGTTCGATCCGGGTCGAGCACACACTGGCTCGCCGGGGAGCGGAGCGGCTCTTCGAAATGCTCAACAACTCGGGATATGTCCCCGCCCTGGGCGCGCTCACCGGCCAGCAGGCGGTGCAGATGGTCAAGGCCGGTCTCAAGGCGATCTACCTTTCCGGGTGGCAGGTCGCGGCCGACGCCAACCTCGCCGGAGAGACCTACCCCGACCAGAGCCTGTATCCAGCCAACAGCGCCCCGGCGCTGGCCCGTCGTCTCAACAACGCGATGCTTCGGGCCGACCAGATCGCCTGGGCGGAGGGCCATCGCGAGGGCGACTGGGTGGTCCCCATCGTGGCCGATGCGGAGGCCGGATTCGGCGGTCCGCTGCATGCGTTTGAGCTGATGAAGTCGATGATCGAGAATGGCGTCTCCGGCGTCCACTTCGAAGACCAGCTGGCCTCCGAGAAGAAGTGCGGCCACCTGGGCGGCAAGGTGCTGGTCCCCACCAGCCAGTTCGAGCGCACTTTGGTCGCTGCCCGGCTGGCCAGCGACGTGCTCAACGTCCCCACCCTGCTGGTGGCCAGGACCGACGCTCTCAGCGCCACCCTGCTGACCAGCGACATCGATCCCCGCGACCAGGAGTTCCTCACCGGCGAGCGCACCTCGGAAGGGTTCT
Organism: Candidatus Dormiibacterota bacterium; assembly: GCA_035534755.1. Taxonomy (GTDB): domain Bacteria; phylum Chloroflexota; class Dormibacteria; order Aeolococcales; family Bog-877; genus Bog-877. Next base: position 122,361 of record DATLRH010000006.1, read on the forward strand.
TCCGGGTCCGGCCCGGTATCGAGTCGGTGATCGCCCGCGGCCTGGCATTCGCGCCCCTGGTGGACGCGCTCTGGTTCGAGACCTCGACCCCCAACATCGACGAGGCGGCCCAGTTCGCCGAGGCGATCCATGGCAAGTTCCCGGGCAAGATCCTCGCCTACAACTGCTCACCGTCCTTCAACTGGAAGATGCACCTGAGTGACACCGAGGTGGCCGACTTTCAGTGGCGTCTGGGCGAGCTGGGCTACCGCTTCCAGTTCGTAACCCTGGCTGGGTTCCACGTTGCCAACAGTTCGATGTTCGAGCTGGCCAAGGGGTACGCGAAGGAGGGCATGAGCGCCTACGTGCGGCTCCAGCAGCGCGAGTTCGAACTGGAGCAGCAGGGCTACACCTCGACGCGGCACCAGTCGGAGGTCGGGGCGGGCTACTTCGACTCAGTCCTGGAGACGGTGACGGGGGGCGAGAGCGCGACCCTGGCGCTGCAGGGGTCTACCGAGTCAGCCCAGTTCGAGACCACACCGGCCGCGTGAGCGCAAGCTCCGGCAGGGCACCCGGGATCGAAGTCGCTGGCAGCGGGGGCGCCGGCGCTGAGAGGGTGCTGACCCCGGCCGCGCTGGAGCTGGTGGCCCGGCTCCAGCGCGAGTTGGGGCCGACTCGGACGGAGCTGCTGGCGGCTCGCGAAGAGCGCCAGCGCCGGCTTGACCAAGGCGAGCTCCCCGCATTCCTCAGTGAGACCGCTCCGCTTCGGGCGGACTCGACCTGGACGGTCGCCCCGCCGCCTCTGGACCTCGCCGACAGGAGGGTGGAGATCACCGGGCCAGTCGAGCGCAAGATGATGATAAACGCGCTCAATTCCGGGGCCAGCGTCTTCATGGCCGATTTTGAAGATGCCAACTCCCCGACCTGGAGCAATTGCGTCGAGGGCCAGGCAAATCTGATCGATGCCGTCTTTGGGACGATCGCCTTGGAGGCGGGCGGCAAGAGCTATCGTCTCGACCCCAAGCCGGCCACCCTGGTGGTGCGGCCGAGGGGGTGGCATCTGCCCGAAAAGCATCTCTTGATCGACGGTGAGCCGGTCTCGGCCAGCCTCTTCGACTTTGGTCTGTTCATCTTCCACTGCTCGAGTCGTCTGCTCGAGGGGGGCTCGGGGCCGTACCTCTACCTGCCCAAGCTGGAGAGCCATCTGGAGGCACGGCTCTGGAACCAAGCCTGTCGACTGGCCGAAGACCACATCGGCATCCCCAGGGGATCGATCCGGACCACGGTCCTGATTGAGACGGTGCTGGCCGCGTTCGAGATGGAGGAGATCCTCTATGAGCTCCGGGAGAGATCGACCGGGCTCAACGCCGGGCGCTGGGACTACATGTTCTCGATCATCAAGAAGTTCGGTGACAATCCCAAGTTCGTCCTCCCCGACCGGGGTTCGGTGCTGATGACAGTGCCCTTCATGCGCGCCTATACCGAGCTTCTGGTCAAGACCTGCCACCGTCGCCGGGCGCACGCCATCGGCGGGATGGCCGCCTTCGTGCCCAGCCGACGCGACGCGGAGCTCAACCAGCTGGCCCTGGAGCGGGTGCGCGAGGACAAGCTCCGCGAGGCCGCAGACGGCTTCGACGGAACCTGGGTGGCCCATCCCGACCTGGTTCCGGTAGCGAGGGAGGTGTTCGACGCCACGCTCGGGGAGCGCCCCCACCAGGTCGATCGGGGACGGGCCGAGGTTACGGTCACCGCCCCCGATCTCCTCAATGTGGAGGCCACCCCCGGGGTGATCACCGAGGCCGGGGTGCGGCTCAACGTATCGGTGGGCATCCAGTACCTCGGCTCCTGGCTGGAGGGGGTCGGCGCGGCCGCGATCAACAACCTGATGGAGGACGCCGCCACCGCGGAGATCTCCCGCTCCCAGATCTGGCAGTGGGTGCACCACGGACGGATCACCCGGGACCAGGTGCTGGCGATCAAGGACGAGGTCATGGCCGAGTTGGGGGAGCGCTACCAGGTCGCCGCTGACCTGTTCACCGAGGTCGCCCTGGACCGGGAGTTCGTGCCCTTCATGACCATTCCGGCCTATCGCCTGCTGCCCTGAGCGAGGCGGCTGACGAGCCTGTCACAACCGCTGAACTGGCCTCTTTTTCCCTTGCCCCGTCGCCGAGCGTCTGCTATCTTCGGCCCAAGTTGGCAGGGCCAGTCCGATTCCCGGTCAAAGCGCTGCCGCCGGCGAGCGCCGGATCGCTGAAACTTTCCCCAAGGAGGCGCTGACCCATGGCCAAACCCCCCAAGCCCCAGGTGGAAGTCGAGCTCCCGGCCCGCTACGGTGAGGCGGAGGGCGGGGGATGCGACCAGGCGGGTTGCCAGAACCAGGAGGCGTTTCGCTGTCTGTACCGGGACCGCCGGGCGGTGGACTGCTCCTGGGTGGCCTGCCGGGAGCACCTCAAGGTGGTCAGCGGCCGAGCCTACTGCCTGCGCCACGCCAGCATCGTCGAGGTGCTGAACATGGCCCTCACCCAGGGAACCCAGGTGCTTCCTCCCGATCTCGACAACCGGTGCGCGTCCTTGGTGATGTGGGTCTCGCGAGACCTGGACGAGCCGATTGTGGAGCGCCTGGTGCGCTGGGGCGATTCCAATATGAGCATCATCAACGACCCCGCCATCCGCTACACCCGGCCCGATCACCTGCGCCAGGAATCGGGGCATTGGGAGCGAATCTGGGCCCTCGCCAACCGGACCGGGATCCTGCTCCGGGTCGGGCTGCGGGTTGAGGACAGTCGTCCGGAGACGGTCATCCTCACCGGCGGCACCACGCACCTGGTTTCGACCATCCCACCCTGGATCCAGCGCCACCTGGGCGGGGACTCGAACCGCGCCTCGCCCTCTGACCTGGTCGAGCGGCTGGCCTTCCAGCAGCAGATGCTGATGGCCCTGGACAGTCACGTCGAGAAGTACGGCGTGACCTTCCCCAACCTCTTGGTCCCGGTCCGGATCTGAAGCCCCGCCGGGGCCGGGTCGCATAATCGGGTCATGGCCTACGAGGCGATCGTCCCCGCTCAGCCTGGAGTGGCCACCCGCCACCAGCCGGAGTACCACGACAGGTACCTGACCTTCAGCCGCAGCTACACGGTGGACGTGACCTACCGCTGCTTTCGCCGCTGCGGCTACTGCGAGTACCGTCGCGACGAGGGGGGCCTGGTGAGCCTAGCCGAGGTTGACCGCCAGCTCCAGCAGGCTCAGGGGCTGGGCTGCCGCGAGGTGCTGATCATGGCCGGGGAGCAGCCCTGGCGGCTGCCGGATCTGGGCCTCGCCGACGAGGGGGCCTTCGTCGACCTGGTCGAGGAGATCTGTCGGCGGGCGATGCGCCGGGGCTTGCTCCCGCACACCAACGTCGGCCTCCTCAGCAAGCCCAGCCTGGCCCGGCTCCAGCCCTGGAACGCCTCGATGGGCCTCATGCTGGAGACCGGGACCGATCAGATCCGCGCCCACGCCATGGGTGGGGGCAAGCGCTACCAGGAGCGACTCCGGCATCTGGACGCGGCCGGCGAGCTGGGCATCCCCTTCACGACCGGGATCCTGGTCGGGATCGGGGAGGCGGAGGCCGATCGGCGCTACGCCCTGGAGCTGATCCGCGATTGCCACCTGCGCCACCACCACATCCAGGAGGTGATCGTCCAGAACTTCATCCCCAAGCCGGGCACTCCGATGGCCGACCAGCCGGCCCCGGACTTGGCCATGGTGAGGTCCGCAGTGGAGATGGCGCGGGTGATTCTGCCCAGCGACGTTGCGGTCCAGGTTCCCCCCAACCTCAACTTCAACAGCTGGCCCGAGCTGGTTCAGGCGGGGGCGACCGACCTGGGCGGGGTCTCATTGGACGGAGACTCGGTCAGTCCCGAGTTCGACTGGCCCAGCGAGGGCGATCTCGCGGCCAAGGCGCGCTCGCTCGGATACCACCTCCAGGAGCGGCTGCCGGTCTACCAGGAGAGCCTGGCCGACCTCCGGCCGGCGGCCGATCGGCTCCGCCAGGAGCTGGTGGGGGACACCGTCACCTACGTGATCAACCGCAACGTGAACATCAGCAACGTCTGCGTCGGGACCTGCTCCTTCTGCGGATTCCGGCGCAGCTCGATCGGGGCCAAGGGAGCCTATTTCCACGACCACGACACCGTCTTCGCCAAGCTCGAGAATGCGGTCTCCCGGGGGGCCACCGAGATCTGCATGCAGTCCGGGCTCACTCCAGAACTGAACCTTGGCTTCTACGACTCCCTGTTCCGGGAAATCAAGGAGCGCTGGCCCTCGCTACATCTCCACGCCCTCTCGCCCGAGGAGATCCGCTACATCGCGGCCGAGTCGGGACGGTCGGTTGAGGACGTCCTGCGCCAGCTCCAGGACGCGGGACTGGGCACCCTGCCCGGCACCGCCGCCGAGATCCTGGTCGAGGAGGTGCGCCGCATCCTCTGCCCGGAGAAGCTCACCAGCCAGGAGTGGGTGGAGATCGTCCGGACCGCTCACCGGGTGGGGCTTCGAACCACCTCGACGATCATGTACGGGCACATCGAGACCCCCTGGCACCGGCTCCAGCACCTGGAGGTGATTCGCAACCTGCAGCGGGAGACGGGGGGGATCAGCGAGTTCGTGCTGCTGCCCTTCCAGGTTCAGCACAACACCCTGGGCAAGTACTACGGCATCCGCCAGCCACTCACCCTCGAGGACTCCCTGCGCTTCACCGCCTTCTGCCGCCTCTACTTCGGCAGCGACATCCCCAACATCCAAACCAGCTGGGTGAAGCTGGGAGCTGCCGGGGTGGCCGAGTCGCTGCGCTGGGGAGCCAACGACTTTGGCGGCACCTTGATGGAGGAATCGATTACCCGGATGAGCGGGGCCGACCATGGCCAGAACCTCGACCCCGTGGAGATCGAGGCCGCCATCCGCAGCGTGGGCCGGACCCCGCGGGAACGGGACACCCTCTATCGCCCGGTCAGGGAGCGGCCACGCGACCTCGAGCTGGTCGCCACTTCCTCCCGGGCCGGCTGAGGCCGACCCCCAAGGCGACCCCGACGAGCAGGCAGACCGCCTCCACTACCCAGCTGAGCAGTTCGTTGGCTCCCTGGGCAGGGATCAGCACCAGCGCCAGGGCGACCGGGAAGAAGTACCAGCGCCAGCGGTAGCGGCTCACCTGGACCCGCCTTCCATACAGCCTTCCGAATCCGACCGCCAAGGCGAGGCAGACCAGGGCCAGCACCGAGTAACCGACCAGGTACTGCACCAGGTGGGTCTGGCGCAGCCCCACCGTGAGCCGGATCAGCAGCGGGGGGAGGTAGTCGGTGGCGTAGAACGTGAGCAGGATCCAGGCCATCGCCTGGAGGCAGAAACTGGACACCTGGACGCCGCGGCGGCGCCGCTCCTCCCGAGCCTGGGCCTCCTCCCGGGTGGCGGGCGGGCGCTGCCGAGCCTTCACGCCCGCAAGTTTCCTCTCCCGGGCCAGGCCGGCGGCGGGATTAGAATCGAGGACAGGTGAACCCTTCCCGCCGGTGACCGCCGCCCCGCCTCAGCCAGTGCCGTGAAGCGCGCCGCCCGGGAGTGGACCTTCCCTGAGCCGGGGGGGGATTCGAGCGGCTCCGCCTTCGCGCGCGTCTCCCGTTCTAGGGGCAGCACCCCGGAACTGCTCCGGGCCGCCGCCGCGGCCCAGGGCGAGGAGTTCGATCCCTTCTTGCTGGCGGACATGGAGCGCGCCGTCGAGCTGGTTCGGGAGGGTCTCGCGCCCGGAAACCTGATCGCCATCTACGGGGACTATGACGCCGACGGAGTCACCGCCTGCGCCCTCCTGGTGCGGGTGCTGCGGGCCGCCGGATGCGCACCGATCAGCTACATCCCGCAGCGGGAGAGCGAGGGATACGGGCTCAATCCCGAGGCGCTGGTCGAGCTCCGCCGCCGGGGAGCGACCCTGGTGATCACGGTCGACTGCGGCACCACCGCGGTGGAGGTCGTCCGGGGGAGGCCGGAGGGGCTCAAGCTGATCATCACCGACCACCACCTGCCCCACCGTGAGAGCGCCACCGCTGAGGTCGAGCTGGCTCCCGCCGACGCCCTGGTCAACCCGCAGCGGCCGGACGATCGCTATCCCTTCAAGGGGCTGGCCGGGGTGGGCGTCGCCTACAAGCTGGCCCAGGCCCTGGAGTCGGCTGGGCTCCTCCCCGCCGGCACCGCCGCGGCTCAGCTCCCCCTGGTGGCGCTGGGCACCGTCGCCGACATGATGCCCCTCCGCGAGGAGAATCGGTGGCTGGTGCTCCAGGGCCTCCGGGCCTGGCCGGAGCAGGCGCCCCCGGGACTCCGAGCGCTGGCCCGGGTCGCCGGCATCGACGGCCGCCCCACCAGCGCCAACCTGGGTTTTGGGCTCGCGCCTCGGATCAACGCCGCCGGGCGTATGGACGACGCCGCCCTCGCCCTCAGCTGCTGCCTCGCCGAGGACCCGGACGAGTCCCGAACCGCGGCCGCCAAGCTCGAGGCGCTCAACCAGACCCGGCGATCCTCCTTGACCGCGGCTCTGGATCTGGCCCGGGGGGAGGTGGAGACCATGCCTGACGAGCTGCCGGTGATCATCCTGGGCTCCTCGGGGATCGCCCCCGGAGTGGTCGGACTGGTGGCGGGTCGGCTGGCCGACGAGTACGCTCGGCCAGCCTTCATCTACAGCCAGAGCGGCGAGACCTGGCGGGGTTCCGCCCGGGGCGTGCCGGGGCTCAACGTGGTCCAGGCCCTGGGCCGGTGCGCCGGCCACCTGCTCAGCTACGGCGGCCACCTCTCCGCAGGAGGGTTCTCGCTGGCTCCGGACCCCCCCGCCGCGGCCGCCTTCGCAGCCCAGCTGGTGGAGGCGGTGGGGGAGCAGTTGGGGGACCGCCAGCCCCTCCGCTCCTTTCGCGTCGACGCTGCGGTGAGCCTGGGGGAGTGCGGTCTGGGGCTGGCCGAGGAATTGCTCCTGCTCCAGCCCTGCGGCAGCGGCAATCCCTCCGTCCTGCTCGCCGCCGCCGGCCTCACCGTGGTCAGGACCGAGCCTCTGGGCAGGTCCGGCGGGCACCTCAAAGTGATCCTCTCCGACCCCGGCGGTCAGGCTGAGGCGATCAGCTTCAATCGTCCCCATCTGCGGGCGCACCTCCCCCCGGGACGCCGGATCGACGCCCTATTCGAGCTGGAGGTTGACTCCTGGCGAGGGCGGCGGACCCCCCGCCTCCTGCTGCGGGACCTGCGCCCGGCGCGCGACTGAGCGGGGCCTTCCACCGAACCCCGGCGACTGATTATTGTTGGGGGCCCGGGCCGATCGGAGCCCGGAATTGGAAGCACCGGAGGAAGTCAGATGGCGGGTCGGATGGTCGAGTTTCCCAGCAACGGCAGCACAGCCACCGGATATCTGAGCGTCCCCGGGGCGGGCCCCGGCCCGGGCCTGGTGGTGATCCAGGAGTGGTGGGGGCTCAGCGACCAGATCAAGCGGACCGCCGACCGGCTGGCCGAGGCCGGGTTCGCCGCCCTGGTCCCCGACCTATATCACGGCCGGGTGATCGGCTTCCACGAGCCGGACGAGGCCGGCAAGGCGGCGATGGCCCTGGATGAGGGGAGGGCCGCCAAGGAACTGCGGGGCGCGGTCGACTATCTGCTCAGCTCGGGCGAGGCCAGCGGCGACTACGTCGGCACCGTCGGGTTCTGCATGGGCGGCGGGCTGGCGATCTCCCTGGCGGCCAGCCACGACAAGGTCCGGGCGGTTGTCTGCTTCTACGGTGTGCCCGGCCCCGATACCGACCTGAGCAAGATCGCCGGCTCCGTTCTCGGGCACTTCGGCGACCACGACGATTACGCCTCGCCGGAGGCGGTCCGCAAGCTCGCCGAGGGGCTGACCGCCGCCCAGGTCGCCCACACCTTCCACACCTATCCTGGCGCTCAGCACGCCTTCGCCAACGAGGATCGTCCCGAGGTCCATGACGCGGAGGCGACCGAGCTAGCCTGGTCGCGCACCCTGGAGTTCCTACGGCAAACCCTGTAGCCAGCCCTTTCCCCCCGACCCTTTCCAGCGGCCGGTGAGGCGGTGAACCCGGCCCGGCCCTTGGGCGGCGCTCTCCTCGGCGCCTGCGCCGCCGGGCTGACTCTGGGGGCGACCCTGCTGCTGCGGGTTGCCACCGGTCTGCCCTCTCTCAGCGAGGTGATCGGCAACGGGCTGACCTTGCTCATCCCGGGGAGCCTTTTCGGGACTTTGATCGACACCCTCCAGGAGCGGGGCCGACCACTGCTCCTCCTGGGCGCGTCCGTCTTGATCGTGGCGATCGGGGCCGGGTTGGGTCGCCTGATGGCCGGCTGGAGCTGGGGCAAGGTGGCGTCATTCCCGGCCGCGGCCGGGGTCAGGCGGGGTAAGGCTCCGCTCCGATGGCTCGCGCCCGGGTTCGGACTTTGGGTGTTGACCCTGCCCCTGGTGGCGCTGGGCGAGGGTTCCCTGGCGGTCCCGGCTACCGCGGCCGCCCTGGCGGACTGGCTCTTGCTGACCGGGCTGCTGGAGCTGCTCCTGGGGCTGCCCCAGCGGGGGGGCGCCAGCCCGGGCCGCCTCGGCGAGGACGGGGCGGGGATCCTTGGGCGGCGCACCTTCCTGGCCGCGAGCGGTGCTCTATTGGGCGCGGTCAGCCTGGGCTACCTCGGCTTCAACGTTCTCAGCGCCAGCTCCCCGCCGCTGCCCTCGCTCAGCCCGCGCCGACTCCGGGGCGGTTCCGGGGACCAGCTTCCCAGCGGGTTGACCACGACCTCCGACTTCTATGTCGTCTCCAAGGACCTCTTCGGACCGCCCTCGGTGGACGCGGCGACCTGGAGCCTTCGGGTGGAGGGGCTGCGGTCGTTCTCGATGAGCTACGCCGAGCTCCAGGCCGAGCCCCACCTGAGCCAGACCCAGACCCTGGAATGCATCTCGAATCCCCTGGGGGGCACCCTGATCAGCACCGGGATCTGGCGCGGAGTCCAGCTCAGCCGATTGCTGAGCCGGGCCGGGGTGCCGTCACGGACCCAGCAGATCCGCTTCGGCTGCGCCGACGGCTACACCGAGAGCCTGGAGCTCGATCAGGCGCTGGCCCCGACCACCTTGATCGCGGACCAGCTCAATGGGGCTCCCCTCACCGCCCTGCACGGGTTCCCGGCCCGGATCCTGGTGGTCGACCATTACGGCATGAAGAACCCCAAGTGGCTCACCAGCATCGCAACCTCGGAGCGGCCCTATCTGGGCTACTGGGAACAGCAGGGCTGGAACGCCGGCGCCTATCCGAGGATCTTCTCCCGGTTCGACTTCCCGACCGGCAACAGCTCTTTGAGTTCGACCCGCACCTACCTGCTGACCGGGGTCGCCTATGCCGGGACCCGGGGCATCTCCCGAGTTGAGGTGAGCATGAACGGAAGTCAGAACTGGTCCAAAGCCGACCAAAGGGCACCGCTGTCCCCCTACAGCTGGACGCTCTGGAGCATGCCCTGGAGCCCGAACCCAGGCCTCTTCACGCTCCGGGTGCGCGCCTTCGACGGTCGCGGCAACCGGCAGCAGCCGGGCTCGGGGGCGACCTTTCCCAATGGGGCCAGCGGATATCAGCAGCTGACCGTACTGGTCCGCTGAGCTCCGCCTGCGAGGTCAGCCGGTCGCGAGGAGCCGGCTGCCAAAAAGCAGCTGGCCGATCCGGACCTGAGTGCTGCCCTCGGCGATCGCCGCTTCGAAGTCGCCGCTCATGCCCATGCTGAGCGTCGCCAGCGGGTGACCGCTGAGCCGACTCAGCCGCTCCGCCAGAATCCGGCAGGCGGCGAAGGTGGGGCCCGCCCGCTCCCGGGCCGCGACCGTCATCAGGCCCTCCACCTGGATCCCCGGCAGCCCGACCAGCTGGGAGAGCTCCCGCTCCAGCCGTTCCGGCGCGAATCCGGTGCGCCCAGGAAGGCCGGTCAGCTCGACCTCGCAGAGAACCCGCGCCGACCCCTGTCCGACGCGGGCCTGCGAGAGCAGTTGGGCCAACTCCAAGCTGTCCACGCTCTCCAGCAGATCGAACAGCCCAACCGCACGGCGGACCTTGTTGCGCTGCAGGTGTCCGAGCAGGTGCCAGCTGGGGTTCACGCCGGCGCCCCGGAGCCAGCGATCCTTGGCGGCACACTCCTGGACGTAGTTCTCACCCAGGGTGGTCAACCCCAGGGCGGCGGCGTCGGTGGCGACCTCCGCCGGATGCCCCTTGGTGACCGCCAGGAGTGCGACGGAGCCGGACCGCCTTGCGGATCGGACCTCGGCCTGCTGGATCGCGGCCCGGAGCGCCGCCAGCCGCTCCCCGAGAGATGGGCCGGTCAGGGCGGTGGTTGCCTCCGGCCCCGCTTCGCGGGCGCGCTGGCCGGAACTCCTGAGAGTAGGTGATCGATCTCGTTGCGCACCTCCGAGACGTCGCGGAAGGAGCGGTACACCGAGGCGAACCTGACGTAGGCGACGTCGTCCAGCTTGCGCAACTGCTCCATCACCAATTCCCCCACCGCTACGCTGGGGAGTTCCGACTGCCCCTGGCCGCGGAGCTCGGCCTCGATCTCCTCCACTAGCTCGGAGATCACGGTTGGTGAAATGTCCCGCTTCTTGCAGGCGTTCATCAGGCCCTGGAACAGCTTGGCCCGGTCGAAGTCCTCCCGCCGTCCGTCCTTCTTGACTATGTAGAAGGGAATCGACTCAATCCGCTCGTAGGTGGTGAAGCGCTTCCCGCAGCTGTTGCAGGCCCGCCGCCTGCGGATCGCCTCGCCGGTCTCCGAGTCGCGCGAGTCCACCACCCGGAGGTCGTTGTGGTTGCAGTAGGGGCAGCGCATGGTAGCTCCAGTTCGGCGACCGGGGATCCCCGAAATATAGTGGTCGCTGCGGCATTGTATACCCCATCTTGTGCCCGGCATGCCCTCAAGTGTGCCCACTTGTGGTTCCTCGCCGGGAGCCGAACTAGTCAGCCCCCACCCCGGACTGGAGAGCGCCCCTACCGGTGGGCGCGCGCGGTTTCCCTACCGGATGGGGGCACCGTGGCGGCCGCTTGGCCGGCTCAGAGGTTGACCCGGCTCATATCGGCGTAGCGGTCGCCGCGAGCGGCACCAGCCGGAAGCGCCTCGTCGAGCTGGCTCAGGGTCTCGCGGTCCAGTTCCAGCTCGGCGGCGGCGGCGTTCTCCTCTAGGTAGCGGACCCGTTTGGTACCGGGGATCGCGACCACGTCCTGGCCCTGGTGGAGGACCCAGGCCAGAGCGAGCTGAGCCGGCGTGGCGCCCTTGGCCTCGGCGATCTCGCGAACTCGGTCCGCCAGGGCCACGTTGTGCTCTCGGTTCTCGGCCATGAAGCGGGGATACCGGTCGGACCTGAAGTCTCCCGCACCGATCTCCCCCAGCGCCGCCGGGCGGGCGGCCAGGAGGCCGCGGCCGAGGGGGCTGTAGGCGACGAAGCCGATTCCCAATTCCCGCAGCGTGGGCAGCAGCTCCTGCTCCGGCTCCCGGGTGAACAGGGAGAACTCCGTCTGCAGCGCCGAGATGGGATGAACCAGGTGGGCGCGGCGGATGGTACTGGGGGCTGCCTCGGACAGACCCAGGTAGCGCACCTTGCCCTGCTCGACGAGCTGGGCCATGGCGCCAACCGTCTCTTCGATCGGCACGCTGGTATCGACCCGGTGCTGGTAGTAGAGGTCGATGAACTCGACCTCGAGCCGGGACAGCGAAGCGTCGCAGGCCTGGCGGACGTACTCGGGGCGTCCGTTGATCCCGACCCACGAACCGTCCTCCCGGCGCTGGTTGCCGAACTTGGTCGCCAGCACGACCTCATCCCGGCGGCCGGCGATCGCCGCCCCCACCAGCCGCTCGTTGTGGAAGGGACCGTACATGTCGGCGGTGTCCAGGAAGGTGATCCCGAGCGCCAGCGCCCGGTGGATGGTGGCGATCGACTCCTCGTCGTCGGTGGGGCCGTAGAACTCCGACATCCCCATGCACCCGAGCCCGAGCTCGCTCACCACCAGCCCCTGCCGACCTAAGCTGCGCTGCTCCACATCCGCCTCCCCGGGCCGCCCAACCTGCTACCGCTCCAGTCTAAGCATGAGCCGAGCGGGCCCTGCGGGGTCGAGCTGCCCGAGCTCGACCGGCGGCGGAGCTCCTGGTCCAGGATGCCGACCGGGTACAGTCGGAGCTGGCGTTGCGGGGGTGCCGTACCCACCTCCCGAGAGCAGGTTGGAGGGATCCCGGAATGAGCGCAGCGTCGGCCGTGGCGCGCCCGCTGGGCGCTGCCGGTCACCCGCGCAAGTGGCTGATCCTGGCAGTGGTGACCATGGTCGCCTTCACCTCGAACGTCGACGCCACCATCGTGGTGATCGGACTGCCCCGCATCGTCAGCGGGCTGCACAGCACGGTGCTCACCGGCCTCTGGATTCTGAACGCCTACATCATCGCGAGCACGGTGTTTCTGCTGCCGGCCGGTCGGTGGTCCGACGTGGTCGGCAGAAAGTCCATCTTTATCGCGGGATCTCTGCTGTTTTCTGTGGGCACCGTCGGCTGCGGTCTGGCCCCCACCGGAGCGGCTCTCGTCCTCTTCCGAGTGGTCCAGGGTGTCGGCGCCGCGCTCGGATTCGCCACCGCCACTCCGCTCCTGGTATCCGCCTTCCCGTCGGGGCAGCTGGGCCGGGCGCTGGGGATCAACTCCACCGCCTGGGTCAGCGGGATGATCGTCGGCCCGGTGGTGGGGGGCGCACTGGTGGGCTCGTTCGGTTGGCGCTGGATCTTCTACGTGACCGTGCCCTTCGCCTTGGCCGGGGTGGTTGCGGGAGCCTTCGTTCTGCCCGGGGGCCGGCCGGCCGGCCGGCGGGGGGCGACCGACTGGCTGGGGGCGATATCGTTCAGCCTGGGACTGGTGGCCCTGCTCCTGGCCCTCACTCAGGGCCTGGCCTGGGGCTGGAGTTCCCTCCGGATCGTCTCCCTGGCGCTGGCGGCTGTGGTCCTGCTCGGCTTCTTCGTCGTCTGGGAGCGCCTGGTGGCGGATCCCCTCTTCGACCTCTCCCTCTTCCGCCATCCCTACTTTCGGGTCGGCATGGTGGTGGTGACGACCTATTCGATCGGGATCATGGCGATGACTTTCCTGCTCACCTTCTACCTTCAGGGAGCTCTTCGACTCAGCCCCCTGGTGTCGGGGTTGGCGCTGGTCCCGATGGCGGCGCCGCAGTTCATCCTGGCCCCCATCGGCGGGTCCCTGGCCGACCGCTTCGGGCCGGCCCGGCCGATCGTCGCCGGACTCGCCTGCCTCAGCGGAGGCGCGATCTGGCTGAGCCGACTGGGGCCCCATCTGGCCTGGCTGGACCTGGTTCTGCCGCTGCTGCTGATCTCCGTCGGCAACGGCCTGGCCTGGCCGTCACTGCTCAAGCAGGTGATGTCGTCAGCCCCCTCGGATCGGGCCGGGACCGCATCCGGGATGTTCTTCACCCTGCGCAACGTGGGGGTGGCGCTCTCTTTCACGCTGGCCCTCATCGCGGCCGCGACGAGCCTCCCCCCGGCCGTTGCCGTGCGGGAGTTCCTGGGCACCGGCGGCGTGCTGGCCAGCCGCCTGACCCTGCCTCTGGTCCACTCCACCGACGCTGGCTTCCGGGTGTTCGGGGGCTGTTTGGTGGTCGCCTTGCTGCTATCGCTGCTGCTGCTTCGGCGGATCCCCTCGCCCGCCCCGGCGAGCCGGCCCCGGAGCCCCCGCCAGGCAACCCGTTGAGCGCAGGCCGCGGTCAGGAGGGGGAGAGCACTCCGCGGGGGCAGCTGACTCCGGTTCCGCCCACTCCGCAGTAACCGTTCTTGTTCTTGTCCAGGTACTGCTGGTGGTACTGCTCGGCGTAGTAGAACGGACCGGTTCCGGTGATCTCGGTCGTGATCTCCCCGAGACCAGCCTCTCGGAGGGCTCTCTGGTACTGCTCTCTGGAGTCCTCGGCGGCCCGGCGCTGGACCTCGTCCATCCAGAACACGACCGAGCGGTACTGAGTCCCGACGTCGTTGCCCTGTCGCATCCCCTGGGTGGGATCGTGGCTCTCCCAGAAGGTCGTCAGAAGCTGTCGGTAGGAGATTTGGTTGGGATCGAATACCACCAGCACAACCTCGGCGTGACCAGTGCGACCGGAGCACACCTCCTCATAGGTGGGGTTAGGGGTGAGGCCCCCGCTGTACCCCGCGGCCGTGGTGTAGACGCCGGCCAGGGTCCAGAAGTCGCGCTCCGCCCCCCAAAAGCAGCCCAGGCCGAAGACCGCGCGCTCTAGCCCGGCCGGGAAGGGGGGCTTGATCTCGGTTCCGAGCACGGTGTGGGGACCGCTGACCGGCAACTCCGTGGCGCGGCCGGGAATCACCCGGTCCGGGGCCGGCATCGTTCGCTTCGAGCTGAAGAGTCCCATCACCATCCACCTTTCACGACTGGCCAACCCACGGTACCATCCCCCCGGCCGCCTCCGGCTCCTGCCCCAGTCGAATCATTCCCAGCGGAACCAGAGCCCCACCGAGACCGCGGCGGCCGCGGTCCAGGCCGCGAGCAAGGCCAGGTCCCCGGCAGCGGGGGAGGCCCCCTCCAGCACCGCCCGGAGCGAGGAGCTGAGGGCGGTGGCGGGAAGGACGGCCGCCAGGGGTTGGATGAAGCCGGGCAGATGGTCGACCGGGAGGACCACCCCGCCCAGGACCAGGAAGAGGATGAAGAGTCCGTTGGCTCCACCCAGGGTCAGCTCGGCGCGGAGAGCGCCGGCCAGTGCCAGCCCGATCCCGGCGAAGCAGAGCGCTCCGACCAGCAGGATCAGGGCGGCCAGGGAGAGCGCTCCGTGGCTGGTCCAGCCGAGCCCGAGCCTCGCAATCGCCAGGAGCAGGGCCACCTGGACCAGCTCCACCACCAGTACCGCGCCGGCTTTGGCGGCGGCCAGCCCGCTGCGGGGGAGGGGTGAGCCGCCGAGCCGTTTGAGCACCCCGTAGTAGCGCTGGTAGGCGGTGGAGATCCCCAGGGTGACCATTCCGGTCGACATCACCGCCACGGTCAGGATCCCCGGGACCAGGAACTCCACTGGGCGGGTCGACCCCGAGGGGAAGACCTTGGCACTGGTGAAGAGCACCAGGAGGAGGACCGGGAGGACCACGATCACCAGGAGGTTCTCGCCCTGGCGCAGGAGCAGCAGGAGCTCGACCTTGAATTGGGCCCAAAAGGCGCTCCTCCAGGGGGCCGCCCGAGGTGCCCCGCGCTCTTCGGGGTACACGGTCGTCGAGCTCACGCCGACTCCTCCGTCAACTGCAGGAAGATCTCCTCGAGGGAGGCCCGTCCCAAGCGAAGAAGGATGATCTGAGGCCCCTCGACGCGCAGCAGCTGGGCGATCGCGGCCGCCGCCTGCCGGGGGGATCGGGAGCGGAGGTCGTAGCCACCGCCACCCAAGGCGGTGACGCTCTGCACCGACGCCAGGCGGCCCAGCTCCTCCAGTAGTTCAGGCGGCAGCTCTGCCGCCAGTTCGAGATGGAGCAGGTCGGAGTCGGTCTGGGCGCGCAGGCGTGCAGGGGAGTCGCAGGCGACCAAGGCCCCGCGGCTCAGGATCGCCACCCGATCGGCCAGCCGTTCGGCCTCCTCCATGGAGTGGGTGGTGAGCACGACCGTGGTGCCTGCGCGCTTGGCCTCGGCGACGATCTCCCAGGTCAGCAGCCGCGCCCGGGGGTCCATCCCCGAAGTGGGCTCGTCCAGGAACAGCACCAAGGGCCGGCCCACCAGCGCCAGCGCCAAGGAGAGCCGCTGCTTCTCGCCGCCGGAGAGCTGCCGGAATCGGGAGCTCGCCCGCTCGGCCAGGCCGACCTTCTCTAGGAGCTGGGCGGGGTCAGCCGGGTCGACGAAGAAGCTGGCGAAGAGGGCCAACGATTCGCTCACCTTGAGGGTGGGGTAGATGCCCCCCTCCTGAAGCATGAGGCCCACCCAGGGGCGGAGCCGGCGACCGTCCCGGGCGGGGTTCAGGCCCAACACCGAGACCGAACCCTGGTCTGGGCGGCGGAAGCCTTCCAGGATCTCGACGGTGGTCGTCTTGCCCGCCCCGTTCGGCCCCAGGATGGCGAGCAGCTCGCCCTCCTCGACCTGGAGGTCGAGGCCGTGCAGAGCCACCCGCCCGCCGTACGCCTTGCGCAGATTGGCGACGGCGATCGCCGGAGGCTGGGTCAACGCTCGATCTTGACCCCGGGAGCCAGGTCAACCCGATAGCCAACTCCGAAGACGGTGCTGATCCGAAACGGCATGGTCGGGAAGGCTTCGAACTTCTCCCGGAGCCAACGGATGTGCACCGCCACCGTCTTGTTGTCGCCGTGAAAGTCCGGGCCCCAGACGGAGTGCAGCAGCGCCTCCCGGCTGTGCACTTTGCCGGCGTGCTCGAGCAGGAAGAAGAGAAGGTTGAACTCGCGGGGGCTCATCTTCACCTCCTGGTCGCCGAACAGGACCCGGCGAGCTCCGCGGTCGAGCACGAACTCGCCCAGCTGGACCCGGTCAGGAGTGTCAGAGCGCCGGGGCGGGCGCTCGGAGCGCCGGATCAGAGCCTCGACCCGGGCCAGGAACTCGCTGACCCCGAAGGGCTTGGTCATGTAGTCGTCGGCGCCCAGGGCCAATCCCTGGACCTTGTCCGGCTCGGAGCCCCGGGCGGTCAGCATCAGGATCGGGACATCCGACTCCTGGCGCAGGATCCGGCACACCTCCTCGCCGGTGAGCTCAGGCAGCATCAGGTCGAGAACCACCAGCTCCGGCCCCCGGGAGCGGGCCAGCTCCAGCCCCTGGGTTCCGCTGGCCGCCTCGAGCACCACGTATCCAGCCGCCGCCAGGTTGTAGCGGAGGGTCATCCGAACCGCCTCGTCGTCCTCGACGAGAAGCACCTTGCGGCCAGATCCGGCGCTGGGGGGAGTCTCCGCCAACTAGCCCAGCTCGTCCATGCGGCCGGTGGCCAGGAAGACGAGGTCCTCGGCGATGTTGGTGACCCGATCGGCGATCCGTTCCAGGTTGTGGGCGATGAAGATGAGGTTGGTGGCCGGATAGGCCCACTCCGGCTGCTCGCGCATGGTCTCCACCATGTCGTCGAAGACCCGGTGATAGATGCGGTCTATCCGATCGTCGCGGGCGGCGATGTCCTGGCCCCGGCGGTGGTCGTTGACGGTGACCGCCTCCAGGATGTCGCGCAGTTGCTCCTCGACGTAGCGACCCATCCGCAGGATGGTTTCCAGCCGGGGACGGGAGCTGAGCTCGATCAACGGCAGCGCGTAGCGGGCGCAGCTCTTGGCGTGGTCCCCCATCCGCTCCAGTTCGGACGCCATCAGCATCAGGCCGAAGACCTCGTTCAGCTGGCGCCCGGTGGGATGTTGGGTGGCCAGCACCGCCAGGCCCCGTTCGCGCTCCTCGCGATGACGCTCGTTGACCTCGGCGTCCCCGGCCACCACCGCCCGCAGGCGGTCCCCGTCGCGGGTCTCCAGCCCGGTCATGGCGCTGGCCATCCCCTCGGCGACCATGCCGCCCAGCACGCGCACCCCGTCGTGGAGCGCAGCGAGATCGGCCGCGAAGTCGGCGGGGAGCGAGGAACCCATGGCCCGATAGTAGTCGACCCAGATCGCACCGGTCCGCTCAGGGACGGCGCAGGACAATCCGCACCAGAGTCCCCTGGCCGGGGGCGCTGCGCACCTTGATTTCACCGCCCTGGAGTTCGACCGCCTGCTTGGCGATGGTCAGGCCGAGGCCGCTGCTCCGCCCCGCCCGGGACCGGTCCCCGGTATAGAAGCGGTCGAAGATCCGCGGCAGTTGGCTGGCAGGTATCCCCGAGCCGGTGTCGCGCACCGAGAGCGTCGGGCGGCCGGTCGAACCGCCCACGGTCACCGTCACCGCGCCCGGTGAGGAGGTGAACTTGAGCGCGTTGTCGAGGATGTTGGAGAGGGCGCGCTCCAACCGGGCGGGATCGGCCAGGGCGGTGGTCGAGGAGCCCCGCAGGGTGAGCGTCAGCCGACGCTCCTTGGCCTGGGGCAGAAGTTCCTCGACCGCCTCGCCCGCGACCGTCAGGAGATCGACCTCCCCGATCTCGGCCCGCTCCACGCCCGCCTCCAACCGGCTCAGGTCGAGAATGCCGTCGACCAGGGCGTGGAGTCGCTCCGCTTCGGCGGCAATCCGGGTGGCGAACATCCGGCTCGCCTGAGGGTCGCCGCGCGCCTCGCCGGTCAGGGTCTCTGCCATAAGGCGAAGGCTGGCCAGCGGGGTGCGGAGGTCGTGGGAGAGATTGGCGATCAGCTCCTGATGGGCTCGGCTGAGCCGGCGCTCCGAGGTGATGTCAGTCAGGATCAGGATCACCTGGCGAGCCCCGCTAGGAAGCAGGAAGGGGGCCGCTACCGCCTTGAGGATGCGACGCCAGTCGTTCTGCCGGAGCTCGCCCCGGGCGGTGGCTCCGGTGACCAGGACCCGGCCGACTACGTCCGCCGCCCGGGGATCGTCGAGCAGCTGGGCCAAAGGGGTGCCGGGGGGAATCGGGGGACTGTCCGCTGGGTGTTCGGCGGGCGGAGGCGGCTCCAGCAGGGCGGCCGCGTTGGCGCTCGCCCAGATCACGTTTCGGGAGCGGTCCAAGACCAGGACGGCGTCCGACCCCAGCGCGGTCAGCTGGCTCAGCAGCTGATCGGCTCCGGCGGGGAGCGGCCCCGGTCCGGCGCTGGGGACCGGGCCGGCCGGGATCACCTCTGGTCCCAGCCGCCGCCCGGGTCGGGGCGTCCCAGGTACACCGCCTGAGAGACCCGATCTTTGTCGTCCGGTAGGTCAAGCCGCCAGACCCCCCCTTTCGGGCAGCGGGAGCCCGGCGCGGCACCCGCCCCGGCCAGCAGGGCGGGAATCAGGTCCCCGTGACTGCAGGCGGCGGTGCGGCGGTGACCCCCACCGAAATAGGCGTTCACCAACGCCCGGAGCTCCATCTCGGCGCCCTCCTGGCCTAGGGGAAGGCCCCCCTCCAGGAGCCGGGTGTCGTCCTGGACCTCGAGGCCGGCGCCATGGGCGAGCGGCAGCAGGGTGTCCCGGCAGCGAAGCGCGGGACTGCTGTAATGGACCTCGATTCCGGCGTCGGCGAGGAGGTCGGCGAGGACCACCGCCTGGCGCCAGCCGAGCTCGCTCAGGGGCCGAAGGCGATCCGGCTGCGGCCAGCCATCCCGCTCCCGGGCGACCGCGTGGCGAACGAGATAAAGACTACGCACCCGATCGCGGAAGTATAGAGATGGCGGCGCCGGGCGAGGGCGCAGACTTAGGGAGTGCCATCCCCCCAGAAGTCAACTTGAGCCCCATCAGCAAGGGGAGGTGTCCGTGACTCGGGCCCCCCGCTTCGCGGCCATCGACGTGGGCAGCAACACGGTCCACCTGTTGATCGCCAGCTGCCCGCCCAATCGGCTCCCGATCCCGCTGCTCAGGCGTCGCGAGTTCGTCCAGCTGGGGCAGGACGTCAACGGCGCCGGGGCCATCGGCCCAGAGAGGCTCGAGCTCGCCAGCCGGGCCATGCGCCGGCAGGTCAGTGACGCTCGGGAGGCCGGCGTCGTCGAGATCGCCATAGGGGCGACCCAGGCCCTCCGTTCCGCTGCCAACGGCCCAGAGGTGGCCGAGCGACTGTCCGCGGCGGCGGCCGCCGGTCCGGTGAGGATCCTCTCCGCCGCGGCCGAGGCTCAGTTGGCCTTCGACGGCGCCACCATGACAATCTCGCCGGGGAGGCCCACCCTGGTCCTGGACATCGGTGGGGCCTCGGCCCAGATCGCGGGCGGACCCGCGGGAGGACGCTGTCGGCACAGCTCGCTGGGGGTCGGCTCCGGCTCGGTGGCCCGTCTGGCCAGCTCCGACCCCCCGAGCCCCCAGGACTGGATGGCGATGGAACGCCGGGTCGAGCAGCTGATTCCTGACCTGATCCCCCTCCCCTCCCACCCGGTTGCGCTCGGCACCGGGGGGACGATAACGAACCTGCCCCGCCTGCTGGGCAGGCGCAAGGGGGCGGTGTTGCGCCTGCGCGATGTGGAGGTCATCATCGAAACCTTCCGCAGCCGCCCTGCCAGTGAGCTGTCCGAGCGCTCCGGCGTCGATCTGGAACGGACCCGGCTCTGCCGCGGCGGAGCGCTTATTCTGGCCCAGATGATGGACCTTCTGCAGATGAGCTGGATCAGGAGTTCCGAGCGGGGACTCCGGGACGGCATGATCGCCGCGCTGCTCGCTCAGGGCGGCAACTGGTGGCAGGCTCCTGGGGCCGGCCAGTTGCCTGAGCGCGAGGAGGAGCTGACCCGAATGGCGACCCGGAGTGGCTGAGCCCTTATCCAGCGCAGAGCTGGCCATGACCACCATTGCGGAGCGCTCGGAGAAGCTGCGTTGGGCCCTGGCTCGCCTTCCCCTGGCCAGCGATGCCGAGGCGACTCACGACGCCCGGGTCTCACTGCGTCGGCTGCGGGCGGCGGCAACCGGATTCGCAGGCTGCCTGGTCCAGGCCAGGCAGTGGCGCCGCCAGCTGCGCCGCGCCGAGCGCGAGTTGGGCGGCCTGCGGGACGCCGAGGTGCGGCTGGCGCTCCTCGAAGAGGTGCTCGGTCCGGTGGCAGTCTGGCGGGACCGGAGTGACGACCCCGGAGCCCCCATCATCGGGGACGGTCCCTCGGGGACCCGGCACGGTCTCAGGGGACTGGAGGCTGAGGCGCGTCGGACCCTCGCCGACAGCACGGCGGCCGAGATCGCGGAGCTGCGCTCGCGAGCCCTCTCCGAGAAGGCCGCCAAGCGGCTGCAACGGGTGGCGGCGGGGCCGGTCGTTCAGAAGGGCGGAGTCGATCCCACGGCGGCGTCGCTGGGGGCCCGGCAACTCCCCCAGCTCTTCAAGCGGGCCCGGCGCCAGACCCGCACCGAGGCGGAGCTCCACCAGCGTAGAGGGGAGATCCGCAAGCTGCGCTACCGGCTCGAGCTCTTCGCGCCCGTGCTGGGGCCGGGACAGCGCACCGTCCTCCAGGAACTTCGCGAGCTGCAGGGTCTGCTGGGCCGATTCCACGACCTGGCCGTGCTGGCCGACCAGATCGATGGCTCGTCCCGGGAGCTTCGTCATGAGCTTCGTCCCGCGCTGCGCCGGCTGGCCCTTCGGGTCGAGCTGGAGCGCCAGGTCGCCAAGGAGGCCGCCCAGGCTGAGCTGGGGCGAATCGATCAGGCTGACTGGTGGGCGGCAGCGCAAGCGGCCTGCCTCGAACCAGAGCGGGAGCAGACCGGCTGAGCTGGGAAGTGCAAGCGCGCGGTACCCGCCGGGGGTGATCCGCCCTCCCCGACCGCGCGACCCGACCAAGCTGAGCCTTGATCAGGCCCGGCGTCTCGCGGTCCGGGGTCAGAGCCTGGGAATGGCGTCGGCCCGGGTGGACGTGGCCGCGATCACCCGGCTCGTCGAGCGGATCGGATACCTCCAGCGAGATCCTCTCGCGGCAGTCGCCCCCAGCCATTTGCTGGTGCTCTGGAGCCGTCTGGGCTGCTTCGACCCGTGCCTCATCGATCAGGCGCTCTGGGAGGAGCGGTCGCTCCTCGAGTACTGGGCTCACGGCGCCTCGATCATCCCCACCTCTGACTTCGTCGCCCACCACCGGTCGCTGCGCCGCCGGGGCCGCTCGGACGGCATCGTCGAGCGCCGCCGGCGCTCCTGGATGGCAGCAAACCGCTCCCTCCAAGACCAGATCCTGACCGGGCTGCGGGAGCGGGGCGCACTCCCGGCCCGTGCCTTCATCGAAACGGCGTCCCCCGGGCGGGATTCGACCGGCTGGGGCCACCAGCACGATGCGGAGCGGATGCTCTTCCACCTGTGGCTGGGTGGTCGGGTCATGGTCGTCGGCAGAAACGCGCCGGGCCGAAGTTGGGACCTAACCGAGCGCTGGCTCGGGCCTGCGGTCATCCGCCGTCATACCCCCGCAGCCCGACTGACCCAGGAGCTGGCCGAGCGATCCCTGCACGCGCTCGGGGTCGCCACCGAACTACAGATTGGCCACTACATGGGAGCGGGAACGTACGCACAACTGGCCGCGGTGCTGACCCCCCTAGTTCGAAAGGGAGCCGTGCTTCCGGTGACGATCGAAGGAGCGGCCGCCCCTCTCCCAGGACGCTGGTTGGCGCACCGAGATGACCTCGAGTCGCTGTCTGTGGATCCCGGACACTCCGGTGCGGCGACCACGTTTCTCTCGCCCTTTGACAACCTCATCATCGACCGGGCAAGGACCCGGATGCTCTTTGGATTCGACTTCCGGATCGAGACCTACGTGCCCCCCGAGCTGCGCCGCTTCGGCTATTACGTCCTACCCATCCTGCACCGCGGTCAGCTGATCGGAAGAGCCGACCTGCGCCGAGACCGCCATCGGAACCTGCTGGTCGCGGTCGCCCTTCACGGTGAGCCGGGAGCGCCCGGGGCCGCGCAGGTCGGGGAGTCGATCAGGAGTGCCCTGGAGCGGCTCGGCCGATTCGTTGGAATGGGTGGGGTAGAGGTCGGTCGGCTGGTGTCCACTCCGCCCGCCTGGGAGAGGGCGCTGCGGCGCTGACCTGCCGGTCTGCCCCCGGTGGGGGACCGTATCCTAAACTGAGTGCCCCAGCCCGAACGACCCTCTGCGCTGGTCGTCGGGGGTGGCGTGGTGGGCCTGGCGGTGGCCTCCAGCCTGGCCCGTCGAGGCGCCCGGGTGACCCTCCTGGAGCGTGGTCCCAGGTGCGGTGAGGGCGCTTCGGCCGCGGCCGCCGGAATGCTGGCTCTGGGAGCCGAGGCGGCCGAGGCAGGCCCGTTCCAGGAGTTGTGCCGGAGCGGCCGTGAGCTTTGGCCCAGCTGGGCCGACCAGCTCGAGCACGACACCGGAGTGGACTGCGAGCTGACCCGGAGCGGCTTGATCCAGGTGGCGACTACCCCGGAGGGCGTCGATCGGCTGGAGGGCCGGCGGAGCGCCGGGTCGGGCCCGGGCGGGGAGGCAGTCTCACTCCTGGATCCCGACCAGCTTGCCAAGCTGGTTCCCGGGCTGGGGCCGGCCGTGCTGGCCGGATTGCACCACCCAGACGACTCTCACGTCCACAGCCACCGGGTGGTGGACGCTCTGGTCGCCGCCTGCCGACGGCTGGGGGTCACCATCCAGACTGACTCGGAGGTCTCCAGAATCGAACTCGCGGGGGGGGAGCCTCGGCTGTTCCTGGCCGATGGCCGGGAGCTGGGCGGGGAGTTCTTGGTCGTCTGCGCCGGCTGCTGGAGTGGGCTCCTGCTGGGCGGCCAGTGGGCAAAGGTCGGGCCTGTTCGGGGACAGATTGTCGCCCTCGATCCCGGCCGCCCCCTTTTGCCCCGGATCGTCTTCGGAGAGCGCGGGTACCTGGTCCAGAAGCGCTCGGGACTGGTGCTGGTCGGCACCACCGAAGAGAGGGTCGGCTACCGCCCCTGGCCGACGGCGGGAGGGGTGGGTCAGCTGATCCAGGTGGCGTCCGAGTTGATGCCGGAGATGGCCAGGGAGCGCTTTGCCTTCGCCTGGGCCGGGCTCCGACCCCACGGGCCGGAAGGGATGCCGCTGCTGGGCCGCATCCAAGCCGGCGGCCGGGTGCTGCTGGCGACCGCCCACCACCGCAACGGGATCCTGCTGGCCCCGATCACCGGCGAGCTGATCGCGCGGGCGGTATTCGAGGGAGCCGATCCCCCCGAACTGGCAGCCTTCAGCCCGGGGCGACTTGTCTAAGCTGCAGGACCAGGCCGTCTGAAGCGAGGATGGCCCCCTTGACAGGGGATCGCTGGGAGAGGTGGGTGAGGATGAAACGGGTGTTGGGGTTGGACTCGATCAGCTCCTCCACCTCCCCCTTCCAAAGGTGGATGGGCGTCGGCTCGGACATGCTGGTGCACTCGCAGAGCAGGTAGTCGACCGAGCTGGCCAGCTTCCGGATCCCGGCGCAGAGGGTGGTGTCCCCAGAGTATCCGAGGGTGATCCCGTGGCGCTGGATTCGGAAGCCAAGGCAGCTCAGCTCAGTCGCGTGCTCAACCTCCACCCCCTCCAGCTGGAAGCTTCCCAACGGAGCCCTCTGACCTCCGACCCACTCCTCGACCTGTGGCGCGCCCGCCGTGACCACTTGGTCCCAGAAGTGGTCCCCGAGGTAGAGCTGGCCCAAGGTGTGCAGCCGTTGCGAGATGCCCATGGGGCCGACAACCCGGACTGGCTGGGCATCTGGGTAGCGGACGGCGCGGGCCGCGAGCAGCAGGGGTAGCTGGCAGAAGTGATCGCCGTGGAGGTGGGAGATGGCGATCGTCCGCAGATCGGCCAGGCTCCGCCCGGACTGACCCAGGAGGCTGGTCACCGGCGCCCCGCAGTCCAAGAGGAGCTCGCCGTCGACCAGGTATCCGGCGTTGTGTCCGATCGCGGAGAACGCGGCCCCGCTGCCCAGGATGGCCAGTTCGAGAGCGGCGTCGGCGCCGGCCGACGGCAATTCCTCGGTCACCGGCCCCAGGTTACCGGCATCCCTCCGCCGGTAGCCGGACAGTCACACCACGGCCCGCCCGTGCAGGGCATCCAGCCGGGTCAGGTCGTCCCCGTGGCGGACCACCCAGAAGTCCATCACCAGCCGCCACTGGGCGGGGACCCTGGTCACCGTCCGACCGCCGACCCCGGCTGGGTCGAGGAAGATCGCCAGGGCGCGCTCGCCCCGCGCCGAGGCGGCGGCAGCGGCGGCGACCCAATCCTGGCCTGCGTCGGCGGTGATCAGAACCACTCCCCCCCGGCCCCGCCAGGTGAGCATCTCGTCGGCGACCAGTTCCGCGAACGGGGTAGTGCCGTCGGCGGCGGCGGTGGCCAGGTAATCGAGCAGATTCCGATCGTGGAGTTCCCCCCGCCCAGACGGAATCCGTGCCCGCATTCGGTCGGAAGTCGCCAATGAGACTGATTGTCCCTGAGCCACCGCGGCGTGGGCGACCGACGCGGCCACTGTCACTGCGCACTCCAAGGATCCCTCCGGGCCCCGGTCCGGATGGCTCGCCCGGCTGAGGTCGAGCAGGAGCAGGAGTTCGGACCGGCTGGCGGCAGGTTCGCTCCGGGAGAAGGGACTCGAGGGCGCCGTCCCGCGAACCGCACGCGGCGCCCCTCGAGTTCGAGTCGCCGCCCCCGGCAGGCTGCCACCGGGAATCGAAACCAGCTCCGGGTAGACGACCAGGGTCTCTCTGGTGGGCAGGGTCAAGCGCCGGGGGAAGAGCCCGAGCGGGTCGGCCACCCGGATCTCGGTCGGCCCCAGCTCGTAGCGGCCTCTGACGGCGAGCCGGCGGGTGGCCTCCCAGGTGACGATCTGGCGGGGCGCCAGCGAGACCACCCGGGCTGCCCGAAGCGTCGAAAGTTGGGAGCGGTCGAGGACCTCGACCAGTCCGATGAACAGCCCTGAGTCGTTCTCCAAGGTGAACCGCTCGGTCAGCGGCTGGCCGACCGCCCGCATCCCGTCGTCGACCTCCCGAATCAGCCGCAGGTGGCGGCCGCACCACCAACTCCAGGTCATGTCGAGTCCGAGCACCAGAACTCCTGAGTAGATCAGTACGAAGATCCAGACCAGGTCGTCCAGGTAGGCCACGGCCCCTGCCATCGCCACCAAGGCGAGCGCCGCCAGGCGAAGTCCCGCGGCACCTCGAGGCTGGCGGAGGGGGCTGAGTCCCCTCTTCATCGCTGCTCTCGGTGCCACGCCAGCCGGGCCGGAAGGCACCTGGGGAGCCGGGGGGCGAACTTCTGCGCACTCTTCCGCCGCAGCCGCAGCAGCAGCGCCACCGCGGCAGTATAGAACCCGGCCGCAGGGTCGCCAGATGAGCCGGCTAGAGCCGCTCCACCCGGCCCAGCTCGACCACGAAAACGGTCGCCCGGCCGACCTCCACCTCCACGTCGGCCTCACCCATCGCAGAGCGCGGACGACCACCCCCGAGCTGCTCATGACGGGGCTTGCAGACCGAGCTGAGGGTGGAGATCACCTCGTCTACCAAGTTGTCGTCAACGCCCAAAAGCAGCAGCGAGTTGCGGCGCTGGAGGAATCCCCCCTCGCTGTTGAGCCGGGTCACCCCGAATCCCCGGCCGCCGAGTACCTCGAGCGCCCGGGTGGTGTCCTGCTCATGCACGATCGCAACCACCAGCTTCAAGTCGCCCTCCTCGCCGTCAAACGGCCCTGCACCACTCCCCAGCAGGCCTCGGCGAGCTGTCCTAAAGGGAGATCCGCCGGCAGTACCACGACCCGCTCCGGGAAGGCTGGCGCGAGCGCCAGATAGCCCTGCCGGACCTGCTCATGGTAGGCGGTCGGCTCCGCCTCCATCCGATCGCGCGGCCGCTCGGGAGCCGTTCGTCCCTGAGCCGTCGAGACTGCCAGGTCCAACACCAAAGTCAGGTCGGGCAGCCGGTCAGCCCCGACCAGCTGGTGGAGTTTGAGCAGGGTGTCCTGGCTCACCCCTCGGCCGAAGCCCTGGTAGGCGAGGGTGGAGTCGATGAAGCGATCGCAGACGACCACCTCTCCGCGGGAAAGCGCCGGATCGATCACCTCATGGAGAAGCTGAACCCGGGCGGCCAGAAAGAGGGCGACCTCGGCCAGGGGAGCGGTCGGGGGGCCTGAGCTGTCTGTCAGCAGCAGAGCTCGAACTCTCTCGCCGAGCGCCGTGCTGCCCGGGTCCCGGGCCGCTGTGACCCGCTCCCCGAGCTGTTCCAGGCGCTCGGCCAGCCCCCGCGCCTGGGTGCTCTTGCCCGACCCGTCGATGCCCTCGACACTGATGAAAAAACCGGGGCGCGCTGATCCCAAGAGCGCCCCTAGGAGGCCTCACTCGACGGGTAGATCCGCAACCTTCGTCGGGGTTCCTTGCCGGTGCTGCGGGCGACCAGTTCGCTCTGCTCCACGAGCTGGTGCTGCATGCGCCGCAGGTAGGCGTTCTGGGGCGCCAGTTCAACGACCGTGCCCTGCCGGGCCCGCTCGATTCCCTCCTTGACCTCCCTCATGGCCTCCTCGGTGGGGTCGACGCTCTCGAGGTTGTAGAGCCCGGCCAGAAATGCTCGAACCTGGGAAACCGTGTTGCTGCGCAGGATCGAGATCGGGATGCCCTCGGTCTCGGCGGCTCTCAGCGGTGAGTCCCGGCGCCGGTAGTAGTTCTTCAGGGTGACAACCAGATCGGCGTCGTCGACATGATGCTGGATGCGCACCGGCACCTTCAGCTCGCGGATCGCCTGCTCCAGGTGCACCCGAGAGACTCCGTACGGAAAGAGCGCGGTCGGGGAGCCGGCCCCGGCACGCTGCCCGGAGTGCCCATTGGAGAGGTCCGCCAGGGAAAGGGGGCGCCGGGGCCGGCCCGATAGCTCCTCCCCGAAGAGCTCGCGCGACCCCCGATCGTCAAACGGTGAGGGCTCGACCAACCGGGTGCTGACCCCACGACCGGGCTGCGACTCCCGCAGCTGGGCGGGCCGCGGTCGCCCTCGGAGGGCGTCGTCGACGACGTCGGCGAGCGGCATGTGAACGGTGACCCGGTGGCGGTCGACGATCTCCACCAGCGCGTCGAAGGTAGGAGGAGCCTTCCTCTCCAGAACCGACTTCTGAGTCCCCCGCCGGCGGGCCTCCTCGTCCGAGAGGGTGACCGACTGGATGCCGCCGAGGAGATCGTTGAGGGTGGGGTTGACGAGCAGGTTGTCGAGGGTGTTCCCGTGGGCGGTCCCGACCAGCTGAACCCCCCGCTCAGCGATGGTCCGGGCGGCCGCCGCCTCCAGTTCAGTCCCGATCTCGTCGATGACGATCACTTCGGGCATGTGGTTCTCCACCGCCTCGATCATCACCGCGTGCTGCAGCTCGGGGCGGGCCACCTGCATCCGGCGCGCGCGCCCGATCCCGGGGTGAGGAATGTCGCCGTCTCCGGCGATCTCGTTGCTGGTGTCGACCACCACCACTCGCTTCCGACTCTCGTCCGCCAGGATGCGGGCGACCTCGCGGAGCATGGTCGTCTTGCCGACTCCCGGCTTCCCCAGCAGGAGCAGGCTCTGCCCGCTGATCACGATGTCGCGGATGATCTCGACCCTCCCGGTCACCGCCCGGCCGACCCGGCAGGTCAACCCGACGATCTCCCCTGCGCGATTCCTGATCGCGCTGATCCGGTGCAGTGTGCGTGCGATCCCGGCCCGGTTGTCCCCGCCGAAGTCGCCGACTCGGTCGGCGACGTAGGCGATGTCCTCCAGGCTCACCGGGGTGGGGCTCAGGATTACCTCGCTGCCCTCGAAGCGCGCCTCGGGCTCTCGGCCCAAGTCGAGCACGATCTCGAGGAGGTCTCCCGACTCGCCGGGCAGCTTGCTTACCGCCTGGTAGAGGTGGCGGGGGAGCGTGCTGATGAGCAGTTCCAGCTCCTCCGGGAAGGAGGGGCCGAAGGCGGGGTCAGATGCCGTCAGGGCCTGGCCTCACGCAGCTCACGGCAGGGGATCGACCGTGGCTGGGGTCGGGACGCGGCCTAGCGCCCATTCCCTCCGGGGATGGGCGTGGTGGCTAGATCGTCGGCAGCTCCCAGCCAGCCTACTGTCACGACCCGAATATAGCGCACACAAAGGGTCGGTCGGGCGGCTGCACTCAGGGCGCCGGGTCGGGCGTGCTCCGCGCCTGGACCACGGGTAGAGCCCCGGCCAGGATCGCCTTCTTCTGCTCGGCCAGGCGGCGGGCGCGCAGCTTGATGGGCAGGTCGCGGGCCATCAGGATCTGGGTGGCAACCGGCTCGAAGCCCCGGGCGGCCACGGCGCGGTGGAGCTCCAGGTCGTAGTGGCGGAGCAGGCACAGGGTGGGCCCGGGTGGAACCTGTCCCAGCAGGCTGTGCAGCGCCTCCACCGCCAGCCTGCTCTCCTGGGGGTCGAGCATCAGGCTGATCAGGGTGGGTCGCGCCCGGGCGGGCAGCCGAACTCCGGCCCAGGCTACTACGCTCCCGCTCTGGCGGATGACGAAGTGGCGGGAGTCGCCGGTCCTACCCGCCAGCCTGCCCAGCCAGCCCAGCTGGAAGGTCGCCCGCCACTGGGTCAAGTTGGGCGCTTCCACCGCCGCCACCGCGTGGGGCGCGGTGCGAAGGTAGAGGAGGTACACCCCGCCAATGTCGTCGGGCGCCGCCGGGATCCAGGGCTCCGAATGGTGGTCGGCCGGCTTGGGCAGCTCCCGAAAGCGTATCTGCTCGCTGGCGAACGGTTGGAATCCCTGCTCGCGAAGCATCGCCTGGAGCGGGTGGTCTTCGGGAATTCGAACCAAGAAGCGGGTGACCCCCCGGTCGAGCCCCTCGTTGACCAGGTGCTGCAGCAGGGGGACGCCCGCGAAGTGCCCCTCGGCGGTGTGGGCGAGGCAGAGGTTGAGAATCCGCCAGGCCCGCCTCCCCGGGGCCGGTTCAGCCTGGACGAAGCCAACGATCCGACCCTCGGCCTCGGCGACGTAGAGCTGGTCGCCCATGTCCGAAAGCGGCATCAAAGCCGAGAGGCTGCGAGTCAGGATCGACCATGCCCGAGCCAGGGCAGGGCCCGGAACCGGGCTCTGGGGGCCGGCCCGCTCCAGGCGCCGATCGAACTCCTGCTCCACCGCCAGGTTGGCTCGATAGAGCTCGTCAACCCGGCTCAGGTCTCGATAGCTGGCCGATCGAACCTGCATGGGTATCAGTTTGCCTGGCTGGGACGGACGCCGCATCGATTCGTCATCCCGCGCCGGAGCCGACGCTGTTCCCGAATCACCGCCGATCAGGCCCAGCCCGGATTCGGGCTCACAGCCGCTCCAGGAAGAGCTGATGGAAGCGGGGGTCCCCGGTGATCTCGGGATGGAAGATCAATCCCAGGTGGCGCCCCTGGCGCACGGCGGCGGGCTGGTCCCGGTAGGTGGTCAACACCTCGACCTGGGGGCCGGCCCACTCAATGGCCGGCGCCCGGATGAGAGCGACTCGGATCGCCTCTGGGCCGAGCGCCGGCACCGCCAGCTCGACCTCGCCCGAGTCCAGCTGGCGGCCAAAGGCGTTGCGCCGGACCAGGATGTCCAAGATCCCCAGCTGCACCTGGTCGGGAAGGCCGTCCCGAATCTCGCGCGCTGCCAGGATGGTCCCCGCGCAGGTGGCCAGGCAGCCGACCCCACGCTGAAAGGCCTCTCGCAGCGGCTCCAGCAGCTCGAACCGTCGAATCAGCCGGCTCATGGTGGTGCTCTCTCCACCCGGAAGCACGAGTCCCTGCAGCCCCTGCAACTCGTCGGGCTGGCGAACCGTCTGGACCTCGGCGCCGCAGCCCTGGAGCAGGCGGAGGTGCTCGCGGACGTCCCCTTGGAGAGCTAGGACACCGATCCGGGGGACTGCCATCGGCTGGGGGGTTTGGGTCAGATGCCTCGGGTGGCCAGCAGCTCTTCCTGGCGCAGGCTGGTGACCCCGATGCCCACCATCGGCTCGCCCAGATCCTCGCTGACCCGGGCCAGGATCTCAGGCTTGTCGAAGTAGGTGGTGGCGGCGACAATCGCCTTGGCCCGGCGAAGCGGATCTCCGCTCTTGAAGATGCCACTACCGACGAAGTTGCCGTCGCACCCCAGCTGCATCATCAGAGCGGCGTCGGCCGGCGTGGCCAGCCCCCCAGCCGAGAAGTTGACGACCGGCAGCCGGCCCAGCTCCGCCGTCTCTCGAACCAGCTCGAGGGACGCCCCAAGCTCCTTGGCCGCGCTCGCGAGCTCGTCGGGGCGGAGCGAGTGGAGCCGGCGGATGCCCTTGCTCACCGCCCGCATATGGCGGACGGCCTCGACCACGTCCCCGGTGCCCGCCTCCCCTTTGGTGCGGATCATCGCCGCTCCCTCGGAGATGCGGCGCAGCGCCTCGCCCAGGTCCCGGGCCCCGCAGACGAAGGGCACCTGGAACTGCCACTTGTCGACGTGGTTCTCCTCGTCCGCTGGGGTGAGCACCTCCGACTCGTCGATGTAGTCGACTCCCAGAGCCTCCAGGATCTGGGCCTCGACGAAATGCCCGATCCGACACTTGGCCATCACCGGGATCGAGACCGCGGCCATGATCGACTTGATCAGCTGGGGGTCGCTCATCCGGGCGACTCCGCCTTGGGCGCGAATGTCCGCGGGAACCCGCTCCAGGGCCATCACCGCCACGGCGCCGGCCTCCTGGGCGATGGTGGCGTGTTCGGGCGTCACCACGTCCATGATCACGCCGCCCTTCAGCATCTCGGCCAAGCCGCGCTTGACTCGGGCGGTGCCGGTCTGAATATGTCCGTTTTGGCTCATGTCTTCCCTGCGTAGTAGCCGCCTGGGAGCGCTCGCCACGATGGTCAGCTCAGGTCGATTCTAGCTCTCGCGGCGAGCGGCCCGGTACCGAACCCGGATCGCCCCGGCGCCCCGGGGCCAGGTATGTCGGATTCCAGCTCCGAGGTTCGTCGTATAGATGAAGGGCTGGTAAGGCCCCGGTTGGAAACGAGGAGTGAAGATGCGCTACATGCTGATGTTCGTCGGTGATGGCGCTCCCGATGGGGAGGCAGGGAGCGCTGGGATGGATCAAGTCGACACCTGGTGGGACAAGTACAGCAAGTCGGGGGCCATCGTCGGGGGCGAGCGGCTGCAGCCGTCTGCCCACGCCACTACGGTGCGGTTTGGCGCGGCAGCGCCGACGATCGTGGACGGTCCCTTCGCGGAGACCAAGGAGTCGATCGGAGGCTATGCGATCATCGAAGTGCCCGACTTGGACGCTGCCCTGGCGATGGCCAAGAGCTGGCCGGCCAGTCCTGCAGTTGAGATCCGTCCGATTTGGGTGGACTGAAACGGTCTATGGGTGACGCGATCGCGGCGGTGCTCGGCCAGGTCTTTCGCGAGGAGGCCGGCCGGGTGACCGCTTCGCTCACCCGCCGCTACGGGGATTTTGACCTGGCCGAGGAGTGCACCCAGGAGGCCTTCCTATCGGCGCTTCGTGCCTGGTCAGAGCAGGGGATCCCTTCTCGTCCGGGCGCCTGGTTGCAGCGGGTTGCCGAGCGACGGGTGCTCGACAGGCTGCGCCGTGCCCAGCGCCATGCCGCCAAGTCCAGCCTGATCTCCGAGCCCGACTCGCCCGGCGGGGACGACCGGCTCCAGCTCATGTTCGCCTGCTGCCATCCGGCCCTCTCCCGGGACGCTCAGGTCGCGCTCACCCTTCGGGTGGTGGCCGGGCTGAGCACCGCCCAGATCGCCAGCGCCTTCCTGGTTTCCGAGTCCAGTCTGGCCCAGCGGATCACCCGAGCCAAGCGCAAGATCGTCAGCGCTGGCATTCCCTTTCGGATCCCCGATCCCGCCGACCTGGAGGAGCGCCTGGCCGAGGTCATGGCGGTCCTCTACCTGATGTTCAACGAGGGGTACCTCTCGAGCCAGTGGGAGGTGTCCTCAGACCGGTCACTGGCGGAGGATGCCACCTGGCTGGCGGGGCTGGCCGTTCAGGTCCTGCCCGCCCAGCCGGAGCTGCTCGGACTGCTGGCGCTCTTCAAGCTCCAGTTGTCACGGGTGCGAAGCCGATTTGACGGGGAGGGGCGGATGGTCTTGCTGGCGGATCAAGACCGATCGATGTGGAACCGAGCGGCGATAAGCGAGGCGACCGATCTGCTGGACCGGGCCGCGTTGATCGGCCGACCCGGGCCATATCAGCTGCAGGCTGCCATCGCCTCCTGCCACGCGCTGGCGCCGCGCTGGGCCGACACTGACTGGCCACTCCTGGTTCGCCTCTACGACCGACTCCTGGAGGTCCAGCCTTCGCCAGTCGTCCGGCTCAATCGAGCGGTCGCGCTCTGGCACGTCGCCGGCGCAGCGGTAGCGCTGGGCGAAACCGAGGCGCTGCTTCCCGCCCTCCAGGGTTACCACCTGGTGCACAGCACTCGCGCCGAGCTGCTTCAGGAGCTGGGCCGTGACGCCGAGGCTCAGGCTTCGTGGGATCGGGCGCTGGCTCTCACTTTGAATCCCGCCGAGCGGGGCCACATTCGCTCCCAGACAGGCGCCTCGATCGAGTGAGGTCTCGGCGAGCCGCCGGAGCCACCGACGGCGATGTCTGCGTGACGGCGTCGAGCAGGCGTCGGAGAATGAACTGAGTCCGACCTGACGCCCTGACCCCGGCCGGCCGGTCGAGGTGGTGACGTTGCTGGGGGCGCGCTCGCCGCGCTGAGTTAGGCTGCATCCGAGCCGCCATGGCGCAGTGGTAGCGCAGGGGCCTTTTAAGCCCAGGGTCGCAGGTTCGAATCCTGCTGGCGGCACCAGTGCTCCTGCCAAACCCCTGGTTAACAGCAGCTTTGACAGCAACCGAAGGCCAACCTCCGCGAACTCAGCGGGTCGCTCGCGGAATCTGTTTCGCCCGGGTAACCGGCCATTTCCCGTGCTCTCCTGGGTTCGCCATCCGACGGGGAGGGACTTATTGCGGGCACATCCGCACGCTTCGCCGGCGGTCCCCGGCGGCAGGAGCTCCACCGGCGGTCGCGGGTTCTGCCGGAAGTCTTGAGTGAAGCCGTGACGTCGTGGTATCTTGACATCGTGCCTAGGCGGACAACTGTGCGGCTTCCAGAGAGGCTGGCCGATCAGGCGGAGGCCGTCGCGCGCGTTCGAGGTACTAGCGTGAACGCCCTCATCGTCGAGTCGCTCACCGCCGCGATCGACCGTGCCCGAGCCGACGATGACTTCACGGAGCGTGCTCGCAAGCTGCTCGAGCGCGACAAGGAGTTGCTCGACCGGCTGGACCGGTGACGGGGTGCCCGACACTCGCTAAGTATTTCTAGCCCGTCGGGCAGGTGAAGTCGGTAGACGCACTGGCGCCGGCCGGTTCGGCGTTTCCTGCCCCTGAGGCCACCTCCGGGGGCCACGAGTTCGGCGCAGAATTGGCCGCAAAGGCCGCCGTGCCAGTCTGTCGGCTCGTCCCCGGACGCTGGATGATGTGTTCCCCACTTCGCGCCGTCGCGACGAGGTCGCGTGAGGACGCTCTCGTACTTAGGGAGTGGCGGTGGCACCCATCCTCAGTTGAGTCTGGCCGGGCCTCACGGGACCGACGAGCCTCTTTTCGAACCAGTAGTCCGCGAAGGGCTCGTCGTTGTAAGCGGCCACCTCCACCCAACCAGCGGAGCGGTAGAGGGCGAGCGCCTCAGCCAGGACTGCGCTGGTCTCGAGGTGAGCTACGCGGGCTCCCGCGCCGCACGCGCGTGCCTCCAGATGGGCTAGCAGACGGCGGCCCAATCCCAAACCGCGGGCGCTGGGCGCGATCCACATGCGCTTGAGCTCGGCCGGCGCATTGCCATGATGCTTCACCGCGCCGCAGCCAATCGGCTCCCCCCGAAGGTAGGCGACGAAGAACTCGCCTGCGGGAGGCCGCACCTCCTGCGGCAGGGCAGTCGCCCCCACCGAAGGATCGAACCCCCGTTCCGAGCGCCGGTTTAGTTCGGCGACGTACTCGGCGAGGCAGTAGCGGGCGTCGCGATGCTCCGGGTCGACGAGCAGGATCTCCACCGTCGCAGCAGTGAGCAGGCGTTCGACCTCGTTCATCGCCGCCGCCAGGCGCTCCTGCTGGTGCGCGCCGAGGGCTGAGACCAGCGACCGTGCCAACTCGTTCGATCGCCCGTCGAGGAGGGCACATTCGCGGCGTCCGGCCGACGTGAGATGCGCCACCCGAATACGCCGGTCGCGCGAGCTCGGGGCCACCGTGATCAGGCCGTCGGCCGCCAACGACCGGAGCAATCGGCTCAGGTACCCCGAGTCCAGGCCCAGCCGTGCGCGCAGCCGGCGCACCTCACCGCCGTCGATACCTATCTCCCAAAGCAGCCGGGCTTCGCCGAAGGGGCGCTTGCCCCCGAGGTAGGGGTCCCGGAGGGCTCCGGCGGCGGCGGTTACTACCCGGTTGAAGCGCCGCAGTTGGGCGATCATCTCTCCAGGCATTCTCTGATTTTAGTCAGAGAATATGGGAAGGTCCAGGCCGACCGGGGACGGTGGCGGAGGTGGAAGGCTGCGCTCGCGACCCTCCTCGGGTCGAGCGGTTCCGGATCTGAGCCGAGCCCGCGGCTGCTCGCCTGCCGAGCGAGCCGTAACCGGGGCGAGCTGTCCCAGTCGCCAACGGAGGCGCCCGCCCGCGGGCGGCCACGGCGCTCAGGCCGACCCAGCTTTGGGCAAGGCTTTGGCGCGGACTCGGGCCGGTGTCGTCACCCCCACCAACGGGTGCGTGCTGTCGTTCCGGGCGTTCAGGAAGTGGGGAATCGCGTACTTGAACGAGCACGAACTCTGGCGCTAAATGATCGGGGTACTCCCGAGCTACTTGGAGGAGAGTTGCGGAGCAGTTGCGGGCGTCAGGTGCCGCAGCGGCGAGCGAGCGCCACTCTCAATGATCTGTCGTGTCGTCCCGCCAATCCGGGAGGGGTGGCGTGGGCGCGACTTGCGTCTAACGCCAATCTCGGACCGCCCGTCCGAGGATCGGGCTGACTTCGGTGGCGAGAAGAGGCGCCAGTGACGCCGCTGTGGCCTCGCTGGCGCTGACGCGATCGGTTGAGTGAAAACAATCCCAGAAGCGAACCAGTCCGTCCTCACCGTCGACCTCGAACATCTTCGCCGCGAGCCGGAGCCACCGGTACTGGAGCCAGACATAGTTCAAGGGGCTCATCGAATCGTCAGAACCCGTGTAGTGGGCTTGCAGCTCCTCGAGCGTGCGGTACCCCTCGGCGCGCATCCGAGCGGCAAGCTTTCGACTTCCCGCTCCCACAGTTGGGAGCACCTCGAGCGTCGGGAGGCTTGCCGGTCGCTGGGTTGCGACGAACGCGTGCATGGCTAGGTTGACGAAGATCTCGCTGAGCCAGAAGGTCGGGAGCCGCAGATCTCCGAGCACCTCGAATGCGTGGCCGAGCTCATGGATAGTGATGAGGTCGAAGAACGGCTGCAGATCCAACCCACCCGCGCCGTCCGGGTATGCCGCGAGCGACCGCGCATACCCGCGAGGGGACGCGTAACGGAGGTCCTGTGCGATCTCGTTCCAGAAGTCTCCGCCTCCGGCTGGCATTACCACGATCCCGGGACGGATCTCGCCGGCGTCATCTCTGAAAAACGGCAGCCCGTACGGGACCTTACCCGACCAGTCCCCCTGGTCGGCCACGATGACAGCGATTTCCGGCTCAACGCCGGCGAACAGGCGACGGAAGTAGACGTATGCGTCCGCGGCGACATCGGCCGCGGCCCGCGCCCGCAGCAGAGCTCCGTCGCTGTAACGCACCTCAAATGGATAACCTCCCAGCTGCGCAAGCTCTGTTCCCACCGCCACCCGGCGAGTGTAGCCAATTCCGGATTCACGCAGTCGCGGACCTCTCGGACGGTTCGGGCTTTGCGCGGCGGGCTGCTAGGGCACCGCTGCCGCGGTTCCTCTCGGCATTGCATTGGTGAGTATCTGGCCCGGTTTCGTCACCGACACCAACCGGTGCTTGTTGTCGTTCCAGCCTTCCCGGACGCCCTGAACCACGCCCTCAGGCGAGCCCAGACTGACCAAGAAGTCGCGGCCGATGGTCCTGCCGTGGAGAATCGAAAATCGAATGTCCCCCTGGTTCATCCGGCGCGCCCTGGTGCCCGTGAAGTGAAGATGGAAGCGTCGATGCTGGGACTGCCGGTCCCCACCTCCGGATGCTTATGGCGGAGACAGTCGTCGAGCACCAGGTGGACCCGGATCCGCACCTGCTGCACGAACATCACCCGGGATCGGCGCCAGCACGTCAGCCGGTGGCGGGCCGCCGTCGGTCCGATAGCGGCTGAGCAGGTACCGCTCCTTCGGGGACTACTCTCGCAGACACTTGCTCCGACCAAATTCCGGGCCAAACGGACCCATTCTCGTTGCTTATCCCCGGTCCGGCTCGTAGGTGGCGATCAAGACGCCTCTGCTGGTACTCATACTATCCACTAGCCGCAGCGATGCCTGAGTGCCGCCCACAAACAGACGCCGACCCCTGCCCAACACGAGCGGAGCAATCGTCAGCAGATACTCGTCGATCACATCGGCGGCCATTAGCGAGCCGATCAGCACGCCACTGCCCATGATCACGAGATTCGTGTCCGAGCTCTCTTTGAGGGCAGCCACCGCGGCCGGTACGTCACCGTGCAGCAGAGTTGAGTTCGGCCAGTCGAGGCTGGCCTCCGGGTTGGTCGAGGCAACATATTTGTGGGCGCTGTTTAGTGCCTCTTTGAAGGGGCCGCCACGGGAGTTCCAGGAGGTCAGCAGCTGCTCGTAGGTACGCCTCCCGAACAGAAACGCGCGATCCTCGCCCATCCGTTCACCCATCTTGGCGACAATCGCCTCGTCCCCGTACGGGATCCCCCATCCGCCGAGCTCGAACCCATCTCGCGTGTCCTCGTCGGGGCGGCCCGGACCCTGCATCACGCCGTCCAGCGTCACCGAATTCATCACTATTACCTTTCCCATCCATCCTCCTTTCGGTGTGAGCCGACCCACCAAGGTGCTCCGCCTGGGTCCTGAACCCCAGACATCCTAGCCTCTCACTCTCTACCCGAACAGCGCCCGCGGAAATCGGCGCTCCGCCCCCATGGTGGGACACTATTTCCCAGCCGGGGATCGACGTCTGAGGGTTGGGGCTTTCCGACCAGACGGGCCCGCGTGCGGCGGGGCGGCCAAGAACTGCTCCGCGCCATCTCCCACCCACGGCGGCTATAACGAGACGAACGCATGGAAGCTCAAACAGTTGGAGGTGGAATCAGTTGGATGTCCAGTTCGTGGCCAGCGTTGCCCCGATCGTGCGCGACGGCGCGGCGACTCGCCGGTTCTACCGGGACGCCCTGGGGCTCTCGTTTGAGGGCGAGGAGGGCGACTACCTGTTCACCCAGAACTTGGAAGGAACCAAACATTTCGGACTGTGGCCCCTTTCCGAGGCGGCCACCGCCTGCTTCGGAACCACCGAATGGCCGGCCGAAATCCCAGTCCCCCAGGCCAGCATCGAGTTCGAGGTGGCCGACGTTCCGGCCGCAGCTGCCGAGCTCACGGCCAAGGGGTATCGGCTCATCCACGGGGCCCGCACCGAGCCGTGGAACCAGATCACCGCTCGGCTGCTGAGCCCGGAGGGCTTGCTCGTCGGCGTCTGCTACACCCCCTCGTTCCACGACCGCTGACCGCCTTCGTCAGCCCGAACCAGGGCTCCTGGGCCGTCTCAGCTGTGCGTGATCGAGAGTCGGGTCGGCGCAGGGACGTCCCCGCCCGGTGCGCCCTCCGGGCTACCCATTCCACCACCGACGGGGCGGTGCAGAGGCCGGTAGACGCCGCCATGGACGGTCACGTGGTGGGCGCAGTGATCCGCGCGGGCAAGCGCGCTTTCAGCCTATTCAGATGACCAGCTAGGGGTGCGGCCAGAGAGCCCCAGCAGTCGGTCCAGGGGAGAGGCGTCGACGGGGACGGCGACTCGGATCCCGAAAGCTTTGCCCTCCCCCTGGTACTCATCGGTGAGCATTGCGGGCGCAAAGGCCAGCGACGCCTCCGATGCCACCGCAGGCGGTCCCCACGGCTGTCCGGTGGCCCGCGCGAGGTCCCACCCGTGGACCTGATATTCCCAGAGGATCATTCCCAGTGCGAGATCTCCCGGCATGGAGTTCTCTCCCAGCCACAGGGGACGCTCCGCGGCTCCGGCCCGGAGCGCCTGAGACAGGAGCGCAGCAGCTTGGCGAACCTCGCGGGCCGGGTCGGCGGGCGCCGAATAGGTGGCGATATCGGCCGTCGGCGCCCGTCCATCGGGATCGGCGAACCCAGCCGCGAACGTGGTCAACCAGCCCAGGGTGTGGTCCCGGAGTTGTTCTACATCCCACTCGGAACAGGGAGTCGGATCATGCAGTCGCTCCGCGGTGATTTGGCTCACGACCGCCTCGAGGTCGGCGAGTACGGCCGCCAGGAGGTCGGTAGTCTGGCTTGTCGAGTTGACCATCGCGGGCATGGTACGGGCCGTCGACCTCGGAGGGATTGAAGAATCCCGCCAAAGCCGTGATCAGGTTGGGCGCCGTGAGTGAGCCGGGCCCCAAGCAGGTCGCTCTGGACAGCCGCGGGATCCTCGACCCCGGAGTGCTGCGCCAGCGGGTCCGTCTCACGCGGTATCCACCAATCCCCGCCCTCGAAGGGCTGATCGATCGCTTCTGGGCAGCTCAGTGGGACCTGCCCGAAGGGGTGGAGCACATCCAGAGATTGCTCACCCACCCGGGCGCCAATCTGAGCGTCGGCCGTCCCGATGCCGGCACCGGTCGCCGCCAGGAAAGCGCCATCGAGGCCAGGCTCAACGGAGTAGCTCGCCGACTTACCACCCGCACGCTCCGAGGTCGAGGCTTCGCCGTCGCGGCGATGACGGCCCCGGGAGGGGTCGGAGCATTCATCACGGGGTCGGCTTCCCAGTTCACCGACCGGGTGGTCCCGCTG
The DNA here is from genome assembly GCA_035534755.1 of Candidatus Dormiibacterota bacterium. Lineage (GTDB taxonomy): Bacteria > Chloroflexota > Dormibacteria > Aeolococcales > Bog-877 > Bog-877. The sequence continues at coordinate 161,702 of DATLRH010000006.1, forward strand.
GGGGTCGCGATCGGGGTCGACGAAGAGCACCTGATACGCGAGATCGCCGAGCAGGATGAAGAGAGCGCCCGGGTCGATCGGCTCGCAGACTCGCTCGCGCACGCCGTGAACCGCGCCCGGGCGCCCGCTGCCCGCGCGGTCGCGGAGGTGGCCCGACTCGCCGAGACCGACCGTACCGTGCGCAGTCTCGGCGACCTCGCGGCTCGGGCCGGAGTGAGCCAGCGCGGCCTCCAGCGCAACTTCCTTCGGGAGGCAGGGGTCAGTCCGATGTGGGTAGTTCGACGCTATCGGCTGCTTGAAGCGGCTGAAACCGTCCGCGCCGGAGGGCGAGTTTCCTGGGCGGATGTGGCCGCCCACCTAGGCTACTCCGACCAGGCGCACCTGATCCGCGACTTTCGCGCCGCGGTGGGCCAAACCCCGGCCGCCTACGGAGCCGCCCAGGCACGCGGCTGATCGAGCGCCCAGGCCCAATGGGCCGGTACCCCGGCAAGTTGCCGAAAGGCTCCGAGTACCGAAGCCCATCGCTGACTCGGCACCGCGTGGGTCGTACCGCCTGACCCAGGGCCCCTGTCCCAGATCGACTCCGAATCAGGTGCTCCAGGTGAGTTGATGCCCTGCCGGGCCGCGATGAAAGGAGGCGCCACACGCCCCGCTTTGGCTGGTCAAACTGACGGGTGTCGGGGCGGCGATCCGTCGGCCCGTCGGCACGCTCCTATCCCCCCCGCGGCGAGCCTCGCTCTCCGTTAGACCAGCGGACCTCACCCTCTACCACAGTGTCCGTCGGGGCGAGCCCGAGGGCCCGTGCCACAGCCATCGAGGCTTGGTGGTGGGGGTGTATGTGAGCGACCATGGCAGCCACACCCTGCTGCTGGAGCCACACCTCGATCAGACGCGCCGCCTCCCGGGCATACCCCTGGCCCTGGTGTGGCACCACGATCACCCAGGCCAGGGCTGCGGTGATCTCGCCGTTGTGATCGCTGACGGTCGCCTGCACGGTTCCGACCGGCTGTCCCGTGTCCCGGCGCCGCACTAACCAATTCAGCCAGCGTTCGGACCCGTCTGTTGAGAAGCCGGATGCCAGTCGCTCGAACCGGAGTCTCAGCTGCGCTAGCGAGACGGGTCCACCACCGGTGAACTGGTACAGCCTGGGGTCGTCCAACAGAGGAGCGAGTTCGTCGGCGTGCTCAGGCCGCAGTGGCTCGAGCTGGAGCCGGGCGCTGCCTAATGGCTCGACCCTCCTCATCTGACCGATCTCGTTCACCAGCGGAACGATAGGAGAGTCCCCTAGGCCGGGTACCTTCCGCAATACTCCTCTTGTCGCGGTCGGCGGTGTCGTCGGGCTTGCCTTGACCACCTTGCGCTCCGTGGTCGTGCGGACCTAGAGCTCGGTGCTCGCGGCCAGAAACCACTAGGTCCAATCCGAGTCGGCCACGGCCGGAGGGCGGGGAGCGCGAGTGTATTCCGAGCCGCGTAGTAGCGATCACCATGCACCCCAAGTTGGGGTCTCCCCGAAGGGGGGTCCGCAGGAGACCAGATTCGTGTCCCCGGTGGGGTGCTGACCGGCGCCTTTCATCTGGGTGGCGCAAAGGCGGTCAGGATTGATGGCCAGCTGGTGTACTCATCGACCGGGACTCAGAATCTGTGGGCCGTCTGCCGTCGGCACCACCTCAGGCCGGGTGGGACTCACTGACCGGGAACCCCCAGGTGAGCGCCAACCCGCGCAGCGTGATGTCGTCGAGTCGGTCGGCCACCAACGCTCCGCCCCGCTCCTCGCCTTCGCCGTGGCGCTGACCAGCCACCGGGCTCTCTCGGGTCGCGTCCCTGTCCACAGGGGAAGGCGAGGGATGGCGTCAGCCCTAGAGCGGCAGTCGCCGCCAGGTAGCCAGGATCGGACCCAACGACTCCTCCTCGAAGGCGAGGTGCTCGAGGAGATGGCTGGCCAGCTCGCGAAGCCGGTGGGAGAGCCGCATCCGCTCCGGTCCGCCTTCCTCGGCGGACAAGCTCAGCGACGCCAGCTCGACCTCGCGAAGGAGGTCGGAAACGCGGCGGTGGTCTGCCTCGAGCCGGTCGACCGATGGGCCGAGCTCGGGGTTCGCCCGCCGAACGGCTGGGAAGAGCGCGGCGTCCTCGGCCCCATGGTGTCCATGAACGAACTGGCAGAACCGCAGGCAGTTGAGCTGGAGCTGGAAGAGGGGTCCGCGGCGCCGGAGTGCTTCGATCTCCTCCCTCACCCGGTCGGCCGGGGCTCCCCCGTCGACCGACTCAGCGAGCGTCTGGCAGGCCTCGAGGTCGCGGCGGAGCAGGCTGTGCACCCACCGCAACTCGTCTAGAAAGGAGGTCGGCTCGCTTGCTTCAGTGCTGATCATCCTGGCGGTGGTACCCCTGAACGAGTTGAGTCGGCGCGCGGGCGCCCGGCCAATTGTGGTCCTGCGGCGGGCCGGTCCATTGCAGATCGAGGTAGGTACGCAAAGAAGGACGCGGCGGTAGACCGGCCCGCGAAGTACCGTAGGGCGCTCTATCCCCGCACAACCGTGGGAGGATGACGGCCTGCGGGCAGGTCAAATTCGGCGAAGGAGGGGAGTGGCGCGCCTGCTCGGACGACTGAAGCTGCGGGGAGGTGGGGGCGAGCCCATCGACTGGGGACGGACGATCAACTCGCACGGGGTAGCGACGCTCGCGCCCAACCGGGTCGACACGGGGGCGGGAGTCTTCGAGACCACCCTGGCGTTGCGCGACGGGCGCGCCCGCCGGCTGTCGTTGGGGGAGCGGTGCCCGGGGTCGGTGCGCGCTGTGTCTGATGGCGAGATCAGTTCGCTCGATGGGGCGCGTCTGGTGGCGACCCTCCGCCGCATGCTCCGCCTCGACGACGATCTCTCCCGCTTCTACGAGCTTGCCTCCGCCGACTCCGAACTGGGCTGGGTCACGGCCGGCGCCGGGCGCATGCTGCGGAGCCCGACCGTGTTCGAAGACGTAGTGAAGACCATCTGCACCACTAACTGCGCCTGGTCGGCCACCGAGCGGATGGTGGCTGCCCTGGTGCAGCACCTGGGGCGGTCCGGCCCCGAGGGGGGGCATGCCTTCCCTTCCGCGCAGGCAATGGCTGAGGCGAGTCCGGAGTTCTACCGCGACCAGGCCCGGACCGGCTATCGCAGCGCCTACCTCATCCAGATCGCCCGGTCGGTCGCGGAAGGCGAACTGGATCTGGAGGCGCTCAACGACCCCGAGCTTCCCGATGCCGATGCTGCGAGCCGGCTGCGGAGCCTGCCCGGGGTTGGCCCCTACGCGTCCGCCCACATCATGCTCACCTCGCTGGGCCGCTACGGACTTTTGGTCCTCGACTCCTGGACGCGACCCGCCTTCGCCAGACTGAGCGGCCGCCCGGCCACGGACCGCAACATCGAGCGTCGCTTTCGGAGGTACGGCGACTACCAGGGACTCGCCTTCTGGCTCTACCTCACCCGCGACTGGGTGGACGACTGAGCGGACTAGGCGGGAGCGCCGCGCTTTGGGGAGCCGGCCTCAGCTGACCCGGAGCGGCTTCCCTGGTGCTGACTGCACGGTGAGCTGGGTCGACTGGGCGATGGAGGACCACTCGAGGTCGACCACCCCGTGGGGCACGTCCTTGGGTACCTGGAACTGCATGGCGAAGGTCCTTTGCTGGAAGGCTCCGATCGTCCCCGCAGCAGCGCAGTTGAGTGAGTAGGTCTGGAACGCCTTGAATCCAGAGGCGGCGAGCCCCTCGGTGAAGGTGGGGCAGAGCCGGCGCAGGTCGACCGCCGTTGCGCCCAGGTTGCGCAGCACCAGCAGATACTTGAGCACGCGGCCCGGGACGACGGGCCTCGGTACGACCAGGCGGGCGGCGAGGGTGGGCGCCGTCGGGGGAACCGCCGAAACCGTGCCCTGGAAACCAGCCAGCTTGACCCCGCCGCAGGGAGCGAACAACGGCACCGACGGCGCCAATGCGATCGACACCGTGCCGCCACCGCCTGGGAAGGTGAAGCTCATGGTGGCAACGGTCGGGGTGGCGGTGGGGCAGGTCCCGCCCGGCTCCGCCAGGTCCTGCGGGCTCCAGATCAGTTCGGCGACCGCAGCGCCTGGTCGGCTGGGGCTGTGGGGCGAACCGAGGGTCCTCCGCGCCGCCATCAGGATCGAGATCGTTCCCGCCCCGGGCGGTGTGGAAGTCGGCCTGGCGAGCACGGTGCCGCTCGAGTTCCGGAGGACCAGGCCGGGGGGACCGTCGAGTCGGCAGGGAGTGGCCGACCGGTTGACGAAGTTCACCTCGCTCGCCAACTGGCCCCCGGTCATGCCCTGGGTGGTCATCTGACCGCCTACCAGGTCGCTGGCGGCGCAGCGCCGCGTCCCAGCGGGAACCGGCAGAGGGGCGGGCGCTACCAGCGGGGACTCCACCCCCAGGAGTGCCTTCCAAGGGACCACCCCGGAGGCGCTGGCTTGGGGTGGAGCGGTGCCGCTCGTGCAGCTTGCGAGCAGCCCCGAGGCGAGCATGGCGAGGACTATCCGGCGTGCGCCGCGGAGCCTCATCCGGGGCAGTATGGCACTCGCTGCGGCTACTTCCCACCCCCCACTGCCCGACGACGGGAGGCCCTGACCCGCCGCACCGGGCCTGGTTCGGGGCTGCCATCATGGCCAGATGTCCAAAGAGAGCGAGCTCGACTTCCCGGTCGCCAACCCTAACGAGCGCGAGCTGCTATTGAGCTGGCTCCGGTTCCTGCGCGGCGCGATTCTCCGCAAGCTGGATGGCTTGAGCGACCAGGACGCGCAGTGGCGCCCGGAGGGACGGTTGATCTCCCTCCTGGGCATCATCAACCACCTCACCCACGTCGAATGGCGCTGGGTCGACGGGGCCCTGCTGGGGGCCGCGGTGAGTCGGAGCGAGGCCGAATTCCATCCGGGGTCGGAGCTGACGGTTGAGGCCGCGGTGGCCGCCTACAGGGAGCGGGCGGCGAAGAGCGATTCGACGATAAGGTCGATCCCGTCGCTCGACCAGGCCACGGTCCACAACGACGGCCGCGACCTCCGCTGGGTGCTGCTGCATCTGATCAACGAGACCGCCCGCCACGCCGGGCACGCCGACTCGACTCGCGAGTTGCTGGACGGTCTGACCGGCGAGTGATCGGGCGGGTCCGGCCCGACGGAGAGCCGAGCCCCGCCTCCGGGTGGGTGTAGCGGGCGCATCCAGAGGCGGCGACTCCGGTGGCCCCCGACTCCGAGCCGACAGCTCCGGCGACCCCAGCCAGACCTGACCTCTGGCGTCGCGCCCCACGGGGGCGGCCCCGGGGGACGCCTCTGAGAGTCGCTGGCAGGGTCTTGAAGACCCCCGTCCAGGCGGGTGTGAGTGCTGAGTTGGGGGGTGCTCGGCTTACGTGTCGCGGCAGCCGCGAATCACCGGCGACGATGCGCTTCGGGTCCTCGCCCGCGCCGGCTGGAGGCGGGTGCGGCAGCGGGGCAGCCACGTGATCTTGCGCCATCCCCTCCACACGGGCCTGGTGGTCGTCCCAATTCACCCTGGAGTGGTGCTCAAGCCGAAGACTTGGGCCTCGATCCTGGACCAGGCGGAGCTTCGAGTCGATCGTGGCCGGGGACGGGGGCGCTGACGCCGCGACCGTGATCAACCGAACTTATCCGGTGCTACTCGATCCGGATCCCGAGGGCGGGTACACCGTCACCGTCCCTGACCTGCCGGGCTGCATCAGCCAAGGCGAGGATCAGAAAGCGTGCCTGGAGCACGCTCAGGAGGCGATCGACGTCTACGTCGCGGAGCTGCTCGTGAGCGGGCTGCCGGTGCCGGAGGCGAAGAGCCGACCCGGGCCCCCAGCCGCTCAGGGGTTGATTCTGGTGAAGGTTTCCGTGAGGGTCTAGCGGGGCGGTTCGCAGGGTCGGGACCGGGCGGGAGTAGCGCGCCGAGTAGGCGAAGCTGGTTTTCCGAAGCCGCTGGTACCCTGGAACGGTAGCCGTAGGCAGCGCCCGGGGTCGCTCGCGGTCGTGGGGCCAGGCTGGGTTAGGAGGAAATAGTTTGCCGCAGATGCCGTATCGCCGGCTGGGCCGGTCGGGCCTCAAAGTCAGCCTGCTCTCGCTGGGGTCATGGGTCAGCTTTGGAGCTCAGGTGGACGAGGACCGGGCGCTCGAGTGCATGACCGCTGCCTTCCAGGGTGGGGTCAACTTCTTCGACAACGCCGAGGTCTACGCCGGCGGTGAATCGGAGCGGATCATGGGTCGGGCACTGGCGCGGGCCGGCTGGCCACGCCAGAGCTATGTCGTATCGACCAAGTTCTTCTGGGGCCTGAGCGAGGTCGTCAACAGCTCCAACACGCTCAACCGGAAGTACCTGCTCCAGGCAATCGACAGCTCATTGGAGAGGTTGGGGCTGGACTTCGTGGACCTGATCTTCTGCCATCGCGCCGACCCGGAGACGCCCATCGAGGAGACGGTCTGGGCCATGCACGACATCATCAGCCGGGGGCAGGCCCACTACTGGGGAACCTCGGAGTGGACGGCCGACGAGATTCGGGCCGCCTTCGAGATCGCGGAGCGGAACCACCTCCACAAGCCCGTGATGGAACAGCCCGAATACAACCTGTTCCGACGTGACCGGGTCGAGCAGGAATACGCCCGTCTCTACGCCGACTGGGGCCTGGGCCTCACCACCTGGAGCCCCCTTGCGTCGGGATTGCTCTCGGGAAAATATATCGACGGTATCCCCGAGGGAAGCCGCGCCAACCTGCCCGGCTACGAGTGGCTCCGCGAGAGCGTGACCGACCGCGCCGCCAACGACGCCGTCCGCCGGCTGCGGGCGGTCGCCGAGGAGCTGCAGTGCTCCCTGGCCCAGCTTGCGATCGCGTGGTGCGCCCGCAACCCCCACGTCTCGACCGTGATCACGGGAGCGACCAGTCCCGACCAGGTGCGGGAGAACCTGAAGTCGCTGGAAGTCGTGCCTAAACTCACCGACGCCGTGTGCCAGCGGATGGTCGAGCTGCTCAGCCGGGACTGACCTGGGGGGCGGCTGGAGCCCAGCGAGTGGTTCAGCTCAGCCGGAATCGGCGAAGCGGCGCAACAGATTGGTCCAGCCCCCTTCCGAGTCGAAGGTGGCCTGCAACTGGGCGGCCAGGGCGCCCACCTGCTCCAGGCTGCGATGTTCCAGTTGCACTCGGCAGCCTGTCGTCCCGTCGGCGATGAAGGAGACCTCGATCTCGGACCGGATTTGGGGGTCGTACTCCCAGTTGGGCCCCACCCGCCAGCCCAGCACGACCCGCCGAGACGGCTCGTAGACCAGGGCCTCGCCCCAGGGAGACTCACTGCCGTCATCGCCGCGCTCGTACCAGCGGCCGCCGGCCCTCGGCTCCAGCACCACGGTCACGGCCGGCGCTCGGCCGAAGTGACAGCGCCCGAGTGGCCACCAATCGCCCATCCCGGTGGTGAACCGCCGGAAGGCGTCCGTCTGGCTGCGGGGTAGGGTCACCTCCCGGCGCACGAGGAAGTGAGCCTCGGGCGCGCTGTCCACGGTTGCGCTACGGGCGACCGGAACTCCGCTGATCTCGGCGCTGGGAAGGTTGGCGATGCGCTCCAGGTAGTCGCGCAGCTCTTCCACGCCTTTGGAATCGACCTTATAGGTGGCCTGCTCCCGGCTGCGGTCCTCCGCCACCAGGCCGGCGCCCCGCAGCGTTTCCAGCCATTCCGCCAGGACCGGCCCGGGTGCGGCCAGCTTGGTCGCCAGCTGAGCAACCGTGTGAGGTCCTTCTCCCAACTGCTCTAACACCTCGCGGCGGCCGGGGTCGGTGAGGGCATCGATGGCGCGGCTCAGGTTCGAGCTCACAGGGTAACTATGGGCCAGATGGCCGAGGAATGGGTGGCAGGGGTGGATTTGAAGCCGATCCGTCGAGCTGGGCAGTACCTCCGGGCGCCCCGCGGGCCGCTGGTCTCAGGACGCTCCGGGGGGGCCCAGATCCTGCCAGCGGAGGTCGCTGAAGCGCCGCAGTCCCCATCGGTGGGCGTGGTCCAGGCAGCCGGCGACGATCTCCCGGCTGGCCAGCGGGTTGTTGAAGTTCGCGGTCCCGACCTGGACCGCGTCGGCGCCGGCCACGAAGAACTCGAGGGCGTCGCTCGCGGTCGAGATACCCCCGATCCCGATCACCGGGATGGCCACGGCGCGCCGGACCCTGATCACCGCGGCAAGCGCCATGGGCTTGATCGCCGGTCCACTCAGGCCCCCTGAGCCGTGGCCGGGCAGGACCGGGCGTCGGGAGCCCAAGTCGACCTTCAGTCCCAGGAAGGTGTTCACCGCCGAGATCGCGTCCGCGCCCGCGTCCTCGACGGCGCGGGCGACCTCCGCGATGTCGGTGACATTGGGGCTGAGCTTCACCACCAGGGGCAGGTCCGTCGAGGCCCGAACCGCCGCCACGCAGCGGGCCGCCGCGCCGGGCTCGGTCGCGAAGTCGAGCCCGTGGGCGATATTCGGGCAGGAGATGTTGAGCTCGATCCCGGCCACTCCGGCCAGACCATCCAGGCGCTGGACCACGGTCACGTACTCGGTTACGTCGGCCCCGGCCACGTTGACCAGAACCGGGATCGGCCACTCCGCCCACCGCGGGGCGTAGTCCCGAGCCACCACCTCGACTCCAGGATTCTGGAGCCCGATCGAATTGAGCATGCCTGCGGCCGTCTCAGCTATCCGGGGCGGGGCGTTGCCCTCTCGGGGCAGCGGCGTCGTTCCCTTGGAGAAGATCGCTCCCAGATGGTCGATGCCGGCCAGTTGGACGGCCTCGAACCCGAACCCGAAGGTCCCCGAGGCGACGCTGATCGGATTGGTCAGGACCAGCCCGCGACCCAGGTCCACGCGGGCGTCGAACGGCGAGCTGGAAGGGCTCACCCCAGGTGGGCCGGCTGCTGCAGAAGCCGCTCCCAGTCGATCACAGCCCCGGGCAGTACCGGTCCCTGCCGGCAGCAGAGGCCGAGCAGGCTCTCGTCTCGGGCACCTCGTCCGAGGAGCGGGATGGCGCAGCCCAGGCAGGTTCCGAAGCCGCAGCCCATCGGGGCCTCGATCGAGACCTCGACGTCGGGGGCCGGGGCAGCCGTAGCGACCTGGCCCGCGACCGCGGCCAGCATCTGATTGGGGCCGCAGGCGTAGACCCGGTCAAGGCCCTGGAGCCGGGGGAGAAGCCCCGCCGTCACCCGGCCGACCTGGCCTCGGCTGCCATCCTCGGTGAGGAGCACGATCTCACCTATGCCCCTGGGGACCATGTCGTCGGGATAGAGGCCGGAGCGAGTCGCGGCCCCGTTGATCCAGACCAGTTCCTCGCCCCTTGCCTGGAGCCGCTCGGCGAGCAGGGGGAAGGGGGCCGCGCCCAGCCCCCCGGAGACCAGGGCGGAACGACCGGGCCGCTCGGGAAGGGTGAACCCCTGGCCCAGGGGACCCAGGATCCGCGCCTGGTCGCCGGGCCGAAATCGCTGCAGGCGGCGGCTGCCCTCGCCGATCGCGGCCAGATAGAAGGCGATGGCGCCCGATCCGGAATCGGCCCGACTGAAGGAGAAGGGCCGCCGCAGCAGCGGCACCGGACCTGTATCCACCCAGATCTGGGCGAACTCGCCCGGCTGCGCTCGCCCAGCGATCTCGGGAGCTCGAAAGCTGATCTCGAACAGGTTGCCCTGAAGAGGCCTGATCGCGGTGCACACCGCGAGCTCGTCGACACTCCGCGCCAGGTCGTTCTCGCCCGCGAGCACCCGAGCCGAGGTGCCGGCCACCGCGCTCAGTTGGCCACCGGGCGCCGGCTGCCTGTCCGGTGCTCGTCGATGGTGGCGACCTCGGGGTGGCCGACCCCTCCGCCGGCGAGCGCGGCCACCAGGGCCGCCGCGGTTTCCAACGAGGTGAGGCAGGGGATGCCTCGCTGGACCGCAGCCTGGCGGATCCGGTAGCCATCCCGCACCGGGCGGCGCACGGCGCTCGGTTCCGACCCGGGGTCGACCTCGTCGGTGGCAACTCCCGAGATTGTGTTGATGACCAGGGCGACCTGACCGGAGACGGTGACGTCGAGGACGTTGGGGCGTCCGGCGTGGAGCTTGCTGACCTCGACCACGGTGATCCCCGCCTGGCGAAGCGCCGCGGCGGTGCCGGGGGTGGCGTAGATGCTGAAGCCGAGCTCGGCCAGCCGGGCCGCGATCGGAAGTCCATCGGCCTTGTCCTGATCGGCGATGCTGACCAGGGCACCCCCTCGCCGCGGGAGCGCCCCCAGCGCGGCCAGGAACGCCTTCTCCAGGGCGGCGGGCAGCTCGGGAGCCACCCCGATCACCTCGCCGGTGGAGGTCATCTCCGGCCCGAGGACCGTGTCCACCTCGTCCAGCTTGCGGGCCGAGAAGACCGGCGCTTTGACCGCTACCAAAGGAGGCGGGGAGAGCAACCCGACCCCCCGGTCCCGGCCGCGCAGGCTCTCCCCGAGCATGGCCCCCACCGCGGTGTCCACCATGGCCACCCCAGTCACCTTGCTGAGGAAGGGCACGGTCCGGCTGGCCCGTGGATTGACCTCGATCACCAGGACATGGCCGCGATGGACCACGTACTGGACGTTGATCAGACCCACGGTGCCGGTTCCCAGGGCCAGCTGGCGGGTGATCCGGACCAGTTCGGTGATGACCGCCTGGTCCAGGCGCTGAGGCGGGAAGACGGCCATCGAGTCCCCCGAGTGCACCCCGGCCCGCTCTACGTGCTCCATGACCCCGGGGACCAGGACATCCTGGCCATCGCAGATGGCGTCGACCTCGACCTCCATCCCCAGGATGTACTTGTCGATCAGCACCTCGCCACCGGCCTCGCCCGAGGCGAGCAGGGCGTCGACCAGGTAGAGGCGCAGCTCCTCGACGGAATGGACCACATCCATGGCCCGCCCGCCGAGGACGTAGGAGGGGCGCACCAGGACCGGATAGCCGACCCGCTCCGCGATCCGCTCGGCCTCTTCCGGGTCGCGGGTGGCGGCGCCCGGCGGGCGGGCGATCCCGAGCCGCTGGAGCAGCGTCTCGAACTGGCCCCGGTCCTCGGCGATCTCGATCGACGCGGCCGCGGAGCCGAGGAGCGGCACCCCGAGCCGGTGCAGGTGGCCCGCCAGGTTGACCGCCGTCTGGCCCCCGAACTGGACCATTACCCCGACCGGCTGCTCCACTTGGCAGACCTGGAGCACCGACTCCAGATCCATCGGTTCGAAGTAGAGCCGGGAGCTGCAGTCGAAGTCCGTTGACACGGTCTCCGGATTGCTGTTGATCATGACCGCCTCCAGCCCCCGCCGGCGCAGTGCCGCGGCCGCCTGCACCGAGCAGTAGTCGAACTCGATCCCCTGGCCGATCCGGATCGGCCCCGAGCCCAGCACCACCGCCGCGCCGGCGACGGCGCGCTGTTCGTCCTCCAACTCGAAGGTCGAGTAGAAGTAGGGGGTGGTGGCGTCGAACTCGGCGGCACAGGTGTCCACCGACTTGAAGGTCGCCGAGATCCCGGCTGCTTGGCGCTGCTCGCCGACCTCGGTCGGGCTGCGGGCGGTGAGCGCCGCGATCCGCCGATCGGAGAGCCCGGACCGTTTCGCCAGGCGCAGCTGCTCGGCCGGGATCTCTCCCGGCCCGGCCCGGCCCAGCTCGCGCTCGAGGGCGGCCAGATCGGCCAGCCGGTCGCAGAACCAGGCGGGATAGCCGGTCCGGCGAGAGACCGTGGCGGGATCGTCGCCCCGCAGGAGCGCCTCCAGAACCGCCGGCAGGCGCAGGTCGGTCGGCTCCTCGAGGCGCTCCAGAGCTCGCCGCAAGGCGGCGGGATCCGGCGCCCCCTGCTCCAGCGACCGGAGCACCTTGCTGATGGCCGACTCAAAGGTGCGCCCGATGGCCATCGCCTCCCCGGTGGACTTCATTTGGGTTCCCAGGCGACGGTCGCCGTGGGGAAACTTGTCGAAGGGCCAGCGCGGAGACTTGGCCACGCAGTAGTCGAGGCTGGGCTCGAAGGCGGCACAGGTGCGGCCGGTGACCTGGTTGGGGATCTCCCGCAGCCGGCGGCCGACGGCGATCTTGGCGGCCACCCGTGCGATCGGGTACCCGGTCGCCTTGGAGGCGAGCGCCGAGGAGCGGCTGACCCGCGGGTTGACCTCAATCACGAAGTAGCTGAAGGAGTCGGGGGCGAGAGCGAACTGGACGTTGCAGCCACCCTCGATCCTGAGTGCCCGGATGATCCGGAGTGCCGCCGAGCGGAGCTGCTGGTGCTCCTTGTCGGTGAGGGTCTGGCTGGGGGCGACGACCACCGAGTCCCCCGTGTGCACCCCCATGGGATCCAGGTTCTCCATGTTGCAAACGCAGATGCAGGTGTCCTCGCCGTCCCGCATCACCTCGTACTCCAGCTCGCGCCAACCGACCAGCGCCCGCTCCACCAGCACCTGGGTGATCGGGCTCGCCTGCAATCCCCGGGCGACAACCTCCTCCAGCTGCGCGGCAGTCTCCACCATCCCGCCTCCGGTGCCGCCGAGGGTGAAGGCGGGCCGGACCACCAAGGGGAGGCCGACCTCCTCGGCGAACCCCGCGGCCTCGGCCACGTTGTGGACCGTCCGGGAGGGCGGCACGGGCTCGCCGATCCCCAGCATCCGGCGCTTGAACCGCTCCCGGTCCTCGGCGTCGCGGACCGCCTCCAGGGGTGTGCCCAGCACCCTCACCCCGAACCGTTCCAGCACCCCCGCCTCGTCCAGGGCGACCGCCAGGTTGAGAGCGGTCTGGCCGCCTAGTCCGGCCAACAGCCCGTCGGGGCGCTCCCGCTCGATCACCTGGGACACCACCTCCACGGTGAGCGGTTCCAGGTAGACCCGGTCGGCAACCTCCTCGTCGGTCATGATGGTGGCCGGATTGCTGTTGACCAGGATCACCTCCATTCCCTCCTCCCGGAGCGAGCGGCAGGCCTGGGTCCCGGCGTAATCGAACTCGGCGGCCTGGCCGATCACGATCGGCCCGCTGCCCAGGACCAGGACCTTGGCCAGCCCGAGTGGGGGAGGGTCAGGAGGCGAAGCGAGCCCCCGAGCCGCCCTTCGGCGGCCGTGGCAGAGGGCCAGGAACTCGTCGAAGAGGTGCTGCCGATCCTGAGGCCCGGGGCTGCCCTCGGGGTGGTACTGCACCGAGATCACGGGGAGATCGCGGTGGCGAAGTCCCTCGACCGACTGATCGTTGAGGTTCCGCTCCGAGATTACCCAGCCGCTCTCGGGAGGGATACTGGCCGCGTCGACCTGGAATTCGTGGTTCTGGGACGTGACGAAGACCTCCCCGGTGGCGAGATCCAGGACCGGGTGATTGCCACCGTGGTGGCCGAACGGGAGGCGGCTGGTGCTCCCTCCGACGGCGCGCGCCACGAGCTGGTGGCCGAGGCAGATCGCCAGCAGCGGGAAGGTCCGAAGCAAAGCCCGCGTCAGCTCGACCTGGTCCGGAAGGGTCGCCGGGTCTCCCGGGCCGTTGGTCAGGACCACCCCATCCGGTCGGAGCTGCTCGATCTCGCTGAAGGTGGCCGAGTGGGGCAGGACCACCACTTCCGCGCCTCGACTGGCCAGTGAGCGCAGGGTGTTGCGCTTGACCCCGAGGTCCAGGACGGCGATTGTGAGACCCTGACCGCCGCCTGCGGCCGACCCCAGGCCGGCGCCCCGGCGCAGGGCCGGGTGGAGAGGCTCGGTCCAGCGGACCGGGGCTTGGCAGGAGACCTGGGCGACCAGATCCTGGTCCGAGACCGAGGGCGAGCTCCGGGCCAGCTCGGCCAGCTCGGCGACCGTCCCGGATCGGGCCGGGGCGATCACGCCGCGAAGGGTGCCGTGCTGGCGCAGGTGGCGGGTCAGGGCCCGGGTGTCCACCCGCTCCAGTCCGGGCACGCCCTGCTCGCCCAGCCAGTCACTGAAGGTGAGCTCGGCCTGCCAGTGCGGGGAGGTGGGGCTGCACTCGGCGACCACCACCCCGCGACACCAGGCGCGGCCCGACTCCATGTCCGCCTCGGCCGCTCCCACATTGCCGATCAGGGGCTGAGTGAACACCAGCAACTGGCCGGCGTAGGAGGGATCGGTGCAAGCCTCCTGGTAGCCGGTCATGCAGGTGTTGAACACCACCTCCCCGAAGCTCCCCTGGGCCGGGTCGCCGGCCGGTGCCCCGATCCAGCTGCCCGGGAAGACTGCCCCCGACTCCAGAACCAGCCAGCCCGGTTCACCTGCCGTGCGCGGCCGGCGGGTCGGATCACTCACTGGCCAGCTCCGGCACCAGTTCCTGGTTGAGGTGGACCAGCCGGCCCTTGGCAAAGGTCGCTAGCACGGTGCCCTTGAGCGGTTCACCCCAGAAGGGGGTGTTGGTCCCCAGGGAGAGCCAGGACTGGGGGCTCGGGGTCCAGCTCTGGTTCGGATCGAACCAGGTAAGGGAGGCCGGCTCGCCGGCGCGGATGCCATCCCCGGGAACATCGGCACCGGGGTCGCCCAGAACTCGCCGGGGCCCGGCCGTGAGCGTCTCGACGACCCGGCTGAGGTGGGAGAACGCACCTCCTTGGCCGAGCACCGCGGAGAGCACCAGCTGGATGCCGCTGAAGCCCGGCTGGCGCTCGGACGGCGGCGCCGCCTCGTGCGGGGCGTGGTCGCTGGCGATGGCGTCGATGGTGCCCTCGAGGAGGGCTTCCCAGAGAGCCATTCGGTCCGCTTCGGTGCGCAGGGGCGGGTTGCAGCGGCCGGGATCGGCGGGGCCGGCGTCACCCGAGGCGCCGGTGAGCATGAGGTGGTGCGGCGTCACCTCGGCGGTCAGGGCCAGGCCTTCGGCCTTGGCGCGCCGGACCATGGCAGCGCCGCCAGCGGTGCTCACGTGCTGCAGATGGAGGCGCGCCCCGGGAGAGGACCTGAGGGTGGAGATCGCCTTTTCGATCGCGGAGAGCTCGGCGTCTGGGGGGCGCACCGTCCAGCGGCTGGGATCTCTACTGCCCCGGTTGGCCAGAACCAGCAGCGATTCATCCTCAGGGTGGATGGCCACCACCAGACCCAAGGCGGCCGCCCGGTGCAGCAGCTCGCCGAGGGCGGCGTCCGAGAGGGCGTGGCGGCCGTCGTCCGAGAATCCGGCGGCGCCGGCCCGGGCCAGCGCCTCGAGGTTGGTGAGCTTGGCCCCGGCCAGTCCCACGCTGCAGGCGGCGAACTGAAGGATCGGGAGCCGCCCCCAGCTCTTGTTGTCGCGCTGGCTCTTGCGCAGGGTCTCCAGGCTGTCCACCGCCGGGGTCAGGTTGGCCATCGCGCAGACGGCGCCGAAGCCACCGGCGGCGGCCGCCGCCGTGGCCCGGGCGATCCGCTCCTTCCAGGGCTGGCCCGGCTCGCGGAGATGACAGTGGAGATCGAGGAACGATGGGGCCACTACCGAGCCCTCGCGGCGCAGTGCTGTCGCCCCCTTGGGCAGCTCGAGGTCGACTCCGACCCGCCCCAGCACCCCCTCCTCGAGCAGCAGGTCGCACCCTTCCAGATCGACCCCGTGGAGGGGGTCAATGAGACGGACCCCCTGGAGCAGGAGCTGAGTCATGGTCGCCCCTCGGTGGCCGGCCTCAGCAGAACGGCGTCCTGCTCGTCGCACTCGGAGAGCCGGACCAAGACCCGATCCCCCTCCGCGGTGGGCAGGTTGCGGCCCACGTAGCTGGCCCGGAGGGGAAGCTCGCGGTGCCCGCGGTCGACCATCACCAGCAGCTCCACCGCTCGAGGTCGCCCCAGTTCCGCCAGGGCGGCCAGCGCGGCCCGGCCCGTCCTCCCGTGGAAGAGCACGTCGTCGACCAGCACCACCACCCGGTCGCGCACCGATGCAGCCGAGGCCGGAGGCAGAGGGAAGGACGCCTGGGGGTCCAGGGCGGGCCGGGGCTGGTCGTCTCGGTAGGGCCCCACGTCGAGGGTGACCCCGCTCCAGTTGGCTCCACCCTGCTGGTGCACCAGCTGCAGCAGGCGAGCCGCCAGGAAGGCCCCCCGGGTGACAATCCCGCAGAGCACCGCGTCACCTTGGGGATGGTGCTCCCGGAGCTCGCAGGCGAGTCGCCAGATGATCCTGCGCACCTCCTCCGCCCCCAGCAGCTGGGGGCTTCCCTGCGAGGTGATTTGCTCCGCGGTCATGCGTTGAAGAGGGTCATCAGGAGGGCCATCCGGACCGAAACCCCGTTCCGTGCCTGGCGGAAGTAGGCGGCCCGGGGATCGCTGTCGACCTCCGCGTCGATCTCGCCCACGCGGGGCAGTGGGTGCATCACGATCGCCCGACGAGGAAGTTGCGCCATCACCTCCTGCGTGATCCGGAAGTGGCGGCGCTGGTCCTCGGCCTCGTCCCAGGGTTCGCTGAAGCGCTCCACCTGGATCCGGGTCTGGTAGACGATGTCGGCGTCGCGCACCGCTTCCAGGAGATCCTCGGACTCCCGCACCTGGGCACCGTGCTTGTGCAGGTGCGCGATCACTCCGGGGCTCATCCGGATCCGCTCGGGCGCCACCAGGGTCAGGCGCAGTCCCCGCTGGAGCGCCAGCAGGTAGGCGAGCGAATGCACGGTTCGGCCGTGGGCGAGGTCACCCACCATGACCACGTGCAGGTCGTCGAGGCGGCCCAGCTCGCTCTGGATCGTGTACAGGTCCAAGAGCGCCTGGGTGGGGTGCTGCCCAGGGCCGTCCCCGGCGTTGATGATGGGCACCGGGGAGACCGCGGCCGCCCGGGCCGCGGCGCCCTCCTCGGAATGGCGCAGCACGATGCAGTCGGAATAGCCGGCGACGATCTGGATGGTGTCCTCCAGGGTCTCGCCCTTGATCGCCGAGGAGAAGTCGCGGGCGTTCTCGGTGCTGATCACCTGGCCCCCCAGGCGGAGCATGGCCGTCTCGAAGCTGAGCCGGGTCCTGGTGCTCGGCTCATAGAACAAGGTGGCCATAATCCGTCCCGGCAGGAGGGGCTCCCCGCCCCTTGCTCGCACCTGCTCCATTTCGGCGCTCAGCTGAAGCAGGTGGGCGAGCCGCTGGCGGTCGAACTGCTGAGCGGCGACGACGTGGCGCAACGGCTCCGGGCTGCTGACCGAGGCCCCATCTGCCGCCATCTGTCCTCCTGCAAAAGGAGTCCGGCAGGCCGGCAGGCGGCCGCAGCGGCCCGGCCGCTGAGCTCCTTACCGGCCTCGCTGGACCGGTTTCAAGGTCGCGTCTCGACCATTCTAGGGACTAGGCGGAGTCGCCGGATCGATTCTGACCCTGGAGCTCGGCCCGGCCGGAAGTGGCGCCCAGTACCGTCAGAGGGCAGAGCTGTCGGCGGAGGCCAGTTCCAGATAGGCGGCGCGTTCTTCGGCACTCAGAGGGGAGTGGCCGGCCGAAACGATCTTGACGCGCAGGAAGAGGTCGCCGGCCGCCCCCGACGCCTTGAGCGGCGGAATCCCTTTGCCGGCCACGCGCAGGGTCCGGCCGGGCGGGCAGTTCTCGGGGATGGTCACCTCCAGGCGACCGGTCGGGCCCTCGGCGACCACCTTGCCCCCCAAAGCCGCCCGATAGTCGCGCACGGGCAGATCCCGGTAGACGCTGCGTCCCTTGACCTCGGTGCCCGTCTCCAGCTTGAGTCGCACGCGAAGGTAGAGATCGCCGCGGGCGCCGTTGTGCATCCCGCTGGCGCCTTCGCCCGCCACCCGGATCTTCGAACCTTCGGTGACTCCCTTGGGGATGGTCACCTTGAGGGTGCGCCGGCGGTACTGGCGTCCGGTTCCGGTGCAGGTGGGGCACACCCTCACCCCCACCTGGGTCGGGGTGCCTCCGCTGGAATTGGTATCCGCGACTCGCCCCGAACCGCCGCAGGTGGAACAGCTCTCGACGATCGAGACATGCATGGTCCGGTCGCCCCCCAGCATCGCCTCGGCGAGAGTGACCTCCAGCTCGTCCTCGGTGTCGGCTCCCTTCTGAGCCGCGGAGTTCTCTCGCCGCAGCTGTTCGAGCTGAGCCTCGACCCAGGGGTCGTGGCTGTCGGCGCCGCGACTGCCAAAGAAGGTTTCAAAGAAGTCGCTGAAGCCTCCAAACCGGGCGCCCGCCCTCTCGGCGGCGTGCTGGGCGGTCTCCCGGGCCCGGGCGCCCGCGTCGGCGAAGGGCTGACCGTGCTCGCGCCGGAACGACTCGGCGCGCTCGATCTGCTCCCAGTCCTTGCCGAGACGGTCGAACTTGGAGCGCTTCTCGGGATCCTTGAGCACCTCGTAGGCCTCGTTGACCCGCTTGAAACGCTCGGTCGCCTTGGGATCCTTGTTGACGTCGGGGTGGAGCTCGCGGGCCAGCTTGCGATAGCGGGCCCGGATCTCCTTGTCGCTGGCGGTACGGGAGACCCCCAGAGTGGCGTAGTAGTCACGGAACTCCACATGCCCACGGTACCGCCTCCACCGGGCTCACGAAACGCCCTAGGAGGTGCTCGGCGCCTCGAGTTGGGATCGGATCTGAGCGGCCAGCGTCCGCAGGTGAGGCAGCAGGGTTCCGTCCGGAGCCGAGCAGGGGCCTTCGAAGATGAGTCGGGCCAGCTCCCTGCCGGGCCGGGACCGCCCCTGGACCAAGAGCGCGGCCGACCCTGGCGGCGGACCCTCCAGACCGACCCCGCCGGCGCTGGAGAAGTCGCCTGAGAACGGGAGGTTGCCTTGGGACGTCCCCAGCCCCGGACCAGAGCGCCGGCTCCCCATCTGGTAGAGGATGAGCTGGGACCAGTGGCAGGCGAGCTCGGCCAGGGGAGGCTCGACCAGGCCGAAGCTGGCCAGGTGATGGCTCAATATGCCAGGCGCTCCGTGGTCGCGAGCGCTCAGGCTGAACAATGGCACCGACGCCACCAGCCGGGGATTCACCTCAATGCAGTGAACGGCACCGGCGTCGGTCACCACCAGGTCCAGGCCGAAGATCCCCAGGTGCCCCTGGCGGCGCAGCCAGTCGGCGGTCCGGAGCGCCACCTCCCCGACCGCCTCGGGTGCCGGGACCGGGCGACCGAAGTCGTTGCCGCAGGACCCGAGGGGATGAGGGGTGAGGCTGGGCTGGCCGGTCAGCTGGACGCAGGCGGTGCCGACCAGGAGACGTCCGGGGGAGACCACCCCGGTGACCGTCACGGGCGTGCCCAGAACCCGCTCCGAGACCCGGCAGGAGCGCCCCTGAAACCGGCCGACCAGGACGGCCAGCTCCGAGTCCGACCGGGCCGGGTAGGTGTGCTCACCAGAGAACCCGTGGGCCAGCTGGAAGACGAAGGGTGGCGAGAGCTCCCGCGCCGCCTCGAGGAGTCTGGGGCCGGCCGTCCCGGTCCTGGTCGGGGGGAGGGGCAGTCCGGCCGCTCCGGCGGCGCGGCTGAAGTAGCTCTTGTTCTCGATCCGCCGGGCCAGCAGCGCCGGGGCGTTGGCGACCGCGACCCCGAGCTCCCGGGCGAGCCGCTCAAGTTTGGCGGAGCTCTTCCAGACCACGACCGCCTCCACTCTGGAGCTGAGCCGCTGCCGCACCGCCGAAAGCTCGAGCAGGTCCGGGCTGGAAGCGCCGGCGGGCGCGTCGAAGGCCTCCCAGTCCGGGTGGCTGCCTCGGCTCAGGCCGCTCCCATTGGCGCAGACCACGGGCAGGGATGCCCCGAGGGCGGGGACCGGGTCAGGGCCGAGGAAGGCCACTCGGTCACCTACGTCGGTCAACTTGCCTCGGTCCGGGTGAACCCGGCTCCCTCAAGGAGCCGATCCAGCTCGGCGCCGGAGTCGGCGGCCGCGAGGGGGGGGTCCTCGGCGCGGGAAGGCTCCAGGTCGAGCTGAGCCTGATCGCCGGTCAGGATCGCGACCCAGCTGCCGGACTTGCGCACCTCGCCTCGCGACCCCGCCTGCCGCATCGCCGCCAAGGTGGCTATCCCCTCCCACGAGGTCCGAACCCCGTGGGTTTCCGCCAGCGCCCTGAGTTCGGTTGCCTCAGCCGGCGCCACCCGCCAGCCCCGGCCCCCGCTCGAGCGAACCGCCCGGCGCACGGCGGGAGCCAGCCGGGAGCGCCGTGCGCCCAGCTCCCCCAGTCCTCCCGCCGTCTCCTCCGCCCGGCCCACATCGCGATACCAGCTCCGGGTTATCTCTCCGCCCGGGGTGCCCTCGACTACGTGCAGCTCGGGCCTCTGCTGGGGAGGCAGCAGCCGGTCGAACCCCTGGCCCAGTCCCAAGGCTGTCGCCCCGCTGCTGGTGAAGAGGAACACCGCCCCGGGCGCGCTCGCGACCAGTTCGGCGGCGATGCCCCGGTAGGCGTTGGGAGCCAGCAGGTTCGCCGACCCCCGGAGGTCAGCCAGGCCCCAGCGCCCAACCGCGTGATGGAGGAGGGCGACCGGGTGCTCGCTGAGCACGATCAACCCGGGGTACCCTCGGAGCCGATTCAGCTTCACCCGAGGGGTCCGGGGCGAAACCAGGCTGAGCAGCCGGACGTCGCCCAGGGCGGCGTAGGCGGCCGCCGCCACTGCGGCGTTGCCGGAGGAGGAGATGACCGCCTGGCGGCCGCCTCCGGCGACGAGCGCCGAGCAGAGCAAGCTCAGGCATCGAGCCTTGTGGGACCCGGTCGGGGACTGATCCTCCCGCTTCAGGAGGAGATCGGGGATCCCGAGGGCCCGGCCCAACTCGGGCGCCGGTTCGAGCGCGGTGCCGCCCTCGCCCAGAGAGAGCCGGGAGGCTGGGGCTAGACTGACCCCGAAGAGTTGGGAGTGGATCCACTGCCCAGGGGGGACCGCGTCCCCGGTTTCAGAGCTGGCCATGGAGGAGGAATCGAGTGAGCGCGATCGGAACTCTCGCCAAGAACTGTCCCGATTGCGGCGCCGAGCTTGACCTCGGCGAGGCCGAGGAGATCGGAGACCTGGTCGACTGCCCCAACTGCGGCGCCGCCTTCGAGTTGGTCTCGCTCTTGCCCCTCACCCTGGCGCCCTTTGAGGACGAGGAGAAGTGACCGCTCTGACCGCCTGACGGAAACCACCCTCGCCGTAGTGGGCGGTGAAGAATCCCGGGCAGGCGGGCGACAGCAGCACCGCCTCCCCGGGCTGGGCCATCTCGGTGGCCAGAGCCACGGCTGCCTGGAGCTTCTCGGACCGGTGCACGAGGCCGCCCCGTCGGGCCACCGCCAGCTCCTCCTCGATTCGGTCTGAACCCGCCCCGGGGAGGAGCACCAGAGAGCGCACCGGGCCGCCCACCAGCCCGACCAGCTCGGCGAACGCGATCCCCTTGTCATCACCCCCGGCGATCAGGACGCAGGGGCGTCCCAGGCCCCGAATCGCCGCCACGGTGGACTGGGGGGTGGTGCTGGAGAGGTCGTCGATGTAGTCGACCCCGCGATGCTGCCGGACCAGCTCGGTCCGGTGCCGAAGGGGCCGAAAGGACTCGATCACCTCCGCCGCGTGATGGAGCAGTCCGGGGTCGGGTTCGATCACTCCGGCCACCACCGTAAGCGCGGCTCCGACGTTGCTCAGGTTGTGCGCCCCGAGCAGCGGCACCCGACTTAAGCGCAGCACCGGTCGGATCTCGCCTCGCCACCGGAGGAGGAGCATCCCATCCTCCTGGAAAGCACCGTCGGATCCCTCCAGCCCTGGAATCGCGGTGGCAAAACGAAGCTGGCGGATGCCCTCGGCCGGCTCGGCCCCGGAGAGGCTGAGCGGGTCGTCTCCGTTCCGGACCGCGATCTCACAGCCGGGGAGCTCGAAGATGCGGCGCTTGGCGCGCACGTAGCCAGCCAGCCCTTGGTGCTCGTCGAGATGGTTGGGGGTGATGTTCGTCAGGCAGCCGACCCGAGGGGCGCGATCCATCTGCAGCAACTGCCGGTTGCTGATCTCCAGCACCAGGCACCCGGAGCCGTCGTCCCGGGCCACCTCCTGGAGCTCCTGGCGGTCGTGCCGGTCGTTTCCGGCCAGCCAGACCGCGGGGTAGCGCCCGCTCCCCGTCAGCAACGCCGCCACCAAGGCACTGGTCGTCGACTTGCCGTGGCTCCCGGTGACTCCAATCACCTCCCCCTGGACCAGGTCCAGGTAGGCCTGGATCAGGGAGTAGAAGGGATGGCCGCCTCGCTTGAGCTCCTGGAGCGGCGAGTTGGCGGCCGAGAGGAACCAGGCCTGGGTGGGGATCACCACCGCGGAGCGTTCCACTCCCTCCAGGTAGTCGCCGCCCAGGTGCAGTGCGTGGAGTCCCTGGAGCAGCCGGTCCAGCCGCTCCCTGCGCTCCCCTCGGCCGAGCCCGGCGTGGGCCAGGTGGTGAGCCCGGACCAGACTGGCCAGGTCCGGCTGCTGATCGTGTCCTACCAGATTGGTGAAGCCGGCCGCCAACAGGTAGCGGGCCATCTCACCCCCCTCCACACTGGCCACCCCCACCAGGTCGACCCGGCTCTGTCGAAAAGCGGCCAATGCAGGCGGCACTCGGAGCTCGCTACCGTCGCCGCGATTAGAGAAGGAGGTCGCCGCCGTAGCTCCGGGAGCCTTCATCGCGGTTAGGTTAGCGTGAGGAGCGGACGGCTCCTGGCACCCGGCGCACGCTCAACACCTGATAGCGCTCCCGGAACTCGGCCAGCGGCTCGCGGAGCACCTGATGGCACTCACTGCAGGCGTGGATGACCTCGTTCTGGCCGAGGTACAGGGCGACATGGCTGGTCCGCTTGGGGCCCCGATGGACAGCGCAGATGAGGTCCAGCTCCGCGAGTTGGGCCAGGGGGACCCGTTCCCCCACGCGGCGCTGGGCGCGGCTGTTCCGGGGCAGCCGCACCCCGGCCGAGAGAAACGCCCGCCAGCTCAACCCCGAGCAGTCGATCCCCAGACCGCCTGTCCCTCCGAGGACAAAGGGACGCCCGAGCAGGCTCACCGCCGTCTCCCGGACCAGTTCGGGGTCCCAGCCCGACCGAGGCACCACGGCCATGCCCGCCGGGTCCGCCGGCTTGGCCTTCCCAAGGCGGTAGCGCGAGTTCCGGTGCACCCACCCCACCGCATCGCCCGGAGCTTTGACCAGGTACTGACCATCCCTCACCGCCAGCAGCCCGGCCGGCGGATCTCCGGGCAGGAGCTGAGTGGTCAGCTCGGGTGGCAAGAGGTCCCGGTCGGGGCGCCGGCGCCAGATGTTGAGCGGCTCACTCTCCGGGTAGAGGCCGACCCGGGGCCGACGGGCGGCCAGCACCAGCAGCCGGCAGCGGCCCTCTGGCCAGAGCTCGGCCATGCGCCGGCGCAGCTCGGCCGCCTGGCTGGAAAGGGCCACCGTTCCCCACAGGCCGCTGGGGCCCAGCTCGACCTCAATCAGGGAATCGCCATAGCGCAAGTCGGCTGCCCGCGACAGACGCTCGATCGCGTCCCGGACCTCGATTCGAGAACGGAGCAGCGCAGAACTCACTCTCAGGCGACCCCGAAGAGGCGGCGCCAGCCCGGGCGGCTGTGGCGGGGCCGCACCTCGGCCGGGTGCAGCTCCAAGGAGACCCCGTCGGTGGCGAACAGCAACGGGCTGAGGGGAAAGCTGGCCAGGCGGAAGAGCCGGCGCACCAACGGGAGCATCGTCTCCGGGGCGGCGGCCGTGCCCACCGCGGCGACCACCAGGGCCCGGTCGGGGGCGGCCAGGGCGGCTCGGCCCTGACCGAGCTGGCCCAGCGCCTCCAGGAAGCTGGGCACCAGCAGCAGGCTGCTGGAAAACAGGATGTCGTCGCTGAAGAGCCAGCGGCGCGGCTCCTCCGGGTCCTCCAAAGCCTCCCGCCAGCGGGTTAGCCGCAACGAGGTGTTGCGGTCCGCGTGGCCGACCAGGTCCTCCTCGCTGAGCCCGCCCGCCTCAGCGTCGGCGCGGGAGACCCCCTGCATGGCATCCCCGGGGAGGGCCTCGGCAACGAAGGCGAGCAGTCCGCCGGGGAGTTCGCGGGTCGCGAGCTCGGCGAACCGGGTGTAGCCGCGGATGGCGCGTTCGGCGCGGACGCACCAGACCAGAGCTCCCGGATCCAGGCCGGGGGCCGTCTGCTCAGGCCGTTGCTCGGCCGAGCTCAAACGGGGGGCCGCCAGGGTGACGAAGCGCGCAATCTCCTCGGGGACGGAGGCGCCGGGCCGCCGTGCCTCGGCGTAGAGCGACTCGAGCGAGAGGGCGACCTGGGCAGATCCCTTGCGGGCCAGAACCCCGAACTGGTCTTGCCGGTTGGAGAACTCCCAGCCGCTGTAGCGGGCGCGGAACTGGGTGAGCAGGCGCTCCTGGAACTGGAGTCGGCTCGCGTCCACGCGGAAGCTGGGCACCGCTCAGCCGGACCCATCGCGGGAGGCCACGTAGTCGACTAGGACGTAGTCGCCGAGCCGGTCCGGGCTGACGAAGAAAGCCCGGCCCCGGTTCTGCCGGGTGAGCTGCTTCACGAACTGCACTAGGTGTTGGTTGGTCTCCAGCATGAAGGTGTTGATGACGATCCCGTCTCGGGTGCAGTTACGCACCTCTTGAAGGGTTTTCTCAAACGTCTCCGGCAAGGGCGGGTACATGAAGACGGCATGCGTGCCTTCCATGTGGGCGGTCGGCTCGCCGTCGCTGACGATGATTATCTGCCGGTTGGCGGCGCGATGGCGATGGAGCAGGCGGCGAGCCAGCATCAGGCCGTGCTGCATATTGGTCCCGTAGACGTACTCGCTGTAGGTCAGTTGGGCCAGCATCCCGGGCCCGATCTCGCGCGCGTAATCGGAGAAGCCGACCACGTGGAGCGTGTCCCGCGGGTACTGGGTGCGGATCAGTGAGTCCAGCGCCAGGGCCATCTTCTTAGCTGCGTAGAAGTATCCCCGGAGCGGCATGCTGCGGCTCATGTCGAGCATCAGCACGGTGCTGGTTTGCACGCTCCGCTCCGACTCCATCACCTCGAAGTCGTCCACCGCCAGGCGCAGCGGGCGGCTGCCCTGGCTGCGGCCGACGGCGTTCATCAAAGTGCGTTCGACATCCAGGTTGAAGGGGTCCCCGAACTGGTACGGCTTACTCTGGTCGCCCGGCTCGCTCCCCGAGCCCGGACCACCCTGGGGGTGGCCCCCGAAGCCATCCGCGGCCAGGTGCTGGAAGATGTCCCCCAGCGCCTTCTGGCCGATCTTGCGCACCCCCTGCGAGGTCAGCTCGAGGCCGTCGCTGCCCCGGCGCAGCTGCCCGCTCGCCTCCAGCTCGCGCAGCACCGTCCCGACCTGTCTCAAGCTGGCAGCCGATTCCGGCCCCAGACGTTCGCCGAGCTGGGCCAACAGCTCATCGGGGAGCGACTCCCCCGAGTAGGCTCGCCGGATACCCCGCTCGAGGGCGTCCAGTTGCTGCAGCTCACCGAGCACGTCGAGGGCGCCGGGGAGGTCCAGCTCCTCACCACCGAAGAAACCGAACCTCGACCCGCCGGCTGAGGAGGGGGAAGCTCGTGCCAGCAGCCCCGCGAGCCGGGCCAGCTGCTGTTGCAAGTCCTGATCGCCGAAGGCGCCCCGCATCGCCTCCTCAAGCTGCGCCCGGGTCTCGGCGGAGGACGACTCCAGAAGCGAGTTCAGCTCATCCATCTGGCGGCGGAGCTGGGCCAGGAAGGAGTCGAGGTCCTCGGGGTGGTCGGGGAAGTAGCTTCCCCACCTCTCCATGAACTCCTGGTACTGGGGCGGCTCGCCCCGCAGCTGCCGCTCCAGCATCTGATTCAAATCGGCGACCATCTCGGCGAGCTCTCCGAGCTCGCGCCGGCCCAGTCGCTGAACCGCCTGACCGAGATCTTGAAAGTGGCGCTCGATCAGCTGCTGGCGGAGCTCTCCCAGCAGCTCCTGAAAGTCGGCCGCCGCGCGCTGATCGAAAAACTCGTAATCCTGGAGCCCGCGGACGGCCGAGCCCGGCTCCGGAGGCAGCGCGTCGAGCTGAGCCAGCCGGCCCCGAGCCAACTTCTCAACCAGATCCTGGGCGCCGCTTCCGGCGGCTTCGCCCAGGCGCCCTTCCAGGGCCTCGCGCTCCCGCTGCAGGATCCGGTCCAGGCGCTCCTTGATGTCTCTGAAGATTCCCTCCAGGTTGTAGCGCTCCAGCTTCTCCTGGCGTCGCTCCCGGACCTGCTCTAAGAGATCCTCCAGCCCGCGAAGCCGGTGGCCGGCACTGTCCTTGAACCCCTGTCCGAGGAGCCGGCGGAGGGCCGACTCAAAGTCCCAGCCGTGGAAGACGTCCTCGGCCAGCCGAGCGAAGAGCTCGCTCGGGTCGGGAAGCTCGCTCTCCTGGGTGCCGTCCCAGCGGCTGTAGCGCTGGCGAACCGCAGCCATAGCCGGGGCTAGCCGCCGTAGACCGCGGTGCCGTCGACCATGGTCTTGTTGAGCCGCTTGGCCAGGTGCAGGCCCTCGAGCACCAGCTCCAAGGCGGCGGCGGCGGCTCCCGACTCCCGGGGCTCGTCGAGATCACTCAGGATCCGGTTCAGCTCGGGGAGGGCATCGGCCACCTGCTGGTAGCGCTCGAGGGGCACCATCTCGCCCACCTCAACGCTCAGTCCCTGTTCGAAGCGGGCCACCAGAGGCCCGAACTCCGAGAGCGAGAAGTGGCGGCGGAATACGTTGCCGGTGGCGTTGCGGAGCAGCTTCTGGAGCACCGCCTGGTCCTCACCTTCCTCCCAGGTCTCCAACTCAAGCTTGCCGAGAGTCGAGGCCGAGAGCGCGACCAGGTCGCTCAGCCGGGGAGCCGCCTCGGGCTCCTGGAGCACGATCGCCCGGCGCAGCGCGTTGGCGCAGAGGCTCTCGAAGTTGGCGATCGAGAGCCGGACCGACACCCCGGAGCGCTGGTTGATCTGGGGGGTCCGGCGGGCTAGCTGGGAGATCTCGGCGACCAGCTCGAGCATGTAGGCAGGGACGTGGAGCGGAATCCCCAACCCTGAGAAGGGGTCCCGCTCCTGCTCGATGATGATCGCCTCCGCCTCCGGGCTCCTCGGATAGTGGGTCCGGATCTGAGCCCCGAAGCGATCCTTGAGGGGGGTGATGATCCGGCCCCGGTTGGTGTAGTCCTCAGGGTTGGCGGTGGCGACCACCACCAGATCGAGGGGAAGGCGGACCCGGAAGCCCCGGATCTGGACATCCCGCTCCTCCATGAGGTTGAGCAGGCCGACCTGGATTCGCTCGGCCAGGTCCGGGAGCTCGTTGATCGCGAAGATGCCCCGGTTGACTCGGGGCAGCAGACCGTAATGGATGGTGAGCTCGTCGGCCAGGTAGCGGCCCTCGGCGACGCGGATCGGGTCCACCTCACCGATCAGGTCCGCAATCGACGTGTCGGGGGTGGCCAGTTTCTCGCCGAAGCGCGCGCCCCGCTCGATCCAGGAGATCGGCGTCGCCTCCCCGAGCTCGGCGACCAGGTCGCGCCCGAATCGACTTATCGGTCGGTAGGGGTGGTCGTTGACCTCGCTCCCCTGGACCACCGGGATGTGCTCGTCGAGGAGCTCGACCAGAGACCGGATCAACCTCGACTTGGCCTGGCCGCGCTCACCCAGGAAGACGATGTCCTGGCCGGCCAGCAGGGCGTTCTCGATCTGGGGGATGACGGTCTCCTGGTAGCCGACCAGGCCCGAAAAGTGCTCCCGCCCGTGGCGCAGCGAGTCGACCAGGTTGTCCCGCAGCTCCTCCCGGACGGAGCGCATCCGGTACTCGCTGCCCCGCAACTCACCGAGGGTGCTAGGGAGTGCCACTCAGCCCCTAGCCCCACTGCCGCTGGGGCGCGCCACTCGCCCACTATAGTCAGCCCCTTCGCGCACGCATCGAAGTGAGAGAGATGTCCGGGCCGGGAGCGGCAACCACCCGCCTGTGGTCGAGGACGGGCTCACCAACCCTCAAGCTATGCGGCGATGTCGAGACCTGCAGCTGACCTTGAGGCGGCTTCCGAGCCGGGGCTGGGGTACCACCGCCAGGAGGCAGCTGACCAGGCGGGGTATACGGTCCGGCTGGGCTGGGGCCTGGCCGGGGCAGAGGCACTGGCCCCGCACTCGGACGTGGTGGTGGTGGTTGACGTGATCACCTTTTCAACCACGGTCTCGGTCGCTATGGAACGGGGTTGTCGGGTCTACCCCCACCCCTGGGACCCGGCCGGTGCTGAGGCACGGGCCCGCGAGCTGGGCGCCCAGGTGGCGGTGAGCCGTTCGCTGGTGACCGCGGCCCGGCCCTACTCGCTCTCCCCGGCGACCCTGAGCCGGGCGCCGGTGGGGATGTCGATCGTCCTTCCCTCGCCGAATGGCTCCGCCATCTCGGCTGCGGTCAGCCGAGGTTCGGCCGTGGTCCTGGCCGGAGCCCCGCGCAACGCCGCCGCGGTGGCCCGGTGGGCCCGCTCCCGGGGGGAGGTGATCTCGGTCATCGCCGCTGGCGAGCGGTGGCCCGATGGCAGCTTGGACATGGCCCTGGAGGATCTGATCGGAGCCGGGGCGATCATCGACGGGCTGCGCCGGCGTCGAAGGTCGCCCGAGGCGGCAGCGGCGGCGGCAGTGTTCCGCCAGGCCCGCCACCAGGGGCTGCGCCAGGTGTTGCGCGACTGTGTCTCGGGCCGGGAGCAGCGGGCTCGTCGCCACGGCGAGGAGCTCGAATGGGCGGCCGCGCTCAACGTCGCCACGGCAGTCCCGGAACTTCGGGACGGCGCCTTCCAGGCGGTCGGCGCCCGGGGGCGATTCTCGGCTCCGGTAGAACCCGCCGCGAACTGAGCCCGGCCGCGCCGGGTTCCGGGCGAGAGGGGATGATGGAGGGGTTGCCGTCGGCGCGTTGGTCCGGGCGTTGGCGCCTGGAGGGAGGCGGAGCGATGACCGATTACCCGGAGCTGCTGAGGGAGCTTGGACCCTCGATTTCCGAGCTGCGCCAGGCGATTCCCGACGTATGGACGGGATATACCCAGACCCACCGGGCGGTGATGGTGGAGGGTGCGCTCAGCGTCAAGCAAAAAGAGCTGATCGCGCTGGCCATCTCGATCGTCAAGAGGTGCGATGGCTGCGTCGCGGCCCATGCCCGAGGAGCCGCCCGCAGCGGAGCCAGCCCCCAGGAGGTCGCCGAGAGCATCGGGGTCACCCTGCTACTGGACGGTGGCCCAGCCACCGTCTGGGGCCCGCGGGCTTGGCAGGCCTACCAGCAATTTGCCGGGCAAAATGAGAGTAAAACCGGGGCCGGAGGGGCTGGCTGACCGACTCGCCAGAGCCCGCCGGACGGGCCAGCAGAGGTCCGGTAGACAGCTCCGGATAGAGACCGGGGCAGTGGAGAGGAGGCGAATACGTGACCGGATTCAAGGCGTTTCTGATACGCGGAAACCTGGTCCAGATGGCGGTCGCCTTCGTCATCGGGGTGGCCTTCGCGGCGCTGGTCGCGGCCCTGGTCGCCGACCTGTTCACGCCGCTCCTCGCGGCCCTGCTGGGAAAGCCCAACTTCGGTGACCTGTCCTTCACGGTGAACCACTCCCGATTCCTCTACGGAGCGGTCATCAACGCCGCGATCACCTTCCTGCTGGTGGCGGTGGTGCTCTATTTCGTGGTGGTCAAACCGTACCAAGCGCTCCTGGTCCGCCATCAGGCGGCCCCCGATCCCACCACCAAGAAATGTCCCGAGTGCCTGAGCGAGATCCCGATCCAGGCCACCCGGTGCGCCTTCTGCAGGTCGGAGCAGCCGCAGGCCGGCTGAACGTCGGTCCTGGGGGCGGCTTCGGTTACGGTTGCTGGGATGGCTGGCGACCCCACGCTCCCGAGTCAGGATGGCGGGCCGGCGGCCGCCAATCTGGCCCTGCTGCCGCCGCCGCAGACGATGTCGCTCACCGTCGCCGACGTGGAAGATATCGGGCCCAGTCTGCGCCAAATTCGACTTGCCGGCGACGCCCTGCGCGGCTTCCGGTTCGCCCCCGGCCAAGACCTCATGCTGCGCTTGCCGCGGCGGGAGGGAGACCTGGTCAGTCGGCGCTACACCATCCGCCGGGCCGACCCTGTCCAGGGGTTGGTCGACCTCAACGTGGTCACTCACGGCGACGGCCCGGCCGCTCAGTGGGCAGCCGGGGCCGGGCCGGGCCGGCCACTCCCCGAAGTGGTCGGCCCCCGGGGGAAGATCACTCTCGACGACCCAGCCGATTGGCATCTCTTCGTCGGGGACGAGACCTACATCCCCGGCACCCTGGCGATGCTCGAGGCGCTGCCCCGGCGGGCGTCGGCGCAGGCGATCCTGGAGCTGGGCGACCCCGCCGACGAGCAGCCGGTGTTGAGCCCGGGCCAGGCCGAGCTGCGCTGGCTCTGGCGAGGGGCGGCCGAGCCCGGCCATGCCGGGCTGCTGCTGGAGGCGGTCGATGAGATTCGGCTGCCCCGGGGCCGGGGCCACGTCTACATCGCGGCCGAGGTGAGCGTCGCCATTGCCCTGCGCGACCGTCTGCTCGCTCGGGGCCTGTCCCGAGATCAGGTGTCGGCCAAGGGCTATTGGAGTCGGGGGCGGGCGAACGCCAGCCGCGGTGAGCCCGACCCCCCGGTCTGAGCGGCTGCCGTTGCCACCCTCGTGGGCGGGGATGGCGTGGGCACCCCCCGGTCGTTGCCGTCCCGCTGGCGAGCATTCCCGCCCCGCCCGGTCGGATAACCTCCCGCCGAGGGGCGGACGAATGGGAGCGGGTGAGTGACTGACCACCTGTCCCCGGTCCTGGTGCAACCCGTCGCGGCCAGCGAATGGGCCAGTCTCCGGGAGGTCCGACTCCGAGCCCTCGCCGACTCCCCGGCGGCGTTCGGGTCCACCTGGGTAAGGGAGCGAGCGTTCCCGGATTCGACCTGGAGGGAGCGGGCGAGTGGCGCCGGGGGGCGTCGATCGTGGTCGGCCCGGCTCGGCCCGGAGTGGGTCGGTCTGGTCGGGGCTGTGCCGGAGGAGGAGCGAGGTGGAATCCAGTTGGTCTCGATGTGGGTGGCCCCGTCCTGGCGGGAAAAGGGTGTGGCTCGGACCTTGATCGCCGCCGTGATCGACTGGCACCGACTTCACGCCCCGGCCGGGCTGTGGCTCTGGGTCAACGAGGACAACCAGCCTGCCCAGGGCTGTTACCAGGCGGTCGGATTCACCTTCACCGGGGAGCGCCGTCCACTTCTCTCCGACCCTGGCCGGACGCGCCTACAGATGCGCTACTCCCCCTCCCACACTGGCTAGTCTCCCTCCCCGGGTTGGACCCAGCGACTGGGGGGGCCGGCACGCCGACCGCGACAAGGACGATCATGGCAGCGGGACGGTGTGGAATGGCCTTGGTTGGAGGGATCCGCACGAGAACGAAGCCGGTCTGTCAACTCGGCCCCAACCGGCCCGGGACACAATCCCGCCTGTGATCTGGCTCTACTTCAGCTTCGTGATGGTCGCCCACGAGGCCTCCCACGCTCTCGCCCTGTGGGCGTTCCGGATCCGCTTCGCTCCCCGAGTCTGGTACAGCCGCGATTTCCCCTGGCTGGGGTTCGGCTGGAAGTATTTCGTCGACGGCATCGACCCCCGTCAGCGCCGGACGGTCCTGGTGGTGGGGCCGATGGTGGAGTCGATCCTCTGGTTGCTGGGGGCGCTCTTTTTCCCCGACTACTTCCTCCCCCTGATCGTCATGGCGGCGCTGACCCTGCTCCTCAATCGGATGGTGCCGGGTGGCGACCTCTGGAAGGCTCAACGGCTCCCGCGCCCCGCCCCGGGACTGCTGACCGCAGGCGACCAGGCTCCCGGCCAGCTGGCGGTCCCGGCCGGGAATCGCGAGCCCTGAAGCTCCCTCAGACGGCCCCACCGGCGGGATCAGTTCCCTGGCGGAGCCTCTAGACTCAGCACGTGGCGCCTGAGAGCCCGGTCGCCCCCGCGGCCCCGGCGACGCCGACGCCAGCCTCTCCGGTCGGCGCCGCCGGGCCCCCTCCGGGGACCTGGAACTGGGTCCGCGCGGCCGCCATCGTGGTGACGGTTTTCGTCGGTTACCAGCTGCTGCTGGTGCTGGCCGGGTGGCTGGCCAGCATCTTGACGGTGATCCTGGCCCTGGTGCTGGCGGTCGCCATCACCTTCATCGCCGACCCCATCGTGGGTCTCCTCCAGCGCCGGGGGCACCTGCCCGCGACGGTGGCGGTGCTGGGCACCCTGGTGGTGGGGTTGATCTTGGTCGCCGCCGTGCTCTACGTGGTCGGTGGCCCGCTGGTCGGCGAGGCCCGCGGCGTGGCCATCCAAGTACCCCACCTGCTCCATCGCGCCAATGCGGAGATCGCCAATCTCCGGAACCAACTGCGCCAGCACGGAATCCAGCTCGGCCGGGGGGGTGTCATCCCCAACAATTTGACCTCCTACATCCCCGGCGCCACCGGGATCCTGCTCCACGGGCTGTCGAGCACGGTCACCATCCTGGTCGACCTCTTCGTCGGCCTGGTGATCTCCTTCTGGCTGCTCAAGGACGGTCGGATGCTGCGCCAGCAACTTCAGGAACTGCTCCCGGGCCGGGTGCGGAGCGAGCTCGCCTTCACCTTCGACGCCTTTGCCCTGGTGGTGGGTGGCTACGTACGGGCCCAGCTCCTGATGGCCCTGCTGGTCGCGATCCTGGCGGGCGCCGGGACCGCCATCCTGGGGGTGCCATTCCCGCTGGTGATTGCCGTCGCCACCTTCATCTTCGAGCTGATTCCCCTGGTCGGC
This sequence comes from Candidatus Dormiibacterota bacterium, assembly GCA_035534755.1. Lineage (GTDB taxonomy): Bacteria > Chloroflexota > Dormibacteria > Aeolococcales > Bog-877 > Bog-877. The sequence continues at coordinate 194,219 of DATLRH010000006.1, forward strand.
CCCTTTGCCGGGGGGGCGGTGGCACTCCTCCTGGCGCTGACCAAGAGCCCGGCCCTGGCCGTCTTCACCTTGATCCTTTTCCTGGTCATCCATGTCATCGAGGGTTACCTCCTGGCGCCACGGATTCAGGCCAAGTTCGTGCGGCTGCATCCCCTGGTGGCGCTGCTCGCCCTGTTCGCGGGTATCGAGGCCGCCGGCTTCCTAGGCGCCCTCTTTGCGGTCCCGGTGGCGAGCCTGCTGGCGGTCTTCCTCCGCGCCGGCGTCCTCGACTGGCGGCACAACCGACCCGACCTCTTCGGATCCCGAGCGGCCCAGGTGGCCGCCGTCGGCAGCGCCCCCGGCCGCCGGGTGCTTCGGGAGTTCACCCCAATTCACCGCGACCTCTGGAACTGGGTCAAGCGCCGCGGCGGGAAGCGCTGACGCGCCCGGTGACCCATCAGTCGACACCGACACCGTTTTTGGGGCGGACCGGAACTCCAGGAAGGGAGAGAGCAGGCCGGGGCGGGCCGCCTCCGCCACCCGGATCGCCTCCGCCTCGGAGAGGTCCTGGATGCCATACGCCTGGCGCCCGGCCGGGGTGGTCGCCACCAGGGTCACCAGCCTGGCGCGGCGCTGGAAGAAGGTCTGCTTCAGGTTCCAGCCGATGATGCCCTCGGAGGCGACCATGCAGCGGCGGCGGACCAGTGAGCCCGATCGGGAAACCAGGAATCCGCCAACCACTGTGTGGCCCAGGCTGCGGTAGCGGTCCTCAGCCAGGGGCACGCCGACGGCCAGCAGGCCGAGCAGGGCCAGGGCCGGCCAGGCCGGGGCCAAGCCCTGGACCAAGGCGGCGGTCACGACCAGCAGGGGTAGCCCGGTGGCCAGCACTACCCTGCTGTAGCGGCGGCGGCGGGCGGTAGGCCCGTGTTGCCGGAGCACCGCCCCGAGTGGCGTCCGGCTGCCCAAGATGGCTTCCGTCGCACCCTCCGAGACCGCGCGGGGCGCGGGGGGCACCAGCAGCGACCCACCTCGCTCCGAGCCCCGCCCCACCCGGAGCCCGGTCGCGATCGCAATGCAGCGGGCGCCCCCGACCCAGCGCAGCAGCAGGGGCTCGCTCAGCTCGACCCCGCGCAGGCGGCGCTCGTCGATGCTGACTACCCGGTTGGTGACCAGACCCCGGGACACCTGCAGGGTCCCTGCCTCCCGGATCAGCAGGAAGTTCCAGAAGGCGAGGATGTAGCCCAGGGTGGAGACCAAAGCGGTCAGCACCGCGAAGCCGACCAGGACGGCCAGCACCAGGGCCGCCGTCGAGAGGGATCCCAGCCCCTGGAGCAGGCCGTGGACGGGTCCCAGCCGGTTCGGCTGGAGATGCCCTTCGCTGACGATCTGGAGTCCGAACCCACCCACCGCCAGCATGGTGACCGCGCCGGAGAGGCTGAACGGCCCGAATCCGATCCAGCGCGGGCTCCACCGGGCCAGCTCACCGTTCTCGCCCCGGGCGAGGGTCTGGCCTGCCGGGGAGGAAGTTTCGGCCGGCTGGTGGAGGAGCTCCTGGCGCACCCAGGCCGCCGCCTCGGAGCTGAGCCCATCCAGGCGCAGCCCGCGGTCGTCCTTGCGGTCTGAGCGACCGGTTCCGATGGTCACGCTGGCCAGGCCAAGCATCCGATGCAGGGCGTGAGCGGTCAGGTCCACCGTGCGGACTCGGTCCCGCAGGACGGTCAGGGTGCGCCGCCGGAAGAGGCCCCTTCGCACCTGGACCTGGTCTGAGCTGATCAGGTACCGGGTTGTGAACCAGCGGAGGGCCCCCACCAGGACGGCGACCACCAGGCCGGCAAGCCCCCACAGGGGTCCCTTGCCGGAGCCGCTACCGGCGAGGAGCAGCACGATTAACAAAGGGGCGTTCCGGAGCGACTCCTGGATCGGCAGCAGCACCAGCATCCGCCGGTCCAGACGCTGCCAGACCGGGAGGGCGGGTGCCGGAGCCGGCCCGGGCGGATCGGCCAGCCGACCAGTGCTCAGGTCGCGTCTCCCGGGGTCTCCTGGGCGATTGTGGTCAGCTCGTCGACCAGCACCTGGGCGGTGCCCTGGTCGAGCCCGCTGATCCGCAGCGGGCCTGCCGCGGAGGCGGTGTTGGCGGTGACCTTGACAAGTCCGAAGAGCTGCTCGAGCGGCCCGCTCTCACTGTCCACGGTCTGGATCCGGGAGAGAGGAGCAATCCGCCGCTCCTGATGGAACCAGCCCGCCTGGGTGTATACCGCGACCGAGGTCACCTCCCAGCGGTGGACCCGATACCGCCATCTCGGCATCACCCCCAAGTGGGCCACGGCGACGATCGCGGTCACTGCCAGGACAACCCCGGGCCAGGCCCCCGCTCCGGGGTCGGACGTCTCCCAGACCGTCTCCAGCACCAGCAGGACGCCCCAGCCGATCGCAGCCCGAGTGGTCCAGTACCAGATCGCGACCGGACTGACCAGGTTGCGGGGCGGCCGGAGCCTGGGAGCCGGGGCCTCCGCCTGGGCGGTCACCGACTCAACCCGTCACTGAGTCGCGAGGGCGAGCCGGCTCCGCAGCGGCGTCAGTATGGAGGCCTCCCCGCGGCAGGTGAGCTCGTTCGCCGCTCCCCGGCCCCAGAGCCAGAGCAGTAATGCCTCAGGGCTCCCCTCCAGCTCGGCGTCGGCCGACCCGTCGGGATCGCCGACCTTGACCTCGTCTGAAAGCAGCTCGACCTCCCAGGCGCGACCCCCGGTGCGAATCACGATCCGCTGCGCCGCCAGCTCAGCCACCGGCTCGTCGGACCAGTCCCCGGCCAGGAATATGTTCAGCACCTCGTCGACCCCGTCGACGGCCAGGTGGCGGTCGACTGCCCCCGCCCCGCCGCAGCTGAGCTCGACATCGATCCGGTGGATCACGGTCTCCTGGGCCATCCGCCGGCCCCAGAATCCCACCGTCTGGTCCGGCGGCCACCAGGTGAAGGACGGCGCCTCGGGACCTAGCTCTCGAAAGAGGGTCAGCAAGCGCAGGTGGGCGTCCGCGAACCACTCCAGGGGATCACGCTCGGGGGGCCACGCCGGTGGCCACGGGTCAGGCTCTCGCTGACCTTGGGTGCAGGCGATCTTGTGCTCGTAGACCTGGGCGACATGGTTGACCACATCCGCGACCGTCCATCCCGGGCAGGCGGGGGCCTCCATCGGTAGGTGGCCCCGGGCGACCTCAGCGAGACGGTTGCCGTCGCTGCGCACGTGCTCCAGGAACGTGGAAAAGTCGATGACCCAAGGATAGGGACCGCCGCCCTGGCGGCGTAGATGGGGGTGCGCGCGGTGATCCGTTTTGCGGCTGCCCCGGAGACGTGACGGGCGGCGGTAGGGGAGCCGTCTCGGCGCCAGGGCCGAGACGCCGGGACCAGGACCGGAACCAGGCCAGGTGGGTCGACCTAGTCAAAGGCCCAGCACCTCCGGATACCCCGGCGGGGAATGGCGGCAGACGTCTGACTCCCACCCAAGATTCGGGACTGGGCGATATCATGCAGCCGGCTCGACCTGCCACTGGGAGGCCGCCAATGGCCAATGACATCGACGGCTATGGGTTTGCCGCCCAGGGCCGGAACCTCGGCCGCTTGACCGGTGACATTCGCGAGCTGGACCAGTCCGGAATCGAGCGGATAGCCCGCGGCTGGGACCGCCACGTTGGGGAAGGCGGGCTGGCCGACTTTCTAGCTGCCGAGCAGGCGGCATCGGAGGTTTTGGAAGCCACGGGCAAGGTGGCTGGTTGGCATGAGGTCCGGGAGGCGCTCCTGCAGCTCACCGTGGGCAAGACAGCCCTGGTGAGTTGGAGAGCGGAGCACGGAGAGATCGGCGCCAAGGCGGAGCGAGCAGCTCTTGCCGCCGCACTTGGGCTGGTCGTCGGGGCCGGGTCCGACCATCCCGAGCTCGAGCTGCTTCTTCGGCCGATGGCCGAGGCGCTGCCCTGGCTCTTGATCGACGAGTCGGCGGAGCCAACCCTGACCTAATCCCAAAGGCGCGCCGACGCCGCGGTTCCCCAAGCCCTGATTCGTACTCCCCGAGGCACTTTCCAAAGCTGCTAAGGCGGACTGGCGCACCCAGGGCTACGATCAGAGCGACCTCGAATCGGACCGGGGTCGGGAACCCCGGACAGAGAGGTCGAGAGCAGTGCCCACACGGATACCGGCCGCCGGCCACCCAGGAGCGGCTGGGCGCCACGAAGCGCTCCTGTACCGCGGAGATCGCGAGTTCCTGGCCACGGTCCTGCCCTTCATCCAGGAAGGGATAGCGGCAGGCGAACCGGTGATGGTCGCGGTCAGTGCCGAGCGGATCTCCGAGATCGAGCGTGGACTGGGCGAGGATGCCAGTTGGGTCCACTTCATCAATATCCGCGAGATGGGCACCAACCCGGCGCGAATCATTCCCGCCTGGGTCCAGTTCGTTGAGGACGCCAGTCCGGACGGACGGCCTGTGCGGGGGATCGGGGAGCCGGTTTGGGCAGAGCGCACCCCGGCCGAGCTGGTCGAGTGCGAGCTCCACGAGGCGTTGCTCAACCGGGTCGTCGGTCAGCACCGCGAGCTTCGCCTGCTCTGTCTCTACGACCTGGACACGCTGAGTGAGGCGGCGCAGGCAGTGGGGTATCGGACCCACCCCCTGATTCGAGAAGGGGAGCAGGCGTGGGGTAGTACCGCCTACATCGGCGGCGAACTGGCCCGCTCTCCCTTTGGGGGAGCCCTGCCATCTCCGCCAGCGCTCGTCCACGAGCTTGCCTTCGGGCCCGGCCAAGCAGCGGAAGTTCGCGATTTCGTCACCCGACAGGCAGTGCGGGCCGAATTACCGACGATGAGGCGCGCCGACCTGGAGTGGGCTGTGACAGAGCTCGTCAGCAACTCCGTCCAGCATGGAGGTGGACACGGCACCATTCAGGTCTGGGAGGAGGGCGCGATCCTGGTCTGCGAAATTCACGATCGTGGCCAGGTCGACGATCCCCTGGTCGGCCGAGTGCGCCCACCGCTGGATGCCCAACACGGCCGCGGTCTCTGGCTGGTCAACCAACTCTGCGACCTGGTCCAGATCCGGTCCTCCGCATCGGGAACCTTCGTGCGGCTTCACGTTGGTCGGGCTGAGAGACCGAGAGAGGTGGGCGGGGTGCCCCTTCTTGCCAATCAGGTGGGTACAGCGCTGGATCGATTCGCCTCCGCCGTCGAGCGGCGGCTCACCCGGTCGGACCGGTCTCTGCTCTCCCGGTTGTCGGCCGACGCCGAGGCCCTGGTGCTCTCCCTGCCCGACGCTGGAGCCGGGGCGGACGGGGTGGTTGGACACTCCCCCGGATCGATGGCGCACGCGCTCGAGCTAGGAGAGGAGCTGGCCGCCCTTCGGCTGGTGCTGGTGGCCCACCAGGCGAAGGCGATGGTTCGATTGGTGCTCACCGCCAGGGGCCGGAAGCTGCGCGACACGGTCGCGACCGCGCGCCGGTCCGTCCTCCGGGAGATGCTGGCCGGCGTCTCCCCCAGCGAACTGGTCGAGGTGGCCTCCGCCCTGAGCCAGGTGGGCGCGCTCTAGTCGGTTGGCCTGGCCCTCAAGTTGAACTTTTACGCTCGCCTCGTTTCCAGCAGGTAGGCAAAACCGACCGGCGGGGTTCCGCCTCAGTCGTCCGCCTGCAGCGCCGCCGCCAGCTTCGAGAGGCTGGGGATCCGGCCCTCCTCGTCCCCACCCGGGTAGATGCGGCAAGCCAGCCCGGGCACTCCGTTGGGGCTTGGGAAGGGATCGACCCCATCGATCAAGAGCGTCGGAGAACCCTGGAAGTTGAACCGGGCGGCGGTCTCCGGGCTGGCGACGACCGTGGTCTCGACCAGCACATCGTCGCGGCCCGACAGGAGGCTATGCAGCCGATCCAGTAAGGGGTCCAGCCCGGGGCAGTCGGGTACGTGCAGCACGGTCACCCTCATCGAGCGGCCTGCGCCCCCCCCCGCCCCAGTCGCTCCGTCGCGGCGCCCATGTCGCTGCCTCCCGATACCTCCCTGGGGGAGCGCCTTCCCGACCAACTGTAGCCGGGGCCGGTCACGGGCGCCGGCGGGCTCTCGATCGGCCCCGGCTCCGGCCCGCGCCAACCGCACGCCGCGCGGCTCGGGTCAGCCCCACCCCGTCCACGATCCCCTCGCCGGGCGAGGCCGCATCACGTCCCGACTGGGAAGATTCCCTCCATGCGCGCCTACCCAACCGCTCTCCTGGCAGCCGGCTCCCTGGTCGGGCACCCTCCTCTAATGCTTCCAATTCAGTCCAACCTGCGGCGAGGACTGACCTGGTGAGCCCCGAGGTCGAGATGGGGACCCACTGGGATTCCGTCTACCGCGATCGCGGTACCCAGGAGGTGAGTTGGTTTCAACCTTTCCCGACCGTCTCCTTGGAGCTCATCGACGCGCTCGCCACCCCCACTACGGCGGGCTGTATCGATGTCGGCGGCGGCGCCTCTTTGCTGGTGGACCAATTGGTCGGCCGGGGCTGGTCCGACCTCACGGTTCTAGACCTCTCCCAGGTGGCTCTCGATGCCGCCCGGGCCCGGGTGGGGCCGGCTGCGGCGGTCAACTGGGTCTGTGCCGACGTGCGCTATTGGCACTCGCCCAGGCGGTTCCAGCTCTGGCACGACCGGGCGGTGTTTCACTTCCTGGTCGAGGAGGCGGACCGACGCGCCTACTTGAGCTCCCTGCGTTCCGCTCTGGAGCCGGGGGGAGCGGCCATCGTGGCCACCTTCGCCCAGGATGGCCCCCAGGCTTGCTCCGGCCTCCCGGTTGTCCGGTATGGCGAAGCTGATCTCGCAGCCGCCCTGGCTGGCCAGGGAATGCAACTCCTGACCTCGCGCCATGAGGAGCACACGACCCCGTCGGGCTCAGTCCAGCCCTTCAGTTGGGTCGCCGCCCGGCTGCCGGATTGACGGGTCCCATCCCAGCCTGGTCACCGGACCGCTTGGCGGTGGCGCCCCAGGCGGGCCCGAAGGGGAGGGAGTAGACTCGCTCTCATTCCGACAGGGACTGGGGCGCCGTCAGGAAGTCGGGGGAGCGATGCTGTGAAGAACTCTCTCGAACGGCCCGGCTCTTCGACTTCGCGGGTGGCCGAGTCGGCCGGGCCAGGGGGCGCTATTGCCCCAGTCCTCTCGGAATGGCCGGGAGTAGCTACCAGGTGAGCTTTTACGCTCCCTGGACCCACCTGTACGGGTACTCCCTCAATCTGGGGGTGCTGATCCCGGTCCTGCTCAGTGGCTGGCTCTACTGGCGGGGCCGCCGGATCTCCCATTGGGCCGCCAAGCCGGCCGCCCGGCGGGCCCGGTTCTGGCGGGGTGTGGCGTTTTACGTCGGCCTGGGGGTTGTCCTCTTTGCGCTGGAGTCGCCGATCGACTATCTGTCGAACTCGCTCTTCTGGATTCACATGGTGCAGCACTGCCTGCTCCAGGTGGTCGCCGCGCTCCTGATCGTGGTTGGGGCTCCCTGGACATCGATGTGGCGAGGACTGCCGCTGTCGTGGCGACGGGCGGTCGCTCCCGGAGCGCTGGCGTTCTTCCAGAGGCCCGGGGTCGCTGCCGTCCGCCATTTCTTCCGGTACCCGGCGACCTGCCTGGCCGCCCTGGCACTCACCTTTTGGGTCTGGCACGTACCCTACGTCTTCGATATCGCCCTCCAGAACAATTTCCTGCACGACGTCGAGCATCTGACCCTGCTCGCGAGCGGGCTCCTGTACTGGAGTCAGACGGTGGACAGCGCCCCCCTCAAGCGCCGACTGGGGACCTGGCCTCTGGCCGGCTACCTGGTGGCGGGGACAGCGGCGATGTGGGTGGTAGCTGTCTCCCTGGGACTCTCGGGGCACGCCTGGTACGCCCCCTACTACAACCTGGCCAGCCGCCCGGGGGGCATCTCCGCCCTCACCGACCAGCAGTGGGGTGCCGGGGTGGCCTGGGTGCCAGCCGCCCTGCCGTTCGAGATCATGCTCGACGTGGCCGTGCTGCAATGGCTCCAGGACGACGAGCGCCGGGCCGACGACGCGGTCGCCGTCTATCGGGCGCAGCAGGCCAGCGCCGTGGAGGGGAGTCCAACCCCAGAGTCGTGAGCCGCTGGGGCCTCCCGCAATCGCTGAGCGGGGCTGGGTCGCGCCGGCTTCAGCGGGGTGGCCTGTGGGGAACGGGCCCGAGGCGCAGCCGGGTGCACGGTCGGCCCGGGGCGGTTACCTCACCGTTCCGAGATCAGCTCTCGAGCCCCGCCCGGTCAGCGCAGCCCCAGGCAGCAGCGTCAGGGCGAGTAGAACCAGGAGGGGGCCGGAACCCGGGTCGGTCGCGTCCCCGGTGAGGATTCCGCCGAAGTTCTGGCCGCCTACCCAGAACAGGATCGCCAGCACCGCTCCAACCCAGAGCGAGACGCGAGGCCGGAACTGGACCAGCACTGCCACTCCGACGGCGGCCTCGGCCACGGCCAACCCCAGCACCAGCGGGTTGCCCAGCTCGATCGCCAGGCGGGTGAGGAAGGTATCCAGGGAGACCAGAAGCCCCGGTTCGTTGCCCATCAGATTCATCGAGAAGGTGGAGGCCAGGACCGCCGGATAGGGGTAGCTCGGTTGGAGCTGGAGCAGCGCCCCGCCGACCCAGATCAGCGCCCACGCCAAACGGGCCAGCAAGGCGGCCGGCGGGCCTCCGGCCCGCCTCCAGCTGGGGCTTGCTCCCGGGTGGCTGGTGGTGGGCCAGGCAATGAAGCCAATCAGCGGATAGAGGAGAACAGGTCCCGGCGCTCCCCCGATGATGGTGGCCAGCCCGGTGAACAGGCCGCCCAGTCCTTCTCCGAAGACCCACACCAGAAGCGCCCAGACCAACGAGGCCAGGAGGGCAAGCTTGACGGTGCGGCGAAAGAGGAGGCCCGCCCCGATCAGCAGTTCGATGGACGCGAAGAGCGAATTCCAGATCGCCAGGTGGGGCCGGACCAGGTCCACCACCGACGACAGCAGGTGGGCCAGCCCCAATGGCTGCGACATGACATCGTTGTAGTTGAGGTTGTAGGCGAAGCCCCGACCGAAGAGCGCCGGCTGGAGCTGGAGCAGGCCGTCGAGGAGCCAAAGGCAACCCAGCGCGATCTGGATCGTTCGCGAGCTGAGCCGGTACCCTGGAGCCGCCTCGCCGGCGACCTCCTCCGGCGGGGAAGCATCGGACCAGTAAGGCTCGCTCTCGGGCCCGGGCTCGGAAGCGGCCCGGATCCGTCCCAGGCTCACCGACCCCCGGGGGTCACCCGCGCCGGAGAGGGCGGGAGGAGGCACCGGGCAACGATACCCCGCGCCGGCCTGCCCGGATGTGGCCCGGGCGACCCGCCCCGGCTGGACGCCACAGGACGTCTCGCCGGGCGGCGCACCCGGGCCCGGGTCAGGGACGAGAGGACTGTCCCCCGACAAGCCGGGGAGTTCGCGGTGCGGATACGATGTAGGTTGCCCTCGCCGCCGGGCCCACCGGGCAAACCCGGGCCGCGGCGCCGCCAGGAGAAGAGATGCGTGGACGATACGCTCTGCTCGGCTTGCTTGCGGCCGTCATCGCGCTCGGATTGGTGCTGCCCGGATTGGTCGACCAGACCGCCCTCCCGACGCCGAACGGGAGGCTGATCGGAGATGCCGTCTGGTCGGCGGGGAGTCATCCGGCGCCTGGATTCACGCTCGCCAACCAAAAGCGCGGTGTCACTCGGTTATGGGACCTCAAGGGCCAGGTGGTCCTGCTCACCTTCATGGATTCCTTGTGCCTGACCGACTGCCCCATCGAGGCCGCCGAACTCAGCCTGATGCAGCGCCAACTCGGCCCCGGCCTGGCCCCGCTGATCCTGATCGTCAGTACTGACCCAGCCGGGGACACCGCCAGCAACATTCACAAGTTCGTCGCCCGCTACCACCTCGGTCAGCCCTACCTCTGGCTGACCGGAAGTGCCGGTCAGCTGCGCCGAGTTTGGCGCGAGTATGGGATCGTGGTCAGCAGCGCTTCCACCCACAGCAGTGCCATCTACTTGATCGATCGCTGGGGCGATGAACGGGAGGGCTGGGGCGTGCCCTTCCCGAGCACCGAGTTCGAGCGGTCGGTCCGAGTCCTGGAGGCTCACTACAGCACCGGCTGGCGCTGGCCCTGGGCGCTTTAGTCGACACGGTCCAGATCCTCGGCCCCGCTCAGGGCCGCTGCGCTGAGCGCCGCACTTGCCCCTCCGTCGAGGCCGCGGCGTGAACCGCTCGCTGGCTCCGGGGGATCTGGCCGTGGCATCGCGGCGCCTCGCCGCAGTCGGATGCATCGCCGCCGAGGAGGAGGCACGAGAGCTCGCGGCGGTCGCCGGTGACGACTTGGAGCGGCTGGCCACTCTGGTCGAGCGCAGAACGACCGGCGAGCCTCTGGCCTGGATCACGGGCGGGGTGCTGTTCGGCGGCTGCCAGATCACCGTCAGCGAGGGTGTCTTCGTACCCCGCTGGCAGAGCGAGTCGTTGGCTCGCCGAGCGGCGGAGCTGCTCCCAGCCAGGGGTCGGGCGATCGACCTCGGAACCGGGTGCGGCGCGATCGCGCGCGTGCTCTCGGAGCGACGCCCGGAAGCATCGGTGCTCGGAACCGAGGCCGATGCGGGGGCGGCTCGTTGCGCTCGTCGAAATGGCGTGACCGTGGTCGAGGGCGACCTCTTCCAGGGGGTGCCGGCGGGATGGAGAGGGACGGTCGACGTGGTCGTGGCGGTGCTGCCCTACGTCCCGACCTCCGAGATCGCCTACCTGCCCCGCGACGTCCAAGCCTTCGAGCCGATCCTCGCTCTGGACGGGGGCGAGGACGGACTCAACGTGATTCGCCGGGCCGTGAGCGAGCTCCGGGGCTGGCTCCGGGATGGCGGACACGTCCTCTTCGAGATCGGCGGTGACCAGCCGGCGCCGCTGACCCGACTGCTCGAGGCGCAAGGATTCGGCGCGATCCGGATCGGCCTCGACGCGGATGGCGATCCCCGCAGCATCGAGGCGTCCGCACTGGCCATGCTTGGGTAAGACTCCGGCCCAAGGCGAGCGCGGGACGTCCGATAGTCCCAGCGCAGATCCCCGCGGCGCTCGGCGCCCCGGCCTGCCGACGGTGAGGTTGCTCCGCGAAGGAGCGCATTGGCTCCGTTCCTGGGGCGTCAGCACCGCCCGGACGGAGCCGAGCCAGCTGCGCGTTCCGGCTGAGTCGACCCCAGGTACTGGTCGGCTCTCGACTCAGTGGATGCTCGGCGGGCGCGTAGGTGGCCGTGACCGGGACGGCTCCGGCTAAGCCCCGCCCTCAGCGCCGTTGACGCTCGAGTCAAGGCTGACTACCGTGCTCCTGATGGCGCCAGCTGCCCGATCCCGGACCTCTTCCGGTGGCTGAGGTCAGCTTCCCCACGCCGGCGGGCACTGGGCGTGGCTACTTCGCAGTCCCCCCGGGTGATGGCCCTTGGCCGGGGGTGGTCGTGATCATGGATGCCTTCGGCATGAGCCGGGACCTGCGCCAGCAATGCGAGCGGCTGGCCAGCAGTGGTTTCCTCGCGCTGGCGCCCGATCTGTACGCCTGGGGGGCCAAGGTCATCTGCGTCGGGGCGACACTTGCTTCCCTCCGCCGCGGCGGCGGCCGGCCAGTGCTGGAGATCGGAGCCGCTCGGGATTGGGTAGCGGCGCGGTCCGACTGCAGCGGGGACGTCGGCGTGATTGGGTTCTGCATGGGCGGCGGATTCGCTCTGCTGGTCGCTCCCGGAGGCGGGTTCTCGGTCGCGAGCGTCAACTACGGTCAGCTGCCCAGGAATGCTGAGCGTCGGCTCCAGGGGAGTTGCCCGGTGGTCGCCAGCTATGGGGGACGGGATCGCACCCTTCGAGGCCAGTCGGGACGGCTGCGGGGAATCCTTCAGGGACTCGGGATCGAGCACGACATCCGGGAGTACGATCGGGTCGGCCACGGGTTCATGAATCGGCACGATGGCCGTCTCGGGAAAGTTCTCGGCGCCGTGGGTATGCGCTACGACGAGGCGGCGGCGGAAGACTCCTGGCGCCGGATCCTGTCCTTCTTCGATAACCATCTCCGAAAGGAGGGAGCAGGGGCACCGCCGGCTCGGAACTTGGCCAGGGACTGGCCGCAGCTTGGAGAGCACGTTCCGTCCGAGTGAGAATCAAGGAATCCAGATCGCCGGCTGCACCGGTCCCGCTGGCCCGGGCGGGTTCAGCCGGGCGCGCCCCAAGCACCTGTGGCGCGCTCCCGAGCCGGCTTCGGTGCTGGAGGAGCTAGGTGGCACCACGTAGGGAACGCCCGCGCTTCTCCGCGAGCTCGGTCACCCGCCTCGGGCCGCCCAGAGGCGCCCCGAAGTCCCAGCTCCACGGCGAAGGCTGGGAGCCTCTGGAAGGGGTCGTCGCCGCCAGCGACGGCGCGGCGGGGGAGTGGCTGCTCGACGCTCTGGATCACAGCTGGGCCGGATCACCCGGCTCCTTCGCCACGGTGGGGGCGCTGCTGCCGACCCGGTTCGAGGCGTACCTGCGGATCCTGCATCCCGCCCCGCTCCCCCTGCCGGCACCCGCTGGCGGCGGCCCCGCCATGGCTCTCGGACCGCGAGCCATGCGCTGGGCAGAGGTCGCCGCCCGGAGTGGGCGGACGCTGCACGGGGGCGCTCAGTTTCACCGTGTCGTCGCCCCGGTGCTGGGCCGAGAGCTGGGGGCGCTCGAGGTAGGCGCCCCGCCGGCAGAGACTCCCCACTCGGTACTGGCCGAACTGGTGTCCCGGCTAGGCCCGCTCACAGCCACTCCGACCCGATGCTGGTTCGGCCTCTGGGACGGCTACGGTGACCTGCGAGCCATGGCCGACGGGCGGACGCCACCGGTTGCGCTGCGCCTGCCGGCCCGAACCTACCGGCTCTATGTGGGGCCGGTCGCCGGAGCGGTCAGGTTCGCCACCGCCAGGTCGCCCCATGCGCCCACCTTGTGGTGGCCGGAGGACCAAGCCTGGTTCGTCGGTTCAGACCCCGACCTCGACTCCACCTATGTCGGCTGCGGCGAGGCGGCGGCAGCGGCTCTCCTGAGCGCGCCTGAGCTGGAGCTATTTCGGACCCACCGCGGTCAGTCGGTGGCATTTGACGGGGACGACCGAAACCGAGCCGAGTAGGCGACCCCTGCGGCCGGGCGCGCAACACGGCACCCGCTCCGCGCGCATCGGCGGAAGCCATCACCTCCACCCGGCCGTCGTTGATCAGGACGATGACAAGTCACTCGCGGCGCTCGTTTGAGAGCAGTGCTATATTCGATCGCAGATGGGTGTGGAAGCGAGCGCGCATGAACATTGAAGAGTTGCGGGCTCAGACACCAGGGTGCAGCCAACGTCTGCATCTCAACAACGCGGGAGCTGGGCTGATGTCCAAACGCACGGTGGACACCATGATTGCACACATCCGCTTGGAATCGACCGTTGGCGGATACGAGGCGGCGGCCACCATGCGCGGCGCGATCGAATCGACCTACGAAAACCTCGCGCAATTGATAGGGGGCCGTGCCGACGAAATCGAGCTCTTCGATAATGCAACCCACGCTTGGAGCGCGGCCTTTTGCGCGCTGTCGTTCAAGCCCGGTGATCGCATTCTGACCGGGCGCGCCGAGTATGGGAGCAACGTGCTTGCCTACTTGCAAACGGCTCAGCGGACGGGAGCCGAAATTGTCGTGGTGCCCAACGACAATTCCGGTCAGCTTGACGTCGGCGCGCTGGAAAACCTGATCGACGCGAAGACCGCGCTGGTGGGCGTTAGCCACGTACCGACCGGAGGCGGGTTGATCAATCCAGTGGCCGAGATCGGCCGGATTACCAAGGCGGCGGGAGTTCCCTTTCTGCTCGACGCCACCCAGTCGGTTGGACAGTTCCCGGTCGATGTCCATCAGATCGGCTGCGACATGCTTGCCGCGACCGGGCGCAAGTTTTTGCGTGGTCCCCGCGGCACCGGGTTCCTCTGGGTCGGCACCGCGGCGCTCGAGTTTCTGGAGCCCTCGGTGGCCGAGATCGAGTCGGCCAGCTGGGACGGGAAGCGTGGTTTCACATGGCGGGCCGGTGCCCAGCGGTTCGGGACCTGGGAGAAGAACTACGTCGCGGTGCTGGGACTCAACGCCGCGGTCCGTCAGGCCCTGGAACTGGGGTTGACGGAGATCGGGTCCCGCGCCCTGGCCCTGGGCGGCTCGCTGCGGAATCGACTCAGGGCCATCCCCGGCGTGACCACCCACGATCTGGGGACGAATCAATGCGCGATCGTGACCGCCCAGGGGCAGGGGGTCGACTCCTTGGCGGTCGCTCGCACCCTCGCCAACCAACGAATCAACGTGAGCACGACGATCCCCGAGCACACCCAGTTCGACACCGAAGAGCGCGGTCTTCCGCCGCTGGTCCGCTTCTCGCCTCACTACTACAACACCGAGGAAGAGCTCGACGCCGCGGTGGAGGCGATGGCCGGTGCCGTGCGCGCTGGCTAGGCGCTAAGTACCATCGGGTCGGGGCGGAACTGCTGGCCAGCGGCTCGCCTTCGATCGCGCGCGCTGGGCATCGGTCGGCAGCCTGGTAGTGCGAGGATGAACCGCGGATGGACGGTCCTGACGGAGAAGGCTGGCCGGAGACCCGCGGCATCTGGGCGCGATTCGATGATCTCTCCCCTGACGGCCTGAGCACCGAGTTCACCGACCCCACCAGCTGTCTGGTCGCGACCGTGCCGGCCCAGGTGGGACCGCTGCTGAGGGCGGTCGAGGAGGCCACGGCCAGCGGCTGCTGGGCGGTCGGCTTCCTGGCCTACGAGGCAGCATCGGGACTCGATCCGAGCCTGGCGACTCGCCAGCCCGCTTTGGATGAGCCGCTGGCGCAGCTGCCCCTGGCGTGGTTCGCTCTCTTCCCAAGTCCGCGCCCGGTTCCTCGCCTTCAGCTACGCCGAAGTGCCCCGCGGGGCTACCGCATATCGGGGTGGCGAACCACCACCACCGACCGCGCCTACCGGCGCCTGGTTGCCATCGTCCGCGAACAGATCGCGGCCGGTGAGACCTACCAGTGCAATCTCACCCTGCCCCTGCGAGCGGTGGTCGAAGGAGATCTGTTCGAGCTCTACCGCGACCTGGCTCTGGCCCAGCGCGGCGCCTA
The DNA here is from genome assembly GCA_035534755.1 of Candidatus Dormiibacterota bacterium. Taxonomy (GTDB): domain Bacteria; phylum Chloroflexota; class Dormibacteria; order Aeolococcales; family Bog-877; genus Bog-877. Next base: position 209,324 of record DATLRH010000006.1, read on the forward strand.
CAACGCCTTCCTCGACACCGGACGCTTCGTCGTCGCGAGCGCATCGCCCGAGCTCTTCTTCGACTGGAGCGGCGATCGGCTCACCACCAGGCCGATGAAGGGCACCGCCGCGCGTGGGCGTTGGGCCGAGGAGGACGCCACCCGGGGACAGGAGCTGATCGCTTCGGGCAAGGATCGGGCCGAGAACGTGATGATCGTGGACCTGCTTCGCAACGATTTGGGCAAGGTGGCGGAGCCGGGCAGCGTCGAGGTCCCGGCTCTCTGCACCCTGGAGCGCTTCGAAACCGTCTGGCAGCTCACCTCGACGGTGAGCGCGCGCCCGCGCCCGGGAGTGGGCCTAGAGGAAGTCCTCCGCGCTCTCTTCCCCTGCGGGTCGGTGACGGGCGCTCCCAAGGCCCGCACCATGGCCCTGATCGCCGAGTTGGAGGGGAGCCGCCGCGGGGCGTACTGCGGAGCGGTGGGTCTGGTAGCACCCCCGGGCGCTGCCTTCCGGGCCCGCTTCAATGTCGCCATCCGTACCGTCGTGGTGGACCGCCAAGGGGGAGACGCCAGCTACGGCACCGGAGGGGGGATCACCTGGGACTCGCATCCAAGCTCCGAGCACGCTGAGCTGGTTGCCAAGGCAGCCATCCTGCGCTCGAATCCCGAGGAGTTCCAGCTTCTTGAGACGATGGCGTTCCGGCCCCGGACCGGCATCGAGAACCGCGACCTCCACCTCGCTCGGCTGCGAGCCTCGGCCGAATACTTCGGGTTCGGGGTGAGTCTGGAGCAGGTTCGCTCTGCTCTCCAGGAGGCGCTGGGCGACCTCCGGGCTGCGGCCCGAGTGAGGCTCCTGGTGGATCGCGAAGGTCGAGCGACGGTCCAAGTTGCGCCCATGCCGCGGCTCGAAGATGCCTTGGTGCGGCTCGCCCTGGACCAGGAACCGGTGGACTCGTCCGATGTGTGGCTCTACCACAAGACCACGCGGCGCAGCGCCTATTCGAGCCGCGAGGCGCGCCACCCGGAGGCCGACGCGGTGATCATGATCAACCAGCGTGGCGAGCTCACGGAGGCCACCGTGGCCAACCTCGCCCTCCATCTCGACGGTCGCTGGTGCACCCCTCCCTTGGAGTCGGGCTGTCTCCCGGGGATCCGGCGCGGCCAAGGCCTAGCCTCCGGACAACTCCAGGAACGTGTGATCGGCCTGGCCGACCTGGGACGAGCTCAGGGGATCGCACTGATCAGTTCGTTGCGAGGGTGGCGCCCGGCGGCATTCCCTCCCCTGGCAGGAGATACGAGTCGCCCGCGGGCGCCCCAGCCACCCTCCGCCCAGATTGGAGCAGCAGCAGCCAAAGGCACGGGCTGAGCTCGGACTTGGCCGCCAGCTTTGACCGGACGCCGGGCCTGTCGGCGATAACCGAGGTGCGAGCCACCTTGGGATCCCCGGTCCGATCCCCGGGAGGTATTACCCTCTCCAGCCCTGAGGTCCCGTGATCCGGCTCAGCCCAGGCTGGCCACGACCTCCTCGAGGTGGTCCAGCGATTCCTGCATGCCGCCCTCCATCCCCGAGCTGATCACCAGGTCACGCTCGGTCTGGCTCTCCAGCTGCATCAGGATGTTCAGGGTGGTGCGCCCATCCTGTGCCGCGAACGTGACCGTGCTCACCCCCTCTGCGCTGGGCCTGGCCTCGTACACCTCGGTCGAGACGATCCGCTCGTTGGATACGATCTCGCGGTAGACGCCGTGGAAGGCGACCTCGAAACCGCCCCGCGCCACCATCACGTAGCGCCAGCGTCCCCCTACCCGAAGGTCAACCTCGGCGCTCAAGACCTCGCCTCGATCGCCGCTCCACCAGCGCTTGATCAGCTCGGGCGTGGTCCACGCCCGGTACACCAAATGCTTGGGGGAGGCGAACTCCCGTCGAATCAGAATCTGGCTCGCGCTCGGAAGGGTGACCGCCGCGGTGCCACTACTGTTCATGCTCGGACTCCATCTGCTCTAGTTCCGCCAACACAACATCGAACCGGTCGAACCGTCTCGACCATGACGCCTCGTAATTCGCCACCCAGTCATGGATCGGCTCGAGCCCCGCAGCGTCGACGCGGTAGATCCGCTGGCGCCCGTCCTCGCGGGCCACGACCAGACCCACCTCCCGAAGTACGCGCAGGTGTTTCGAGACCAGGGGCTGGCTCAGGCCGAGCCGGG
>DATLRH010000007.1:0-40422 GCA_035534755.1 Candidatus Dormiibacterota bacterium
TGCCGGCGCGGCAGGTCGACCTGGTGACGATGACCGGCAACGTCGCCCAGGTTTTTCTAAACGAACGCGACCGGTCAGCTGTGTTGTGCTCCTCCCGAGCTGCGCTCCGGCCCAGGGGGCGGTTGGTGTCTGAGGTTCGGGCCCCGGCCAACGACGCTTAGCTCGGATGGAACCGTGACCAGACTTACAGCGATGTCGAAGTGGCTGGCGTGGGCCTGGTCAAAACCTGGACGGAGCGCCCTAGAAAAGTCGGCCAGCTCGTCTCCTTTCGGGCTACATTTGCCTTTCCGAATACGGGCGAAGTAGTCACCTCGGACTCGACCTTGCGCTGCCCCCACCGTGCCCAGATCGATGCCTCCCTGACGGCGGCTGACCTAGTGTTGGAGGACGTCCGCGGTGCACCCGACCAACCGGTCGTGAAGTCGTCTTCGTCTCGAGGCGGGAGAACTTACCCCTCGTTTCACCCCGGCGGGATGCCGTCGAGGCGGTGAGACACCGCCTAGCGCAGTTCAAGTCGGTCCCGACGAGCGAGGCGGTCACGCGGGTCTCCTCCAGTTTGGTGAGGGTTGGGTCGGGGTCGGACAGATCGGCCCTGGCGGCGTCGAAGGCCGGCCCGATCTGGGAGTCCCAACCGCAGCCAACTGCTCCGGGTCCGGGACCGGATCCACCGGGGTACACGCCTCCGTCGGGACGCTGGGGAGATCCCGTGGGCGGCGGGCATGCCGCCCCGCGCAGCCAAACAGGCGCGCGGAACGGTCAGGAATCGAGAAGCGTCGGTCGCCGCCCCAGACCTAAAGTTAGTCCCCGCGGGACAAACGGGTCAGTGTGGCCCACGATTCGAGGAGTGACCATGACCAGCTCTTCCACCCAGGGAATCAAGACCGTATTGCATCCCGTCTCCGACCTGGCGACCGCCAAGGCCGTTTACACCGCCTTGCTCGGCGGCCCGCCACAGACCGACGAGACCTACTACGTCGGATTCGACGTCGAGGGCCAGCACATCGGGCTGGTGCCGGGCGGAGGACCGCAGCACATGACCTCTCCGATTGCCTTCTGGCACGTGGAGGACATCGAGACCAAGCTGGCCGAGGTGACCGCCGCTGGGGCCACCGTGAAGGAGCCCGCGCACGACGTCGGTGGTGGCCGCCTGGTGGCGACCATCACCGACCCTGATGGCAACGTTCTCGGTCTGCTTCAGGACCGATGACGACAGACGAAGGTGGCCCCGAGCTAACTCTCGAAGGACGGCAAGTAGAGCCGGCCGAGGCCGCCAGCGTCCCTGAAGTCCGCCCCGGACAGCCACCCAAGATGGCGCGCGCCCCTGTCAAACCTCGCTAAGGAGACATCCTGCCATGAAGGACAAAGTCAAGGCCCCCAAGAGCACCAGCGCACGTTTCACGGACGAGGAACGAGCCGCCATGAGAGAGCGCGCCCAGGAGCTGAAAGGGGCGGCACGCCGCCTCCCCAGCGGGGACAAGGGGGACAGGGAGAGAGAAGTACTGGCCAAGATCGCCGAGATGCAGAAACCCGATCGGGCCCTGGGCGAGAGACTCCATGCTGTCATCCGAGCCAGCGCGCCGGAACTCTCACCGAGACTTTGGTACGGAATGCCCGCATATGGGAAGGGCGGCAAGATCGTCTGCTTCTTCCAGTGCGCACAGAAGTTCAAGACGAGGTATGCGACGCTTGGTTTCAGCGACAAAGCGAACCTCGACGAGGGCACCATGTGGCCGACCGCGTTCGCGCTGACAGAGTTGACCACCGTTGACGAGGCGCGGATCGGCGCACTCCTGAGGATGGCGGCGAGCTGAGAGCCGCGCTCGCCCCCGTGATGGAGCCCCGATGAGCATGGTCACGAGGTCGGACCGGCAGCCGCCGACGCTCCACGTCGCCGACAGCCACGACCGGATCCGCGTCCACGGCGCCCGCGTGAACAACCTCAAGGACATCAGCGTCGAGATTCCGAAACGCCGGCTCACGGTATTCACCGGCGTCTCCGGCTCGGGAAAGAGCTCGCTGGTCTTCGCGACGATCGCCGCGGAGTCACAGCGGATGATCAACGAGACCTATAGCGCCTTCGTGCAGGGCTTCATGCCGACCCTGGCCCGGCCCGAGGTCGACATACTCGAGGGGCTGACGACCGCGATCATCGTCGACCAGGAGCGGATGGGTGGCGACGCCCGCTCCACGGTGGGCACCGCCACCGACGCCAACGCGATGCTGCGCATCCTCTTCAGTCGGCTCGGGAAGCCCCACATCGGCGCGCCCAACGCCTACTCCTTCAACGTTCCCGCGGTCCGCGCCAGCGGTGCGATCACGGTCGAGCGCGGTGGTGGAAAGACCGTCAGAACCACCTTCACCCGCAGTGGCGGGATGTGCCCGCGCTGCGAGGGAAGGGGCTCGGTCACCGACTTCGACCTGTCTCAGCTCTACGACGACCGCAAGTCGATCAATCAGGGTGCGCTCACGATCCCGGGGTTCAGCGTCGACGGCTGGTACGGCCGCATCTTCGGGGGATCGGGCTTCCTCGATCCCGACAAGCCCATCCACAAGTACACCAAGACCGAGCTTCACGACCTTCTCTACAAGGAGCCGACCAAGATCAAGGTCGACAACATCAACCTGACCTATGAGGGCCTGATCTCGAGGATCCAGAAGACGTTCCTGTCCAAGGATGTCGACGCACTGCAGCCTCACGTTCGCGCCTTCGTGGAGAGGGCGGTGACGTTCAGCGCCTGCCCCGACTGCGGCGGCACCCGGCTCAGCGAGCTGGCTCGGTCCTCGAAGATCAGAGGCGTCAACATCGCCGACGCCTGCGCGATGCAGATCAGCGACCTGGCAGAGTGGGTGCGGGGTCTCGACGAACCGTCCGTCGGACCGCTCCTGGCGCCGCTGCGGCAGATCCTCTCGTCGTTCGTCGAGATCGGGCTCGGCTACCTCAGCCTCGACCGCTCATCGGGATCCCTCTCGGGCGGGGAGGCGCAGCGCACCAAGATGATCCGCCACCTCGGGTCCGCGCTCACCGACGTCACCTACGTGTTCGACGAGCCCACCATCGGGCTCCACCCCCACGACATTCAGCGGATGAACGCCCTGCTGCTGCAGCTGCGCGACAAGGGCAACACCGTGCTGGTGGTGGAGCACAAGCCGGAGACGATCGCGATCGCCGAGCACATCGTCGACCTCGGCCCCGGGGCGGGCACCGAAGGGGGCGCAGTGGTGTTCGAAGGCACTCTCGAGGGGCTGCGGGCGAGCGACACCCTAACCGGGCGGCACCTGGACGACCGCGCCGCCTTGAAGCCGTCGGTGCGGATCCGGTCGGGAGTGCTGGAAGTGCGCGGCGCGAGCGCCCACAACTTGCGGAACATCGATGTCGACATTCCACTCGGCGTCCTGGTGGTGGTGACCGGGGTGGCCGGGTCCGGCAAGAGCACCCTGCTCTACGGGTCGGTGTCGGGCCGGGTGGGAGTGGTTTCGGTCGACCAGTCAGCGATCAAGGGCTCGCGGCGCAGCAATCCAGCGACCTACACCGGACTCCTCGACCTCGTCCGCACCGCGTTCGCGAAGGCCAACCGGGTGAAACCCGCTCTGTTCAGCGCCAACTCCGAGGGCGCCTGTCCGACCTGCAACGGCGCTGGAGTGATCTACACGGACCTGGCCATGATGGCCGGCGTCACCTCGATCTGCGAAGACTGCCAGGGGAAGCGGTACCAGCCATCGGTTCTGGACTACCACCTCAGCGGTCGCGACATCAGCGAGGTGCTCGCGATGTCGGTCACTGAGGCTGAGGCGTTCCTTTCCGCCGGCGAGGCGCGCACCCCGGCCGCCCACGCCATCCTCGAGCGGCTCACCGCCGTCGGGCTCGGATACCTCAGCCTTGGCCAGCCGCTCACCACCCTGTCGGGCGGCGAGCGCCAGCGGCTCAAGCTGGTCACCGGCATGGCCCAGAATGGCGGCGTCTACCTTCTCGATGAGCCCACCGCGGGCCTCCACCTCGCCGATGTCGAGAAGCTGCTCGGGCTGCTCGACCGGCTCGTCGAGTCGGGCAAGTCGGTCATCGTCATCGAGCACCACCAGGCCGTCATGGCGCACGCGGACTGGATCATCGACCTCGGCCCCGGCGCCGGCCACGAAGGCGGTCGGATCGTCTACGAGGGCACACCCTCCGCTCTGGTCGCTGCCCGCTCCACCTTAACCGGAGAGCACCTCGCGGCCTACGTGGGCGCCTGACAGGGGTTCTCGCCGACGCCCGGGGACGAGTTCGATGCTCGGAGTCGCCTCGCCCCGCGCGGAGCGTGGGCCCGCCGCACGAGTCGGGTCGGCCCCTGGCCTGGTGCGCCGACTGCCGTGTGTGGCACGATCTCGCCGGTGATCAGCAGACGCACCGCCGATCCGCACCTGAGTGACCTGGCGCGCCTGCGCCGCGTCCGGGACCGCATCGACCGAGAGTACGCCCAGCCGCTCGACGTTGAGGCGCTCGCCCGGGGCGCCTACATGTCCGCCGGGCACCTCAGCCGCGAGTTCCGGCTCGCCTACGGGGAGTCGCCCTACAGCTACCTGATGACGCGACGGATCGAGCGCGCGATGGCGCTGCTGCGTCGGGGCGACCTCAGCGTCACTGAGGTCTGCTTCGCGATAGGCTGCTCCTCGCTGGGCACCTTCAGCAGTCGCTTCACGGAGCTACTGGGGATGCCGCCCAGCGCCTACCGGCGCCTAACTTCGGGCGCGGCGGAGGAAATGCCCCCGTGTGTCGCCAAACAGGTGACCAGGCCGGTCAGGAATCGAGAAGCGGCGCTCGCTCAGCCGCAGGTAGGGTGATCGGCATGGACATCACCATTCACACGACCAGTCTCCCCCACGACGACCCGGACGCCTCTCTGACCTTCTATCGCGACGTCCTAGGCTTCGAGGTACGCAACGACGTCGGCCGCGGCCGAATGCGCTGGATCACGGTTGGCCCCCTCGGCCAGCCCGACATGTCCATCCTCCTGGCGCCACCGGCCACCGACCCTGGCATCACTGACAATGAGCGCCGCACCATCGCCGAGATGATGGCCAAGGGCACCTACGGCTGGATCCTCCTGGCCAGCAAGGACCTCGACGGCACCTTCGAGCAGCTGGTGGCCAGCGGGGCCGAGGTCGTCCAGGAGCCGACTGAGCAGCCCTACGGGATCCGCGACTGCGCCCTTCGAGATCCTGCGGGCAACCTGCTCCGCATCCAGGAGCTGAGCTGACCGGTCCGGAAAGGCAGCCCCTGACTTCAAGGATTCGGGCACAGCGCTACACGGCCGTCCAGCGGGCAGGGAGCGGCGCGCTCAGGGAGACGGCCGGGAGCTGAGGACTGATCGGGGCTAAACCGTCGTTGATTCCCGAATTGATCCGCTACGCTCGCGCCGTGGATCCGCTCCGCCACCTCGTCCAATCGACTCGCCGGGTAGTCCCGCAGGCCGTTCGGGGAGCGCGTGGGCGCACTTCCGCAGGCTGGGGGAGCGACAGCACACCTGCCCTCACGGCATGCCAGCCTGAGCCAGACGCGAAGAGCCGCTCGTGAACAGCCCAGGCGCTCAAGTCCCCTTCCCACCCGCGTCAGGGAGGCGGATTGGATGGCAGGAGCTGCCGAGAGCAGTTCGCTCGGGGATAGAGGAGCTGCTGGGGGCCGCCGTCGTGAGCGCGACCTCACAACCGGGCGGATTCTCACCCGGGGCCGCGCTCCGCCTCCGACTCTCGGATCAGCGGCGCGCCTTTGTTAAGGCCGTTGGTTCCCAGCCCAACCCTGACTCCCTGGCGATGCACCGCGAGGAAGCTCGGCGACTGGCGCAGCTACCCGCGAGCGCACCAGTGCCACGACTGCTGGGAGTCCACGACAACGGAGAGTGGGTGGCGGTGGTGCTGGAGGACATCGAGGGAACCCACCCTCACCTGCCCTGGCGCCTCGGTGAGCTGGGCCGGGTGCTGGCCGCGATCGAGCGATTCCAGGCGAGATTCACCCCCTGTCCGGTGCCCGGGCTGCCCACCGTGGCGGAGCGGCACCGCGACGTCTTCAACGGGTGGGCGCGCCTGCTGGACGACCCCGAGGCGGAGCTCCCGGACTGGGCTCGACGTAACCTCCTCAAGCTGGCCGAGCGCGAACGCGGGTGTGACCTGGTTTTGGCCGGCGACACCCTCCTCCACTGCGATCTGCGTGCCGACAACCTGCTCTTCGACAGGTCCGGAGACGTCGTGTTCCTGGACTGGCCGAGCGCGAGCCGGGGGATCGCCTGGTTCGACCCCTTGGTGATGGCGCCCAGCGTCGCCATGCAGGCTGGTCCTGACCCAGAGTGGGTGGTCGAGCACCACGCCGGTGCGCGCGATGGCGACCCGGAGCAGATCACGACCCTGGTCGTGGCGATGGCGGGCTACTTCGTCCAGCGGTCGCTCCAGCCTGCCCCGCCTGGGCTCCCGACGCTGCGGAGGTTCCAGGCGGCCCAGGGCGTTGCGGCTGTGAACTGGGCGGCGGCCCGAACCGGCTGGAGATGATTCCCTCCTCTGACACGGGCTTGGCGCGAACTGGGCCGCCCGGCCGGGCTACGCCGGGGGCGGGACCGGAGCGGTAGGAGTGGGTCGGTGGCGCTCGAACCGCACCAGGACCGACTTCGAAGTGGGGGTGTTGCTGCCCTCGGCCACGCTCTCCAGCGGGACCAGAACGTTGGCTTCGGGGAAATAGGCGGCGGCGCACTGCCGGGCGGTCGGATAGGCGACCACCCGGTAGTCGCGCAGACAACGCTCGACGTCGTCGTCCCACTCGCTGAAAACGTCGACATGATCCCCGTCTCGGAAGCCCAGTTCGGCCAGGTCCTCGGGGTTGACCAGGACCACCGTGCGGCTGGCGTGGATCCCGCGGTAGCGATCCTCGTTGGAATAGATCGTGGTGTTGAACTGATCGTGGGAGCGCACCGTCTGCAGCAGCAACCGCCCGGGCGGAACCGAGATCGTCTGCAGCTCGTTGACGCTGAAGCGCGCCTTGGCGGTTTCGGTCGCGAACCGCCGCTCGTCCCTAGGCGGATGTGGCAGCAGGAAGCCGACCGGGTCGCTGATCCGGGCGTTGTACCCCTCGAAGCCAGGGATGACCCGGGCGACATGATCGCGGATGAGCCGGTAGTCGTGGGCCATCGCCTCCCAATCGATCCCCACCCGGTCGCCCAGGGTCCGATGGGCCAGGCCGCAGATGATCGCCACCTCGCTGCGCAGCAGCTTCGAAGCGGGCGCCAGCACCCCTCGGGTGGCGTGGACCGCGCCCATGGAGTCCTCGACCGTGACCTGCTGGAGGCCCGACTCCTGGAGGTCGCGCTCGGTCCGGCCCAAGGTGGGCAGGATGAGGGCGACATCGCCGGTGACCACGTGCGAGCGATTGAGCTTGGTGGCGATGCTGACGGTCAGGCGGAGGCCGGCCATTCCCCGCTCAGCCACGGCGGTGTCAGAGATGGCCCGCACCAGATTGCCACCCAGCGAGACCAGCACCCGGGCCTTGCCATCGCGCATCGCGGCGACGCTCCTGACCGCGTCCCAGCCCGGCTTCCGGGCAGGCTCGAAGGCGAACTCGGCGGCCAGCTTGTCGAGGAATGCCGGCGGCATCTTCTCCGAGATTCCCATCGTCCGGTCGCCCTGAACATTGCTGTGTCCGCGGACCGGGAGGAGGCCCGCCCCTGGGCGCCCGATATTGCCCCGGAGGAGCTGCACATTGGTGAGCTCCTTGATGGTGGCCACCGCACGCTTGTGCTGGGTCAGGCCCATTGCCCAGGCAATGATCACCGAGTCGGCGGCCATGATCCGATCCGCCAGGCTGGCGATCTGCTGCTGGGTAAGACCGCTGGCGGCTTCGATCGCCCCCCAGTCGGCCTGGCGGACGCCCAGGGCATAGGCGTCGAACCCGTCGGTGTAGCGGGCGATGAAGTCCTGGTCCAGGACCCTTCCCGGCGCGCGCTCCTCAGCCTCCAAGAGCAGCTTGCCGACGCCCAGGAAGAGGGCCTGATCCCCAGCCAGGCGAATCGGCAGATAGTCATCGGCCAGCTGGGTGCCGTTGGCCAGGAGCCCGCGAGGGGTCTGCGGATTCCGAAACCGGAGCAGTCCCGCTTCGGGCATCGGATTGACCGCCACGATGACCGCACCACGGCGCTTGGCCTTCTCCAGGCTGGTCAGCATCCGGGGATGGTTTGTGCCCGGGTTTTGCCCGCAGATGACGACCAGATCGGTCGCCTCCAGGTCCTCCAGGGTGACACTGCCCTTGCCGATCCCGATCACCTCTTTCAGGGCGGTTCCGCTCGACTCGTGACAGAGGTTGGAGCAGTCGGGCAGGTTGTTGGTCCCGAAGGCGCGCACGAACAGCCCGTACAGGAAGGCGGCCTCATTGCTGGTCCGCCCTGAGGTGTAGAAGAGGGCCTGGTTGGGCGAGTCGAGGGCGTTGAGCTGGTCGGCCACCACCCCCACCGCCGCGTTCCAGGAGATCGGTTCGTAATGGTCGCTGCCGGAGCGCTTGATGAGCGGCTCGGTCAGCCGTCCCTGCTCCTCCAGCCACCAATCGGAGCGCCCCCGCAATTCGCTCACCGAATGGGTCCGGAAGAAATCGGCCCCGACCCGGCGCAGAGTGGCCTCGGCGGCCACGTGCTTGGCCCCGTTCTCGCAGAACTCGATCGCCTTGCGCCGATCGGGATCGGGCCAGGCGCAGCCGGGGCAGTCGATCCCGCGCTTCTGATTGAGCTTGAGCAAAGTTCGGACCGAGGTGCGCACCCCCATCTCGTCGAGGGCGCGCTTGAAGGTGATCCCGACTGCCGGCCAGCCGGCCGCCGAGTCCTCCGGGGCGGTGGTGTTCGGCTCTTCGACCGGGTCGGTCCGGGGGGCCCCTGTGGTCATACGCTCTCCAACTGCTGCCGGAACGCCTCTCTCAGTTTGGCAGCGGACGCCTCCAGGTGCTCCGGGACCACCTTGACGTCGGCCAGGATGGGCATGAAGTTGGTGTCACCGTTCCAGCGCGGGACCAGATGAAAGTGGAGGTGAGCCTCGATTCCGGCGCCCGCGGCGCGACCCTGGTTCCAGCCTCCGTTCAGCCCTTCGCAGCCAAGCTCGGTTTGGAGGACCCTGGTCGCCAGTTTCAGCTCCTCCATGATTCCCAGCAGCTCTGGAGCCTCCAGCGCGGTCAGTTCTCCCCCATGGCGATGTGGGGCCACCATCAAGTGGCCGGGGTTGTAGGGGAAGCGATTCAACATGCAGAGCGCGAACTCGGTGCGATGGATGAGCAGGTCCGGGGCGGGCCCAAGCTCTCGGTCCGCCCCGCAGAAGATGCAGCTCTCCTCTCCCCCATCGGGGTGCTCGCGCTCGATGTAGGCCATCCGCCAGGGTGCCCAGAGAATCTCCATGCCTTCTCCTGTGGATCGCTCTCAGATTGACGCTGCGAATTGACTGCAAGTAGACTAGCCGGGTAATGGGCCGAAGGTGTTTCCGCACCCGGGCCTGCTCCAGCTGCCTTCGGGCTCTTTCGAGGTCCTCTTCTTCGTGGGATCGGTGATCAAGAAGCGGCGCAAGAAGATGCGCAAGCACAAGCACAAGAAGATGCTCAAGAAGACCAGATGGCAGCGCCGCGCCGCCTGACCCGCCAGCCCCTCCGCTGAATTCGGCGCCGCAGCTCCACCGATATACTGAGTCGCCCTCGGGGCGATAGCTCAGCTGGGAGAGCGCTGCCCTCGCACGGCAGAGGTCAGGGGTTCGAATCCCCTTCGCTCCACGTCTGCTGGCTGGTCGGGCACGCTTGGTACCGAGCCCGGCAGAACGTCGCCTCAGAGAGCGGTCAGGATGATGGGGCCGCTCTCGGTAACAGCGATGGTGTGCTCACTGTGGGCTGCCCTGGCCCCGCTGGCCGTACGGAGGGTCCATCCGTCGGGTTCCGTCACGTACTCATCAGTGCCGCCCGAGATCAGCATGGGTTCGATGGCGATCACCAGGCCCGGACGGAGCCGGTAGCCGCGACCCGCTCTGCCTTCGTTCGGTACGAACGGATCCTCGTGCATCGCCCTTCCCACCCCGTGACCCCCGTGGTATTCGAGAAGGCCGTATCCGGCTTTCCGGGCTGGGGTTCCGATGGCATCGCCCAGGTCACCGAGTTGGTTCCCTGGCAGGGTGGCTGCGATACCTCGTTCCAGAGCAGCGTCGGTGGCAGCGATCAGGTCGGTGTCGCCTGGGCGGGGTGTGCCCACTATGAAACTCATCGCGGCGTCGCCGCACCAGCCTTGGACGAAGGCTCCGCAGTCGATGCTAACCAGGTCACCGTCGGCGAGGCGCGTCCGGTCCGGCACCCCATGGACTACCGCGTCGTTGACGCTGGCACAGATCACGCCGGGGAAGGGGGTCGGCGCCCACGACGGGTGGTAACCCAAGAAGGCCGGGGTCGCTCGGGCCCTCTTGATGACCCTTGCTGCGACCTGATCCAGCTCGGTCAAAGTGACCCCAACAGCGGCCCGCTCGCGTACGGCCGCCAGCGCCTCGGCCACCACCCGACCGGCCTCGCGCAGCAGATCAATCTCTCTTGACGTCTTGAGCTCGACCACGTGTCTCGTCGCTCCTCAGTAGCCGGGCTTGCTCGAATGATCATACCGGTATTACTATACGAGCGTGGTTCGAGACTCGTTGAAGCCGTGGGAGATCGAGCGCGGCCGGCAACTCGGCTCCATCCTGCGCCAAGCGCGCGGATCAGCAAGTCTGGGCGAGGTGGCGATCGCCGCTGGCATCTCTGCCGAGACGCTCCGCAAGATCGAGACGGGAAGAATTCCGACCCCAGCCTTCTTCACTGTCGTCGCCTTGGCCCGGGTCCTCAACCTATCCCTCGTCGATCTCTCGGTCGACGTCTTCCCCGACCGGCCGACCACAGGTGCCAGGGCCCCCTAGAGGGTCGGGCGGATCAAGACCAGTCCGCGGTCCTTCAACCGTCCTTCCGTATTCGCCAGAGCCGTTCTCGCAGCTCAGACACGTTCAGATAAGACATCGTCCCCTCCACTGGGCCACTTGTAGGTACATGTGCTACAGTCGGACCTATCGGAACAAGTATCTCGGTCCGCGACCTGCGCAACACTGTTAGTGCGGTGTTGCGCCGAGTCGAAGGCGGCGAGCGGCTCACGGTGACCGTCGATCGGCGGCCGGTCGCCGAAATCGTGCCGTTGCGTCGCCGTCGAACTGTGTCGGCTGCCGATGCGCTCCGCATCGCCGCTCGCCACGCCGCTGATTCGAGGCTCCTCAAGGAAGTGCGGAGCGTGTTGCCAGACACGACAGACGACCCATGAGGGCGCTGCTCGATACGTCGTTCTTCGTCGCGACCGAGTCGGGGCGACGTCTCGGCGAAATGGATGGCGTGACCGAGACCGAGGTATCTGTGGTCACCCTGGCCGAACTCACCGTCGGCGTCCTCATGGCAGACGACGCCGACCGGGCGACGCGAATGGCGACGCTCTCCGCCGTCGAGTCGAGGTGGGAGCCATTGCCTATCGACGCCGAGGTCGCGCGTCATTTTGCCCGCATCGTGGCTGGCTTGCGGACCAGCCAACGGCGGGTCCCTCTCCTCCACGCCCTGGTGGCGGCAACGGCAGCCGCGGAGCAGATCCCAGTCGTCACCCAGGACCGCGACTACGACGCCATCCCTGGTGTCGAAGTCATCCGCGTCTGATCCCCGCCTAGCGAACGCGCCGATGAGGGCAAAGTGACCCCCCTCGTTGCCCGTCCTCAAGAGCGCGCCTGAGTCCCGCAGTTTCGCTGCAGCAGGCCCGGGTGTCGGGCGCCTATCTTGACCCTCCAGCCGACCTCCCTACCCCAGAGGAGCAGTCATGATCACCGGAATCTCGATCGTCTCGGTTTGGGTACTGGACCAGGATGCAGCCAAGCAGTTCTATTCCGAACAGCTCGGATTTGAAGTTACCAACGACATCCAGCTGGACCATGGCATGCGCTGGCTGACGGTGCGCCCTCCGGGGAGCACGGGCCAGGAGTTCCTCCTCATGGATCCTGACCACTCGATGCTGGACCGCGAGTCTGCCCAACTGGTCCGCACCCTGGTGGCCAAAGGAGCGCTCTCTCCGGGGGTGATGGCGACCACCGACTGTCACGGCGATCACGCCCGCCTGGTGGAACTCGGCGTCGAATTCACCCAGCCCCCGAGCGACCGTCCCTACGGGGTCGAGGCGGTGCTGAGGGACAACTCGGGCAACTGGTACAGCCTCACCGAGAGGCGCGGCTGAACTCAGCGTCTGGGCACTACCATGGGGCGCCGGCCACCATTCGCCGGCGAAGCTCACTGTGTCCAAGCCAACTCTTCCAATCGACACCGAGCGGCTCACGGTGCGCCAGCTCCGCGAGGCCGACCTCGAGCAGTTGCTGGCGATCCAGTCTCGGCCCGAAGTGGCTCGATTCATGTACTGGCCACCCCGGACCCGGACTGAGGTGGAGCACTGGCTGAGGGCGGCGCTGCGACCGGCGAGGTTTGAGGCTGAGGGTGACGCCTTGGTGGTCGCCGCCGAAGAGCGCACCTCGGTTCGGATCGCGGGCACGGTGACGCTCTTCCTGCGCAGCCGGGCCGACCAGCAGGGTGAGATCGGGTTCATGTTCCATCCCGACTTTCAAGGCCAGGGGCTTGCCACCGAGGCGACCCGGGTGATCCTGAACCTGGGTTTCGAGGCTCTCGGCCTGCATCGCATCTTCGGGCGATGCGACGGGCGCAACCTGGCCTCCAGCCGGCTGATGGACCGGCTCGGGATGCGCCAGGAGGCGAAACTGATCGAGAACGAGATGGTCAAGGGCGAGTGGGCGGACGAGTGGATCTACGCCATCCTCAGCTCGGAGTGGCGGGCGGCTTCAGGAGTCGGCGGATGAGCCCTTCGTGGGAGCTGCCGACGGCCGACTGGATCGCTTCCATCAAGAGGGAAAGCCGCCATCTCGAGCTGGCCGCCGCCCGGACCCAGCTCGACTGGCCCGTCCCGACCTGCCCTGACTGGCAGGTGCGGGATCTGGTCCGCCACCTGGGCGGCGTCCATCGTTGGGCGACCGCCCACGTGGCCGAGCAGCGCCTGACCGCAATGCCCCGCGAGGAAGAGTACCGGCTGATGGGATCCGCCCCCGCCGACGAGTCACTGCTGAGCTGGTTTGGCACTGGGCACCGTGCCCTCTGTCGAGCCCTGTCCGGTGCGACACCCGAACTGCAGTGCTGGTCGTTCCTGCCGGCGTCCTCGCCCCTCGCGTTCTGGGCCAGGCGCCAGGCCCACGAGACCGAGATCCACCGAGCAGACGCCGAGATAGCGGCCGGGGCTGTGCCGACGCCATTCCCCGCCGAGGTCGCGGCCGACGGCGTGGAGGAGCTTTTGTTCGGGTTCGCGCCACGCCGGCGCAGGCTCGGGCTCGAATCGGAGAGCCGCGTAGCCCTGCTCCCTCGCGACCTTTCCCGAGGGTGGCTGGTCCGGTTCGGGCCGTCCGGGGTGCAGGCGGAGCGAGTCCCGGGCGATGCCGACTGCGTGATCAGGGGCAGCGCCTCGGAAATCTACCTGCTGCTTTGGAACCGGCTCTCCGCCGAGACGCTCCAGATCGATGGTGACCCTCAGGCGCTGGCGAATTGGCGCCGTGCGCTCAAGATCACCTGGAGCTGACCCCCTCCGCCCTGTGGCGCCCGCGCCGTTCGGCCCCCCGTTAGGCCGCCGGGGTCTCGTCGTCCAGGTTGGCGAAGTAGGCCGACACCGCGTGGTCGAGGAGTTCGGGAGTGAGGCGCG
Organism: Candidatus Dormiibacterota bacterium; assembly: GCA_035534755.1. Taxonomy (GTDB): domain Bacteria; phylum Chloroflexota; class Dormibacteria; order Aeolococcales; family Bog-877; genus Bog-877. Next base: position 13,770 of record DATLRH010000007.1, read on the forward strand.
GCTCGACTCCGAAGTAGGAGGCGGCATGCACCAGATGGTCCAGGATGTCGCGCGGCTCGCAGCCATGCAGGGGCCGCCCGGCCTTGCGGTAATGCTCTTCCACCAGGTAGTTGACCGCGGCCGGATCGTACTCCAGCCCGATCGAATCACAGACCCGCCGGAAGATCCTTCCGTATTCGATGACCGACGGGTTCGGCACCTCGACCTTGTAGCGGATCCGGCGCAGGAAGGCCTCATCCACCAATTCCTTGGGCTTGAGGTTGGTGGAGAGGATGAGCACCTCGGTAAAGGGAACCATCACCGTGGTGCCGGCCCGACCGATATTCAGGTAGTCGAATCCCGCCTCCAGGGGGACGATCAGCCGGTTGAGTAGGTCTTGGGGGCTGAGCTGCTGGCGGCCGAAGTCATCGACCAGGAAGAGGCCCCCGTTAGCCTTGAGCTGGAGCGAAGCCTCGAAGAACCCCATCCTGGGATCGAAGCTCAGCTCCAGCTCCCGGCCGGTGAGCTCGCCCCCGGCGCGAACCACCGGCCGGGCACAGAGCGCCCAGCGCGTGTCGTGGGCGGGCAGGTCGGCGGAGACGGGGCGGTGGTGGATGGGGTCGAAGACGCGGATCACCTCGCCCTTCACGTAGAGCGCGTGGGGGACGAATATGGCGTCTCCCAGCAGCGCCGCGCAGGCCTCGGCGATGCTGCTCTTGCCGTTCCCCGGGGGCCCGTAGAGAAAGATCGACTGCCGGGCGCCCAGCGCGGGACCGAGTCGATTGAGCACGCTCGGCGGAAGCACCAGGTGATCCAAGGCGGCACGGAGCATCTGATGAGTGACCGGGTTGCTGCTCCGACCCTGGTGCCGGGCCACGGCGATGTAGACATCGAGCGGGACCGGTGCCGGGCCTGCGTACTGATTTACGTCGACCAGCTCCTTGGCCCGCTCCCGACCGCTCCTCGTGATCGCATACTGCAGGCCATCGGCGAACTCGGCTCCGCCGACCGTGCCCCGGATGCCAGTGGTCGTGACATACCCCTCATCGGAGAGGAATTTCAGGGCGTCGCTGACGATGTTCCAGGGCAGGCAGACGTGGCGGCCTACCTCCCGACCCAGCAGGGCCCCGTTGTAGTAGATGACCTTGAGGGACAGATCCGCGATGAAGCTCGCCGGAATGCCGGCTTCCTTGGGGCTCTGGGGTACGGGCGGGAATCCGATTTGGGCCCGCTGCGGAGCGGAGACGGCCATGGCGGCTGCAGACATCGGCTATGAACTCAACTCTCTGGCTCGGGAACCTCTCCCGGACTGGACCTTGGGTCCGAGTCTTACATCCCTCGTCCGTAACTCATCCCCGCCCCACCGCGTATTTGCAAGGTCGTGAGATTCTCGCCACCAAGCTGTCACCGAACCCGTCCCCAACTGCCTTCCGGGGCCGTTACTCGGGACCCTGCCATAATCGAGCGGCGGGGGGCCCTCCCCCTTCCCGCCTGAGCTGATGCAGGAAATCACTGTCACCCCGCGCGAGCGGGCATCCCGCCGGGCCGGCCTGGGCCGCCGATCCGGGCTTCAACGACCCTCTAAACTGAGTTTTTGGACCCGCCACAGCTGGCTCCGCAACATCGCCACTTTGGGGCTGGTCGGGGTCCTGGTGGCCTGCGCTGGGATCGGGTCGGGGATGATCGTCCTCGCCGCCTTTCAGGTGGGTCTTCCCAGCGTCGCCGCCCTGCCCAACCTGGGGCCCCCCAACGACAGCGTGATGCTGGCCAGTGATGGTTCGCTGCTGGCGATCCTCCACGAGCCCGGGGTCCACCATGTCGGTGTCAACATGAGCGCGATCAGCCCCCTTCTTATCCAGGCAACCGTCGCGGTGGAGGACCGCCACTTCTACCAGGACACAGCCTCAGCGGACCTGCCCCGAATCATCCAGTCTGGGATCACCGACCTGGTCCACCACGGCGCCGTCCAGGGGGCCAGCACGATCACGGAGCAGCTGGCCAAGATCTCCTTTCTGACGCCCCAGAAGACGATCACCCGAAAGATCCGAGAGCTGCTGCTCGGTTACGAGATCTCCAAGGTGTTCTCGCCCAACTCCATCCTCCAGATGTATGTCAACCGGATCGACTACGGGAACCAGGCGATCGGGATCCAGGCCGCCGCTGAACTCTACTTCCACATCTCGGCCAAGCAGCTCGATCTGGCCCAGGCCAGCATGCTGGCGGGAATCCCCGATGCCCCCACCGCCTACGACCCCATCCTCTACAGCGGTGTGACCGGTAGTGCCAACTTCGCCAAGGATCGCCAGGCGGTGGTGCTGCAGGCGATGGTGCGCAACGGCTACATCACCCAAAAGCAGGCCGACACGGCCTTCAAGGAGGTGCTCACCTACTACCCCTGGCAGGCCAGCGAGGTCAACAATCAGCCTGACTTCGTCCAGTTCGCCGAGAGCCAGCTCCAGGCCCAGTTTGGTGACGCCTACCTGAACCCGGGCGGCTGGACCATCTACACCTCGCTCAACACCGCCGATCAGGCAGCCGGGATAGCCGATCTCCAGAACCCCGCTAAGGACGCCATGCTGCAACGCGACTTCAACATCGGCGACGCCGACCTGGAGTCGGTTGATCCCCGTACCGGCGAGATCCTGGCCATGGTCGGGACCACCAACCCCAGCGGCCAGTGGGGCCAGATCAACATGGTCGACTCGCCGCGGCGGACGGGGTCTTCTTTCAAGATGTTCACCTACACCGCCGCGATCGCCTCCGGGAAGTTCACCATGACCACCCCCATCCTCAACGAGCCGATCGACATCGGTGGTTACGCCCCGGTCAACTACTCCCGCTCCTACACCGGGATCTGCCAGTTGAAGTACTGCCTGGGCAACTCGATCAACGTCCCGGCGGTGAAAGTCGAGGACATCACCGGGCTCCAGAACGTGGTCGACGTCGCCCAGCGAATGGGGGTGACCGATCTCCTAAATCCCCAGAACACCTACGGCTTAGGCCTCACCTTGGGAGGCACCGCCTACGGCATCACCATGATCAACATGGCCACCGGGGCCTCGGTCCTGGCCAGCGGAGGGGTTCTGCACCAGCCCACCACCATCGTCCAGATCCTGCGCGGGAACCGGACGATCTACCAGTACAACGTGGCCGACAACTCGCAGCAGGTAATCCCGCAGGACGTCGCCTACATCATGAACATGATTCTCCAGAGCAACCAGAACCGACAGCCGGAGTTCGGCATCAACAACGGGCTCACCATCCCCAATCGGATCGTGGCGGTCAAGACGGGCACTTCCGACTACGGGGTAGGCGACCTGGCCGGGATTGGGGACAACTGGGTCTTCGGGTGGACCCCAACTCTGCTCACCTCAACCTGGGTCGGCAACCCCAACTACGCCACCCTCGCGGCGGTCTCATCTGGGATCACCGGGGCGGCACCCCTCTGGCAGACCTACATGGAGCAGGTGCTGCCGGCCCAGCCCAACATCTGGTACACCAAGCCCGCCGACGTGGTCCAGGTCGGCAGCGGCCTGAACGCCAATTTCTACCTCCCCAACACGATCGCCTACGCCAACTCCGACACCAACTGCCCGGGCGCTTACCGGAGCAACTGGAACGGGGTCTGCTGAGCGCAGCCGCCTGACCGTCCGCGACGGGGCTGCGCTACTGACTCATCCGGCCGGCGCTAGCGACGAACTCCCCCTCAGCCGACGGCGAGTCCCTCCTCAGCCGGAAGCTGGCTCTGGATCCACCTGTCGATGGTGCCGTCCGACTCCCACGAGGTGATCAGGGAGTAGCGTGGACCCGGCCCTGGGTGGTGAACCACGTGGGAGAGCCGCTCCGTGTCGATCACCAACTGCATACCCGGATGGAGGGCGATCCTGGTTTCCGTCGAAGGGTCGTCTTTGACCTCCCGCAGGATGAAGGTCGACTTGCCCGGGCTGTCCGCCAGCTCCAGCCAGGCTCGAACCACCCAGCCGCTGCCCTCGGGATTGAGCCGGTTGTTGTCGTCGATGTGCAGCTGGTGGACGGCCTGAGCTTCGTCGCTGGGGTTGAGCTTGATCACCCGGACCCGGCCGAAGTTGCCCCCGATGGAATCGACATAGCGGACCAGACTGGGCGCGATCTGCCGATTTTCAGTCCAGACGCCGCCCTTGTCCGGCTTGCCATGCTCCCAGAATCCGTGGCACTCCATGTCACCGTTGGCGGAAGCGAGCGGGGCAAAGTTGGTGTCCCCGCCGCTCTTCCAATCGACGTAGTCCAGGCTCTCCCACTCCTGGGACGGGATCGCCGGACCGGCGTAGTCCCTGAGCACGACAAACCCTCGTTCCGCCAGGACGTCCAACTTCCGATGCATATGCACCTCCTTGCACTTAGTCAGGCCCCGGGTGGGACGCCCAACCATGCTAGCCGCTCAGTTCGAAAGGAGTCCAGCCGGAGGGGCTTCGCCACTCAGCCTGCCGGGAGTCTCCCGGGTCGGACCCAGTACCGCGACGGCGAGTCGCTCCAGCCCGTCGGAGGTGATCGCGTCCGGGAAGAAGCAGCAGATCTCCCGAGCGCCGAGGTCGACGTAGGCCTGCAGCTGCTGGGCACAGCCCTGGGCGGTCCCGACCAGGCGCCGGGCTCGAAAGGCGGCCATGTCCTCTTGGTGGCGATTGAACCGATCCGCCATCTGGTCGGCCTCCGCCTCAGTATCGGCCAGCAGACAGTCCACGACCACGGCGGTGCGGACCGACTCGGGTCTCCGGCCGGCCGCCCGACAGTGCTGGGCCAAGATCTCGAGCTTTTGGGCGACCCGCGGTGGGGGGCCGAACAAACTGCACCCATCGGCGTGGCGGGCGACCTGCCAGAGGGTCAAGCGCTCACCTCCCCCGGCGATCCAGATGGGAGGGGCGGGCCGCTGCACCGGTTTGGGGTAGATGAGGGCATCCTCGATCACCGAGTAGCGTCCCTCGAAACTGGTGTGCTCATGAGCCCAGCTCGCCCGCAGCAGCTCGGCTGCTTCACCGCAGGCGAAGATCCTCTCGCGCAGGCCGGGAACCGGGATGCCGAACGCCTTCGCCTCGCCAGGGTCCGACCCCGCCCCCAACCCGACCTCGAGCCGGCCCCCACTGGCCACGTCCAAGCACGCCAGCTGCTGGGCGAGGCGCGCGGGATGGTGCAGGGGCACGGCCAGGCACATGGTGCCGATCCGGATCGAGGTGGTCGCCCAGGCCACCGTGGCCAGCAGCAGCAGCGGGTCAAAGACCGGACTGGGGGGCTCCGATGGCTGTGCCTGCAGGTGGTCGTACACCCAGGCCGCTCCGTAGCCGCAGTGCTCCGCCCGACGAGCGACTCCGACGGCAGCCTCCCAGCGCTCTCCCGCTCCAAGCGATTCCGGGAACTCTGACCTCCAGCCCTGGGGGATGAAGCACCCCAGCCTCAGCCCGGAGAAAGTCACGGTCCCGCCGGAGCTGGGCCGACCTGCCTAGGGCGGACCCGGCGGGCGGGGCCCCAGAGACCTTCCAGATCGTAGAACGCGCGCTCCCCGGGAAGGAAGACGTGGGCCACCACCGAGTCGAAGTCGAGGCAGGCCCACGATCCCTCCTCGACCCCCGCCCGGGAGAGCGGGTGGGCTCCGGATCGGGCCGCCAGCTCGGACATTTCCGAGGCTATGGCCCGGACTTGGCGGTCTGTGTCGCCCTCGCACACCACGAAGTAGTCGGCGATCGTGGTCCGGCCGCGGAGATCGATCCGCACCACCGCGCGGGCCTTGCGAGACAGCGCCGCGTCAGCGAGCAAGCGGCTGAGCTGAAGTGGCGTCATTCGGGGCCGATTATCCCGCACCGGCTCATCCAGTCGACCTGGCGAGCTACTGATAGAGGCCGTGCTCCCTGATGTATGCCGCCACCCCGGGGGAGAGCAGGTGGGCGCAGCTGGCTCCGGTCGCCAGCTGGGCCCGAATCTCGATCGCGGCGACAGCGGGGGCAGCAAGCGTGACAGCCCGCGCCCCTGCCAGCGGCAACCCCCGGCGACGGAGCTGGGCGAGCACCTCTGGGCCGTTCCGTTCCGCCCCCTGCCTATCGAATACGAGGAGCTGGACCTGGCCGAGCAGTCGCCGCACCCGCTTCCAGGCGGGCAGTCCTGCGGCCGCATCAGATCCCAAGGCCAGGATGAGGGTGAGCTCGGGCTGCTCGCGCCCCAGCCACTCCACGGTGTCGACAGTGAACGTCGGCCCGGGCCACTCCACCTCGCGACGGCAGACCGAAACCGCTGGATCGGCCAGAGTGCGAACCGCCAGATCGACCATTTCGGCCCTCTGGGCGGCGGTCGCCTGGGGAGGAGGCCGGTGGTCGGGCGCCCCGGCGGGAACCACCAGGACCGGGAAGCCGGTCAGCTCGCGCAGAGCCCTGACCACCGCCAGGTGGCCGAGGTGGGGCGGGTCGAAGGTACCCCCAAAGAAGATGATCGGCTGGCGAGCCGGATCCGCGCGGTCACGCTCGATCGTCGCCGGAGCTCCTGATCGGGGATCGGTCGGGGGAGACCTCCGGGTAGAAGGTGAAGGCCTCGGCGCCGATCTGGACTTCGTCGCCCTCCCGTGCGCCAGCCTGCTCCAGGGCGGTCTCGACGCCGATCCGGGCCAGCTGGCGCTGCAGCCGGGCGACGGAAGTTTCGTCGTCCAGGTCGGTCACCGCGACCAGACGCTCCAACGACTCCCCGGCCACCCGGTAGGTGTCGCCGACGCGCACCACCGAGAATTCCCGGCTCAGACCCCGCGGTCCTTGGTAGAGCCGGAATCCCCCTGTCCCGGACTTAGGGGAGCTGGAGCTGGACTCCGATCGGAGAAGCGCATCAGCTTGGGCCAGTAGCTCGCCGCAGCCGCTGCCGGAGAGCGCCGAAATCGCCAAAAGCGGGACCCCACTGGGGAGAGACTCGGTCAGGCTGGACAGCAGCCGGACCTCCTCTCCGGCGCCCAGTAGATCGACCTTGTTGAGGGCCACGATCGTAGGCTTGGCGCTCAGCTCCGGGCTGTGCAACTCCAGCTCGGTGGTGACCTCTCGAAAGGCGGTCAGGCAGGCCTCGGGGCCGCGGCTGGCGTCGAGCAGGTGCACCAGGACGCGGGTTCTGGCGAGGTGCTTTAGGAAGGTCAATCCCAGGCCCGCGCCCTGGTGAGCCCCCGCGATCAACCCGGGCACGTCAGCCAGGGTGCGAACCGTCCCCAGCCCCAGCTCCGCCACCCCCAGGTTGGGCGTGAGGGTGGTGAAGGGATAGGCAGCAATCTTGGGCCTCGCACCGGTCAGCCGAGCCAGAAGGGTCGATTTCCCCGCGTTGGGAAGTCCGACCAAGCCGATCTCAGCAATCATCCGCAGTTCCAGGCGAACCGTCAGGCTGGCTCCCGGCTCACCCAGTTCCCGGCGCCTGGGCGCCTGGTGGGTTGGGCTCGCGAAGTGCACATTGCCGCGCCCCCCCCGGCCTCCCTTGGCCACCACGGCGGAGGCCCCGGGGCGGTCTAAGTCGGCCAGCAGCTGGCCCGTCCCCATGTCCCAGGCGAGCGTCCCGGGGGGCACACTGAGAACATTGGACTGCCCGTCAGCACCGTGGCGCCGAGAAGGACCTCCCGCCCCACCAGCCGCAGCTTTGAATGTACGAGCCAGCTGGTAGCGCTGCAGCGAGTTGAGGCTGCTGTCGGCGACGACCAGCACGTCGCCCCCCCGCCCCCCGTCGCCGCCATCTGGCCCTCCCCGGGGCGCGAACTTCTCGCGGTGCATGCTCGCCGATCCGGCCCCGCCCCACCCAGCGGTCACCGTCAGCTCGACCTCGTCCAAGAACATGCGCGCCCGGGCAGCCTGCCCCGGAAAGTCAGCCGGTCTGGCTGCCCGGGGTGGAGATCGACGCCCTGGTCCGGTCGGTCCGGTAGGGCTTGTAGTCCACCACCCCAGGCAGGAGGGCGAACAGGGTGTGGTCACGCCCGACACCGACTCCCGGCCCGGCCAGGATGCGGGTGCCCCGCTGACGAACGAGAACTGCGCCCGCTGTCACCGACTGGCCCCCATACACCTTGACCCCCAGCCGCTGCGACTGGCTGTCTCTGCCGTTGCGGCTGCTGCCGCCCCCTTTCTTATGAGCCATCAGGCTGCTCCTGCTTCTTGGCCGCCCTGGTACGGGTCGGCGGAGTCTTCTTCTCACTGGGTGCCGACTCGGTCGCCCTCGCGGGCTTGCGCGACCGGGATTCGGCTGGTGGCGCCTTCGGCGTCACCTTAGGTCCGGTCGGGGCGAGCGCCGGAGTCGCGGCCTTGGCGCTCGGCCGAGATCGTTTGGCGGGAGTTGCGGGAGCCTCGGCTGCCTCGTCAACCGCAGCCGGTTCGGCAGCGAGGGACTGAGCCGGCGCTCGTTTGCGGCCCGTAGCGGGGGTCGGCTCGGCCAGAAAGGCGCCCCGGCGAACCTCCTCGATTCGCAGTTCGGTAAGCTCAGCCCGGAATCCCTGGTGGCGTCGATACCGCTTCTTAGGTTTGTACTTGAAGACCAGGATCTTGGGGCCGCGGAAGTGACTTATGGCCCGAGCTGCCACCGCTACATCCTCGACCCGGGGGCGCCCGATCTCGGTTTGTGTGCCGTCACCATCCTCGGCGATCAACATTCGTACGTCGGCAAGCTGCACCCGGGCGCCGGGCTCGACGTCCATCCGATCCACCACGAGCCTCTCTCCGGCCACGGCCCGGTACTGGCGTCCACCGACTTGGACAATCGCGTACATCAGGGCTCCTTTGGAGGGCGTCTGGGGAAGCCGGCAGCTCATGGTGAGGGCGGACCGGTTGGGCTGGCGGATGCCCGCGTTCGGGCTGCGAGTTTACCAGAGCCACCCGAACGCTGAGATCGGCGACTCCGGCAGGGGTTCGTCGGGCTAGGGGCCGGTGACCTGAACCGACGCCAAGGCCGTGTAGTTTTGCTGGATGTAGTTCTGCGTCTGGGAGCCGGTGCTGGCCACCACCGTGGCCGAGCTGGTGTAGATGCCCTGGGGGACGAGCGGAAGCACTTCGACGGTGAAGCTGATCGAGAGGATCCCTGGACCAGAGGAACCTGCCCCCGGAACGTCGACGCCAGTCCAGATCGGGATAACGGTGCCGGGGTTCGGGTAGGTCGCCCCAGCCAGGCTCGCGTTCCCGGAGCTGGCCACGGATGCGACGTAGTTGAAGTCAGCTGGCAGGGTGATCCCCACCGAGGTGCCGGGCGCTTCACCGCTCCCGGTGTTAGTGACCACTACCTGGTAAGTGAGCCGCTCTCCGGCGGCGACCACCGCCGGGCTGGCCCGGAGCTGCAGGCTGAGCGCCGGGGCGGGCGTGATGGTGAGCCCGAGAGGCGCCCCAGCCAGGGAGTTGACGTAGCCGGTGGCGAACACCGACGGCGAGAACTGGGCCGTGGCGGGAGTTCCGGTCGCCTTGAACTCGGCGGTGATCAGGACCTGGGACTTGCTTGACGAAGCCTGGGGGCCCATCTCCCAGGCTCCCCAGGTCAAGGTCGCCTGGCGGCTGGTGGGGGCGATGTCGGAGGACCGTTCGGAGTTGCCGTTGGTGGTTGTGGTGACCGTTGCCTGATAGGTGAAACCGGCGGGAACGGTGACTCGGACGGTGACCCCGCCGACGCTGCTCTGGCCCACGTTGCTGATCGTGATCTTGACGTCGACGATGGTGCCCTGGGGCACGGTCGGAGTGCTCGCCGTGGCTCCGTTTGAGACCACGGCCGTGGCGACCTCGAGACCCCCCAGGCGGGTGGATCCGCACCCCGCGACCACCGTGCCCAGCCCCAACCCGACCGAGACGAGCCCGGCCAGCCCGCCGAGCGACCGCAGCCTCAGCGGGAGCCTCCCACCCGATTGGAACTCGCCAAGGGCCTTCGGGTGGCCGCCGCCTTTCCCAGCGCGACGTGGCGGTCCGGTGCGGTCGGCAGGGGCACCGGGTAGCCCACTTCGCTCAGCAGTTGCATCGCCAGCTGGCAGTCGAGGCCAATCACCGTGTCGGTGCGTCCGGCGATCGCGTCCACCAAGGAGCCGCCCAGGCCCTGGACCGCATACGACCCGGCGCGATCCAGAGGCTCGCCCCCGGCGATGTACTGCTCCATCTCACTGTCGCTGAAGTCGCGCATCCGGACCGCCGAGCGGGAGACTCCGGTCGCCTCCTTTTTGGACATCGCACTCAACGCGCAGATTCCGGTCAGGACGACGTGGCGCTGGCCGCGCAGCACGGTCAGCATCTCCCGCGCTCGCTCTACCGTCCGGGGCTTGCCTAGAGGCCCGGTCGGGCCCATGACGATGGTGTCGGCGGCAAGCAAATAGGCGTCCCGCCTCGGCACTAGGTTCAGCGCGGCATGGGCCTTGCCCCGGGCGATGAGCTGCACCGCGAGGTCAGCGCACATCCCCGGCAGCAGCGTTTCCTCGGTCTCCGGCCGGACCACGACGAACCGCAATCCCAGCCTGAGCAGGAGTTCACGGCGGCGCTCCGAGCCGGAGGCCAGGACTAGCTCGACCACGTCCTCACTGTGCCTCCAGTACCCGTGGCGACTCCGGTCCCCGGGGGGATCTGTATCCCCGTGCCGGCAAGCGCTTCACGGAACATTGAGTGTAGCAGCGGCGGCGGGGGCGGCCCCGGGTCGCGGCTCGCCCGGCCACCAGGACGCGAGCGCCAGCCGGACCAGATCGAGGGCGAACACGAGGGCCCACCAAAGGCCCAGTACGACCGGAAATGGCCCCCGCTGCAGCTGGGGGAACGCTAGCAGAAGCACCAGACCTCCGCCGGCGGCCCTGACGATCGCTCCCAGGAACTCTCCCTCCGGATTTCCCCGCAAGGTCAGGGCCAGCGACCCCAGCACCCAGGCACAGAGTCCGACTCGACCGACCTCCGCTCCCAATCCGCCAGCACTGAGAAGCCCCGACCAGCTCGCCGAACCGACCGACAAGCCGAACAGGATGATCCCGAGCGACCAGGCCCCGAATAGGCCGAGAACCCATCCGCGCCGGGTGGGCCCCGATCCCAGCAGCAGTAGGGCCCAGAGTCCGCCCAGTGAGAGAGCTAGGCCCCCAAAATCAGTACCGGAGGCCCAGGAGACCGTCACCGGGGCGACCGGGTTGTCGGGCCAGGGCATCGGCGCCAGCACCATACCGGCAAGAAGCAGACCCACGAGGGAACCCGCCGGGGTAAGGAGCAACGCGGCGCGCCAGCTCGGCCGCCCGCGGCGTCGGTCGAGAACTCGGCCCGCCCCGGCGGCGAGCGCCGCCGCCAGCACGGCCAGCCCACCGGGGTAGATGAGCAGGGCGGCGCAGAGCGCGAACCCGAGCAGGAGATGGTTCACAGTCGGAGCCCGAAGGCGAGCTGCAGGATGGGACCGCCGACCAGCCCGATGCCCAGGGCGGCCACACCCGCGGCCAGCCCGGCGAGCTCGCTGAGCTGAGGCCCCCGGGCGGCGGCGCGTCTGACCGCCTCGCGGGCACCCGCGCCGCACGCGGCCAACTGGAGGCCGAACCCAAGCAAGAGGAGCCCGACCACGACCGGACCCAGGAAGGTCGCCCCCACCACGGTCAGAAGCCGGCCCGTGAAACCGCCGAAAGGGGGGACCCCGGACAGTCCCACCCAGGCCAGCAGGTGTGAGCGCGCCCCCCTCGGTTCCCCCAGAGCGGCCCCGGCGAGCCAGTGGACCAGGATGAGCAGCAGCGCCGCGGCCAGGCCCTGGAGGTCTCCGCTGCCCACCCCAACGCACATGAAGCCCACATCCGCCTGCAGCACGCGCCAGTAGCGCGTGCTGGGCTCGGCCCAGAACCCGGCACAGCCCCAGAAGATCGCCGTTGCCAGTCCCAGCCCGACTAGCAGCATCTGCATCACCTGAGTCAGGCTGGTGGGGCCGCTGACCATCACCCGGGCGATGGCCACGATCGCCACCGGGACCAGCCAGACGCGCCAGGGAGCCGCTTCTGCGGAGGTCAGTTTGGACACTGCCCCGACCCAGCTGGAGAGAGGGATCAGGCCGGCGACTCCCCCCAATCCGCCCACCACGAGCATCCCCGCCAGAGCGGCGGGGGCGGCCCCGATCCGCTGGGAGGGAACTACGGCCGCCGCCGCCACCAGCGCGCAGAGCAGCAGCGCCGATTGTCGACCCAGGCTGCGGATCGCCAGCAGGGGGCCGGCGACCCGTTGCCAGCGAACCCAGAGAACTGCGCTCATCAAAGCGAGCAGGAGGAGCAGCGGGAGGAGTCCGGTCACGAGCAGCGCCAGGCAGGCAATCACCCCGATCCCGACGGCGGTTCCGAGCGTGCCGCCCGAGGTGCCGGTCCGGCGGGCTACTCCGATCCCGAGCAGGAGAGCGCTCCAGCCGCCCACCAGCACCCCCAACGAAAGCCGGTCCAGAGACAGGCCCCCCAACCTGCCGACGACCAGAAGCGGGCTCGGAGGATGGTGTGCCAGTGAAGCCGTCAGGACGAGCGAGACCCCGGCCGCGGCCACCAGCAGCATGAGGTAGGGCACGAGCCTCCCCCGGCCTCGCCAGGGGAGCGCTGAGGAGATGGTCGCGAGGGCGAGGGCCCCGGCCAGAGCTACCCCCACCCAGACACTCACCCCGAGGTCTCCCATGGCGTGGCCCGGCCCAGAGCGACCAGTGCCAGCGCCGGTGCCGCGGCCGCCAGGAGGACGACGGCGAGTGCGGTACCCGGGACGCTTAGGAGGAGGAACCCGGCCGCACCCATCCCGGCGCAGAGGCCGCCTAGCCCCAGCTCGGCCGGTCCACGGCCCGTTCCGATCCGAATCATGCCGACCTCGACGACGAATAGGCAGGCAAAACCTGGTCCTTGAGTGGCGACCGTGCCCGCGGTGAGGTGGCCCGACAGCAGCCGGTCCGTGTAGAGACCCGCCGCACCCAGGATGGCGCGGAGGCTCCGGACTCCGAACACCCGAGGTCGGTCGACGGCCTGACCCGGTCCCAGCAGGCGGCGGGAGGGATCGGGCCAGCCAGGGCGCCCACTGACGAGGACGAGCAGGGCAGCGACCAGCCCCACCGCCGCCAGGGAGCCGAATCCGATCGGGCCCGAGGACAGCGACGCCACCCCGCCCATGCCCAGTCCGAGGCCCGCCGCACTGAGCGCCATCCCCCTCGGGCCGATGGAGAACAGGGCGAGCGCGCCGGCCGCGAATCCGAACCCGGCCAGCACCGCCGCCCAGTTCACGGCCGGACCACCTCGGCGAGCAACCAGGCCACCGCCGAGGCGGTGGCGACCCAGAGCCACACTGGACGCTCGGCCAGCTCCCGATCCGCCAGTCCAACCAGCGTCGCGGCCCACCCCCGAATCTCCCCCGGACCCGAGCGTGGCTGGCCTTCCCGGGCCAGCCACCTCGCCAGTTGGGGCGGCAGCGGAATGACTGGGGAAACGGCCAGATCCAGCCCCGCGTCGGTCGGGCGCGACCGCGCCCCGGTCGCCACCTGGAGTGCCCCGGCTCCTCCGCCGACCAGGGCCAGCAGGATCGCCAGGTATCCACCCGGCCAGATCAGACCAGGCGCCAGCACAGCTAAAGGGTCGGGCGCCGAAAGGAGGCTGGCGCTGCTCGTCCCGGCGGGGGCGAGGGCCGCTGCCGCTACGGTGAGTGTCCATCCCGGCGCCAGGGCGGTGGCCACCAGGCAGGCGGCGGGCAACCACAGCGGCCAGCTCCAGCTGATCGGCAATGTCGCCGCCTGGCGCAGACGGGGAACGGTGAGGGCCAGTCCGATCAGGGCGACCAGGTAGGCCAGAGCTGGGCTGACCCCATCCGCCAGGCCCGCGCGCAGAGCCAGGTCCATGCCCAGGAGGGCGACCCCGAGTCCGAGCAGGAAGGGCAGGAGTGCGAGGGCGTCCCGTCCGGCCGGCAGGCCGCCGACTCCACCTCGACGCGGCGCGCCGCTCGGTGACCCCGCGCGCGTCCTCCCCATCAGCGCCCGGGGCAGGCAGAGGACGCAGGTTTCCAGGTAGAGTGCGGCCCCCAAGCCGAGCAGGGTTCCGTCCGAGGAGTTCTGGCCGAACCCGACGATCACCAGGGCGCCAAGGAGGAGTAGCAACGAACGGAGGCCAGACTGGGGGTGATTCGAGAAAAGCACCCCGACCACGGCCGTCAGCGCCATAAGCAGTGCGAAGAGGTCCAAGGAGGTGCCGAACCACTGCGCCGGCCAGCTTCCGCCCGATAGGGCCTGGACCCGGATCAGCAGCAACCCCGCGGTGGGCACCGCCACCACCGCCAGCCAGTCGGCGACGTCAAGAGACCTGGCGATCCCCCGGGCCCGGCCGCGCTTGACCGATCCCGCAACCAGCCCACACCCGACCAGCCGGGCCACCGCGGGGACGATCAGCAATCCGGCCAGCGCCGGGCTGACGCTGCCGATGGGGATCGCTGTCAGCTGCAGGGTCGCGGTCCGGTGAAGCAGCCCCACGATCGCCCCCAGCCAGGCCAGGCCGATGGCCTGATCCACCACCGCGGCCCAGAGCATCCGACTGCTGGCTGAGCGGGGCTGGCGCGCGTAGCTGAGACCAATTCCCCCAAGGGACGACAGCTGGAGCCCGATGTACAGGCTGAGAAGGTCTCCTGCGAAGGTGGCCACCACTGCCCCCACGACCGCGAGTCCAAGCGCCGCCGAGGCAAGCGGGCGCCGGTCCCGAGCGGCGAAGCTGACCACCAGGGCGGCGACCACGATCACCGCGGCCAGGAGCGTCCCGGAGGCATCGACGGCCAGAGTGATGGGCAGTCTCGGGCCAGCCTGCCAGAGGGTATCCGTCAGGGTTCCCCCCGGCGGGAGCTGGTCCAGCAGGGTCAGGACGTCGGCCAGCGTCAAGAGGAGCCCGAGCCGCAGCACCCATCGTGCCCAGATCCCGGGCCGGCGAGGCCAGGGCCGGCCGAGAGCGGAGCAGAGCAGCGTCGCGAGAGCTGGAAACAGGAGCCCGAGCAGTGGAAGGAGCGTGATCGGCGGCACTCAGCCGACCCGGATCAGCTGTCGACCAGTCGGCGCAGGAGCGACTCCCGTTGGCGCACCTCCTCCAGCCGGTCAGCTTCCCGCGCCACCACCCCGCTGGGCGCCTTGGCGGCGAAAGGACCGGCCAGCTTGCGCTCTAAATTGTTCCGGAAAGCCTGGACCTTGAGCAGCTCGCGCTGAGCGGACCCCTTCCAGTAGTCCCCGCCCGGACCAGCGCTGCTGCCAAGTGCCAGGGTAGTTCGGCCGGCGACGATCCGAGGTGCGGCGGCGGCGGCGGCGGTGGGCTCGACCCACTCGATCGGGAGTAGTTCGCTGACGTAGCCAAGGGCCTCTGGGAAGGCCAGCTCGGGACCCGCCTCGGTGACCGCGAAGGGGACCCGGCTGCTGCGCCGGTTCGCCTCGATTCCCAGTTCCGCAAGCCACTTGCGGATAGTCGAGATCAGGGTCATGCAGTCGGTCATCGCGCGCTCCGAGGCTGGGTCCGTCCAGCCAGCCGGCCCCTCGGGCCAGCCGGCCAGGTCGAGGCTTGCCGGAGTGCCGGCGAACTGCTCGCTAAGCGCATCGGTGAGGAAGGGCATGATCGGATGGAGCAGGGTGATGGTCTGGAGCAGCACCTGGCGGGTCACCCAGTGGGCGGCCGGATCGCGGGCCTCGAGGCGCCCCTTCACCAGCTCGAGATACCAGTCAGCGAGTTCGTGCCAGGCGAAGTCGTAGATGCCGTCGATGGCGCGGTCGTAGTCGAAGGTGGGCAAAGCGCTCGTGGTGCGCTCGGTCACCGCGGCCAGCCGGGAGAGGATCCAGCGATCAGCCAGCTCGAGGCTTCGCCGGTCGGGCTCGGCCAGCTCCGGGATCCGCCCCTCTCGATCCTCGCCTGGGAAGTAGAGCCGGTGTAGCAGACGGGTCATATTCCAGAGCTTGTTGGCGAAGTGGGCGAAGCCCTCGATCCGGGTCTCGTCGAACTTGGCGTCCTGGGTGCCCATCGCCACGCTGGCGGCCCAGGCCCGGAGCGCGTCCGCGCCGTACTTGTCGACCATCGCCAGGGGGTCGACCACATTGCCCCGGCTTTTGGACATCCGGGCGCCGTCGGCCCCCAGGATGGTGGCATGGAAGAGGACATCGTGGAAGGGGACCTCGGTTGTGAAACGGAGGCCCATCATGACCATGCGCACGACCCAGTGCTGGAGGATCTCTCGGGCGGTGCTTAGCACCGAGGTGGGGTAGAACTTCTCGCGGAGCGCGCTGGGCTCCGGCCAGCCCAGGATCGCGAAGGGCCAGAGGGCGCTGGAGAACCAGGTATCCAGGACGTCAGGATCGGCGATCAATGTCGAGGAGGAGCAGTCGGGGCAGCTCACCGGCTCGTCCACCCATGCGAAGCTGTGCCCGTTTTCGCAGGTGCTGACTGGGATTCGGTGTCCCAGCCAGAGCTGGCGGCTGATGCACCAGTCTCGCAGTCCGGCCAGCCAATCAAGGTACTGACCGCGAAACTGCGCCGGGTGAATTGTGATCCGGCCCGACTCGACCGCGTCGGCCGCCGGATCGGCCAGGTCGCGAACCCGGACCCACCATTGTGGTGTGACCAAGGGCTCGATCACCGTCCCGCAGCGGTCGCAGTGGCCGACCTCGTGGACCAGGGGTTCCTCGCGGACCATGGCGCCACTTTCACGCAGCATCTGAGCCGCCACGACCCGGGCCTCGGCCACCCCCTGACCGTCCAGGGCCGGGAATTCGGGAGCGATCATTCGCCCCTCCAGGGAGATCACAGTCCGAACTGGAAGCTGGTGGCGCTCGCCGACCTCGAAGTCCTCGGCCGAATGCCCAGGGGTAATCTTGAGCACCCCGGTGCCGAGCTTGGGATCCACCGCCGGGTCGACGATGACCGGGATCTCCCGACCCCCCAAGGGCTCTCGAACCATTTGACCCACCGCCTCGGCAAATCGCAAGTCGCCGGGGGCGACCGCCACCGCCACGTCGGCAAGGATCGTTTCCGGGCGGCTGGTGGCCACTTGGAGCGGCTCACCACCGTCCACCCGCGCGTAGCTCACGTAATAGAAGGTGTCCCGGTGCTCCTGGTAGGCCACCTCCTCGTCGGAGATGGCCGAGCGGCAGCGGGGGCACCAGTTGACGATTCGGGGACCCCGATAGATCAGTCCCTGGCGGTAAAGGTCGGCGAAGACGGTTCGGATCACCCGGACGTAGGGCTCATCCAGGGTGAACCGCTCCCGCGACCAGTCGCAGGTGGCCCCCAGGCGGCGCAGCTGCTCCAGGATCCGCGCCTGGTAGTTCTGATACCACTCGTCCACCCGGAGCGCGAACGCGGACCGGCCCAGTTCCTCCTTGGTCGTTCCCTCGTCGGCAAGCTGGCGCTCGAGCACATTCTGGGTCGCAATGGCGGCGTGATCGGTGCCCGGTAGCCAGCACACCTCGAAGCCGCGCATACGGTAGAACCGACAGAGGGCATCTTGGACCAGGGCGTTCAAGGCATGCCCCATGTGCAAGGAACCGGTGATGTTGGGGGGGGGCAGGGCGATCGAGAAGGCCGGCTTCGAGCTGCTCGGGTCAGCCTCGCCGAGCCCAATCTCGGCCCACCGGGCGCGCCACCGACGCTCGGTTGCCTCAGGCTGGTAGGCAGCTTCCACCGGACGTCCCGGGCGCCCGGCTAGGAGCTGAGCGGAAAGACCGCCGCCAGCTCGGCCGCAACTTGTCGGGCGGCCCCCACCATGTTGCGCAAGGACGGCTCGACCTCGGCCCAGCCCCTGGTCTTCAACCCGCAGTCGGGGTTGGCCCACAGTCGATCGGGAGGGATCACGGTCGCCGCCTTGCGCAGCCGGACCACCATCTCCTCCACCGAGGGCACCGCGGGAGAGTGGATGTCGTAAAGGCCTGGTCCCACCTCGTTGGGATAACCGTGGTCGGCGAAGGCCTGGAGCAGGGTCATCGCCGATCGGGCCGCCTCGATGAAGAGCACGTCGGCGTCAAGCTCGGCGATCGAATCCATGATGTCCTCGAACTCCGAGTAGCACATGTGGGTGTGAATCTGGGTCTGGGCGCCGGCTCCCGCGGCGGTCAGACGGAAGCTGTCGATGGACCAGCGGAGGTAGGCCGGTTGCTCGGTGCGATGGAGCGGCAGCCCCTCGCGGAGGGCCGGTTCATCGATCTGGATCACGCTGATCCCGGCCGCCTCGAGATCGGCCACCTCGTCGCGCAGGGCGAGTGCAATCTGGGCGCAGGTCTGGCTGCGGGCGATGTCGTCGCGGACGAAGGACCACTGCAGAATGGTGACCGGACCGGTCAGCATCCCCTTCACCGGCCGGTCGGTGAGGCTCTGGGCGAAGACGGACCAACGCACCGTGATCGGCTCCGGGCGGGAGACGTCCCCGTAGACGATCGGCGGTTTGGCGCACCGAGATCCATACGACTGCACCCAGCCCTGGCTCGTGGTCACGAACCCGTCCAGGTGCTCGGCGAAGTACTCCACCATGTCGTTCCGCTCCGGCTCCCCGTGGACGAGGACGTCAAGACCGACCCCCTCTTGGAACCGCACCACCCGACGGATCTCGGCCTCCATCAGCTGGTCGTAGCCCGCCTGGTCCAGTTCGCCGCGATGCAGCCGAGCCCGGGCCTGCCGGAGCTCGGCGACCTGCGGGAAGGAGCCGATGGTAGTGGTGGGCAGCGGCGGCAGGGACACGCGCTGGCGCCAGATCAGGCGGCGCGCCGGTCCGTCGCCGGGACGGGTCAGCTGGTCGTCGCTGACGCGGGCGGCGCGAGCCTGCACGGCAGCATTGGTGACCCGCGGCGAGCGGCGTCGGTCGGCACAGGCGCGCCGGCTGGCGTCCAGCTGGGCGACGAACTCGGCCTCTCCCCGGCTGGCGCGGGCCAGGCACGTCACCTCAGCCAGCTTCTCCTCCGCGAAGGCGAGCCAGGAGCGAACCTCGGGGTCCAGGGCGCTCTCCCCGGCCAGGCTCACCGGCACGTGCAGCAGGGAGCAGGAGGGAGCCACCATGACCCTGTCCTCCCCGATCTTGGCAACGGCGCGGTTGATCTGGCCCAGGGCTCGATCGGGATCGGTGCGCCACACGTTGTGGCCGTCGACGACTCCGAGGGAGAGCGCCATCGCCTCGGGGATCCGCTCCAGGGCTGGATCCAGGTCGGCCCCCCCACGAACCAGGTCGAGGTGGACCGCGTCAACCGGCAGGGCCAGGGCGGTGGTCAGATTGCCGGCCATGCTGGCGAAGTAGGAGGCCAGCAACAGCTTGAGTCCGGGCGCCGCCTGGCTCAGCCCCTGGTAGGCCTGCTCGAGCGCCTCCAGGGCCGCCACCGGCAGGTCCTGGCTAAGGCAGGGCTCGTCGAGCTGGACCCACTCGGCCCCAGCCTGGCGCAACTCCGAGAGCAGCTGCCGATAGACCGGCAGCAAGCTTGGGAGAAACTCCAGGTTAGCGGCCCCGGGCCGGGCTCCCCGGCTGAGCCGCAGGAAGGTCACCGGGCCGAGCAGCACGGGCCTAGTGATGATCCCCAGGGCCTTCGCCTCCAGGAACTCGTCGATCGGCTTGCGCCAGGCCAGACTGAAGGTCTGGTCGGTGGCCAGCTCCGGCACCAGGAAGTGGTAGTTGGTGTCGAACCATTTGGTCATGTCCAGCGGCGCCACCTCGGCCGCGCCCCCCCGGCCACGGGCCATGGAGAAGATGAGGTCAAGGTCCGGAGCTCCCCCTGACCAGCCGAATCGCTCGGGAACGACCCCCACCGTCAGGGCCGCATCCAGGACATGGTCGTAGAGCGAGAAATCGTTGCTGGGGATGTGATCGATCCCAGCGTCGCGCTGGAGGCGCCAGCGCTCCGCCCTGAGGTTGGCCGCCTGGGCCTCCAGCTCCTCGGCTGAGAGCCGTCCCGACCAGTAGCCCTCGAGGGCTCGTTTCAACTCCCGGGCTCGCCCGATGCGCGGGTATCCCAAAAGGCTAGCGATTGACACTCTTCAGCTCCTCACGGCGCTGGCGCGCGCCGCGGCGCAACTCAGCTGGAATGGCTTTCCAGTCTAACTGGAGGGTACAGGGTCGGTCGTCCGTGGTCAGGCCGAGGCGGCCTGGGTCTCCTCGTCGCGGAACAGCTCCGGCTCGGTCGCCTCCAGGATGGAACGTTCGGTGATAAGACAGCGTTTGATCTCGGGATGGGAGGGTACGTCGAACATGCTGTTGAGCAGGACCGACTCCAGGATGCTCTTCAGCCCCCGTGCGCCAGTGCCCAGCTCGAGCGCCTTGCGGGCGATGGCTCGGAGGGCACCCTCCTCGAAGACCAACTCGACGTCATCCAGGGCGAAGAACCTCTGGTACTGCTTGACGAAGGCGTTCTTGGGCTCGGTCAGCACCCGGGTGATGTCTTCCTCGTCGAGGCAGTCCAGGGTGACGGTGATCGGAAGCCGTCCCACGAACTCCGGGATCAGCCCATAGCGGAGCAGGTCCTGGGCCGACAGCTCGTGGAGGATCCTGGCGTTCTCTTTGTTGCGAGACCCCGACTGGGCACTGCCGAAGCCGATCGTCCGCTGGCCGACCCGCTGGTCGATGATCCGCTCCAGGCCGTCGAAGGCCCCGCCACAGAGGAAGAGGATGTTGGCGGTGTTGATCTGAATGAAGTCCTGGTGGGGATGTTTGCGGCCCCCCTGGGGAGGAACATTGGCGACGGTCCCCTCGAGGATCTTGAGCAGGGCCTGCTGGACCCCCTCCCCGGAGACGTCCCGCGTGATCGAGGGGTTGTCTGACTTGCGGGAGATCTTGTCGATCTCGTCGATGTAGATGATCCCCCGCTCGGCTCTTGCGATGTCGAAGTCGGCCGCCTGGATCAGTCGCAGCAGGATGTTCTCCACGTCCTCCCCGACGTAGCCCGCCTCGGTGAGCGAGGTGGCGTCGGCGATCGAGAACGGGACATCCAGGATCCGGGCCAGAGTCTGGGCCAGCAGAGTCTTGCCGCAGCCGGTCGGGCCGACCAGGAGGACGTTCGACTTCTGGAGCTCCACGTCGCCAGCGTCGCGAGCGCTGTTGATCCGCTTGTAGTGGTTGTAGACCGCGACCGAGAGAACCCGTTTGGCCTGGTCCTGACCAACCACGTACTGATTGAGTGAGGTCCAGATCGCCTGCGGATTGGGCACCACGCTGCTTCGCTGGCGGCGAACCGGAGTGACCCGGGAGTCCTCTTCGAGCACCTCCTGGCAGAGCTCGATGCACTGGTCACAGATGTAGACACCAGGCCCGGCGATCAGCTTGCGAACCTGCTCCTGGCCCTTGTTGCAGAAGGAGCACCTAGTGTGCCGGCGGCGATCCTCGCGCTCGGTCACGCGGCGTCCCCTCCCCCCGGCCGGAGCAGCTCCCGGGCCGCCCTCTCGATGCAGCTGGGGCAGATCAAGGCGCCGCGCGCCTCCGGAGCTGAGGCAACTGCCACGGTGGTGGTCAGCCGGCCGCAGAAATCACAGCGCCGTCCGGTTTCCCGGACCAGCAATGGCTGGCGGCGGAGATCCCGCCGCGACCTGGGGCTCCGGGTCTCTCGCAGGGTCACCTGGATCCTCTCTGTGCCCCGCCGACTAGCGGCCGGGTGAACTCTTCTCGGCTCCGGACGCGGCGCTCCCGACCGGCTCCGGCTCCGCTGCCGCCGGCTCCTCTTCGGCGGCGATCACTCGCTCCAGCCCGCGGTGGCCGGTGATGATGTGATCGATCAGGCCGTATTCCAGCGCCTCATCGGGCGACATGTAGAAGTCGCGGTCGGAGTCGCGGGTGATCTGGTCCACCGGCTTGCCCGTGTGGTGGGCCAGAATCTGGTCCAGGATCCGGCGCAGGCGGAGGATCTCCTGGGCCTGAATCTGGATGTCAGAAGCCTGGCCCTGGAACCCTCCGGAAGGCTGGTGCATCATGATTCTGGTATTGGGCAGGCTGAAGCGGAGCCCCTTGTCGCCGCCCGCCAAGAGCAGGCAGGCGAAGGAGGCGGCCAGCCCCATGCAGAAAGTGCTCACCCGGGGCTTGACGTACTGCATGGTGTCGTAGATCGCCAGCCCGGCCGAGACCGATCCGCCCGGGCTGTTGATGTAGAGATTGATGTCGCGCTCGGGATCCTCGCTCTCTAGGTAGAGCATCTGGGCCATCACCAAGTTGGCGATCTGGTCGTCAATCGCGGTCCCGACGAAGATGATCCGGTCCTTGAGCAGACGCGAGTAGATGTCGAATGCGCGCTCACCCCGGCTGGTTGTCTCGATGACCATCGGAACGAGGGCCATGGTCTCCTCCTGATTTCGCCGGATGGTCGGGACCGACCCCGAGCTGGCCAGTAGGCCGAGTATACCCAGGGGTCTGGAAACTATCCCGTGAGGGGTTCCGGCTCCGACTCCCCCCGGGCCAGCGCTGCCACCAGCCGCCGGGAGCGACCCAGAAGCAACTCGCGGCGGAGCGGTTCGCGGGCGCGGCGCCGAGTCTCCTTGGAGGCGGCCTTGGAGAATATCCGGCCCAGGTTCTCGTCCACCTCCTGATCGCTGACCTGGAGCCCCTCCTTGCGGGCCACCTCCTCCATGATCAGCTCAAGTTGCACCCTCTCGACCGCCGGCTGTCGGCGCTCCCCGCGCAGCTGTTCCAGCTGCTTGGAGTCGGCCGCCAGCAGCTGCTCTAAAGAGACCCCCGAGGCGGAGAGCCGGAGCTCCAGGTCCTTGATCTGGCGGTCGATCTCGGCCTGAATCATCGCCTCGGGCACCTCGACCCGGGAGGCGGCGACCAGCTCCTCCAGGGTCTTGGCCTCCTGAGCATGCTCGGCCTCGAGGCGGGCTTCCTCCAGGAGCTGCTCGAGAACGAACTGCCGGAGTTCGGCCAAACTTTCTCCGTGACCGGCGATGGCGGCCAAGTTGTCATCCAAGGCCGGAAGTTCCTTGGCCTGGATCCGCTTGACCAGGACCGTGATGACGACCAACTCCCCCCTCAACTCCGCCCGACCGTACTCCTCGGGAAGGGTCAGGGTCACCTCAACGGTCTCCCCCACCCGGGCCCCCAGTAGCTGATCCACCATCCCCGGCAGCAGGTCTCCACGCTCCAGGTCAAGGCTCTGGGGCTGGTCTGCGGTTCCCACCAGCTCGCCTTCATGGCGCATGGTCAGCTCCGCCGAGATGACGTCGCCCCTTCTCGCCTCACGCTCACTGGCGTCCTCGAGCTGGGCGTAGCGCTCCCGGAGCGCCGCCAGGGTACCGTCAACGTCCTCCTCCGAGACCTCCGGGCTGGCGACCGGTACTCTGATCTTGCGGTATTCTCCGAGCTGGACCTCGGGACGGATGACGACCTGGGCCGCGAAGCGGAACGGCTCACCCCGCTCCAACTCCACCTCGCTGACCTCAGGGGCCGCGACCGGCTCGAGTCCTACCTGGGCGATCGCCCGGGCCCAGACTTCGGGCAGCAGGTCGTCAATCGCATGCTGGCGCAGCGCCTCCCACCCCACCGCCCGCTCGACGACTGCGGCGGGGGCCTTTCCAGGTCGGAATCCGGGGAGCCGATACTGTCTGCCCAAGTGGCCTAGAGCCAAGGTCAGGGCGCGGGCCACCTCTTCAGGAGCTGCCTCCACGGTCAACCGCGCCTGGGAACCGGGTAGGCGTTCGACGCCGACCTCCAATTCGGGGTCGACCGTTTTAGTTGGGGTCATGGATCTCTTAGGTAAGGCTAATGGTGCGCGGACCGAGGATCGAACTCGGACGGGTTGCCCCACGGGGTTCTAAGCCCCGCGCGTCTACCATTTCGCCATCCGCGCCAGCCGGTTGCGGGGCCGCCGCAGCGCGGCGCCGAGTATATCCAATCGCCGCTGGGCGGACGCCTGCCGCCGGTTGGCCCCACCCCGCCGGCAACCTCGGCTGCCGTCCCTGGTCCCGCCAGCGCGGACTGAAACGGCCACCCGCTCGACCCGTTGAGACTAAGAGAGGGTGGCGATAACCCTCAAGTGAGGTTGCGTTCGGACTGAGCAGGGAGGAGATGCGATGAGTCAGCAGGTACAGACACCGCCGCAGTACGAAGCTGCGCCACTTCCGAGCGGGTCGATGGACCCGGAGCCGGTGAATCCTACTCAGACCACCCCCCCGCCGGCCCGCCCGGCGCGCGGTAGGCGGGGCGGCTTCCGGATCAGCGAGTTGATCCTCCTGAGTGTGGCCGTGGTCGATCTGTTCTTGGGCCTGGACTTCCTCTTCCGGGCCGCCGCGATTGGAAGCGGCGGCTTCGTCGCCGTCGTAGACCGGGTGGGTGGAGCCCTGGCCAGCCCATTCAGCGCGATCTTTCGTCCCGGCGTCCCTCCGGTCGGGCACACGACCGACTGGGCGGCCCTGCTGGCCCTGGTCATCTACACCCTGGCCGCACTCGTCCTGGTCCGGCTAATCCACCTTTTGACCGACCCCCTCCGGCGCCGCCCGGCGGCGGTGTGAGCACTCGGCTCACTCCCGCCAACGATGAGTACTCCCGCCGGACTCCTCGACGCCCCAGGGGGCGGCCGCAGCGATAGCATGACCGGAGACGCCGTTGTCTCGGGCAGCGACAGTATCCCGGGGCCAGTTGACCCCGCCATGGAGGGTGGCCTGGTGGAATTGGTGGGATCGCCGTACGGGCTGGATTTGGACGCCCGGCAGACGGTGGCCAAGATCGAACAGAAAGCACTCCAGCTCTCGGCGCTACTGCGCGAACTCGACAACCACCCGGTGACATTGGACGCCACTCTCCGCGAAGAGCTGGATGCGGTGCTCGACCAGCTCGGTTGCCGAATTGCGGCCACCCGCGCCCTGGAGCAAAGGCTGGCAACTCTCTCGACAGAATGACCGGCGCGACCGAGTCACTAGAATCCAATTCGCGCCTGCGCCCATAGCTCAGCCCGGATAGAGCACCAGACTACGGATCTGGGAGCGGGGGTTCAAATCCCTCTGGGCGCGCCACTCTGGTGTCTCAGGACATCGTGGACAACTCTAGGCAGCCCGGGGGGTTCCCAGCGGTTGGTAATTGCGGGCGGGATCGAGTACCAGATCGCGGAGCAGCGACCGGTCCGCACGGAACCCGCGGACATGCTTGGTGGCCAACGGGAATCGGACCGTCAGGCGGGCATGGGTCCTTCCCACCCCGATGTGGCGGAGTCGGCTCAGGTAGCAGGGGGTAACTCGGCACTGCTGGTCCACCCGGCCGTGATCGGCACGGTAGTGGACCGCTACATCCAGTCCCTCCGACCGGGCCATGCGGCGGGCGTGGAAGGGGTTGCGGGGGATTGGCCGCCCAGAGCCCGGTGCGGCCGCTCCCACATGAGCCGTTCCACCGTGCAGCGCGCCACACGGAAACCTTCGCGCAGCAGCTTGGCCCACACTTTGTCGGCTCCGTAGACCCGGAAGTTCCTCTCCCAGACCGGCTGGATCTGCGGCTTCAGATCCTGGCCCCGGATCAGCCGGGCCGAAGGCAGCCTGCCGCTGGTGGCGTAGTGGGTGGCCGGGGGGAACTGCAGCACCCGGCCGGATCAACTCCCCAGCCCTCCCGGTTGTCGGCAATGAAATTCACGGCTTGGTCGGTCTCGGGCCGAGCTCCCGGGCGAAAAAGGGGATGCCGCTCTCAGAATCTCATTGGCCCGCCGCAGCTCCCGAACCTCCCGCTCCCGCTCCAGCGTGGTCTCTCCAGATCGCAGACGACCGTCCACCTGGAGTCGGCGCACCCACCTCCGCAGCCTCTCCTCAGTCACCCCCAACTTGGCCGAGATCGACTCAATCGCGGCCCACTCCGAGTTGTACCGGCCTCCGGGCTCCAGCGCCAGGCGCACCGCCCGCTCCCGCAGCTCCCGCGGGTACTTCCTCATGCTTGTCAGCGCTCCATCCTCTCAACGAATGGAGTCTCAAGCTTTCCCGGGGCGCCTCAGTCGGACTTCGTCCGACGATGCGGGGTGACCTTTGGGACCGGCCTCCAACAGGGAGCCTATTTCGGGAACAGGAGACTAGCTAAGCGCTGAGACTGCCCATCTAATTGGCACCCCGAAGGACGGAGTCTGTGAGAGCGGGGAACGGCGCTCACCCCCCGCGAGCGCCCGATCAAGGTGGTCACCGAGCCGAGGTCGCGTAGCAGGCGGTCGACCGCGGCGCCGCCTTGAGCCGGCTTCGGCCGGTGGTAGTACACTGCGCGCGGAGGGCTCCGTGCGCGTCAAAGACGCAATGTCTGCAGACCTGCTGGTGGTGGGGACCGCCGTCACCGTCGCTGAGGCTGCTCGCCTGATGCTGAAGCGCCACGTAGGCGCGGCGGTCGTGGTCGACGAACGCCTCCCCGGGCCGGGCATCATCACCGAGCGCGACGTTATGCGAGCGGTCGCCGACCGGCGCGACCCCGAAGCCACCCCGGTGGAGGCCTGCATGACCTTCGAGGCGCGCACGGCGACCACGAACTGGGACCTTGACACCGCCGCCGAGGAGATGATCAAGGGTCATTTCCGCCACCTTGTCGTCGTTGACGAGCAGGGAAGTATGGTCGGCTTGGTGTCGATGCGCGACATCGTGCGTGCGCGCACCCGTACCGCGCCAGCGTCGGAAGCGCCTGCGGCGGCCGCTACCCCACCCTCGTAGTGCGTCATGAGGTCGTGCCCCATAGAGTGGTGTAAAAGCGGGGCCGGGACCGTGCTCGAGTCGGGCATGAAAAAGGCCACCGTGCAACCAGACCCTTTCACAGACTAGGAGAACACGATGACCCCCTCTAGCATGCCACTCGACGCCCTG
>DATLRH010000008.1:0-15148 GCA_035534755.1 Candidatus Dormiibacterota bacterium
GGGCCAAGGTGGTGGGCATCTTCCCCAACAGCGCTTCCCTGCTGCGGCTCTCCACCGCGGTGCTGCAGGAGCAGCACGACGAGTGGCAGGACGGACGCTGCCACTTCTCCCAACAGTCCATGGCCCGGCTGGACCCCGCCAACCAGGACCGCCTTACCAACCCCCTCACTGCCGGCTTAGCGGCCTGATGAACCTATCCCGACTTCCGCCCGCTTTTACACCACTCGATGGGACTTGACTATGATTCCCAATCCGTGACTCACCCGACTTGGCCGTCAGCATCCAATATCCACGACGGCCGGTGACCTTGGCGAATTGCCTGTCCCGACCCAGCGTGGTAAACAAAGTCGAGTAGGCCCACTCAGATCGTCTGAGTTTGCCAGCATTCTGGAGTTGAGTGACCAGGTCAGCGAGGCGCATCGGACCGCTCTGGCTGAGAATGACCGCCGCAGCTTCTGCGATGGTCGTGCCCTGGAGAGCCGCCGCTTTACGGACGGCAGCTGGCAAGTCGGAATCCACTGAGTTCGCCAGTTCAGCATCCAGAGCCTGGATTAGCGCCGCCAGGCGTCTCCGGACTACACGCGCCTCCTTGAGGACCTCCCCCAGGCGAGCGTATTCGCGCTTCAACTCCTCGACGCGGAGTTTGGGATCTGACGATTTGCCCGTAGAGCGCGCCCCTGTCATATGCGCGCGAGTGTAGACGGCTGGCTTGCCTTGCCGAGTCTGATGTGCTACTTAGACATGTTATAGTTCCTGTCCTCGCTACCCAACCCATACAGGGGCGAAGTCGTGTCCAACAGCAAGTCTCGTGGCGGCCACTGGCCCAGTCAGTTCCGCCTGCACCCGCCCTCAAAGCAGGATGTCTTGCGGGCGACGGCCCTGAGCGACCTACCGGCAAGCGTTCCCGACTCGACTCCTGCTCCCTGCGGCACACCACCGCGGGTACATCCGACGGATGGACCGGGTCTCAGTTCTCCGGGTGTCTACCCGGGCATCCTGGTCGATGAGGCAGTCCTGCCCGGTGAGGACCACGTCGTCCACGGGAACTGGGATGAGGAGTCGGCGGCGCTGGCGGAGCTCCCCGACGGGGGAGGGGAGCTGGTACTCATTCCCAGATCGCGTTTCCATTCAAGCGGTCTCCCGACGATGGCAACCCTCGCGGTCGTCGACGGCTTGAGCCGAGAGGACTTTGGGCCGATCCGTCGGGCGCGGTCCTGCAGCCTGCGGCGGGTCCGAGCCATTCGAGTGGTTCAGACGTACCCGGCGCTGCTGGTCGAGGTAGAGGAGATCGCCCCGCCGGGTGTCGCGACCGAGGCTGACCTCACCAGATTGCACCGGATCGCGGCCCGAGTCCGCGCCAGGGGTAGGGGCTCGCGGGCCCGAACTACGGGCTCAGACGTCAGCCAGGTTCCCCCGGATGAACTTGCCGACAGGCTCGTTGCTGACCTGGAGCCCGACGAGTACGCGCGCCTCGCGCTGCTGAACGCCGCCTACTGGCCTGACCGGCTGCCAACGCTTGAGAGACTCTCCCGGAGATATACCACTCGGCGTAGTAGGGAGCGAGACCTCGGTACAACCACAAGCATGGATGGACGGATCAAGGCGGCGGCCTTGCCCAAGGAAGTGAAGCAGGTCGTGCAGCGCGATCTGGCCCAGTCGTCGGGCACTCACGGAGCTGGGAATCGGGAGGCGGCCGAGATCGTCCTGGACCTGGTCTGGAAGGCCCCGCCCGTCCCGGCGATCGACCTCGTGAGGGCCCGAGAGCATCTGGATGGCGGTCACTTCGGCCTGGAGGAGGCAAAGCGTGCGCTGATGGACTTCCTGGTCACCACCGAGTGGCAGAGGCGCCGCGGGCAGCCGGCGGCCACCGGGCGCTCTCTGTGCCTCGTGGGACCGCCTGGCACGGGCAAGTCCAGACTCCTGTACTCGGCGGCTGGGGCGATGGGTCGGCGACTGGAGGTCTTGCCTCTGGGCGGCGCCGACGACATCGGCCTGGTGGGAGCCGAGCGGACCTACCTGCGGTCGCGACCCGGTGGCGTGGTTCGCCGGCTTCGTGCCTCCCACGCTCACCCCAGCCAGGTCGTCTTCCTGCTGGACGAGCTCGACAAGGTGAGCCGCGACTCCCACCGCTCCCCGGTGCCGGTGCTCCTGGCTCTTCTCGACCCGACCCAGAACTCGGCCTTCCAGGACCACTTTCTCGGCGAGATCCGGATCGACCTCTCAGCGGCCGTGTTCGTAGCCACGGCCAACGAGCGGGCAGCGATCCCCCTGCCCCTCCAGGACCGCCTCCAGTTCGTGGAAGTTCCCGCCTACACCCAGGAGGAGCATCTGGCGATTGCGGAGTCGCACCTGCTTCCCAAGCTCCTCGCAAGCCTGGGGATTCAGGGCGAGCTCACCGTGGACGGCGGGGCGCTCCGGTCGCTGGTCTTCGACCACCCGCACTCGCCTGGTTGCCGGCGGCTGGAGCAGCGGCTGCAGCTCGTGGTCAGCCGCGGTCTTGGTCGGTACATGGATGAAGGGAGACCGGTAGTCGTCGACGCCGGCTTGGCGCGGTTGTGGAGCCCGCCTGCGGCACCCAGTCAGATCGGGTTTCACGCGACCTCGTCGCCTCAGCCGATGGTGGACGGCCAGTTTGGCTCAGACCGGGTCGGGCTCAGGGGAGCGCCGTGAGCGAGTCCCGGACTGGCCCGGCCGGCGTTCGTCGGCTGTCCCGTGGCCCAGTGACGACTTTGTTACATCGTCGATTCTCGAATTGGTCGCCGCGGTGGGTCGAAGTCGAGCCGCACCGGGCCGCGTCGGAGAGCATTTGACGACGCAATTTTTAAATGAAAGCCTGAGATTGCCATGCAGACCCAGGCTAAAGACCCAAGATTCGGCAGGATTCTCTGCCGAGGCGAGCTCGTGCTCCCTCTTGGGTACGCTCAGGACGTCCTTGGCGGTGGAGTCAGCCACCAGACCGGGGGTGCTTGCCTGGCGTAGCCGTTCAGCGGCTCGCCGAGTCCCTGGAGCGTCTTTTGACGCTGCCTGAGGGGCACACCTACCGGGCGGTCGCCGACAGGTCGTACCGCCCCAAGAGAGCCTCGAACGAGGAGCAATGGCAGCAGGCCTTCCCGCTCTACGCGGAGATTCTCGCTGCTGACCCTCGTGCGCTGACCGATCACTGGAGGCTTCTCACCACCAGGCGGGCGGCCCTGGCGCGCCATGTGTACTGGCTGGCGGGGGATGCGCCAAATCGACTCAATCCCGACCATGCACTGGACGACACGACGATCGAAAGATCGGCGTTGCTCTCCGAGGGCCACACCAATCGGAGATCGCAGTTGTCTTTCATGGCCCAGCTTCGGTCCTTCCGGGGAGGGTTCCCCGACCTCTTTCTGCCCAAAACGCCTGCTGGACCGCAGACCGAGCTGGGGCCGCTCTCGGACCGTGACTTTGATATCGCCCTGTCGGCGGCGGACACGTTCCGCAATCCCCAAACCCGCAACCATGTCCGAGCCCTGCTACTCCTTGGTCGTGGGGCTGGCGCGGACGGAGCCGACTGCCGCTTCATCGCGGGGACCGACGTCCATTGGCGTCCTGGAGCGGGGTTGTGGGTCAACATGACCCGTCCCAAGCACGAGCGCCAGGTGCCGGTCTTGGTCCGGTATCAGGCCGAACTGGCCGACCTCGCCCGTTCCGCTGGTGGCGGGGCACTCATAGGTGGTGGAGTTCCGCCGGCGGAATTCGGCCGGTCGAACGAGTTGAACGACCTGCTGAAGCGTCGTCTGCGACCGCAGCACCCCGGCTTAGAACTGTCCACAGCCCGCCTGCGGAAGGCATGGAAGCTCGAGCTGCTCGGCAGTTGGCGTGACCTGCACGTCTTCCTGAGTGCGGCAGGTCTTCGGTCCATGCACGGCCTCGAGGACCTTATGCGTCGCTGTCCAGCTCCCCCAGCCGATCCTGTTTACAACGCCCGCCTTCTTGGAGGGCTCGCGGAGCTTGAACCCTACGCTGTAGACCGGCCGTCCCGTAGCGGAGACCATCCCTGATGGATGGGGACTACCTGAACACGGTGGAGACCTACTTCCTGCGGCCACAGGCGCGGTTTCTGGACTCACTCGACCAGGCGATCCGGCCACTTCGGGGCCGGCCGCTACTTTCCAGCCGACTGGTGCTGGGCGGCCTCGTCTACATGGGCATGGAAGCAGGGCCCAACACGCTGACTCGGCTTGCCCGGTTCTATCGAAACGCAAGTGCCGGGCAATTGAAGCGGGTCTACGGCGTTCCGATTGGCCCGACCCACCAGCATTTGCCGGCGCCCCCTCCCCCCGATCAGTGGGAGCTGTATAGGGCCTATGAGGCCATTGCCAACGGACTCGGCAAAACCCATCGCCGGTACACCAGGAAGAAGCGAGAAGGCGAATCAGACGAGGCGGCGAACCTCAGGTGGAAGAGGCGCGACGATCGTCTGATCCGGGCTGGGCGGCGCGCCACTCGGCAAGCGGCGAATCTTCGCGGATTGCTCGGTGCCACCACGCATGATGAGGCCCAATTCGAGCTCGCGGCTCAATTGCTGGTGGGTACCGCGCCTCCACAACCCCCTGGGTCGCCCTACACGGTTGACACGACTGACATAGATGCCGACTGTCGCCCTGTCTCACAAGTCCGGATGGGTCGAGGAGTGCGCGCGGCGGATCCGGATGCCAGGTGGCGAGTGCGTGAATTGGGGAAAGTCGACAAGGACGCGCCCCGGGCCCTGACCGCGAGCGCCGCCAAAGAGCGCAAGAAGGTGTTCGGCTACGAGTGCATCACCATCGGCGGGAGTGCGGACAACGTGAGCTACGTGTACGCGGCTCACTGCATACCCGCAAATGGTCCCGATGTGCCAGTGGCCCTGCGCCTGCTCGAACGCATGTCTGGTGACGGATGCATGGTGGAGGAGATGATCAGCGACCGGGGCTACAGCGGCGGCACTCCTTGGCTGAACGGGCAGCGGTCTCTCGGGATCATGCCAACTTTTGATTTGAAGGACGCGCAAGGGGCCCGGTACGCCGATTTTCGCGGATGCCTGGTGCTCCAAGGCTGGCCCTATCTTCCGCAATTGCCGGAACGCCTCTGGTACCTGGAGCGACCGGGCGTGAGTGCGCCGGAGTGGAAGATCAAGCAGTTCAGGAAGTACATCGCCGAACGGCAGCAATACGCGCTGCTTCCCTTCGGCAGGCCGCGCCCTGACCAAACTCGAGTCATGTCGCCTCTGGCCCGGCGAACCAAGAAACCGCAGGGACGGCTGGGTTGCCCCAGGGTTCCCGGGTCCATGCGCAGCCGGGACCGGACGCTGGTGGCGTGCGCAGGCGAGCACGGCGATGATGAGGCCTGCTGCCTCAAGACGGCCACCTTCAAAGCCGCCTATGCCCCACTGACCCATCAGTACCCGATCTGGGGCACGAAGGACTGGGAGACGGCCTATGCGAAGCGGAGCAACGTGGAGCGTGGCTACTCCACCTTCAAGAACCCTGACGTCATCGGCCTCACCAAGGGGCTGTTTCACATGAGGGGATTGCCGAGCTTCTCCCTGCTCGCCGCCTGCATGTGGGTCGCCAACAATCTCTACCTGCGGCTGAAGGCACAGCGGGATGTCGCCAAAGCGGCTCAGGCCGTGGTGCGTGGCAGACGGAAGCATCGGGCGCGCCATCAGGTCCCTGAGTTGTCCGCACCACAACCCGCCGCCGGCGCCACCGCTCCGGCCGCGCCCGCTCGCGCTCCATAGCCAGGTTTTAGCCGACCGTCGAACTCCGGCTGTCCCCTCCGTGGTCGCCACGCGCCCAAGGTGTGGCTTCCGCCCTGTATGTGGCACCAATTTCCGGACTGTGGCCGAGCCTTAGCGCCCGAAATAGCCCCCTTGCAAAGCAAAACGCCCAGGAATTGCTTCCCAGGCGTCGCTTTTGCGGTCCGTCGGCTAATGCGCAAACGCCAGCGGCGAAATACGCAAATGCCTCCAGATCAGGAGCAGCCCGACGTGCTTCCGCAGTTCATGCATTTGTAGCATGCGCCATTGCGAACCATCAGCGAACCGCAATCCGAGCAGGAGGGCGCATCCTCCTGGTTACGGAAGGTAATTTCGGAAAACACCTGCTTGGCGCTGGCCTGTCCAGGGGCGGAGGACAGCTGATGCAGGGCTGGGGCGGCGGCCCCGCCGGACACCGCGGCCAGGTCAGCGGATTCCTCGCGGCGACTGATGATTCCCAGCGCGTCCCTATCCTCGGCGGAGAGGAAACGGGCTGCCAGCCACCGGAAGATGTAGTCGACGATCGACTTCGCGATCGGGATCTCGGGGTTGCCGGTGTAACCGGCAGGCTCGAACCTGGTGTGAGCGAACTTGGCGCAGAAGAGCCGGAGCGGCACCCCGTACTGGAGGGCCACCGAGACCGAGGTGGCGAAGGAGTCCATCATCCCGCTCAGGGTGCTGCCTTCCTTGGCCATCTTGAGGAAGATCTCTCCCGGCTGGCCGTCCTCGTAGAGGCCCACGGTCAGGTAGCCCTCGTGACCCTGGATGTCGAACTTGTGGGTGATGGCAGCTCGCTCCGAGGGAAGCCGGTGCCGGGCCGGTCGAGCGGCCGGCTCGGCCACCTCCTGGCCGCTGTAGGTTGCCTGCTTGCGGGACGTGGAGAGCGGCTGGCTACGCTTGCTGCCGTCGCGATAGACCGCAACTGCCTTGAGCCCCAGTTTCCAGGCGTCGGTGTAGGCCCGCTCAACATCCTCCGGAGTGGAATCCTGGGGAAGGTTGACCGTCTTGCTGATCGCGCCGGAGATGAATGGCTGAACCGCCGCCATCATCCGGACATGCCCCTGCCAGGTGATCGAGCGCTGCCCGTTGGCGGGCGGAAAGGCGCAGTCGAACACGGCCAGGTCCTCCTCGCGGAGGTGAGGAGCTCCCTCGATTGTGTCGTGCTCGTTGATGTAGGCCAGGATGGCCGAGGTCGACTCCTCGCCGTAGCCCAGCTTGCGCAGTGCCGAAGGCACCGTACCGTTGACCATCTTGAGCAGACCGCCGCCGACCAGCTTCTTGTACTTGACCAAGGCGATGTCCGGCTCCACCCCGGTGGTGTCACAGTCGAGCATGAACGAGATGGTGCCGGTGGGCGCGAGCACGCTCGCTTGTGAGTTGCGATAGCCGTGCACGGCGCCCAGTTCGTGGGCGTCGTCCCAGGCCTTCCGGGCGGCCGCCAGCAGGAGTGCCGGGGCGTGCTCGTCGGAGATCTTGTAGGCCGCGCCGCGGTGCTTCTCCATCACCCGAAGCATCGGCTGACGATTGATCTCGTAGCCCTCAAAGGGTCCGACTTCCTTGGCGATCCTGGCCGATTGCGCGTAGGCCTCCCCGGTGAGGATCGCGGTCAGCGCTCCTGAGTAGTCCCGGGCCTGCGGACTGTCGTAGGGCAGGCCGAGCGCCATCAGCACCGCGCCCAGGTTGGCGTAGCCGAGGCCAAGGGGACGGAACTTGTGGCTGTTGGCGGTGATCTGGGGAGTGGGATAGGTGGCGAAACCGACCATCACCTCCATCGCCGTGAGCATGATCCGGACCGTGTGCCGGTAGCTGTCGACGTCGAAGCTGCCATCCTCGGCGAGGAACTTCATCAGGTTGATGCTGGAGAGGTTGCAGGCGGTGTCGTCCAGGAACACGAACTCGCTGCACGGATTGCTGGCATTGATCCGACCCGAGTTGGGGCAGGTGTGCCACTCGTTGATGGTCGTGTCGAACTGGAGTCCGGGGTCGCCGCAGGCCCAGGCCGCGTCGGCGATCTGACGCATGAGGTCGCGGGTCTGGAAGGTGCCCACAACCCGGCTCTTGTCGGTGACCGCGTAGGTGCGCCACTCCTTGTCCTCCAGGAAGGCGCGCATGAACTCATCGGTGACCCGAATCGAGTTGTTGGAGTTCTGGAAGAAGACCGACGCGTAGGCCTCGCCGGTGAAGGCCCCGTCGTAGCCGGCCTCGATCAATGCCCAAGCCTTGCGCTCCTCGCGGACCTTGCAGTTGATGAAGTCGACGATGTCGGGATGGTCGGCGTTGAGGATCACCATCTTGGCCGCCCGCCTGGTGGTCCCGCCTGACTTGATCACCCCGGCGAAGGCGTCGAAGCCCTTCATAAATGAGACCGGCCCGCTGGCGGTCCCGCCGCTGGCCAGGTGCTCCACCGAGGAACGGATCGAGGAGAGGTTGGTCCCCGTGCCGGAGCCATGCTTGAAGAGCATCCCCTCGGTCTTGGCCAAAGTCAGAATCGAGGTCATGGTGTCCTCGACGGAATTGATGAAGCAGGCGCTCACCTGGGGATTGGGATCGGCCCCCAGGTTGAACCAGACCGGACTGTTGAAGGCGGCGACCTGGTTGACCAGAATCGCGCAGAGCTCAGCGTGAAAGGCGTCCAGGTCCTCTTGGCTGGCGAAGAAGTCGCCCTGGCTGCCCCAGTCCCGGATGGTGTCAGCAACCCGGGCCACCAGCTGACGGACGCTCGACTCGCGCTGGGGGGTGCCCTGCAGCCCGCGGAAATACTTGGAGACCACCACGTTGGTGGCCAGCTGCGACCAGGAGGCGGGCACCTCGACATCTTCCTGGGTGAAGACGGTCTCACCCTTCTCGTTCGCGATGACGGCGTTACGGCGCTCCCATTCGATGGCCTCGAAGGGATGGGTGCCGGGTTTGCTGAATCTTCTTTCGACCTGCAAGCCGAGGCCTCGCGCCGGCTGTCCCGGGGACGGCTCGGCCGCCCGCTTGGTCGGGGGCTGGGCGGCCCTCGACGAGGCGGGGGAGGCTGGTTCTGGGTCGGTCGCAGATCGGTCCACTGGGATTCCCTCCTGGCAGGACGAGTGGGGTATTGAGGTGAGCCTAGGTGGCTTCCGGACAACATGTGGTAGTCGTCCGAGTCCCTAGGCGCAATATCTTGGGCCTTCGGGGCCCCGGAGTCAAGCCCCGGTCCGGGGCTACTTTCACCTCACCTAGAATCTCACATAGAGCTAACTGAATTGGTTAGCAAAGAGATCGCGAGCTGCAACGCGGGCCGCCGTTCGCGCAGGAGATCCGGTGTCGAAGAGAACCCTGGCGGTGACGCTGCCTCAAATGGGGGAGTCAGTCACGGAGGGGGTGGTTGGGAGCTGGCGGAAACGCGTCGGCGACCAGGTGACGGCCGGTGAGACGCTGGTAGAGGTCCAAACCGACAAGATCGACGCCGAGGTTCCGGCTCCGGAGTCAGGCCGGCTGGCGAAGATCCTCGCCGCGGAGGGCGCCACCGTCGCGGTCGGCGCCGGGCTCGCCGAAATCGAGCTGGAGCCGGTCGCAGCCGACCGCGACGGCGCCAGCCGGGGGCCCGACATCCCTGCGGCGACGGCCGGCGCCGATGAGCTGATCCCGGTCCCGCTGCCCCAGATGGGGGAGTCGGTGACTGAAGGGACGGTGGGAAGCTGGCTCAAGCAGGTCGGGGACCGGGTCCAGGCCGGAGAGACCCTGGTCGAGATCCAGACCGACAAGGTCGACGCCGAAGTCCCTGCACCGGCCAGCGGCGTGGTCGCTGAGATTCTGGTTCCCGAGGGAGAGACGGCCACGGCCGGGACGATCCTCGCCCGGCTCCAGGGGGCGGTCGCGGAGTCGATCCGGGCCGAGCCCCCGCCGGCGCCCCCGAGCGGGCCGCCCGCCACCCCGGCGGGTGCCAACGGGGCTGCTCGAGAGTCGGTCGACGCCTCGCCTCTGGCCCGGCGCCGGGCGGCGCTCGGAGGGGTCGATCTGGGCTTGGTGGCGGGCACCGGGCCGGACGGTCTGATTCGGGGTGCGGACGTGATCGCTCCGGCGCCGCTGGGAACGCCCCTCTCGTCCGGACGGCAGTCCAGCGAGCCCATCAAGGGGAGCCGGTTGGCGCTGGTTGAGGCGATGGAGGAGAGCCTGGGCGTGCCCACCGCCACCAGCTTCCGCACCCTCGAGGTCGGGGTGCTCGAGATTCGCCGGCGCCAGCTCAACTCCGCGCTGTCCGCCCGGCTGCCGGAGCGGAAGGTGTCCTACACCCATCTGATCGCGTTCGCCTTGACCTGGGCGGCTCGAGAAGCTCCGGTTTTCTCGACCGGCTTCGCCCGGGAGGGAGGCGTGCCCCAGCGGGTGACCCGGAGCGGAGTGAACTTGGGCCTCGCCGTCGACGTGGAGCGACGCGGCGGGGGTCGCTTCCTGATGGTGCCGGTGATCAAGGGAGCGGAGCTTCTCGAGTTCTCGGACTTCATGGATCGATACCAGGAGCTGGTTGATCGAGCCCGATCGGGGCAGCTGCAGGTGGACGACCTGGAGGGGGCCACGATCACTCTCACCAATCCCGGAGGGGTGGGCACCATGGCTTCCGTGCCCCGGCTGATGGCGGGACAGGCGGCCATCATCGCGGTGGGGGCGATCGGGCTGCCGAGCGGGATGAGTCAGCTCGATCGCCAGGCGGCCCGGGAGCTCGGAGTCGAGCCGGTGATGACGGTCTCCAGCACCTACGACCACCGCCTGGTCCAGGGGCTGGAGTCGGGCATGCTGCTGCGCCGGCTCGAGCAGCTGCTGGCCGGAGATGACCATTTCTACGAGGTTGTGGCCCGCTCTCTGGGCGTGGAGCTGGCGGCGCTGCCGGCGCCGACGGCGCGGGTCCCCGGACCCTCGGGCGCCGCCAACCTCCCCGCCAATCAGGAGCTGATGTACGCGGTGGCGGCGGGGATGTCCTTGGTCAAGGCCCATCGCACCCATGGCCATCTGGCGGCCCGCCTCGACCCCCTCGGGAGCGAGCCGCCGGGGGACCCGGCTCTGGAGCCCGAGACGGTCAAGCTCACCCCCGATCTGATGGCTGCCGTGCCCGCCTGGATGATGCGGGTCATGGTCCCCGGCGACACCCTGGCCGAGGCGCTCCCCCACATGCGTCAGACCTACTGCGGGACCATCGCCTACGAGATCGAGCACATCTCCAGCCACGAGCAGCGGGTCTGGCTTCGAAAGCAGATCGAGTCGGGGGCGCACCGGGTCGATCTCGCCCCCGAGCAGCAGCTCCAGCTGTTCCGGCGGCTGGCCGAGGTCGACGCCTTCGAACGCTTTCTGCGCAAGACCTACCTGGGCCAGCACACGTTCTCCCTGGAGGGGCTGGATGCCCTGGTGCCGACCCTGGAGCAGACCATCTCGCTGCTGGCTCAGGGGGGTACTCGGGAAGTGGTCCTGGGGATGGCCCACCGGGGCCGCCTCAACGTGACCGCCCGGATCGTCGGCCGCTCCTTGGGGGAGATGATCGCGGAGTTCGAGAGTGGCGCCTACCTGGGCGGCGCCAGCACTGGCGATGTCAAGTACCACTACGGCGCTGAAGGGAGCTACCGGACCCCCCAAGGGGTCGATGTCGGTGTCCTGTTGACCCACAATCCCAGCCACCTCGAGGTGGTGGACGCGGTTGTCGAGGGCAGGACCCGGGCGCTCCAGACCCGCAACCGGGGTCGGGAGGCGAGCCAGGACACCGACGTCGCGGTGCCGGTGCTGATCCACGGCGATGCCGCCTTCACCGGTCAGGGGGTCGTGACCGAGACCCTCAACCTGCAGGGACTGCCCGGATATCGGGTGGGCGGCACCATCCACATCATCGCCAACAATCAGATCGGGTTCACCACCGACCCGCTGGAGGGAAGGTCCACCCGCTACGCCAGCGACGTCGCCAAGGGCTACGACATACCAATCATCCATGTGAACGCCGACGACGTCGAGGCGAGTCTGGACGCAGCCCGGCTGGCCGTCAGCTATCGGGGCACCTTCCACCGCGACGTGCTGATCGACCTGATCGGATATCGCCGGTTCGGCCACAACGAGAGCGACGAGCCGGCCTACACCCAGCCCCTGATGATGGAGCGGATCCGCCGCCACCCGCCCTTGGTCCAGGTCTACGGGGCGCTCCTGGTCAGCCGAGGCGTTCGCACCGCCGAGCAGGTCGACCAGGAGCAATTGCGGGCCTACCAGGAGATGGTCGGCGCCCATGCCGCGAGCGTGGAGCAGGGCGCCGCCCTGGCCGAGGCCGCCCTCCCGGCGGGCACCATGGAGGACGTCCCCGCCCTGCCGTCGGTGGCGACCGCGGTGTCTCTGGAATCGCTCCGGGAGTTGGACCGAGAGCTGGTCCAGCTGCCGCCGGGGTTTCGGCTCAACCCCAAGCTGACCCGCCAGCTGGCCCAGCGCGGGGCCGCCTTCGAGGAGGGCGGACGGGTCTCCTGGGCTCAGGCGGAGGCCCTGGCCCTGGCCTCCCTTTTGACCGAGGGAATCCCGGTCCGGCTGACCGGACAGGACACCGTCCGGGGGACCTTCAGCCAGCGCCACCTGATGCTCACCGATACCGAGTCGGGCGAGCCGTTCGCCCCCATCCAGCACCTGACTCGAGCCCAGGCGGTGATCGAGCTCTACAACAGCCCGCTCTCGGAGATGGCTGCGCTCGGGTTCGAGTACGGGTACGGGGTGACCGAGCGTCGGGCGCTGGTGCTCTGGGAGGCGCAGTACGGCGACTTCTTCAACAACGCCCAGGTGGTCATCGACCAGTTCGTCAGCGCCGGCCAGGCCAAGTGGAACCAGGAGTCCCGGCTCACCCTGCTCCTTCCCCACGGCTACGAGGGGAGCGGTCCTGAGCATTCCAGCGCCCGGATCGAGCGCTTCCTCGAACTCTCCGCGGAGGGCAATCTGAGGGTGGCATATCCCTCGACGGCGGCCCAGTACTTTCACCTGCTGCGGTTGCAGGCCCGAGCCGACGAGCTCCGTCCCCTGATCCTGCTCACGCCCAAGAGCGGGCTCCGGTTGCCCGCGGTCGGGTCACCCGCCGCCGAACTGGCCGAGGGTCAGTTCCGCGTAGTCCTGGACGATCCCGGCGCTGATCACAGCCGGGTGCGCCGGATCCTGCTCTCGACAGGCAAGGTCGGCTGGGAGCTGGCCGCTCGCCGCGACCGGCTCGGCGCTGACACCGTCGCCGTGCCCCGGCTGGAGTTGCTCTATCCCTTCCCCACCGCCCAGCTTGAGCAGCTTCTGGCCAGCTACCCCCGCCTCGAGGAGCTGTTCTGGGTCCAGGAGGAACCGCGCAACATGGGCGCCTACGGCTTCGTGGCGCCCCGGCTCCGAACCATGCTGGCAGGCTCGGTGGCGAGCGGCTACGCGGGCCGGAGCGAGCGGGCCGCTCCCTCGGAGGGCTCGATGCGGTCCCATCTCGAGGAGCAGGAGCGCCTCCTCGAGCAGGCCTTCGCCGAGCTTCCGGCCGTCCCTTCGAGCGCCCGCCGTTGAGCCCCAGGGTTGTCGTCCTGGGCGGGGGACCCGCCGGGGACGTGGCCGCCCTGCGGGCCGCCCAGCTGGGCGCCGAGGTGGTGCTGATCGAGCGCCGGGAGCTGGGAGGGACCTGCCTCAACCGGGGCTGCGTCCCGAGCAAGGCCCTCCTCGCGATTTCGGCACTGGCCCGAAAGATCCAGCACGCCGGGGAGTTCGGGCTTGAGGTCGGCGAGCTCCGCTTCGACTTCGCCAGGATGCAGGCCCGCAAGGACGAGATCGTGCTCCGGATGCGCCGGGGGGTCGAGGCCGCCTGCCAGCGACACCAGGTCCGGGTGGTGAGCGCCGAGGGCCGGCTAGAGGGCGACCGGGTGCGGGCGGGGGAGGAGAGCATTGCCTACGATCACCTGGTCGTCTGCGTCGGAACCGAGCCCTCTCCACTGCCGGGTCTCGACCTGGCCGACGAGCGGGTGATCACGTCCGACGGGGTCTGGACCCTGGAGCAGATCCCGGCCCGACTGCTGATCATCGGGGGGGGCGTGATCGGCTGCGAATTCGCGAGCCTCTTCGGCCCTTTGGGTTCCCAGGTCACCGTGGTCGAGCTGCTGCCCCAACTGCTGAGCGGGGTGGACCGCAAGGTCGCTCAGCAGTTCCAGCGGCTGCTGGAGGCGGATGGGGTCACGTTTCACCTTGACTCCCGAGTCGAGTCGCTGGAGGCGAACGAGCAGGGCATCCGGGCGGCCACCTCATTCGGTACGGAATTGGTCTCTGACCTGGTGCTGGTGGCGGTGGGGCGGCGGACGCAGACCGACGGGATTGGGCTCGGCGAGGCGGGAGTCGAGCTCGATGAGCGCGGTCAGATCGTGGTCAGCGCTGAGCTGCAGACGGCCAACCCCAAGATCTGGGCGGCCGGGGACTGCATCGGTGGGCTCCAGCTCGCCCACCTGGCCTCGGCCGAGGCGGCGCGGGCGGTGGAGAACGCCCTCGGGGCAGGCCCGCGCCGGGCGCTGGACCGTACGGTCGTGCCCAACTGCATCTTCACCTACCCCGAGATCGCGACCGTGGGGCTCCAGGCGGACGCCGCCCGGGCCGAGGGTCGCGAGGTGAGAGTGGGCCAGGCCCGCTTCACCGGTGAGGCCAAGGCCCTGGCCGAGGGGGAGTCGGACGGACAGGTGCAGCTGGTCGCCGACGCCAAGTCCGGACTTCTGCTGGGGGCCACGATCATGGGACCGCACGCGGTCGAGCTCATCCACGAAGTTGGGGTCGCCATTAGCGATGGCTTCACTATGGCCGAGCTGGGAGAGGTCATCCACGCCCATCCCACGGTCAGCGAGGTGGTCATGGACGCGGCCCAGCAGGGGTGCGGAGTGGCTCCCTACCTGAGCTGAACCCGCCCGGGGCCGGCCTCAGCTCCCGCTCAGCGAAAGCCGCTCAGCGGTTGTCCTCGCCGAAGCGCGGCGCTGGCGGCCCTGGGCCCAGGCCCGCCAGAGGAGGCGGGGATAACGGCGGCCGACCGGCTCCCAGCCGTTCAGGGAGGCGCCCTCGCGGCCGCCCGGGGGTCCGAAGGCGATCCGGTCCGCCTGGTCGGCGAGCGCCTGGAGCCGAGCCTCTAACCGGGGATCCAGTTGGGCGCAGGCCAGAGCCAGCTCATGCACGGTGCGCGACGCGGGTCGCGACCGCCCGCTGAGGGTTATCAGGAGCCCCAATCGGGCCCGGAGCTGGGCCGGGCTGCGCGCCCTCCGCGACCACCAGAGCAGCCCCAGGCACAGTGCCAGCAGGAGGCCGCCCAGGGCACCGCCCAGGGGGAGCAGCCAGGGGGTCCGGCTCCGGGCCACCGCCGGCCGGGGGAGGGGGCCGGTCGGGACCAGACCACGCACGCCGGCGTGGAAGCGGGCGCCACCC
>DATLRH010000009.1:0-80748 GCA_035534755.1 Candidatus Dormiibacterota bacterium
CGGTCGGTGACGGCGAGGAACGCCTGATTGGCATCGTTCCAGACGTCCTGCGGCGTCAGTTCGGCCAATTGCTGCCCTCCTGTATCGCGAGCACTCCGGGAGGCGCTCGCTTGGGTCGAAGCTAGGGCGCTCCATCGGGAGTCGCCGAGATTGGAGAGGGAACGATGGAAAGAGCACAGCGGCACATCGGGTGCTGAGGCGGATTCATGGCGCCCCCTTGGAATGGCTGATCGATCCCGATCACGCCCTCCGCGGTGTTGGCCTGGCAGATCGGACAGGCGCCGGGTGCGTCCGACCAGGACTTGTCGACACCGCCCATCGACTGCGCTTGAGCTAGCGCCGCGCCCTCCCTCGCTCGGGCGATCTCCGTCCGCGCGATCACCTCAGCCCGCGCGGGGTCGTGCAGCATCGGCTCGATGCGCTGAGCCGCGACCGCCGATCCAACTCCATCTGCGATCGCCTGGGCCAGGACATTGCCGATCTGATCTACCGAGGTTCGGCTTACACCCTCCAGTTCGATGCCCAGTTGATCGAGCGCGTGCTGAAGGCCGCCCAACCGCAGCGCGTCCTTGGGGTCGAAAGTCTGCGGCACCCCTTGGGTGTCGGCGGCGTACTCAACCCCGGCCGCGTAGGCATCCTCGACCGGCCCGGTCAACGCATCCACGAGCGCCCTGTGCACCGAGTCCACGAACCCCAGCACATGCAGAGCGTGAATCACCTGCTCTGCCGTGGCCTTCGCCGCTAACTCGGGCCAGAGTTGCAGCACCGCCTCCAGCAGCGCCGCGCCGGTCCACGTTCCGCCCAAAGCGGCCGCTACTGCGGCCGTCACTTCTTCGCCGATCTGATCTGCTCGCTCAGCTTGAGACGGCATGAGGGAGAAGTCTAGGCCGCGGCGATGTGCCTGGCGGTAGACTCAGCCCGCCGCTATGGGCACCCCCCTCGGCGGACACGGGGCCGGGCATCCCCAAAT
Source organism: Candidatus Dormiibacterota bacterium (assembly GCA_035534755.1). GTDB lineage: Bacteria > Chloroflexota > Dormibacteria > Aeolococcales > Bog-877 > Bog-877. Next base: position 971 of record DATLRH010000009.1, read on the forward strand.
GTCGCGGCCCTTTCTCGTGTAGGGCGCTCAGCGCCCCGGCCGACCTGGACGCCTACATCGAGTCCCGGAAGGGGCGCTAGGCTGCGCGGGCGGGTTCAGCTAACCGTCTCGGGGCGTGTGCCCGTAGGGCGTCTTGTCCTCGATGCTCCGGTAGAAGTTCTCGTCTAGCTTGTGCTGCCTAATGGGCTGGCCGGCCAGCGACAACGAGGCCGGACCCTGGTAAGGCCCATCCCACATGGCCACTTCGATCACGCGTGGCCCGAGTTGGGCGACGATGAGTTCCAGTGCGGGCAGGAGGTCGGTATCGGCAGATACCAGGACAGCGGTATCACAGTCCTTGTCAAAGAGAAGATGGCGAACCAGGCCAATGGCCACCGCTACGTCAACGCCCTTCTCGACCATCTGACCATTACGAATCGCCAGAGTCCTCGGGTGAACGTGAACGCAAGGGTGAGATGCCTCCCACGCTGATATTTGGCGTCGCCGCGCCGAATAGGTGACCCAACTCTGTTTCTGGCTGGGGATTCCCGTGTGGATTTCGACGCCGACAAGACTGCCTGGCGGCTGGCCGGCGACTCGATCCTTCGCGAGCCGATGAGCCAGCGCTAGCGGGTACACGTTCCCGTTGGTTCCGGGGCCGAACGCGTCCCGCGCAGACCGAAAGACGTTCTGCCAGTCGATCACGATGGCAACTCGCGTGGTGGGCATGGTTGAGTAAGGATAGGCCACCACGGAGCAAAGAAAAAGCCCGCCAGTGCGCCCTAGAGCGGACGGCGGGTAGCAATAACCTCAATATAGGCTCGTCCATCTGGGAAGTCAACCGAGCGGATGTTCCGGGGCTGCACCGATTTCGTCATGAGGGCTACCTCTCGGCTGACGGACTAACTGACGGACTGAGGCTTAGACCGAAGTGGACGGCTGTAGACGGTGCTGAGATCATAGAACGGAGCCGACGGGGAGATTCGAACTCCCGGCCAGCGGTTTACGAAACCGCTGCTCTACCACTGAGCTACGTCGGCGGCGTCGCCGAGTTTAGCAACGGCCTGGGCCCAACTCAGACCGCTGCGACTTCGGAGCTGTTCGCCTCGTCGCCGCGGGGCTGGCCGGAGCGCCCCTCGCCGCGCAGAGAAAGGCCGCTCGGATCCGCGTCGACGACGATTATGTCGCCGTCCGAGAACTCTCCCTTGAGTACTGCAGTCGCGATTCGGTCGCCGAGCTGACGCTGCAGCACCCGGCGCAGGGGACGAGCACCGTAGACGGGGTCATATCCCTGGGCGGCGAGCCAGCTCCGAGCCTCTGGGAGCACGCGAAGCCGAAGGCGTCGGGTGGCGAGCCGTGCCTGCATAAGCTTCAACTGGAGCTCGACGATGCGCTCGATGTCGGCATGGCGGAGTCGGTGGAACAGGATCACGTCGTCGACCCGGTTCAGGAATTCGGGTCGAAAATGCTGTCGTAGCTCACCCATGACCGCTGCGCGGGCGGCCTCCTCCTCCGTACCGGTCGGTTGGTCCGGGAGGCCGGCGATCAGAGGGCTACCCAGATTGCTGGTCATGATCACGACACAATTGCGAAAGTCGACCGTCCGACCCTTTCCGTCGGTGAGCCGGCCGTCGTCGAGCAGCTGCAGCAGGATGTTGAACACGTCCGGATGGGCCTTCTCGATCTCGTCCAAGAGCAGAACCGCGTAGGGGCGCCGCCGCACTGCCTCGGTGAGCTGGCCCCCCTCGTCGTAGCCGACATACCCGGGGGGCGCGCCCACCAGGCGGGCCACCGAGTGCTTCTCCATGTACTCGCTCATGTCGAGTCGGACCAGGGCCTCCTCACTATCAAAGAGAAATTCCGCCAGAGCTCGCGCGACCTCGGTCTTGCCGACCCCGGTCGGGCCTAGGAAGATGAATGACCCGAGAGGGCGCCGGGGGTCGTTGAGTCCCGCGCGGGCCAGACGAACGGCGCTGGCGACGGCGGCGATGGCCTCGTCCTGGCCGACCACGCGCTGGTGGAGACGCTCCTCCATCTCCAGCAACTTGTGCATCTCCCCTTCCAGCATCCGTTGGACCGGGATGCCGGTCCAGCGCGCGACCACCTCGGCGATGTCCTCTTCGCCGACCTCCTCCTGGAGCAGGGGGTCGCCAGCTTGGTCCCTGGTAAGAGTCTCCTGTTCCTCTTCCAGCCGCCGGCGCAACTCGTTGAGGGTGCCGTAGCGGAGCTCGGCAGCCTTGCCGAAGTCTGCCAGGCGCTCAGCCCGGTCTGCCTCGAACACGGTGCGCTCGATCTCCTGCTTGGTCGCCCGAATCTGCCCAATGGCCGCCTTCTCCTGCTCCCAGCGCTGGCGCAGCCGCACCGCCGTCTCCTGGAGGTCGGCCAGCTCGCGGTCCAAGACGGCGAGCCGTTCCGCGGAGGCACGGTCGGACTCCTTTCGCAGCGCCTCCCGCTCGATCTCCAGCTGCCTCACCTGGCGCTCGACGGCGTCCAGCTCAACGGGCATGGAGTCTATTTCCATGCGCAGCCTGGAGGCGGCCTCGTCAACCAGATCGATCGCCTTGTCAGGCAGGAACCGTCCCGAGATGTAGCGACTCGACAGGACTGCCGCCGCCACCAGAGCTGCATCCTTGATGCGCACCCCGTGGTGGACTTCGTAGCGCTCCTTGAGACCGCGCAGGATGCTGATCGTGTCCTCCACCGACGGCTCCCCCACTTGGACCGGCTGGAAGCGCCGCTCCAGGGCCGGATCACGCTCAATGTGCTTGCGATACTCGTCGAAGGTGGTGGCCCCGATGGCCCGCAGCTCGCCTCGGGCCAGGGCGGGCTTGAGCATGTTGCCGGCGTCCATGGCGCCCTCCGCCGCCCCCGCCCCGATCAAGGTGTGCAGCTCGTCGATGAACATGACGATCCGACCATCCGAGCTGGTCACGTCCTTGAGCAGCGCCTTGAGCCGATCCTCGAACTCGCCCCGGAACTTGGTTCCCGCCAGGAGCGCACCCAGATCGAGCGCCACGACGCGACGGTCCTTGAGGGTCTCGGGCACGTCGCCACTGGCGATTCGTTGCGCCAGTCCCTCCACGATGGCGGTCTTGCCCACTCCCGGCTCCCCGATCAGGACCGGGTTGTTCTTGGTCCGCCGGGAGAGCACCTGCATGGTGCGGCGGATCTCCTCATCCCGTCCGATCACCGGATCCAGCTTGCCCTCGCGAGCCTGCTGGGTCAGGTCCTGGGTGTAGCGCTCCAGCACCTGGAACTTGGTCTCCGGATTGGGGTCGGTGACCTTCTGCCCCTGGCGAAGCGCTTCCAGGGCGGAGCCGAGCCGCTGCGGGGTCGCCCCCGCCTGGGCCAGGATGCCCGCCGCGGGGCCTCCGCGGTGGGCAGCCAGAGCCAGAAGCAGGTGCTCGGTGCTGCAGTACTCGTCGCCCAGTTTGCCCATCCGGTCCCAGCCGTCCCGCAGCACATCGTTCAGCTCCGCCGAGATCCGGGGAGCGGCGCCCTGCTGCTTGGGTCGGGACTCCAGGTCGGCGCGCAATCGCGATCGCACCTGCTCGGGATCAACTTCGATCTGGCGCAGGAGGGGGGAAACCACGCCGTCGCTCTGGTCGACCAGGGCGAGCAGGAGGTGCTCCGGGGTGACCTCAGGATGCTCCAGCTGCTGGGCCCGTTCCTGGGCCTGCTCGAGCGCCTCCCGGCTGCGCTGGGTCAGCCGCTCAATCTGCATGACGATTCCGGCCCGAGAATGTCCTCACCGTCTGCATGTACCCGGTCCCTGGGGTGCGCCAAACCCGCCTCGCTAGGCACACCCGGGTCGTAGGAACTCGGCGATCAGCCCGGCCGTCGGAACCGGTTGCAGGACTGGAAAGAGGTGTCCGGTGTTGGGAACGACCGTGGCACGCAATCGAGGGAAGTAGGCGAGCTCAACCTCGGCGTCGCGCCAGGACAGCCGGCGATCGTCGCCGCCCCAGATCACCAGCACACGGTCGGCTAGCAAGCCGAGGCCAGGCAACAGTTGGGAGTCAGCTCGCAGCCGGAACGGTCGGAGCAGCCTCGGCACTAGGCCCAAGTCGGATCCGGCACCGAAGCGGCGACCGACCCCCAGCCGGTAGAGTCCCTGCGCCCTGGCCCCTCGGTCGGGCCGCCGGTGGTCCCCGGCCAGGCGATGGCCACCCGACCCCCGGGTGAGGGTCGCCCGCTGGTAGAGCCCCCGCAGGTCCATGAGTCCGGGCACCAGAGTCAGGTTCCAGAGTCGAGGGATCCGCCTGCTCAGCCCGAGCGGACTGAGCAGGACCAGGCGCCGGACCCGCTCCGGGTGGGCAATCGCAAAGCCGCCGGCGGCCAGACCGCCCAGCGAGTGCCCCACCAGGCTGAACTGGTCGATCTGCTCCCGGTCGACCACGGCCTGGATCACCTCAATCCAGGGCCGGCGAGGATGACCCTTGAATCCGACCGGGTCGCTGAGGCCGCTTCCGGGCAGGTCGATCGCAATCACTCGGTGGTCCCGAGCCAGCGCTACGATCAGCTCCGCAAAGTCCCCCGCGGACGCCGCCAGCCCCGGCAGCAGCGCCACCGGGCTCCCGCTCCGACCGGCGAGCAGCACATGCACCCTGCCCGCCGGAGTGTCCTGGTAGCGCGACTCCACCTCGGCCAGTCCTGCAGTCGCCAGTCGATCTCGCAGCGAAGCCTCCAACTCCGCCGAGGATGGAGCGCCGACCAGGGCCTGCCGGGACCAGACCACCAGAGCCCGATATCCGGTAGCGCTCAGCCCAAGCCCGATCGCGAGACCGAGCTTGGGCCGCCTCACACTTCCTTGAATTCGGCGTCGACGACGTCCCCATCCGTCCCCTGGGGGGCGTCGGGCGAACTTTCCGCGGCGGGGATATCCTCTCCACCTGGCGATTCACCGTCCGACGAAGGCGGGGTGGGGCTCTCGTAGACCGCCTGGCCGATCTTCTGGAGCGACTCGCTCAGTTCTGCCTGGCGAGTCGGAATATCCGAGCTGTTCTCCGCCGCGACAGCCTCCTTGAGTGCCTCCATCTTCTGAGTCACCTCGTCGCGAAGCTCCTGACTCACCTTATCGCCGTGTTCGCGGAGCGTCTTTTCGGCGGTGTAGATCAGCGAGTCCGCCTGATTGCGCTGGGAGATCTCCTCGGCCCGCTGCCGGTCCGACTCGGCATTCGCCTCGGCCTCCTTGACCATCTTCTCGACCTCCTCCTTTTGGAGAGTGGTCGATCCGGTGATGGTCACCTTCTGCTCCCGCCCCGTCCCGCGGTCCTTGGCGGTGACGTTGAGTATCCCGTTGGCATCGATGTCGAAGGTGACCTCGACCTGGGGGACCCCCCGGGGAGCGGGCGGAATGCCATCCAGCATGAAGCGACCCAGGGTGCGGTTATCTCGAGCCAGCGGTCGCTCCCCCTGGAGGACCACGATCTCGACCGACGATTGATTGTCGGCTGCGGTCGAGAACACCTGACTTTTGCTGCTGGGAATGGTGGTGTTGCGCTCAATCAGTCGGGTGTTCACCTCGCCCTCGGTCATGATCCCCAGCGAGAGCGGGGTCACGTCCAGGAGCAGCACGTCCTTGACCTCGCCCTTGAGGACGCCAGCCTGGATGGCGGCACCGACCGCCACCACCTCGTCCGGGTTCACTCCCCGGTGCGGCTCCTTGCCACTCATCTTCTGGACCAGCTCCTGGATCACCGGCATCCGGGTGGAGCCCCCGACCAGGATCACCTCGTCCAGATCCCCAATCTTCATGGCGGCGTCCTTGAGGGCATTCTCGAACGGAGCCCGGCAGCGGTCGGAGAGGTCACTGGTCAGCTGCTCGAACTTGGCTCGGGATAGCCGGGTGTCCAGATGCTTAGGCCCGTTCTGGTCAGCCGTGATGAAGGGAAGGTTGATCTGGGTCTCTTGCAGTTGGGAGAGCTCGACCTTGGCCTTCTCGGCAGCCTCGGTCAGCCGTTGCAGCGCCTGGCGATCCGCCTTGAGGTCGATCCCCTGTTCCTTCTTGAACTCCTCGGCCATCCAGTCGACGATCCGACGGTCGTAGTCGTCCCCACCCAGGTGGGTGTCACCGTTGGTCGACTTGACCTCGAAGACTCCCTCGCCCACCTCCAGGATTGAGACATCAAAGGTGCCGCCGCCGAGGTCGAAGACCAGGATCTTCTCCGACTCCTTGCGGTCAAGCCCGTAGGCCAACGAAGCGGCGGTCGGCTCGTTGATGATCCGGAGCACATTTAGCCCCGCAATCTGGCCGGCATTCTTGGTGGCCTGCCGCTGGGCGTCGTTGAAGTAGGCGGGTACCGTGATCACCGCGTCGGTGACCTTCTCTCCGAGATAGGACTCGGCGTCCACCTTCAGCTTCTGAAGGATCATCGCCGAGATCTGCTCCGGGGTGTACTTGGTCCCCGAGACGTCTACCTCGGCGCGGCCATCTTTGCCGGCCACGACCTGGTAGGGGACGATCTTGCGCTCTCCCTCGACTTCATTGAAGAGCCGACCCATGAAGCGCTTGATGGAGTAGACGGTGTTCTCGGGGTTCACCGCCGCCTGACGCCGAGCCAACTGGCCGACCAGTCGCTCCCCATTCTTGGTGAACGCCACCACTGAGGGAGTAGTGCGGCCGCCCTCGGCGTTGGGGATCACAACGGGCTCCCCGCCCTCCATGACGGCAACCACCGAGTTGGTCGTTCCCAGGTCGATTCCAACGGTCTTAGCCATTAAGTCTGCGAACCTCCGTAGCACTGAAGCTGGGCGCCGCCGCGGGCGCCGCCGCTAGCCCTACCGTACCGCAGCCAGGTGCCGTCTAAACGCGGGGCGCTGCCGGGCCGCCCGGGTGTCCGATGATTCCGGAGTGGAGTCCCTGCCTACCGGCGCCGACCACCCGGCCCGGTCGCTGGGGAGGGCGATCGCCTTGTCGCTGGCTCTGGGCCTGGTCGGGGCGCTCACCCTGCTGGCGACTCATGTGGCTCCCCAGACCAACGGGCTGGGGCTGCTTCCCAGTCAGCAGTCCGTCCTGGAGCAGAGCGGGGTGACCCTCCAGGCCCCTCAAGGCCGCGCCGCGATCGGAGCGGGTAAGGCGGTCGCCGCGGCCCTCGCGCACCAACCGCTGTCCCGACCGATCACGGCCATCCTGGCCACCGCGGTGGGCGCCGGGGGCTCTCCTATCTCGCCTCCCGGGCGGCTCTGCTGGGTGATCCTGCTCAGCCCTGGCGGGGGCAGCGTGGGAGGCGCTCAGGTTCCCGGCCAGATCAGGCTCGACGCCGTACTGGTCGACGCTCGGAGCGGCGCCGTGATCGAGGGATTCATTTCCTTCCGGGGACCGGCCGCCGGCTCGGTGATCGGTTCCGAGTGAGGACCCACGGCCCCGGCCCCTGAGCTGGCCGGGTCTCCTGCCCCGGTGCGACACAATCGCGCGGTGCTGCTCCCCCTGCTCAAGCGGTCCCGACGGCAGCGCGCCGGAGGAACCTCCCCGATCCCCAGCTTGGTGGGACTGGGACTGGCGGTCTTGGCCGTGGTCTGCCTGCCTCTGGCTGGGCTCAGCGCCCGAATCGAGCCCGACCGCCCGGGGCCGACGTCGTCCCTGCCCTGGCTCTCGACCCGCCAGGGAGAGATCGTTGACAGCACCGGACGGGTCGTGCTGCTCCGCGGATTCAACGACGATGCCCTCCTCCAGACCGGGGGTGCACCCCCTCCCCCCGCTCTCACCGGGGCCGACGCCGCCCTGATCGAGGCCGAGGGATTCGATGTCGTCCGGCTGCCGATCTCCTGGTCCCGGCTCGAGCCCACCCGGGGGCAGTTCAGCGCCGGCTATCTGAAACAGATCGTGGCCGTCGTCAACCTATGCGCCCAGCACCACCTCTACGTCGTGCTCGACATGCACACCGAGGACTTCGGGGTCGGGTTCGGCGGCAGCGGCGCTCCCCGCTGGTTGTCCGTACCGGGAGTTCCCGATCTCACGATCCCGATCCTGAGCTCCGCCTGGCAGCGGCACCTCTCCCCGGCGGTCAATGCCGCCCTCACCTTCTTCTGGCTGTACCCCAACTGGCAGAAGCTGTACTGGCAGGCATGGACCAAGGTGGCGGCCCAGTTCCGGGGCGATTCCGCAGTCGCCGGATACGACCTCTACAACGAACCCCACCCCTTCCCGGTGCCGCCGGCGATCTTCGAGACCCATCTGCTTTGGCCGTTCTACGCCACCGGCATCCGGGATCTGGCCAAGGTGGACCCCAACCACCTCTTCATCGTCGAGGGCGACCTCTTCGGGGGCCTGCCCACAGCCGTCCGCCCGCTCGCGGCCCGCGATCTCGTGTACTCGACTCACCTCTACTCGGGAAGCATCCTCCCCCCCAGTTTCACCGGCAACCGGCGTCCGCTCGAGGCGGAACTGGCCCAGGCGCTCGGCGAGGCTCGCCAATTGCCTGCCGCCTATTGGGCTGGCGAGCTCGGCATCGATCACAACCGGTCCGACGCCGTTCCCTGGGCCCAAGCCGAGCTCGCCCTCGCCAACCGCTCCCTGACCGGTTGGGCCTGGTGGCAGTGGAACGACCCCAGCGGCTGGGGGGTCCGGCAGGGATCCGGACCCCCCGACACCACCTGGCTACAGGTGCTGGCCCAGCCCTTCGTGAGGTCCTGGCCGGGCGCCCTGAGCAGGCTCCAATACCAGCCCTCGACCAGGACCCTGAGCGCCCAGCTGAATGGCCCGTCCGTCGGAGGAAACCTGCTCATCTCCTGGCCCGCTTCAGCCGGACTGCCCCACCTGGAGGGCTCCTGCCTGGCCGCGAGCGGGCCTTATCGACCAGCAAGTGGCGAACTGGCCCTCCGGATCCTCTCCTCCCCCTGCCGATTGGTGATCAGGGGCTGAGCCTGCCCTGAGGCACCGCCCAGGCGCCGGTACTCAGGCTCTCTCGGGCGGCATCGAGGACTGTCAACCCGCGCTCCGAGTCCAGCGCCGGGGCGAGCAGCGCAGGGCCGCCCGCGACCCGGGCGGCGAAGGCTTCGACCATGGCCCGGTAGGGGTCCGCGGCCGGAGTGGGGACAACCTCCGCAGACCCCTCCGACCCGCGCACCAATCGCAGTGGAATAGATTGACCGGTCCAGGCCGTGAACGGCGTGGGCACCTGCAGGGAGCCCTCGGAGCCGAGAACCGTCAGCTGCTGGTGCTCGGCTGCCTCAAAGCTGTACGCCAGCTCGGCGGAGATGGCACCGCCCGGGCCCGGGAACTCGAGCAGCATCGCTCCGTCGGCGTCGACTCCGTGGCGCCGCCCGGTCCGAGCCAGGACCCGGGAGGGCTCCCCCGCCAGCCAACGGCAGGCACTCACCAAGTAGGAGCCGATGTCGTAGAGCGCGCCGCCGCCCAGCTCCTGCTGCCAGCGGATGTTGGGCGGAGGCCCGAGCGGAAAGGTGAAGCTGCCCTGGAGATGACGTAGCTCCCCCACCGCGCCGTCATCGATCAGCCCGCGGACGACCTTCCACCTCGGGTGGTAGCGGTACATCACGGCCTCCGCCAGCACCAGTCCGGCCTGATCGGCCGCCTTCCGCATCTGTCCTGCCTCGATCGAGGTCAGGGCCAGCGGCTTCTCGCAGAGGACGTGCTTACCGGCGGCGAGCGCCTGCAGGGTCCAGGGCAGATGCAGGGAATTGGGAAGCGGAATGTAGACCGCGTCAAGGTCGCTTTCGAGCAGCTGCTGGTAGCCGGACCAGAGCTGGGGAATCTGGAAGGTCGCGGCCAGCCCACGTCCCCGCTCCGGGTCCCGGCTGGCAAGTCCGCGCAGCTCACCGCCCGCCGCCAGGATGGCCGGGATCACCGCCTTCCGGCCGATCTCGGCAGCCCCCAGCACCCCCCACCGAACCTGCCGGCGGGGACTCACACCCGGAGGTCGATCGGGTGACCCTGCTCGGCTGAGCGAGTCGCCGCCTCCATCACGGCCACGTTGCGGCGCGCCGATTCTGGGGTCACCGCCAGCGGTTCCTCCGCCAGGAGGTGGCCAGCCAGATTGCGGTAGAACGCGTGCGGCGGCGCGGCCGGAAGCGAGACCAGCTGGTCGTGACTCTCGCCCGACCCGTCCGGACTCAGGATGTGCAACTCACAGGGCAGGTCAGTCACCGGGATACGCTCTTCCAGAATCAGACCGGTCGGGCCCCGGCTGGTGATCCGCCCCGGGCGCCAGTACCCCACCGCTGCTCCCCCGGTTCCTAGCACATACCATTTCGGCTTGCGTGCGGCAGCGATGTCCGAGTGCATGAAGATCGCCTCGGCACCGCCCGCGAATGTCATCCGGAGCTCGAAGTGGTCATCGTTGGTGACGTCCTGCCAGACCAGCTTCTGGCGACTGGCCGCGACCTGTACCACCAGCCCCGGGACCAGCTGCAAGATCCAGTCCAGGTAGTGCGAGCCCCAGTCAAAAATCACCCCCCCGCTGACCGGCGCGTGGGAATGCCAGAAATGGCAGGGGTGACCATAGCCACCGACAAAGGCCTCGAGATGGAAGATGGAGCCCAGCTGGCCTGCGCGCACCGCTTTATGGAGCGCCAGGTAGTCTGCGTCCCAGCGTCGGTTTTGAAAAACCGTCAGGGTCCGCTCCACCTCGCGGGCCAGCTCCACCAGGCGGTCGGCATCGGTCACGCTCAGGCAGAACGGCTTCTCCAGGACGACGTGCTTGCCTGCCCGAAGCGCCTGCTCCGCCAGCTGGGCGTGGGTGTTGGGGGGCGTGGAAATGATCACCAGCTCGACCTCCGCCGAGTCCAGTAGCCCGGCCAGGTCGGCCGCGACCGGAACTTCGGGCAGGAGCTCTCGGGCCTTGGCGACCCGGGTCGGGTTCTGGTCCGCGATCGCGGCCAGGGTCAGGCCCGGAACGGCCGCGATCGAGCTGGCGTGGTCGCCGCCGATGGCCCCGAAGCCGAGCATCCCGATCCCCACCGGGGATCGCTCCACCTGGCCCGCCGCGTAGCGCACTCCCCGATAGAGCAGCTCCTGGACGTCCGGATCACGGAAGGTGGCCGCGGCCTCGCCCATCCCCCAGTAGAAGACCCGGCCCGCTCCCGGCTGGCGGACGTAGGCCACCGCCAGCCGACGAGCCTGCCAGGTGGTGTCGAGCAGCACCTGGCAGTCGGAGGGGGGCTCGGAAAGGGGGTAACAGGAGTCGTGCAGCCGCAGCTCGCCGGCGAGCCTGCGGGTGATGTCGTGGCCCCCGTCGTTGATCTGGCTCACGATCTCGCTTTTGGGCAGGCGCCCGTTCCCGCTCCCGCCCACCATCTCCAGGTAGTCGTGCGCGCCAGCCCAGGTGGCATTGGTGCAGTGCAGTCCGAGGAATCCGCCGCCCCGCTGAACGAACTCGCAGAGGGCTCTCTCGGCGGCGGGTAGCAACTCGCCCTCGGGAGGGTGAGCCACGATGACGTCGAATCCGGCCAGTCGGGTCAGCGAACTTACGTCGTCGGTGACTTCCGCTTCGATCGTTCCGGTTCGTCCCATGTAGGCGAGCCAGGGGGCCAGATCCTCGGCCTGCCGACGCCCCGCAACCACCAGGGTCCGAATCAACTGGATCTCTCCGCTCCCGGACTCATCCGCGCCGGCTCGGGGCCGGGCTCGACCGGTGTCACTGTAACCTACCTTGAGCACGATGGCTGAACTGCTGCGAACGGTCGAGGAACTCCGCCAGGCGATCGGGACCACCCTGGGGCCGAGCGACTGGGTCACCATCGGCCAATCGCGAATCGATGCGTTCGCCGAGGTCACCGGCGATCGCCAGTGGATACACGTCGACCCCCAGCGGGCGGCGAACAGCGGGTTCCACGGGACCATCGCCCACGGCTACCTGACCCTCTCGCTCACCCCTCTGCTGATGGACCAATTGACTCGGATCCGGGAGGGCGCCACCAGCATCAACTACGGCCTCAACCGGTTGCGCTTTCTGACCCCGGTCGCTTCCGGGGCACGGGTCCGCCTTCTAGCCACCGTCAAGGATGTGATCGACCGCCCCCCCCAGGGGGTGCTGGCCACCTATCAGATTTCCTACGAGCTGGAGGGTGCGGACCGGCCAGCCCTGGTCGCCGAGATCGTCAGCCTGCTGATACCGAACTCGCCCGGAGTCGGTTCGGGCAGTTAGGAGGGCGGCCGCGCGGGTCGCCGGCCGACGTGAATGGCGACCACTCCGGCGGTCATCCGGTGCTCCCCGACCAGCTGGAATCCGGCCTCGCGAATCCATCGCGAGACCGTCTCGGGAGGGGCGAACTCGGCGATCGAGCCGGTCAGATAGCGGTAGGCGCTGTCCTCACCCAGGATGCGCCGAGCAATCGGCGGAATCAGGCGCCGGCTGTACCAGGCGTAGCCGGCTCGGAGAAACCCGTGGACCTGGCTGAATTCCAGAATGACCGCCCGCCCGCCCGGTCTGAGCACGCGCCGGAGCTCGCCCAGGGCCAGCTCCCGATCCCGGATGTTGCGGAGGCCGAAGGCCATGGTGGCCGCCGCGAAGGACTCGTCCCCGAAGGGCAGCTGACAGGCGTCGGCGACCATGAAGGTGACCCCGGGGAGCCGCACCCGGGCCACCTCCAGCATGGCCTCGGTGAGGTCGACCCCGATGACCTCTCCCCCGGGACTGACGCGGCGGCGAAGCGGGGCGATCATGGCTCCGGTGCCGGTGCAGACGTCGAGCACCCGGTCGCCGGCACCCGCCCTGGTGAGCTGGACCGCCCGGCGCCGCCAGCGCCGGTCCTGTCCCTGACTGAGCAGGGTGTTGAGAAGGTCGTATCGGGGGGCCAGTCCGGTGAACATGCCTCGAACCGCCTCCGGCTCCGGGCTGCCCACGGTGGGCAGCCCATCCGCCGGCCTCACGCTGGCTCGGCCACCGCCGCGGCTACTGCCGGGCTTGCCTGGCGGTAGCCGGCGCAGGCGCACTGAGGACTCTCAGGAAGGGCCAGGAGGGCGTCCAGGGCGACCCGGCCCAACTCCTCCGCCCCCTCCCGCACGATGGCCCGCAGGAGCTCGAAATCCCACTCCGGGCGGACCCCCTCGGCATAATTCAGGACCATCTCGACAGAGCCGAAACAGGCGCCGATCTCCCGGGCCAGGTAGACCTCCGGGGTGAGGCTCTGACTGATGATGTCGCCCCCCAGCCGGGCCAGGGCGGAGACCTCTGACCCGGTCTCCAGACGGGGCCCCTCGACCGTGACGTGGACCGCCCGGTTGAAGGCGCGGGTCGCCTTTTCGGCCGCAAACTGCCGGGCCCGCTGCCAGAGGGCCTCACGGATCTCCGGGCAGAAGGGATCACGCATGACCATCACCAGGCCGGGCTCGAGCTGGCCCCCGTGCTGATGGGTGAAATCGATGAAGTCGTGGGGCACGACCAGGTCGCGGGGGTGAAAGTGCTGGGTGATGCTGGCTGCCCCGGACTCGGCTACCACCCTGGTCACCCCGGCCCGCTGGAGCACCCAGAAGAGCGCCAGCGCCTGCTGCGCCCGCTGGTGGCTAGGCTGGGCCGCCATCGCGCCCCCCAGTCCCGCGTAGGGGCGGGAAAACAGAGCCTGCCGCATGCCTCCGGAGTCGAGGGGAAGCTCGAACTGGGTGATCGGCGGGCTCTCGCCGAAGGGAGTCGCGAAGACCAACTCCCCACTCAGCATTTTGACTTGACGCTCCAGCTCGGGAGACCCCTGGGTTCCCGTCCCGGAGCCGCCCAGGAGCGCGTAGGCCACCTGAGGGATCTCCGGCTGCCGCCTCTGCCTGACCACTGAGCCGAGTATATGGGCGGCCTAGGGCGACCAATGGCACCGCCACCGCCTAGGGTGGACCCTTCGACCAACTGATCTCGTGGCCAACGATCGCCCCCATCAGCACCAGCGCGCCGGCCCCCTGGAGCGGGTCCAGGCGTTCACCGGTCAGAGCCACCGCGAACAGCAACGCCAGTGCCGGCTCGGCCGCCAGGAGCAGCCCCGCGCGAGCCGCCGACATCCTCTGCTGAGCCCACGTCTGGGCCAGCACCGCCAGCGCGCTGGCCAGGACTCCGGTGACCAGCAGCGCCAGTGCGACCGGCCCGGAGACGGCCGGAAAGGGGAGGCCACCGGTGCTCCCCAGGGCGAGGAAAAGGACCGCGCAGACCAAAAGCTAGACCAGACTCAGCCGTACTGGCGAGCTGCGGGCGTGGCTGAGAAACACGATCTGGCCCGCGAACGCGAGGGCCGACAGCACCACCAGCAGGTCGCCGATCCCGAACCCGTGGCCAAGATCGGTGAGCAGAGCCGTGCCGGCGAGCGCAGCCAGCACGCTGAGCACCGTCTTGGATCTAAGGCGGGTGCCGAACAGGGCCCGGTCCAAGATCGGCGTCAAGACTACGAAGAGTCCGGTGAGCAGGCCAGCCACCCCGGGCCTGATGGTCACCATTCCCTCGGTCTGCAGGAGGTAACCGATCGCCAGCACGAATCCCACTGCCAGGCCGGCCCGCCAGTCCTCCCGGGAGGGCCAGCGGCGAACCACGAGCAGGAACGTCACAACGGCGATCCCGAAGCGCAACCCGAGGTAGGCCAACGCGGGGTACTCGGCGAGGATGTCCTTGACCACCACGAAGGTCCATCCGAAGAGGGCGGTTACCCCGAGCAGCGCGACCAGGGGAAGCCAGCCCCGCTCGGGCACCGCCCCGAGCCCACCTTCTCGATCAGCCACGCGTCAGGGCCGGAGCGGCGCCCGGGACGTACTCGGGCGGCCCCGGGATCCCATGGTCAGGGTGGACCGAGGCGAAATTCAGCCAACACCGGGAAGTGGTCACTCGCCCGCCGGGCGATCTCCGCCAGCTCCCCTGACCGGCCGACTACCTCGCACCGGGCAATGCGCCCGGCCAACTGCGCCGAGGCGAAGACGTAGTCGATGCGCACGGCCGGTTGGTAGGAAGGGCAGGTGAAGGCGCTCGCCCGAGGGTGCAGGGCGCGCAGGCAATCCACATATCCTGCCCGCAGCATGCTGCGCACCGCAGCTCGGGGCAGAAGCGCCCCCAGAACGGCGTCGGTGGCTTCGCCCCGAGGCAGGATCTCGAGCAGGGGATGGACCAACCAGGGCAGCCGCGGCAGCCCGCTGCGGACGGTCTCGGAGAGCTCGGCCGGCAGCGGCCCCTGCGCCTCGGTGTCCTGCCACCAGCGCAGGTGGGCCAACGCAGGAGGCACCGGCCCGAGGGCTCCCGCCTCTTGGAGCGCGCCGCTGCGCCGCCATTGGTTGATCTGGGCGAAGAAGTCGGTCGCCCGGATCTGGTCCCCGGGCGCGACCGCGTTGAAGTCGCCGACCACCAGGTGGGCCAATTCGGGATGCCGGGCGGCATGCCCGCGTACCGCCGCCAGCTCCCGGACGCGCTCCGGCTCGGCCCGACCGCGGCGGTGAAAGGCGGCGGTCAGGTGGACCGTGTGCAGGCAGATCTGGCCCACCTCCGAGCCCAGAGGGGGCTCGAGCCAGACCTCCAAGGAGTTCCTAAGGAAGATCGCCGGGTCGTGATGGTTCACCCAGCGCGTGACCGGGACTCTGGAGAGCACGGCCTGGTGGCGCGGGGAGGGGGCGGTCCCGAAGATCACCTGGTACCCGAGCTGTTCGGCGGCGGCCTCCACCGCGGCTCGGTCCTCTGCCTCTTGGAGCGCGACCACGTCGGCGTCGAGCGCCTTCAGGACTCTGATGATCTCGCCCCAGCGACCGCCTCCGCCCAGGAGGACGTTGTAGGTGGCGACTCGCAGAGTCGGCGGCGGGGTCGGTTCGGGCGACGGGCTGCGCCCGACAGGCGGCGCACCCATCTACCTGATTCTAGGCCCGGGGGCAACTCGTTCAGCAGTCCAGAATCACTGCCAACATGCCTGCCTACATCTGCTCCACCTGCGGGGTGCAGCAGGCACCCCGACAAGCTCCACCTCGGACCTGCCCGATCTGCCTCGATGAGCGTCAGTTCCTGGGCCGTCAGGGACAGCGCTGGACCACCCTGGCGGAGATGACTGGTCGCTACCGGACCGCGATCACCGAGCTGGAGCCTGACCTCTTCCAGGTGGCCACCGAACCCTCGTTCGCCATCGGCCAGCGCGCCCTGCTGGTTAGGACAGCCCGGGGGAATCTTCTCTGGGACTGCCTCAGCTTCCTCGACCCCACCACCCGGGCCGCGATCCGGGAGCTGGGGGGAATCGCCGCGATCGCCATCAGCCATCCCCACTTCTACGCCAGCTGCGTGGAATGGAGCCGAAGCTTCGGGGACGCCCCCATCTATCTAAGCGACCTCGACCGCCACTTCCTGCTTCGGCCTAGTTCGGCGGTGGTTCACTTTCCTGGCGATGGGGTGGAGCCCTGGGCCGGGGTCCGGGTCGTGCGTCTGGGCGGGCACTTCCCTGGGTCAGCCGTCCTGCACTGGCCGGCCGGTGCGGACGGAGCCGGGGCCCTGCTCAGCGCCGACACCATCGCGGTGGCCGCCGACCGCCGCTGGGCCGCGTTTCAGTACAGCTACCCCAATCGCATCCCCCTGCCCGCCGAGGAGGTGCGTGCGATCGCCGACCGGGTCGAGTCCCTCTCCTTCGACCGGCTCTACGGAGGCTGGCCCGGCGACGTGATCCAGAGCGACGCCCGGGCCGCGGTGCTGCGCTCCGCCGGTCGTTACCTCAAGGTGCTGGATGGAACCTGGCCGCGGAGCTGATCCTCCCCCGCCCGGAGTTGGCCGCGCCCAGGGGGCAGGTCACCTCGTCTGGCGGCTGGGGGCTCGCCTCCAGCGGTGGTCCCGGCGGAATCGGCTGGTCGCGACCGTCGGAGCCGCCAGTCTGATCGTGGGTTTGGCAGTCGGGTTCGGGTCCTTCGCGCTCCAGAGCCACTTCGCCACCCTCTTCCAGGCCGGTGACCGTCTGAGTGGATGGGAGAATTTCCTCCGCGTGGGGACCCCCTGGCAAAGCCTGGTTCCGGTCGCCCTGGCGGCTCTTTTGGCCGCCTGGGGAGCCTTCCGGATCGGCTCGACCCAACCCGAGCCGCCGATCAGCTTGGGCGCTGCCGAGGGCGGCACCACTGGGCAGCTTCGGGAAGCGCTCCGCAGCGAGCGCCGGGCGGTTCGGGTCGCCCTGGTGGTGGTTAGCGGTCTGGTGGGAGTGGTCGCGGTCCGCTTTTCCGTGTACTCGGCCCTGGCCCTGAGCGGCAGCCAGCTGGCGCGCGCGACCTGGCCCGGGATTGCGCTCGAGCTGGCCTTCTGGCTGGGCGCCTGGCTCGCCTTCTGGAACTGGAACCGCTGCCATCGCGATCGCATGGCGGACTGGGGCGTGATTGAGCGCTGACCGACTCGAGCTGCTCACCCGCCGGAGCTGTCCTCTCTGCGAGACTGCGCGGGTTCACCTGCTCCAGATCGCGTCCACCTGGGGCCTGGAAGTCGCGGAGTTCGACATCGATGATGATCCCGATCTTCTCGGACAGTTCACTGATCGGGTCCCGGTAGTGCTCCGCCGCGGTGAGGTCATGGCCGAGGGGCGATTCAGCTTGGCCCAGCTGGCGGCGGCCCTCAGGCCGCCCCCGCCCGCTGCGAGCGAGCCCTGACGATCCTGTAACGGGGACCGCCGCAGGACTGGATCGAGCCTAGACTGCGGCCCATGGCCGCGCTACCCGCCCCGTCCGGAGCGACGCCGGAACTCTCTCTGGTATTGCCCACGCGGAACGAGGCGGGGAACGTCGAGCCCTTGCTGGGGAGGGTTCGCGAGGCTCTCCGGGAAGTGGATTTCGAGCTGGTTTTCGTGGACGACAGCGACGACCAGACCAGCTCCCTGCTGAGCCAGGCGGCGCAGCTCGACCCACGGGTACGGGTGCTTCATCGCCCCCAGCAGGATCGCGGTGGCGGCCTAAGCACCGCGGTGATCCTCGGTCTCCACGCGGCCCGGGGAAGGGTGGTCTGCGTGATGGACGCTGATCTCCAGCATCCCCCCGAGACGATCCCGGCGATGCTGGCCGCCGAGCGCCGAGGCGCCGATCTGGTGGTCGCCAGCCGCTACCTCCCCGGGGGGAGTCGGGAGGGTCTGGCGACCGGAACCCGGCAGTTCGTCTCCCGGGCGGCCAGCCTGCTGGTGCGGGCGCTCTTCCACGAGGCTCGCGCCAGCAGCGATCCTTTGGCGGGATTCTTTCTCTGCCGGGCCGAGTTGCTACGCGGAGTCGAATTCCGACCGGTGGGCTTCAAGATCCTGCTTGAGCTCATGGTCTGCTCCCCACAGGCCCGAGTCGCCGAGGTTCCACTCCGTTTCGAAGCCAGGATCTCGGGAGCGAGCAAGGCCAGCCTCTCCCAGGGACTGCTCTTTCTGCGCCACACGTGGTCGCTGATTCGCGACGTCCCGGGGAGCGCACGGATTTGGAAATTTGCCGCCATCGGGGTCAGCGGCCTGCTCCTCTTTCTGCTCGTCTTGGAGCTGGGGGGCTCCGCCCTGGGCTGGCCGGCCCTGGCCGCCTGGGCGGTCGCCTTCGTTCTCTCCGGGGTCTGGAACTTCAGCTGGAACCTCCGAATCACCTTCGCCGACCTGAGACGGGAGCGCTACCCCCTGCTGCGGCGCTACGTCTCGGCCACCCTGACCGCCGGAGGTGCTCAGCTGGTCTTATTCCTGGGGCTGGTCGGAACCACCCTCCCCCTGGTCTTGGACGGGTTGCTGGCAGCTCTGCTGGGTATGGCCGTGAGCGCAGCGCTCAACTGGCAGCTGGCCCGGCGCCACCGCCGGCCCGCCCGCAGCCCGGTCGGCGTCGACCACCTGCTCGCCCATCTCGGCAGGGTCGGCGGCGCGCAGCTGGCCGCCCTGCTCGACCGCGAAGGCGCCCCCATGGCGGTCTGGTCCCGCGCCGGGGCGGGGGTCACCGAGCGCTTGATGGCTCTGGCCGGGCGGGCGGGCCCGGGCGGGGTGCCGATGGTCTGGACCGAGCCTCGCTCAAACCGGCCCCAGGCCCGTACCAACGTCGAGCTGGCCTCGATCATGGTGCTGCCCCTGGAACTAGCCGGCTTCGAGGGCTATGCGGTCGCCCTGGAGCGCAACTCCCGGGTGGCATTCAGTTCAGCTGACCTGGAGGCGACCATGCGCCAGCTGGAGCGGATGCTTCCCCGGCTGGCGCTGGAAGCGGGCCCGCAGTTGGTCCCGGCCCCGGCTCCGGCGCCGGTCAGTGATAATCGTGAGAGGACGGGGTCGGGAACAAGGAATCGATCGAGCTAGCCTCCACCGCGCCAGTCGGCGCCAGGGGCAGCCGCACCAAGCGGCCGACCAAGAGGCTGATCGCCCCGTCGGCCACCTGCAAGGTCCCCTCGGCACAGATCACCGGATCATGATTGGCCCAGCTCCGGTGAGCCCGGTAAACCTGGGGACGGAGGACCAGGTCGAGCTGGCCCGTCTCATCCACCAGGGTGAAGAAGCGCATCCCGTGGGCGGAGTGGGGTGCCTGCCGGGTGATCACCAGTCCCGCGGTCAGCACCTGGGCACCGCCACCTGCGTCCCGTGCCGCGGCCAACGAGACCGCGCCCATCTGATCCAGCTGGGATCTCAGGAACGAGACGAGGTGCGGCCCGGTGGTCAGCCCCATCACCCGGTAATCGGCCGCGGCCCGCTCCCGCGCGCTCAGCTCGACCAACCCCGGGGGCTCCGCGGGCAGAGCGAGCAGCTCCTCCTGGCGCGGGTACGCCAGCTCTGGCGAAGGAACCTCTCCCCCACTCGTCGGGATCCCTGGCTCGCCGAGTCCACGCCCGGCCCTAGCCCGTAGTGGCCGGCTTCCAGCCAGGGACTCCTCGACTGACTTGAGACGCCAGAGGAGCTTGCGGCGAGACTCTCCGAAGCTGTCCAGGGCACCCACCATCACCAGCGAGTCCAGGGCCGGCCGGGGCAGCTCGGTGCGGCACCAGAATTCCTCCGGGGAATGGTAAGGCCCCTGCGCACGCTCTCGGTCCAGCCGCTCGCGGAGGTTCTCGCCCAACTGGCGGACGTAGTTAAAGCCGAGCCGGACTCCGAACTCGCCGGGGGCCCGAGACTGGCTATGCAGAGCTTCCAGGTGACAGCGACCCCGGCTCAGGTTGACGTCGACCGAAAGCACCTTGACGCCCCTCCGCTTGGCGTCTTCCACCAGCACCGAGGGGTGGTAGAAACCCATCGGCTGGTGGTTTAGCAGGCCGACTAGGTAGGCAGCGGGGTGGTAGAGCCGGAGCCAGGCGGTCTCGTACGAGGTGCGCGCAAAGGCGGCCGCATGGCTCCGGCAGAAGCCGAATTCGGCGAAGCCTCTAACCGCCTCGAAGAGTTCGGCCGCGACCGGGTCCGCCACCTGGCGGCCAGCGCAGCCGGCCAAAAACTCCCGCTCCAAGGAGGCCATCTCAATCCGGGAGCGGTGCCGGGTCATGGCCCGCCGGAAGCGGTCCGACTCCCCAGCGCTGAAGCCGGCCAGCTGCATGGCGATCTCCAGAATCTGCTCCTGATAGAGGATCACTCCCAGGGTGTCGCGCAGGATCGGCTCCAGCAGGGGATGCAGATACGTCACCGGCTCTCGGCCCTGACGGCGGCGTAGGTAGGGGTGAACCGCCTTCCCCTGGATCGGGCCGGGGCGGATGATGGCCACCTCGACCACCAGGTCATTGAACTCTCTCGGCTGGCTGCGCGGCAGGGTCTGCATCTGGGCTCGCGATTCGATCTGGAAGACCCCGATCGTGTCGGCCCGGCTGCACATGGCATAGACCTCAGGGTCAGCCAGGTCGAGGGCTTCCAGGTCTGGCCGGTCGCCGGTCGCATCCTGCAGTTCCTGGAGGGTCTCCTCGACCACCGAGAGGGTTCGCAGCCCGAGCAGGTCGATTTTGATCAGGCCCAGGTCTTCGATGTCATCCTTGTCGAACTGAACCACCACCCGGCCGGGCATGGTGGCCCGTTCCAAAGGGGCGATGTCCCAAAGCGGTTCCCCAGTGACCAGCATTCCGCCGACGTGAATCGAGAGATGTCGAGGGACCCCGACCACCGCCTCCACCAGTCTGGCGAAGCGCCGCCAGGGTTGCGAGGCGAGCACCCGGTCCGGGTGCTCGCCGGCCGCGGTCAGCAGCTGAGCCACCAGGGCTTGCTCGCCCTTGCCGTACCAGCGGTCCACCGACCGGCTGAGCTTCTCCACGACTTGCTGGGGTAGGCCGAAGGCGGCGCCGACCTGGCGAATTGCCATCCGGGCCCGGAAGGTTATGACGGTGCAGACCATCCCGGTCCGCTCCTCGCCATAGGTGTCGTAGACGTGACGGATCAGCCGCTCCCGATGAGCTGACGAGATATCGATGTCAATGTCGGGCGTGCCCTGCATCTCCTCGTGCAGGAAGCGTTCGAAGAGCAGTCGATGGGCGATGGGATCGACTCTGGTTATGCCCAGCAGGTAGGCCACCAGACTGTCCGCGGCGGATCCCCTCCCCTGGGCTGGTATCCCCTCCCGCCGGGCGAAGTCCATCAGCTCCCAGACGATGAGGAAGAACTCCGCCAGCTTGCACTTGGAGATCACCTGCAGCTCATGGCGCAACCGGGACTCGACCTCGGAGGTCGGCGTCGGGTACCGATCCGGCATTCCGCGCCGGCAGAGCTGCTCCAGATACTGATCCGGACTAGAACCAGCTGGCGCCGTGAACCCCGGGAAGCGACTGTGCCGGAAATCCAGCCTGAGCTCGGCCCGGGAGGCCAGCGCCGCAGTGGCTCGGAAGGCGGCTGGATAGGGAAGCAAGCTCAGGAGCTGGGCCTCGTCCCGCATCCAGTACTGGTGATTGGCGAGCAGCAGTCCTCGCTCCGCCGCCGCCTCCAGGGTGCAGTTGTGGCGAATCGAGGTGAGCACGTCGAGCAGGGCTGCCTCGGAAGCCTGAGCGTAACGGGGAGACCCTGACACCAAAAGCCCCACCTCGCTCCGCTCGGCGCAGGCTGCGGTTTCCGCTGCCAGCCAGCTGTCGCCGGGATGGAGGTGGTGCACCAAAGCCAGGTAGACCTGGCCCCTGGGGAAGGCCTCCCTGAGGGCTCGGGCCGCCTGGTCGGCCGCCCTCCGGTCGCCTCGGAGCAGGGCAAGGCTGATCGGGCTGTGCGGTCCTCCGGCCATCACCGTGCATTCGCTGATCTGCTCCGGAGAGACCCAGCTCTCAGCGGCTACGCCCCCGCCCGGCCGAGCCGAGCGCCGCTCCAGGGCGGGCGGCAGGACGGCGTCCCGCCGCCGAGCGGGCTCCCCCGCCGCATCGGCCAGTGCCTCCGCCAGCCCGGACAGACGCAGCCGATGAGCTCCTTTGCTACCTGCCATCTGCGCCCGGCTTACCGCCTGGCAGAGCTGCTGATAAGAGGCCCGGTTTGTCGCCAGCAGGACCAGCCTCCCACCCGCCTCCAGGTCCAACTCCGCCCCCACCATCGCAGCCAGCCGAGCACGTTCGGCAGCCTGGACCAGCCGGACCGCTCCGTAGAGACCGCCCCGGTCGACCAGACCCACGGCGGGCATCCCCAGCTCAGCCGCCCTGGCGGCCATCGCCTCCGGTGCGCTGGCCCCCTCTAGAAAGGAAAAGTAGGAGCGGGCCCAAAGCTCCGCGAAAGAAGACTCGCCCACAGCTCCAATCATACGAACTGATGTTCGCTGCGTGGGGTCGGCGGCAGCCTCGCGCTTACGCTCTCCCAATGCCTGCCATCCCCCGCCTGATCGGTGCCGACGGCTGCCCCGGGGCCTGGATGGTGGCCCTGGAGTACGAAGACCAGTCCACCTCCCTGGAGCGGTGGGACACTCAGCGCCTGGGCGCAATCGCCCGGCTCCCCGCGGTGGCGGCAGTGGTGGTCGACATCCCCATCGGGCTGACTGCCACCGGCTCCCGCCGCTGCGATCTCGAGGCCCGAAAGCGACTCGGGCGCGCTCGCGGATCGAGCGTCTTCCCAGCTCCCCTCCGCTCCATGCTGGTCGCTCGCGACTACCAGGACGCCCAGCGGATCCGGTGCCGCGTCGAAGGCAAAGGCTGCTCTCGACAGGCCTTCGGAATCCTCGCCAGAGTGGCTGAGATCGATCGGCTGGCCGGAGGCCCCGGCGGCTCCAAGCTCCACGAAGGCCACCCCGAGCTAGCCTTCCTCGCCATGGCCGGCGATTCCCCGCCGCTCGCCTCAAAGCACAGCCCGGCCGGGCGCTCTGCCCGATGGACTTTGCTGAGATCCTGGTTCCCCCTGGTCGAGCAACTGGATCCAGTAAGGCCATCGGCCGGGGACTCGCTCGACGCGCTCGCCTGCCTGTGGACCGCCCGCCGGATCATGAGAGGCACCGCGCGCTGCCTGCCTGCGACGGTCGAGCAGCGGGACCCTCATCTGAACCGCCTGATCCGGATCTGGTTCTGACCCGCTCCGGATCGGCCACGGCAGGCCCGAGTGCGGCTACTTCCCCGGCCCCGCGGGCAGGCTCCCCACCGGCTTGTCCCGGGCCCCGATCAGCCCGGGAACTGTCTCCAAGGTGAGCACTGCCAGGAGCAGTACCAAGGGCCATGTCCAGCTCCCTGACTCGGCCCGGACCAGACCCAATGCCAGCGGCCCCGAGGCGGCGATGAGGTATCCCGTCCCCTGGGCCATGGCGGAGAGACTTACCGCGGTCCTCGCGCTATCCGAGCGCACAACCAGGAGGAGCAGCGCCACCGAGAAGGTGGCTCCGGTGCCGATCCCCAGAATGCAAACCCAGAGAATCGCCCAACTGGGTGGTCCCAGGAGCACCCCGAGCAGGCCTATCGCGGTGGTCGACACTCCCGCCGTCACCGCCAAGCGCTGGTCTTTGGTCCGCGACGCCAGCGCCGGCCCGAGCAGGTTTCCCAGAATGCCGACGATCGCCAGGATCGCCAGCAGCAGCCCCGCCGCCGAGGCACTGTCCCCCCGGGACCGATATATCGATGGCAGCCAGGAGAGGACCGCGTAATAGACCAGGGACTGCATCCCGAAGAAGGCGGTCACTCCCCAGGCGATCGGGCTGGACCAGAGCTGGACCCCTGCTCCCGTGATCCTCGGCCCGGATACGGAGTCATGGCCGCGAGCTGGCCGTGAGCCACCCAGCTGAGCAGCCCAGACCAGTCCGGCCAGCCCGGCCGGGATCGCCCAGACTCCCAGCGCGAGATGCAGCGACCGGGTGGCGTGCAGTATCGGCACGGTCAGGCCCGCCGCCAGGCCGGCGCCTAGGCTTAGCGCTACCGTGTAGGCAGAGGTCATCGCCGCCGAGTGCCCGGCAAACCGGCCCCTGACCACCCCAGGCACCAGCACGTTCATGATCGCAACCGCTAGGGCGGCGACCAGGGTCCCGGGAAAAAGGCCGCTGGCCGGCCAGGCCGCCCGCACCGCCAATCCCACCGCCAGGGCCGCGATCACCCCCAGCAGCAGCTGGTCCTCACCCACCTGGCGGGTCAGCCAAGGCGCGGACAGGGCCGCCATTCCAAAGCAGAGCACGGGCACGGTGACCAGCAGCGATTGCGCCACCGTCCCCAACCCGAGGTCGCCCAGAATCGGGGGCACCCCGGACACGGCCAGACGCAGATTGAAGGCCAGCAGCATGATCGCGACCACCGAGAGCAGTGGCCGTCTGGCCCTCACCAGATCCGCTCCCCCGCGACGCCCTTGCGGGTCAGCGAGCCGGTAGGACCGCCTCGGGAACCTCAGGCGGAGATCCCTCCGCGCTCGGGGTCGGGACCACCGGCGGAGCCACCGGGCCTGGTTTGGCGGGTAGGCCGGTCACCCGCAAGATCTCCTCCTCATCGAGGGACTCATCGCGCAGCAGCGCCTGGGTCAGAGCCTCGAGCTTGTCCCGGTTGCGGCTGAGCAGGTCCCGGGCCTCCGTGAAACACTCCTCGACGATCCGTTTGATCTCGGCGTCGATCACCTGGGCGGTGGCCTCGCTGTAGGGACGCTGCGGCATCATCAAGGCCTGACCGTCGGCCTCCTCGGCCAGATTGAGCGGCCCAACCCGAGGGCTCATCCCCCAGTGGACCACCATTTGCCGGGCGATCATGGTCACCTGGTGCAGATCGCTCTCCGCCCCGGTGGTGACGACGTCGTAGACCAGCTTCTCGGCGGCTCGGCCCCCGAGCGCGCCGACAATTCGGGCCCGCAGGTAGGTCTCGGGATAGTTCTGGCGATCGTCGACGGGGGACTGCACGGTGACCCCAAGCGCCCGCCCCCGGGGCACAATCGAAACCCGGCGGACCGGGTCCGCCTCGGGAACCAGCAGGCCGAGGAGGGCGTGACCGCTCTCGTGGCAGGCAGTGCGGCGGCGATCCTCCTCGGAGAGCACGATCCGGCGCGCCGCCCCCAGGAGGACCTTTTCCAGGGCGTCGGTGAAATCGGGCTGGGTGACTGCTTTGCGGTCCCGCCGGGCCGCCAGCAGAGCCGCCTCGTTGACCAGATTGCGCAGCTCCGCCCCCACCAGTCCCGGGGTTTGCGAGGCGAGGTTGTTGAGGTCGACGTCCTCTCCTAGGGGAACTCCCCGGGTGTGGATCTTAAGAATCGCCGCCCGCCCCACCCGATCCGGCGGCTGAACCATCACCCGGCGGTCAAAGCGTCCCGGGCGCAGCAGGGCCGAGTCCAACACATCAGCGCGATTCGTCGCCGCCAGCACGATCACGCCTTCGCGGGAGTCGAAGCCATCCATCTCGGTGAGGATCTGATTGAGCGTCTGCTCCCGCTCGTCATGGCCGCCAAAGCTGGCCCCCACCCCGCGGCTGCGGCCGATCGCGTCCAGCTCGTCGATGAAGATGATCGCTGGCGCTGCGGCGCGCGCCTTGGCGAAGAGGTCGCGCACTCGGGAGGCGCCCACCCCGACGATCATCTCGATGAATTCCGAAGCCGACAGGTTGAAGAAGGGCACCTTGGCCTCGCCGGCGACCGCCCGGGCGAGCAGGGTTTTCCCGGTACCGGGCAGGCCGACCAGTAGCACCCCCTTGGGAACGGTCCCGCCGAGGCGCTGATACTTGGCCGGTTGGCGCAGGAAATCCACGATCTCCTCCAGCTCCTCCTCCGCCTCCTCGATCCCAGCGACGTCGGCGAAGGTGGTCGCGGGACGCTCCGCGTCGTAGAGCCGCGCCTGGCTTCGGCCCATGCTGAAGAGTCCGCCTCCGGCCGAGGCGGCGGCGCGGCGCATCACGTATAGGACTGCGAACACGATCAGCAGGGTGGGGCCGAAGCTGAGCAGCAGCTCCTCCCACAGGGGGATCACCGTCGGCTCTGCGTTGACGGTCACGTTGTGCTTTTGGAGGAGCGCCTCCAGTCCCCCCCCGGCGAAGCTGGGCAGCTGCGTGGTGAAGTACTTGGCCTTGCTGGTGGAGCTGGGCGTGACCCCGGTCAGGTGCCGGAAGGTGCCCTGGATCGTGCCGGAGCTGGTGGTGATGCTGGTTACGTCGCTGTTGGTCACGTCGGTGACAAACGCGTTGTAGGGGATGGTGATCGACTTCGGCGAGGCGGGGGCCAGGAAGACGTTGACGATCAGGACGTTGAGGACCAGGATCACGATCAGCGGCATCCAGCTTCGCAGCGAGCGCCAATTCATCGGTGGCCGCCCCCCGCCGGGTGGGGTCTTGGGAGGTCGGGAAGCCATCTGGGGTGGGTCGTCGGGCATGGTGGCACGCTACCAGATGAGTCGCAGCCTCATCCCCAGCTCCGCTCCAGGGTCCAGCGCTCGGAAGCCAGATCGAGCCGGAGATCCAGGCAGCTGCCGTCCTGGAGCAGCACCCGCCAGCAGTCCCGCCGGATCGGTCGCTCGGGAGGGACCCGCCACCAGCCGACCTCGATCCGCCACCGCTCCGCCACCGCAGTCACCGCGAGCCAGCCCTGGCCAGCGTTCACCGCGAGCGGGCTCGCCGAGGAGTCTCCTAGGCGCACTTCGAGCGAGCTCAGCTTGAGCTCCAGACCAACCGCTCCTCGGGGACATCCCCGGGGTGCCCGGGCCGCACCTCAATCCGCCAGACCAGGCCTCCCCCGAACCGATCGTGGAGCCGATTCACCGCCCGCTGAACCACTTCCCGGTCCGCCGCCCGTCCCTGCCAGAGGCCGATCTGGCTCACCGGAGGAGCTACCAGGTCGAAGGCATCCAGCTCCACCACGGTCACTGGGGTCAGGGGATGGGCACGGCTGAAGAGACTGAGCAGCGGCCCCATTAGGTCGTCGGCGAGGGCCATCGGGGTGGGTGGCGCAACCTCTCCCCACCACACCTGTCGGCCAGTCCGGGATGGTGACCGAGACTCCTCCTCGCCGCGCAGAACCAGCCGGATCCGTCCCGCCGCTCGTCTTAGCCGGGACAGCTCCTGAGCTAAACCCCTGGCCAGTTCGGCGGCGCCGAAACGGAGCGACTCCGAGTCCTCCACACCCCCGGCCAGGACCCGACGGACTCCGCAGGGTGGCTGCTCCTGCCAGGGATCGATCCGGGCTGAATCCAGGCCCCGACAGAGCCGGTGGAGCAGAATCCCGTCTGGTCCGAACTGTCGCTGCAGGTCCACCATGGTGATCGAGGCACAGTCGCCACAGGTGCGCAGGCCGAACTGCAGGAGTCGCTCCGCCACCGCCGGCGGAATCGGCAGCCCGGTTACCGGCCAGGGAGCCAGGAACTCGGCGGCTTTCCCCTCCGGCACCGAGCGCACTCGACCCGGAGCCGCCAACTGAGCTGCCGCCCAGGCCGAGAAACGAGACGGTCCCACGCCAACGCTGGGGGTGACTCCCAACGCCTCCTGCAAGGTCCGACCACAGTGAGCCGCCCGAGAACTCTCCTCCGGCCTGAGTGGGTCGCTGCCGGCCAGATCGACATAGGCACTGGCGTCATCACCCCACTCCACCAGTGGGCTACAGCTGGCAAGAGCCAGTCGAGCCTCTCTTCGCAGTTCGGCGACGGCCTCCCGATCGACCATCAATCGGACCGCCAAAGGACAGAGAAGTTCGGCCCGAGCCCAGTCCTGGGCCGGCCTAACCCCCCTGGCCCAGGCCGCCGGAGAGGCCGCCACCACCACCTGCCGGCCGCCTCTCCCCTCACCTCCCACCAGCACTGGCTCGCCAGTCAATTCGGGATGAAGCCGCCAGGCCAGCACCAAGGCGAGATGGGGAAAGGTAAAGCAGGCGAGACGGGAGCGACTGCTCACCTGACTCATTGGCCACTGGCTCCGACCAGCTGGAGCGGTTCTTCTTCCAACTCCTCGCTGGCGGTTAAATCGCCCAACTCCTCCAGACCGACTCGGCGCTGATAGGGGCGGGGGAAGTTGAGCTGCAGCCGGCAGCTAGCGCCGGGCGCTCCCAGGTGACTGCGGCTGACCTGTGTCCCCAGCCGGAGCCCGCACACATCCCCATGCGCCAAGGTCCAATCCAGGCGCCAGCACTCCAACTCCAGGCAGATCCTCTCTTTGAGCGCAGCGGGGATCGACCTTCCCCCTAGCAGCAGACCGGCGCAGTCACCCTCGGCGAGTGCCGTCAGCAAGGCAGCCGGGGCGGCGGTCGGAGTGAGTCGGGACCAGTCCTCGGCCACCAGCAGACACAGGGCCACTCCCACCTTGGCCAGCGCTCGAGCCGCCGCCCATCCCTCCTCCGGGCATCTCGGCCTGACCAGCCAGCAGTTGTCCAACTCGCCCCCATAGGCCTCGAAATTCCCCGGGTCCATTTCCCGCGTGAAGTCGACAACGGCCACTGCTGCGGACCGAGACACCTCTGCCCCCAGGGCCAGACCCAGGTCGAACGCTCCCGATGCCGCGCTCCCACACAGCCGGCTGATGCGGCCTCTGGGTAGCCCCTGGCAGCCGGTGATCTCATCCAGGGAACTCGACCCGGTTGCCAGCCCCTGGAGCCGTGGCGGAGCTCCTGTGCGAACCATTCCCGGGCCATAGCGCAAGTTGAGCGAAGACAAGGCCAACGCCAGAGCCCCAACCTCCGCTTTGGCCGGTCCTCCCCGCTCTCGCCAGGCCGGTTCTGAGGACACTGGGAAACCACCCGCTTGAACTTTGGACCGGATCGGGGAAAAGCCAGACCCCACCGGCTCCTCCCAATTGTACGAACATCTGTTCGGCAAAGCAAGCCGCGGGCGCCCGGCCGAGAAAGCCGGAACCGACCCCGGGCGCCCCTACGAAATAGCCAAACCGCCCACGTTTTCCTTAGTATTCATGCATCGCCGTGACGGTTTCAGTTCGTCCCCAGGGAGGCTCTCATTTATGAATCGCCGTGAGTTGGCCAAAAACCTACAAAACCGGATCCAGTTCGAGAACGACGAAGGCAAGCAGGAGCCCTTTTTCTCAAGTTTCATGCTCGCCGACGACACTCTCAAGCTGATCTTCCAGATCATCGGCAACGAACTCCAGGGCGGTGGTGAGGTTGCGATCGCCGGATTTGGCCGCTGGAAGGTCCGCCAGACCGCGGCCGGACTGCGCCGCAATCCCCAGACTCAGGCCATGGTGCGGGTGGCGGCCTCGCAAAAGGTGCGCTTCTACCCCTCCACCGCGCTCAAGGCGGCAGTCGCAGGCAAGTCGCCCGCGCGCCGTCGCCCCAGCAAGCGCGCCTGAGTTCGCCGGCGCAGCGGGGTTCCGGACGTGCGGGTAGCCGTCGTCGGCGGCAGCGGCTTCGTCGGTTGCCACCTGGTCCCCCAGCTACTCAGAGCGGGTCATGAGGTGAGGGTGGTCGGGCGCGGGATGCTCTCGGCCGCCCTTCCCCCCGGACTGGTCCTCACCTATGGAGACGTGGTCAGCGGGGAGGGCCTGGAAGGAGCCTTCCAAGGGGCCGACGCAGTGGTCAATCTGGTGGCCATCATCCGGGAGCGGGGACTGCAGACCTTCGAAGCGGTCAACTCCCAGGGAACCGCCAACGTGGTCGATGCGGCACACCGCGCCGGGGTCCGCCGTCTGGTTCAACTCAGCGCCATCGGGGCCGACCCCGACCCCAGCTATCCCTACCTGCTCAGCAAGTGGCGGGGAGAGCAGGCGATTGCCGCCAGCCCCCTGGAGGGGGTCGTGATCCGCTCCTCGACGATCTTCGGGCCTGGGGATGGCTTCTTCACGACCCTGGCCAGGGCGATCTCTCTGCCGGCGCCATTCCTGGTGATCCCGGGGGACGGGACCGCGATCTTCCAGCCGATATCGGCCGACGATGTCGCCCGCTGCCTTGTGGTGGGTATCGAGGATGGCCCGCG
This sequence comes from Candidatus Dormiibacterota bacterium, assembly GCA_035534755.1. Lineage (GTDB taxonomy): Bacteria > Chloroflexota > Dormibacteria > Aeolococcales > Bog-877 > Bog-877. The sequence goes on from DATLRH010000009.1 coordinate 31,023, forward strand.
GTCGGGTCACCTCTACGAGATCGGAGGGCCAGACCAGGTCACCCTGGAGCAGATCACCCTCGCCGTCGCCCAGGCGATCGACAAGGAGTGGTTCGGCTTCTCCAAGCGGAAGTTGCTGCACCTCGACCCCCGGCTGATCAGGCCGGGGGCGATGCTGATGGACATGGCCCTGGCCCACCCGCTGGTGACTCCTCTCCAGCTGGACATGCTGGTCAAGCCCAATGTGACCCGGCGCGACGCCGTCAGCACCGAGTTTGGATTCGAGCCTCGCCCGATGTGGGGCAACCTCGGCTACCTGAAACGACCCAGTCGCTGGCCCAGGTTGGCGGCCTAGGCGGTTTGGTGCCGAACCAGCTGTTGAACTTCGGGGAGGAAATGGCGTGGCCGACGACGAACTGACGCCGCAGCAGATCATCGATCAGATCCCGGCCGCGTTCCAGGCCGACAAGGCGCAGGGGTTGGCCGCGACCTTTCAATTCGACATCACCGGAAGCCAGGGAGGGCAGTGGTTCGCCGAGATCAAGGACGCCACCTGCGAGGTGACTGCGGGCACCTCCCCGACGGCCAACATCACGATCACCATGGCGGACCAGAACTTCGTCAAGCTGATCACCGGGCGGCTGGACGGGCCCATGGCCTTCATGACCGGAAAGCTCAAGCTCAAAGGTGATATGGCGCTGGCACTGCGGCTCTCAGGGCTGTTCAAACTCCCCGGGTAGAGGCGCCCCGATATCGGCGCGTCGCTCCGGACACCTGGCCCGGTAAGGGCACTCCCGGCAGGGTCGGTCGGGGAAATCGTCCCCGGCGCGATACTCTCCCGACACTACCCGGTTGGCCGCGGTCGAAGCCCAGTGCAGTGCCTCCCGGCGCTCTTCGGGCCCGCTTGGCACGGTGATCAGTTCACCGGTCCTCAGCATCGCCAGCGCGGTGGCGGTCGAAGCCCCAGGAGCGCCCATCGCCCCCGCCCCGACGGCCGCGGCATAGAGCTGCAGCTGGCGCGAGTAGACGGCCAGGCGGGCTGCGTCCAGCTGGAGGTTGGTCTTGTAGTCGAGGATCAGCAGTCCGTTCCCGGGCAGAAGCGCGATCCGGTCGATCACCCCCACCAGCGCAGGCCACCCGGGTTGGCCCCACTCCGCCCACACGAACGCGAGCTCGGTAGCCACCGTGGGCAAAGCGGCCGCCGGTAGGGCTAGGTAGTTCCGGAGCATTTCCTGAGCCTCCCCGAGCTGCTCAGGCTCCAGCTCGGCGGCGGCCAGCCCAAGTACCTCGAGAGCCTCGGGGAGGGAGCTCGCGCGTCCGGGAGCCGCCTGGTGCAGCCGCTCCAGGACGGAGTGGACCACCACTCCCAGCCGGCGGGCCCTTTCGCTCCCGGCTGAGGCGGCCTCCGCCATCGGGTTGGGCCAGTCCGGGTTGGATCCGGTGCTTGGGTATCGGGCCAGATACCGGTACCAGTACTGGCGTGGGCAGCGCTGCAGGGTCTCGATCGCGGTGAAGCTGAGCTGACTCGGCTGGGGGGAGCTGGATTCGTCCGTCTCGGCCAGACGCCCCAGCTGCTCCCAGCGCTCCCGCAGTCGTGAGAGCGGGAAGGTGCCTGTCGAGGCCTCGGGTTCAGCATCATCGAATGAGTCGGGTCGGGCTCCGGGAACAGCCCCAGGCAGACTCCCCAGCTGACCCAACTGGGGCCAGTCCAGCGCCCAATCGACCCCCTCCGCCGCGGCCGCCGCCAGCTGGGCGAACTCTCCCTCGGAGCTTGTCCGGCTGCTGGTCACGAGCAGCAGGTCCCGGGCGCGGGTCATTGCCACGTACACCAGCCGGCGCCTCTCATCGCCCTCCAACGAAGCGGCCGGGCTGGCGCCCCAGCGCCGCCTCGCCGCCGTCGGTTTGCCTCCGATCCGGCTACAGATCACCGCCCTGGCAGCGCGGTCCCAGATAACGGCGTCCGACCCTCGGCGATGGAACGGCCGGCAGTCGGCGAGAACGACAACCTTCCACTCCAATCCCTTGGCTCGATGGATGGTGCTCAAGGTCACCAGGTCCTCGCCGGCCTGGGCGGGTGGCTCGGCGGTCTTGGCGGACTCCCGCATGACCGCGAATCGGGCCAGCAGTCCGCTCAGTCCCAGCCACCTCCCGTCAGCCTCCGCGGCCCAGGCCTCACGCTGCAGTTCGCGGAGCGAGGCCAGACCGCGGCGGCCCCGGGGATCGCCGGACCGGACCCGCGCCTCGTGGAGCTGGATAAGCCCGCTCTGCATGAGTCCCCGGGCCAGCAACTCTCCGGCCGGCAGCGCCCGGGCCGCCTCGCCGAGCCCCTGCGCCACCGCCAGCAGCCGGCCGGCTCGCTCGGCCCAGGGCCGCTCCCACCCGGGGGACCCGGCCCGCAGATGCTGGCGGATCTGGGCGGCCAGTCCGGGCCCCCGCCTCCCTCCGGTACTCCCCAGCGCGATCAGTGCCCGGTCCGGAATGCGTCCCACCTGGCACTGCAAGAGGCGCAGACAGGCGATGTCGTCCCGCTCGTCGTCGGCGAGCCGGAGGAGGGCCAGAGCGTCTCGGACCTCGGGCCGATCGAAGAGGCCGCCGGTCGCGGTTTGGAATGGGATCCCCCGCCGGCGCAACGCCTCCTCGAGAGGAGCTCCGATCCGTCCGTGGGTATAGGCCAGCACCGCCATGTCGGACCAGGCGAGCTGATCGTGGGTCTGGTCGGGATAGCTGATTCCCTGCCGGCGCAGCTGCTCCAGGACGGACGCGATCCCCTCCGCCTCCTGGGCCGGGTCATCGACCTGGGCGACTAACACGGGAAGGGGGCTCTCGTCGCCCCGGGCCGCCTCCATGGGTTGGTCGGCGGCGAAACCCGGATCCGCCCGGATCACATGGTCAGCGGCGGCCAGGATCGTAGTCCGAGAGCGGTGATTGCGGAACAGCTCGAACCGACGTCCGACGGCGTCCTTCATGATCCCGGGCTTGGCATCTCGAAAGGCGTAGATCGACTGGCGGGCGTCGCCGACCATGAACAAGCCCCGCGGTTCGGGGCCGGTGAGCTCCTTGATCAGCGACTCCTGCAGGGCACTTGTGTCCTGGTACTCGTCGACGATGACCAACGAGAAGTTGTCCCGGCACCAGCGCAGCAGCGGCGGCGAGCGACGAAGCGCCCCCAGCCCCTCGCGGAGCAGACCGTCGAAGTCGAGGGCCCCCCGACGGCCGAGCCGTTGCTCGTACTCCCGCCAGATGGTGGTCGTCACGCGAAGCGCCGCCCGGTGCCAGTCGATTTCCTGGGTCGGGTCCCCCAGCTCGGCGGCGGCTCGATAAGCGGCCAGCGACTCGCGCTCACACTCATTGGGGGTGAGCTCGGTCGAGCGCAGCCGACCAACCACCTGAGCCGCCCCGCCCACGACCGCGACCAGGGTCCTTGGGTCGGGGGCAGCGGGCAGCGTGGCCGCCCAGGAGTCAGCTTCCGCGGCCCGCCCGCGCACACTGGTCACTGTCTCCTCCATCAGCATCGCGGCCGCGACCTCGTCGATCAACTCGAGGTCGCGGGGCAGTCCGGCGAGGTAGGACCGTTCCCCGAGGAGGCGCCGGACCAACTGGTGGAAAGTGCCGATCCAGGCGCCCTCCAGAGCCTGTCCGGACCCGCCTTCGGGACCGATCGCGAGCTCGGACATGACCGAGGAGACTTTCTGGCGCAGTTCCGCCGCGGCCCGCTCAGTGAAGGTCACGGCCATGATCCGACCGACCGGGCTGCCCGAGACGAGAGCCGCGGCGTAGAGCCAGGCCATAGTGGTCGTCTTGCCACTTCCGGCCGCCGCCTCCACCTTTACCGGACCCTTTCCCAGCTGCTGAACCACCGCCAGCTGGCCCGGGGTGAGGGCCTTGCGGGCCTGAGCCCAAAAAAGGTCCTCTTGACTCAAAGCCGGGGACCCGGGGTCGGGAACTCGGCTCCGACCGAGTCCTCTCCGTCGCACCAGAAGGAGACGGGGCAGCCCGAGCGGCCGTCCCGGCAGGTTCTCTGGGCATGGCGCGGCTGAGCCGGGAACCTGCCCATCAGGATGGCCTGGGCCATCCTGTCGATCTCCGCATCCAGGCGGTCCAGCTCGGCCTCAGTCAGGGACCCCGCTTCTCCCGTCTCCGCGCCGGCAACGATCCGGAATCCGGAGGCCGGGATGGGATCCGGGTCCCGGGGACCGGGGTCGGCGCCCACATACCAGTTCCGCACCAGGGCGGGCAGCTCCGCCCCCAGGTGCTCGACGAAAGCGCCGCTTTTCGCCGCCAACTGGTAGATGGGCAGTTGCCACTGGGTCGGCCCCTCCCGGGCCCGGCCGAAGACTTCGGTCCGGAGGGCGCCGTCGGACGACGCCTCCCTTGAGGTCTTGTAGTCGAGGACTTCGACCTCGCCGTTGGGGTGACGCCAGAGGGCGTCGACCTGACCCCGTAGGCGGCGATCACCGCGCGGCAGGTCGAAGGTCACCTCCTCGGCAATCGGCGCGCCTACCTGGGCCGTCCCGGGGGCGACGATGCGCCTATCCCAGCGCCGGACCAATTGCTCCAACCAGATCTGTACGTACATGACCTGGAGCGGATCCGGCTGCTGCGCCCGCACGGTCGGCAGGATCTCCCGGTTGATGATCTCCCCGGCGAAGGCGGTGAAGGCTCCCGACTGGCCTTCCCATTCGCTCCTGCGACGGTAGAGAAGCTCGAGCAAGAGGTGCGCCTGCGTCCCCAGGGTGAGGTCGGCGCTCTGGTCCCTGGAGACGACCAACCGCTGCGCCAGATACTGCCTGGGGCAGGCCAGCCAGGCACCCACCGCAGTGGCGCTGAGCGTGATTGGACGAGGGATCAAGGCAGGGCCGTCGGCCACCGGGTCCCAGGGGGCGAGCGCTTGGCGGAGCTCATTTGCGGCCCGGACCAACGCTGGGGTAAGGCCGAGACGGGGAGCCGCCGACGGTGACAGGGCAAGTTCAAGGGCGACATCGTCCGCCGCGACCGGCTCCGGAGCGGGTACGCCAACCTGGGCGGGTCCGGCCGCGATCAGAGCCGCGACGAAGGGCGAGCGCTCGGCGGCCCGTCCTTGATCTCGGCGCGGCCAGCTGCAGGTGACCTGCTCCGTGGCCCGGGTCAGGGCCATCAAGAAGAGGCGTCCCTCAGCATCCTGCTGACGCTCCCCGAACGAGAGGACGTCCTCAAGCTCGGGAATCCGGCGGACCAGCTCCTGGAGTTCGTCGCCGTCGAGGAGACCTCCCGTCTCCGGCGCCGCGGGGACGGCCCCGGTGACGCAGCCGCAGATGAACACTCGCGGCCAGCTCCGGCCCTTGGCCTGACGGAATCCGAGGAGTTCCACGGCGTCGGCGGGTGGTTCCGGATCGGGGCCGGGCTCCGGGCCGGCCTGGCGGAGCAACAGTTCAAGCTGTTCCAGCCAGGCGGGCAATGTCAACGCCGAGGGGCCGAACCGGAGCTGAATCCCGGCCACGGTATCGGCCGTCCGGGCGAGTTCGGCCAGCGCTCCTGCCCCGTTGAGATCGGTCAGCGCCCGAGCCGCAGCGCCGGACGCCAACTCCACCTCCCCCAGAGCCGATTGGAGCTGCGCCCGACTGAGCTCCTCTCTCCCCCATCGATCGGCCCAGGGCTCCAGCCGCAACCAGGCCTGGCCGGCCGAGCGGAGCTGCCTCCATTGCTCAGCCTCGGCCTCGTCGGCTCCGGCCGGGCTGGCACCGGGGCGATCCTGTCGGGCCCACTCCCAGAAGGCCTGGCTGGCCGGGAGGTCGCGCCACCCGGCCCACCGACGCAGAACCCGGAGAGCTTCTCGGGAGATTCCTGCCGGGCCTGAGGCGAGGGCCGCCAGCAGCACCGCATCGTCCGAGGGCGCACTCAGCACTCGGAGCCAGTTGAGGACGGCGGCGACCAGCGGATGGCCACTTCGGAGACCGGACCCGTCAACTCGGTGGGGCACACCCAGTCTCTGGAGAGCAGCCACCAGAGGGGTCAGCTGGCGGCCGGGAGAGTGGACCAGGATGGCCACTTGGCGGTATTCCACTTCTCCCTGCAAGCGGGCCCGCATGATCTCGCGGGCCACCGCCAGAGCCTCGTCAGTCTCGTCGCTGGCGGCCCAGACGCGAGCCTGGGGCTGGACCCGGAACGCGGCTTCGGGAAGCGCGGCCAGCGGCGCCGGCTCGGCCCCGTCGGTCAGATCCAGGCCCAGCCCGGCAGCGGCCTCGCCGGTCCAGCCCGGCAATACCGAGGGGAGCGGCCAGTCGCGGGCCCCGAGCTCAGCCGGGAAGTACTCCTCGAAGGGCCGGCTCGAGGCCTCGCAGGCGACGCCTCGGAACCCGGGCGTGGACTCGGACCAGTGTCCCGCCAGTACCAGCCGGCGAGGATGGCTGAGCCGCTCCCCCAGCTCCCGTATCAAAAGCCACTGGGCCGGACTCAGATCCTCGGCCTCGTCCACCAGAAGAAGGTCCGCCCAACCCCGAAGCACCGCGGGGTCAGCCAGCAGCGCTTCCAGCGCCAGCCGGTGCCAGTCGCGGGGGTCCCGAGCGGACAGGTCGACCAGCACCCGCTCGTAGCTGTCCGCCAGTACGGCGATCTCGGCCAGACTTTCGGGTGCCCCCTGGAGCCGCGCCGCGAGCAGCCCCGGCCCGACCAACGCCCGCTTGCACGCTGAGACCAGGGCGATGGCGTCGCTGGTGCAGGACGGCTCGCCGACCAGCGGGCCTAGACGGGGCAGCGGCGCCGCCCGGCGCAGGGCCTCACGCATCGCCATCCACTCCCCAGCCCGAGATAAGCCCTGCTCCCGATCACTCATCCGCCCCAGCCGGGCGAGTACTGATCGAGCCAGCTGCTCGTGGGTTTGGACGGCAAGCAAGGGGTGTGCCCCGGGGAGGAGGCGCTCGATCCGGCCTTGCAAGTGGGTTGCGCTCTCCCGGCTTCGCCCGACCACGACCAGCCGGCTGGGATCGCCGCCACCAGTAAGCCACTCGACCGCCAATTCCACGAGCTGCTGGGACTTGCCAGATCGGGGGCCACCAACCACCCGAGTAGGCCCGCCCAGATCCAGGACAGTTCGGCGCGCCGGGGGCGTCGAGCCGGACGATCTCGTCAGTTCTACTCCCGACCGATGGCCGTGGCCGGTCGCGCCTGGTGGCGGGATTCGAGCAGGGCGGCCATGACTCCCTCCGGGCGCAGCAGCTGCCGCAGCGCCCCGGCGCGCAGAGCTGGGTCCTCGCCTCGCTTTAGTCCTCCCGCGACGCCCTCCACGATGCAGCTGACGATGCTGGCCAGCCAGGCCGCATCGGAGCTCGTCGCGCCCTCCTCCAGACGCGTGGCCGAGGGAAGCTCGGAGAGGAGTGAGTCGACCATCGCCCGGCCAACCCGGTCCCGGAGTTGATCTACCCGGCGCTTGGCCGAGCCGGCGGCGGCGTCGACCAGGTGAAAGAGCAGCCGAAACGACTCGGGGGAGTCGGCGGCGAAGGCCAAGAAGGTGGTGGACAGGTGCTCGAAGTTGGGAGGGGACAGCGGCATCGACGCGATCCCCAGCAACTCCTGCAGGCGATCGCTCTCTCGCTCGACTACCGCAGTGAGGGCCTCGCGACGATTGTGGAAATGTCGGTAGACCAAGGGCTTGCTCACGCCCGCCGCCCCGGCGATGGAATCCATCGTGGTCAATTCGAGCCCGTCCCTGGCGAACGCCTGCAGGCAGGCCCGCAGCAGCTGCTCGCGCCGCTCTGAGCGGTGCATCCGGTGCTGCTTGGGCCGAGCCCGGCCCCCGGAGCGATCGGTCACATGGCCAACCGTCTCGATGGTGGCCCCGACCAGCCAGGGCGCCAGCTGGCGTTCGTTCTTCATGGTGCGTCAGCCCCGGGCTAGTCGCCCGGAGACGTCTCCTCGGCCTGGACCGGATTGCGGAGGACCCCGATCGGCTCGATGCTCACTTCGACGTCCTGGCCCGGACGGAGCATGGCCTTGGGCTTGCGCTGCCACCCGACACCGGCGGGGGTCCCGGTTTCGATCACGTCCCCGGGGACCAGCTCGACGTACTCGGAGAGAAAACTCACCAGCTTGGCCACCGAGAAGATCATTTCCTTGGTGTTCCCCTGCTGGCGGACCTCCTCCCCCACCCTGGTCTCGATGCTGAGCGCCTGGGGGTCGGGAATCTCGTCCGCGGTAACCAGATGGGGGCCGAGGGGGGCGAAGGTGGCCATGCTCTTGGGCAGAGTCCACTGGGCCATGGCATCCTGAGCGTCGCGAGCGGTGACATCGTTGGCGATCGTGTATCCCGCCACGTGGTCCAGGGCGGCCTCCACCGGGATCCGGCGGCCGCCCGCCCCGATCACCACGGCCAGCTCTCCCTCGTAGTCGATCGCCTCGGCGTGTTCCTGGGGGATCAGGATCGGCACCCCGCCGCCGATTACGGCGGAATTCAGCTTGATCCATACCATCGGCTCGGCGGGAACCTTCTCCCCTCGCTCCTTGGCGTGAGCCGGATAGTTGCGGCCAATCGCGAACAGGCGGTTCGGTGCCACCGGGGCAAGCAGCGGGAGCTCCGGCCAGAGCTCAGGGCCGGGTGCCGGGACCTGCCCGATCAGGAGGGCCACCTGGGAAGCCGGGGTCGCCAGACCAAGGTCCAACCAGCGGATGGTGGCCCCGGCGGGCCCGGCTGGGTCGGCGGTCGCGAAGCGAGGCCCCTCGGGGGCCGCAAATCTGGCGATACGCAATTGCGTTCTCTCCCCAGCTGTGGACGCCTCATTATCCGACCCGGCTCCGGTGAGCGCTCTGGCCAATTGCTACGATCCTCCCCTCGTGGGTAAGGTCCAGCCCGAGCGTCGCCTCGGCTCCCTTGGCTGGCTGGCGCCGCCTTCACTGCCTGCAGCGTTCAGGCTTCGGGGGTGGACCGGCTCAACCCACGCGCACCCCCGACTGGGACTCCGCTGACGGAGCCCGCCAGCGCCGTGGGGACGGGGAACGCCATGGTCCGCGACCACTTCTACATCGGCGGTGCCTGGGTGAGAAGCTCGGCCCCAGGAAGGATCGATGTCCACGAGGCGGGCACCGGGGAGGTTCTCGCCCAGGTCGCCGACGCCTCCGAAGAAGACGTCGAACTGGCGGCACAGGCGGCGGCCGCGGCCCAGTCGGAGTGGGCGGCGACTCCCCCCGCGGAGCGAGGCCGGTTCCTGAGCGCGCTCGCGGAGGGCATCGCCGGACGCAGCGAGGAGCTGGCCAGGAGCATCTCCCGCGAGGTCGGGACTCCGATCCGGCACTCCCGAGCCATCCAGCTGGGAAACCCGATCGAGATCATCGCCGGGACCGTCGCAGCGCTCGGTGAATTCATATTCCAGGAGCAGATCGGGAACGTCACGGCCATCCGAGAGCCGGCTGGAGTGGTCGCGGCGATCACTCCCTGGAACTACCCCCTCCAGCAGGTGGTGGCCAAGGTCGCACCCGCGCTGGCCGCCGGTTGCACGGTGGTGCTCAAGGCCAGCGAGGTGGCCCCGCTCACGGCCTTCGGCCTGGCCGAGGTCGCCCACGCCGCCGGCCTCCCAGCCGGGGTGCTGAACGTCATCACCGGGTCGGGGGCAGGCGCGGGCGAGGGGCTGGCGACGCACCCCCTGATCGACATGATTTCCTTCACCGGATCGACTAGGGCGGGACGGCGAGTATCGGAGCTGGCGGCAGACCGGGTCATCCCCGTGACGCTTGAGCTCGGGGGCAAGTCGGCCAGCGTCGTCCTCAGCGATGCCGACCTGGACAAGGCGGTCAAGTTCGGGGTTTACAACGCCTTTCTCAACGCCGGTCAGACCTGCACGGCGCTGACCCGTCTGCTGGTACCCCAGGCTGACCAGGCGCGGGCGGAGGAGGTCGCGGTCGCGACCGCGCAGCGGCTGAGCCTAGGCGATCCCCTGGACGAGGCGACCCGCTTAGGACCACTCGCATCCAGGGCGCAGTTGGACCGGGTACGAGGCTACATCCGGCTCGGGGTGGCCCAGGGTGCGCGCCTGGTCGCCGGGGGAGCCGATCCCCCGGCCGGCCTCGAGCGGGGTTACTTCGTCGCCGCCACCATATTTGCCGACGTGAGCCCGGAGATGACGATCGCCCAGGAGGAGATCTTCGGCCCGGTGCTGTCGATCATCCCCTACCCCGACGAGGCCGCCGCCCTGGAGATCGCCAACGGCACCCCCTATGGGCTGGCGGCGGCGGTCTGGTCGAACGACCAGGATCGCGCGATCAGTTTCGCCCGCCGCCTCCGCGCCGGGACGGTCGAGGTCAACGGAGGAGCCTTCAACCTCGCAGCGCCATTTGGCGGAGTGAAGTGGTCCGGCCACGGCCGGGAGTTCGGGCGGTATGGGCTGGAGGAGTTTCTGGTGGCCAAGTCGCTGCAGCTTTGAGGTGGGGGCCGCGGCCGAGGCCGATTCGATCGCCTCCGCGCGGCACCGATAAGCTGCCCCAGTGAGGCGATTCGACGTCGTCGTCGTGGGGGGCGGTTCGGGCGCCGAAGCGATCTGCGGGGCGGGACTGGGTGGCGCCTCGGTAGCCGTGATCGAGGAGCTGCGGTTTGGTGGGGAGTGTCCCTTCCTGGCCTGCATGCCTAGCAAGTCCATGCTCCACTCGGCCACCCGGCACCACCTGGCAGCTGGTCCGGCTCCGGGCGGCCCGAGCCCGGCCGCCTATCATGCGGCGGCGGCTCGCCGTGACCTGGTTGCCGAGCAGCAGGACGACACCGGACACGCCCGGGCACTTCGCGAGCAGGGTGCCGAGTTGATCCGCGCCCACGCAGTGATCGTGGCTCCCGGGGTGGTTCAGGCGGGCGAGGAGCGGTTGGAGGCGGAGGCGCTCGTGATCGCGACCGGCTCGGAGCCGACGCTCCCCCCGATCGAGGGCCTGGCCGAGGTCGACTACTGGCTCAGTGATCGGCTGCTGACCTCGCCCCGACTCCCCGCGAGCGCGGCGATCCTGGGCGGCGGCCCGGTGGGATGTGAGTTGGCCCAGATGCTGGCCCGCTTCGGCTGCCGCACGACCCTGATCGAGGTGGCCGAGAGGCTTCTGCTCGCCGAGGACCCCGCACTCGGGGAAGCCATGGCCGCGACCCTGGCGTCGGACGGGGTCGAGCTGCGGCTCGGCCGCCGGGTGACGTCCGTCAGTTCCCGGCCCGGGGAGGCGGTCGTGATTCACTCGGAGGAGGAGCCCGTCGAGGTCCAAGTCCTGGTCGTGGCGACCGGACGGCGGCCGCGGGTCCACGGCCTCGGCCTTGAGGTGTACGGACTGGAGCCCGGGGCCCGCCAGCTCGACACCGACCCCCAGTGCCGGGCGCTGGGCCAAGAACACCTCTTCGGAGTAGGCGATGTAACCGGGGTAGCGCCATTCACCCACACCGCCAACTACCAGGGCAGGGTGGTCGCCGCCAACCTGCGCGGGAAACGGGTCAGTGCCGACTACCGAGCGATCCCTCGCGCCGTCTATACCGACCCGCCGGTCGCCGCGGTGGGTCTTTCCCTGGTCGAGGCGAGCCGCCGAGGGATCTCGGCGGTCCGGGTAACGGCCAGGATCGGCGATACCGCGAGGGCACTTACCGACGAGGTGGAGCGAGGCGAGGTGGTCCTCATCGCGGACCGCGCGCGAGGGGTGCTGGTGGGCGCCGCGATGGCCGGCCCGAGCGCCGACGAGAGCATTGCCTGGGCCGCCCTGGCGATCCGGGCAGAGATCGGCCTGGAGCTGCTCCGGGACACGGTCTCTCCCTTCCCTACCTACAGCGAGGCCTGGTCGGGCGCGCTCGCTCAGCTGGCTCTCTGAACGACTACAGGGTCAGCAAGTAGGCGGCGGTTCAGCCCGGGGGCACCGCCTCGGTGAAGCTCCGGGCCTGCGCCGCCGCCAGGCGGGCGCCGGGCACCCGGAATGGTGAACAGGAGACGTAGTCGATCCCGAGCTGCTCACAGAGGGCGATCGACTGGGCGTCACCGCCGTGCTCGCCGCAAATCCCCACCTCTAGGGTTGGCCGGGTCGCCCGACCCTCCGCGATGGCGAAGGACATCAGCCGTCCCACCCCGTCAGGGTCGAGATGCTCGAAGGGGTTGGCGGGCAGAATGCCCTCCTGGACGTAGCGGTTGAGAAACTTGCCCTCCGCGTCGTCGCGCGATACCCCGTAGGTCATCTGGGTGAGGTCGTTGGTCCCGAAGGAGAAGAACTCCGCCTGTTCGGCCACCTGGCCCGCGGTGAGCGCCGCCCGGGGCACCTCGATCATGGTGCCGATCTTTACGTCCAGGCGCACCCCCTGCTCTTTGGCAACCTGCTTCAGCGTCGCCTGAATGACCTCTCGTGATCGCCTCAGCTCCTCGACGTGACCCACCAGCGGGACCATGATCTCGGGGACGCCCTTGATCCGCTTCCGGCGAAGCTCGGCCATTGCCTCAGCGATCGCCCGGACCTGCATTTCGATGATCTCGGGGAAGAGCAAGCCGAGACGGCAGCCGCGCAGCCCCAGCATCGGATTCTGCTCTCTAAGCTGCTCAACCGCGGCCAGCATGAGCTCCGCTCTGGCAAGCCGCTTGGGTGCCTTCTTGAGGGCCCGGAGCCGGGTCACCTGCTCCAGCAGATCGTCGTGGTTGGGCAGGAACTCATGCAGGGGGGGGTCGATCAGCCGAATGATCACCGGCAGCCCCTGCATCGCCTCCAGGATGCCGATGAAGTCTTCCCGCTGGTAGGGGAGCAGCTGGGCCAGCGCGGCGCGCCGCGCGCTCGCGTCCCCGGCCAGGATCATCCTCTGCACGTGGGGCAGCCGCTCCTGCTCCATGAACATGTGCTCGGTGCGGCAGAGACCGATCCCCTCGGCCCCGAAGCCCCGAGCCCGGGCGGCGTCTCCCGGGTTGTCGGCATTGGCCAGGACCTTGAGCCGGCGCACCCGGTCGGCCATCCCCAGCAGCCGCTGCAGATCGCCGGAGACCACCGGCTCGACGGTCGGCACCACGCCCTGGATCACGCGCCCGTCGGAACCGTCGAGGGTGAAGACCTCACCTTCTTTGATGGTCACCCCACCGGCCCGGAAGCGGCGGTGGACCAGATCGACCTCGACCTCCTCGGCGCCTGCCACGCAGGGCTTTCCCATACCCCGGGCCACGACCGCGGCGTGCGAGGTGCGCCCTCCTCTCGCCGTGAGCACCCCTTCGGCCGCGATCATGCCGTGGACATCGTCGGGGTTGGTCTCGATCCGGACCAGGATCACCTTTTCCCCGCGCTTGGCAGCCGCCTCCGCCCGGTCGGCGTCGAACACCGCCGCCCCGGAGGCGGCGCCCGGCGAGGCGGCCAGCCCGGTCGCCAGAACCGTCACCTGGGCCTGGGGATCGATGGCCCGGTGGAGGAGGTGATCGACCTGCTCGGGTTCCACCCGGTGGAGCGCCTCGACCTCGCTGAGAATGCCCTCGTCGACCATGTCGACCGCGATCTTGACGGCGGCGGCAGCGGTGCGCTTGGCGCCCCTGGTCTGGAGCATGAAGAGCTTGCCTCGCTCGATGGTGAACTCCATATCCTGCACGTCGCGGTAGTGGCTCTCGAGCTGCTCCGCGATGGCGGCGAAGCGTCGGTAGACCTTGGGGAGCGACTTGCGCAACGTCTCGATCGGCTGCGGGGTGCGGATCCCCGCCACCACGTCCTCCCCTTGAGCGTTTAGCAGGTACTCGCCAAAGAGGCGCTTCTCCCCGGTGGCCGGGTCCCGGGTGAAAGCGACGCCGGTACCCGAGTCCTGGCCCATGTTGCCGAACACCATGGCCTGGACGTTGACGGCGGTGCCTAGGTTGTGGGGGATGTGGTTGTACTCCCGGTAGGCGACCGCGCGACGCCCATTCCAGGAGGAGAACACGGCCGCGATGGCTAGCCGCAGCTGCTCCCAGGGGTCCTCGGGAAAGGCCGCCTTGGTGTGCTCCTGGTAGATCTCCCGGAAGCGCTCCGCGAGGCCGGTCAGGGAGTCCTCGGGTAGTTCGGCATCACTGCTTACCTGGGCCTTTTGCTTGGCCGCTGCCAGCTCCTGCTCGAACAGCTCCCCTTCGACTCCCTTGACGATCCGGCCGAAGAGCTGGATGAAGCGCCGATATGCGTCGAGGGCGAACCTGCGGTCGCCCGTCTTCTCGGCCAGGCCCTCCAGCGTCCTCTGGTTGAGCCCGAGATTGAGGACCGTGTCCATCATCCCGGGCATCGAGAGCGCAGCTCCAGAGCGGACTGACACCAAGAGCGGCTCGGCGGGATCCCCGAGGACCTTCTTGGCCTTGGCCTCGAGCAGTCCCAAGTGGGCCCGCACCTCGTCGAGGAGCCCGGCCGGGAACCTGTTCCCGGTCCTCATGTACTCGTTGCAGGCTTCCGTCGTGATGGTGAAGCCAGGCGGGACTGGCATCCCCGCCCGGGTCATCTCGGCGACCCCGGCGCCCTTGCCTCCGAGCAGGCTGCGCATCTCGGCGCTCCCCTCTTCGAAATCGTAGACGAACTTCTTCCGGGTCCGCTTGGCCGGAGCCGGCCGAGTCCGTACCGCGGTCGCTGTCATCGACACTGCCTCCCTGGCGGAAATGGCCAAGTCGAGTGTAGCTGGGGGAGGAATCCGGACCCCCTCAGGCGCAGACCGTCCCCCAGCCGGTGCTACGATCGAGAGATCGTCAGCCGCCGGGACCGGGGTCCGCGGGTGCGGAGTGACGGGTTCGCCCCGCCCCGACCCGGGGCCTGAGGAAATTCCGGACGCCATGGGAATGCACTACGGGGGAGGCCATAGCGCGCGGGCAATGGCCTCGTCACTGAGCCGCTCGCCGACTACTCCCCGAGCCAAGGGGACGGTGCGACGGGTCGTCAAGCTGTTCCGGCCGTACCGACTCAAGGTGCTCGGGGTGCTGGGCATCCTGGTGGTGGTGGCGATCCTCGGGATCGTCAACCCCTACATGCTCAAACTGATCATCGACGACGCGATCCTGAAGCACAATCCCCGGCTTCTCTTGGTCCTCTTCGGGATCATGGTGATCACCCCGATCCTGAGCACCGGACTGGGGGTATGGCAGACCTACCTGAACGCGATCGTAGGCCAGCGGATGATGCAGGACCTGCGCGTCGCCCTCTACACCCACCTCCAGAACCTGCCCCTGCGCTTCTTCACCGCGACCAGAACCGGGGAGATCCAGTCCCGCCTGGCCAACGATGTCGGCGGTGTCGACTCGGTGATCACTAACACCGCGACCAACACCGTGTCCAACCTGACAAGGACCGCGGCGACCCTGGCCGGAATGGCCTTCCTGAGCTGGCAGCTGACCCTGCTCTCGGTCGCGGTCCTGCCCATCTTCATCCTGGTTACCGTTCGCGTCGGAGAGGTGCGGCGGCGGGTGAGCGCCCAGACCCAGGCCACCCTGGCGGACCTCTCGGCCCTGGCCGAGGAGACCCTCTCGGTGAGCGGCATCCTGCTCACCAAGGTGTACGGCCGCGAGCGCACCGCCCGGGAGCGCTACGTCGCCGAGACCGGGCAGCTGACCAACCTCATGATCCGCCAGCAAATGGTCGGACGCTGGTTCTTCGGGTTCATCCAGACCTTCTTCTCGATCCTGCCGGCCGGGGTCTACCTGATGGCCGGGCTGGTGCTCCACGCCGGGACCAAAGGTGGGGTCTCGGTGGGGACTCTGGTTTCATTCACCACCTTCCAATCGGCACTCTTCTTTCCGATCGGGCAGCTGCTCAGCATCCAGGTCGAGCTTCAGGGCGCGCTCGCCCTCTTCGACCGGATCTTCCAGTACCTGGACATCCCTGTCGAGATCGAGGACCGTCCCGACGCGATAACCATCCCCACCGCCCAGATCAAGGGCCGGATCGCCTTCGAGGATGTGACCTTCAGCTACGAGCCAGGTGTCGCCCCTGCGGTCGACGGCGTGACGTTCGACGCCGACCCGGGCCAGCTGGTGGCGCTGGTCGGTCCGAGTGGCGCCGGCAAGAGCACCCTCACCTACCTGATGGCCCGCCTCTACGACGTCGACAAGGGCCGCATCCGGCTCGACGGCCACGATCTACGCGAGTTGAGCACCGCCACCCTGCGCGCGGCCATCGCGGTGGTGACCCAGGAGACTTTCATTTTCCACAGCACGATCCGGGAGAACCTGTTGGTGGGTCGCCCCGACGCCACCGACGCGGAGATGATCGCCGCCGGCAAGGCGGCCGCCATCCACGACCGGATCATGGAACTTCCCCAGGGCTACGACACGATCGGCGGCGAACGCGGCTACCGGCTCAGCGGGGGCGAGAAGCAGCGGGTCGCCCTGGCCCGGGCAATCCTGAAGAACCCTCGGGTGCTGATCCTGGACGAGGCCACCAGCGCCCTGGACAGCCACAGCGAGCGAGCGATCCAGGACGCCATCGCCCTGCTCATGGAGGGGCGCACGACGATCGCCATCGCCCACCGCCTATCGACCATCCTGGCCGCGGACCTGATCGTCATGCTCGAGCACGGCCGGATCGTCGAGCGGGGCACCCACGATCAATTGATGGACCGGGGCGGCCCGTATTCCCGCCTCTATCTCGAACAGTTCGCCCGGCAGCCAGTGGAGGCCGTCGGCTGAGCAGCCTCGCGCGCGGACGGCTGGCGGTCCGACTCCAGACCTGCCGCCAGCAGACCGGCCCGGCCCACCGCGCCGGAGGTCAGCCCACGTCGAATTCGTTCCCCTCCGGGTCAAGCATCGCCACCCCGTAGTGCTCCCGGGCGGTAGTCGGCACGACACCCACCCGGGTTGCTCCGGCGGCCTCCAGTCGGGCCACTTCGGCGTTGACCCGGCTCTGGCGGGCCGCCAGGGGTACCCCGCCTCCGCCGGAGACCATCAGGTCAAGGTGCACTCGGTTCTTGACCAGCTTGGGCTCGGGGACAGGCTGAAACCAGATCCTCGGTCCGACCCCGGACGGGTCGACGATGGAGTCGTAACCCTCCCCCCCAAGTTCGTTCTCGGAGACCCCCCGACTGCGCCAGTACTCGACCCAGCTGGGGAAGCCCCCCGGAGGCTCCTCCGGAACGTAGTCCAGGGCCAGCGCCCAGAAGCGAGCGAGCCGGTCCGGCTCGGCGCAATCGATGGTGAGTTGAATCGTCCTCTTCACTCACTCCCCCGAAATGGCCGTAGCCCCGCCTGGCCATCGCCTGCCCGGCTCCGAACATCATCGGGCCGCCTGGCTAGGGAGTCCACCGGAGTTCGCCGGAACTGAGAAACCGCCCTCTCGCGCCCGCCCACCGGGCTATTCCTGCCAGCCCAGCCGGGCGGCGCAGGCCGCTGCCAGCTGGTCCAGAGAGACCCGCACCTGCTCCATGCTGTCCCGATCACGGATCGTGGCGGCGTGGTCCTCTAGGCTCTCGAAATCGATGGTGATCGCCAGCGGAGTTCCGATCTCATCCTGGCGCCGGTAGCGTTTGCCCAGCGATTGGGTGTCGTCGTAATCGGTCGAAAACCGCTGGCGGAGCTCCTTTTCGACTTTGCGCGCCAGCTCAGTCAGCGCCGCCTTCTTCTGCAGTGGCAACACGGCTACCTGGAAGGGAGCCATGCCCGGCTGGAGCCGGAGCACCACCCGAGTCTCTCCCCGCACCTCCTCTTCGGAATAGGCATCGAGCAGGAGAGCCAGGAAGGTCCGGTCCACCCCCAGGGACGGCTCCACCACGTACGGCAGATAGCGCTCGTTGGTGCTGGGATCAGTGTATTGCAGGTCGCGACCGCTCACCTCTTGGTGACGTCGGAGGTCGAAGTCTCCCCGGCGAGCTATCCCCTCCAGCTCGCCCCAGCCCCAGGGAAAGAGGTACTCGATATCGCTCGAGGCAAGGGCGTAATGAGCCTTCTCCTGTTCCCCATGGGGCCGCAGCCGAAGGTGCTCCGGCTTGAGGCCCAACGATGTGTGCCAACTCAGCCGCTGCCCACACCAGTACTCGAACCAGTCACCGTCCTGGCCCGGCGAGCAGAACCACTCCAGCTCCATCATCTCCAGCTCGCGTAGTCGAAAGATGAAGTTTCCGGTGGAGATCTCGTTGCGGAAACTGCGCCCCACCTGGGCTATCCCGAAGGGCACCCGCTGCCGCGAACTCTGGACCACGTTCTTGAAGTTCACGAAGATTCCCTGCGCCGTCTCCGGTCTCAGGTAGACGACCGCGCTGTCGTCCTCCACCGGTCCAATGAAGGTCTTGAACATGAGGTTGAACTGTCGGGGCTGGCTGAGCGGTCCGCCGCAGTTGGGGCAGGTCGTCCCCGTGAGCTGGTCCGCCCGCCAGCGCTGATGACAGCTGCCCAGGCAGTCGACTAGCGGGTCGCTGAAATTGCTGAGGTGGCCAGACGCCTCCCAGACGGTCGGATTCATCAGAATCGCCGCCTCCAGCCCCTCCACGTCGTCGCGGAGGTCCACCATCTCCCGCCACCAGGCTTCCCGTATGCGGCGGCGGAGCCGGACGCCGAGGGGCCCGAAGTCATAGACGGCGTTGATTCCGCCGTAGATCTCGCTGCTTTGAAACACGAAGCCGCGCCGCTTGCAGAGCGAGACCAGGGTCTCCAGGGCGTTGGCGGCCGGTTCCGTCATTTGCTCCTCCAGCGGTCCCGGCCGGACGCGCCGAAGGGACCCGAGTTCGACCAGTGGGCGTCATTCTACGGGCGGGGACGGCCGGCCCTCCCCGACTTCCTGCTTTCCCGAGCCGGCGACGATCACGGCCTGACCAGGTCCCCGCACACTCCACCCTTTCCCCTCCCAGCAAAGTCCGGTGGACTCGTCGATCCCAACCACCTCATGGTCCCGAGCCAGCCCGGTGGCGACCTCGGTCCAACGCCGGCTGGCGCCGCTCCAGTGGGGGACCACGACCGCCCCGAAAAGGCCCATCCCCGGGCGCAGGCCAAAGCCCTCCCCGGGAACCAGACAGCTCGACGAGAGGACCATCGCGCCGGCGCTGGATCCGGCCACGGGAACCCCGCCGCGGTAGGCGGCCACCAGGGCGGCCGCCGCTGGCGTCTCAAAGAGCACCGCCTGGGCCGAGCCGGGGTCTCCCCCGCAGAGATAAATGGCGGCCGCCGCCGACAGTTGCTCGACCAGCCGAGGGTCGAAGGCGTCGGCCCGGGTCTGGATGCGGCAGCCGACGACGGTAGCCGCCAAGCGTCTGAAGTACGCGCTCGCCCAGGTCACCTGGGTATCGGGGATGTCCTGGGCCGCTGAGGTGACCACGGTCACCTCAGGCCGGGAGGCCCGGGTCAGCCACCAGCTGTCGGCCGGCTCGGAACCGGGCCGCCACTCGTTCCCCCCCAGGAGAAGCAGCGTCCGGCCAGTTGGGGGCCCGGTCAATCGACTCCTCGCAACTTCTGCCACTCCATCTCCGGCAACCATTCTCACCGCTCTCCGCCTCCGGCCGGAGACGCCGCGACAGCCACTGCTAGCATCGATCCGTGCTCCGGCTCCACGACACCCTGACCCGACAGGTCCGCCCGGTGGTGCCGCGCGAGCCGACCACGCTGCGCATGTACAGCTGTGGCCCGACGGTGTACCGCTCGGTCCACATCGGCAACCTGCGCACCTACCTGATGGCGGACTGGATAAAGCGAATCGCCCGAAGCCAGGGGTGGCGGGTGATCCATGTCAAGAACATCACCGACGTCGGTCACATGCGCCAGGAGATGGCCGAGCGGGGCGGCGACAAGGTCATCGCCGCCGCCCTGGCCGCTGGCCGAACTCCGGGCCAGATCGCGGCTGAGTTCGAGGAAGAGTTCCACCTCGCCGAGGCCTTGGTTGGCATCGAACCGGCCGACTTTTTCCCCCGGGCGACCGACCATGTTCCCCAGATGGTCGCCCTGATCGTGCGCCTGCTGGAGAGTGGGCTCGCTTACCGGGTCGCTGGCACGGTCTACTTCGACACCGCCGCCCAGCCCGCCTACGGATCACTCTCGGGAAACTCGCTGGAACAGCTCCAGCGCGCTGCCGGCGCCGAGCCTGACCCCGACAAGCGACATGCGGCCGACTTCACCCTCTGGCGCGAGGCCGAGCCCGGCCGGCAGCTGATGGTCTGGGACAGCCCGTTTGGCAGGGGCTACCCCGGCTGGCACATCGAGTGCTCGGCCATGGCGATGGCCTACCTCGGCGACGAGATCGATCTGCACACGGGCGGGGTCGACAACATATTCCCTCACCACGAGGACGAGCTCGCCCAGAGCCAGGGCGCGACCGGGGTACGCTTCGCCCGCCACTGGGTGCACGGCCAGCACCTGCTGGCGGACGGCGTCAAGATGGCCAAGTCCCAGGGCAACGTCTACACCCTGGGGGACCTGGTCGAGCGGGGATTCGACCCGCGGGCCTTCCGCTACCTCTGCGCCACCGTCCGCTACGGCACCCGGCTCAACTTCACGCTGGCATCACTGGCGGCGTCGCAACGCGGGCTGCAGCGCCTGCGCCATCTGGCCCGGCCCACCGAGGGACCCGTCGACAGCTCCCGGGTCGCCGCCCTGTGCCAGGCGGTGCAGGCGACCCTGGAAGACAATCTGGACCTCCCCCGCGCCCTGGCCCAGGTGTGGGATTACGCCCGCGCCGAGGACATGACCGGGGCCACCCGCCGGGCCGGACTGATCGAGGTGGACCGGTGGCTGGGGCTTGAGCTGGAACGACCTCCCAGCGCGGAGCCGGAGCCTGGTGCCTGGCAGGAGCTGGCCAGCGACCGGGACCGGCGGCGGGGTCAGCACCAGTTTGGGTCTGCCGATTCGGCCCGGACCGCCCTGCTCGACATGGGCGTCGTTCCCGAGGACGGACGGCTCGGGACACGCTACCGACGGGCCTCGGCGTTGGACCGGCGCCGGGGACTGATCTCGTCCTCGGCGGAGGTCGCCGACGAGCGCGACGAGGCTGACCTGGTGGAGGTCTCGGTGAGCCTGGTCAGCAATGGCTTCCCCGAGGATCTGGAACGGTGCATACGCAGTGTCGAAAAGCACCGCGCCAACCACACAGTGGAAATCCTGGCCGTGGCCAACGGCGCCCCGGCGGTGGGCGAGGTCCTCGACCGCCTGGCCCGCGAGTACGCCTCGCTCAGGCCCTTCCACGCCGACCACCAACTGGGCGAGGGCGCCGCTCGCAACGTGACCCTGCGCGCCGCCCGGGGCTCGGTCGTGCTAATCCTCGACACCGGGGTCGAGCTGACCGGCGATTCCTTCTCACCCCTGCTGGCGGCGCTCCAGGCCGAAGGGGTCGGCGCGGTGGGGCGTTGGGGAGCTCGAAGTGGGGACATGCGAGAGTTCGAGGACTCCGAGGAGATCGAAGTCGACGCCATCGACGGCTACTGTCTCGCCTTCGCCCGGAGCCGGCTCCGCGAGGTTGGGCTCTTCGACGAGCGATTCCGCTTCTACCGGATGCTCGACTTCCATTTCTCGCTCACCCTGCGCGCCTTCGGCCTCCGCCAGCGCCGCCTGGCCGAGCTCCCCGTCGTCATGCACCAGCACCGAGGTTGGGAGGAGACCGATCCCGATGAGCGAGAACGGCTCAGCCGGTTGAACTTCCGCCGCTTCTATGAGCGCTGGCACCACCGGCCGGACCTCCTGGTCGCGGCTGAGGCGGGCAGTTCGCCACACGCCTGATGAGGTCCTGATCAAGCGGCGGGTGAGTTACCGCCCCGGAACTCCCAGAGAATGCGCGCCGACTTGAGGGGTCGGTCGAGATGGTGCTCGAGATGGGCTAGAAGGATGGATTCGACCTGGTCACGCAGGGCATCGGACCATCGCAGCCGGCGGAGCAAGGGCCAGTCGCCGGCCTCCATCCGGCGCAGCACGCGCAGGGTCGCGGCCGCGCAGGGGAGGGCGCCCGCCTGCGCCTGGTTGCACTGACCCTGGACGATTCCGCCCAGCGCCGGCAGGAATCCGCCCGGGCGGTCCGCCAACTCGTCCCGGCAGACGGCACAGCGGCGCAGGTCCGGGAGATAGCCACCGTCCGCGGCGATCTGAAATGAGGTGAGGGCCAGCTCCAGCCGAGCATCGCGGGCGGGGTCAGCCATCCGCTCGCGGGCTCCCGAGACCAGCTGGTACAGCTCGGGGTCGGGGTGGCCCTCCTCGAGGGTGGCATCGACCAGCTCCGCCAGCACTCCCCCGCAGGCCGTGCGAACGATGTCGGCCCCCGGCCAGGGAAGCCCTGTCGCCCGCGCCTGAGCTACCACGGCCAAGTTTCGGCCGGGCACCAGTAGGAGCTCGGACCGGGTGAGCAGGTCAAGTCCGGCGGCGTTCCGCGCCCGGGGCCGGCGCGCCCCTCGGGCCAGGACGCTCAGCTTGCCATGCTCCTTGGTGAAGACGACCAGGATCCGGTCAGCCTCGGCGAAAGCCCGGCGCCGGAGGACGATCCCCTCGTCGCGAACCAGTTCGGCCACCGCCTACGAAGAGGTTGGGGGCAGCGCCTCGGTCGGGGCACCGGCCGCCCTCTCGGCCGTCCCTGACTCCTCGGGGTCGACCGGAAACGGCCGCACCGAGGTGAGTCGGACCGTCCGGATCGCGCGCCGGTCGATCGCCTCAACTGTGATGGTGATCCCGTTTCCGGCGTCGACCGTGTCGCCGACCGAGGGGATCCGCCCCAGATGGGCATAGACGAGCCCTCCGACGGAGTCGAAATCCTCGCCCTCGAGTCGAAGATGGAGCAGCTCGTTGACGTCGTCGAGGCTGACCGAGGCACTCACCAGAGCCTCCTGGGGGCCGGTCAGCTGGACCTCCTCCTGCTCCGCCACGTCGTATTCGTCACGGATCGGCCCCACGATCTCCTCGAGCAGGTCCTCGATGGTGACCAGCCCGGCGGTGCCGCCGTACTCGTCGACCACCACCGCCAGGTGGATCTTGGCCCGCTGCATCTCCTGGAGCAGCTCTCCGAGTCGCTTGGCCTCAGGCACGAAGGTGGGGGGTCGGGCGAGCGTCCCCAGCGGCGGCGCGTCTGGTCGGGAACGCTCCGAGCTCCCCAGCAGGTCCTTGGCATAGATGACTCCAGTGATGTTGTCGACGGTCTCCTCGTAGACCGGAATCCGGCTGTGCCCATGCTCGCGGATCTCCGCGATCGCGCCGGCCACGGACGAGTCGGCCGGCAGGGCAACCATCTGCACCCTGGGAACCATCACCTCGCGGACCGGCTTGTCGGTCATCTCCAGCACTCCGTGAATCATCTCCCGCTCCTCCTCCTCCACCACCCCTTCCTGCTGGCTGGCCAGAACCAGCTCCTTGAGCTCCTCCTCAGTAAGGAAGGGGTTGCGCCGGCCTCCCTCTCCGGGCAGGACCCGAAAGAAGACCGCGGACATGGCAGCCAGGACAAACACCACCGGTCCCAGCAAGCGGGTCGCCAGGGCGACCGGTCCGGCTACCCGCCGAGCCATCGCCTCGCTGTGCTGAAGCGCGTAGGTCTTGGGGCCTATCTCGCAGAAAAGAAGTACCAGAATCGCCAGCGCGACCGCCGACCAGATGGCCGCCCCCGCGCCCAGGTGCTGCTCCGCCAGTAGGGTCGCCGATGACGAGGCCAGCATCAGGGCCAGAGTGTTGGTCACCAGAATGGTTCCCAGGTACCCACCCGGATTGCGGTGCAGGCGCTCGACCTGGGCCGCCCGAGGGTCGCCCTCAGCCCGGCGAGCACGCAACCAGATGCGGCTGACCGAGGTCAGCGACGTCTCAGCGGTGGCCGACAGCCCGGCCAGCACCAGCGCCACCACCAGAACTGCGATCAGCCAGCCGTTCACGGGGATTCGGGTCGGGACGGCCGCTCCGTCCTGCCTCGGCTCACCGGCTCCCGGCTGGGCCATCCCCAGTCAGTGGCTCTCCCATCCTCCCCCAGGGGGACCGGCCCAGCGCCAGGTTCGATTGGTCGGCGGGTGAGCCAGAGCTCATCTTCCGAACGAGTCTAGCAGGCGGCCCTACTCACCGAAACAGGGCCGAGACGCTCCGCCCCTCGTGCACGCGGACGATCGCCTCGGCGATCAGCGGGGCGACCGAGACCTGGGTGACCTTGGGACTGTCGGCGATCGCCTGCTCGAGCGGAATGCTGTCGGTGACGACTACCTCGTCCACCGGCGCCGCCTCCAATCGGGCCAGTGCTCCATCGCTGAGTACCCCGTGGGTGGCCAGGACATCGACCGAGGTTGCTCCCTTGCTGATCAGAGCGTTGGCGGCGCCGGCCAGGGTGGCGGCGGTTGAGATCAGATCGTCAACCAGAACACAGCGGCTGCCGTCCACCTCTCCAATCACGTTGAGGATCTCGATGTCGTCGTCCCGGGGGCGGCGCTTGTCGATGATGGCCAGGGGCGAGTCCAGCCGGCGGGCGATCGCCCTAGCTCGGGCCGTTCCGCCCACGTCGGGGGAGACCACCACCAGCGGCTGCCGGCCGTGCCGGGCGCGCACGTGGGCGGCCAGGATCTTGCTCGCGGTCAGGGCATCTACCGGAATGTCGAAGAATCCCTGGATCGCCTCGGCGTGGAGGTCAAGGACGATCATCCGCTCCGCCCCCGCTACCTGCAGGAAGTTGGCCATCAGCTTGGCCGATATCGGATCCCGAGCCTGGGTCTTCTTCTCCTTGCGGGCGTAGCCGTAGTAGGGCAGCACGGCATTGATCCGGGCGGCGCTCGCCCGCCGGAGCGCGTCCAGGATCACGAATAGCTCCATGTAGTTGTCATTGACGGGGGGGCAGGTCGACTGGATCAGAAAGACATCGTGGCCGCGCACCGATTCGCCGATCTTCACGTCGAACTCGCCATCCGCGAAACGGGTCACCTCCATCGGGGCCAGGGGCACGCCAACCTCCTCTGAGATTCGACGACCGAGATCGGGGATCGAGGTCCCGCAGAGCAGCATGAGGGGCCCCTCGGATCCGTTCACCCCGGCCCCTCTGCCTGGTCTGACCTCTTCCCGCGGCGGCGGGCGACCCAGCCGATTACGTTCCGCTGGCGGACCCGCGAGAGCGCCAGCGACCCCGCCGGCACGTCGCCCGTGATTACCGAGCCGGCGCCGGTGTAGGCGCCCTCGCCCACCGCCACCGGTGCGACCAGGATCGTGCCGCTGCCGAGCCGGGCCCGGTCGGCGATCTGGGTGCGGTGTTTGGCGAGGCCGTCCCAGTTGGCGGTGATGCTGCCCGCTCCGTAGTTCACGTCCCGGCCGATCTCGGCGTCCCCGACGTAGCTGAGGTGCGGGATCTGGCTGCCTTCACCAATGCGGCTGCGCACCACCTCGGTGAAGGTGCCTAGGTGGGAGTTCGGCCCCATCTCCGACTGCGGACGCACCCGGTTGAACGGTCCGACATCCACTCCATCAGCCAGCTTACAGCCGCTGAGGTGGGAACGACCGATCCGGCAACCACTCCCGGTCTCGACGTCGTCGAGCTCGGCGAATGGTCCGACGAGGCACTCGGACCCGATTCGGCTCCTGCCCCGGATCACCGTCCCGGGCCAGATCACGGTGTCGGCTCCGACCTCCACATCGCAGTCGATCCAGGTGGAGTAGGGGTCGCTGATGGTGACCCCCGCCAGCATCAGTCGGCGCAGGGTCCGCTGCTGGAGGGCCCGTTCCGCCTCGGCCAGCTGCACCCGGTCGTTCACCTGGATGGCCTCGTCCGGGTCGGCGACCGGGACGGTGACGGCTCCGCCGGGAGCCGCCTGGGGAACCCAGCTTAGGTAGAGCTCCCCCTGGGCATTCTCAGAGTTCAGGCCCGCCAGCGCCTGCCACAGTCCGGGCAGGCTGAACGCGTACACCCCCAGGTTGACCTCCGCCGGGGTGCCGTCCCAGGGGGCGTCGGCATCTTCGACTACCTGACTCAGCTGACCTTCGGCGTTGCGCACGATCCGGCCGTAGCCCCGGGCATCGGCCCGGGTCGTGGTCAGCACGGCCGCCCCAGCCCCCGAGGCCGCCAGCGCGTCCAGCAGGGCCTGGAGGGTGGTCGGCCGGAGCAGCGGCATGTCGGCAGGCAGTACCAGCACCTCCCGTTCCCCAGCCAACTGGGACCGCGCCGCCGCCAGGGCTCCACCCGTTCCGTTGAGGTTCTCCTGAAGGACCAGGTCGGCCCGCGGCCCGAGCGAGGCGTGAGCCGTCTCGTCCAAGGCCGCGACGACCACGATCGGCCGTCCCGCGGTCGCCGCCTCGCAGGTGCGCAGGGCATGCTCGACCAGGGGGAGCCCGCCCACGGGATGCCAGACCTTGGCCAGGCGGGAACGCATTCGGGTGCCCCTCCCGGCGGCCAGCACCACCGCCCGCGCAGCCGAGCGCTCGCTCAATTTCCACCCCGCTGCCAGCCTGGTCTGTGAACTCGCCAGCCACTTTCGAGTATAGCAACGGCCGGTTTGGATCCAGACCTGGGCGCGGAGCGCGCCGCTATGCTCCGGCTCGTGAGTTCGAAGGGAGGCGAACCGCCGGCCGACCTGATCGTGGTCTCGCACCCCCTCCCGGGTGTCGTCCATCTCGCCCTCAACCAGCCTCAGCAGCGCAACGCCTTGACTGAGCAGCTGGCGCTCGCGCTGCGTCGGGAAGTCGCCCGTGTGGCCGAAACCGATTCGGCCCGGGCCCTCATCGTGACCGGAAACGGGTCCGCCTTCTGTGCTGGGGCCGATCTGGGGGCGCTCGGCGCCGAGGCAAAGACGCCGGCGGCCAAGCGGGAGGTCCTGGTCGACTACTACCGCGCCTTCCTCGACCTGCGCGAGCTGCGCCTGCCGACCATCGCCGCCGTCAACGGCGCCGCCATTGGAGCGGGGCTCAACCTGGCCCTGTGCTGCGACCTCCGCATCGTCGCCGACGATGCCCGCCTGGCGGCTCCCTTCGTGCGGCTGGGAATCCATCCGGGCGGGGGAGCCACCTGGATGCTGACCCGGCTGGTCGGCCCCGCCGCAGCCAAGGAGATGCTCCTGTTGGGGCGGCCGATCGATGCCCAGCGGGCCTACCAGATCGGCCTGGCCAACCGGGTCGTCCCCGCCCCGGCTCTGCAAGGAGAGGCGCTGGAGTGGGCGGCGGCGCTGGCGGCCCTGCCCCGGCCGGTGCTGCGCAATCTCAAGCGCACCCTGGAGCTGGCCCAGTCGGGCGCCCCGCTCGAAGGGGTGATCGACGTCGAATCGGCGGCCCAGGCCGATGCCCTGGCTAGCGAGGACGCGCGGGAGGGGTGGGCCGCCTTCCGCGACCACCGGGCGCCTGAGTTCCGCGACCGGTAGCCGGACCAGTGGGGCCCGGAGTGCCCCGGAGCAGGGACGACGGGCACCAGGTCTCGAGCGCGCAGGCTTCACAGCGGGGACGGCGCGCCAGGCAGACCTGGCGACCGTGCAGGATCAGGCGCAGGCTGAGTCCGGTCCACTCCCCGGCCGGGACCATCCGGCAGACCTCCGACTCGATCTTGACCGGGTCCTGGGTCTTGACCAGCCGCAGCCGATTGCTGAGCCGAATCACATGGGTGTCGACCGGGAACCCTGGCTTCCCGAATGCCACCCCCAAGATCACGTTGGCGGTCTTGCGACCCACCCCGGGCAGCGCGGTGAGCCCCGCCATGTTGTCGGGGACCTCTCCCCCAAACTCCTGGACCAGGACCCGGCCCATGCCCATCAGCGAGCGGGCCTTGGCCCGGAAGAACCCGGTCGCGTGGATGAGTCCCTCGAGCTCGGCGGGGTCGGCCGCGGCGTACTCCGCCGCGCCGGTGTATTTGGAAAACAGTGCCGGAGTGACCTGATTGACCCGTTCATCGGTCGTCTGGGCGCTGAGAATCGTCGCCACTAGGAGCTGGAGCGGGTTGGCGTGGTCGAGGGCGCAGGCCGCTGGATAGTTCTCGGCCAGAGCCGAGACCGTGGCGAGGGCCCGCTGACGCGCCGTCCGGGGCAGCTCGAGACCGGTTCTCTCCTCACCCAGGGAACTCACTATGAGCGCCCAGGCCCGCCCGGGACGGCTATCCTGAACCGATGCTGGCGGGTCGATGGCAGGGGACGGCCGCCCGACTGTGCAGTCGGGCTGGTCGGGGAGTGGCCGCCTCGGTGACGCTGGCTCTGCTGCTCGCCGGCTGCAGCTTCTTCGGCGATGCGGGAACGCCGGGGGGCGCCCACATCCAGTTCCCTCCAGGCAATCAGGTCAACCAATCCGACTCCAACCTGAAGATCAAGGCCATCACCCACCCTCCCAAGAACCCCGAGTACCGGATCATCATCTACCACAACGTCAACACGGTGGGGGCGTTTGCTCCAGCCCAGCTGACGGTTCCGGTGGGCTCAACAGTGGAATGGGTGTGGACCGACCAGTACGACCAGCACAACGTTTGGTGGATCGACCAGGCGCTGCTCAACTCCCCCACCAAGGGATCGGGGTATCGCTGGGCGGTGCAGTTCCTGACCCCGGGCACATATGACTACTACTGCACCCTCCACCCGGGAATGCAGGGCACCGTGATTGTCACGGGGTAGGCGACTGCTTTCCCGGCGCGCCTGGGTGGTCGCCCCTCTCCTGGCCCTCTCCGGCTTGCTCCTCTCCGCCTGTGTGGGGCCGGCTCCCGCCGCCCGGGCGGCCCTGAATCAGTGGTTGGCCGACGTCCGGGCCCACTCAGTTGCCTACGCCTACACCATGCTCAGCCAGACCGCCGAGGAGCGGACCCAGTACGACCCCTTCTTCGCTGGGGTCAACGCCAGCCGCGCCACCTTCAGGATCGTGTCCGTTAAGGTGATCGCCGCCAACGACGTCGAGGCGCGGGTCCGGGTGACCACCCCCGGCGCCCCGCCGACCTCAGTCCAGGTCCAGATTGTCGAGGAGGGCAACGCCGGCGACTGGCTGGTGGGCAACCCGTTCTCGACCGAGGGCGCCCGGGCGATCGGCGAGTTCGGCTAGCCGGCCAGCTGGGAAGGCGGACCGCTAGCTCCCGGCGCGAGTCCGGCGGACGGGCCCGCGGGGAGGCAGGTCGCTGCCGGGCTGGAGCATCGGGAGCAGATGGTCCGAGACGCCCTCGGCTCGCAGGGTGGCCCAGCCCTCCTCGACGGATGTGGGGGAGGTCACCACCACATCGTCACCGACCAGCCGCACCTGCCACTCCAGCGCCTCGAGCCGGCGCAGCACATCGGCGATCAGGGTCAGCCGGCTCTTGAGCTCGTGGCCCACCGCCGCCAGCCGGACCGAGACCGGCAGCCGGTCCAGGGTGGGGCGATCGGGAAAGGCGAAGCTGCGCACCTCGAAATAGGTGGTGAGCGAGCGCGGTACCGGCTCCTCGGTAATGGCGGCGAACTCACTTCCCGGCTGCCGGATCGGCCGCAAAACCAGCCTCATGGCCGGAAATCCCAAGGCATCACGATTCCCACCCCGGAAGGGCCGTTGAGCGCCGGCCCGGTGCTCGAGGGCGGAGTGAAGTTCTGCTGCTGGTTGATCAGCACCTTGTTGGTGATCAGGAAGGGAGCCCGGCTGTCCTCCCGGATGTAGCCCATCAGGGCCATGATCAAGCTCACGGCAAGGCCGACGGTGATCAGGGCCGCCCCTTGGGCGCGGCCGGCGTCTCCCCAACGCAGCTCCCCCTGGGTGACGTGCTTGAGGTAGACGGTCACGGCCACGATGGCTACCCCGGTGAAGGCGATCAGGGCGACCAGCTTGAAGGGGATCATCTGGCCCCAGGGGATGAGGAGTCCCCCCTGCCAGATGGGGACGTTGGCGTTGGCGGCGACCACGTCCTCATAGCTCCAGGCCAGCGATGAGGGGGTGGCGATCAGGAGCCAGGAGGCGAAGGACACGGCCGTGCAGACGGCCAGGGCCGGGGAGTGGAACCCGCCCAGTTTGACCCGCCGCCAGAGGTAAAAGATCCCCACCGTGAAGATCGCCCCCAGCAGGAAAACCTGGAAGAGGAAGGCCACGCTGAGGCCGCCCAGCATCATGCTGTACCAGGAAGCGTAGGCGTGGAGCTGGATCTCTTTGGCGTACTCCCAGCCGATCAACGGCTGGGCCAGGGTGAAACCGATCGCGTAGATGAGCCCGTAGTGGCCGATCCAGTCGGCGTAGGCACGGGCCTGGGGACCCTTGGCCAGCAAAATGCGGATCCCCCCGATCAAAGCGATGATCGCGCCCGCAAAGGCGATGTTCCCCACGAACCGGTGCATCTCAAGGGGAATCTCGGTCGGGTTGAGCAGGTTGAGCGCCAGGCTGTTGGAGGGCCGGGGCGTGAGCATGTAGGAGGCGACCACGTCGATGGCCAGCATCTGGATCGAGGCGTTGACGAAGAGGAGCAGCTCCAGGCCCACCCGGAGGGGGCGCACCCCGGCCAGGCGATCCCACTGGCTGTAGAGCAGGTAGAGGCAGACGATCTCACCTATGAAGGCGATCCCCTCCACCACGAAGGGCCAGAACATGATCCGCACCAGCTCGACGAAGAACTGGCTCCAGAGCCCGAGGAAGAGGATCAGGGCCGAGAAGATCGCCAGCGCCGAGCCGAAGGCGAAGGTGACCCCGAGGCCGGTGACCAACGCCTTGGAGAAGCGGTTCTGGCGCTCGTCGTTCCGCTTCCAGCCGAGGAAGTCGGTGACGGCGAGGATGATGTAGCCCCCCTGCTGAAAGGCGGCGAACTGGATGTGGGCGAGCATCAGCACCGCCACCAGGGCGGTGGCCATTCCAGTCGAGATCGGCACCGGGACGAGGTGGGGGGAGGCTGCCGCCACCAGGGGAGCCGGGCTCATAGGTTGAAAAGCCGGTTCACGGCGAGGAGCGCCTCAAAGACGAGGAACAGAGCGGCGAACAGGGCGGGGACCATCACCTCCGGGCGGCGCCAGGGTTCCCGCTCCGGGGAGCGGTCGAGAAATGGGACCAAGATCAGCAGGGTGGTCCCGATCCCGGGCAGAACAAACACCCCGACCGGGATCATCCAGGCTTGGGGGAACTGGACTAGGAGCTGGTCGAGGGGCAGAAAGAACCACTCTGGAGTGGGCACGTAATTCAGGGCAGCCGGGTTGGCGGCCCGCTCCAGAGGCGCCCCGACGACGACGGCCATGACGAAGATCAAGAGCACCAACCCGAAGCTGACCAAGGCGTCCTTAAAGACCTGGGATGGGAAGAAGTCGTCGATGTCGACCGGGACCGCGTAGCCGGGGTCGCTGGGCAGGGCGGGGTAGGGATACTCCGCCGTTGCCATCCGTTCGGCGCGAACCGACTCGGGCTCGGTCTGGACGCCCTCGTAGTTGACCCAGGATCCGTGCTCACCGTGGCGGCGGAGCAGGACCAGGTGGAGCAGGACCAGGGGCACCAGGAGCGCGGGCAGCAGCCAGATGTGGATGGCGAAGAACCGAGTCAGCGTCTCTGGACCCATCTGCGGGCCCCCTCTGAGAATCTGCTGAATCCAGTTGCCGAAGAGAGGGATGTAGTCGACCACGTGGGTGACCACGGTGGCGGTCCAGTAGGCGGCCTGGTCCCAGGGCAACATGGCCCCGGTGATCCCCAGACCTAGGACGAGGAGGAAGAGGACGACTCCGACGATCCAATTGAGCTCGCGGGGCTTCTTGTAGGAACCGCTGACAAAGGTGCGAATCATGTGCAGGCCGATGATGATCAGCAGCACGTAGGCACCCCACAGGTGCATGCCCCGCACGATCGCCGCGAACTCGTCGTGGTGCTCGATGTAGTTGAGACTCCCCCAGGCCTCGGTGGTCGACGGAACATAGGTCCAGAGCAAGAACATTCCGGTGACGATCTGGAGCACGATGATGATCAGCGTGGCGCTCCCCAGCGAGTAGGCCCACGCCCCGCGCCGAGGCACCGCCTCATAGAGCAGCTGGTGGGTCAAATCGGAGACCCCCAAGCGCTCGTCGACCCACCGGTAGGTAACCGCCAGCGGTCGCGCCACGGGCCGGGTCAGCTTGGCCACCAACGGGCTGCGGGGAAGCTGGCTGGGGCTGGCCACCCGGGCTACGCTCCGATCCCGGTCAGCACGTTGCGCACATAGAGGGTGTTCCCGACCAGCTTGTGTTGATAGCGAAACAGCGGCCAGGGAGGGGGCCCGCCGATGTTGGTGCCGTCGATGCTGTAGAGGCCGCCGTGACAGGGGCAGAGGAACTGCTCGAGGTTGATGTCCCAGTGCACGTCGCACTGCATGTGGGTGCAGACGTTGGAGAGGGTGATCATCTGCACCGTTCCGTTTAGGTTGAGCTTGACCACATAAACGGTGCGGGGGACCGGGGGCACCGACCAGCCCTCGTCGATGGGAAGGTTGACCACGTAGGCGGTGGGTACCCCGACCGCGACCTGAGCGACGTCCGCGACCAGAACCCAGGGTGTCTTGCGCTTGGCGAAGAGCGGGCTCAGTACCGATCCCACGATCGGTGCCCCGATCATCAAAGCGATCCCGGCCCCGATGCCGTTGATGGAGACGATCATGAAGCGTCGCCGTGAGAGCCGCTGGTCGACCAGTTTCTGGGCCGGATCAGCCACCGGCCAAACCCACGATCCCGATTAACAGCGCCAGGCAGATACCCAGCAGGAACAGGAAGGTGAACACTCCCGAGGCGACCATCAGCGCGGCCACCCCAGTCCCCTGCTCGATGGCCAGCTTGCGGGAGTGGCGGACGACCAGGATCAGGCCGGTCAGCATGATGCAGAAGAAGGAGGTCACGATCAAGCCCAGGAACCAGGCGGACTCGAAGTCCTGGTAGTTCACGGCTGGTATCCCCGCGGAACGGTGAAGTTCTGAGCCGACTGGGGCAGGCTCAGCAGGCAGCTGTTCTGCCCGGTGAGCGCATCGATGCCACAGGGCAGCTTGGCGTTCTCCTTGATCACCCCCATGTAGATGCTGAGGGCCAGAGCGCAGACGCCGACGACCCCGATCAGACGGCCGGCAAGCGGATTGATGCGGGCGCTGGCGGCGCCTCCCCGCAGCGAACGGAGATAGCTGACCAGGTTGGCCGCGGTGGCCAGGAAGGCGATCAGCAGGGCCAGGTACCGGAGCAGCACCAGGTTGGCCGGCAGGATCGCGGCGGGCAGCGCGGTCGCCGCCATTCCCAAGAGGGCCACCACCGTCAGAGGGCCGCCCTGTCCCCGGGTCGCGCCGGCCTGCTGGTGGCGCCAGAAGACCAGGTTGGCGCCAACGACCAGCACCGCGAGCAGCACTACCTGACCGATAAAGAGCGAGGCCGAGTTGAGCACGAACAGGTTGTCGAAGGCCGGCAGCGAGCTGGTCTTGACCGTTTCCGCGAGCAGAAAGCCAGTGATCGGCTGGGCCATTAGAAATACCGACCCGATCGCGAAGTTGATCCGCGCCGCCCAGCGCTGGTAGGTGATCTCGGCAGCAGACTTGGCCTTGCTCCCCCGCCAGACTGCAATCCCCGCCAAGAGCAGGGGAGCCCAGGAGAGGTTGGCCCCGGCGTAGTGGAGCAGCAACCACGGGTAGCTGGGTGAGAAGGCGGCTCCGACGGCGCTGACCGCGGTTCCGGGCGTGAGCACGTAGCTGTCCAGCTCGACGATGGTGAACAAGAAGAGGTACTGGACGGCCGCGAAGGCGAAACCGATCGCCAAGTGAAGGCGGGGGGAAAACCGGTCCCACCCATAGGAGTACAGGAGCAGGAGTGGAATCCCCACGAAGAAGCTGGCAAAGGCGATGGTCAGCGGCAGCAGCAGCTCGTTGAGCAGAGTCCCGATCAGGCGACCGTAGAGGCCGGCCAACAAGAACACCGCCAGCACCGCCCAGGTCGCCCCCAGGCTGTAGAGGTAGAGGATCGCCCGCGAGAGGCTGCGGGCGTAGCGGAGGCACATCTGGTCCCCGCCCCGGCGCCGACCCGCCAGCTCCATGAATGGAGCCAGCCCGGTGGCGGCCAGGATGAACCCGACCAGGGCGATATGAATCAAGAACAGGGCCCCGATCGCGAACTGGGCCCCCAAGGTGCCGAAGGGCAGCCTCGGGAGCGGGGTGGCGAGCGAGGACAGCAGCACTTCGCCCCAATGCTGACGGCACCACCCACCGCAAGGCAACTCCCTGCAGCCCGGATCCGGCGCAGAGACCGGGCTGGATAATCGGGCCGTGGTCGAACCGCTGGTTCTGGTGCATGGTGACGATCCCTACTTAGTGACCAGCACGGCTTTGCGCATGCGCGCCGAGCTGACCGCCGATCTGGTCACCGATCTCGGCCTCGAGGAGTTCCGATCTCCGCGCGACCTCGAGGCCCTCGCCCGCAGCCTCCAGACCCCGCCCTTCCTCGCCATCCGCCGGGTAGTGGTCATCTGGGACCCGCCGCAATTGGCCACCAGCGCCCGGACCACCAAGGACGCCGCGCTGCTGGGTACCACCCTGGAGAGTCGGCTCGAGACCACCGCCGCGTTGGTGGTCTTCCGGGGAACCGCCCCGACCGGCTCCCCGCTCCTTCAGGCGGTGCGATCCCAAGGCGGGGAGATCCGGCTCCTGAAGAGGCCGCGGGGACGCGAGCTGAGAAGTTACGTCGAGGCGGAGATCCAATCTCGGCACCTGCTCCTGGGGCGGGCAGTTCTGGCGCGATTGGTAGAGGTCGCAGCCCAAGACCTGGGTCAGCTCCACCAGGAGTTGGAGAAGCTGGAGCTGCTCAGCCTGGGCCGAGGGACGGTAGCCGACCCCGACGGCCTGCTTCTGGTTCCCCCCACTCCCCCCACCGAACTCTACCGCCTCACCGACGCACTCTTCGAGGCTCCGGGCCAAGTCGGAGACCGTCTCCGCGATCTGGTTGGACGGTCTGACCTGGGGCCTCCGGCGGTCGTGGGAGCGTTGGCCCGCGTGGTCCGGGAGTTGCTCGCGTTCGCCGACGGCCAGGGACCGAGACATCCCCCCTGGCGGGAGGAAAAGCTGCGCGCCCACCAGCGCCGGGCCGGCGAGCCCCGTTTGCGTCGCTGGCTGGTGGAGCTGGCCGACCTCGACTGGTCGACCCGGACCGGGTCGGTGGACGGCCAGGAAGGGCTCGAACTGCTGCTCGCCCGGATGGCGTCCGAATTGCGAGCTCGGCCTCCCGGATGATCGGGGTCGTCCGGACCTAGCTGGGCTTGCGGTCCTTGCTGGCGCTTCCGGCGGCCCGGCGCTGGGAACTCGAGGTCCGCTCCGTCTTGGTAGCAGGTCGCTTTGTCTTGGGGGCCGCCGCCGTCTTGCGGGTCGCAGCGGTTGACTTGGGCTTGGTGCCGCGGGCGGCGGCTCGTTTGGGCGCCCCCTGGTTCTCGCCGCCGACCGTTTCAGCGCGCGCCGCCGAGCGCATCAGCCGGGACTTGCGCCGGCTTACGTTGCGGGGATGAAGAACGCCATGCTCCGATGCCTTGTCGAGCGCCGACGTGGCCAGCTTGAGCAGCTCCTGGGCGGCACCCTGCTCGGCGCCATCGATCACCCGCCTGGCCTTGGCCACGGCGGTCCGCACCGAGGACCGAACTCGGCGATTGCGCTCGTGTTTGCGAGCGGAAGACCGGATGCGCTTGCGGGCGGAACTTGTGTTGGCCATGCTCTCTGGGCTGAAGTTGGGGCGCCGGGGACACCGGGCCTGAAGCGCCGACCGCGAAGTCGGGCCAGCGCCGCAGTATAGCAATCGGGTCCGGGCGACCCGGGACGCCCCCTTAGAGTGGCACCGGTGTTGCGCGCAGGCCGGGCCTCAGCAAAGTTGAATCTGGCCCTGGAGCTGACTGGTCGCCGGAGCGACCGGTACCACCAGTTGGTCGCTGTCTCCCAGACGATCGACTGGAGCGACTTGATCGCCGTCGAGCTAGCGGAAGGCGACTCGCCGATGACGGCCCCGGCAGCTCTCCTCGAGCTCTTCGGGCCGGAGGCCGGTCGGGTGCCACAGGGTCCCGCCAACCTCGCGCTGAGGGCGGCCAATCTGCTGCGGGCAGAGGGGCACGGGGCACCGATCGTTCGGCTCGCCCTCGACAAGCGGATCCCCACCCAGAGCGGCCTGGGCGGAGGCTCCGCCGACGCAGCGACCGTTCTCCGCCTGGCAGGCGAGGGCCTCAGCCGGGACACCCTGGAGCGGCTCGCCCTGGAGTGCGGGGCCGACGTGCCCTTCTCCCTGAGAGGTGGCGCCAGTCTGCTTCACGGTGTCGGCGAGGTGATGACTCCGCTCCCCCCGCTGACCAGCGGCGCCTTTCTGATCGTGCTGCTGGGCTCGGTCGCGACAGCGGCGGCATACCGCGCCACCCGGACGGGGGACTTCACCGACGGGGGGCGGGCGAGCGCGCTGGCCGAAGCCCTCCAGGCAGGTGCGCCTCCCAATCCCCGACTGTTCGGCAGCGGCCTTCAACCCGCCGCGGAGCGGGTGCTGCCAGCGCTCGGGGAGCGGCTACGAGCGCTGCGGGCGGCCACCCCCGGCGTGGGCTGGGCGATGACCGGAAGCGGCGGTGCGTTCTTCACCTACCAGCCGGATCCGAAGGCGGCGGTGGCGCTGGCGCGTAGGGCGGCCCGGTCCTGTCCCGACTGCACCGTCCGGGTGGCCTTACCCTCTCCCCCCGAATCCGCTTAGGGGTCCCCCGTCGGGGGCCGACCCGCCTGGGGTGACTCGCCCGCTCCCCTCGGACTGCCCTCTAGAACTCTGGGAGGGGACGGACCTGGGAACGCACTCACGAACATCTCCCGGCGCGTAGCCCTACTGGCCTCGCGGTTCATCGCGAGGCTCTGGTCCGGGGCGCGGTCGAAGTTAGCGCCGCCGACACTGTATCTCGGACAGGGAGGAAACCTGGTCAGCGGGCTCGAAACTTTCTGCAGTTTGGGAGGGCCTGGTCCGGCGCACCAGAAGACCGCCAGAGACCCTCTCCCCGGGGCGATGAACGTGATCACCCGACCGGGACCCTGCATCTCCTGGGGAGCCACGATCGGTCCTTCCTGACCGTAGACGATGAGGTCAGGTGCGGGAGACGGAGTTGGCAGATGCCCGACCGGCCACCCGCCGCGGAGTGCGGGTGCGAGTCAGGAAAGTTGGGCGCCTGGCGGGGTAGTTCGCCTAGGCCTGGGTCAGCGCGCCCGCCAGGCCACTCGGGGTGGGAAGTGGGCCAGGGACCAGGTCGCTCGGCTTCTGGATGTTGAAGTTGCTTCCGTAGCCAGAAAAGCTGCCCCTCACAGTTAGGGTCAGACCCGCGGATCCGGTCGGCAGGCCAGACTGGCCAGGCGCCAGTACGGCGAGCTGGGAGAGGTCAAGGGTCATGCCCACCGTGGTGTCGATCCGGGCCAGCTGCCCGCTCGCGGTGAGCACGAAGCTGTCGGAGGTGACCTGCGTGAACTGCACCAGCCGCTCGATCGTCGGCAGCTCGGCGCTGAGCGATCCGCCCTGCGCTCCGAGATCGCTGGTGATGGTGCTGAGGATGCTCGCCCAGGAGCGATTCAGGTCGGCTCCGGTCAGGCTGGTCTGAATGTGCTCGACCTGGTCGGAACCGCTCCCGGTCCTGCCCAGATCCTTGACGGTAGCCTCGCCGCGCAGGCTCTGGCCCAGGCCGTCAACCTGGGACTTGAGATTGCTCAGCCCGCCGCTCAGCTTCCCCGCGCCTCCAGCCGCGGTGCTCGGCTGAGAGTGCCACTGAGTTCCGTTCTCGGAGATGTACTCGGTGCCGTTGACGTCGATCAAATGGACGGCCTGGGTCAGCAGCGGGCTCAAGGTGAACGACATCTCGAACAGCTTGGGACTCTGGACCTCCAGCACCCCCCTCAGCTGGAGGTTGTTGATCTCTGCCTGGATCAGGCCGAGCGCTCCGGCGCTCATCCCGGCCGCGGGGGTGACTCGACTCAGGTTCACCGCCAGCTGGGCTGTGAAGTCGGCCTTGAAGGAGCTGCTCAGCGCCTGCTGGTTGGCCGCTTGAAGGACGGCTCCGGGAGTCCGATCGGTCGACCCGGCAGGCCCGGCGCAGCCCACCAGGGCGAGGGTCCCCAGGGCGGCCAGGGCGGTCGCACCACGGCGGAGGGGATCGGTCACCCGGCGATCCTACCGCGAACACGCTCCAATTCGTCCCGGGCACGAATCTGCGAGCGAATTGTTACTGCTGACCGGCGGCTCAGAGCCGGTGGTAGCGTAGCCCTGGTGACCGACCCCAAATCTCAACGCCCGACTGCTCCGCGGGCCCCCCGGAAGTCGCCCGCCCGCTCGACCAAGATCGTGGAGCTCCCGCTCCCGGGCCGCCCGGGAGCGGACGCCCGCCTGGGGGATCCCGGCAGCTACATCAATCGTGAGTTGAGTTGGCTGGACTTCGACGCGAGGGTTCTCGCCGAGGCCCAGGATCCTCGCGTTCCGCTCCTCGAGCGTCTCCGCTTCCTGGCGATCACCGCCAGCAACCTGGACGAGTTCTACATGATCCGGGTCGCTTCGCTGAAACGGCAGCTGGCGGAGCGGGTCCAGAGCACCCACGCCGACGCCATGACCGCCACCGAGCAGTTGCGGGCGATTGGGAAGCGGACCCGGGAGATCGTCACCGCCGAGGGACGCTGCCTGCGCGAGGATCTAGTTCCGCTGCTCGAGCGTCAGGGCGTCCGATTGCTGCTCCAGGGCGAGCCCCTGGCCCGGGCTGAACGTCGCAGCTGTGACGCCTACTTCGAGTCCCAGCTCTACCCGTTGCTCACCCCCCTGGCGATCGACCCCGCCCACCCCTTTCCCTACCTCAGCAACCTATCCCTGTCGATCGCGGTGATGTTGGGCGAACCCGGCGAGCGGGCACCCCGGGTGGCCCGGGTCAAGGTGCCCTCCTCAGCGCCGCGGTTCTTCCAGGCCGGCCGCCGCGGTCCCTTCGTCCCCATCGAACGCATCATTTCCGAGCGCCTTGACCGGCTCTTCCCGGGCATGGAGGTGGTCGCCCACGGCCTCTTCCGGGTGACCCGGGACGCCGACTTCGACGTCGATGAGGACGAGCCCAACCTGCTCTCGGCGATCGAGGAGGAACTTCGCGAGCGCCGCTTCGGGGCAGTGGTTCGGGTGGAGACCGCGCCCGGCCTCTCGGCCGAGATCGTGACCATGCTCGAAACCGAGCTGGGGGTGGCCCGCGACGACGTTCAGGATGTGGATGGTCTGCTCGACCTAACCGGACTCGTCAGCGTCGCCGATGCCGTCGAGCGGCCCGACCTGGCCTATCCCCAGTTCACCGGGACCACCCCGCCCCGGCTGCTGACGATGCAGGATCAGGATCCCGACTTCTTCGCCGTGCTGCGCCGCGGGGACGTGCTGGTGCAGCACCCGTACGACTCCTTCGCAGCCACCACCGAGCGCTTCATCGAGCAGGCCGCGCGGGACCCCAAGGTGGTCGCCATCAAGCAGACCCTCTACCGGACCAGTGGCGATACCCCGATCATCGACGCCCTCACCCGGGCCGCCGAGGACGGCAAGCAGGTAGTCGTCCTGGTCGAGATCAAGGCCCGCTTTGACGAACAGAACAACATTCGCTGGGCCCGCCAGTTGGAGCAGGTTGGGGCCCACGTCGCCTACGGCGTCCCCGGCCTCAAGACCCACGCCAAGCTGGTACTGGTGGTTCGCCAGGAGGAAGGGGGAATCCGCTACTACGCTCACGTCGGGACCGGTAACTACAACAACGTCACGGCTAGGCTCTACACGGACTTCGGACTGCTGACGGCGCGAAGGGAGATCACCGAGGAGGTGGCCGACCTCTTCAACTATCTGACCGGCTACTCGCGCAAGCGCGACTACCGGGACCTCTGGGTGGCGCCCATCAACGCCATCCAGAGTTTTGAGCGGTTGGTTGAGCGCGAGGTCGAGCACCACCGCCGCGGTCGCCGGGCCGGGCTCCTCATCAAGGTCAACGGCCTGACCGACGAGCGCGCCATCCGGGCCCTCTACCAGGCCTCCCAAGCGGGCTTGCCGATCCGACTGTTGGTGCGCGGTATTTGCGCCCTCCGTCCCGGGGTTGAGGGGCTCAGCTCGACCATCCAGGTGCAGAGCGTGGTGGGCCGCTTCCTGGAGCACGGGCGCGCCTTCGTGGCCGAGAACGGAGGTGAGCCCGAAGTCCACATCGGGTCTTCGGACCTGATGGGCCGAAACCTGTATCGCCGAGTTGAGTGCGTGGTCCCGCTGCTGGATCCCCAGGCCCGCGATGAGGTGCGCCAGGTGCTCGAGCTGACCTGGAGCGACCGGCGCCAGAGCTGGCGGCTCCAAGCCGACGGCCGCTGGGTCCGGGTCGACGCCGGGGCGACCACCTCCGGAATCCAGGAGGAGCTGATTCGGCGGGCTCGGGCCCGGCCCCTGCGCTGGGAAGGTCAGGTCAGAAAGGGAGCCAGCCGTGGACGCCGTAGCGGCTAGGGCGTTTGTCGCCCAGCACCACCACGCCATCCTGGCCACCCGCCGCCGCGACGGCAGCCCCCAGCTCTCTCCAGTCGTGGCAGCCGTCGACCCGGAGGGACAGGTCGTGATCAGCAGCCGCGAGACGGCGGTCAAGGTTCGCAACCTGCGCCGACGCCCGGAGTACGACCTGGTTGTCTTCAGCGACCGCTTCTTCGGGCCTTGGCTGGCGCTCCGCGGCCGGGTCGAACTGGTCTCGCTCCCGGACGCGCTCTCAGGGCTGGTTCAGTACTACCGCGACGTCGCTGGGGAGCATCCCAACTGGGAGGAGTACCGGACGGCCATGGTCGCGGAGCGCCGGGTCCTTCTCAGGCTCTCGATCGAAGAGGTCGGCCCCAAGGTGAGCGGCTGACTTGGAGCTGGCCCCGGACCAGTTCGAGGCGGCGGCGGCAATGGTGGGTGCCCACGCCGCCGGCTTGGTCCTCCCGGGGATGCGCCTCG
Source organism: Candidatus Dormiibacterota bacterium (assembly GCA_035534755.1). Taxonomy (GTDB): domain Bacteria; phylum Chloroflexota; class Dormibacteria; order Aeolococcales; family Bog-877; genus Bog-877. The sequence goes on from DATLRH010000009.1 coordinate 71,611, forward strand.
GGCTGGGCAGCGGAAGGATGGCGACGGGCTTCATCCGCCAGCTCCGTCCCCGGATCGCATCCGGATTGCAGGTCCAGGGGCTCTGCACCTCCCGGGCGACCGAGGCGCTCGCTCGCGAGGCGGGCGTCGGGCTGCTCTCCTCCAGCCGGGGAGGCCTCGACCTCGACGTCGACGGAGCCGACGAATTCGACTCGTCCCTGAGTCTTCTCAAAGGCGGGGGCGGGGCGCTGCTCCGAGAGAAGGTGGTCGCCGAGCGCAGCCGCCGCTTCTGGTTCCTCGCCGATGCCTCCAAGCGGGTCGCGCGGCTGGGCTCGGAGCATCCGGTCCCGGTCGAGGTGCTCCGTTATGACTGGGAGGGCACCGCAGCGCGCTGCGAAACCCGGCTCGGGTGCCGCGCCCAGCTCCGCCTCCGAGAGGACCATCCGGTCATCAGTGACAACGGCAACTTCCTGCTCGACCTGGACTTCCCGGGGGGGCTGGCCGACCCCCAGGCCGTAGCGGCCGGGTTGAGCGCGATCGCGGGGGTGTTGGGCCATGGGTTGTTCCTGGGCCAGGCGACCGCGGGCTTGATCTTCGACTCGGGTGGGGTGCAGCTGCTCGGCGACCTCGACTTCGACCGAGGTTGGTGAGCCTACCCAGATCAGTCCCGGGTCTCGGCCGCGGCCCGTCTGCGCCGGTTGAGCCCGAGGCTCAGGCCGAGCGGGATCATCACTCCCAAGAAACCGGTCACGACCGCGATGCCATTGGGCAGTCGATGCGGATTGGCCATCCCAACGTAGGAGAAGACGGACGAAAGGAAGGCGGCGAGCAGGATTAGGGTGATCGCCCCGACCAGGACCCAGGTGCCATTCTCCTGGCGGCTGATCACGAAGGTGGGCCAGCGATTGCGCACATATCGGTACACGTTCACCGCGGTCAGGCTGTTCAGGATGAGGGCGCTGATGAAGGCGCTCACCGCCACCCCCCACCGGAAGGCCCCCAGCTGGGAGATGACCCAGGCCGAGAAGTTCACCACCAGGAGCCCGACCGGCGTCGCCAGTCCGATCACCGGGAGGATGCAGGTGCGCCAGTCCTCGGGCAGCGGGATGAACAGCCCGCTCTGAACCGGCCCGCGGCTCCGCCGCATTCGACTCACCTGACCGCCGCCGTTTCGTGCCGTGGTTTCAGCTCCTCAGCGTGGGTTGATCGGGTGCATTGTGACCGGGTTGTCAGCCCCGGAACTCGCGGCAGAGGGACGATGATGGGCGCCAGATCATGGACCTAATCGACCTGCTCATCATCGCCGCCCTGCTCTACGCCGCCATCAGAGGCTACCGGAGAGGGCTTACCTACTCGCTCTTCTCACTATTGGGACTGCTGCTCGGGCTCGGCGTGGGTGCCTGGCTGGCGACGTCACTGCCGCCCCTGCTCCACGACTTCACCGTGGCCGTCCGCTCGGGGCTGGCGATCGGCATCCTGCTGGCCCTAGCCCTGCTCGGGGATGGCGTCGGCACCTGGGTCGGGCTCCGCCTGAGGCTGGGCACGGTGCGCCGCCACCTGGGCCTGATCGATTCGTTCCTGGGAGTCGCCTGGGGACTTCTGGTGGTGTTGCTCGCCAGCTGGTATCTCGGCCTCACCTTTGCCTCTGGGCCGTGGCCCCCGCTTTCCACTCAGATCCAGGGGTCTGCTGTGTTGCGCGGGCTGGCTCGGGACTTCCCCCAGGATCCCGCTTGGCTGGGCGGTCTGCAGCACATCTTCAGCGCGGTCCCCTTCCCCGAGGTCTTCGCCAACCTGATACCTCCTCTCCCCGCTCCCGTCACCGTCCCCGCCACGCTCTCCCAGGATCGTGCCGTCACAGCTGCCGCCGCGGAGACGGTCAAAGTGATCAGCGACGGCTGCGGCGGACTGGTCGAGGGCAGCGGCTTTCCGGTCGCGCCCGGGCTCGTGCTCACCAATGCCCACGTGGTCGCGGGCGGCCACGACTCGCGAATCGAGGTCCCAGGTCAGCTGGGATCGATGGCCGCCCCGGTGGTCTTCTTCGACCCCCAGCGCGACTTGGCACTGCTCCGAGTTCCCGGACTGCAATTGGCGCCGCTCACGCTCAGCACTTCAGGAACCAGGGGGACCCAGGGCGCGGTTATCGGCTACCCGGGAGGCGGGGCCGAACAGGTGGTGCCGGGCGCCATTCGAGGCGAGCTCAACGCCATGGGGAGGGACATCTACTCGCGCACCATCGTGACTCGGGAGATCTTCGTCCTCCAGGCGTCGGTCATCCCCGGAAACTCGGGGGGTCCCTTCGTGAATCTCCAGGGGCAGGTCGTGGGGGTGGTCTTCGCGAAATCCCTGGTGGTCACTGACCAGGGTTACGCCTTGACGACGGGCGAGCTCCTCCCCGACTTGGTCAAAGGCGAGTCCCGCACCACCCCCGTCTCCACCCAGGGCTGCGTCGACTGAGTCCGGACCCCGGGGCGGCTCGGATCCGATGCCGCCCACCCAATCTCTTGAGCTTCCGGCGACTCGGCAGAGGCCGACCCGATTACTGGTCGGATTTCGCGCCGGTATCGACCAGGGCGGCGCCGACGGCATGGTAACCGCCGTCGACGTGAACCATCTCCCCCGTCGTAGCGGGAAAGTAGTCGGAGAGAAGCGCGACGACGGCCTTGCCCACCGGGTCAGCGTCGCGGGCGTCCCAGCCCAAAGGCGCCTGGCGGGCGAAGATCTCGGGAAAGGTGGCGAAGTCAGGGATGCCCTTCGCCGAGGTGGTGAAGACCGGTCCCGCCGAGACCGCGTTGACCCGGATCCTGCGTCCGCCCAGGTACTGGGCCAGGTATCGAACCACCGACTCCAGCGCCCCCTTGGCGACACCCATCCAGTCGTACCCGGGCCAGGCCTGGGTCGCGTCGAAGTCGAGGGTGACTACGCTGCCCCCGCTGGCCGGGATCAGGGGCTCGAGAGCGACCACCAGCTGCTTCAAGGAATAGGCGCTGATCCGGAGGGCGGTCGCGACCGCCTCCCAGGGGGTGTCCAGGAAGGCTCCGCCCAGGGCCTCCGCCGAGGCGAAGGCCACCCCGTGGACGATCCCATCGAGCTGCCAACGCCGCCGGGTGAGCTCGGCGGCGATGGCGGCGAAGTCCTCGTCGCGGGTCACGTCGAGCTCCAGGATCGTCGGCTTGACGTCGAGCCGCGCCGCGCTCCTCTCGGTGAGGCGCATCGCCCGACCGAAGGAGGTGAGCACCACCTCAGCCCCGTCCTGCTGGGCCTGGCGGGCCGCGGCGAACGGCAGCGAAGCCGGGGTAAGCACCCCGGTGATCAGCACCCGCTTACCTGCCAGCAGCATGATCGCCCAGATTACCGTCCCGGGCCGCCCGGGCGGCGACTTGGCCCCAGGCCCCTCCCAGGTCGGCCGGGTACAATCCGGCGGCATGCCTGCCGGGACCGGGCCGCGGCGCCGGCGCGCCGGGCTCAAGTCACACCAATCGTCCTTCTCATGGGGCCGGCACCGGGCGCTAGTGGCCGCGCTGCTGGTGGTCGGGTTCGGCCTCTCTGGCGTGAGTGGAGTGGTCGCTTACTTCCTTCCCGCAATCTCGGCTGCCTTCAGTATCACGGGCCACCCGACATCCGGGCCGGCCGCTGGCAAGCACCCGATTTCAACCCCTAGCGCCGCCCCGGTGACCAACTCGAGCCAGCCCTTCAACGTGCTCCTGCTGGGCTCCGACAACGACACCAAATTCCAGGCCAACCATGTTCTCGCCCAGACCATAATCCTGGTCCGGGTCAACCCCCAGGCCCACACCGTGGTCATGTTCTCCATCCCTCGGGACCTGTGGGTGCCCATCGCTGGGGGCGGGACGGCCAAGATCGACTCCGCCTACTCCGATGGCGGCGCGGCCGATGCCGTCGCCACGGTCGAGAACAACTTCGGCGTTGCCATCAACTACTGGGTCTGGATCGGCCTGGGCGGGCTGGTGCAGTTGGTCAACGACCTGCATGGAGTCAATGTGGTCGCCCAGATGCCAATTCTGGACGACGAGTATCCCTCCGACCTCACCGGCGCCAATCCCTATCTGCAGGCCCGGATCGCGATCCTCCCCGGCCCCCAACGGCTGGGCGGGGTGGCCGCCCTGGAGTACGTGCGCTCGCGCCACGGCGACGTGCTCTCCGACATCGCCCGCTCCCAGAAACAGCAGCAGCTCCTGCTCGACATCAAGGCTTCGGCGGCGGATGCGTCCCTCGCCGACGTCCCCACCATCGCCGGCTCCCTGGGCAGCTCGGTGAAGACCGACATGAGCATCACTCAGGTGACCTCCCTGCTCCCCCTGGCCAAGGCCTACAGCGACGGCCAGGTGACGCAGGTGGTCATGGTGGGCAGCCCCTACTTCAGCGGCACGACCATCGGAGGCCAAGACGTGCTGCTCCCCAACTGGTCCGCCATCCACGGCCTGGTCGCGCAGTACTTCCCCGGGTGAGACGGCTGCTTCCGCCGCTCGCCGTGATGGCCCTGATGGCAATCTTCGGCTTCGCCGTCTACTCGATCCTGGGAACGCTCAAGAGCAACAAGCACCTCTCCACCAAGCCAACCCAATCGCAGGCGCTGGTCGCCCTCCCGGGACGGATCGTCCTGGTTCAAGCGGGAAACATCTACAGCCTCACCAACCTCACATTCACTCAGATCAAGGCACCGGCCTATGACTGGGTGCAGGTCGAGACGGGCCCCCCGGGGGAGATCCTGGCGGTCGCCGATTTTGGGATGTACAGCAACGTCTACCTGCTCAACTACCAGGGTCAGGTGGTGCGCCAGCTGCTCTCCGAAGGCTCCAGCCAGTACTTCAGCAACCACTGGGCCTACTACCCCAGGGTCAGTCCCGGCGGCAGCACTCTCTTCTACTCCTGGGACTGGGTCGACCCCGGTTCCGCCTACAACGTTGACTTCCAGATCCAGGCGGTTCCCTTTGCCAACCCCTCGGCGCGGGCCGTGGTCTGGAGCCTGCCAGGCCTTTACTACCAAGGGGGCGACGTGGAGCCGATCCCGCTCGCCAACGGCGGCATCATCTACGCCAAGTACGCGGTCGACAGCGCCGCAGGCCCGGGTGACGGCTCAACCTACTCCCAGCTGGTCTATGCCAGCTCTCCTTCCGCCAACCTCGTCTACCTCACCTCCCCGGGCCAGAACTGCGCCGAACCAGCCCTCTCCCCCAGCGGCACCGAGATCGCCATGGTCTGCACCACCAACACCCTTCAGACGACTACCCTCCAGGTAGCCAGCTGGAATGGCACCAGCCTGGGGACCCCGGTGGTGATCAGTTCCGGACCCGAGCCGGCCAGCCCCACCTGGTCACCGGATGGCAAAAGCGTCCTCTACCTCAACACTCTGCTCACTGACAAGTCCTCGCCCTTCCAGCTCTGGTGGGTGCCCAAGGCAACCTCCGCCCGGCCGGGCGTGCCTCAGCAGGTGACCACCGGCCTCAACTTCACGGCCACCTCGCCTCCGGTCTGGACCCCTTAGGGGCGGCCTGGGGTAGGTCCCGGTGCCAAGCGCGGGTCCTCGGGGTCGGGATGGGGTGGCTGCCAGGGCAAGCGCAGCTCCTGGACCATGAGCGCGGCCAGAGCGGTCCAGCCAGTCTGATGGGAGGCGCCGTGGCCGGCCCCGGTCTCGCCGTCGAAGTACTCGTGGAACAGGAGGGTGTCCCGCCACCTGGGGTCGGTCTGAAAGCGTTCCAACTGGCCGAACACTGGGCGCCGTCCCTGGCCGTCGCGGCGGAAGATCCCGACGGTCCGCGCGGCCAGCTGATCGGCGATATGGCCCAGCGTCGCCGGCCGCCCGCCTGGTGCCGGGAAGGGGTGGGTGAAGCCGCGGCCGAGACCGGTGCCCAATAGGCGCAGCGCCTGGACCAAGAGGTAGGTGGTGGGAAACCAGATCGGCCCGCGCCAGTTCGAGTTCCCTCCGTAGACCCGCTCGTCGGAGACGCCCGGCTCGTACCGGACTGGGGCCATGTCGGGCACCAGGACGCTCTGAAATGGCTCGTCGAGGTGGGCCCGGGAGAGCGATCGGGGACCGTGCGCGGAGAGGAATTCGGCAGGGTCGAGCAGCCGATCTAGGAGTTGGTGGATTCGCTCCGAGCTGACCAGGCTGAGGCAGGCGTAGGGATCGTCCGCTCGGGCCGCTCGGTAGTGGATCACACCTTGCGTCGCGGCCACCTCGAGCGCCTGGGCAAGCCGAGGCAACCGGTCCAGGGTGTGCCGGTGGACCACCTCGCTGGCCGCCAGCGGCATCAGCCCAACCAGGCTGCGGACCCGGAGCTGCTCGGTGCGGCCATCGGCCAGCTGGAGCACGTCGTAGTAAAAGCCGTCGCCGGCGTCCCAGAGTCCCGGCTGGCCATCACTGCCGTTGAGGGCGCCGGCGATCCGAACATAGTGGGAGAAGAAGCGGATCGCCATGTCCTCGTACTGGGGTTCGTCGATGGCCAGCTCGGCTGCGATCCGAAACAGCTTGACCACCACCATCCCCATCCAGGCGGTCGCATCGGCCTCCTGGATCGCGGCCCCATTGGGGAGGTGGCTGCGGTCGACCGCAGAGATGTTGTCCAAGCCCAAAAATCCGCCCGAGAAGATGCTGTTGCCCTGGGGGTCGTGACGGTTCACCCACCAGCCGTAGTTGAGCAGCAGAGCGAGAAAGGCCTGCTCCAAAAACCCCCGGTCAGGGACGCCCGTGCGGTTACGGTCGCGAATAAAGAGCTGCCACACCGCCATCACCGTCGTGGGCGGATTGCAGTCGCTGAAGGCCCACTCGTAGGCGGGCACCTGGCCGTCCTCGCGAAGGTAGCGGGGCTGGAGCAGCAGCAGCACTTGCTCCTTGGCCAGGGCGGCATCGATCGGCTCCAGGGCGAGCGCGTGAAAGGCCAGATCCCAGCTGGCGAACCAGGGGTACTCCCAGCTGTCGGGCATGACGATGACGTCGGCCGCTCGGAGGGCGCCCCAGTGCTGATTTCGACCCCTGAGACGCCCAGCCGGCGGCGGCGGTTGACCCGGATCGCCAACCAGCCAGCGGCCGACATCGTATTCGTAGTATTGCTGGCTCCAGATCAGGCCGGCGAAAGCCTGGCGCTGGATCAGCCGGTCGTCCGCGTCGCTGGCGGTGGGACAGACCGCGTCGTAGAAGCGGTCACAGGCGACCCGACGCTCCTCGCAGATCCGGTCGACCTGGCCCGGGTCGATGCTCCGATCGTTGCCCCAGATGAGCCGAATCGACTGCGACTCCCCACTTCCAAGGTCGAGCTGGAAGTGGGCCGCCGCCTTGCTCCCCTGCTGCTGGGGGTTGCACCGCCCCGGTTCGCGGTTGACCACCGCGGCACCGATCGCGTCTTTCGGATAGGGGCTGCACCCGGGAGTCCCGAAGAGGAGCTCGGAGTTGGTCTCGTTGTCGCAGAGGAGCCACGAGAAATCGCCCCCGGCCTGGAGGCGATAGTCCTGAAGGCCGGACTCGGAGCCCAGCTCGAGATCCCGACCCTTAACCCGAAGCTGGGGCGGGTTGGCAATCGGAGAGCGCCAGGCCCAGGTGTTGCGCAGCCAAAGTTGGGGCAAGACATCCAACCGGGCGCCCGTTCGACTCTCGTTGGTCACGGTGATCCGCCAAGCCACCACCTGAGGCGAGTCCCGGGCGTACTCGACTTCCACTGACCAGAACCGATCGTCGTCGAACGCGCCCAGCTCAAGCAGGCCCAGTTCCGACCCCGGGCCCGCGTTGCGATCTCGCAACTCCTGATAGGGGAAGGCGCCCATCGGATAGCGGTAGAGAGCCCTCAGGTAGCTGCCGTCAGGCAGGGCGTCGAGGTAGTGCCAGTACTCCTTGACGTCCTCGCCGTGATTTCCCTGGGCGTTGGAAAGTCCGAAGAAGCGCTCCTTGAGGATGGCATCCTGGCCGTTCCAGAGCCCCAGCCCCAGGCACACTCGCTGGCGCTCGTCGCAGATTCCCAGCAGTCCGTCTTCCCCCCAGCGATAGGCGCGGCTACGGGAGTGCTCGAAGGGCAGATAGTTCCAGGCGTCCCCGTCAGCGCTGTAATCCTCCCGCACCGTCCCCCACTGCCTCAGCGAGAGGTAGGGTCCCCACCGGGGGGGCGAATCGGGGGCGGGCATCCCCCCACCAGGGGGCCGCGGACGTGCACCCTGGTCGCCAGCTGCCACCTGTCGATTCTCCCATTCCGAGCCCGGGCCACCGCCCCGGGGCGAGTTGCCGGGGGTGGGCTCGCGACTGCTCAGGCCGACTCCGGCCGCGGGGCGGAGGGCCCCGCCGGCAGCCGCACCGTGAAAGTGGCTCCGCCCCCGGGAGTGGGGTCGAGGCGGAGTGTTCCGTGATGAGCCCCCACGATCGCGGCTACGATGGCGAGTCCTAGTCCGGAACCCCCTTGCTCCCTTCCCCGGGCGGGATCGGCCCGAACGAACCGCTCGAAGATGCGGGAGGCGATCTCCGGGGGAACTCCGGGGCCGTGGTCGATCACCATCAGCAGGCCGTGGTCACCCTCTTGCGCCGCGGAGACGTCGATCGGGGTCCCGCTCGGAGTGTGGGTCGTGGCATTGCGGAGCAGGTTGGCCACCACCTGGCGGAGCCGGGCCTCGTCGCCTCGGATAAGCACATCTCCGGCCACCTGAATGGTGATCGGGTGCTGCCGATCGGCCACCAAGGCATCGGCGACCGCGTCGACCGCGATCTGGGAGAGGTCGACATTCGCCTGCTCCAGTGGTCGACCCTCATCGAGGCGAGCGAGTAGGAGCAGGTCGTCAACCAGCTGGCTCATCCGCGCCGACTCGCCTTCGATCCGGGCCATCGCCTTGCCGAGGTCATCCGGTCGCCCTCTGGCGCCGTGGCGGAAGAGCTCGGCGTAGCCTCGAATCGAGCTGAGCGGGGTTCGCAGTTCATGGGACGCGTCCGACATGAACTGCCGCATGCGGGCCTCCGACGCGGATCTGGCCGCGAAAGCCTGCTCAATTTGACTCAGCATTTCGTTGAGACTGGTGGCCAACTCCCCCACCTCGGTACCGGGAGTTCCTGGCTCCACCCGCTGGCTCAGATCACCTCCCGCAATCGCACTTGCCGTGGTTCGGATCCGGGCCAGAGGCCGCAGGCCCAGTTGCACGATCCACCAGGCCCCCAACCCGAGCAGTAGC
>DATLRH010000010.1:0-17633 GCA_035534755.1 Candidatus Dormiibacterota bacterium
TCTGTGAAAGGGTCTGGTTGCACGGTGGCCTTTTTCATGCCCGACTCGAGCACGGTCCCGGCCCCGCTTTTACACCACTCTATGGGGCACGACCGCTCCGTGGCCACTTAGCTCCTTGCTGGGGTGAGGTGACTCGGTCCCCGTCCTCTCTGGACTTCCCACCTCCGACGTCCAGAACGGTCGGGAGCTGATCTACCGCTTCGTGTGGCGCATTATGGACTGGCAGGGCCGACGATCGCAACGTGTGGTAGCCAACTCGGGCTGCGACCACCGCATGTTGTGGCCGTCTATCGCGCCGTATTCAGGCCCTCCCGAGGTGAGTCATGCATATCGATCCCATAAATATGCAATCATCAGTCGGATGGCCAGTTTGGGGAAGGCGGTGCGAGTGGGGGTGGCGGGTGCGACCGGATACGCCGGAGCTGGCTGCGTCAGCCTGCTCCTGGCCCATCCCGACGCCCAGTTGGTCGCGGTTTCGTCGCGCTCCCAGGCGGGCCGCTCGCACGCGGCGGCTTATCCGGGGTCCAGCTGCGACCAGGTGCTGGTGGACTCAATCGATGGGGCGGATTGCGAGTTGGTGATCAGCGCCTCCGCCGCCGGAGACGCCGCCCGCCAGGCCGCGGACTGGTTGGCGAAGGGGGCGGTGGTGATGGACATCTCGGCGGATTTCCGGCTCCACTCGGCGAGCTCCTTTGCCACTTGGTACGGATTCGCGCACCCCGCCCCCGAGCTGCTCCCGCAGGCGACCCTGGCGCTGCCGGAATTGCGCCCCGAGGAGATCGCGGGAGCGCGTCTCCTCGCGCTCCCGGGATGTTTTTCCACTGCGGCGATCCTAGCCTGTGGCCCGGCGGCTCAGCAGAACCTGATCGAGCCCGAGGTGGTGGTCGACGGCAAGACCGGGATCAGCGGAGCCGGCCGGAACGCCTCGGCCGAGTACCTCTTCAGCGAGCTCAACGAGTCGGTGAAGGCGTACGCCGTGGCCGGCCACCGCCACCAGCCGGAGATGGAGCAGGTGCTGGCCGAGCTCAGCGGGGCCCCCTTCGCGGTCACCTTCGTGCCCCACCTGGTGCCGATGACCCGGGGGATTCAGGTGACCTGCTACCTCCGCCCCCGGGCGGGGGTGACCCTGGATCAGCTCCGCTCGGTCTACCGGGAGCGGTACCAGGATGAGCCGTTTGTGCGGCTCGCTGACCAGCCCGTGCCCAGCAAGCGGGCGTCCTACACCAACATCTGCTGGATCTCCCTAGCCCAGCAGGGCGGCCACATAGTCGCCTCCGCGGTGCTGGACAACCTGGGTCGAGGCGCCTCCGCGCAGGCGATTCAGGTGATGAACCTGCGCTTCGGACTGGATCCCCAGGCGGGGTTGCTGGGAGCGACGCAGTGGCCGTGACGGCGGCTCAGGAGGTCGAGCGCAGCGCCGGTGGCGTGACCGCCGCACAGGGCTTCCGGGCCGCCACCGCCTGTGCCGACGTGCGTGGCGACGGAGGCCTCCGGCCTGACGTGGCGATCCTCACCAGCGACCTTCCGGCCGCGGCGGCCGGAGTCTTCACGCAGAATCGGGTCAAGGCGGCACCGGTCGTGATCAGCCAGCTCCACCTCAAGCGGGGAGCGGCCCGGGCGGTGGTCGTCAACAGCGGCAACGCCAATGCCTGCACCGGCTCCCAGGGGCTCGGCGACGCCCTCCGGATGGTCCAGACCACGGCAGATGTCGCCGACTGCGAGCCGGGCGAGGTCCTGGTGGCGTCGACCGGGGTGATCGGGCGGCCGCTGCCGATCGAGCGCATTCGGGCCGCGATCATCGAGGCGGGAGGACGGCTCGACGCCGGCGGAGGCCACCTGGCCGCGGAAGCGATCATGACGACAGACACCCGACCCAAGGAGGCGCTCGCCCAATTCGTCGCCGGGCACGTCACCCACACGGTGGGAGGGATGGCCAAGGGGGCGGGGATGATCCACCCCGACATGGCCACCCTGCTCGCCTTCGTCACCTCCGACGCCCGGGTCGCCCCGCCGTTCCTCGCCGAGCTGCTCCAGACGGCGGTGGGGGCCAGCTTCAACACGATCAGCATCGACGGCGACACCAGCACCAACGACACTTGCCTGGTGCTGGCCAACGGGGCTGCCGAGGGGCCGGAGCTGCGGCCGGGCACTTCCGGGGCCGACCTCTTCGCCACCGCCTTGCGGTCGGTGCTCCAGGACTTGGCTGAACAGATCGTGGCCGATGGAGAGGGAGTCACCCGGACCTTTTCGGTCCGCATCCTGGGGGCCCTGGACGAGCATCAGGCGTCGCTCGCGGCCCGTACCGTCTCCAGTTCTCCCCTGGTGAAGACCGCCATCCACGGGGGCGACCCCAACTGGGGCCGGATCATGATGGCGGTGGGTCGCAGCGGCGCGGAGCTGGCGCTCGACCGCTGCCGCCTGAACGTTGCCGGCCACGAGGTGTTCGCCATGGGGCGGCCCACCCCAGTGCCCCCTGACCAAGTGGCGAGGGCCCTCCGGCAGCCCCGGATTGCGATCGAGATCGACCTCGGGGTGGGCGAGGCTCAGGCCTCAGCCCTGGGCTGTGATCTCTCCAAGGATTACGTGAGGATCAATGCCGACTACTCAACCTGACCCCATCGCGGACGCCACCACCGAGCTCACCCCGGCCAGCGCCCTCAAGCGCGCCGAGGTCCTGGTCGAGGCACTCCCCTACATCCGCCGCTTTCAGGGCCAGCTGGTCGTGGTCAAGCTGGGCGGCGCGGCCATGGACGAGGGCCAGGCCCGCGACACTGTGCTCCAGGACTTGGTCCTGCTCCGCTTCGTGGGACTGCGCCCGGTCCTGGTCCACGGCGGCGGCAAGGAGATTACCGCGATGGCGGGCGCCCTGGGGCTCACGACTCAGTTCGTGGACGGGCTGCGGGTCACTGACGACAAGACCATGGAGGTGGCCAAGATGGTCTTGACCGGCAAGATCAATCCGGACCTGGTGGGCTCGATACACCGGTTGGGGGGACGGGCGATGGGGCTCTCGGGAGAGGATGGCCCGAGCATCCTGGTGCGCCGCCTGCTCGGTCCCGGCGGCGCCGACCTGGGCCGTGTCGGAGAGATCCAGGAGGTGAACGCCGAGCCGGTGCTGACCATCGCCGAGCGGGGCATGATCCCCGTCGTGGCCTCGATCGGCCTCGGCTACGACGGCCTGGCCTACAACGTCAACGCGGACACGGTGGCGGCGTCGCTCGCCGCGGAGCTCCACGCCAGCAAGCTGCTCCTGCTCACCGACGTGCCCGGGGTGAGGGATGGGCAGGGGGAGTTCCAGAGCCGGCTCAATGTGGATCAGGCGATGGCTCTCGCCCTCGACGGGTCGGCCTCCGATGGGATGATCCCCAAGCTCAAAGCGGCGTGCGCGGCGGCCCGGGCGGGAGTGACGGTGCACATCGTCGACGGACGCCAGCCCCACTCGATCCTGCTGGAACTGCTGACTGAGGCCGGGGTGGGCACCATGATCGATCCGGTCCCGGCGGATGGCTGAGGCGACCGCCCTGCCCACCCCAGCCCGGGCCGAGCGGGTCCTGCTGGGCAACTACCGCAGGGTCCCGGTCACGCTGGTTCGCGGCCAGGGTTGCTACGTCGAGACCGAGGACGGTCGTCGGCTGCTGGACCTGCTCGGAGGGATCGCCGTCAACGTGCTTGGCCACTGCCACCCGGAGGTGGTGGCGGCGGCCACCGAGCAACTGCAGCGGCTGATCCACACCAGCAACCTCTACTACACCGAACCCCAGATCCAGCTGGCCTCCCAGCTCGTCGAATCGGCGTTTCCGGGCCGGGTCTTCTTCGGCAACAGCGGGGCCGAGGCCAACGAGGCGGCCATCAAGGTGGCGCGCAAGTGGGGCCAGCTCAACCGTTCGGGCGCATATCACATCCTCACCCTCCAGGGCGCCTTCCACGGCCGCACGCTGGCCACCCTGGCCGCCACGGGCAACGCCCATTACAGCGACCCCTTCCGTCCTCTTCCGGACGGTTTCCGGCAGCTTAGAAAGGGTGACCTCGGGGCGGTGGAGGCAGCCCTCGCCGACCGGGAGCGGCCGCCGATTGCGGTGCTGGTCGAGCCGATCCAGGGCGAGAGTGGTGTCTTTGTCCTGGCCGATCAATACCTGCAGCAGCTGCGGGCTCTCTGCGACCAGTATCACGCACTCCTAATCCTCGACGAGATCCAGAGCGGGATGGGCCGGTCCGGGACCATGTGGGCGCACCAGCAGGCGGGCATCGTGCCCGACGTCATGACCGTGGCCAAGGGGATCGCCGGCGGTCTGCCCCTGGGGGCAGTCCTGGTCGGCGAGCGCGCCGACGTGCTCACCCCGGGCGACCATGGAAGCACCTTCGGTGGCAACCCGGTCGCCTGCGCCGCCGCCCTGGCCGTCCTCCGGGTGCTCCAGCGCGACGGCCTTCCCGCCCGGGCGGCGACGACCGGGGCCGAGCTGGGCCGACGGCTGCTCGCCCTTCGGGAGCGGGGGCTGCCGGTGGAGGAGGTCCGCGGCCGGGGCCTGCTGCTGGGGATCGGACTCAGTCACCCGATAGCCCAGGAGACAGCGGAGGCGGCGCTCGCCGAGGGGATTCTGGTCAATGCCATCGGCAGCTCGACGATCCGGCTGGCCCCGCCTCTGATCGCCGGGGAGGCGGAGGTCGAGCTGGCCGTGGCCGGGCTCGAACGAGCGCTGACAGTGGCCCAGGGAGGTGCCCGGTGAGCGCCACAATGGCCCGGGCGTCGCGCCAGTCAGCCATCCTGGAGGTCCTCCGCAGTCACTCCGTCCAGACCCAGGCCCAGCTGGCGGAGGAGCTCCAGCGCCGGAGGATCAACGCCACCCAGGCGACCATCAGCCGCGACCTGCGCCAGCTTCGGGTGGCCCGAGTCTCGTCCGTCGGGGGACCCCGCTACCTACCGCCTGCGGAGCTCCCGGACGTCGAGGCCCGCCTGGTATCGGCGCTAACCTCGCAGCTGACGAATCTGGAGGTGGTGGGCTCGATCGTGGTGCTGCGGACCCTCTCCGGGGGAGCCCAGGTGGTTGCCGCTGCCGTCGATGCTCTCAGCTTGGAGCAGGCGGCGGGCAGCCTGGCCGGCGACGACACGGTTTTCCTCCTGGCCCGCTCCGGGGCAGGGGCGCGGGCGGTGGCCCGGCGGCTGCGGGAAACCCAGCAGCGGGGCGCCCAATGGGGTTGAGCCGGTGACCGAAAGCGGCCGGCCGCGCTGCGTTCTGGCGTACTCGGGAGGCCTGGACACCACCGTCGCCGTGCACTGGCTGACCAACACCAGAGGCTTTGAGGTGACCACCCTCTCGGCCGACCTGGGGGAGACGGTGGATGTCGAGGCGCTCCAGCGGCGGGCGCTCCAGGCGGGCGCGGCCGCGGCTCACGTGGTCGACGCCAAGGAGATCTTCCTTCAAGGTTTCGTCTGGCCAACCCTTCAGGCAGGAGCCCTCTACCAGGGGATCTATCCCCTGGCCACCGCCCTGGCCCGGCCCCTGATCGCCCGGCTCCTGGTGGAAGTGGCCGGGGAGGTGGGCGCGGCGGCGGTCGCCCACGGCTGCACCGCCAAGGGCAACGACCAGGTTCGCTTCGACGTGGCGGTGGGCGCGCTCGCCCCGGGGCTGGAGGTGGTCGCGCCCCTGCGCGAGTGGCGGATGGGGAGGAGCGATGAGATCGCCTACGCCGCCGAGCACGGTCTGGAGATCACCGCCACTCGGGAGAGTCCCTACAGCATCGACGCCAACCTCTGGGGTCGAAGCGTTGAGACGGGGGCCTTGGAGGACCCTGGACGCGAACCACCCCGCGATGTCTTCGCCTGGACCCAGGAACCGAGGCTGGCCCCGGATCTGGGCGTCGAGCTGACTGTGGGCTTTCAGGCGGGGGTTCCCCAAAGGCTGGATGGCGAAGCGCTAGGCCCGGCCGAACTGGTCGCCCGGCTGAACGAACTGGCGGGAGCCCAGGGGGTGGGCCGGATCGACCACGTCGAGGACCGACTGGTTGGGATCAAATCCCGCGAGGTCTACGAGGCGCCGGCGGCGGTGGTGCTCGGCACCGCCCACCGGGCCCTGGAATCCCTCACCCTCTCCCGGGACGTCCTCCGCTTCAAGCGCTTGGTCGCCGACGAATGGGCTCAGCTCACCTATGACGGACTCTGGTTCTCGGCGCTCCGGCAGAGCCTGGGCGCCTTCGTCGCCGCGACTCAGGGATTCGTCACCGGAGACGTCCGGCTTCGACTTCGCCAGGGGGCGGTCACCCTGCTGGGGCGAACCAGTCCGAGCTCCCTCTATCGCCGCGACCTGGCGACTTATGAGCTGGCCGGGGACAGCTTCCGACACCAGGCGGCGGAGGGATTCCTGACCATTTTCGGGCTCCCCCTGCGCACCCAAGCGGCGGTTCAGGGGAACCTCTGGGACGAGTCTCGGCCGATCCTGCCCGCGATGCCCCGCGGCATCGCGCGGGGCGGGGAGCCCCGGGGAGCGGAGGCCGGTGGCGAAGCGGGCTGAGGGGGCTGGCTCCCCGGCCCTTGGGGAATCCCCGCGAGCCTGGGAGGGGCGGCTTCCCGGTGGCACCGACCAGAGGCTGCAGCGGTTCACCACCTCGCTGCCCGGCGACCTCCAGCTGGCCACCCAGGACATCGCCGGCTCCCTGGCTCATGCCCGGGCCCTGCGCCGGGCCGGACTCCTGGATGCCAAGTCGCTGCGGGCGCTTGAGCGGGGGCTGCTCAGGGTCGGCCGCGAGCTCGGCCGGGGCGAGTTCACCTTGGCGCCCTCGGATGAGGACATTCACATGGCCGTCGAACGCCGCCTCACCGAACTGGTCGGGGAGCCGGGTCAGCGGCTGCACACGGGGCGTAGCCGGAACGACCAGGTGGCCCTCGACCTCCGCCTCTGGTGCCGGGCAGCGACCTGCGGGCTGGTCGAGCAGCTGGCCACCCTGCAACGGGTCCTGCTCCGCCGGGCCCGCCAGCAGCAGGACACGCTGCTGCCCGGATACACCCATCTGCAGCGGGCGCAGCCGGTATCACTGGCCCACTACCTACTCGCCTACTTCGAAATGTTCGACCGGGACCAGGGACGGCTCCAGGATCTCGATCGAAGAACCGACTCCTCTCCACTCGGGGCGGGGGCGCTGGCCGGCAACACGCTGGGCCTGGACCGGCGCCGACCCGCGCGTGAGCTGGGCTTCAGCAACCTCAGCCGCAACAGCCTGGATGCGGTCTCGGATCGAGACTTCGCGGTCGAGCTGATCTTCGCCTGCGCTGTCACCGCGGTTCACCTCTCCCGCCTGGGCGAGGACCTGGTGCTCTGGAACAGCCGGGAGTTCTCCTTCATATCCCTGCCCGACCGCTGGGCTACCGGCTCCAGCCTGATGCCCCAGAAGAAGAACCCGGACGTGCTCGAGCTGGTTCGCGGCCGCAGCGGCCGACCGGTCGCCGCCCTGATGGGGATCCTGACCGTGCTCAAGGGCCTCCCGCTCAGCTATGACCGCGACCTGCAGGAGGACCGCACCCACCTCTTCGGGGCGGTCGAGTCGGTGGCCCAGAGCCTGGAGGTGCTGGCCGGACTGCTCGGCGCGGTTCAGTTCGACCACCGCCGGATGGCCGAGGCGGCGGCCGATCCGGAGCTGCTCGCCACCGACCTCGCTGAGTGGCTGGTCCGGGGCGGGGTCCCCTTCCGCCTCGCCCATGGGATGGTTGGAAGGCTGGTGCGGGAGGCTGAGTCCGGCCAGCTGGGACTGGACCGGGTCGTTCGCCAGGCCTGGCACCGCTTGGGTTTCTCCTCGGAGGCGGAGGCCGAGCGGCTCCTGCACCCGGTAGCGTCGCTGAGCCGCCGCGATCAGTTCGGGTCCCCTGCCCCGGAGCGGGTCGGGGAGGCCCTCGGGGAGGCCGCCCAGCGCCTGGCCGCACGGCGGGCCTGGGCCCGCGCCCTGCGCCGCCGGCTACCCGCCTGAGAGAGGCGCTTGTTGGTAGCATCCGGAGCAGCCGCGGCGGTCGGGGATCAGCGGGTAGGAAGGTGTACCGAAAGCTCTATTTGCCGCTCGACAACTCCGACCACTCGATAGCCGCATCCGAGCTGGCTATCCGGCTCGCGAAGGCCGATGGCGCCGAGATCGTCGGCGCCCACGTCTACGCGGCGCGCCTGCACGACTACCGGTTCAAGCAGATGGAGTACACCCTCCCCGAGGAGTACCAGGACGAAGGCGAGCTGGAGCGCCAGCGCAAGATCCACGACAGCCTGATCACCACCGGCCTTCAGCTGATCTCCGATTCCTACCTGGACGCCACCCAGAGCCGCTGCCTGGAGGAGGGGATCCAGTTCACTCCCAAGACCTTCGACGGCAAGAACTGGGAGGTGCTGGTCAACGACATCAACCAGTCCGACTACGACCTGGTGGTGATGGGTGCCTGCGGTCTGGGCCAGGTCAAGGAGACCCAGATCGGCACCTGTGTCGACCGGGTCGTGCGCCGGGCCCACCGGGACACCCTGGTGGTCCGCCACCGCGAGGGCCGGCCGGAACTGGCGGGGCCGATCGTGGTGGCCATCGACGGCTCCCCCCAGTCCTTCGCCGGGCTGCGCACCGCGCTCGAGCTGGGCCGGGCCCTGGAGCTGCCGGTCGAGGCGGTCTCGGTCTACGACCCCTACCTCCACTACGTGCTCTTCAACGGCATCGTCGGGGTGCTCTCCGAGAAGGCCAGCAAGGTGTTTCGTTTCAAAGAGCAGGAGGCTCTCCACGAGGAGATCATCGACACCGGCCTGGCCATGATCTACTCGTCCCACCTCAAAGTGGCCCGGGAGGTGGCCAAGGTGGAGGGCGTCGAGCTGCCGATCACCCTGCTCGACGGGAAGGCCTTTGAGCAGGTGCTCCGCTACCTCCGGGAGCGGGATGCCTCGCTGCTGGTCTGCGGCCGCATCGGGGTCCATTCGGACCAGGACATGGATCTGGGTGGGAACACCGAGAACCTGCTCCGGCTGGCCCCCTGCAGCGTCTTGCTCTCCTCGCGCAGTTATGTGCCCCCCATCGACGTCCGGGGCGCTGCCTCGGTGGTCTGGACACCGGAGGCGAATGCCGTCGTCGAGCGCATCCCCTGCTCGGCGCAGGGGCTCTCCCGCACGGCCGTCCTGCGCTGGGCCATGGAGCGCGGCCATTCGATCATCTCTCAGGACATCGTCACCGCCGCCCTGGGCGACATCCTGCCGCCCGAGGCCGCGGTGGCGATCGGCCTGCCTGCTCCACCCTCGACCCCGACCACTGAGTTCGAGGTGCACATCTGCCGGGAGTGTGGCTACACCGCCCGAGGGGTGCGCCCGCTCAGCTGTCCGGTCTGTGGCGGCGGCCAGGAGCAGTTCTCGCAGGTCGACCACCAGACCTTGATGGCGGAGGCGGCGGGGGAGGGCGAGGTGTCCCAGGAACTCACCTTCGACAACCGCAAGATCGGCTGGTCCAACGACGCCCGCAACCTGCTCCACGACATGCCGGCCGGCTACCTGCGGCGGCGCATCAAGGCCAAGGTCGAGAAGGTGGCCCGGACCCGCCGGCTCTCGGTCGTCTCGCTCCAGCTCGCGGCGCCTCTGATCGAGCCCGAGCTGGGACGCTCGGCCAACGCCCAGCCGCACCGCACCCCGCTCCAAGGCGAACTGGCTGAAGTCGGAGCGGCAGGGGAGCGAGAGCGCGGTTTCGAAGGCGCCTCTGACGATTCCAACCAGGTGGACCGGGCGCTGCTCACCTATGCCGCCGGGGGCGTCGGAGGTCGCTACATCCCCCGCGAGGCCTCACCCACGATTGCTCGCCTTCGCCCCCGCGAGCAGGGCACCACCCCGGGCTTTGCAACGGCTGTCAGACCCGGTCCCGAGGCAGCCGGTTCTCCCGCTGAGAGCGCGCCCGGGACAGAACCAGCCCGGTGCCCGGTACCGCACCCCGAGACGACCCAGCCGGCGGTTTCCGTCACCGGGGAGAGGGAGACCTAGGCGCCCCCCGGACGACACCTTCTGTGGAGCCCTAACCGAAGAGGGTCTGGAGATCGCCGTTAGCGGGGTTGGCCGCGGCTCCTAGCGGCGGCAGACCGAAGGTCTCCTCGATCGAGCGGAGGGTCCCGTACTGGTCTCCAGTCAGGGAGACCATCCCCCTCCCTCTGGCGGTCCGGGAGATAACCAGCATAGGGATCTGGCCGCCCCCGGCGTCGCCGCAGCAGCCACCTCCGGCGGCCACGTCGTTCTCGTCCTCGGTGACGATCACCGTGCTCTTGAAGTTCTGGAACCAAGCCGAGGAGAGCACCGGCGCCAGGTTGGCCTGGAGCCAGGCGTTGCCCTGGGCCACGGTGCCATCGTGGAGGTCGTTCTGCAGGTTGGGGGTGATCCAGACGAAGTCAGGGGCGGTCGGCCCGTCCAACGCCGCCACCAGGCCGGCCGCACCGGGATAGGGCACCACCTGACTGGCGCACAGGCTGCTGCCGGATATGTCCTGGTAGTAGAGGAATGGGTCATGCTTCTTGGCGTAGTTTCCGGAGCTGGAGCCGGGGTAGCAGGGCGACGGCATCGACTCCATGTAGGCCCGCCAGGGAATCGCTGCCTGGGTGAGCTGGTAGCCCAGGTTGTCGGCCGGGTACGGCCCCGAGCAGCCGTCCGAATAGCAGCCCTGGACCGAGCCGCTGGTCACGGCCAGGTAGTTGGGGAGGCTGGGGTGGGTTGCTCCGAACCAGGGCACCACCGAGGCGTACTGCGAGGCCAGCTGGCAGAAGTAGGCGTTGGCGGCTCCGCAGTTGGTCTGGGTTGCCTCGTACCCCTGGTTCTCCTCCATCACCACCAGCACGTGGGGGAGGGCGGCGGGCGGCAAAGTCGAGGTCGGAGTGGCGCTCGAGGCCGGCGACGGGGAGGCGCGGGGCGAGCTCCGGGGACGGGGAGGGACCACGCTTCCCCGGAAGTGGGAGATGCCCAGGAAGACTCCGGCGCCGAGCACGACCGCGGCCAGCGCCGAGAGCGCGATCCTGGGCCTCAAGGGAACCCCACTCCCATCACCACTCGATCAACGGCAGCCAGAGAGGGGCGGTATACCTGAAGCTCGACTGCCGAGCGCACTCAGCCATCGAGGTCGGGCTCGGGAGGGGGCTCGGAAAAGGTGCCCAGCAGGGACGGCCGCCCCTCATCCCAGGAGAAGGTGGCGCCGCACTCCGGGCACTCGAGGTCGACCGCCTCATCGCGTTCCTCGGGCGCGAGCAGGGTATCGCCGCAGGCGGGACACCTGAGCGTGGGGGGAGGGGGATCGCCGGTGTCCCTAGCCCGGGCGCTGGCTGCGGCCGCCAGGTCGATCGCCACCGCCTGGCACTCCGCGCAGCGGAAGCTGGCCTGCCGGTCGCGGTGATCGAGGTAGCGCCCGCTGGTGTCCACGAACACCGGCGCTCCCAGGATCTCAAACCGTCCGCCCCGACAGCCCGAAGGGCAGACCAGGTGGCGGCCCGGGAAGGGGGACATCTCAGCCCTCCCCCGACGTGAAGTTGGGAAGATGCCACCCGTCGGGACCCTCCCCCGCAACCAGGATGTCGAGGAAGAGCTGGTCCAGGTCGGCCTGGGTGAACAGCTCAGCGACCCGGGCCCGGAGCCGGGCCGCGCCCGCGCAGCCCTTGATCGCCCAGACCACGAATTTGCGGCTGAGCCGGACGCCTCGCTGCTCGCCGTGGTGGGCGACCATGGCATCCCAATGCCGTTTGGCGAGCCGGAGTCGGCTCTCGAAGTCCGGGCTTTGACCCGGGTCGCCCCAGCGCAGCTGGCTCACAGTCTGCTCCAGAAAGGTCCAGTCGCCGAGCATTCCCCGGGCGACCACCACCCCGTCCACGGCGCCGGCCCTGATCCTGTCCTCGATCAGCTTGGAGTCGCGGACGTCGCCCGAGCCCAGCACCGGGATCTGGCGGACCGCCTCCTTGACCCGGGCGATCTGGTCCCAGTCGGCCAATCCGGTGTACTTCTGGCATCGGGTCCGACCGTGGACCGTGATCGCTGCCACCCCCACGTCCTCCAGCGCACGCGAGAGCTCCGCCGCGTTGATGGTTTGGTGGTCCCAGCCCAGGCGCATCTTGGCGGTGACCGGGACGTCCACCGCCGCAACCATGGCCTCCAGCACCGCCAC
Source organism: Candidatus Dormiibacterota bacterium (assembly GCA_035534755.1). Classification (GTDB taxonomy): domain Bacteria; phylum Chloroflexota; class Dormibacteria; order Aeolococcales; family Bog-877; genus Bog-877. Next base: position 12,121 of record DATLRH010000010.1, read on the forward strand.
TGTGCGGGGGATCTCGCGAGCCAGGGCTGCCCCCGAACCGAGCCGGACCACTTTGGGGACGGGACAGCCCAGGTTGACGTCGACCAGGTCGGCACCGAGCTGGACGCAGAGCTGAGCCGCGTCGGCCATCAGCTGAGGATCGTTGCCCACCAGTTGGGCCGCCACCGGGTCCTCCTCCTCTCCCAGGTCGAGGAGCCGGGCTGCGACTCCCTCGGGGGCTCGCACCAGGGCCGCCGCGGCGGTCATCTCGGTGCAGGTAAGTCCCACTCCCATCTCACGGGCGAAGGCGCGAAAGGGCCGATCGGTGATGCCCACCATGGGCGCGATGAAGATCGGAGTCGAGAGCTCGATGCCCCCGATCTTCAGGCCGGCCGACGAGCCGCGGGCGGGAGCCGCCCGGGGCGGGAGAGCTGTCGAGGTCAATTTGGTCTTGGTCTCCCAACTGGCGGGTGGAGGGCAGCTTGGCTCGAGGATCGTCCCACGAGCACCCAACCGGTCCTGCTCGGGGCCGCCCCGGCTAGATCAGGTGGCGGATAATCTCCAGGCCGCTCACGATCAAAGATAGGGCCATCAGGGCGGTCAGCAGCAGGCAGCACCCGGCTGGCATTGCGCAGCAGACTCCAGGGAGCCAGCGCACCCCAGGGGGCCGCCGAAACGCCTGTTGATAGTGAGAGCGGCGCGGCATCAGTTCATGATCTCACTCGGGGTCGGCCGGGGTCGAAGGCCGGCCTGTGGGGGGATATAGTCGGCGGCAGCCGGGGGGCCTGGACACCGAGTTGGAGGAAGACCGCTTGCTGTTGGCGATCGACGTGGGCAACTCCAACCTCACCCTGGGCCTCTTCGCCGGCGAGGAGTTGCGGACCCACGGACGCTTCACCACTCGGCGGGACGCCACCTCGGACGAACTGGGCGGCCAGCTACTCACCTTTCTGCACCAGCGGGAGGTGTCGACCAAGGTCGAGGCGGTGGCCATCAGCAGCGTGGTCCCGAGCCTGAATCAGCCCCTCGCCGAGATGGCCCGCAACTACTTCGGGCTGGAGCCGCTCTTGGTCGGCCCAGGGACTCGAACCGGGATGGAGATCCACTACGACCCGGCCCGGGACGTGGGCGCGGATCGGATCGTCACCGCAGTCGGGGTCCATCACCGCTACGGGGGCCCGGCCATCATGGTCAGCTTCGGAACCGCCACTGTCTTCGATGCCATCGACGAGGAGGGCAGCTATCTCGGTGGGGCCATCGCCCCCGGGCTCCAGCTCTCGGTGGACGCCCTCTTCGCCCGGGCCGCCCGCCTGCCCCGGGTCGACCTGGTGGCCCCGGCCAAGACGCTGGGGCGAACCACCGTCACCTCGGTCCAGGCCGGGATCATGTACGGAGCGGCCGCCCAGGCGGAAGGGATGATCGCCCGCATCAGGGCGGAGATCGCGGGCGAGCCCAAGGTCGTCGCTACCGGGGGGCTGGCCACCCTGGTGGCACCTCTGGTCCGCGGGGTCGATGTGATCGACCCCTTGGTGCTGCTCGAGGGCTTGCGGGTGCTGGAGCTGCTCAACCGCAGCCACGACTGATCCCGTCTTAATCAAAAAGGGCGCCCCCCGAAAGGGACGCCCCGAGAGGGGGGGGCGAATTTGAGAGCTCCGAAGCACGGACCTCGATGAGCTTGGGCCAAGCCTAGCACCGATCGAGAGGGCGGGCAAATTCCGAAGTGGTGAAGGAATCGATACGGGAGTGTGGAGGCGGACCCTCGGCTCCGCCTTGGGGAGAGCCGTCCGTCCCCGGCCCTCGGGCATTGGGAGCGGCCAGGAATGCGCGAGCTTTCGCCTGAGCTTGCCGGACGGCTGGCCGTTCGGTAGACTTCGCATCCCCGGCCCGCCGCCGCGTCGAATCGGCGCGGGCTTCGGAAGTCGCGTCGGCCACGGCCGGCAAGGAGCAAGTGAAAAGCCATGCAGGAGAAGCCGGTACTCCTTACCCAAGAGGGTCTCGAGAAGCTGCGTCAGGAGCTCAATCATCTGGTCAACGACCGCCGACCGGAGATCGCTCAGCGGATCAAAACGGCCAAAGAATTCGGCGACCTTAGCGAGAACGCCGAGTACGAGGACGCCAAGAACGAGCAGGGCTTCGTCGAGGGTCGGATCCTCACCGTCGAGCAGATGATCCGCAACGCCAGCTTGATCGACACCGAAGACCACCGCGACGGCTCAGTCCAACTCGGCTCCTCGGTCAAGGTCAAAGACGAGTTCGGGGAGATGACCTACACCATCGTCGGACCCGCCGAGGCCGACGCCGGTTCCGGCCGCATCTCCCTGGAGTCACCGGTCGGCAAGGCATTGCTGGGGCGCCGGAGCGGGGACAAGATCAAAGTGGAGACGCCAGGAGGCGCCCGGCAGGTCCAGATCCTCAAGGTGGCGTGACCCAGCTGCCGCCAACCGGCGGTAAAGCGCTCATCGAGATTCTCGCCGAGCGCCGACGCAAGGCGGAGCAGCTGCGGCAGGCTGGGATCGAGCCCTGGGGAGTCGACTTCCGCCCCAGCCTGAGTTGCGCCGAGGCGGCCCGTCGGGCGCCAGCCCAGCCCGAGCAGGTCGGGGAGCGGGCGAGTGTCGCGGGTCGCCTGCTGCGGCTGCGCTCTTCGGGCGGAATCGCCTTCGCCGACTGCAGCGACGCCAGCGGGACGCTCCAGTTGATGACCAGCCGCGACGACCCCGCCGCCGACCTGATCGCCCAGTTGGAGCAGCTCGACCTGGGCGACATCGTGGGCGCTGTCGGCGACCTGACCAGGTCTCGGCGGGGCGAGCCCTCGCTGCGGCTCTCCCAGATCACGCTGCTGTCCAAGGCCCTGCGTCCCCCGGCGTCCAAGGTCCGGGGCCTGATCGATGTCGAGCAGCGCTATCGGCGCCGCTATCTCGACCTCCTCTCGGATCCCGGCCAGAGGGAGATCTTCCAGCAGCGGAGTGCCGTGGTGCGGGCGCTGCGCCGGGTCCTCGACGAACAGGGCTTCCTTGAAGTGGAGACACCCGTCCTGCAGCTGATCCCCGGCGGCGGGGCGGCGCGCCCCTTTCGGACCCATCACCACTCCCTGGACACCGACCTCTTCCTGCGGATCGCGGTCGAGCTCTACCTGAAGCGGCTGCTGGTGGGCGGCTTCGAGCGCGTCTACGAGTTGGGGCGCACCTTTCGCAACGAGGGACTGTCGCCGCGCCACAATCCCGAGTTCACCCTGCTCGAGGCCTACCAGGCGTACGCCAACCTGGACTCGATGAAGCAGCTCTGCCAGGAGTTGGTCACGGCGGCCGTGGCGGCCGTCCCCCGGGAGCGGGTCCAGGAGTCGGAGCAGGGAGCTATCTCGCTCGAGCCGCCCTTTCCCTCGCAGTCCATGTCGGAGCTGGTGCACCAGCTGACCGGCCTCGACCTCGACGGCCTCTGGGGGCTGCCTGAGCGGATGCGAGAGGAGGCGGGCCGGCTCAATGTCGAGCTCGCGGCGGAGGCCAGTTCCGGCCGCGTGCTCTACGCCATCTACGAGCAGCTGGTGGAGCCCAACCTGAGCGGGCCGGTGTTCGTCACCGGCTATCCCGTCGAGGTCTCGCCTTTGGCCCGGCGGAGCCCCGACCCTAGGTTCGTCGAGCGCTTTGAGCTGGTGGTCGCCGGCCGGGAACTGGCCAACGCCTTCGCCGAGCTCAACGACCCCATCGACCAGCGGCAGCGGCTCGAGGAGCAGGCCCGGTTGCGCGCGGCCGGAGATTTCGATGCCCAGCCCTTCGATGAGGACTTCCTCGAAGCCCTGGAGCAGGGCATGCCGCCGGCCGGGGGGATTGGCATGGGGGTGGATCGACTGGTGATGCTGGTTACCGGAGCCAAGAGCATCCGGGACGTCGTTCTCTTCCCGACCCTGCGCCCCCTGGGAGGCGCTGAGTCCGCAGCTGCCAGCCCCGCGTCCCCATAACCTTTAGCCATGCTCGCCCTGAACTTCATCCGGGAGAATCCGGAGTTGGTACGCCGCGGGGCGCTTCGGAAGGGCGAGGAAGCTCCGATCGACGAGATCCTCGAACTCGATCGGAGGCACCGCCAGCTCGTGGGCGAGGAGGAGGCTGCCCGGGGGGAGATGAACACCCGCTCTGCCAACCTCGACCCAGCCCGGGTGGAGGCGGTTCGGGCCCAGCTGGGCCAGCTCAAGGGCAGGATCCAGCAGCTCCAGGATGATCGCCGGTTGGTCCAGGAACGGCTCGGGGATCTCCTATTGCGGGTGCCCAATCTCCCCCACGATTCGGTACCCGATGGAACGTCCGACCAGGACAATCTGGTGGTTCGGACCTGGGGCGATCCGCCCCAATTCGAGTTCGCGCCCCGAACGCACTACGACCTCGGGGAAGCCTTGGGGATATTCGACTTCGAGCGGGCGGTCAAGGTCGCCGGGAGCCGCTTCGCAGTGCTCCGGGGCGAGGGCGCCCGGCTGGAGCGTGGCCTAGCCCAGCTCATGCTCGACATCGCGACCCGGGAGAGAGGATATACCGAGATCTCGCCACCCTACCTGGTCACCCGCGACAGCATGACCGGCACCGGCAACCTGCCCAAGTTTGAGGAGGACGCCTTCCATGTGCTGGAGGGAGACCGCTTCCTGATCCCGACCGCCGAGGTGCCCTTGACCAACCTTTACCGAGATGAGATCCTGACCGACGAGCAACTTCCTATCCGCCTGGTCGCCTGGACGCCCTGCTGGCGGAGCGAGGCGGGGGCCCCGGGGAAGGACACGAGGGGCTACATTCGGCTGCACCAGTTCTCCAAAGTGGAGCTGGTCAAGTTCGTTCGCCCCGAGTCGTCCCTCGGTGAGCTGGAAAAGCTGGTCGCCGACGCCGAGGCGGTACTGCAGGCGCTCGGGCTGCACTACCGGGTCCGTCTGATGTGCGCGGGCGATATGGGCTTTGCCCAGTGGAAGAAGTACGACATCGACGCTTGGGCTCCGGGGATGGGGCGCTTTCTCGAGGTCTCCTCGTGCTCGGTGTTCGGCGACTTCCAGGCCCGCCGGGCGGCGATTCGGTTCCGTACCGGTGGAGGCAAGCCGGAGTTTCTGCACACTCTCAACGGCAGTGCTCTGGCCCTACCCCGTACCTTCGACTGCTTGCTGGAGACCTACCAGACCGAGAAGGGGAAGATCCGGATCCCCGCCGCGCTTAGGCCCTATCTGGGCGGGCTGACCGAAATCGCCTAGGCCGTTGACCGACCCGAGCGACGGGGACCTTCGCCCTGAAACCCCGAGCGAAGCACGAACGGTCACCGTGATTCCCATGCCGACGGTGCACTCGACCCGCTCACGCCAGTCCTGGCGCTCGGTCACTACGCTCTTACAATCGCCGCGGAGGGATGGCAGAGCGGTTGATTGCGGCGGTCTTGAAAACCGCTGAGGCGGCAACGCTTCCGGGGGTTCGAATCCCTCTCCCTCCGCCATTTTTGATCTCAAGCTCCGGGCTGGAGTCCGATTCAATGAGTCGCTCTGGGCCCCAATCTGGAGCAGCAGTGGAGCAGCGCGC
>DATLRH010000011.1:0-335966 GCA_035534755.1 Candidatus Dormiibacterota bacterium
GCCGATGTTCCCGCCGTGCCACCGAGGGTCGACCAGGCGACCACATCGGCGGGCGACACGCCTGATCTGCCCGGCGCCGCTTGCGCTCTCCCATCGCAACTCCTCTCATCGGGGCGTTGCAACGGCCGATTGAATCCACCCAATACCTGGCGGTGCGCTACACCGAGCGCCTGGCCGAGGCGGGGGCGGTTGCCTCGGTGGGTTCCCGGGGCGACAGTTACGACAATGCCCTGGCCGAATCGTTCAACGGTCTCTACAAGACCGAGCTGATCCACAAAGACGGTCCCTGGCGCGGGCTCGAGGACGTGGAGCACGCCACCCTGGAGTACCTCGACTGGTTCAACCAGCGCCGGCTCCAAAGCGAACTGGGCATGGTGCCCCCCGCTGAGTTCGAAGCTGACCATTACCATGAGGAGGCCTCTGCTCTGCGGGCTGTTTCACACTAACCAGAGTCTCTACAAAACCCGGGGCGGTTCACTTGATTCTCATCTCGTCTCCTGACCCGTAATACCTGTACCAGAACACAAGTGATCCTCCCCCGCCGAGATCGGCAGCTGGGTGACCGCTCAGGGCCCGGGCGGTTCAGTGCGGAAAGTCAGATCGCGCCAGCCGGGTGCATCCGCCGGGCGAAGAGTTCAGCCGACTCGGCCAGGTCAGCCTGCACTTGCCGCTGGGCCTCCAGCAGCTCGGCGGCCCACATCATTTGTAGTGTCGCGCGCAGCTGGTCGCCTCGGCCTTGAACCTGGGCGTCGCCAAATGCTCCCTTGAGGACGTCGTGGAGGGTCTCACCAGTCTCCGGCGGCGGATCGAGTGAATCGCGGCGGTCAGCGAGTAGCTCGGCGAACTCCTCATACCAGCGGTGACTTGAGGCGCACGAGTCGCGCAGGACCGCCCCGGCGATCGCCACCGACTCCAACTCGACCTGGCCCGGATCGGAGGTAGAATCGGGCATAGTCGCCAGCGTGTAGGCGGCCAGGCGGATGCGGTTAGTGCCTGTGAAGAGCTTGGCCACGGTCCCCACCGGTACCACCTTGGCTCCACGCTCGGCCAGGAACTGCCGGAAGGCGTCGTCAAGCCGCAGATAGGCGGTGTCGGCCGCCCGCTGGGCCGGCCTGGTATCGACGTCACGGCTCTGGGTGGTCAGCCGATCCACCGCGTCGGCCAGGTACCCCGAGCTTTCCACGAAGGCATCAGATAGGGCGCGTCCCAGGGCCGCGGTGGCACCCCGGGGCCAGAACAATAGCCCCACCATGACACTGACGGCGGCGCCCATGCCGACGTCCTCAACCCTGGTCAAACCGACCGTCCAACCGGTGGGCACGATTATGTTGAAGAGAATGATCACGAGGACGGTGAATCCGGCTTGCCCGGCTGCGAACGAGATCATCGAAGGGGCCACTCCCGCCGCCAACACCGCCAGGGGGAGTAGTACCCACAAAAGCAACAGGTGGCTTCCGACGCCGATCATTATTGCCGCGCCCGCCACGAAGCCGACGGCTGTACCAGCGACCGCGCGCAGAGCCGTCGCGCCGGTGCCGAGGGCATTGGAGCGCAACACCGATAGCGTGCCTAGGACCACCCAAAAGCCGTGCTCGACGTTGGTTACCTCAACGACGGCAACCGCCAGGGCCAGAGCGGTTGCGCCGCGAACGGCGTTGCGAAACCAAACCGAGCGGAAGGACAGATAGGATCGGAACTGCTGCCAAAATTGGCGCCGGGAACGTTGCTCAAACACTCCCCGCTTTGAATCCTGGGCAGGCTCGGAGCCAGCCGCCCGGAGCGATGCACCCGCCACCATCTCGGCAGCAATCGCCAGGCCGCGGGCGCGGAAAGCCGGGTTCAACCCTGCGGTGATCAGGGGATCAGGACCTGGCCCGACACCGGCTCCCTTGGGATCGATCAGGGTCGAGACCTCGGCGTCGAGCTCATTGGCGATCACCTGTTGCAATCGCCGTGTCGCGTCCTGAACCATCTTCACTACCTGCGGATCGTCGACCGGATAGCCGCCGCCGTCACAGATCAGGGAAGCGCTGAGTCGGAGGGTCTCGGCCACCTGACTCATCACCAACCGGGCCGGTCCCGACGCGAAGGCCCCGGCGTCGTCGCTGATGAGTGCGGAGCTCCCTGCCATCCACTCGACGCGTCCCATGAGGATGGCCAGGGCGACCGCGCCGGCAACGGCGCCGGTGGGTGGGTATGGGGTCGCCCGGAACTCGCCGCGAAGGCGCGAGAGCTCCTCAGTCAATGACGCCTTCACTTTGGGATCCGGGTCGCCCAGGGCCCACGCGGTTGCGACCTTTCCGACTGCGGATACGGTGGCCGCCAAGCGCCGGCGGAGGTTGTCGTGCCAAGGGGAGGGCCAGACCAACATGCAGGCGGGGATGCAGAAGGCACCGGCGAGCGCCCAGCCAAGTAAGCGCGGGCCTACCGCGGTAGCGGGCTGAGCGATGGCGACCGGCAGCACGAACGTCAGCAGGGCTGCGGTGGATCCAGTCGCGGCCAGGGGCGAAACGACCCCCGCGAAGAGCACCGCAAAGGCCACGACCGCCATCACGGCCACCGCCGCCACCTTCTGGGTGGAGGCCAGGGTTCCCACCGCGATGAAACAGTTCCCCAATAAGAAAAGCGCGAGATAGGAGACCAGACGGGTGCGTGGCCGACCCCGGAAGTCCACCAGGAGCAGTAGCGCGAACGAACCAAAGGCCGCGAAAAGGCCGGTCTGCGGGGAGTTGGACAAAAGCAAATGGTCGAGGCCGAAGACCAGCGGCAAAAAGACGGCGGCTCGAACCGAGCGCTTGACAGCCAGTCGGTCCGGGTCTTTGGCCCTGACCCACGCGGCGGCCCTCAACCCGGGACTGGAGTGGGAAGGCGCCGCAGGTGCCGCACTCACGGAGCCACGTCCGGCCCCTGATGGAGCCGAGGTGGCGGACAGAAGCCGGCGATATAGCGGCTGAAACCACTCCGCAAGCTCGCGATCGGTCCATGGGCGCGGCTAGCCAGGCTGAGTACGGGCATCGCAGGGCTTAGTGTGCCAAGCCTATCGTTTCCCTAGTTAGGGCGACTTGGCAGGGCGAGCACAAGCGGCTCGGGAGAGGCAGGCCGCAGCGCCGATTCCAGCGAAGATGAGCCTCTCGACGGGAGGCCCACGCTGATGGTTTCGACTCAGGGCTACCGACCTCGAAAGTGGGAGACGGCAGTGCAAGGGTGGACTGGAGTTGCGGGCAAGCGGGTGATCATCACCGGCGCCACCGGCGGAATCGGCCTCGCCGCCGCCCAGGAGCTGGCTCGCCGGGGCGCGCACCTCAGCGTAGTGGCCCGTAGCGAGGCACGAGCTGCCGCGGCGGTCACCCAGATCACTTCCGCCGATGGGAGTCCGGCCGAGGTAGAGGTCCTCTTCGCGGAACTCAGCTCGCAGGCTTCGATCCGTCAGTTGGCGGAGGAGATCCTGGCGAAGCACCCCCACGTCGATCTGCTGATCAATAACGCCGGTGCCACGTACGGCACCCGGCGGCTCTCCGAGGACGGGCTCGAACTGACCTGGGCGGTCAACCATATCGCCCCTTTCCTGCTGACGACACTCCTGCTGGAGCGCATCAAAGGGAGCGCTCCGGCGCGCATCGTCACCACCAGTTCCGACGCCCATCAGCTAGCCCGGATTCCTTTCCACGACATAAACGCCCTTCTTGGATTTCGACGCCGTGGCTTCTCCCGCTACGGGGAGACGAAGTTGGCCAACATCCTCTTCACTCGCGAGTTGGCGCACCGCCTGGAGGGAAGCGGTGTGACCGCCAACTGCTTCCACCCCGGCTTCGTGGCCACCGGTTTCAATCGCAACAACGGCCGGCTGATGGCCTTCGGCATGACCCTCGCCCGGCCCTTCGCCCGGACCCCGACGCAGGGGGCGGACACTCTGGTGTGGCTCGCCGACGCCCCTGAAGTGTCCTCCGAGAGCGGTGGCTACTTCGCCAACCGGCGGCGGATCCAACCATCGGCGGCGGCGCGGGACGAGGAGACGGCGCGCAGGCTCTGGCAGCTCAGCGAAGAGCAGACGGGAATGAGAGGGTCGGCGGGAACCTGACTTCCAGGGCGGTCCCGGACCACGTAGTCCGGTCAGGGCCGGCGAGCGCCTTCAGGCACGGATGCGAAAACCCCAATCGCCCGAGATCGAACCCAGCGCCGCCCCTCCGGTCGGTACCCCGCCGGATCCTCCAGCGCCCGCCTCACCTCCCCCACCACCGAGATCTTCCGCCCTGTATTCGCCTGCCCAGCCCGCGACTCCCGACCGTTCGGAGCGTCCACGGTTCTCCCGGAGGAAGCGGGAGGGAACCTCGGCGGGGTTGCAGGTGTCTTAGGCGCAGTCGCCGATCAGCGGTTTGGGAGGCTACCTCGATGATTCGACGAATTCGCCTGTGGCTCGCGATCCCAGTCGCGGCCTTCGCTCTCACCTTGGGCGCATCGCCGGCCCTGGCTTGCGGGGCCCTGGTCGCCCCCAATGGCTCGGTGCGGCTGGGTCAGACCACCAGCTTCGTCAGCTGGCAAGGCGGCCTTGAGCACTACCTGACCAGTTTTTCATTCCAGGGCACAGCACGCGACCTGGGCTGGATCGTGCCCCTGCCGGCCCGGCCCCTTCGCGTTCAGGAGGGCGGGGCGTGGACCCTCCAGCGACTTGAACTGCAGGTGCACCCGGCGCCCAAAATCTCCTTCTCCGGGCTGGCCGCTGCGGCTCCGAGCCGTCGCGCCCAGGTCTTGCTCAAGACCCAGATCGCGGCCCTCGACATCACCGTCATCCGCGGCAGCGGGCCGGCCGTCCTGAACTGGTGCCATGGCAATGGGTTCACGCTGGCCAGCGAAGTCCGAGCCCACCTACTCCGGTACGCCGCCGGCAGCCCGTACTTCATGGCGGCGCGGTACAACCTGACTTCAGCCCACCGGCACAAGCTCAATCAGGGCGACGGAACTCCTGTCCTGCTCACCTTCCGAGTCCCCCAGCTGTGGGTGCCCTTGGAAGTCCTCGCCGACGACGCGCTGCCGGTCCGGGCAGACCTTTTCTTGCTCACCGACGGTCCCCTCACCGTGGCGACCCCGCTGGGCGACCGGGTCCAGCCGGTTGGTGACGCGCTAGCCGGCGCGCCCGGCTTCCTGGTCGCCAATTCGCAGCCTATGTCCCCGAGCCTGCATGAGGCCCTATCCACTGACAGGCACATGGGCTGGGTACCGAGCCGGGGGTGGCTGACCTACCTCACCCTGCGGGCACCCGGAGCCGCGGTGACCTACGACCTGGCGGTCTCCCCTGCCAATCAGCTCCGCCTCGTGCCCTTCGGAACCCGTCCTGACCTGGCTGCTACCACGGCGGCGACGGTAACCTTCTCCAACCCTGCTCAGGGGGCGGCTTCCGCGGCGGCCCTGCTGGTGCTGCTCGGACTGACGCTGGTCACCGCGCTCCTCTGGCGTGTAGGCGCTCGTACCGGGAGTTAGCCCTTCTTGGCCCTGTCCGACCATGCCTACCCGCAACGACTTGTGACCGCGACGACAAGGTCCTCATCCCAGCCTCCGGGTAGGTGAGCCGCGAGATCGTCGGAGGGGTCTCGAGCTGAGCCGACGGGTCTCTCGCCGTCGCGGCCGAGGAGCTCTGCCGGTCTGTTCCGCTCGACGTCCCTAGCGGACGCGCCCCACCCGAGCCCCGGCCGGAGGGCGACCTATGGGCCGTCTCGGGGCGGTGCGGTCGAACTTGAGCGCCAGCGCGGGGCAGGCCGCCTGAGCGCGCCGGGCGGCCCGGTGCAACCAGGGTGGAACCTCGTCTGCCGCGATGACCGGGAAGCCCCAGTCGTCGAGTTGGACCCGCTCGGGGAGGAGCTCTGCGCAGATCCCATGGCCAACGCACAAGGTGGGGTCGACCCGGAGGTATCGGGCGCTCATCCCACGTCCCCACCTGGCGACGGCAGCGGCAGGTTGGAGATAGCGCTGCCGGAACAACGGCCCTGGAGGTGCAGCTCGACCTCGTCCGCAAAAACTGCCAGGGTCGACCGGATCAGATTGACCACCCCATCGGGATGGCGGCAGGCTCCTCGGTTCTCGACCTGGGAACACCAGCGGTGGAGCAGTTGACGGTCCCGGTGGGTGGCGTGGGGGGGGTAGCTCAGCCGCCCCATCGCCTCCGCCATGGCGGGCAATCCTCGAGCACAGGGTCCGCATTGACCGGCGCTCTGGCCGGCCAACCACCCAACGACCCGCTGCGACTCGCGCACCGCACAGGTCGCCCGGGTGAGCAGGTGGATCACCCCCGCGCCCAGGGTGGCGTCGAGCCCACCCAGTCCCGCCCGGGACAAGGTGGCGTCGATGAACTGGGCAGGCTGGAGCCAGCTGCCGAAGTACCCGCCCACCAATAGCGCTGCGGCGGCCGGCTCAGAACCGGCCGCCGTGAGCAGCGTCGCCAGAGGGAGTCCGATCGGCACTTCGTACACCCCAGGCAGGGAAACCGCACCACTCAGGGTCACCAGGCATGTGCCCGGCTCGTGGAGGGTGCCGGCACTGCGGAACCAGTCCGGTCCGAAGCGCGCGATCAGTCCCAGGTGGGCGAGCGTCTCGGCGCTCTGGACGAGCGTCGGCTTACCCCGCCATCCCCGCTCAAAGGTTGGCGGGGGACGGAACGTAGGCAGGGCCGGGAAGCCCTCCAGCCAGCGAACCACCGCCGACTCCTCGCCGCCGACGAAATTGGGAGGCCCGAGCGCCAGCTCCACGCGGGGGGCGCGACGCTCCCCGGCGCCCCGCTCACGAATCGCCTGGGCAACACTTCGCTGCGCCTGCGAAGAAGGCACCACCAGGAAGGTGCGTTCTGGTCTCAGGACCGCGGCCGCCACCGCCAGCCCGTCGAGCACCAGGTGGGGCTTGAGCCGCAGCAGCAGGTCGTCCTTGGCGGAGGCAGGCTCGGTCTCGCTTCCGTTGCCGATGACCACCTTGGCTCGATGCTGGGCCAAAACGGACGCCAGCTTCTCGGCGGTTGGGAAGCCTCCCCCGCCGCGGCCGGTAAGCCCAGCCGCCCGGACCTTGCTGACCAGCTGGTGGGGCCGGAGCCTGCCGACTGCATCCTCGATCCGGCCACCCAATCTGGCACAGTGCTGGGCCAGACTCTCGGGGTCGGGGCCGCTGGGACCGGCCAGGAGCCGCGCCGGGCCCAGGGCGCCCCGGCAGGCGCCTAGCTCCTGGCGCTGAAGACGGGCCACGACTGTCATAGTCCGGTTCTCCTCAGCGGTCCGGACCGACCGCGGTGCCGAAGTAGAACTCCCCGCTGACCTGAGTGGCACTGGCACCCTGCTGAATCACCAACGTCGCTCGCACCGAGGATGTGGCCAGCCCCCGCAGTTCCATCTGCACCACCGACCCGTCGAGGGACACGATCGGGCCCTGGTAGGCCGCGGTGGAGTTCGCGGGGGTATAGACCGCCGTGCCGCTGCTGACCGCGATCCCCCCCGCCTCCTGCAGTTGCCCGACAAGGGTCACCACCAGGCTGGCTCCCGACCCCGCCGGGGCCTGCCCCCGGATCGTGAGCGTCGACTGGGCACCCGACTGCCCGGTTCGGATCGAGCCCAGGAAGCTGGTCGTGAAGGGAGCCTGCGCGTACGCGGCGCCCGGGGCCCCTGGCGGTGAAGCCCCACTGCCCGACCCCGAGGAGAGAACCGAGGTCGGAGTCCCCGCCTTCAGAGCCCAGCCGCGCTGGAGGGGGCCGGTCGCCGACCAGATGAGCACCGCCACCGGAAGCGCGGCCACGGCAGCCAGGCCGGCGCGGCGCGAGAGGGGGGAGAGCCGGCGTGCCCTGGTCAAGCGCACCACGACAGCGGCCACCACAGCGCCCAGGCAGACGAGCTCGTAGACAAAGATCGCCCCCACGTGGGTATCGGTCCCGGCGCCGATGGAGTGCAGCAGAGCCACCGGCCAGGAAAGGTAGGCGAGCCAGTGCACTGCCCTCCACCAGTTGGGTCGAAGGTGGCGACGCAGGAGGCTGGTGACCACCACGGCGGCTAAGAGGTCGAGACTGAGCGTCCCCAGGCCGACCCAGAGTGGCCGGTACGGGCTGACGAACGGCACCAGGACTGCCCACCACCCGACTCCGACAAAGGGGTCCAGTTCGATCGTGACCACGTGGATCGCGAGCAGGATCACCGCCAGCAGGGCGACGTTGCGGTGCACCGTCTGGATCACGAATCGGGGCCATGCCGGGGGACTCCAGCCCCCCTGAATGGCCACGCCGAGGGCCAGGTTGGCGGTGAGCAGTCCGAGCAGCACCAGACCGCTGCCGCGCGCCAGATACCAGAGGGCGGAGGATGTCGAGGGAGCGACCAACGCGGCGATCACGGGCCCACCCCGGAGCGTCGAGACCGCCAGCCTACGCGTTCGCTTCCAGTCGCGGGACGAGGATCCCGCAATCCCGGACAGCTACGTCCAGCTCCCAGCCGGGGCGAGGGGCTCACGGTCCGCGGGACCATCGGCGCAGCCGAGGTGACGGCCCGCCGGGGTGACCGTGCCTTATCACTGCCTTCGCCGGGGGCCTGCCATGACTGGCGTCCCAGCCGAGTTTCAGGACCCACCTGAAACGACCGCGGGAGCTGCCCCTGGCGGAGCGGGGGTCGGGGCCGCAACGCCGGAGCCGCCGGTGCTGGCGGGCGCCGTCGCCGGGCCGCTGCTGGCCGGGGTCGATGTCGACGCAGTCCGCCCCGGCAGCACTTGGGAAACCACCGCAGCCGCGGCCCCGGTTGCCAGGATCACGCCGGTCGTCATCACCACCGTGAGACGTCGGGTCAGGCCCTCGCCGTGGCGCCGCGCCGCCGGATTCCCCGTGGGGGGTTGGTTGTCCACATCAACCATTGTGGCCGGGCACTCTCAGCACAGTCTGGGCATTGCCTGAGATTCCGCTCAGTAATGCGGCCCCGGGTTGGCCTGGCTCTGACGGGTCAACCAGAACTGTCGGGAGCGCGGTCAGCTCAGGTCTCAGGTGCGGCTCGGACAATCCCCAGGCTCCTCTGACCTGAGGCTGGCACCCTGGCAGCATGTTCTCGCTGGCCAGCCCCCCACCGCCTCCCCGCGGCACCATCCTCCCCCTGCCCCCGGCGCTGCCTCTCAGTACGGCGGTGCGGCCGCCAGTTCGGGCCGACGCCGGGGTGTCATGCAGGTCGTGATCCCCCCAGGCACCTGGCGTCCCTTGGAGGACTCAGGGGGGCTGACCCGAAGTCGAAGGGACGCCCTGGGAACGTCGGTGGACCTGGTGCTTCACCCGGCGGCGGGGCAGCTCCGAGCCCAAACCATCGTCGACTCGATTCTGGGCGAGGTTGACCGGGCGGCCAGCCGCTTCCGACCGGACTCGGATCTCTCCCAGCTCAACCGCTCCGCCGGCTCCCCGGTGCGCGTTGGCGGCCTCCTCCTGGAATTGCTCGCGGTCGCCCTGGAGGCGGCGCGGAGCACCGGCGGGCTCACCGACCCGACCGTGGGGCGCAGCCTCCTCGAGGCGGGATATACCGATGACTTCGCGGCCCTCCCGAGCTCACTTCCGGCTCCAGGATGGTCGCCGCCCGCCGAGGGTGCCTGGCGGGCGGTGCTCGTCGACGGCGACCAGGTCCAACTACCCAAAGGGGTCCTGCTCGACCTCGGCGCCACCGCCAAGGCCTGGGCCGCGGACCGAGCCGCGGCCGCGATCTCGAGCAGTGTCGGGGGATCGGTGCTGGTCAGCCTGGGCGGCGACCTGGCCACGGCCGGGGCCCCGCCGGAGGGCGGGTGGGTAGTCCGCCTCAGCGATGGGAATCGATCGCTTAGGGAGGAGCCGGGCCAGAACGTCCGCCTCACGGCACCGGCCCTGGCTACCTCCTCCACCACCCAGCGCCGCTGGCTGCGGGCTGGCAGACGAATGCACCACATCATCGATCCCCGCACCGGCAGGCCTAGCCGGGGCCCCTGGCGCACCGTCTCGGTGGCGGCCGGCTCCTGTCTCACTGCCAACGCCGCCTCGACCGCCGCGATCGTTGTTGGAGCCAACGCAGCGGGCTGGCTCGAGCGCCGCCGGCTCCCCGCCCGCCTGGTCTCGAACGCGGGCCGGGCTCTTCACGTCGCCGGCTGGCCGACCGAGGGGGAGGAGCTGCCCAGGGTCGCTGCGGGGTTCTCCGAAACCACTCACAAAGCGGACAGCACCCGGGTCAGCACCCGGATCCCGCGAGCGTAGTCAGGAAGCGCGATCGACTCCCGCGGGGTATGGTCCAGCTCGGCCTGGCCGGGTCCGTACACGACCGCCGGGCAGCTCCAAGTCGGCAGAACCACGTTGAGATCGGAGCCCGCCAGCCGATGCTGCCAGACCACTGGGTCGCCCTCGGAAGCGATGGCTTTGGCGAAGAGAGTGGGGAGAGCTCCAGTTCGGGGAACCACCGCGGCGGGAACGGATGTGATCACCTCGAGCCGAACCCCCGGGACGAGGGCGCGCAGCTGGGCGAGGACCTCGTCCGGTCCCAAGCGGACGGGAATTCGAAGGCCGAGCTCGAGCCGGACCCAGTCCCGGAGCCCATCGCTGCCACTTTGGATCTCCAGGAGATGGGTACCGAGCGCCCCAAACCGGCTCCCCACCCCATTTAGCGCCCCCATGCCCCGCCGGGCTTGCGACCAGGCGCGGAGACCCAGCTCAGCGGTCGTCGGACCCGGCCTTGAGCTGTGCTGCCCGGGCCGGCTTAGCTCGAGGCGGCAGCGCAAGCTGCCCCGGTAACCGAGCACGACGCGCCCTGACCCAGACGGCTCACCGACCACCAGGTAAGCGGGCGGGGGCAACGTGGCAGCCAACCAGCGCGCCCCAGCGGAATCGCTCTCCTCGTCCGGCACCGCCAGGATCCAGATCCGCCGTCGGAGGAGGCCGAGGCGGAGGGCGCGCAGGGCTGCCGCCACAAAGGCTGCCAGCGGACCCTTGGCGTCGGAGGCGCCCCGCCCGGAGAGCCGCCCCCGAGCGAGGGAGGGCGTCCAGAAGCCTGCCACCGTGTCGAGGTGGCCGAGCAGGTAAATGTCACCCCCGGGTGGACGTTCGCATTCCGGTTCCAGCGTCGCAATGACGTTCCCCGCCTGGTCGAGGTCGGCCCTGAACCCCAGGGCCCGCAGCTGGCCGATCAGCCATCCCGCCGCCTCCCCGACTCGGCCGGTGGGGCTGGGAATCGCCACCAGCTCGGCCAGCAGGGTCAACTCCTCGACGCTGAGGTCATTTGGCAGGCTCATTCGGCGGCCCGCGATACTCCGTTGCGCCGAAATACGGTGCCCCGACCGCTAAGGGCCGCCGCCACCGGGGATGAGGTCCGGCCGTCGGCCAGGACAACTCGGCGCACCCCTCCCTGGAGGCCCTCGGCGGCGGCGATCACCTTGGTCCGCATCCGGCCGCGGGCGACCTCCATGGCCCGAGGCAACTGGTGGCGGCGGACGTCCGTCAGCAGAGTCTCGGGACGGTCGGGGTCGAGCATCAGCCCGGGGACGTCGCTGAGAAAGACCAGCGTCGCCGCGCCCAGGGCGATGGCAACCTGGGCCGCCGCGCGGTCGGCGTCCACGTTCATCGCCCGCCCCGCCTCGGATAGGGCCGGGGGACTGATGACCGGCAGATAGTGGGCTTCGAGAAGGAGCCGGAGCAGCGGGACGTTGACCTGGGTCACCCGGCCGCTTCGGTCCCCACGGACCAGCTGCTGGCGATCTTCGCCCAGTCGGGAGCGCAGGACCGTCTTCTCGGGGCCCCGGAGGAGCCCGCCGTCCACCCCACTCAGCCCCAACGCCGCGACCCCGATCCGCTGCAGCGACTCGACCCAGCGGACCTTGGCGCTGCCGGCGTAGACCATGTTGAAGATCGACATGGTCGCGTCGTCCGTGAAACGGCTCTCGATTCCCGAAACCGAAGTCACCCGCTGGGGAGGATGTCCCAGGGCGGCGGAGACCCGGTCCAGCTCCTGGGCGGCACCATGCAGGACCACCAGGCAGCGGACGTCCCACTGACGCGCCAGGTCAGCGCAGACCGCTTCCCGGTCAATCCCGATCCCGCCTCCAATCTTGACCACCAGGACCGACTCGTCGGCGCGGGCTCTGGCACCCGCTTGCGCGTTCACAGGGGGTGAAGTCCGGTGAACTCCAGCCCCGCCCGCTCCTCCAGGCCGAGCATGCAGTTGAGCGCCTGGATGGCATTTCCGGCCGCACCCTTTCCCAGATTGTCGAGCGCGGCCATCAGGGTCAGGCCCTGTCCGGACGCGTCGATGGCGAAGCCCACGTCGCAGAAATTGGTGCCCGCCAGCCAGCGCGGATCCGGGAAACGGTGGAGTCCGGAGCGCTGGGCCACGATGCGCACGAACGGTTCGCTCTCGTAGGTCGTCCGGAAGGCGTCCCAGAGATCGGCGCCGGTGACCGGCTGGCGCAGAAAGCAGCGCGCTGAGACGGAGATCCCGCGGACCATCTCCACCGCCACCCCCGCATAGCTGAGTCGGTCGGCCGGCCAGCCCAGCGCCTGGGCCACCTCCGCCTGGTGGCGATGACCCGCAGGAGCGAACATCCGGACGGCGCGACTCCGCTCGGGGTGGTGACCGCCTGGGGATGACCGCGACCCCGCCGCCGACGACCCGAAGCGCGCGTCGACGAAGACCGGGGTCGCCAGCCCCCAGTTTGAGCGGGCCAGGGGCAGCAGGGCGAGGATCGTCGCCGCTGCTGAGCAACCCACCCCGCTCGCCAGCCCAGCTCCGCACAGCTCCGCCCGGCTGATTTCGGGGAGCCCGTATACCGCCTCCGCCAGATCCTCCGCGGGCGCCGGGTCGGACCGGTACCAAAGGCGGTACAGCTCCCGGTCACGGAGCCGTAGCCGGGGACCGCAGTCGATTACGGTGGGAGCCAGCCGCCGGAGCTCGGCCACCGTAGGCTGGCCGGGGCCGGGGCCTCCCCCGGCGTAGATCACCGCGTCGCAGGGCTCCAACTGGGAGGAGTCCTCGAAGCGCAGATCGCTGAACTGGCGCAGGTTGGGATTGGCGCTCGCCACTGGCCGACCCCGATGCGAGTTCGAGACCACCTGGCCCAGCTGCAGGCCGGGGTGACCGAGCAGGAGGCGGACCAACTCTCCGCCCACATAGCCCGCTCCGCCGACCACAGTGACCCGGATCAACGCTGGGCCGCCAGAGCGAGGGCATGCCCGACCAGCAGCCCAGGCAGATCCACTCCCGTCGGGGCCACGCTGTTGCGGAATTCCATGGTGGAGTTCACCTCATTCACCAGCAGCCCGCCCGGGCTCTCCAGCAGGTCGACGGCCACGGCTCCGCCGCCGACGGCGAGGGCGGCACGGGAACAGAGCGCGGCCATCTCCTCGGTCACCGTCACCGGTTCCGCGACGGCTCCCCGGGCTGTGTTGGTGATCCAGTGCTGGGAGCGCCGGCCGATGACCGCCACCGTCTCACCGGCGACGACGAATCCGCGGAGGTCGCGGCCGGGCTTTTCGACGTAGGCCTGGAGGTAGAGCACCTTGTGCAGGGCTCCCCCCAGCAGGGTCTTGTGTTCGAGGACGGCCTCGGCGGACTCGCGGTCGCCGAGCCGGGCCAGCAGCCGTCCCCACGACCCGACCGTGGGCTTGACCACGCAGGGGTAGCCGAGCTCCTCAATCGCGGCCAGCGCCGCCTCCACGGTGAAGGCCACCCGAGCCGGTGGGGTGGGAACCCCCGCCGCCGCCAGGGCCAAAGTGGTTCGCAATTTGTCCCCGCAGGTGTCGATCACAGCCGCTGGATTGACCACGGGAACCCCCCAAGCCTCGGCCAGCCGGGCGATGGCGAGCTGGCGGAAATGACCCAGGCCGCGGAGGAGGATCACGTCACAGCCGCGGAGATAGCCGGCCGGCCCGGCCGGGTCGGGATTGCCCACCAGGGGCGCCTGGATCCTGTCGTCCTCGATCCGGACCACCTCTGTGTCCGGGCGCCGTGAGATGGCCTCGAGGAGCATCTTCTCCTCCACCCTGACCCGGGAGCAGACCAGGCCCAGCCGGGTCCCGCTCACTCCCCCCAATCCTCTTCCACCTCGGGGGCGAGGGCCAACCTGGTCGGGTCTAGCTGAACCACCTCGAGCTCGGCCAGGCAGGCGCCGCAGGCGAGGATCTCGCCGCTAACGGTCCCAGCTGGAACCGGAAGCCGGCCGGCGCACTCGGGGCAGGCGGCGGTGTCATCCGACGGGTCGCTGTTCATGGCATCCTCCCGGGGCTCAATGGGACAGGCCCGTCCGGCGCCGACCCGCAAGCGGGCAGGCAGACTCCGTTCAGGCTCCCATGCACCCGAACCAGCTCGAGGACCCCGCCGTGGCGGGCAATCCTCTGCGCGAACAGTGGAAGCGGTCGGGCGACGATCTCCCGGTTTGCGGTGTGATCGATGACCCGGCCCCGCGCGACGTCGAGCTCGATCTCAGATCCCTCCTGAACTGCTCCGGCGCCGGGCGACTCGAGCACGGCCAGGCCCCGGTTGATGGCATTGCGGTAGAAGATCCGGGCGAAGCTGGGCGCCAGCACCGCGGTCACCCCGCTGGCCAGGATTGCGATCACCGCGTGTTCTCGGGAGCTGCCGCAGCCGAAGTCCTCGCCGGCGACGATCAGGTCGCCGGGCCTGACCTGGGCGGCATATTCGGGCCGGTGCTCGATGAAGCAGGCCCGGCCCAGCTCAGCCGAAGACGTGGTCACGTTGTAGCGCCCGGGGATGATCTGATCGGTGTTGACGAAGTCTCCGAATCGCCACGCCCGGGCCATCAGACGAGCCCTCGGGGGTCGGCCAAGCGACCGGACAGCGCAGACGCCGCGGCAGTCTCGGGGCTGGCCAGGTAGATCTCACTGCTGGGGTCGCCCATGCGGCCCCGGAAGTTGCGGCTCATGGTTGTCACCGCGCGCTCGCCAGGTCCGAGCACCCCCTTGTGGCGCCCCAGGCAAGGTCCGCAGCCGGGCGACTCGACGCTGACTCCGGCCTGGACCAGGGTCTCCAAATACCCCGCTCGCAGCGCTGCCAGGTAGACCTCGCGGGATGCCGGGACAGCCACCGTCCGGACCGCGACCCTCCGCCCTGCGAGCAAAACCGCCGCAGCCGCAAGGTCGGACAACCGACCGTTGGTGCAGGTTCCGATAAAGACCTGGTCAACGGGCAGTCCGACCAGCTCCCGCACCGGCCGGCCGGCATCCACCCGGGGAGAGATGGCGACCATCGGCTCGAGCCGGTCGAGCTGGAAGGTCTCGACCCGCAGGTACTCGGGCGCGCGGGCCCGCGCCACCCGGGGCGGCCGGGACCCCCTTCCCTCGAGCCACTGGGTGGTGAGTCGGTCGGCGGCAAACAGACCCGCCTTGCCACCCATCTCCACCGCCATGTTGCAGAGCGTCATCCGATCGCCGATCGGGAGTGCGGCCGCGGCCGGCCCCACGTACTCCACCGCCTGGTAGCGGGCCCCGTCGCTACCCACCCGGCGGACGACTTCCAGGATCAGGTCCTTGGCCCCGACCCCGCTCGGGAAGCGTCCCTCGAGCTGGATGGCCAGGGTTGCGGGCACCCTGAGCCAACTCTCGCCGGTGGCGTAGGCCACCGCCACGTCGGTCGATCCCATTCCGGTGGCGAAGGCTCCGAATGCACCCAGGGTGACGGTGTGGCTGTCGGCGCCCACGACCACGTCCCCGGGGGCCACCAGGCCGTGCTCGGGGAGGACCTGATGGGAGATTCCGTCGGTCAGCAGATGGGGAATGCCCTGGTGGGAGACGAACTCCCGCGCCCGCTGCTGCTGCGCCGCAGCGGCGACCGTCGCCGCCGGGGTGATGTGGTCGAAAACAACCACCCCCCGCTCCGGGTGGGCGACGGCTCGGCCCAACTCTGCCAGCCCCTCCGCGACCAGGGCGGTGGTGGTGTCGTGGCTCATCACCACATCGACCGGAACCACCACCGTCTCGCCGGCCGCGACCGCCCGGCCCAGCCGGGCACTCAGGATCTCCTCCGCCAGGGTGCCCACCCTCACTCCCTCCCGGGCGCGGCTAGCGCCGCCCGCACGATTCCGGCAGCCGCCTGCGGGCCTAGGCGCCGCGTCCCGGACGCCGCCCTGAGAGCCGCCGTCGCCTTCTGCACCTCGCCGGCCCCGACCTCGCGGCCAAGGAGACGGCCCGCAAAGTCCGCCACCGCGTGGCGCCCGGTGAGGCGGGTCCCCACCGAGATCACCCGCGTCCGGCCCACCACCGCCGGGTCGATCGCCTCGTAGGTGGCGGGCACTCGGAGCACCGCCTGGGTGTGGACTCCGGCCACGTGAGTGAAGGCATGCGCCCCGGTGAGCGGCTGGTTGAAGGGGATGGCGATGCCGGCAAGCTCGGCGACCCTGGCATCAAGTCCGGGTAGTTGGGCCAGCCGGTAGCCGGCCAGGCGATCGGGGGCGAGCGTGTAGAGGCGGGCCATCAGCCCACTCAGCGAGGTGATCCCGACCCGCTCACCGATGCCAAGGACGGTCACGTCCAGGCACTCGGCTCCGGCCCGCCAGGCGGCGACAGCATTGGCGACCGCGCAGCCGGTGTCGTTGTGTCCATGGAATTCCAGCGCAATCCCGGGGTATCGGGCGGCGACCCGGCGCACGGTGCGGGCGACCAGTTCCGGAGTGGCGACCCCGACCGTGTCCGGAACCCCGAGCCGCTGGGCACCCGCCTCGACCGCCACGTCAAAGGCGGCAAACAGCTGACGGACCGGAGTTCGGAAGGCGTCTTCAGCACTGAAGCGGACGAACGCCCCGGCCGAGCGCGCCAACCGAACCGAGTCCCGAATCTCCTGAGCCAGCTGAGGCCAGGAGCGGGAGCGGCTGCGGGCCCGGTCTGGCGAGATCCCGAGATAGAGATGCAACCCGGTCGCCCCGGCTCGCAGCGCAGCCTCAAGGTCGCCGGGATGACACCGGACGTGCACCCGCAGGGCGGCTCGAAGCCGCAGCCCGACGAGCGCTTTGAGTTCCTCCTCCGCGGCCGGGCCGAGCGCCGGTGAGGGCAGCTCCAACTCATCCACGCCGAAGTGGTCGAGAGCCTGGGCCAATCGGAGCCGGTCAGTCGGGCCGATTTGCGCCCCGGCGAACTGGTCGCCTTCGCGCAGGGTGGTGTCGACGACGGTCAGCGGAATGAGGTCGCACCTTCGCGTTCCCATGATTGCCTCCAGGCCACTCGGCCACGCCAACTCCAGCCGACCTGATGCAGTCGGCCAAGAGGGCGCGGCCTAGCCCGGGGGCTCCAGCCACGCGATACCACCTCTTTTCGTCGGCACCTCGCGGTGCCGACCTCGTCGGGTGCTAGCACACCCTGCCCCCATCACGGCGGGGCTCCCGGCGGGGTCTACTCCCGGTCGAGTGACCGGTTTCTTCCCGCAGCTCAGAGGTCTTTTTCCGAAGGTGTTCCCTGCGGCCCTTCCAGCTACCAGCCGCTCTCTTGAGGGAACCGGGTCTTCGTACTCGTCCTCGTCGTCGCCTTTGTTATTCGGTTGTGTGCCCGACTTTCTACCACAGCCGCCGGGGAGACCGCAAGTTCCGCCCCAGCCGGGATCGGTAAGCCTTCCCCAGCCGGGACGGAGGCTGCCCAGATCCCGACCCGGCCCGGCGAGGGGTCGAACCCGGCCGCGGAGGCCGCTTCGGCGGCGAGATGAAAACCCCCTGCCACGGTCGACGGGTCATGAGCGTCGCTGCCCAGCGAAACCCTCCGGCCGCCCGCCTCTCTCCACCAGCGGAGAACGGCCGGGCTGGGGCAGAGCACGCGATCCGGGTCACCCCCCCGAGTGGTGTTTAGCTCGAGTACCAGGCCCCGCCGGGCGGCGGCCGCCAGCACCTGCCGAAGCTCGTCCTGGTAGTCGAGGGACCGATACCGGGGCCAGCTCGGGCCCCAGAACCGCTTGGGGTACTCGAGATGGGCCAGGACCTCGAAGTCAACTGGCCCGTCGATCAGGCGCAGCAGCTCAAGGAAATACTCACGAACCAACCCGGGCGGGGGTCCGGGTTCAGATGGGTCGAGCTCGCTGAACTCAATCTCAGCCCGGTCGGAGACCACCGAGTGCACGGAGCCGAGGACCAGATCGAACTCGCCCCGAGCGAGCAGGGCCGCCGCTTCATCGGGAAAGCGGTGGGGTTCCCCCAGCTCGACCCCGCTCATGATGGCAAGCCCGGGGAAGGCGCGCCGGCAACTCGCCAGGGCTTCCTGGTAGCCATCCAGCTGAAGTCGGGAGCCTCCGGACAACGTCGAGTAGTCCGCGTGGTCGGTGAACGCCAACCCGGGTAGCCCGAGCCCCTGGGCCTGGCGGCAGCTCTCCGCCATGGCTCCACGAGGGGCGTCCCAGGAAAACTCGCTGTGTACGTGGCAGTCGGCGAGAGCCGGAACCGAGGCTGGGCCCTCCCGCCTTGAGCTCAAGTCTTCCCAGGCGCGGGGCCGCCGGCCGCCAGGATCGCCGCTCCCAGCCCGAGGCGACCATCGAGCAGGGCCCGACCCACAATCGCCGCCTCCGCTCCCGCCGCCCGGAGCCGGGCCACATCCTCCACGTCACGAACTCCTCCCGCGGCCATGACGGGGACGCCGAGCCCGAGCAGCGACTCCAGGTCTGCCACCCCGGGGCCTGCCAGCGTGCCGTCGCGAAGCACATCGGTGTAGATCAGCCGGGAGGCTCCGGCGGAGACGACCCACCGGGCCGCCTCACCGAGCTTGATCCCAGTTCCCCTGGTCCAGCCGTCCTTGACCACCTCGCCGTGGCGCTGGTCGAGACTGACCGCCAGTTCAGTGCCAAACTCGCTGAAGAGGCGCAGCAAGCGATCCCGATCGCCGAAGGCGGCAGACGAAATGACCACCCGGGCCACACCCAGCCGAAGCGCCGCCCGAATCTGGGATCGATCGCGGGCTCCCCCACCGGCCTGAACCGGCACCCCCGACGTGCGCACGATCTGGCCAACAGATTCCAGGTTCTGCCAGCTCCCCCGGCGGGCGCCATCCAGATCGACCACGTGCAGTAGCTCAGCTCCATCCCGGGCGTAGCTCCTCGCCAGCTCGCCGGGCGCCGACGGGTAGCTGACCACCCGGTCGTAACGGCCCTGAACCAGACGCACCGACCGGCCGCCGGCAAGATCGATGGCGGGGACTACGACGATCCTGGGGGTCGGGGGAGCGGGGACTCTCTGTGCTGTCATGCTAGCATGCTAACATGGCGAATGTGACCGAACCCGCTCCCGCCCTGAACGCCGAGGGACTGCCGCCCGAGCTGGGCGAGCTGTGTGAAGCGGTGACTGAGTTGCGATCGGCGGCTGAGGCGGCCGCCTTCCTGAGAGACCTCTGCACCATCGCCGAGCTCAGGGCGATGAGCGGAAGGTGGCAGGTCGTCCTGCTGCTCGACCAGGGCCTCCACTACCTGGAGATCGCCCGCCGGACCGGTGCCAGCACCGCCACCATCTCAAGGGTCAGCAACTGGCTGCGCTATGGCAGCGGCGGTTACCGGACCCTACTGGACCGGAGACGACCGGCGGCGCGGAGGGTGTGAACCGTTCCGATCAGGGGCGCGTGCGCTTGGCCCTTCCCAACAAAGGACGCCTCTCCCAGCCGGCGGTGACCTTGCTCGCTGAGGCGGGTTTCGACTTCGAATCCGACCAGCGACGGCTCTTCGCCCCCTGTCACAACTATCCGCTCGACCTGCTCTTCGTCAGGGCGGAGGACATTTCCGAGTACACCCAGGACGGGGTGGTGGATCTCGGCATCACCGGTTCCAATCTGCTCGCCGAGTCGGGCGCCACGGTCGAGCGCTGGCTCAAGCTGGGTTTCGGGCGCTGCCGCCTCCAGCTGGCGGTGCCTGAGGCGGGGTCGCTCTCCCGGCTGGATCAGCTAGCCGGTCGCCTGGTGGCGACCTCGCATCCCCGCGCGACGAGCTCCTTCTTCTCCCAGAATCTGATCTCCGTTCGCCTGCTCGAGATCAGCGGAGCGGTCGAGATCGCGCCGCTCCTGGGGGTTGCCGACGCGATTGCCGATCTAGTGTCAACCGGGACGACTCTGGCTACCAATGGCCTCCGACCCCTCGACACCATCCTCGAGTCCGAGGCCGAACTGATCGCGCGGCAGGACCTCGAGTCCGACCGCCGTCAGCCGGCAGACCACGTCCGGATGGTGCTCACCAGCGTGATCGCGGCCCGGGATCGGAAGTACCTGATGATGAACGCGCCGCGGATGGCGGTGCCGGCTATCGAGGCGCTCCTCCCGGGAATGAAATCCCCGTCGGTGCTGCAGCTCGCCGACCCAACCATGGTCGCCCTGCATGCCGTCGTCGAATCCGCGGCGGTGTGGGCACTCCTCAGCCCGCTCCGTGAGCTCGGTGCCTCGTCGATCCTGGTTCTGCCGATCGAGAAGCTGATCCCGTGATCGCGCTCTGCCCACTTCCCGAGCCCGGAAGCAGCGCCTACTCCGAATTGCTCCTCCGGCCCGCAGCCCCACCCGACGTGGAGCCGCAGGTGGCGGCGCTGCTGGAGCAGGTCCGCCTAGGCGGGGACGTGGCCGTGCGGGATCTGACCCTCCGCTTCGACCGAGTCGCCCTCGAGTGGAGCCGCATCGACAGCGATCGGATCGAAGCTGCCTTCCAGAGCGCTCCCGGAGAGCTGGTCGAGGCCCTGGAAACGGCCGCCGATCACATCGCCCGGGTGCATACGGCGCAGCGATTCCACGAAGAGACGGTGGAGGTGGTACCCGGGGTGGACGTGTGGCGAGTCTGGCGTCCCCTGCACCGGGTCGGCATCTACGTACCTGGAGGACGCGCCGCCTACCCCTCCTCGGTCCTGATGATGGCGGTGCCCGCGCGGATGGCCGGCTGCCGGGAGGTAGTCATCTGCTCGCCACCCGGACCCGACGGCCAGGTGGCCGCCTCGGTGATGGCCGCCGCCCGAGTGGCCGGGGTGTCCGAGTTGCACGCGGTCGGAGGAGTTCAGGCGATCGGGGCGATGGCGTTCGGGACCGAGACGCTGGGCCGGGTGGACAAGATCTTCGGACCCGGCAACGTCTACGTCACCGCCGCTAAGCGCCAGGTGTTCGGCCGGGTTGCGGTCGACATGCCCGCCGGCCCCTCCGAAGTTATCGTCATCGCCGACGACTCCGCCCCCGCGGACCGGGTTCGCGCCGACCTGATCGCGCAGGCCGAGCACGCCCCCGACGCGCTGGGAATCCTGGTCACCACCGACCCCGAG
Source organism: Candidatus Dormiibacterota bacterium (assembly GCA_035534755.1). Classification (GTDB taxonomy): domain Bacteria; phylum Chloroflexota; class Dormibacteria; order Aeolococcales; family Bog-877; genus Bog-877. The sequence goes on from DATLRH010000011.1 coordinate 21,193, forward strand.
CTGGGTCTCCGGGTAGGCGCCAGCCTCTCCGAAGAAGCGGGCCGGCAGATCCGGATCCTGAACACGGACTCGGCCGAGGCCGCGCTCGGGTTCGCCAATGACTTCGCCCCCGAGCACGTGGTTCTAGCGCTCCGCGACGCGGCCCGGTGGCTGCCCTATGTCGAGCACGCTGGTTCGGTATTCCTGGGCGCCGGCACTCCCCCGGCTCTGAGCGACTACGCCACCGGCGCCAATCACGTGCTCCCGACCGGAGGATCAGCCCGCAGCTTCGGCGCACTGGGGTTGGGCGAATTCGGCCGCCGCATGCAGGTTCAGGCGGCCACCCCGTCCGGGCTCGCCCAGCTGGCCCCGACCGTCCGCGCCCTTGCGACCAGCGAAGGTCTCCCTCAGCACTGGAACTCGGTCGCCGTCCGCCTCGAGGAACCGGCGGAGTCGAAGCGCTCGGCGCCCCGCCCCCGCGCCAGCGTTCTGGGATTGAGCCCTTACCAATGGGAGCAGTCGACCCAGGAGGTGGCCCGGACAGCCCAGATCGACGCGGGCCAGGTGGTCCGATTCGACATGAACTCCTCCCCCTGGGCGGGCGCCGGGCTGGCCTCGGTCGGAGCGATTCCGATCAACGAATACCCCGACTCCACCTATGCCACGCTGACCGCAGCCCTCGCGCGATACACCGGAGCCTCGGCTGACGGGATCACCGTCGGCGCCGGGGCCGACGAGCTGCTCGATCTCGTTGCCAAGGCGTTCATCGGGCCCGGGGATCCGGTTCTCGTCACCGAGCCGTCCTACGCGATGCACCGGGTCCTGAGCGAGCAGGTCGGCGGGGACGTGCATCGGGTCGAGGCTCAGAACTGGCTGCTCGACCGAAACACCTACTTGCGCTGGGCAGCTCGGTCTCGGGTCACCTGGATATGCAACCCCAACAATCCCACCGGGGAGCTGCTCCCGATCGAGTTCATCGCCGAACTGGCTCGGACCAGCGCCGGGCTCCTGGTGGTCGATGAGGCGTACTACGAGTTCACCGGAATCTCTGTGGCTCCCCTCATTAGGGAGCTTCCCAATCTGGTGGTGGTGCGCACCCTGAGCAAGGCCTTCGGGCTGGCCGGAGCACGGGTCGGCTACTCTCTCTCGGGTCGCACCGTTGCCATCTCGTTGGCCGCGGTGCGGCCGCCGGGCAGCGTCAGCTCAATTGCGGCTGCCCTGGCGGTCCTAGCGCTCGAGGATGCGGACCAGATGCGGACCCGAGTCGCACTGCTGGGCACACTGCAGGCGCGGCTGGTCAGTGATCTTCGCGGCCTCGGCCTCGACGTCCGCGAGACCCCGACTAACTTCGTCCTGGTCGCCACTCCTCCCGACCTGGTCTCGGCGTGGGCGGCCAGCGGGCTCGTGGTCCGCGGCTTCCCCGCGGCGTCAGCCATGGCCGGTTGGTCCCGAGTCACAGTTCGGGCGGCCGACGAGGCGGCCCGGCTTGTTGACGCGACTCGGCAGTGGGGCGAGTCGGATGCCTGCTGAACGCCGGGCGACCCGGTCCCGCCAGACCAACGAGACCTCGGTCACAGTGAGCCTGAACCTGGATGGCAGCGGTCTCTCGACGGTCGCCACCGGAGTCGGATTCCTCGACCACATGCTGACCTCCCTCGCGACCCACGCTCGCTTCGACCTCAAGGTGCAGGCCGAGGGCGACCTTCAGGTCGACTCCCACCACACCGTCGAGGACGTGGCTCTGGTACTCGGCCAGGCCCTGACCGACTCCCTGGGTGATCGGCGCGGGATCGAGCGCTTCGGGCACGCGGTGGTGCCGATGGACGAGAGCCTCGCCTCGGCCACCATCGATTGCGGGGGACGGAGCCACGCCCGCGTCCAGATGGGCTTCCGAGCCGAGGAGGTCGGCGGCATCCCGGCCTCGTTGCTGAGCCACTTCTTCGAGGCGCTGGCTCGAAGTGGGGAGTTCACCCTCCACCTGGAAGCCTCCGGGGACGACAACCACCATCTGGCTGAAGCCAGTTTCAAGGCGCTGGCCCGGGCTCTGCGGCAGGCGACCCGCGAGGACCCTTCCCTCGGCGGGCGGCCGGCCAGCCTCAAGGGGAGGGATTGATCGGGCTCATCGACTACGGGGGCGGTAACCTGGCCAGCGTCGGCAACGCGCTCGACCTGCTCGGAGCTCACTGGCGCCACGTCCGCTCGGCCCCGGATCTGGCCGGCTTAGGGGCGGTGATCTTCCCCGGCGTGGGCGCAGCCGGCCCGGCGATGCGCCAGCTCCAGGCATCTGGACTGGATCGCGGGCTCCTCGAGTTTCTGAAGTCCGGGCGTGCCTATTTGGGGATCTGCCTGGGCATGCAGCTCCTCTTCGAGGCCAGCGCTGAGGACGGCAGTCGCTGCCTGGGCTACCTGGCCGGGCAGGTGGTCCGGATGCCAACCTCCGAGAAACTGCCCCACGTCGGCTGGAACACCGTCGATGTGGCCCGGCCCACGGCGCTCTTCACCGGCCTGCAGAGCAGCTATTTCTACTTCAGTCACTCGTATGTGGTGGAGCCCGGCACAAAGGAACTGGTCAGCGCCCGGACTCAGCACGGGGGAGGCTTCGTCAGTGCGATCGCCCAAGAGTCCGTCACTGGGGTGCAGTTCCATCCCGAGCGCAGCGGCGGGAACGGGATTCGCCTGCTCCGCCAATTCCTCGCTCTGGGGGCCAACCCAAGCCCGGCCCATGCTGACTAAACGGATCATCCCCTGCCTCGACGTCGCCGGCCGGCGAGTCGTCAAGGGGCTCCACTTCCGCGCGCTGTTGGACCAGGGGGACCCCGTTAGTCGAGCCGCCCAATACGCTCGTGACGGTGCCGACGAACTGGTCTTCCTGGACATCGAGGCGACACCGCTGGGGCGGGCCACCATGGTGGACTTGGTCGCCAACGTGGCCCGGCAGGTGTTCATCCCGCTTACCGCCGGCGGTGGAGTGCGAACGACCTCCGATATCCGGGAACTCCTCCGGGCCGGGGCCGACAAGGTCTCGATCCAGACCGCTGCAGTCTCCAATCCGGGCCTGGTCCAGGAGGCGGCCCAGCTCTTCGGATCCCAGTGTGTGGTCGTGGCGATCGACGCACGTCGTCGGGGCGACGGGTGGGAGCTGCTTACCCATGGCGCCCGGGTGGTGACCGGTCGGGACCCGATCGCCTGGGCCTGCCAGCTGTGCGAGTTGGGCGCCGGGGAACTGCTCCTGACCAGCATCGACGCCGATGGAACCAAGGCCGGCTACGACCTCGAGCTGACGGCGGCCATCGCTCGCGCCGTGGACATCCCCGTGATCGCGTCGGGCGGAGCCGGCGGACCGGGGGACATGATCGACGTACTCACCCACGGTCACGCCGATGCCGCCCTGGCGGCGTCGATCTTCCACACCGGGCGCTGGACCGTGGACCAGCTCAAAGGTGAGCTCGCAAAGGCGGGAGTGCCGGTGCGGCAGTGACCCTCGCCTTTCCCAGCGCGGCGCGCTTTGACGACCGGGGACTGCTGGTTGCAGTCGCCCAGGAATGGGTCAGCGGGCGGGTGCTGATGGTGGCGTTCATGAATCGCGAGGCGCTGGAGCGAACCGTCGCCACCGGTGAGGCCCACTTCTGGAGCCGCAGCCGTCGTCGGCTCTGGCGCAAGGGCGAAACGTCGGGCGCACTCCTTCTGGTCGACCAGCTCCAGCTGGACTGCGACGGCGACGCGGTGCTGCTCTCGGTCCGGCCCCAGGGCCCGACCTGCCACCTGGGACGGCGCTCGTGCTTCCCCGCACCGGCCACATTGAGCGATCGGCTTCAGGCCACTTTGGAAGATCGACGCCGGCTTCTGCCGAGCGGCTCCTACACCGCCCGCCTCCTCCGTGGCGGGATCCCGGCCATCTCCCGCAAGGTCGGAGAGGAAGCAACCGAAGTGATCGTGGCCGCCCACCAGGATGACTCCACCCAACTGGTGGCGGAGGTGGCCGACCTCTGGTTCCACACCCTGCTGCTGCTGGTCGCCAAGGGCTTGAGCGGTGACGAGATCCGAGCCGAACTCGCCGGGCGGCTGGGCAAACCTCCGCGGGAACGGCCGCCTGACGCTGAATCCGCAGTGAATTGAACGGGGGGCGCCACCGCCCCTGACGGCGCGGCTGGGCGGGGGGCAGCAGAGGAGGCGGCCAGGCCGGAGTCGCCCGGGGGTTGCCATCGCTGGCGCCCATCCCGATCCCTGATACTGGGGTCAGTCGGGCGGGGCGCAGCCCCCAGAACCAGCCCGATCGGAAGCGGAGTGAGTTCGCCTTGGGCGCAGAGTCAGAGCTGTCGACAGGGTCGGAGCAGATGGCGGCGCCCACACTTCTCGTCCCGGCCACCCTGCCCGTGTTCCAGCCAGCGTTCTGGACCGACCGCCGCGACCCGGCCGCTCTCAACATGCGACAGATCGCCACTCCCGAGGAGATCCAGGAGCGAGTTCGAGCGATCGCCGAAGAGATCGCCGCCGTGCACCGCGACACCCCGGTGGCTCTGGTCGTTGTGATGCGGGGTGGGTTTGTCTTCGCCGTCGACCTGATCCGCCAGCTCTGGGAGTACGAGGTGGATGTGCTGGGGATGGAATTCTTCCAGTCGACCAGCTACCGTGGCGAGCGGGCGATTGCCGAGCCGGTGATCAGCGCGCTGGGTCGGGTCAACTTGCCCGAGACCGGCCCGGTCATCATTGTCGACGACATCGTCGATGCTGGCCGAACGATCGCGGCCATGGTCCAGACCCTGACGGCTCCGGAGCGCACCCTGGAGATCTGCGCACTGCTCGACCGGCCGGCGGCCCGGGTGCTCCCGGTCCACCCCCGCTACTTGGGCTTCCGGCTGGAGGGTCCGGGATTCGTGGTCGGGTATGGACTCGATCACGATAGCCGCCACCGCGAACTTCCCTACCTGGCGCAGTGGCTGCTTCCCCCCGCGTGATCCCGCTCCGAGGCCGGCTGAGCAGCCGCAAACCGGCCTAAGAACCGGCCCTGGGCGTCTCGGACCGCCGTCGCCATGCGCGGGCCCAGCAGGTCAGCCGAAGAGCTCAGCCGCCACCCGCAGCTGTTCGACGGGTCCCCCTACCAAGAGCAGGGTGGGGAGCGATTCGCGCCAGACCGCGGCCTCCTCGCGGACTTTGGCCAGCGGCCCAATCAAGGCGACCGCCTCCACCAGCCGAGTGGAGACCGCCCTGGCCGCGGCCGCGCGATCTCCACTCAGGAAGAGCTCGCGGACCCGGGTCACGTCCGCCTCCAGCCCGATCCTGGCGAAGAGGTCGAAATAAAAGTTCTCGCGCCCAGAGCCCATTCCTCCGACGTAAAGCGCGAGCATCGGCCGGAAGGGGTCGGCGGCCCGGTCCAGGTCGTCACCCACCGAGAGGAACAGGCTGGCGCCGACTTCGAACCCGGAACTGTCCAGCTCCGGGGCGCGCTTGGCGAACCCCTCGGCGAGCGCCTGTCTCTGCCAGCCGGAGGCGCGCGGCGCATGGAAGCCGGCGAGCCAGCCGTCGGCGATCTCCGCCGCCAGTGCGGTATTGCGGGGTCCCTGGGCGGCCAGCCAGATCGGCAGGTTCGCCCTCCGGGGGTGGACCGTCAGCGTGAGGGCCTTGCCCCTGGTGCCTGGTCGAGGCAACTGAAATCGACTTCCCGCGAAGACGAGCGGGCCCTGGCGGCGGAGGACTTGGCGGACGATGGCGATGTACTCCCTCGTCGTCTGCAGCTGTTCGTCGAAGCTAGCTCCGTGCCACCCCTCCACCACCTGCGGTCCGGACGCTCCCAACCCGAGGATGAACCTGCCTGCGCTCAGGTGGTCCATGGTGGCGGCGGCCATGGCAGTGGCGGCCGGGGTCCGGCCGTGGAGCTGGGCCACCGCCGTTCCCAGCCGCATACCGCCGGCCTCCCTCCCCCACCACGCCAGCGGGGTGAGCGCGTCAGAACCGTAGGCCTCAGATGTCCACACCGAGTCGAAACCGAGCTGTTCCGCCTCGGAGATCAGCTGGGGAACGTCGTCAGGAGGGGCCGCCCCCCAATAGCCGAGTGCCAGGCCAAGCTTGATCCGGGCTCCCGGTCGCTCGAACGGCAGCGCTGGGGAATCCATCTGACTTGGCCCAGGTTAGCGGCCCGCTATGCTCCCGGCAGGATCCCGGGAGCGGCCGGAGTGGAGTTCCCGCGGTCCCCCGACCGGCGGATCGATCACCGAATGAGGAGTCCAGATGTCGTTCCGGTACTTCCGGAGCAAAGTACCGGGCCGATACCTGGGAAGTGAGCGACTGGCCAGGTGAGCGATCAGGGACCGGATTCCCCCATCGACGAGCCAGTCGCTGAGCGGCCTGCCGAGAACCCGGTTCCAGGAACCGACCTGGAGCAGCGCGTCGCCCGCCAGGGCCAGCTCCCCGGCAACCGCTACGTGGCTGTCGAGCGACTGGACGAGTTCCGCCGCAGCCGCCAGGGCATGCTGGTGGCAACCTCTCAGGCAGACGTCCCCCAAACAAGGCTGGCCAAGCTCCAGTTCCTGATCAAGCGAGCGGTGCTGGGCCCCCGACTACCCACCTCCGCGATGGAGAGCGAGCGGTTGCCGGTCTTCAAGGCCCTCCCCACCCTCGCCTCGGACGCTCTCTCCTCGGTCGCCTACGGCCCCGAGGCCGGGCTCACCGTCCTGGTGGCCGCCGGCGTTGGTGCCCTTGTATTCGAACTGCCGATCGCGATCGCGATCGCGGTCCTGATGGTTCTGGTGGTGAGCTCCTACCGCCAGTTGGTGATCAGCCGCCAGGCGGATGGCGGCTCCTACGCGGTGGCTCGGGACTACCTCGGGCAGGGTCCAGCGATGGTCGCCGCCGCCGCTCTTCTGATCGACTACGTGCTCACGGTTTCGGTCAGCGTGGCGTCCGGGTCGGACGCCCTGGCCTCGGCCTTTCCTGGCCTGATCCCGCTCCGGCTGCCCCTGGCGGTCGTGCTCATCCTCGTGCTCTGCGGCGGCAACCTTCGCGGCGTGCGGGAGGCAGGCAGCCTCTTCTCCCTGCCCACCTACCTCTTCGTGGGCGCCATGCTGGTGCTGATCGGGGTCGGACTCCTGACCGCGCTAACCGGGGGCGTGCATCACGCCATCGGCGTCTACCCGCCGGTTATCAACCCCACGGAGGTGCTGACCCCCTTCCTGGTGCTTACCGCGTTCGCGTCGGGGTGTTCGTCCATGACGGGCATCGAGGCCGTCTCCAACAGCGTTCGCAGCTTCCGCGACCCTCCCGGCGATAACGCCGCCAAGACGCTGGTGATTCTCGGTGCCCTGCTGGTGCTGCTCTTCATCGGGGTGACCGTCTTAGACGTGATCCTCGGCGTCGAGCCCAAGCCGTCAGGGAGCCCGACCGTGCTCGCCCAGATCGCGTCCGACATCTTCCGGGGCCCGGGCCACTTCTTCTTCTACGTGATCCAGTTCTCGACCACGATGGTGCTGATCCTGGCGGCCAACGCCAGCTTCAACGGCTTCCCCCGGCTTTGTGCCTTCCTGGCCCGAGACGACCGACTGCCCCACCGGATGGGTGCCTTCGGCGATCGCCTGGTCTACTCCGCCGCGATCATCTTCCTGACCGGAGTGGCAATCGCGGTAGTGGTCGCCTTCAACGCCGACACCAACCACCTGATCAATCTCTACGCCATCGGCGTCTTCACCGCCTTCACCCTGGCCCAGACGGCGATGGTGCGCTATCAGTTGCGGCACCGCGCCGGGCACTGGCGGCGCAACGTCTTCATCAACTGCCTGGGAGCGCTGGCGACGCTGCTGGTCGACCTCATCGTGATGGTGGTCAAGTTCCACCTCGGGGCCTGGGTCGTCCTCATCCTGATTCCACTGTTGGTCCTGCTTTTCTGGTTCGTGGGACGCCACTACGTGGAAATTCGGCAGCGCATCCGGAACGCCGCTGAAGACGACGAGCTGCTCGATGCTTACCGGACCGTGGTTCCCGTCTGGGTCCTGGACCCGCCCACCCGGCGCGCGCTCGCCTACGCAACCACCCTTGGTCGCGATGTGGTGGCGCTCAACCTGGGCGCCGTCCCCGAGCTAGCCGCCGAGGTGAGCACGCTCGGGATCGAGGCCGGGGCGGGGTCGCACCGCTCGGTGAAGATCGAGGTCGAGAGCGCCCCGGCCGGCCCCGGCATCCGCCCTCTGCTCAGGCTGATCGACCGCCTCTCCCGCGAGGCGCACCCGGGGATGGTCTCGGTGATGGTGCCCGACGTCGTGACCAGCGCGGGGCTGCTCGGGCTGCTCCGCCGACCCCGCTCGCTCAGGCTCAAGCTGGCCCTTCTGCGCCGGGTGGGGGTGGTCGCCGTCAGCTATCCATCCGATTGGCGTGGGAGCAGCACCGGCGAGGAGATAATCGCAGCCCGCCGGCGGGTGGCGGTGGTGCCGGTCTCGGGGCTCGACGTCCTCGCCCTGCGCGCGCTCCACTATGCCCAGGCGATCGCCGACGAGGTCGTGGCGCTTCATGTCGCCACCGGCCAGCCCGGAGACGTCGCCCCCCAGGCCGATCTCGCCCCCGGCGAGCTCAAAAAGGACAACCCCGGAATCCTCCCCGACCAAGAGGCGCAGGAGCTGGCCGCCGACTGGGACCGTTGGGTTGGCCGACAGCTGGGCTGGGATCCGGAGCGACCCCGCCCTCAGCTGGTGACCCTGGTATCCCCCTACCGGACGGTGGTACAGCCGGTTCTGAGCTATCTGGCAGTCTTCCGCGAGCACAATCGCGCCGCGCTCTGCACGGTCGTGCTCCCGGAGCTAGTGACCCGGCACTGGTGGAACCAAATCCTGCACAACCACCGAGCCTTCCACATCAAGGCCGCCCTGCTGGGCCGTTCTGACTTCGCGGTCGCGGACGTCACCTACGAATTGGGCGGCCGTTAGGTCGGTCGGGCGCCCCGCTAAACTGCGCCGGATGCCGCCGCCCTCGAACCTGACCAAGGGCGAGGCCCGGACCCGGGCCGAGTTGATTGAGGCCATCTCCTACTACGTCGAACTCGATCTCTGCCGGGGGGCGGAGCGCCTCGGGGTCGAGGCCCGCCTTGACTTCTCAGCTCGAGTACCGGGCGCTTCCACCTTCGTGGAGGCAGAGCTGGCCGGGCTCGACGAGCTCTCTTGGAATGGCGCGCCTCTCTCCCTCGAGAACTTCGATGGGCGCAGGATCACCCTTCCCCGGCTGCGAGAGCTCAACTCGCTGCGGGTGCGCGGAGAGGCGGTCTACGAACGGACCGGTCTGGGGCTGCGTCGAAGTGAGGACCCGGCCGACGGGTCCACCTACATCTACAGCGATTTCGAGCCCTACGAAGCTCATCGCACCTTCCCCTGCTTCGATCAACCAGACCTCAAGGGCACCTTCCGCTTCCGAATTCGGGTCCCCGAGGAATGGGTCGCCCTCTCTACGGAACCCGGCCAGCCTGAGGAGGTCGACCGCCGCGACAACTGTCGCTGGTGGGGCTTCTCTCCCAGCATGCCCCTGGCGCCCTACATGATTGGCCTGGTGGCCGGGCCTTTCCACGGGGAGCATGCTCGTCGCGGCGCGACCCCGCTCGGCCTCTACTGCGCCCGATCGCTGGCCCCGTACCTCGACGCCGAGGAGCTGTTTCGAGCGACACGTCAGGGGCTCGACTTCTACGAGGGCCTATTCGGGGTCCGCTTCCCATTCGCCAAGTACGACCAGGTCTTCTGCCCGGAGATGGTCAACGATGGAATGGAGTCGCCCGGCTGCGTCACCATCACTGACCAGGTGCTCTGGCGCGGCCGGCCCACGACCAGGCAGCGCTCGCTGCGGGCGGACCTGATCATGCACGAGCTGGCCCATATGTGGTTCGGCGACTTGGTGACGATGAGGTGGTGGGACGACCTCTGGCTCAATGAGGCATTCGCCACCCTGATGGCCGTTTTTGCAGTCGATCGAGCGACCGAGTTCCAGGACGCCTGGGTGGCCTTCGCGACCGTCAACAAACAGCTCGCCAGCAGCCAGGACCAGCTTGGGACCTCGCACCCAGTGATCGCCCCGGTCGCCGACGTCGAGTCGGTGCGAGCCAACTTCGACACCATCACCTACGAGAAGGGCGCCGCCGCCCTGCGGCAGCTGGTGGCCCTAGTCGGCGAGCCCAGTTTCTTCGCCGGCCTGCACTCATTTCTGGTCCGGCATCGGGAGTCGAATGCGGAGTTCGCCGACCTCGTGGAGGCCCTCGAGCAAGCCTCGGGACGGGACCTGCGCGGCTGGACCCGCGAGTGGCTGGAGACGGTAGGCATGAACCGCCTGGGCTGCCGAGTCGAGACCCGGGCCTCGTCGGGTGGCTCCGAGATCACCCGGCTCACGGTGGAGCAAAGCGCAGCACCCGGCCAACCGACGCTCCGAACCCACCGCGTTCGCCTCGGCCAATTCGATTGGGTGGGCGCGAGTCTGGAGCGCGTCGGCGCGGCCGAAGTGGAGATTCAGGGCTCCGAGACCGAGGTCGGGGAACTGTCCGGACGCCAGCGGCCGGCCCTCCTCCTGCCCAACGACGGCGACCTGAGCTATCTCAAGATCCGGCTCGACCCGACCTCACTGGCCACCGCTGAGGCACACCTGAGCTCGATCAAGGAGAGCCTGGCCCGAGCTCTGATCTGGGATCTCAGCTGGGACACCGTATGCGACTTGGAGATCGCCGCTCAGCGCTTCACCCGCATGGTCATCTCCCACCTCGCCGCCGAGGCCGACACCACCTTGGCGACCGTCGTCCTGGGCAATGTCAGCGCGGCGATCAGGCGCTACGGGTCGGCCCACCGAGTGGTCAGCCTCGAGTCCGAGATCGCCTCGCTGGCTTGGGACAGCATGGCTGGCTGCCCGGGCGGAGGTGACGGGCAGGCGGTCTGGCTGCGAGCCTTCATCGGATTCGCCACCGCACCGGAGCAGCTTGCCCGCTGTCGCGGCTGGCTGCTCGAGGGCGGGCTCCCCGAGGGCGTTTCCCTGGACGGCGAGCTGCGCTGGAGCTTGGTGCAGTCCCTGGCTGCCCGAGGGGCAGTCGGTGGGGCGGAGATCGCCGCCGCTCTGAAGGCTGATCCCAGCTCGACCGGGAAGGTACGCGCCGCTGCGGCCCGGGCCGCCCGCCCGGTGGCGGGCGCGAAGAGGGCCGCCTGGTCGAGGCTGAACTCCCCCGATGCCACCATCGAGGAGGCGCGGGCCATCGCTGCCCGGCTCGGAGGATGGCAGCACGAAGAGCTGCTGCTCCCCTACCTGGACGGTCTGCCCAAACTTTTTGACCAGCAGCTCGCCCGTCGGGGAGCAGAATTCACCGTTCAGATGGGCACCTGGTTGGCGCGCTCACTCGCGCCCAGCCAGCCGCTCGCTGACGTCTGTCGCGAGAACCTGTCCCGGCCTCAGCTCGACCCGAACCTGCGGCGCATCTTCTCCGACTTCCTGGAGGACACCGAGCGCTACCTGCGGGCTCGCGCCCTCGACGAGGTGGATTCGGCGCCCGGGTGAGTCAGAGCCGGAGTCAGCACCCGATGAGGCTTCCGCAGGCCCCGGTCACCAGGCCAGCTCGACCCCCAACCCTCGCAGGCGAGCCGCCTGGTACACCGCCTGGGCAACCGCCACGTCCTCGACCCCCAGCCCGGTCGATTTGAACACGGTCAGCTCCTCGTCCGAGCGGCGCCCGCGCCCCGACCTGGTGAGCACGTCCCCGAGCTCGGTGGCCGCCCCGGGGTCGAGTCCCTGGAGCTCCCGCGCCCCAGCCGGCGGCGGACTGCTCAGCGCCCCCATCCACTCCACGAAGAGGCGCCCCTGGCGCACCGTTTCCCGATCCAGCTCCGACCCCATGCCGACCGACACTACGTGGACCCCCGGACCCAGCCACGACCGCCGAAGCACCGGGTCGGGTGAGTCGGTGCAGCAGAGCACCACGTCGGCCCCTCTCACCGCCGACTCGAACGAGGCAAAGACGCGGCAGCCCGGCACCCGGTCGGCCACCTCCTGGGCCCGCACCGGATTCCGGGCCGCCAGCCGGAGCTCGCTGACCCCGCCCACGCTGGGGACCAGTTCCAGGTGGGCCCGGGCCTGCTCTCCGGACCCCAGGATCGCCAGCACCCAAGGGCCGGGCCGGGCCAGCTCTCTTACCGAGAGCGCAGAAACGGCCGCGGTCCGGACTGCCGTCAGAAGCCCCGCGTCGATGACGCAGAGGGGCATTCCGGTCTCGCCATCGAAGAGCGCCACCATCCCCTGGTGGGAGGGGACGTTCGCCGCGGCATTGGCCGGGAAGACGGTGATCAGCTTGGCTCCCAGAGCCACCCCGGGGACGAATGCGGGCATGGCCCCGAGCCATCCCCCGGGCGCTTGCGCCGCAACCCGGGGGGGAGCGCTGGCCTCCCCCCGGCTGTAGCTGATCAGAGCCTGGGCGAGGGGTTCGAGCAGCTCGGCCCCCTCGAGCGCCGTCGCGACCTGACCCCGGGTGAGGATCAACAGGGCGGAAGCCTCAACCGTCGGCGACCACTCAATCGCCGGCTCCAAAGTAGTCACGGCAGCGCTCCATACCCTCCACCTCGACCTCAGGACGGTCGCTGAGCTCCCACCGCTCACGGGTCAGGCGCAGTCCGACGTGCTCGGCGACGAGACCGCGGCGCTCGACCGGCATCTCCCCATTCTCCTGGTAGCCGAGCACTTGGGAGACGCGAAGCGAGGCCAGGTTGTCCCGAAACGCGGCGCTCAGGGCGACCCGGGCGCCCAGACTGACGAAGCCGAAGTGAAGGATCGCAGCCCGCATCTCACGGCCGATGCCCTGCCCCTGGTGAGCGATACCCAGCCACGACCCGGTGTTGAAGGTACGGGCCACCGAAAAGTGCGCCGCTGAGATTCCCTGCGTGCCGACGACCCGGCCCCCTTGCAGGACGACCGGGTTGAAGCTCCACGCCTCCGGCCGCCAGGTAGCCAGCTGGAGCAGGTTCCACTGCACCGTCCCCCGCTCCAGCGCCGGCGTCGGCTGGTCCGTCCAGGGCGTGTCGAAGGGCATGGTTTCGGGAGGATGAACCCCGGCGGCAGCCAGGGTCGCCAGCTCGTCGAGCAGGTCCAGGTCGGGCAGCCGCAACTCGAGCCGTTCGGTGCGGATGCGAATGTCTAGGATCGGCAGGTGGCGCACCCTGGGGACCCTACTGAAGCGAGCCGCGAGAGGGCAACTGGCTGGATCTCTCCCACGTGGCCGGCCTCAAGCCCCCGCCCGGCTCAGGCCGCCCGCTCCCGCCGAAGAGTGCTCCAACAGGGGATGAGGATGATCCCGGCGACGATGTACGTGCCCGCCATGATCGTGAAAGCGGTGGTGAATCCGAAGCTTCCGATCACCCAACCCAGGAGCGCCAGCCAGAGCGAGCCCACGCCGTAGGCGAGTGCGAAATAGATTCCAAAAACACTCGACTGACCCTCGCGAGTGACGGCATCGCTGACCAGCGCCTGGAGCAGGGGATTCTCGATGTAGGCAAAGACTCCGACGGCCAGCGCGACTGCGATGATCAAAGGCAGGGGCAGGCCAGCTGAGCGCCCCAGGCTGAACACGAAGACCGCGGCCAGACCGTAGGCCACCCAGAGGACGGGCAGCCGTCCGAGGCGGTCGGACAGCGCCCCGCCGATGAGCGGGCCGATCACCGCCCCGAGCAGCATCACGTCGAAGATAATCCCCACCTCCACCTCGGGAATGTGGGCCCGGTTGCGCAGGTACAGGGGGACGTAGGCGTTGATTGTCCCCAGCCCCCTGCCCCCGGCGGCGACAGTAGCCGTGACGATGCCCAGAACCACAATCCGAGGATGGATCATCTCGGCCCGAGGAATGGTCGGCAAGCGCCACCGGGATCTCCCTTGGATGTGCGGCCGAAAGCGCTCCCGGTCGACGCGTGGGAAGGTCAGCAGCAGGATCACCGCGATCACGAGAAGGGGAAGGGAGAGGATCAACATCGTCGGCCTCCACCCCAGTCGCGAGAGCATTACCGCAGCCGGCAGCGGAATCAGCAGCGAACCCAGGCTACCCCCGATGGTATGGACGCTGAGGGCGCCCCCTCGCCGATCCGGATAGGTGCGGGCCAGCACCGCACTTCCCACCGGATGCTGCTGACTGGCGCCGAGCTGGGCCAGCCCCTGAGCGCCCGCGAAGAAGGGATAGGTCGGGGCCAGCGACCCCAGCACCGCGCAAAGGCTGAGGATGAGGTTCTGCGAGCCGAGGATCCAGCGCGCGGAAACCCTGCGGCTGACGAAACCGGCCGAGACCTGGCTCAGTCCGCCGACCACGCTGGTTGAGGCCACTGCCAGGCCCAGCTCGGCGTAGGTGATGTGAAAGGCGATCAACACATACGAATAGGTCAGCGGCAAGAGGGCCGAGTACATGTGCTGGGTGGCGTGCGACGCCGAGACCATGAGGAGGGTCCGCGGCCCACTTCGCGGGACGCCGGAGTCCGGCACTGAAGTCCCTCCCTCTGCACCCATCGTTCTCAGGATAGGGGGAGCCCGACACGGCACCGGGCGACGGTGCTTGCTAACCGGCCGAAAGGGCTGGCCAGCCCGGGCGGGCGGGGCCTATGGCCGGGAGTTCGGAGTCGGTCGAAGTCGGCTACCCGGTGATGGAGTCGCCCGACGTCGCCGCCCGGGTCCGAACCTCGCGGGCAGTCGGACTCCAGATATCCGAGCAGGCGACACAGACCTCGGTCGGGATCACCCCCACCCGCATAAGCAGGCCGAAGATCTGACAGCCAAGGCAGAAGGCGAAGACTGACTCCAGGGTCGCGGCCAGCACCAGGATCACCAGCAGGACATAGGTGACCCCGGTAAGTCCGAAGGCGAAAAGGGCGATCGCGGCAGTGACCGTCAGCAGGGCGCCGATCGCCTGGGCGAATCGCTTGGGCGGACCCGCCACCAGTTTGGGAGCCGCCAGCCGAGGGGCGACCACGCGGGTAGCCAGCTGACCGAGTGGGCTCAGCGTGGGCCCGCTGGCGAGTCTGGCCAAGAAGCCGACCGCCAGCACCGCGCTCAACCAGGGGAGATGGGCCACCACCGCGACCAGCCCGATGGTAGCCACTCCCGCCGCGACCGTCCGGGCGGCGACCTCGTTCACGGGATTGGGGAAGGTGAAAATCTGGCGGACTCTGGTCACGGTCCTCCCATCATGGCAAACTCCACCCCGGGAGTCGAGTTTTGACAGTAGCGAGCCCGCCGGATGACGCCAGCAGAAGCCGAGAGCGCTCAGGAGGTGACCCCCCCGGAACGGGGTCGGTGTCGGTTTCTTGGTCCAGGGCGGTGACGACCATGGCGACGCCGGTTCCTTCCCGGCCGATCGAGTTCCCGGCCGCCACCCCCCAGGACGACGCCCGCCCGGGCCAGGAAGACGACCGCCATACAGCAGCCCACTCCGAGAGCCACCAGGGCCGCCCGCTCGGTCTGCATCAGAGCGCCCACCAGCACGGCGCCGGCGAAGAGGCCGGTTCCCAACCAGACGTTGAGCAGTCCCCGCTCGAAGGCGCTCGACCTGGCCGAGCCCACCGCAGCCGCGGGGGCCACCGCGATCTCGCCCTGGGACGCCCTGCGTAGCGGCCACGGAATACGCCTCCCGGGGCCGACCCCCACCCGCCGCTGGACCGGCGCCGGGGCCGTCGGCGCGCCCACCCCTGGAAGGGGTGGGTCGGCGACTTCGAAGAGAGTTGGAGGGAGGGAGGCTTGGAGCTCGTCCAGCCAGAGCAGGGCAGCCTTGCCCCGGCCGGTGAGCAGAAGGCGGCTACTGGCCAGCGGGCGACCCGGGGGAGTCCGCTGCACCAGCCGCCGTCGCAGCAGGGTCTCCCGCATCTTGGCCGCCTCGGCGCTGGTCATGCCCAGGCGCCAGGCTAGCTCCGAGTCGGCTATTCCACCCTCGGGGAACTGAGCCAGGGCCGCCGCCTGTTCGAGCGGCAACTGAAACCGCGCTCCACTTCTCCCCCTTGGAGCGGAGGGAACCGGCTGCGACGAGCGGCGCGTCCGGTTCAGGGCAGCGACGGTATGGCGGTGAGCGAATTTCATCAGGGTCCCGACTCCAGTACTGCTCCCCCGCTCAGAATCGCACAACGCGCCCCAATCTGTGCCCCCCAATTCGGTTTGCGCCCGCGCCACCCGAGCCTCGCTCCGCCCTCTGCGTTATACTGCTTGCTGGCAAGCAATCATCGAGGAGCAGGATGCCGATTCAGTCCGGCCTCGACGAGAGCCAGCCGGCGGCCCGGCTGCGCATGCTGATCGGCAAGCTCTCGCGACGGCTCAGCCGCGTCCAAGCTGGGGCCGGCCTGACCCCGACCGAACTGGCGGTCCTGGCTGCGGTGGCACGGCGCGGGCCGCTGGGACTCGCCGAGCTGTCCAGTCGCGAAGGGATCAATCCGACCATGCTCTCCCGGATCGCCTCCAAGCTCGGCGACGGCGGCCTGGTCGCTCGCCAGACCGACCCCCGCGACCGCCGGGCCGCCCAGCTCGTGGCAACCGAGCAAGGACGGCGGTTGCACCGGCGCATTCGAGCCGAGCGCAACGACATCCTCAGCCAGCGGCTGCGGTCGCTTCCTCCCCGCCAGCGCCAACTCGTGATCGATGCCCTCCCCGCCCTGGAGGCACTCACCGAGGCGCTGCTGGACCCGGGCGCCTGACCCGGTGGGCCCACTTCTGAGGGCGACCCGGCTCACCTTCGCCTCTCTCTCGATCCCCAACTACCGCCGCTACGCCTCGGGTCAGTCAATCTCGCTGGTCGGGACCTGGATGCAGACCACCGCGCAGTCGTGGCTGGTTCTGACCCTCACCCACTCCGCGGTCATGCTCGGTCTGGTGGTGGCCACCCAGACCCTACCAGTGCTCGTGCTCGGAGCCTACGGCGGGGTCATCGCCGACCGGGTTGAGAAGCGGCGGCTGATGGTCATCTTGCAGACGATGATGGGCATCCAGGCACTCATCCTCGGTGTCCTCACCCTGACCGGACTGATCCGGATCTGGGAGATCTTCATCCTGGCGGCCCTGCTGGGACTGAACAACACCTTCGAGAATCCCAGCCGCCAGGCCTTCATGATGGAGTTGGTCGGCGCCAAGGACCTCCGCAACGCGGTCAGCCTCAACTCGGTGCTGGTCAACGCCGCCCGGGCGGTCGGCCCTGCCGTCGCCGGTCTCCTGATCGCCTCGGTGGGCACCGGCTATTGCTTCATCATCAACGCCTTCAGCTTCGCGGCCGTGGTTGCCTCCCTACTGACCATGGATCGCTCGAAGCTCAAGCCAAGCAAGCCTACCCGGCGGGCCCGGGGTCAGCTCCGCGAGGGGTTCCGCTACGTGGCCGGCGTCCCCGAACTTGCGCTCCCGCTTCTGATGATGGCGTTAGTGGGCACGCTCGCGTACGAATTCCAGGTGGTGCTCCCGGTGGTCGCCAGCCACACCTTCCATGGCGGGGCGAAAGCCTACGGCTTCATGACCGCCGCTATGGGAGTTGGTGCCGTCGGCGGCGGACTGGTGACAGCGGCCCGCGGCCGCACCGGGCTTCGGACGGTGTCGGTGGCGGCCGCCGTTTTTGGGGTGGTGCTCTTCCTGGCCGCAGCCGCCCCCAGCCTCACCCTCGAGTATCTGGCGCTGGCCATGGTCGGCTGGGCCAGCATCTCCTTCATCGCCCGGGGCAACTCGACTCTCCAGCTGGCGGCCGCCCCTCGGATGAGAGGACGTGTGATGGCGCTTTGGGCAATTGCGTTCCAGGGGACCACCCCCATCGGTGGACCCTTGATCGGTTGGATCACCGGGACCGCTGGCCCCCGTGTGGGGCTGGCCACCGGGGGCATCAGCTGCCTGGTGGCGGCGGGACTGGGAGTGATGTTCATCCGGCACCGCCGCGGCGTCAGCCCCCTGCCCCCCGAACCCGACGCCGTCGACGCGCTCGCGGCCCCCGATCCGGTGCTGGGATGAGCCCCAACCCGGGGCGGACGCCGACTCGCCCACTGCCGAGGAGCGGCGGGCAAGTCGGGGACCGAACCCGAAGACCAGCAGAGCTTGGTCAAGGCGCGTAAGGTGGTGTCATGATGCACCTGCTCCGCCACCCGCTGATGGCAGTTCTCGTGGTCCTGCTCGCGCTCTTCGCCATCTTCTTCATCCTGCCCCTAGCGATCTCGGTCGTGCTCCACCTGCTCATGCTGGTTCTGATCGTCTGGGTGGTGCTCTTCCTGTTCCGCTTCCACCGCACCCACCAACACAAGAACTAGGGGCTCCCGCCGGCCCGACGAGCGGTCAGAACGGGCCGGTTGCCTGGATGGCGAAGCGCACCCCAGCCGGAAGACGGATGAGACCCCTTGAATAGACGTGGCCCGTCCGACGCCGGCGCGGGCGGGTCTCAGCTCAACTCGGGGAGATGGTGATGCTCCTGGAGATATCGCCGCACGGCGAGCAGGGCGGCAATACCGTCACCGACCGCCGAACCCAGCTGTTTGGTGGACCCCGCTCGGACATCCCCGGCCACGAATACCCCGGGGAGCGAACTGCGGAACAGGGCATCGGCCGCGACGAATCCGCGCCCGTCGAGGCCCACCGTGTCCTTCACGAAATCGGTATTGGGATCGAGCCCAATGAAGACGAACGCCGCCGCCGGAGTCCAGCGCAACTCCTCGCCCGAGACCGAGTCTCTGGCCAGCACTCCCTCAAGCCGGTTCGCCCCCTGCAGCTCGACCACTTCAATCCCAGTGTGAATCGAGAACTGGGGATGGCTACGGACCTTGTCCTGAAGGAGGCGCGAGGCGGTCAGCTCTGGCGCCCGCTGAAGCACTCGGATCCGCTTGGCGAACTGGGTAAGGAATAAACCCTCCTCAAGCGCCGAATTGCCGCCTCCGATGACCATCAACTCCTCGGCGCCCTGATAGAACGGCCCGTCGCAGGTGGCGCAGAAGTGAACCCCGGCGCCGATCAGCTCCTCCTCACCAGGCACCCCCAGCCGGCGGTAGGAGGATCCGGTGGCGAGGATGACCGCGTGGGCGGCCAGCTCCTGGCCGGTGCCCAGGTGGAGTACCACGTCCTCCCCTTCGACGGAGATCCCGGTGACCGAAACGGCGGGGAGAAGCTCGACCATGTAGCGCCGCGCCTGAGCGATGAACCGCCCCGCCAGATCCGCTCCCCCTATCCCCTCCGGGAAGCCGGGGTAGTTGTCAATCCGTTCGGTGACCCCGGACTGCCCACCCAATGCGCTCCTGTCGATCACGATCGCGTCCATGCCCTCGCGAGCCGCATAGATCGCCGCCGCGAGACCGGCCGGACCACCCCCGACGATGGCCAGGTCGTAGAAGCTGCGGTCCGCCTGCAGGGAGAGCCCGAGCTTCCGGGCCAGCTCCTCGTCGGTCGGCTCGAGCAGAAAGTCACCCTCGCCGAAGACGATGGTGGGGATGGTTCTGCCTCCGTTCTGCAGCCTTTCGACGAACTGCAGCCCCACTGGGTCCTGGTCGACGTCGACCCAGTTGAAGCCGACCCGATGTTCGGCCAGAAACTGCTTGCTCCGTTTGCAGTCCGGACACCAGGGGGCCCCATAGACGGTTATCTCGGGCATCTCGTCACCTCTCTCATCTTTCCTGGCCCCTCGTGCAAGCCTGACCTGGCCAATCTACCCTGACCGCCCCTAGGGCGAGGCCGGCAGAATTCTCGCCGGCTTCTCAGGTTTCTCTCACACTAATCCAAGCCCAGGGGCGCAGAGTCAGGCTTTGAACCAAGTTCAGCCCCGCGTCGTCTCCGCCTCGAATCCCGGCTTGACGCGCGCAACATAGGTGCCAGCTCAGTGGACAACAATCCCGACCCCCAGATCGACAACCCGGACACCCAGCCCCCGGCGAACCCGCCTGAACCTGCCCAGTCCCTGCCCAACCCGGAGTCAGGATCGGAGTACGGAAGCTCCTTCTCGCCGCCTCCGGCTTCTCCGATGCCGCCTCCAGGTCTGGCCGGCCCGGAACCGGTCGGCATCCGCTCCTCGGCCTGGGGCCGACGGCTGGCCGCTGGCGGCGCCGCTCTGGCGATCCTGGTCGGGGTTGGATTCGCCGGCTACCGGCTCGGGAACGGTGGGGGCACGACGGCGGCCACTCAGCCAATCCCGAAGCCGGCCGCTTCCTCGGGGGTCACCGCCAAGGCAGGAACCCTCAATGTGTCGGCGGTGACGGCCAAGGTCGAGCCAGGAGTGGTCGACATCACCGCGGTCGACGGGTACGGAAACTCGACCTCGGCGGGTACGGGGATGGTGCTGACCTCGAGCGGCGAGGTGCTCACCAACAACCATGTCATCGACGGAGCAACCAGCATCACTGCCCAGGTGGACGGTGTGGGCACCAAGTACACGGCCAAGGTGATCGGGTACGACCCCACCAGCGATGTCGCCCTCCTGCAACTGGAGAACGTCTCCGGGTTGCACACCATCACGGTGGGCAATTCCTCCTCCCTGGAGGTCGGCCTGCCTGTGGTCGCGATCGGAAACGCTCTTGACCTTCCGGGCCGACCGACGGTCACCAGCGGGGCCATCACCGCACTCAATCGCGCCATCACCGCGAGCGATCAAGGCAACGCCAGCAGCGAGAATCTGACCGGGCTGGTGCAGAGTGACGCCTCACTCTGCTCGGGCAACTCGGGAGGCCCCCTGGCCAACTCAGCGGGCCAGGTCATCGCCATGAACACCGCCGCCGCAACCGACTCCTCAAGCTCCTGCTCGACGGTCGCCTTTTCCATCCCCATCAATCGCGCCCTGGCGATCGCGAGCCAGATTCAACAGGGTCAGGCCAGCTCCACGGTCCGGATCGGACTTCCGGCCTTCATCGGCATCGACGTCGCCGACGCCAGCAGCGCCGGTAGCGGCGCCAATGGGCTCGGCGGACTGGGTCAGTTCAACCCGCCGGTGAGCTCGGGAGCGCTGGTCACGGCGGTCCTCCCACAGACTGCCGCTCAGAGCGCAGGACTCGTGGCGGGGGACGTGATCACCGCCGCCAACGGCACCACGATCACCTCGGAGAGCACACTCAAAGCGGTCGTCAGCGCACTCAATCCCGGCCAGACCATCTCCTTGACCTGGGTAGATTCCAGTGACAAGACCCACACTGCCTCGGTGACCTTGGGGAGCGGCCCCGCCGGCTGACCGGCGAACCCCCAAGGGACGGAGATTTCGAGAGCGCCCTCCGGCCGGAAGGCCGGAGGGCGCTCGCAATTCCGTCGCCTCTCTCTTGACGGGCCGCCTCGGACCGGGATGGTTCGGGCGCCCGGGGATACCCTGCAGGTAGAAGGCCCGAGCACGGCAACGAGGAGATCCTAAGCATGGTCCGCCGTCCGAGAGGTGGTGGCAGCTCGGCTCCTCGCGAGCTGGAGACGCCTCACCGACCGCGGGTGGTCGTGATCGGCGCCGGCTTCGCGGGCCTGACCGTGGCGCGGAGCCTGAAGAGCGCGGCCCTGGACGTGACTCTGCTCGACCGGCGCAACTATCACCTCTTCACCCCACTCCTGTACCAAGTCGCCTCTTCCCTGCTCAACCCATCCGAAATCGCCCAGCCGGTCCGCAAGCTGGTGCGCCGGGTTCGCAACTGCGTCTTCCGCTTGGCCGAAGTGCAGGGATTCGATCTCGAGAACAGGTTTCTAGAGACCAACCAGGGAAGGATCGGCTACGACTACCTGGTGCTGGCCGCGGGCAGCGTCAGCAATTACTTCGGTAATGAGAAACTCCGGGAACACTCGCTGGGACTCAAGTCCCTGCCCGACGCCCTCAACCTCCGCAACTGGGTGCTGCAGCGCTTCGAGATGGCGAGTTGGGAACCGGATCCCTCACGCCGGGCCCAGCTGATCACCTTCACGGTGGTCGGCGGAGGTCCGACCGGAGTCGAGTTCGCTGGGGCGCTGCTGGAACTGATTCATCTGGTCCTGCGCAAGGACTTCCGAGGCGTCGACATCTCCGGAGCCAAGGTTCTTCTCGTCGAGGCGTCGGGGGAGATTCTGGGGAGCTTCAAGCCTCGGCTGAGGCGGGCGGCGACCCGGTCATTGGCGCGTCGCGGAGTCGAGATCTTGCTCAACAGCACAGTCCGGGACATCGGGGCGGAGCAGCTGGTCTTGACCGACGACCGGGTCCTGACCACTTCCTCGGTGGTCTGGACCGCCGGAGTTCGCGGTGACCCGCTGGGCGCACGCTTGGGTGGAGAGACCGATCGCATCGGTCGGGTGCTGGTGGGACCGACCCTGCAGCTGCCGGGCCATCCTGAGGTGCTGGTCGTGGGCGACATCTGCGGCCTCGCCGGCCTGCCCATGCTGGCCCAGGTCGCGATCCAGCAAGCGCGCCTGGCGGCACGCAACATTCGAGCCCTGAGCGAAGGCGGGGAGGTAGCGGAATTCCGGTACCACGACCGGGGCATCATGGCCACGGTGGGGCGCAACTCGGGGATCGCCCAGATCGGTCCCTTTCAGTTCAGCGGCTTCCTCGGGTGGACATTCTGGCTGGTAGTGCATCTGGTCAACATCCTCACCTTTCGAGCCCGGCTGCTGACCCTCCTCAACTGGGCCTGGGACTACGTCGCGGTGGACCGCCCAATCAGACTCCTGGTCCGCGCCACGCCCCGCGACCCGGCCAGCGATTCGGTCGATCCGGCAAGTTGAGCTGAGATCGTCCGACACCGCCCTCGAGCGGTCCCCGGCGCCGAGGGTAGAGTAGACCGGGTCTTGGCCATTCCCCCTGGCAGCCAGCGCTTCGGACCCAATCCAGGTTCGGTTTCGAGCGACGTGGAGCAGCCGACCGGGGGCGGCGCTGGACGGGGTACCGCAGGAGCTGACTCGCCGCCCCACTCCCCCAACGGCGGATACCCCTTCGCGGAGGCAACCCGGCAGCAGGTCCGCCTGGCCATCAAAGGCATGACCTGCGGAGCCTGCGCCGCCAAGATCGAGAGGAATCTCAATCAACTCGAACACGTTGAAGCCCGGGTGAACTACGCCGCGGAACGGGCGACCGTGTCGCTCCCTGCCGGCCTCCCGGTCCGGCGACTGATCGAGCAGGTGGAGTCGGCTGGGTACCGGGCCGAGCTGGTCGACTCGGGCCGAACCGAGTCCCAGGATCCGGCCGACGACGAGCGGAGGGTGCGCTACCTGGGCCGAAGGCTGCTGGTCGCCGCTCTCCTCTTCATGCCCCTGGGAGAGTGGTCGACCGCATTCTCAATCCTTCCCTGGCTGCGCTTCCCCGGCTGGCAGTGGCTCTTCATCGGGCTGGGTGCCCCGGTCGTGGTCTGGGCCGCCTGGCCGTTCCATCGCGCGGCCCTGCGAGCGCTCCGGCACCGCTCGGCGACCATGGACACCCTGGTCTCAATGGGAATCTCGGCCGCCACCGTATGGTCGATTTACGCCATGTTCTTCCGCGACTTCAGTGAGCCTGGACGCTCCGGGCTCTACGTGCTGCTGCACCAGGGCGGTGGGGCACTCTACCTGGACGTCGCTGCCGGGGTGACGACGTTCCTGCTCGCCGGCCGCTTCTTCGAAGCGCTTGCCAGGAAGCGCGCCAGCGACGCGCTGCGAGCACTGGCTGCCGTCGGCGCGACCGAGGTCTCCATCATCCTGCCGGACCAGACCGAGCAGCGCCAGCCGGTGTCCCACCTTCGGACCGGCACCCGGTTTGTGGTGCGGGCCGGGGAAATCATCGCCGCCGACGGCCGGGTGACCCTGGGCCGGGCCGTCGTCGACGGCAGCGCCATGACCGGAGAGTCACTCCCCGTCGACGTCACCACCGACGGCCTTGTCGTGGGAGGAACCGTGGTCCTGTCGGGGCGGATCATCGTGGCGGCGACCCACGTCGGCGAGGACACGCAACTTGCCCAGATGCTCGAGCTGGTCGACCAAGCCCAGACTCAGAGGGCCTCGATACAGCGGCTCGCGGATCGCATCTCGGCGGTCTTCGTTCCCTCTGTGATCGGGCTCGCCGCACTCACCTTCACCGCCTGGATGGTACTTGTGAAGTCGCCGGAGTCCGCCTTCAGCGCCGGCCTGGCAGTGCTGATCATCGCCTGCCCCTGCGCGCTTGGACTGGCCACGCCCGCGGCTTTACGAGTCGCCTCCGGCCGGGGCGCCCAGTTGGGGATCTTCTTCAAGGGGCACCAGGGGCTGGAGACCTCCCGAGTCATCGACACGGTGGTCCTGGACAAGACTGGAACCGTGACCCTGGGGCGCATGGAGCTGGCCGAGCTGCTGACGATAGCGGGCGAACCCCACGCTACACTCCTGCACGACCTGGGCGCCCTCGAGCAGGCTAGTGAGCACCCGGTCGCCGTCGCGGTCACAGCGGCCGCCCGTCTTGAATTCCCGGACCTGCAGCAGCCGACCGAGTTCCGGAGCCTGGCGGGTCTCGGGGCGAGTGGCGCGGTCGGCGGCCACCAGCTGGTGGTGGGTCGGGCAGCGCTCCTCCGCGAGCACCAGGTGAGCATTCCGGCCGAGCTGTCGGCGGCTTGCCGGAGATGGGAGGTGATGAGCCGCACCGCGGTACTGGTGGCGCGAGATGGCCGGGCAGTCGGGGCAGCGGCCGTGACCGACACGGTCAAGGAGTCGGCGTCGCCTTCGATCCGGGAACTTAGGCGCCTCGGCCTTCGCTGCATTCTGCTCACTGGAGACAACGAGTCGACCGCTCGGGCGGTGGCGGCTCAGGTCGGGATCGAGGAGGTCGTCGCGGGCGCACTGCCCACCCAGAAGGTGCGCTTCATCCAGGAACTTCAGGCCCAGGGGCACTCGGTGGCCATGGTAGGGGATGGGGTCAACGACGCCCCGGCGCTGGTGGTGGCCGATCTCGGCCTGGCGATCGGATCCGGCACCGACGTCGCCATCAAGGCTGCCGACCTCATCCTGGTTCGCGACGATCTGACCATCGTTCCCGACGCGATCCGCCTGGCCCGCCGGACGGTGCGGACCATCCGCGGCAATCTGGCCTGGGCTTTTGGGTACAACGTAGTCGCAATCCCCCTGGCCGCCCTGGGCCGCCTTGACCCTCTTATCGCCGGCGCCGCGATGGCGCTCTCGTCAGCGTTTGTCGTCTGGAACAGTTCCCGGCTGCGCTCCTTCCGAGGGTCGTCGACTCCGCGCTTGGCCCTGGCGCCTGCCCCTTCTGTCCCCTCTTCCTCGCAGCTGCGCCCCGATTTTGCGGGCGCCCCGCCCGGCGTTCCGAGCCGCTAGCGCCAGAGAGCCCGCCAAACTCCCGCCCGCCCCAGGGCCCGCCCCACGATCCGATTGCGGGCCCGCCGAGCGATTCGGTGCGGATTGCCGGAGGCCACGGTGCTCAGGTCATTGGCAATCCGCGCCGTCCGGTAGAGCTGGGAGACCAGGCTGCGCCGCCTCAAGCCAGCGCCTCGCCGGTAAAGGCCTCGGCGTCAGCCGCCAGCTCGGTCTGGCCGATCGACTCGGACTCGATGATGTCCAGCAGTCGGAGACCGGCCTCGGGGCGCTGGGTGCCGATCGAGAGCCCCACCGAGAGCCAGAAGTCAGCAGTCTCCAAAACCAGTTCGTGGAGCTCATCGGGGACCTCCGCGACGACCTCGGCCATCGCTCGAATCAGGGCCCGTCCGTAGCGATCCCACGCCGTAGTGTTGGTTCCGGTGCTGTCGATGCTCAAGGCTGCCCCTCCCCTCGCGCCGGATCCGGCGCAAGGTTGGATTCTAACCGCCGCGGTTGAGGGGAGTTCTGGCTTGGCTGACTTCGCATCCAGCGCGCACGTAGGCCTGCGCCAACCGGGTCGGGTGGGCTGGAGGGGGACGAGGGCGTCTCCCACCGCCTGACCCAGGCCGGATCCGGATCTTGCCGACCTCGGGGAGGCGCAACTCCAGGAACGGGCGGCCGGCTCTCCTCCCCCGCTCCGACCAGTCGGAAGGGTCAGTCTTGATCGACCGCTGTTTCGGGTTCCTCTTCGCGTCGATGGCCGCGGCTCAACTCCATCCGCTTGTCGCGCGCGATCCGATCGCTCGGAACGACCGCAAGTCGGCAAGCGGTCACCGCCCGCAGCGTCGACGTGCGTCGACCCCCCTCGATGCTGGCGCGCTCTCCGAGCAGGGCACCCGGGCCAAGTTCGGTGAGGAGCTCACCGTCCAGTTCGACACGCACCACTCCGTCGAGCACAAGGATCAGATCGTCTTCGGCGGCACCCTGCTCGGTGATCACCTGGCCCGCTGGGACGGTGCGGATGTGGCGGCCGACTTCGCCATCCATGACCACGATCGAGAGGTTGCGCTCGAGGGAGGATTCCACCAGGGTGGTGAGTGCCGCTGAGTCGGAATCGCCCCAGGGGCTGTGCCGGCCGAACGCTGTCGTGTACCAGGTGGAAAAGTCGATCAGACCACTCTTGCTGGTCAATTGGCCGTCTTCCCGGTAGAGCCAGTGCCGGGGGAAGGGGCTGGCTCCAACCAATTGATGGTCTGAGGTGCCATCGGCCCGGATGGTCAGCGCCAGGGTCGTCCAGGCCAGCGGTGCGGCGATCTGGACAAAGGGCGCTCGTCGCACCCGGCGGGGAGCCGGGACCCCGGTCCGGCCCCCACAGGTCTGCCGGAACACGACCTGCTCCTCCGAAACCTGGGGCTCGGGACGGAGGTCGGGGAGCGCGGTCGCTTGGAACGTCGCTTGACGCCGTCCCAGCCGGAGCGTCGTGGAGCCAATCTTCCCTCCCCCGCTCTGGCCCCACCCCACCACCCTCCCCCTGTCGACCTCGATCCAGGCGCGGAGTTCGTTGGCAAACCGAAAACGGTCCAGCCTACCGAGCTCGTCGAGGTCCGTGAGCACATCAGGCGGGGGCTCGTCATAGTGCGCGACTCCCATTTCGAAAGGGAGCCTGGCCGAGACGTGGGTGATCGCCTCCGAGGGGATCCAGCTGAGCGACGTCACCGCCGATTCAATTCGCACTGTTCCCAACTCCGCGACCGAATCTGCACGCCGCCAAGGGACGTTCGCTGCACAGTATCGCGGGCGAGGGGACCCGTCAAGCGCGCCGTGAGGAGCGGGCCTTCTTCCGGCCCCAGCCAGGCTCCGGGACTGAGGCGGTGCGACCCGGAGGGGGCGATTCCTAGGAAGTCAGTGGCAGCCAGAGTGACTAGGGTTTCCCCACCCATTGCTACGATCCCCAAATGCCTCGCCGCCGAGCGTCCGTGGAGCCTCTGGTGGTGGGCCTTTTGGGCGGCATCAGCGTAGCCAGCACCCTCCTCTTCCTGATTCTTCTGGCCAAAGAGGGAGGGGGGGCCTTTGCGGTGTTCTACCAAGCAGCCACGACGCTGAGCCACGGCGGCACCCCGTATCACATCGTCAACGGGGTAGCCCTGGACCAGGCCTTTCAGTACCTACCCTGGGTGGCGATCGCCTTGCTGCCGGTGAGCCACCTAGCCTTCGGTATTGCTTTTCCGATTTGGATCGTGGTCAGCGGCGCGCTCGTTCTGATCAGCACCGGGCTCGTGGCTCACACTTTGGGCTGGAACCGGTGGTGGCCGCTGGTCGCCGGGGTGGCATTGTCGAGCGTCCTCTGGCGCTGCCTGCTTACTGGCCAGATGGATGGGTTCGTCTTGACCCTCGAGTCCCTCGCGATTCTCGGCGCGGTGCGACGCCGGCCGGCAGCCTCGGGAGCGCTGGCGGCGGCGGCGGCGCTGCTTAAGCCACAGTTGCTGTGGCTTTTTCCCGTAGTCCTATTCGTCGCCATGCTTCGCGAACGAGAAGCCCGACGCTTCGCCATCGGCGCCATCGCCGCGGGCCTGCTTCTCCTCGGGATCCCAGCGCTCGTCTATCCGTCGCTGCTGCCGGATTGGGGCCGAGCGATCGGATCCTTCGCCTCCTCGATCGCAGCGGTTCAGCCTGACCTGGCCGGGCTTCCCGGCTTGCTCCGCTTTGCCCCAGCCAGCTACCACCTAGCGCCATCTCTGACCAGCCCAGTGACCCTGATTATCGTGTCCACCGGATTGGGGCTGATCGGGTGGCTCGGCTGGCGAACGGGCGCTGGTTCGATGTGGACACGACTGCCTCCGTCCACCCGGCTGGTGTGGGCGGTCATGTTGCCGGTGGGCGTGTGGTTCCTGGTATCCCCATACAGCCACAGCAACGACATGCTGGTTCTGGTGCCCCTGCTGGTGGTTGCGCTCGGACCTAACGGGGTCGACGCTCACACCCCTCAGGGCGTGGCGACGCTTGCTGCCCTGATTATCCTGCCCGAGTTCTCACTGTACCTGAATCCGAGCCAGTTGGTCGGAAGACTTTCGATAGCCAGCGTCGCCGTGCTCGCGCTGGTGCTGTTTGCCTGGAGCCGTTCTCCATGGCGTGACTCGACAGAACGAGCGCGGGATCTTGCCGCGGGACCCCGTCCCGGACTGACGGACCCGCGGACGGGGAGCTGAACTCCCTGACCGGCGCGAAATGGGGTACTCTCTCAGGCGAGATCGAGACCGAATGCACGCGTACGCGCCGCATTAGCTGAGTGGGTAAGGAGACTCGAAATGGTTGCCCCAGAGCGAGCCAGCACAGATCTGCACGTAGCAGTGATCGGCGCTGGCATCATGGGCTCCGCGATGGCGCGCAACTTGGTCGCGGCCGGGCTGCACACGAGTGTGTGGGACCGCTCTGCGGCGGCGACAGAGGCGCTTTCCGCCGATGGCGTAACGGTGGCTGCTTCCTCACACGAGGCGGTACGAGAAGCCGCCGTCGTGATCACGATGCTTCCGACCTACGAGGTCGTGAACTCTGTCGTATTCGATGGGGCAGTGGCCCAGGCGTTCTCGAAAGGAGCTGTGTGGGCTCAGATGGGAACGATTGGCATTGCGGCCACGGCTGAGATCGTGCGGCGGCTGGCCGAGGTACGGCCCGATGTCATGTTCGTGGATGCGCCCGTATCTGGCAGCAAGGGACCAGCCGAGGCGGGGCAGCTGCTAATCCTAGCCTCCGGACCGCCTGGCGCGAACGCCATCGTGAGCCCGGCATTCTCCGCGATCGGGCGCAAGACCGTATGGCTCGGTGGAGCTGGCCAGGGGAGCCGGATGAAGTTGGTCATCAACGCGTACATGTCGATACTCATTGAGGGAGTGGCTGAGGCCTTGGAACTGGCGGACCAGTTGGGCATCGACCCTGCCAAGCTGGCCGACGCCATTGAAGGCGGTCCCCTGGACGCACCCATTGCGGATGCCAAGCTGCACAAGATGGAGCGGGGCGACTTTGCGCCCGAGTTTCCACTCGAATGGGCCCTCAAGGACGTGGACTTGGCGATCGCGTCAGCACACGGTGACACCCTGCCTCTGCTCACTGCTTTGGCTAAGCAATGGCGGGCAGCTGTCGAAGCCGGCCATGGCAGGGAAGACGTCAGTGCCGCGCGCCTGCAACTGCGCGGTCCGGAGTAAGCAAACTCCATCGACTTTCAGCGGAGTCCAGCGTTGTAGGACAACGGCATTCGGCCGACCTATGCTACGCGGCTCCGAACTCGTTGCCCTGAACGGATGTGAGCCCGCGGGGAACGGGAGACGGGGGTCGAACCCCGCCCTTCTCCTTGGCAAGTATTTGAAGCTGTACGCTGTGCGGCCGAGATTAGCGGGGTCACCACAGTGTGTCCACTTATATGCTCCCCACAGTCCCTTCGAAGGTCACTTCCCTGGGGACTCAGCCTGCCCACGATGACCCGCCCCTCGCAAGGGGCAGCCTGCGCGGAGTGGCACCGGCCTCTTGGCAGTCGTGCTCAGGTGCTTGAGCCAGTTGGCCGCAACCACAGCGAGATGTGAGCAGGCTCCACCGAGGACCGAACGGCGTCGACGAGCTCGGCACTGACCATATCCAGATCGATGTCCTCCCGGAGGCGGTGCGCAAAGGCATCGATAGTCGCCTCGGCGTCGTAGCGAGCCCGGTCGAACCAGCGATCGACCAGCCGCTGGACCCGCCTGCGGAGGGGGTTGAACAGGGCAACTGCCACCAGTGTGGAGGCGGCGACTCCTAACGGGGACGAAAAGGGTAGGGCCCGGGTGGCCAAGGTGACCAGACTGACATAGACCCCGACCAGCAGCCCGGTGACGATGGCATAGGAGACTGTCCGGCTGATGAGTCGGTCCACGTCGTAGAGACGGTACTTGAGGATCCCCACGCCGAGTGCGAGCGGGAGTGCGCCCAGCAGGAGCCCGGACACGAGCCCCATCACCTGAGCTGTCACCGAGGCATTAGTTGGCGTGGTAAACGAAACCAGAAGGCCGAATCCGCTGATGGTGGCACCAGCCAAGAACCACTTAAATTGCTGGCGCTGCTCCCCGCTCCCCCTCCTATAGCTACCGACTAGCCGCACGACCCAGACCAACCAGAACCCTAGGTAGATTGGCAATATCAGCTCTGCGCCGTTGTACACCAGCGCCGCCAGCCCAGTCGGGTGGTCAAGGACGGAGAGCTGGCCGGTCGGGTCCACTTTGATGGATTGCCCGAGGACCCCGGTCGCGGCGACGCCCCCATTTGCCGCCACCCACACCATTCCCATCGCCAGATACGACCATAGGACCCATCGCCAACGCTGAGACGGCAGATGTCCGTCTGGGAACAGCAGCACGGGCAATGGGAATAGGGCTATCGCTGGCGCCCAGCCAAGCTGGAGGAACACCGCCGCTACTCCCAACGGTAGCGATCCATGACTGAATCGATAGTCCCAGGCCGCGTACGACGCGCCGGTGGCACTCAGGACTCCGAACAGCGCAGTACCCAACAGAATCCAACCGATGAGATTGCGGGGCTGGCGCAGTGCTACCACGAAGCCCGCCGATGCGAAGGATCCGAAGGCAAAGGGAAGGGCTGAGTTGGCGAGGGTTACGGGTTGGCGCGTAGGTCCACTGAGGACAACACCGGCGATAAGGAGTAGCAGCACCACGCCGAGGAGCGCCGCCGCCGCGTGCGTCGCCAAGGGGAAGCCCGTGGCCCTCGGAGCTACGGCAGCACGATTGCCACCGCTCTCTGGCGGTTCCTGGGACGGGTGAGACATGGGTGTAGCTCCTCCTGGGCCGCCAGCCACGGTCGGCGGCCCAGGAGGAGTCTAGCCCCCGCACGATCCCGGATCGTTACGGCAGACGGGCCAGCTGGCTCATTCCTGGAAGTTTGGCCACGGTCTGAGCTACCTCCTCAGACCGTAGACGAACGATCGGCTACGTGATGTGGCCGTGAACTGGTGGGAGACCGGTGCGGATTGATCGCTTGTCCACTTATCAGCTCAACCTGAGATCAGTGGAGCGGGAGACGGGGGTCGAACCCGCGACCTTCTCCTTGGCAATAATTTGACCCCTAGCGCTGTGCGGCCGACTTCACATCACTTCAAGAACGTGTCCACTTGTATGCTCCCCCAAGCGGTAATGCGTAAGCTGGCGGCTGGGCCGTAGATACGCGTATTCGAACCGGCGGTGACGTGCTGAATCGGCCAGCCGGTCCGGAGCGTCTCCCATGCACCCCGGCAAATCCATGCTCGCGAACCGCTCCCGACGCCGTCCCGACGACCCGTTGAGAGGTCAGTCGGTCGCCTCGCCGCAGGTGCCGTTGGCGATGACGCCGGTCATCGACGACGCGAGGTCGGAGGCAGCCAGTACCGCGAGGTTGGCGATCTCGCGGAGCCGCGGCATGTGCTTGAGCAGGGTGCGCTCAGCGATGCGCGCCTCGAACGCGTCGCGGGAGATGCCCTCAACCTCAGCGAGCGCGGTGAGGGCGGCATCGACGCCGGAAGCGTCGGGCGACCCGGCCGACCGGATGCACACCGCCCGCACCCGATCCGGACCGTAGTCCGTCGCGATCTGACGACAGAGCGCCTCGATGGCAGCCCCGGCGACGGCGAAGCTGCCCTGGTGAGCAAGCGGTCGGCGACAGGAGCTGGCGCTGAACCCGAGGACGACGCCAGTGTGGCGTGCCACCATCCGTCGCGCCGCTCCGACACCGGTGAGGTAGTTGGTGCGCATCCCATCGGCGATACCCCTGACGAAGTCGTCGACGGGCATCTCATGCAGCGGTCCCCCGAGGATGTAGGCGACGCTGATCGCGTTGAAGGAGATGTCGATGCCTCCGTGTTCGGCCACGACCCCGTCGAGGTGCGCCTCGACCTCCTTCTCGACAAGGGCGTCGACCTGGGCGGCCTGCGCGCTAAGACCCTGCTCCGTGAGTGGCTTGACGACCCGCTCGAGCGACGAAGGCGTGCGCCCTACAACTACGACGTGCGCCCCCTGCTCGGCGAAAGCCTGCGCGACCGCGCCGCCGATCGCGCCGCCCCCTCCGTACACGACCGCGGTCTTACCGCCCAACAGCACGTCCGAGCCTCCGTTCAACCAGCGCTGGCGCGCTGATAGTCGCCTCATCCTCCCGCGCGCCGTGCGGACCGCGGGGCACTCTAGTCCGGCCGGTCCAGAGTGCCACCGCGCCTGCCACAAGAAGGGCGAGAACGACGACGATCCGAAGATAATTGGGGAATCCCAGCAGTATCTGCGGGATTTCTCCCTAGTCGCGGCCGAGGAGTCCACAGCGGCCGGCATCGTTCCTCGAATGGTCGAACGCTATCCGGATTGGGCCAACGGAGCCCGTTCTGGCATTCCGCGAGAACAGAGCCCGTGCGGAAGGCCAGCTAGTGGCCCAAGTGCAACGTCGCTTGCACCAGCTAACGTTAATTCATGGGCCGACTCAGCCAGCCCATCAGGATCCGTTCCTCGTGGGGTGCAGTTCGAGCGGAGCGCCACCTGCCCCTCGAGGCTCGGGCTCAGCCGCCTGGGCCAGTTGGCCTCAACCAGAGCGAGATGTAGGCAGGCTCCAAGGACGCCTGCACCACCTGGACGAACTCCGCGCTGATCACGTCTAGCTCGACATTCTCTTGAAGTCGATGGGCAAAGACCTCAATCGTCGCTCGGGCATCGTATCGAGCCCGGTTGAACCGACGATCCACTAGCGTCTGAACCCTTCTACGCAAGGGGTTGAACAGAGCGACGGCAGCGAGAGTAGCGGCTGCGACGCCCAGGGGTGACGAGAAGGGCAGAACCCGGGTAGCCAGGGTAACCAGGCCGACATAGACCCCGATCAGCAGCCCGGTGACGATGGCGTAGGACAGCGTCCGGCTGATTAGGCGGTCGACGTCGTAGAGACGATACTTGAGGATTCCGATTCCCATTCCGATCGGAAGTGCGGCGAGTCCGAGGGGGAGCAGGCCGTCCACCAGCACTTGCAAAACCCCGGAGGAACTGCTGCTGGGGACCTTCGGACTCAGGCCAATCGAGGCTACGAGCGCGATCACCGTGATCATCGCGCCACTCATCAGCCACTTTGTCTGCTGGCGATGATCTCCGGTCGTGCGGGGGTAGCTAACCAGTAAACGCACGATCCACGTCACCCATAGCACCAGCACGATCAGGGCGCACAGTTCACTGGGACCGTTCAAGGCGCGCAGAACCCCTGTCAAGTGGTTGGTATTGGGACTACCGTCCAGGAGAATCTGTAGGTGCCGCTCAAGGCCGATGATGACTCCGAGCCCAAGGGAGCAGATGGTTGCGATTCCGAAAGCGATCAGATAGGCCCACAGCGACCACCGCCAGCGCGATGAGGGCACCTTCCCAGCCGGGAACAGCAGGACTGGCAGAGCCATCAGCATGAGCCAGGGAATCCAAAGAAAGCCTAGAGATACAGCCAGCCAGCCGAGCGGCAGCGACCCGTGATTTAGCCGGTAGTCGATGACCGAATATGTGGTCCCGACATTGGTGAGCAGAAAGCACACTGCGGAGGCCAGCAGAATCCAGCCAATCGGGTTCTGGGGTTGCCGCCTCGCCACCACGAAACCCACCGCGGCGAATGGCACAGCGGTAGCCAGCCCCAGCGCTTCTCCAGCTAGGTTGTCTTGAGGGTCGTGGGTTAGCTGAGATAGCACCGTGAGGGCCGCCACCAAAATCACGGCCAGCCCGACCAAGACCACCGCCGTACTTGGCGATGCCAGACGGAAGCGGGTTGACCTCGGGCCCCCAGCTCCTGTAGAGCCGCCGGTCATTGGCAAAGAGGGGTATGGGCTCTGCATGCGGGTGAGTACTCCTGCGACGACGGTGCGTCCCGCGGAACGGGAGCAGCGTGTTCCCGATGGCGTTCCGAGATCGTTACCCAGCGGGACGTGTTGGATCACTGTGGGACGCGCCGTCCGGCCCGAGCGACACCCGACGGATCTCAGCGGAGCGGGAGACGGGGGTCGAACCCGCGACCTTCTCCTTGGCAAGGAGACGCTCTACCACTGAGCCACTCCCGCGAGATCAGCCTTAGATAGGGGACCCCTGTCCATCGACTACGTATCAAGGGCCCCCAACCGTATTGGAGTATACCGGCCGGGCAGTTGGCGTCTCCCTGCGCCGGGCACCCTCACCTGCCGCTGATAGACGCCGCCGACTCTATCTTCCGACCGTCGTCTACAACTCGTTAGGGTCGGCCTGGATTCGGGCCTTGCGCCACTCTTCCCAAGGCGCTGTTGCTCGAGGCAGCCCCGACCTCCGCGCCCAGGCTGTCGCTGACTCGGCATGCCTTCCCAGTGACCGTCAAACCAGTGCGCTCTGAAGACTCCTGGTGCGCGATCTCTACCTGGTCAGCGCCACAACTGCCAGGGTTGCGATCAAGGCCGCCGGGCCGACCGCTAACCCGAGACCGCCGAGCTGGCGCCAGGAGACCGGCTGCCGTCGATGACGGGCCGCGGCCAGGATCAAAATCGTCGAGAGTGAGCCGAAGGGCGCCAGGTTGGGTCCGAGGTCGGCGCCGACGATGGCGGTGAGGGCGAGAGACCCGAGATGGTGGCCCGCCTGCAGGGCCGAGGTGACCAGAAGCGCGGCCGGCAGGTTGTTGACCACGCCCGAGATGACGGCTGTGATCACCCCCACCGCCATCCCCGCCCCCCAGGGAGATCCACCCCCGGAGAGCCGACCGGCGGCGTCCGCGAGCCATGCCGAGTGAGCGAGGCCGGATGCCAGGACCGAGAATCCTGCAACCAAGGCGAGGATCGCCCACCCGAGTCCGCTTGGAGGTACCCTGCGGAGCCCGGGATCACGGACCACCATCACCGCCAGGACGCCCGCCACCAGGGTCGGCGGACCGATCGGAAGCCGAGCGGCCGCGAAGGCGAGATCGGTCACAACGAGAAGGGCCAGCAGGAGCTTCAGCCCCCGGGTCCGAGGGCGACCCACCGAACTGGGGCCTGAGTCTGGCCTACTGGCCGGTATACGAGCCGGCAGGGACCTTCCCGCGAGCAGGAGGCAGCCGGCCACGGTGAG
This sequence comes from Candidatus Dormiibacterota bacterium, assembly GCA_035534755.1. Lineage (GTDB taxonomy): Bacteria > Chloroflexota > Dormibacteria > Aeolococcales > Bog-877 > Bog-877. Next base: position 56,388 of record DATLRH010000011.1, read on the forward strand.
GATCACTCCCAGACAGGCGCCCGGGGTGACCGCAGTCAGGTAGCGGGAGAGCTCGATGTGGGAGCGGTCGAGGATCAGCAGATTGACCGGATTGCTTACCGGCAGCAGAGCGGAGGTGGCGTTGGCGATGAAGGCGACGGTGATTGCGAAAGTAGGCAGGGGAAGGCCCCGGCGGACCAGTCGGTCAAATACCGCAGGGGCCAGCAGCAGGGCCGCCGCGTCGTTGGAAAGCAGGGCCGTCACGACCACGGTCGCGACGGCGACGGCGAAGAGAAGTCGGCGCGGCGAATCCCCGCTCCGCTTCTCCATCCAATCGAGGTAGGGATCCAAAAAGTTGGAGTCGCGAAGCTTCCAGGCGAGCAGGAGGAGCCCGGCGAAGAAGGAGACTACGTCCAGGCTGCTGACAAATCCGCGAGCCGCCCCAGGGATCGTCACCGCTCCGGTCACCAGAGCCACCGCCACCGCTGCCGCCGGCCACCAGCCTTCAGAGATCTGCCAGGGACGGGTGGTCACCAGGATGGCGGTGACCACGAAGAGCGCCAGGAGTGTGATTTGCGAAAGCACGAGCCCTGACGTTATCGACAATCGCCCCGGCGCCTGGTGACCAGAGTCACGCGGCGCCCAGCCGAGAAGGCCGGGGCGGGTTCCCTAGCGGCGATGTCCCGGCAATTCGGGGACCGTCGCGAGCTGAATGCGGCGAGCGCCGACGTCGACCTGCGGCGCGGGCACACGGCCCCTCCGCAACACCAGCCAGGCCTCATAAGAGGTCCCCCCAGGAAGCCAGGCAGCCCAGGGTCGCCCGGACGTGTCGAGCTCCGCGCCCCCGTCCGGCCGGGATGGGACCTCGCCGTCTCGCCGCCTGGAGTGGAGCCGGGACTGCAGTCTCCAGATTCGCTTCGCGAAGCGACGGTCCCAGCCCACCGGCGCCGTTCTGAGCGCCTCCTGGGCGAGGTCGAGGGCCGCTCCCGGATCTCCCTGGCGGTGCTCCATGTCTATGCAGAGCGCCTCAGCGGCCTCGGGATCGCGCCACCGGTCCCAGATCTCTCGCCACGCCGAGCTGGCCTCGCCGTCCCTTCCCTGGCGCCGAAGCAGGCGAGTCCTGCGGAGCGCCGCCGCCCTGTCCAGAGGGGGCGGCGACGCCGCCTGGGCGCCCAGGTAGAGTGCATCGGCGCGCTGGAGATGGCCCCGGTCCTCGGCGTACCGGCCGAGGCTGTACCAGTCGGCGGGGTGGGGCGGGGACTTCTCGAGGTGTACTTCGAGGTAATCGATCAGCCGGAGCAGGGAGAGCAGGTCCAAACGATTGTGCTCAAGCACCGGCGCCAGGGACTCCGTGTCGCCATCCCTGAGGAAGCGCCGGTAGCGCTCAGGGGCCTCGCTCCCGGAAACGTCGTCCAGGCGAGGTCGCCTTAGCAGTTCCTCCTCCGCCCTTTTCAAGCTGCACCGGCTGAGCCGGTGGCGGAAGAGGCGGCGCACCAAGGGGAGCAGGTCGAGATGCGGGGTCGCCGGCCAGGCCCGCTCCAGCCCCGTCATCACCGCCCTGGTTCGAAGCAGCGGCATGTCGAAGCTCGCTCCGTTGTAGGTCACCACCAGCCCCGCGCCTAGGAGCACCTCATGGGCCGCTTCCACTAGGGCTTCCTCCTCGCCCAGATCAGGCAGAAGCCACTGCTCGACCTCGACATCAACCCCCATTACCGACGCCCATCCGTAGAGGAATGGGACGGTGCCGGTGCCACGCTGGAGTCCAGTCGTCTCCAGGTCGAAGCAGACCAGCGGGCCACTGAGAGGCCCGTCCACCGCGGGAGATAGCGAATGCAGCTTGGGGACTGACGTGGCCTCTGAGGACAGCCCCAGTTCACTGAGGCGGAGGCGGCTGCGCCGCACCCAGAGCGACCGGGCCCCATCCCAGGCGAACCCCAGGGTGCTCGGTGAGGGTGACTGGACCCAAGCGCCCGGGTGCTCGGATGCCGATTTCAATTCGACTGCTGGGGCAGCGACGCCGGGAGACCGCGGCCCGCCTCCGCGGAGAGCATCCAGCTTGAGTCGTAGCTGCGTGCTCACCAGCCGCACGCGCCGAGAAGCGCCAGGGCGGTCGCCTTGGCGTGAGGTTCTATCCCAGCGACCGGTCCGACGCATGCCGGGCAGCCGGAGTCGCACTCGCAGTCCCGCAGCAGGGCGACGGCAGCCACCAGCAGCTGAGGGTGCAGATCGAAAAGCCGGGAACTCAGTCCGACCCCGGCCGGATGGACGTCGTAGATGAAGACCGAGGGTGCGTCCGCGCTTTCGGACGCGGACGCGAGGAGAGGACCGGCCGGCTGCACCGACGGCCGGTCCCCAGGAAAGAACTCGCCTGGCTCGGGAGCCTGGGGATGAGATGTGATCGAGCCGACTGAGGCCCGCACCTGAGCTACCACTCCGAGGTCACGCCGGTCGCACATGGCGAGGAAGCAGGCGACTTGACCGAGCACGTGTCCCACCGACTCGAGACCCACCTCCAGGGTTCCCTCGAGGACCGGCACCGGGGCAGGGAAAGTGCACCAGTAGGCGGTCGTCTGCAGGTCGCGTTCCGGCACTCGAATCGGGCCCGACCCAACCGTCTCATTGGTGAAGAGTCGGATCTTCCGGTACATCGCCGCCAGGACGCTCACCCGAACCTCACCGTGTGATCGAGTCGTGCGACGCCCCTCATCCACCAACGGTCCGGCCATCCTCTCCAGTACCTGAAGCCCTTCCCGCAGATCGGCGTCGGTGTAGTAGTCGACGGAAACGGGATGCACGTAGGCACGGCGCTCCTCCCAGTCCAATCGCTCGACGTGGTACTGACGCCCCTGGTGCAGATAGATCGCGTCGTCATGCACCAACAGGGGAGCGGACCATTCGTCGAGTTCGCCGACAACTCGCGCCCCCGAACCGGAATGTCCCCCGGAGCTGCCCGAGAAAGGTCCTTGGGGACCCTGGGAAGGCGCCTGACCATCGACCGAGGTATCGAGGATGACCACGTTGCTGGCGGCCGCGGTACGGAGACTGATGGCATCGGCGGGAAAGGCATCAGCCGCCCAGTGCCAGCTGCCCCCCGTGTGGTGGACCAGTCCGTCCTCCTGGAGTATCTCGAGAAGCTCCACAGCGACTTCGGGGCCGAAGGTCTCGCCATCTCGGAAGGGCAGCTCGAAGACGGCGGCCTGGAGATGTCCGGCCAGGATGAGCAAGTTGTCGGGGTCAACGAAGGCGTGTTCGGGCGATCGCTCAAGTAGGAAGGCGGGATGCTTGGCTAAGTACTGATCCAGCGGCCCGCCCCCCGTGATGAGCACCTGCAGCGCCGGCTCGTTACGGCGTCCAGCCCGCCCCAGGCGCTGCCAGGTGCTGGTGATGGTGCCGGGATAGCCAACCAGCACCGCGGCGTCGAGACGTCCAATGTCGATGCCGAGCTCGAGAGCACTGGTTGAGACCACGCAGCGCACGTCTCCCGACCTGAGCCCGGCCTCGATGGCCCGCCGCTCGAGAGGCAGATACCCACCGCGATACGCACGGACCTGGGCTTCGGCCAAGGTCTGGCTGAGCACTCCAGGGCGATCAAGCTCCTGGCGCAGGTGACTGAGAAGGAGCTCAACCTGCAGCCGAGTCTGCGCGAAGACGATGGTCTGGGAGCCGGTCCGGACCAGCTGCGGGACCAGGGCGGTGGCCTCCCGGGCCGCGCTGCGCCGGATTCCGAGCCGGGGCTCCACGATCGGGGGGTTGATGACAACCACCCGCCGGGAGGGTGCCGGAGCTCCGTTCCGATCCACCAGCTCGACCCCTCGACCGAGCAGGCGCTGAGCCAGCTCCTGCGGGTTGGCGATGGTCGCGGAGCAGCAGATGTAGGTTGGCCTGGCCCCATAGAAGGCGCAGATCCTGTCGAGTCGCCGGATCACGTTCGCGACGTGACTCCCGAAGACCCCACGGTAGGTATGAAGCTCGTCGAGGACGACGTAGCGCAGTCCCTTGAAGAGCCGTGCCCAGTGAGTGTGGTGCGGCAGGATCCCGCTGTGGAGCATGTCTGGATTGGTAAGCACGATTTGGCCCGCCTGGCGCAGTGCGCTACGGGCGCCCGAGGGCGTGTCACCGTCATAGGTGAAGGTGCGAAGCTCGAGCTCGGCTGCGTCGGACAGCTGGTGGATCTCAGCCAGCTGGTCCTGGGCCAGGGCCTTGGTCGGGTAGATCAGGATGGCGGTGGACTCCGGTGACTTCGCCATCGCGTCGAGGACGGGAATCAGGTAGCAGAGCGACTTGCCGGAGGCGGTCGGGGTGACCACCGCGACGCTCTGTCCGGCCATGGCCAACTCGATGGCTTCGACCTGATGCGTGTACAAGGCCCCGATACCATGCCGCTGAAGACCCTGGCGGACCCGCTGGTCGAGATCCGCGGGAAGCGGTCCGTAGGTAGGCTCGCGGGCCGGAATGACTTGGTCCAGCACGATCCGCGCCTTCAGCTCGGGGTCGCCCAGGATGTCACTCCACGTGCTGGCGGGAGCCTCGGGCAGTACGGTCTGGCGGGCGCTGGAGGTCATCGAATAAAGATACCAAACATCTGTTCGTCACGCAAGATGAACCTTAGCCCCAGGCGCGCCGGGTGGAAGAGGAGGCGCGGCCGGGCCGGGCCGCGTCGGCCGCCAAGGTCCCGGACCGTAGGCCCGAGACTGACCTCAGGCGGGGCGGCACTCCTCCAAAACCAGCAGCGCTGAACCGACATCGCCAGGCTCCCGAACCAGCACCCGGACGATCGCGCAGTCTAGGCCCGCGGCCAGCCCCAGGAACTGTCCCCGAACCAGGCCCGGAGCTCCCCAGGCACCGAACGCCGAGGGAAACGCTGGGCTGGACCCTTCCGCGGCCGACACCGGGTCAGCAAACTCACCGGAGAAGCCCATTCTGGCGAAGTGCCGCCGGTACGCCGACGGCCCCAAGGCGTAGCTTCTCGCCGCTGCGGCCAGAGCCGCAGCCGCGGCGGCGGGCTTGGCGTCGACCGCGGTGCGGACGTATTCAACGATCGGCGGGGTGGGACGTCCAGCGCGCGAGGCGGCCTGCTCCACCTGCGCCCGGGACCAGGCCACCTGGGCGGTCGAGCACCAATTGAGCAGGACGCCATCGCCGGTCTCCGCGGCCACCTTCAACATCCGTGGGCCGAGCGCCGCCACGTAGACCGGAAGGCCGGGCGGGACCAGGCGGCGAAGCTTCGCCAGGTAGTCGGGCATGGCGCTGGCGGGGTGCTCCAACTGGCCACTCCCCACCCCGAGCACGAAGTTTCCCCCACTCGCCTGCCAGACCCGGATCGCCTGTTCCGCGTAGAACTCTGGGGATTGCCCCGACGCGGGCACCGCGGCCACACCGGTGGGAAGTCGGCAAGCTTCATGCCACGCCAGGCAGCGGTCAAAGGCGGACGCGTCGGCCTGGGCGGGGGTCCACGCGCTCTGGAATCCGAGCTCGGCAGCTCGCCGAACGCAGTTCAGCTCGTCCTCGCGGCTGAGACCCTGGGCCGGATCGATGCTGAACCCGACCTCCATCTGCCCATTGTGAGGAGGTCAGGGGACGGGTTGGCGACCTAGCCGCCAGGTCGTCCTCTGTCGGGATCGCGGTCGCTCGGCTCAGCCCGGGAGTTCGCTCCGGAGGTGGAGCACCAACTGCTCCAGGGCGATCAGGTAGCCTCGGGGTCCGAATCCGGCAACCACTCCCAGGCAGGCTCCGGCCGCAAGATCGAGGTGGCGAAATTCCTCACGGGCGGCGGGGTTGGAGAGATGCACCTCGACGGCGGGCAGCCTCACCGCCAGCAGAGCGTCGCGGACGGCCAGACTGGTGTGGGAGTAGGCGGCGGGATTGATGACGAGCCCGTCCTCAGTTCCCTGGGCACCCTGGATGGCGTCGATCAACCCTCCCTCGGAGTTGGACTGGACCGCGTGCACGGCCACTTCCAGCTCCGCGCCGCGGGCCGCGAGCTGCCGATCAATCTCGGCCAGCGTGGTTGTACCGTAGATCTCTGGTTGCCGGGATCCCAGCAGGTTCAGGTTAGGTCCGTGCAGCACCAGCACCCTCATGCCGATGGTTCGCCGGCCCCGACCGGGGTCGTGGTCTTCGCCTCCACCTGGTCCTGCACCTCCTCCAAAAGTCTCCACAGAGGCTCTAGCGCCTGTTCGAGCTGAATCTCAGTCACCAGTGACGCTCCGCCTTTGACGGGGACCACGAAGGCTGCCTGGCCAGCCCGGCGCTTCTTGTCCAGGCGCAACGCCGATCGAATCCGGTCCCGTTCCAGCTCAGGCAGCGGCTGGAGCAGCTGCTGGCGGTCGAGCGCCCGGCGCACCGATGCAGGCAGGCCTGATTCGCTGATCGCGAGTGCCGCCCCAAACTCGGCCGCGGCCACAAGTCCGAACGCGACCGCCCGACCGTGGGGGACACGGAAGTCGCTGGCCGCCTCCAGGCCATGAGCATAGGTGTGGCCGAGGTTGAGGCTCTGACGCAGCCCCTGGTCCTCAGGATCGGCCCCGACGTAGGCAGCCTTGATGCGAACTGCCTGTTCGATCAGCCAGCTGAGATGCGGGGTCGGGACTGCACCAGCCGGGCGGGAGTCGCCCAGCCAGTCCAGCAGCAGCGGTGAGGCCAGGACCGCGCTCTTGACGACCTCGGCGAGGCCGTCTCTGGCGACCGCCGGAAGCAGGCTGCCCAGGACGGTCTCGTCGCAGGTCACGGCACGGGGATGGTGGAAGGCGCCGACGGCGTTCTTGGCGCCAACGCGGTCGATCGCCACCTTGCCTCCGATCGAGGCGTCGACCATGGCCAGGACGGTCGTCGGAACCGCGACCCAGGGCACTCCGCGGGACCAGGTCGCGGCCGCGAATCCGACCGCGTCGAGCGTGGCGCCTCCACCAACCGCGACGATCACGTCACCACGGTCGATTCCCAGAGCCAGGAACTGGTCCCACAGCCCGGATATGACCGCGAGCTGCTTGGCGGACTCCCCCCGGGGAACCGCCATCTGGTGGATCTCACGGCCCGCGTCCCGGAGCAGCTTGGTAACCCGGGCCCCCACATCCCCGGCAACAGCCGAGTCGGCGACGACCACCACCCGGCCAGCCCCTGGGAGCTGCGTCCGCAGCAACTCCTCCAGCCGCTCCAGCGAGCCCCGCCCGACTGCAACCGGATACGCCCCGCCGGGACCCGGGACGGTCACCTCAACTGGCCTCTGGCCGGCCGCGGCCCGATACCGCTCGGCCACCAGATCCGCCACCTCAACCAGGCTCTTGCCCGACGTCTCGACCGTCGGCCCGGCGCTGGCGTAGGCGTGCTCCCGCTCCGCCAGGAGCTCGCGGATCCGGGCCGGGCCGCCGTCGGCCAGCATGGGCCGTGCCGAGGTATCGCCCAACCGGAACTCAATCTCCGCGACCGAGGCGGTCAGAACCATAGGTACCGCCCCGCTCGCGAGCGGGGCGAACTGCGAGCTCATCACCGCCCCACCTCCGGTCGCGATCACCGCCCCGGAGAGCCGCGCCGCCTCCCCGAGCAGCTCGGCCTCAAGCTCCCGAAACCCGCTCTCCCCGAGCGTTCGGAAGAGCTGCGGCAGGGACAAGCCGGAGCGCTGCTCCGCGGCTTCGTCCAGGTCCACCCAGGGCATCTCGAGCAGATCAGCTGCCAGCTGGGCGACCGCGGTCTTGCCAGTCGCACTGAAACCGGCCAGGACCAGGTTGGGCCGACCTGGTCCCAGGCCAGGGGCTGGTAGCGGAACCTGTCTCACGACCCGGCTCCCAAGGTCTGCGTGCCCTCGACCTGGCGGGCGGCGGCAAGGAGGGCGTCCATCCGATCACCCCCGTAGCGCTCCAGCAGCGTTTGGGCGAGCACCCAGCAGGCCATCGCCTCCCCGACCACGGCCGCCGCCGGTACCGCGCAGACGTCGGACCGGACGTAAGGAGGGTCGGCCGTAGCCCCGCTGCGGAGGTCGACCGAGGTTGCCGGAGCGCGGGTCGAAGAGAGCGGCTTCATGGCCGCCCGCAAGACGATCGGCTCGCCATTGCTCATCCCCCCCTCGACCCCGCCGGCGAAGTTGGAACTCCGCACCAGCTTGCCGCCTGAACGGAGGATCGCGTCCTGGGCGTGGGTTCCAGGCAGGGCCGCCAGGTCGAATCCGGGCCCGATCTCTACCCCCTTGATGGCCGGGATCGAGCAGAGCGCCTGGGCCAGACGACCGTCCAGCCGAAGGTCCCAGTGGGTGTAGGACCCGAGCCCGATCGGAGCTCCGATCGCAAAGACGATGAAGGTCCCACCCAGAGTCTGGCGCTCCTCCTTGGCCCGGTCGATCGCGGCGACCATCCGCTCTGACGTCTCCGCGTCCGGGCAGCGCACCGGGTCGGGCTCAGCCCCCTCAGCCAGCCGGCGCAGTGAGGCGGCGGTGGATGCTCCCAGATCGAGGTGGAGCGAGACCGGACCGATGCCGACTACGAAGCTCCCCAGGGAGATGCCAAAGGCACTGAGGAGCGGCCGCACCAGGGCAGCGGCGGCGACCCGGGCAGCGGTCTCCCGGGCGCTGGCGCGCTCCCGCACCACGCGAAAGTCGTCGTGTCCATGCTTGGCGGCCCCGGCCAGATCGGCATGGCCTGGACGGGGCGTCGTCAGCTGAACCGGGTCGGCGGGCTGGTTGACGAAGTCCCGGTTGACGATCCGGACCGCCACCGGGGACCCGGTGGTCCTAGAGCCGACAACCCCGCTGACGATCTCGGCGTGGTCCCGCTCGATCTTGGTGGACCGAGCTCCCCGCCCATGCCCTCCTCGACGACGGTCGAGCTGGCGGTCGACCTCCTCGGCGTCGACCGCGACGCCGGCGGGAATACCTTCCACGATCAGCACCAGCTCCGGCCCGTGCGACTCCCCCGCGGTGAGCAGGCGCAGGGTCACCGGGGGTCCTCGCCGGCCAGTCTCGCCGCCTGGCGCATCTCCGAGAGCGGTGCCGCCAGCCCGGTCCAGGCCTGAAAGGCCAGCGCCCCCTGCTCGACTAGCATGTCCAGGCCGTCGACCAGCCGGCACCCTGCAGACTCGGCCCGGAGCTGCAGCGGGGTCCGCCGCGGCCAGTACACCAGGTCGAACACGATCAGCCGGGGATCCAGCGGGACCCGGTCGGGGACGGGAGAGACATCGGGAAACGCGGGTCCTCCCAGGGTGGTTGCGTTGACCAAGAGCTCGGCGTGCTGCAGCGACTCTGCCAGCGTCAGCTCGCTGTGGCCACGATATTCGACGCCACTACGACCTGCTGCGGAGAGTTGTCCTGAGATCGCCCCGCCGGCCACGCCGTTGCGCCCCAGCACGACCACCTGGGTTCCCTCCTCAGCCAGGGCGGAGGCTACCGCCCGGGCGGCTCCTCCCGTGCCCACGATCACGGCACTCCCCGGAATCCGCCCGACGGAGCGCCGGAGAGCCGCCATGAACCCTGCCCCGTCGGTGGAGTCTCCCAGGACGCCATCCCTTCCGAAGGTGATGGTGTTGACCGAAGCGCAGCTCCCAGCGGACGGAGTGAGGCGGTCCGCCAGGCGGGCCGCCTCCTCCTTGTGGGGGCTGGTCACGTTGATCCCATAGAACCGCTCGCTGAGAGCGGACCAGGCCGCCTCCAGGCGCCCGGCGGGGACCTGGACGAGCTGATATTCCCAGTCGAGCCCGCAGGCGGCGAAGGCCGCTTTCTGAATGGTCGGAGAGAGGCTGTACGCGACCGGATCGCCGACCAGTCCCACCTCGACCATCAGGAGAGGCCTCCCAGGAGCTCGAAGAACCCAGGGAAGGAGTCGGCGACAAATGCGGAGCCGCTCACCACCACCGGAGCGGTGCTGACCAACCCGGCCAGGGTGAAGGTCATGGCCAGGCGGTGATCGGAACGGGAATCGCAGCTACCTCCTCGTAGGGGGGCCGGGCCACTGACGACGAAACCGTCGGGGAGCTCCTCAGCGTCGACGCCGAGGCGCCTAAGTCCGACCACGAGGCCCTGAATGCGGTCGCTCTCCTTGACCCTGAGCTCGGCCGCGCCCCGGACCTCGCTGACCCCCTCCGCGGTGGCAGCCAGCAGGCCCAGCAGGGGCAGCTCGTCGATGAGCGCCGGGACCTCGCTCGCTGCGACCTGGAACCCGCCCAGCGCCCCATAGCGGACCCGGATGTCGGCGCTCGGCTCAGGTGACTCGGGCCCGGTCAGGGGCTCGAAGTCCACCCTCGCCCCCATCCTGGCCAGGACTGCGAAGAAGCCCATTCGGGTCGGGTTGACCGAGACCCCCTGGAGCAGGAGGTCGGATCCCGGCACCAGGGCAGCCGCGGTGGCGACCACCGCCGCCGAGGAGGGGTCGCCGGGCACCCGGAGCTGGAGCGAGCCGAGCCCGCCGGGCTCGAGTTCGACGGTCCGGGCAGGGCCGGAATCGACCACCCGCACCCGGGCGCCCATCGCCGCCAGCAGCCTCTCGGTGTGATCCCGGGTGGGTACTGGCTCCGAGATCGCAGTCGGGGAGCTGGCTTGGAGCCCGGCCAGCAGGATCGCCGACTTCACCTGGGCGCTCGCCTGGGGCGGGGTGAAGCTGATCCCGGTCAGCCCTCCGCCCCGAAGAACGATCGGTGGCCTTCCCCCGGGGGAAGTCGAAACCTCTGCTCCCATCAGTCGGAGCGGCTCAGCGACCCGCTCCATCGGTCGGCCCAGGAGCTGGGCCTCACCCGTCAACTGCACTGAGAAACGGTAGCCCGCGAGCAGGCCCGCGGCCAGGCGCATCGTCGTCCCCGAGCGGCCACAGTCGAACGGTTCAGGGAAGACGCGGGCGGCGGTAGCCATCCCGATCCCGGTCAGGGTCAGGGTGCCCGCCTCCAAGTTCAGCGCGCACCCCAGGGAGAGCGCCAGCCGGGTGCTGGCCCGGCAGTCTCCAGCCGGCGAGAAGTTTTCGATCCGGGAAGTCCCCTCCCCCACTACGGCGAGCATGACCGCGCGGTGGGAAATCGATTTGTCGCTCGGGAGTTGAACTCGTCCCAGCAGGGGCGCCCGGCTCGGGTGGGCTGTGGCCACTCCCATCAGCGCTCCAGGACCAAAGCCCGGGCTCGCCGCCCGCGGCTGAGTTCCAGCTCCAGGGCCGGGGGCTCCTCGCCCAGGGCTGCCTCGAGCCGCACCAGCGCGGCCCGGAACTCCCCCAATGCCGACTCCAACTGGCCCCGGTTGGCGGACGCGAACGCGGCCACCATCCGCGAGTCACTGGCGGCCAGCCGAGAGGAACCCTCGTATCCGCTCCCGGCCAGGGCTCCGGTCAGGGCCGTGTCAGGCTCGACTTCCGCGGCGACCACGGCCAGGGCACTGGCAAGAAGGTGGGGAAGGTGGCTGGTCCTGGCCACCAGGCGGTCGTGTCGGACGGCGTCGATGACCAGCGGGCGGGCGCCGCAGGCGCTGGCCAGGTCGATCGCGATCCGGAGCGCCTCCTCGTCAGCCCGGCAGGGAGTTATGGCGAAGACGGCCCCGCGGAGGGCGTCCGGCTCGGCGGCGCCCGGGCCGTACCCTTCGTTGCCCGCCATCGGGTGACCACCGACCGCATGAACCCCGCCGGGTATGGCGTGGGCCATCGCTGCAACCACCTCCGCCTTGGCGCTCCCCGTGTCCAGCAGCGCCCGTCCCGGAGCCATGAAGGGGCCAAACTCTCGCACCCAGCCGATGATCTCGGTCACCGGGACGGCGAGGATGACCAGGTCCGCCTCGAGCGCGCCTCTGGGGTCGGCCAGAACCAGATCACCCGCGCCCCGCTCCAGGGCGGCCTGGGCGACCTCGGGATCGGCGTCGTAAAGGGAGACCGAGCTCACCCCGGCAGTGCGTCGCTGGCGGACCAGGGTGGCTCCAATCATGGTGCCGACCTGGCCGGCCCCGACCACGGCGACCCGACCCAGGGGAATCACGCCACCTCCCGGCCGACGGCCTCGGCCACCTTGCGCGCCCCCCCCATCAGATCTGCGAAGGCCTTGGGGTTGAGCGACTGAGCCCCGTCTGAGAGCGCTTCACTGGGATTGGGATGAACCTCGACCAGGAGGCCGTCGGCGCCGGCCGCCACCGCTGCCAGCCCGATCGCCTTCACGTACTCGTAGCGCCCCGCGGCATGGCTCGGGTCGACCACCACCGGCAGCGAGGTCATCCGCTTCAGCACCGGCACCGAGGTGATGTCGAGGCTGAAGCGGACCAAGGGCTCGAAACTGCGGATCCCCCGCTCGCAGAGGGCCACCTGAAGGTTGCCCCCGGCCAATATGTACTCGGCGGCCTGGAGCCATTCCTCGAGTGTGGCGGACATTCCCCGCTTGAGCAGCACCGGCCGGTCGACCTGTGAGCAGGCCTGCAACAGCCGGTAGTTCTGCATGTTGCGGGCTCCGATCTGGAGTAGGTCGGCCTGACCTGCCACCAGCTCCACGTCCTCGGGGGCAAGGACCTCGGTGACCACCGCCATGCCGAGGTCATCCGCCACCGAGCGCAGCATCTTCAGGCCGTCTCCGCCCAGCCCCTGGAAGGCGTAGGGGGAGGTCCTCGGCTTGAATGCCCCTCCCCGAAGCACCTTCACCCCCTGGGCGGCCACCGCCTCAGCAGCCCGCTGCAGCTGGCTGCGGCTCTCAACCGCACAAGGGCCGGCCATGACCAGGACTTCGCTCCCCCCCAGTCGGACCCCCTGGGGCAACTCGATGATTCGGTCCTCGGGGTGGAAGTCGCGGCTGGCCAGGGGATAGTCGTGGAGTACCCGGACCACCCGCTCCACCCCTTCCAGCAGCCCCAGCACGTCGAGGTCGGACTCGGTCTCGTGGCCGGCGAGGCCGACCACGGTGCGCTCGGTTCCCCGGTTGACTTGGGCCTTCAGACCGAGCGCCTGAACTCGGGCTACAACCGCTCGAACCTGTTCTCTAGTGGCGTGGGCCTCCATCACGATCACTGGTGGTCTGCTCCCGCGGCCAGCAGGTCGGGTCGCAGCAGGCGCGCCCCCCGGAGGTAGGCGTGGCGAACCTCCGCCTGAGTCAGGCTGGTGTTGAGTAGCACCAGCACCCTGAGGCAGTCGGCCACCCTCTGGTCGCCTCCGTGCTCACGCACCACCAAGAGGGGCACGCTCTCGAACCCGTGCCTGCGGGCGGCAGCCGCTGGATTGATTTGCCCCAGTCCCTCGGGCACGGTGAAGATCACGGCCGCGATCTGCTCCGGGCTGGCCCGGTTCTCGCGGAGGATCTGGCCCAGCATCTCCTCCACCGCGACCGCGAGCCCGTCGGCGTCAGTGAGGTCGTCGAGCGTGGTCGCGCCGCGGACCCCCCGGCAGGCGCTGCCGACGACGCCTTCCCGAGAAGGCTCGGTTGGGCGCTGCGTGATTTCATCCATATCCAGTCCTCGGTCTCCTTTAGTGGTGCGGAGAGCGGGACCGGGGCTAGACCAAAAAAGGCGCGGAGCCCGCTCCACGCCTTCCGTTGCTCGCCGCCGCCGGTGTTCTACCCGGGAGAGCCGCCCACGGAAGGCGTGCTGGAGTTCACGTATCGATACGTAAACAGGCTCAGGCCTCCGTGGCTCCTGCTGGCAGTTCGGCTGGGGCTCATCTGGCCGCCTATGTTGGGGCCTGGCCCGGCGGGTGTCAACCGGCGGGGACGCTTCCATTAGGCCGGGGCGCCGACCAGACCAAGAAACCGGGTCATCAGGGCCGGCCCGTCAGGAGTCAGGATCGACTCCGGGTGGAACTGGACCCCGAATCGTGGCAGCCGGCGGTGAGCAATTCCCATCACCAGCCCCTCTTCGGTCTCGGCGGTGACCTCGAGCTCCTCAGGCAGGCTCTCCCGCTCGACCACCAGGGAGTGGTACCGGCCCGCCTCGAACGGCGACGGGAGTCCCTCGAAGATGGCCTGCCCGGAGTGGAAGATGGGGCTGGTCTTGCCGTGCACGGGCTGCGGCGCCCGCACCACCCGGGCCCCGAAGGCGCTGGCCAATGCCTGGTGGCCGAGGCATACCCCGAGCAAGGGCGTGGCGTCGGGGAGCACCCGCACCAGCTCTTCGAAGCAGCCGGCGTGCTCGGGCCGACCAGGTCCCGGGGAGAGGATCACTGCGTCTGGCTGGAGGGCCACCAGCTCGGTCGCCGGGGCGCTCTCCGACGCCACCAGCTGGACCCGATGACCCATCGCGGCGACCACCTGGACCAGGTTGTAGACGAAGGAGTCCCGGTGGTCGACGATCAGGATCACCTCGCCCCCCGGGGACCGCCATCGAGGGCGGCCAGGATCGCCGAGGCCTTGGCCTCGGTCTCGGCCAGTTCCGTGGCCGGGTCGGAGTCGGTCACGATTCCGCCTCCAGCCTGAACGTGCACCTGGCCCCCGGACACAACCGCGGTACGGATCGTGATGCAGAACTCCAAGTCACCGTAGAAGGTGAGGTAGCCGCAGGCGCCTGCGTAGGGACCCCGGGCAGTGGGCTCCTCACGAGCGATGATCTCCATGGCCCGGCGTTTAGGGGTTCCGGTGACGGTCCCCGCCGGGAAGACCCCGGCCAGGGCGTCGAGGGCAGTGCTGCCCTCGGCGAGCTCCCCGGCCACATTGCTGACCAGATGCATCACCCGCGGGAAGCGCTGCACGAACATGATCTCGGTCGGCGCCACGGTCCCCGGGGTACAGACCTTGCCGAGGTCGTTGCGGGCCAAATCCACCAGCATGGCGTGCTCAGCGCGCTCCTTGGGATCGGCCACCAGGTCCGCCTCCAGAAGGGCGTCCTCCTCGGCGTCCTCACCGCGCCGACGGGTACCGGCGATGGGCCGAGTCGTCACTGTCCGGCCCTGGACCTTGATCAGAGGCTCTGGCGACGACCCCGCCAGCTCGACGCCGGGTATGCGCAGGAAGAACATCGCTGGGGAGGGATTCACCTGGCGGAGTCGCTGGTAGATGGCGAGCCCGCTCTCGCGGGCCGGAGCGGAGAGCCGCCGCGACATGGCCGCCTGGTAGATCTCCCCGGCGGCGATGTCCTCCTTGATTCGCAGGACCGCGCCGCGGTACATCTCGGTGGTGATGTTGGGCGCCACCGCCAGCGTCTGCCGCGAGGCCGGGGACGGAGTGGGCTCTGGGCCGGCACTGCGGACCTGGGCTGCCAATTCCTCCACCGCGGCTGCCCCGACCCGGTAGTCGGTGTCGGCGGGAACGTGGACGACCAACATGACCCGCTGGCGGCGGTGGTCGAAGACAACGACCCGGTCCAGGACCATCAGGGTGATCGGGTCGACCGGCTGCCGGCCCCGTCCGACCGGGTAGGCGAGCCCATCGATCAGAGCGGCCGCCTCGTAGCAGAGGAGTCCGGCCAGACCCCCGCTCATGGTCGGCAGGTCGGGAAGTTGAGGCGCCCGCAGCTGGACCGCGAGCCGGTTGAGCGCGGTCATGACCGGCTCATTGACGGCGCTGAATCGCCCCTCAGCCAGCGGCAGGGGACGGCGCACCGACTCGACGCGGACCCCCGCCCCGTCGGCGATCACCAGGGCGGCGGGTTCTCCGCCCACGATGGTGAAGCCCACCGATCGTCCGCCTAGGTCGAGCTCCTCCATGAGCATGCCCGGCCCCTCCTTGGCCAAGGCGCGGAAGACCTCGACAGGACGCAACTCTCCGATGGGAAGCTCCGCCCACATGGGCGTGAGCGGGTAGTCCCCCGCGGTAGCCGCGACGGTGCGTTGGTCGGGCAGGATATCCAGTGAGGCCAACCTAGCCACTCCCCTTTGGTAGAAAAGAAAAAGCCCCGGACGGTTCCGGGGCTTGGTGTTCGCGGATCGCTGACAGGCTCAGTCGCGTGCGGACACTTCACCCCCATCGGGCCAGTTCGACCACCAGAACAGAGCCGCGGCCTTTGCCATAGGCTGCGGATTCTGCGGGACTTCTCCCCTCCCAGTCAAGGCCCACCATCGCAGCCGGTTGCGTCGGGTGAGACGACCGCTTCGGGTCGCCGGGATCTCGCGCCGGTGGGGGGATGTCTGGGCTCGACTCCAGCTCGGGCGAGTTCAGGAGTCCACGCGGTTCCGGCTGGCCCGGCAGCCCGTCGGGGGATGAAGATGGATTCCGACTCGCGTCGGTCGAGAGGCTCTCGAGCGGGAACTACCAGGGCTTGGGAAGCTGGCCTCCGGCCAGGCGACAGCGTAGGTTCGGCCCGTGGCCCCGCCCGCTTTGGGGACCTGGCCGAACGCGCGACCAATCTCTACGCGAGTCCGCGGCGTGCGGTCCCCCCAACGGCGGCTCCCTGTTGTTCCTATGTGGCGGGCCGCGGCTATGTCCTAGCTCGGAGAAAACGGTCTCACCCGGCCGCTTGGTCGCACTCCCGGATTGACTCCCGGCCTGGCCGTGGTCCAGAATCCCGAGGCAGTGACTGGGCAACGCATCGGCAACCGGCGGTGGTACTGGCCCCACGAGGGTTCGGCAATCTCGCGCGCCTAGTCACCACGAGCGCGAGCAATGACCGAGCCCTGGGCAATGCCCGGGGCTTATTTGTTTTCCCGAGGAGATGCAGCCTGTGGTCGATCGATCGCCCGCTCCCAACCTCGTCAGGCGAGGAGTTTCGCCGGGCACGCCCAGATGCGACGGTCGCCTGTCGGCGTCAACGGGTGACTGCGGTTCTGCCGGCGGGTCGCCGTCCCGGTCCTGGTGGGCGGGTAGGTGATGGAGGGATACGCTGAGCAGCTCCGGCGGCTGATCCAGGGCGGCAGCCTCTCGGCCGAGGAGAGCGCAGACGCCGTCGGCGCGATCATCGACGAGTCAATCTCGAGCGCGCAGGCGGCGGCCTTCCTGATCGCCCTTGCCTGTCGCGGTGAGACTCTCGCCGAGGTCATTGGCGCCGCCACAGCGATGCGCCAGCGGGCGGTCCGCCTGGAACACCAACTGCCCTTGGTGCTCGACATCGTGGGCACTGGGGGGGACGGCACTAGCAGCATCAACCTGTCCACCGCGGCGGCGCTGGTGGTGGCTGGTGCCGGGATTCCGGTCGCCAAGCACGGCAACCGGGCGGCCTCGAGTGCCTGCGGCAGCGCCGATGTGCTGGAGGCGCTCGGGGTGCCCTTGGATCGCTCTCCCAGGGTCAGCGCCACGCTGCTCGAGCGCGATCGGATCGCCTTTCTCTTCGCGCCCCGCTACCACCCGGCCATGAAGGCTGCGACCGGGCTGCGCCGCGAGCTCGGGGTCCGCACCATCTTCAACCTGCTCGGCCCCCTCTGCAATCCGGCCGGGGCCCAGCGCCTCCTGGTGGGGGTGTTCGGAGAGCCGCAGGTCGGACTGCTCGCCTCGGCGATGCAGGAGCTGGGGGTCGAGGAGGGCGCGGTGGTCCACTCCGCCAGCGGGATGGACGAGGTGGCTGGAGAGGGACCGACCACGGTGGTGCAATTCGATGCCCGGGGCCGCCGGAGTTGGACGCTCTACCCCGAGGATCACGGAATCCAGGCCTCTCTGAGCGACCTTCGGGGCAGAGACGCCGCGACAAATGCCGGCCTGGTCCTGGGGATCCTCAGCGGCCAGCCCTCACCCGGGTCCGACGTGGTAGCACTCAACGCAGCGCTGGCGCTGGTGGTTGCCGGCGCCGCGACCGACGTGGCCGAGGGCCTGCACCTGGCCCGAACCAGCCTGCGATCGGGGGCGGCGATGGCGGCGCTGGAGGCGCTCAGGGGCGGCCAGGAGCTGCCGGGCGCGATCGATGATTGACATGCTGGCGGTGATCTACGGCTCCCGGCGGACGCGCCTGGAGCTGGAGATAGCTGCCGAGCCGGTCGAAGCGCTGCTCCCCCGGGCCGAGCGGGCTATTGTCGAGCGCCGTCCGTTCGGCCTCGCCCTCCGCCAGGCCCGTCCACCAGCCCTGGTCGCCGAGGTCAAGCGTGCCTCGCCCTCGGCGGGGCTGATCGCCACTGACTTTGATCCTGCCGTCATCGCCCGGAGCTATCAGCGAGCCGGCGCCGACGCCATCAGCGTGCTCACCGAGGAGGACCACTTCCGGGGCCAGCTGCGCTACCTGGAACTGGTCCGGGCCGCCACCGATTTGCCCCTGCTCCGGAAGGATTTCCTGACCACTCCCTATGAGGTGACCCAGTCCGCGGCGTACGGAGCCGATGCCATCCTGGCGATCGTCGCGGGCCTGACCGACGACCAGCTCGCAGCCTTCCTGGCCGAGGCCCGGCGGTGGCAGCTCGAGGTGCTGGTCGAAGTTCACTCTGAGCTGGAGCTGCAGCGGGCCCTGGCCGTGGGATCCACCCTCCTCGGGATCAACAACCGCGACCTGCGTACCCTCCGCACCGATCCCGGGGTGACCGAGAGTCTCTTCCCCCTGGTCCCCCCCTCGGTGCAGGTGGTGAGCGAGAGCGGCTTCGAGACGCCGGCTCAGGTCGCCAGCCTCTTCCGGTCGGGCGTCCCCGCCTTTTTGGTCGGGGAGGCGTTGATGCGGTCCCCGGATCGGGCCGCCTGGGTCGGAGCCGTCAAGGCGGCACCCCCGGGGGGGGCGGAGCCTTGACCAGCCCGTTTGGCGCCAGGCATCGACCCTTGGCCGATACCGTCCCGAGCCCACCCACGCTAGGCCCGGCGGGCGGGTTGGGCCGGACCCGGGTCAAGATCTGCGGCTGCACCTCGGCTGCCGAAGTGGAGTTGGCGGTGGCCGCGGGAGCGGACGCCGTGGGCCTGATCTTCGCGCCCAGCCCGCGCCGGATCAGCCCCGAGCAGGCGGCCATCGCCGCCGTCGGAGTGCCTGCCGAGGTCGCCGTGGTCGGAGTTTTCGTCGACCCCACTCAAGCCTTTCTGGAGCACGCCCTGACGCTCATCCCCAGGCTGATCCCCCAGTTCTCGGGAAGTGAGACGCCCCAGCTCTGCCGTCATCTGCGCCGTCCCTATCTGAAGGTGTTTCCCGTGCCCAGCGGAGCGCCTCCGGGCGCCGGCGACCTAGCGCCCGCCCTGGGTCGCTACCCAGACGCACTCCCGGTCTTCGAGACGGCCTCCCCCCAGAGGGGCGGCTCGGGGCGGAGCTTCGACTGGACTAGGGTCGCCCGGCTGATCGCCGAGCGCCCCTCCGTGGTCAGCGGCGGGCTCAATCCCGGCAACGTCGGGGACTGCGTCAGCCGAGTACGGCCGTACGGAGTGGATGTCCGCTCCGGGGTGGAGTCCAGAGCGAGCAAGGATCCCCAAAAGCTCGAAGACTTCATGCGAGCTGTGCGGGAAGCCGATGCAGCCTCCTGACCAGCGCGGCTACTTCGGCCGCTTCGGCGGCCAGTACGTACCCGAGGTCCTCCACCAAGCCGTACGGGATCTCGAGCTGGCCGTCGACCAGGCCCTCGGCGACCCCGCCTTCTGGGAGCAGTTCCACGGGATTCTGAAGACCTACGTGGGCCGTCCCTCGCCCCTCTACCACGCCGAGCGCTTCTCCGCGACCGGGCCGCCGGTGCTCTTCAAGCGGGAGGACCTCAACCACACCGGCGCCCACAAGGTAAACAACGCCATCGGTCAGGGCCTGCTGGCCCAGCGAATGGGCATGGGCCGCCTCATCGCCGAGACCGGAGCCGGGCAGCATGGAGTAGCGACCGCCACCGTCGGAGCCAAGCTGGGCGTCCCGGTCGAGGTTTACATGGGCGAGCTGGACGTCGAGCGCCAGGCGATGAACGTCGCCACCATGCGGCTGCTGGGGGCGACCATCCACCCGGTCGGGAGCGGAACGCGCACTCTCAAGGACGCCGTCAATGCCGCCATCCGGGAGTGGGCCAGCCGGGCCGGCGACACCTTCTACGTGATCGGCAGCGTGGTCGGTCCCCATCCCTACCCCTACTTGGTTCGGGAGTTCCAAAAGGTGATCGGGCTCGAGGCGCGCCTTCAGTGCCTGGAACAGTGGGGCCGGCTCCCCAGCGATGTCATCGCCTGCGTGGGGGGGGGCAGCAACGCGATCGGAATCTTCTCCGGATTCGTGGCCGACCGCGATGTCCGGCTCTGGGGCGCGGAGGCCGCCGGCCGGGGCAGCGGGCCGGGCGAGAACGCGGCCTCGCTCTCCTTCGGGTCGATCGGCGTGCTGCACGGGAGCAAGTCGTACCTGCTTCAGGATGGCGACGGTCAGGTGATCGGCACCCACTCGGTCAGCGCCGGGCTCGATTACCCGGGCGTCGGGCCCGAGCACGCGCTGCTCAAGGAGACCGGTCGGGCGACCTACCTGGCGGTGACCGACGCTGAGGCAGTGGCCGCCTACCACCGCTGCGCCCGGCGGGAGGGGATCGTGCCCGCTCTGGAGAGTTCGCACGCCCTCGCCCTGGTGGACCGTGTCGCCCAGCAGAGAGGGCCCGACGGCCTCCTATTGGTGAACCTCAGTGGACGGGGCGAGAAGGACATCGCCCAGATCCTGGAGCGGGAGGCGCGGGAGGCGGCCGGTGGTGGCTGAGCTGATCGCCGCCGATCCGATCAGCCGGGCCCTCCAGACCGCCCGCGAGCAGAGGCGGGCGGCTCTCATCGGCTACCTGGTCGCCGGGGATCCCGACCTGGCCACCACCGAATCAGTGGTGGCGGCGGTGGCGGCGGCCGGCCTCGACATCCTGGAGCTGGGCGTGCCGTACGGAGACCCGATCGCAGACGGTCCCACCATCGCGGCTGCGGGTCAGCGGGCGCTCCTCTCCGGGACGACCCTGGAGGCGGTCCTGGGGCTGGTCGAGCGGCTGCACCACCTGCTCCCGGTCGTGCTCTTCACCTATTTCAATCCCGTTCATCGATTCGGTGTGGAGCGGTTCGCCGAGCGGGCGGCGGCGGTCGGGGCCAGCGGCGTCATCATCCCCGACCTCTCTCTGGAGGAGCTCGAGGAGGTCCGCGGACCGCTGCGGAAGCGGGGGCTCCTCTTTCCGCTGCTGGTGGCGCCGACCACCTCGATCGACCGGGCGACTCAGATCGCCGCGGCCAGTGAAGGGTTCATCTACGTGGTCTCCCGGCTCGGGGTGACCGGAGAGGCTTCCGGTCCTGATTTGGCCTGGCTCGAGGACCAAGTCGGCCGCCTCCGGGAGATCACTGCCAAGCCATTGGCGGTGGGTTTCGGGATCAGCACGCCTGCCCAGGTGGCCCGGGCCGCCGCCTGTAGCGACGGGGTCATCGTGGGCAGCGGGCTGGTCAGCTCGTACGCGGAGAGCCACGGGGGTGAGGCGAGCGGCCGCGCTGCCGGCTACGTCGCCTCACTGGTCGCCGAACTGGGCCGGCCCGCCTGAGGCTGGGGACCGGGATCCCGGGGACCCGGATCAGTCGGGCAGGGTGCCGGTCAAAGAGGAGGTGCGCAGCATCTCTCGGATGTCGCTGCGCTTGGGGGTGAGCTTGAGCAGCTGCCGGTACACCGAGATGGAGTCGAGGTCGGCGCCCCGGGCGCGCAGCAGGCGGGCGATGTACTCCAGCCAGACCGGAGCCATGGTCACGTCCCGGCGCTCGACCGAGAGGTTGCACAGCTGCCAGCAGGCCCGGTCGCAGGGAGGCGCGGCGACCACCGCGGTCGTGAAGCAGAGCACGGCCAGCTCGAAGTTCTTGGATTGTTTGACCCCCTCCCCGACCGTGCAGGCAATGTGGGCGGCCTCCTCCCCACCTACGGTTGCCGCCATATGGACGGCGACCGCCGCTGCCTCCTCTAGCTTGCCCGCCTCCAGCAGGGCGCTGATCTGAACCGTGGGGTCCGCGCCCTCTGCCAGCGGAAGCTTGTCGCGGGCCGACTCCTGCGCTCGGCGGGCGTTCCCCCGGTTGGAGAGTCCTGCCTGCTGCGACTTCGCCGTCGCCACGATCTCCTCAAGCAGTTGGGGCAGGTGCTCGTGCCGGGCGGCCAGCTTGCGATCGCGCTCGGTACTGCTGCGAGGCGAGAGTCGGACCGTCCACCCCGACCGGGGCACCGACTCGGGTGGGGCAAGCCGCGCCGACACGCCAGCCCCGGAGGCCACCGCCCCGGCCCCGGCGGGGACGAGCGGAGAAGGATCCCGTCCCGGTTGCTCAGCGGGAACCGGGGCGCGGTCGGACTCCCGAGTCGCGGGATCGAAACCCCAGAGGGCGGCCTCGTCGCCGCTCACCTCCCGAGGGGCCGGTGCGGGAGGGGATGGGGCGACCGGCGCGGGGCTGGGCGCCGAGGGTGCGGCGCGCTGCGGGGGCGGCGGCGCCAGGTTTTCAGGGGGCGGTTCCGGCCGTTTAGGGACTGGCGCCGGAGCCGCTTCGGGCCGGCTCGGTAGCGCGACTGGGGGCGCATTAGGGCCCTCCCGGGAGACCCGAGGGGGCGCCACTGATGCGGCCGGGACCGGTTGGGAGGGAGCAGGAGGCCGTGCCTGGGCGGGAGCTGGGCGGGGAGCTCTTGCCGAGCTGGCCGGAGTCGCCCCGGGGGGCGCGGGCGGGGCCGCGAGGGACGGTTGGGCCGAACCGGGCTGGAGGCCGGCAGCCTCGGCCGGGTCCGCCTTCGCCGTCTGCGAGGCTCGCTCCGCGGTGGGCGAGGCTGCCTGGGCACTCTCGGGGGCGGGAGGGCGCCCGCCGACTGAGTCGGAGGCGGCGACGGCTCGGAGCTCCTCTCTGACCCGGGCCGGCCTGAACGGGTCTCGCGCCCCGAAGTCGATCTCCGCCCGGGCCAGGGGAGCCTGATCAGGAGTTCCCCCGGCCAAGGGCGGCGGTGAAGCGTGAGCCGTCCGAGGAGCCGGAGCCGCCGGCTCTACCTCTGGCCGCACCGGCGGGGGAGGCACAACCCGCGAGACGGGCGCCAGCGCGGGACCGACTGGGAGAGCGACGGATGCGCCCCTGTCGCGGATCTCCTCCTGTGTCGCTAGCAGCAGGAGGAGCTCATACATGGCCCGGCCCATGCGCCGGAACAGGACCGTCGCCTGGTCAGGAAAGCCCGCGTCGGCCACCCGAGCGACAACCGATTCGGAGACCTTGATCAGGGTCTCCTCCGTCAGATCCGGAAAGGTCAGTCCGGCCAGCTCCTGCTCGATGACGCCAGGGAGCTCGGGAACCCCGGCCGCCAGCTCTCGGGCCAGGTGCTCCCAGGTCTGCCGGAGATCGACCAACCCCTGATGCAACGCAGGACCACCCGATGTCGTGCTTGCTTGCTCAGCCATGCCGCCATGAAGTGTGCCACCCGAAGTGGGCGCATCGCGTAGCGCAGGGTCAACGAAACCGTGACGCTTGGGGGCCACTGACAACTACGATTGAACTCGTTGAGTGCTCCTGCGCCCGTCATCGACCTTCCCTTCCGCAGTCCCTGGCTGGGCACGGTCGAGGAGTGGCTCTGGCGCAAGCCCTCCTTTCGGATGGTCCCCGACCTCCGGCTCCCGATGGCGCCGACGGGTTCCCCCACAGCCGCCTCCGACGGGGCTCTCCGGGTCGGCTTCGCCGGCTTCCCCTCCGACTACAGCCTGGCGATGCTGCTGGCCCTGATCTCCACGGGTGTCGATCTGGTGGGTATCGCCACCAGCCTGGGAGCCAACCCTGCGATCGCCGGCGAAAACGCGCTCAGCCAGATCGCAGATCACATGGGTGTCCCCCTGCTCCGACTGGCCCGAATCAACGAGTACGACTCGCTGGTGGCACTTCGTCGGCTCGAGGCAGATCTGTTCTGGGTGGCCAGCTTCGACCAGATCCTCCGCGAGCGAGCCCTCGGGGTACCGCGCCTGGGCTGGGTCAACGTGCATCCCTCGCGGCTCCCCCTCTACCGCGGCCCAGAGCCGCTCTACTGGGCCATCGTGAACGACGAGCGCGAGTCCGGGATCAGCTTCCAGCGGGTGGAACGAGGAATCGACTCCGGGCCCCTGCTGGTCCAGATCTCCGCTCCGGTCCGCCCTGATGACGACTCGGGAACCCTGGCACGGAGGCTGAGCGAGCTGGGCGCTCAGGGCACCCGCGAGGCCGTGCGACTGGTGGGTTCCGGGTTCTCGGGAACACCGCTCGACCTGGCCCGGGGCTCCTATTACACCTCGGTGGGTCACCGCCGCATCGACCAGGCGGAGTCGGCGGCGCTGGCAGACCGCTTGGTCCGGGCCGGGAATCCGAACATGCTGGCGGCGACCGAGTGTGGCGGGCGGCTCTGCTACGTGGTCAAGGTGCGCCGGGTACCGGCCGCGGACCCCTCCTTGGGACCTCGGCTGCACTTTCCCGACGGGGATCTGATCCTGGAACAGACCGTCGACCGCTGCGGCTGCCACCACGGCGAGCCGGTCGGAACATGTCCCCACGACGAGTAGGCAGGCGGGGAGCGACCGCCGCCTATTGCTGGAGCGGCGGACCGCCTCCGGCCTGATCGGCGCCCGGCGGCAGGGGAACTCCGAATCGGCTGCCCGGGTCCGGGACCGCCTCCCCCCCAGGGCCGGCGCCGATCTGGCTGTACGATCGCAAGCATGGCGACTCCCAACCGCCTCGGACGCTCCGACCAGCAGGGGCTCATGGTGACCCGGGTGGAGGGCGACTCGGCACGAGTCGCCGAGGACACGGTCGCCCGGGAGGACGCGCTCCAGCTGATGGTCGACGGGGTGCCCCTGGCGGTGCTGCTTCGCACTCCCGGTTGCGACCTGGAGTTGGCGCTGGGACTGCTGCACGCCGAGGGCATCATCCACTCCCGCGCGGACGTCACCCGGATCCGCCTCGCCCCCAGCGGCCAGAGCCTGTTGGACGACATCGGGATTGCGGTCGAGCTCGACCTTGAGGCGGAGAACCTAGTCGACGTCGGGCTCCGCTCCCCCCTCCCCGGCGGAGCCCTGGGCTGGCAGCGGGCCCTGCCGTCGTCCAGCGCCTGCGGGATCTGTGGCAGCGCGACCCTGGAGGCGCTCACCACGTTCCAGGGCACCGTCGTGGGCCAGGCGACCTGGTCTGCCGAGGAGCTATTCGTCCTGCCGGGAATGTTGCTCGAGGGGCAACGCGCGTTCCACTCGACCGGCGGGCTCCACGGGGCCGGTCTGCTCACCGCGCCCGCCGGAAGGCTGGACGTCGCCGAGGACGTCGGGCGGCACAACGCCGTCGACAAGCTGGTGGGACGGGCGCTGCTCCGGGACCGGCTCCCGCTCACCGACGCCTTGCTGGTGGTCAGCGGTCGGACCGGTTTCGAAATCGTCCAGAAGGCGGCTGCGGCCGGGATCGGATTGGTCGCGTCGGTCTCGGCACCCTCCTCGCTGGCGGTGCACGCCGCCGAGGCAACGGGGGTGACCCTGGTCGGATTCCTTCGCGGGCGGGGCTGCAACGTGTACACGCACCCGAAGCGCGTCGCGCTCGGCCGAAGTCAGCCCGCCTCGGTCGGCTGAGCCAGCGCGATCGGGGAGCAATCTCATGCTCGGGCTCCTGATCCTGGCCGGCGGGCGGAGCGCCCGAATGGGCGAGGACAAGGCCGGTCTGCCCTTCCCCGGCGCCGCCGACCCAGCTCTGATCTTCCGCGTCGCGGGCGCGGTCGCGGACATGGCCGGCCCACCCGTGATCGCCGGCCCCCGCGACTACGGCTCCGGGTGGACTCTGGTCCCCGACGACCCTCAGCTGACCGGACCGGTGGCAGGGCTGGTCGCGGGCCTGGCAGCCAGTGCCACCGAGCTGGTCCTGGTCCTCGCCGCCGATCTTCCCTTCCCCTCCCCGGGGCTGGCCCGAGCACTGGCCGCGCGCGCGCGAACCGCGAGCTGGGCCCAGGCGGTCATCCCCTCGCGAGCGGGGGAGCTGGAGCCGCTCTTCGCCGTCTACCGGGCGAGCGCCGCGGCTGACCTGGGCCGGGCGGCGCGACAATTGTCCCGTCCCGGGCAGGGGCCGTCACTCCGCCAGACGGTGGCGGCGATCCGGCACCTCGAGGTATCCGAGCCCGAGTGGCGGGACTGGGACCCGCAGGCGCGCTCTTTTCTCAACTGCAACACCCCCGCCGAACTGGCGGAGGCTGCCGCGCTGGCGCTGGCCCAGCCTGACCAAGGAGGGACGTGGTGAACGAGTGGTTCGACAGATATCTGAAGGCGCTGGGAGCCGCCGACGCGGTCCTGCGCCGAGAGGAGGCCAAGCTGGTCCTCGAGCTGGCCGCGGAATCGGCTCACGCGTCGGGCGCCCGCCAGTACGCACCCTTGGCCGCCTACCTGGCCGGACGGGCGGCCGCGGGACAATCCCGCGAAGGTCGGCTCAAGGTGCTCCAGGGAGCGATCGCGGCGGCCGCCCAGGCCGGGCCAGCCGGCGGAGATCTGGGACTTGACCTCTAACCGGGGCGGGTTCGGTCGGTGTGCCGCCGCCGGGGCGACGCGCTGCCTCCACTTCGCCCCGGAGACGCTCCGGAAACGCTGATACCATCGGCCGGGGAAGTAGGGGTCGAGTTCCCGGCTACCACCACCTCGCCGGGCGGTTCGGGCCGCCGCTCAACGCCTGCCGCGGGAGAGGCCAGATTGCCCAGCTCGACACTCGGCCGACTCCAGGGGCCCTCGGACTCGGAGCGGGGCTGGTCCCCAACCGCCCTCCTCGCCTTGCTCGCGCTGGTGGGGATCTTGGTTGCCGCCTGCGCCCCGTCGGGCCATCCCCATGCCCGCTCGGCCCCGCACCACTCCCCCTCTCCCTCCCCCTCTCCGCCGCCCCTGACGCTACCGGCAGCGGAATCGGGAACCCTCCCCTGGACACTTCCGGGAGCACTTAGTCGCGAGGTGGTCCTACCCGGACCCAGCCCGAGCCAGCTGACCGTGTTGGGGGGGCTCACCGCCAGTGGCGGGTCGTCGGCCTCGGTCTACACCCTGGACTCGACCAATGGCGCGACCGCCTCAGGCGGCGCTCTGCTCGGCCCGCTCCACGATGCCTCAGGCGAGGTCCTGGGGGGCCGGGATACCGTCTTCGGAGGCGGAGTCAGTGCCAGCAGCGCGACCGTGCAGGCGCTGCCGGCGACGCTGGGCGGCGCGGTGGACACCGGCGCTCTGCCTCAAGCCCGCTCTGACTCGGTCTCGGTGTCGATTGGGGGCACCGCCTACGTGATCGGCGGCTACGACGGCTCCACCTTCGATCCGACAGTTTTGGCCACAACCAACGGAGCGGCCTTTCGGGCGGTGGCCCAGCTCCCAGTGCCGGTCCGGTATCCGGCGGCAGCCGCCCTCGGCCACCTGATCTACGTATTCGGCGGGCAGACCCCTAGCGGCGCCCCGTCCGCGGCGATCCAGGTGATCGACCCGGCCCGGGGCAAAGCCACCGTGGTCGGAGCGCTCCCCGAAGCGGTGACCGGGGCCAGCGCAGTCAACCTGACCGGGGTCCTCTACGTAGTCGGAGGGGAAACCTCGGCGGCGGGAGGGACGGCTCCCAACCCCACCATCTGGGCCTTCGACCCGAACACCGGGCGAGCCCTTCCGGCGGGGGTCCTACGGGTCCCGGTCTCGCATGCCGGCATCGCCGTTCTGGGCAGCCACGCATGGCTACTGGGTGGCGAGACGGCCAGCGGCCCGGTGGCGACCGTGCAGATGCTCACTCCCAATCAGGCGTTCGGGACCGCGGGAGCGCCAGGAGCCGGCTCCCCCTACTTCGGGGGCAACCTTCTGATCGCGGACAGCGGCAACAATCAGATTCTCCTGGTCAACCCGCTGGGCCAGGTGATCTGGACCTACCCGAGCGCCACGGCCCCCGCCCCTCCGGGGGGGCTGATCTATCCCGACGACGCCTTCTTCGCGGACCATGGCACCGCCATCGTGATGAACATGGAAACCTACCAGGAGATCGTCAAGATCGCCTACCCGTCGGGCCACGTGCTCTGGACCTACGGGCATCCCGGGATCGCCGGGAGCGCTCCCGGCTACCTGCACGCCCCGGACGACGCCTATCAATTGCCGAGCGGTCAGATCTCGGTCGCCGACATCGACAACTGCCGGGTTCTGATCATCAACGCGAACGGAACCCTGGCTCGCCAGATCGGCACCACCGGAGTCTGCCGGCACCTGCCCCCCAACCAGCTCGGAGCCCCCAATGGGGACACGCCCCTGGTGGGAGGGAACATCCTGATCTCGGAGATCTTTGGCGACTGGGTCAGCAACTACACCAGCGCGGGGGCCCTGGACTGGGCGGTTCGGCTGCCCCTGGGCTATCCCTCTGATCCCCAGCAGATCGGCTCCAACCTGTACCTGATCGCCGGCTACACCCAGCCCGGGGTGATCATGGAGTTCAACCAGCAGGGTCAGGTGCTGTACACCTACCAGGTGGGCTCGGGCCCGGGCGAATTGAACCACCCCTCCCTGGTGGAGATGCTGCCCAGCGGCGTCTTCATGCTCAACGACGACGGTGACAACCGCATGATGGCGATCGACCCCACCACCCAGGCGACCGTCTGGCAGTACGGCGTCAAGGGGGTGGCGGGGAGCACGCCGGGACTCCTCAACAGCCCCGATGGCTTCGACTTCCTGATGAACAACGGGACCACCCCTACCCACCTCGGGTCAGGCTAGTCTCGGGTCCCTCGACTCAGAGGGGGATCATCTCCACGATCCGGCCCTTGGGCAGGCGGGTGCCCGGCGCGGGCAGGACCAGCAGGACATCGGCCCGGGCCAAGGAAGAGGTGGCGCCGCTGCTCTGCCCGGGGAGTGGCCGCACTCCAGGCAGCTGGCCGGGGCGGGAGGTGGTGACGGCCCGGTGGTACGTCTCCAGCCCCGCCGGCTTCTCGACCTCCTCAAGCAGTTGTCCCAGCTGCAAGGGAGGCCCCACGAGCCGGGCACCCTGCATGGTCAAAAGACAGGGAATCCCGAAGAGAAGGAAGGTGACGGTGGCCGAAACCGGATTTCCGGGCAGGCCCAAAAAGACGGTGTCGAAGAGCTCGCCGAAGGCGATCGGTCGGCCCGGTCGCATCGCCACCCGCCAGAGCCGAAGCCGCCCCCGGCGCTCGACGGTGGCGCGCACGTGGTCGTGGTCGCCGACGCTGACCCCACCCACTGTCACCAGAAGGTCCGACCCCGCGGCGGCCTCCGTCATCACCCCTTCGACCGCCTCGGGGTCGTCTCCCACCCTCATCCTCAGGACCACCTCACCCCCGGCGGAGGCGACCATCGCCTCCAGCGCCGGACCTGCCGTGTCATAAATCTGTCCCGGGCCGAGCTGCGTCCCCGCCGGCCGGATCTCATCTCCGGTGGTCACGACGGCCACCCGCGGGCGCTGGGCGACCAAGACCGAGGCCAGGCCCGACGCCGCCACCGAGGCCAGGTCGGTGGGCCGCAGCCGGTGTCCCTGGGGCAGGATCAGGTCTCCAGGAGAAATGTCCTCCCCCGCCCGCCGGACGGCGTGGCCAAGTGCGGGCCGCTCCCGGATCAGCACCTCCTGCGCCCCCCGGTCCGTCCACTCGTAGGGGACGACGGAGTCGGCACCTTCGGGTAGGGGGGCGCCCGTCATCACCTTGGCGCAGCTTCCGGGGAGGAGGGTGACACTGCCGGGAGCCATCCCCGCCGCCATCTCGCCCCGCACCGGCAAGCGGAGCGGCAGCTGGGTCAGTTCCTCCGCGCGGACCGCGTAGCCATCCATGGCGCTGTTGTTCCAGGGGGGGAGCAGAACCTGGGCGACAAGGTCGGTGGCCAGCACCCGGTGGACGGCGCCACCGTCGACACCAATCGACTCGGAATCCATTCGGGGCAGCTGCCCGAGCATCGCCCGGCGGGCCGCCTCGACGCTGAGGGGGGCCGCCGGGGCGTCCTCCGCCGGGGACTTAGCAGGGATGCTCATCGAACTGCCAGCGTCCGCTCCCAAGGGCTCAGAGGTTACCCCGAGCCTCCTGCTCGCGCTCGATCGCCTGGAAGAGGGCCTGGAAGTTGCCCTTGCCGAAGCCACGGCAACCCTTGCGCTGGATCACCTCGAAGAAGAGGGTCGGGCGGTCCTCCACCGGGCGAGTGAAGATCTGGAGCAGGTAGCCGTGCTCATCGCGGTCGACCAGGATGTTGAGTTCCTGAAGCCGGCCCAGGTCCTCGTCGATCTCGCCGATGCGGCCCGGAAGCGCCTGGTAGTAGCTGTCCGGGGCGCGCAGGAACTCGGCGCCCTGCCGGCGCAGCCAGGCAACGCTCTCGACGATGTCCTGGCTGTGCAGAGCGATGTGCTGCACCCCGGGGCCGTGGTAGTAGTCGAGGTACTCGTCGATCTGGGAGCGACGGAGTCCCTGGGCCGGTTCGTTGATCGGGAAGGTGACGCTCCCTCCCCGCCCGCCGCGGACCACCTTGCTGCGCAGGGCAGAGTACTTGGTCGCGATGTCGGCCTCGTCGAACTCCTGGAAGACATCGAACCCGAAGACCCGGTTGTACCAGCTGACCCACTCGTCCATCCGGGTCAGCTCCACATTGCAGACGCAGTGGTCGACGAGCTGCAGCCCGGCTCCCGAACCGGCCTTGAACTCCTCGCGAAAGCCGGGCAGAAAACGGCCCCCGTACTCGGCGCGCTCGACGAAGGTGTGCACCGTGTCTCCGAACGTGCCCACGGTGGCCAGCCTCACCGCCCCCATCTTGTCCTCCAGGACATGGGGCTCGGCGATTGCCCGGGCGCCGCGCCCGACCGCATCGTGGAAGGCGGCGCTGGCGTCGTCGACGGTGAAGGCCAAGGTCCGCACGCCATCTCCATGCCGACGCACGTGGTCGGCGATCTCCCCGTCCGGTCCCAGCGGGGCGGTCATCACCAGGGTGACCTGGCCCTGCTTGAGTACGTAGGAGGCGCGGTCTCGGGACCCCGTTTCCGGTCCCTGATAGGCGACCACGTCGAAGCCGAATGCGCTCCGATAGAAGTGGGCCGCCTGACGGGCGTTTCCGACCAAGAACTCGATGTGGTCCACCCCTTCCAGGGAGGTCTCCCGGTACTCGGGCGCGCGGGGGAGCGCCTCGGCGCCACCGGTCATGAGGGGAACCGCGTCTGAGCTGGCTGCATCACCGCCTCCTGGAGCAGGGCCGGGCCGACCTCGCAAGGGTAACTCCGATCCGCCGGCGGCGACGGCCCCCACCCCATAGCCAAACCCAAGTAGCCTGGGCCATGTGGCGAACTCACCCGCACTAAGCCCGGCCGGCTGGCGCTGCTGCCTGCCAACCCCGGACGCCACGACCATCTCCTTGAGCTGCCCGATTGCCGCCGATAGTCCCTGGCTGGCGGGCCGGGCGCTCGACATCCTCCGCCAGGAGGCTGGGGTGCGACCCGACCCGAACGCGGAGCGCTACGCCCTGGGGACGCGCCGGGGCGCCCCGCTCATCCTCGGCGAGCCGCTGCTCTGGAACGGGGTACCCGTGCTGGCCGAGGCAGTGGAGCTGGCAGGCGGCGCCGTCGGCGAGTTCACCCTCCGACTCCCACCCGGGGCGGAGTTGGCCGAAGCGATCGACGAGGCGCGCCTGTGGGAGGTCGCCGATCGGCTGGCCCAGGAGTTCTCGTCCCCTTGCGGGGTGATCTCAGATGGTCGGACGGTCGGCTACCCCGACCTGAGGCGACCCGCGGCAGCTTGCCTCCGACTGCAGCGGCTTCACCTGGGAGTGCTGCTGCCGCCGGCATGGGTCCCCCACCTACGGTCGGGGTCGACCCCGTACTGGGAGCTGCCGCTGAGCCGGCTGGTGGTCGTCCTCGAGTAGCCGGGGGCTACTCCTCCCCGCCCCGGAGGCGTTGGTTGCGCCTTTTGGCGGCCGCGGCGGAGAGCAGTTCCAGAATGCATCGGTTGGCGTTCTGAGCGGTCAGCTCGGCGGGATCCAGGGCGGGCGCCACCTCGACCACGTCCATGGCCACCACCTTGGTCCCGAGCACCACCTGGCGAATCGCCCGCAGTAGGTCGGCCGGGCTCATCCCACCCGGCTCCGGGGTTCCCGTCCCGGGCGCGAACCCAGGGTCGAGCACGTCGATGTCGACCGAGAGATAGATGAACTCAGGCCCATCGAGAGCCTCGGCCAGGGCCCGACGGACGACTTCGGCCACCCCCTCCCGCCAGATCTCGTCCATCAGGTGCCAGCGCATGCCCTCCTGACGCATCCATTCGAAGACCTCCCGGGGAGGCCAGTAACCGCGCAGCCCGATCTGGACGAAGTTCCTCCCCGGAACCGCGCCCGACTCCACCAGACGGCGCATCGGAGTTCCGTGCGAGAGCGGGTTGCCGAAGCTCTCGGGGGCCGTGTCGGCGTGGGCGTCGAAGTGGACGATGCCCAGTCTGCCCCGGCCAACCACGTCGGCGACCGCGGTCGCCGAGGGCAGAGTGATGGAGTGGTCGCCACCGATCGTGATCACACCGATGCCCCGGGAGGCGACATCGTGAACCCGCTCGCGGATCGCCTCATGGGAAGACTCGATCATCCCGGGCACGCAGGCGGCGTCGCCGTAGTCGACCACGGTCAGCTCCTCCAGCGGAGCGACCTCGAGATCGAGGTGCCAGTCGGGCGACTGGTAGTTGGCCAGCCGGACCGCCCGGGGGCCGAACCGGGCACCGGGCCGATAGCTGGTCGAGTCATCCCAGGGCGCACCGACCACGGCAAAATCAGGCCGCCAAAGATCCAGTTCACTGGGCTCGCTGAGCTGGACAACCTTGGCGAACGAGGTCGGCCCCAGGTAGGAAGGCCCGTCCATCTGCCGACGCAGGTAAGGGGCGATCCGGGGGCGATCCACGTTCAGTGCGCCGCCAGAGGGTCGCAACCGCCCTGGGGTAGCCGGCCCACGATCACGGGAGCTGCCATCCGGCCGCCCATTATCGCGGTCCCCGGCCCCGCCGGCTCAGTTCCCTTGGGCGGAGGGCTCCAGACGCTCCACTCTGACGCGGCCGTCGAACCCCAGATAGACCTCCATGATCCGCTCCAAAATCTGCTCGAAGGCGCTGGGATCCCAACCGTCCACCAGCTCGCGCATCCGCTCCCGGTGCCGCTGGGCGATCTTGGCCACCACCTGCCAACCCTGGTCGGTCAGGCTGAGCACGACCCGGCGCCGGTCGGCAGGAAGAGGGGAACGGGTTATCAGTCCGGCCTCCAGCAGAGCGCGGCTCAGGACGGAGATGTGGGCGCGACTCGAAGCCAGCTGTTCAACCAGCTCCTGCTCCGGGACCCCGTTGAGGCCGGCCCCACCCAGCACCAGGACCGCGTGGTAGCCGAGGGGGGTCAGTCCCGCCTCGGAGGCGGCCGCATCAAGCATGGTCAGGGCGCGCCGGAAGATGTAGCGAAGCTGGCTGCGGAAGGCGAGCTGTTCCAGCAACTCCGGGCCTACCCCGGGGGGAGCCGAGCTCATCGTGGACTGGTCCTCGCCGCCCGCCACCGGGAGAGGTCGGGGCCAGGCTCCCTCGCCCACCCGAACTGGCTCACCGCCCCCCGCGCTCCGGTCATGACTGCATTCTCCACCCCTGACCTCCCCCGACCGCCCCGCAGCGGCCTCGGAGCGTAGCTCCTAGTAACGCGCTTGGGGATCCGGCACCGCGGCGACCAGACGGTCCAGCTCCCGGTCTGGCAGGGGGGCCAGCAGGCGAATCGTATGGTCGTCCGTCTCCAACTCGAGCGCCTCCCGGCGCGCCCGTCCCGCCGCGGTGAGCCCGCCCCTGGGATCGAGCCAGCCATGGTCCCGGAGGCGCTCCAGGCTCGCCTCGAGGTCGGCTCTGCCCCAGCGAAAGAATCCCGTCACCGGGGCCGGGTCGCGCCCCCTCCAGATCTCCGACACCACCAGCAGGGAGAGCGGATCCAGGCCCCGCGCGGCAGCCCCGCGATAGTGGGCGCGTGCCCGGTTCTCCCGCAAAGTCATGGCCGCCCAGAGCAGCTCCTGGTCAGAGCCGGCTGGCAGCGCGAGGCGGTGCCAGGCCTGGGGAAGCCGGCCCTGGGGCCGCGAACCGCGGGCCAGCTCGCCCAGGAGGGACCCATCAGCCGAAGGTGCCAGCCGGCGCAATGCCGCCGCTCCGGCCGCCACGCTCGTCTGGAAATAGTCGCTCGGCCCGAGCGCGAGGCAGCGGCCACGGAGGTGGTCGACCAGCGATCCCGGTAGCACATAGATCGCCTCGGTCCAGTCCTGGTCGGGGAGGATTCCCGCCCGGCTCAGGATGTAGTGGGGGAAGCCGGTCGAACCCCGCTCCTCCTGGAGGGTGAGCAGTTCAGGCTCCCGGCGCTGGGCCAGCCAAAGCGTGTGGCAGATCCACTCGATGGCAAAGAGGAGCCGGGCCTGCGCCGCTCTCCGGCTCACCGCCTCGGGCGGGTACCCGGGAGGCCCGCTGCGAACCTCCCCACCCGCATCAGATGGCGTCCGAGACCGAGGACATGAAGAAGTTCTCGACCCGGATCGGCGGCGCCTTGACGAACAGCTCATCGCCGACCTCGCGGGAGAACGCCAGCTCTGACCGGCCCACTTCCACGGTGCGCTGGAGGACCCCAACGGGACTCTCGTTGAAGCGAAAGTTGTTCACCGAACCGACCACTTCGCCGTTCTCGATCAGGAAGACGCCATCGCGGGTGAGCCCGGTCAGCAGCAGGGCCGCCGGGTCCACGTCCCGGATATACCAGAGCGAGGTCACCAGTAGGGCACGCTTGGTGCTGGCGATCATCTGGTCGAGAGAGAGCTCGGTACCGGCCATGGCCAGGTTGTCGACATCGGGACGGACCGGGTGGCCGTGGTCCTGGGCCCAACGCCGGGGGCAGATAAGCTCCTGCTGGACACCACCATCGACCCACACTACGGGTGGCTCCGCCAGCCCGTTGTCGAAGACTGAGGCGTACTCACTGGAACCCAGGCAGCGCACGAAATTGGGGACTGCCATCTCCTCGTCGAGGGGATCGCTCTCGAGTCGAATCGAGGGAGCGTACATCGCCTCCCCCACCCGCGTCCCGGACTTGCCGGCGAACACCGTGCGCCCCTCGTCGGCCCCCCTAGCGTGCATGTCCCACATCAGGCGGACGACCATGTCCGAGGTGGCCGAAGGCTCGAGGATGACCTCATAATGGCCGGCCGGGAGCTCCAGCGAGCGCTCCGTCCAGCCCAGCCGCCGGCTCAGCCGGCGGTACATCCCCTCGGGGTCGAGGTCCGCCATCCGGCGGCCCACCGCACCCTCCCAGACGCTCCGCCCGAGATCGGCGGTCTTGAGGGTCAGGGCCAGTGAGGCGTGCTGGCGGCGGCCCTCCAGGCGCACCCCGGTGCTGGTTCCAAGCAGCTCGCTGGAGCCGGTCGCCTGGGCGAAGCCGAAGCAGCGCAACCCAGCCGCCCGGGATTGCTCGAGAACGCCTCGGACTGAGTCCAGAATCGGGCCTAGGTCTTCCGGCCGGGCCTCGGGGCTGGGACCTGACTCATTCGCCAGCGGGCTCGCGGCCTCAGTGACGCCGAGCAGGGGCATGGCGTCGGGCGCCTCAGGACTCTGGCGGGCCCGCTCCCGGGCCCCGCGGGCGATCTCCGCCACCTGCGAGCTGGCGCTGATGTCGGCCGCCTGCACCCCCACCCGACCCTCCTCCAGGGCGACCACCCCGGCGGAGTTGGATTCCTCCCGGCCGTTGGTGGTCACCGTGTTGTTGGCGAGCCGGAAGTTGAGCCCCGACGCCTTCTCTCCGATCACCACGGCCATCCCCTCCCCCAGGCCCAGCTCGACGATCTCCTCCGGGGTCATGGCTTGCCCTCTTTCCTGGCGTTGAGGACGTTGACCTGGCGAAACAGGGCGGGAGGGCAGCCATGGGAAACCGGGGCCACCTGGCCGGGTTCGCCCTTGCCACAGTTGAACGCCCCGTGCAGCTGCCAGGCGGAGATTCCTCCCAGCGCCTCCAGCCGGCCCCAGAAGTCTGGCGTCCGGGACTGGTAGGCGACGTCCCGGAGCTGGCCCGCCAGCTGACCTTTGTGGATGCGATAGAAGCGCTGTCCGGTGAACTGGAAGTTGTAGCGCTGCTGGTCGATCGACCAGGACTTGTCGCCGACGATGTATATCCCCTCCTCCACCCCTGCGAAGAGATCGACCAGGGTGGTGTCGCGGTCGGGATCTGGCTGTAGCGAGACGTTGGGCATGCGCTGAAGGGGCAGGTGTGACCAGCTGTCCGAGAAGGCGCAACCGTTCGAGCGAGGCAGCCGGAACTTCTGGGCCATCTGGCGGTTGAGCTGGTACCCGACCAGGATCCCGTCCTTGATGATGTCCCAGCGCTGCGCCGCCACCCCCTCGTCATCGAAGCCGACCGTGGCCAGTCCGTGCGGCTCCAGGCGGTCGCCGGTGACGTGCATCCGGGGCGAGCCGTAGCGCAGACTGCCGACCTGGTCCGGGGTCGCGAAGGTGGTCCCCGCGTAGTTGGCCTCATAGCCCAGGGCCCGATCCAGCTCGGTCCCGTGGGCTACCGATTCGTGAATGGTCAGCCAGAGGTTGGAGGGGTCGATGACCAGGTCGTAGGGGCCGGGGTCGACCGAGGGAGCCGCCAGCTTCTCTTGGAGCCAGCCCACCATCTCCTCCGCCTCGCTGGGGAAGCCGTGGGCTTCCACGTACTCCCAGCCCCGGGCCACCGGGCGGGCGGTCGAGCGCATCGTCTCGACCAGGCCCGAGCCCTTCTCATCGACCAGGCCCGCCTCCATCACCGGGTGGAGACGGACTCGCTGCTGGGTCAGACGGGAGCCCTCGGTGCTGACGAAGAAGCGGTTCTCCTGGACCTGCAGGCAGTAGAACTCGGCGAACTTGGCCCCCGCCTCCAGGCAGCGCCCGGTGACGTCGAGCATGAAGTTGACCTTCCGCTCCGCGTCCACCTGGAACGGATTCAGCTCCACCTCGGCCACCCAGCTGGCCTGGTGGGAGGGCTCAGGAGCCAGCTCGACCCGCTCCTCGAGGAGCGGCCGGAGCAGTCGGGCCATCTCGGCCGCGGCCCCGACGGCGCGGGCCACGCCAGACTCGGTCAGGTCGCTGGAGGCCGCAAAGCCCCACGAGCCATCCAAGACCAGCCGTACGCCGAAGCCGAGCGGCTCGGACTCGCTCAGCGAGATCAGGTCGTGCTCCCGGACGTGGATGCCCTGGATCCGATCACGGTGCACTCGAATATCTCCGTAGCTCACCCCTTGACACCTGGCAATCGCGCCCAGGGCGGCATCTGCCAACTGGTCTAGGGGCAACTCCAGGAAGCCGGGATCGATCTCCGTCATCATGCCTCCGCGGCCCAGAGCCGCTGGTGGGAGCTGCGCGCCGCGGTAGCGCGGGGTGAGCGCCGACAGGTCGTTGCCGGGACGGGACGGAGTTTACTGGCCCCAGG
Organism: Candidatus Dormiibacterota bacterium; assembly: GCA_035534755.1. Classification (GTDB taxonomy): domain Bacteria; phylum Chloroflexota; class Dormibacteria; order Aeolococcales; family Bog-877; genus Bog-877. The sequence goes on from DATLRH010000011.1 coordinate 93,434, forward strand.
GCCTAGGGTGATCCGCGGCACTGCAGTGGCGTCCATCTGGCCAGGGAAACCCCGGGCACCGAGGGCCCGGTGGCCCTGGTACCCGGGGTTTATGCCTGACCGAGAGGCTCTTGGCTCAGCGGCTGCGGAGCCGCAGAACCTTGGTCCCAGCGATGACCAGGAGGCCCCCCAACAAGAGCGCCAGGGCCCCCGCGAGACCGGAGCCGAAGAGATCCGACCCGGTGACCGGAGTTCCTGTGCTGGCTGCCAGCTGGCCACTCGAGGGGCTGCTAACAGTGAGCGGCTCAGTGCCGCAGACAGAAACTGCCGAGGTGTCGTTGGCGTCGCCGGCGAAGCTGGCCTGGAGCTCGTAGCTCCCCTGCGCCAGCGCGCCGAAGGTCGCGGAGTAGCTGCCGCTGCCCAGGGTGACCGGTGAGGCGGTCTCACTGGCGAGCGCCGTGCCCGAGCAGGCGCTGGCGTCACTCCCGGAGAAGAGGCTGATCGTGATCGCACCACTCGCCGTGGCGCTGGCTCCGGAGAGAGTCGCCGTGTCGGTCACCGAACCGCCCACCAGGGCGGCGCGGGACGAAAGGTTGGTGGTGAGAGACGGACTGTCGGGCATGACCACGATCTCCTCTGTCGCGCAGGAGCTGGAGACCGGGCCCACGTTGTTGTTATCGCCCGAATAGGTCGCCTCGAAGTACCAGTCGCCAGCGGCGTTGAAGACGTAGCTGTTGGAGTGAGGCACCACCCCCCCGACGACGGCATTGTTGGTGGGAGTCAGGCTCACGACCAGGTTGGCGCAGGAAGCGTCGCTGTAGAGGCCGTAGCTGATCGTGCCCCCTGCGTTGGCGGTCGCTCCGGTCAAAGCCGCCGTGTCGTAGACCGACGTCCCCAGTGAGACCGGGCTCGCCGGCACGGTTTGGGTCGCGATCGAGGGGTGATTGGCATTGACCACCATCCCCTCTGACATGCAGGAGCTGGAGACCGGGCCTACGTTGTTGTTATCGCCCGAGTAGGTCGCCTGGAAGTACCAGGTGCCCGCCGCCGTGAATGCGTAGCTGTTCGAGTGGGGAACCAGTCCTGCGACGACCGCGTTGTTGGTGGGAGTCAGGCTCATCACCAGGTAGGAGCACGAGCTATCGCTGTAGAGGGCGTAGCTGATCGTGCCCCCTGCGTTCGCCGTCGCTCCCGTCAAAGTCGCGGTGTCGTAGACGGACGTCCCGATCGCCACCGGCCCTCCGGGCACGGTCTGAGTCGCGATCGTCGGACTGTCGGCGTTGACCACGATGGCCTCGGAGCCGCAAGGGCTGGAGACGGGACCGGCATTGCTGCTGTCCCCGGAATAGGTCGCCTGGAAGTACCAGGTGCCCGCCGACGGAAATGTGTAACTGTTCGAGTGCGGAGCAATCCCGCTGCTCACGGCATTGCTGGCCGGAGTCAGATTCTGCACCAGCGTTTGGCACGAACTGTCGCTGTAAAGGCCGTACGTGACCGTGCCCCCCGCGGTGGGGGTCGCTCCGGACAGCTTGGCCGTGTCGTAGACCGAAGTCCCGATCGCGATCGGACTTGCGGGTACGGTTTGAGTGGCGATCGTCGGCGCGGAGCAGAGGTTCGAGTCACCCGTCACCGGGCCAAACACCCCGGAGGTATGGTCGCTGTCCCACCGCGCGTACAACTCGCTCCCGGCGGAACGTTGAGTGGTGAAGGTGTAGGGCTGGGTCAGCGACGGAATCGAGCCGCTCCATGGTCCGGTCGGCGAGTAGGCGATGTCGATGTTGTAGTTACTCTCGGTCGTGCCGAAGCTGACCTGCCACGAATACTCGCTCGTGTTGGGACTGCATAACGGGGTAATCGTCGGTGGCCCGTTCCAGGCCAACACGGTCGGCACCGCGAGGGCCGCGCCGGTGCCGGCGATGGCCAGCGCCATGGCCCCTAGGCCGAGTCTTCTGAATCCGATCACTCTCAAGCTGGTACTCCCACTGATCCTTGCTTCTGTTGCCGTTGCTCGCGGTCTCACGCGATCGTCCAGGGTCAGTCGCTCTCCCGTCCAGATCCGGTCGCGATCGAGCGAGCCGGGTAGTCTCCCCCACCGCCAGGACGAGTCCCGCGGACCGAGTCGGACTTCTCCTCGGGCGCCTACTGGCCTCCCCAAGTGAGCCCGGACGGAACCTTCCTGTCCTCGATTAGAGCACTCCCGTTACAGCTGATGTCGATTTGGACACGGCACCTTGACGGACCGTTACCGGTCTGTCACCGAATCTTCAGTTCTCGGGGCCAGACCCTCCCGGAACCCGGTCCGGGAGATCGCAACTGAGCTCGGCCGCCCGGTCGGAGGGCGCCCGGGACTCCCCCACGCCATGGCGACCGCGCAGAGCCCGCGAACCAGATCCAGGGCACTGTCGGGAAGGGGGGTGGGCCGCCGAATTAGAAGGCTGACGATGAGGTCGGCGCTGCAGGTGCCTACCGGAACTGACCGCGGAGAGCCCCAGCAGAGCGGGGCCGCGGGGTGAGTGCGGCTAGGAGGCTCGAGCGCCGGAGCGCGACCCGGCCTTTCCCCGCCGCCGGGGTCAGCTGCCCGTTAGATCGGGTAGTCAGTGAGCCCCAGGTGCGAGCAGTTCGCACCCGGGGCTCACCTCAGAATTCGGGGGAGGAGGTTGGCTCCCGCCTCAGCGGCTCCGGACCCTTCCCACCCGACGGCCGGTGATGACCAGAACCCCACCGAGTAGGAGCGCGATGACCCCGAGCAACCCCGGGCCGAACAGGTCGGCCCCAGTCACCGGCGTACCGGTGCTGGCGGCGAGCTGGCCACCCACCGGATTCACCACCAGCTGCTCGCTGGTGCAGGCGCTGGTTGCGCTCTCATTCAGGCTGTCGCCCGAATACATCGCCTGCCAGTAATAGGTCCCGGCCGCCGAGAACACCACGGCTGCCGAGTTGGGGATCACATCTCCGGTCACGGTCACCGCGGCAGGCGATGCGACCACGCTAGTGCAGCCACTGTTGCTGTAGACGGTGTAGGTGACGGTTCCGCTCGCGTTCGTTGTCGCCCCGCCCAACGTCGCGCTGTCAAACACCGATGCACCGGCGTCAATCGATCCGGAGGAAAGGCGGGTTGTCAAGGTCGTCGCACCCAGCTGTCCGCTGCCGCCAGTCACCCCCAATGGCTCACTGCTGCATGCACTGGTCGCCGGGCTGTTGGATCCGTCCCCTGAGTAATGCGCCCGCCAGTAATAGGTCCCCGTCGTGGGGAAAGCGACGGGTGCCGAATTCGGCACGAAACCGCCCGCCAGGGTGACGCTGGGCGGCGACGCGAACACGGTGGCGCAGGAAGTGTCGCTGTAGACGGTGTAGGTGACCGTTCCGGTGGCCGTCCCGCTGGTATTGCTGAGCTGGGCGGTGTCATACGCCGAGCCACCGGCGGTGATGCTGGTCGCTGAAAGGTTAGTGCTGATGGTGGGCGTCGCGGGCGAAACGGCCGGCGCCCGGAAGTACCAGACGTGGTCCGCGAGAGGGCCCGAGCTATCGGTGTCACGGACGAGCAGGTAGGCGGCGTAGGTCTGACCAGCGGTCAGCTGGCTGCCGATGTACGAGGAAACGTTGAAGTCGAGGATAGCGTAGATGTTGTCGCCACAACTCGAATTTGGCTGGGTGCCGTTGGGCATCCAGGCGGTCGGGTTGGTCGTGTAGCTCTCGTAGTAGATGCTGGTCGGGACACCGCCAGTGATCAGTGGGTCGTTGAAATTGGGGGTCCCGCCGCTCACCGGAAAGACCTGCGCAAATGGGAGCCCGGGAGCGTGGTTGGTGCTGCCAGCCAGGGTGGTAACGGTTCCAGACGGCAGGGTCGAGAGCGGTATTCCCTGGGCCGTGTCATAGGCACCCGGCGAACCGTTCGGGCTCGCCCCAGAAGTGCCGTTGTTGAGCGTCTCGTAGAGCTGGGTCTCGTCGCCGAAGCCAGCCGCAAAGGTGCCGACCGCGACCGGGCTGGTGCTGCTGCCGGTGGCTGGACTAGGCCCGGTGATGCCGAGCATGGAGCTGGGCAGGTTGCTGGGCGTGGTCGCGATAGCGGAGTCACCGAAATCCGAGCTGGCTGCGTATTTGGTGGCGGCGAAGCTGTTGATGGTTGAAATGGAGCTGCCGTCGCAGGAGAAGGTCGTCGTCCCATCGGCCAGGGCGACCGAGGGAACCGCCGCCGGGAGCAGGAGTAGGCCGGCACTGGCCAGAGCCGCCGCTCCGGCCAGGATTCCGAACTGTCGCCCGGATGCTTTGATGATCACTTTGGACTCCTCGAAAAACTCCGCAGGAGGGCTGCCGTGGCCGCTCTCCCATCAGATCGAAAGCTGGGCAGGGGACGGTCCTCAGCCGCGGTAGCCAAACCGCGCTTCCGAGGAGCCGGGAGCGGATAACCGTCCCCGGGGACCAGCCCTGCGCCCATCACTCCGCCTATTCCTCCTTGGATGCCCCGCCCCGCCCCCGGACCGGCTGGCCCTTCGGGAAGGCGCGGATTTCGGTGGCGTCCCAACTCAAGTCAAGTCGAGCCGTCACCATCCAGTAACGGCCACTGTAGCAGTTGTTACGGCCTGTGACGAGAAAGGGCAAGCTCACGAGGATGGCTCGGAGTCGGCACTGGCCCCTCGCAAGGAGCGCCGGGCCCGATTTGCGGACCTTGCCAGCCGGGGAGTCCTCTCACCTTCTGTAAATACAGTCCCACCAGAACAATCCGAACCCAACCCTGGAGCGCAGTTGGAACGAGGCGGCCCGACCGCTTCGGCCGGCCCGCACCCCTCCTCGCTACGATCTCGCGTGATGACCCCCCGGACGGCCAGGCCCCGATCCTCCTCTTTGGGGTCACCTCGCCTGTCCACCCGGGTCCTGTCCAACGGTCTGGGGGTAGTGCTGAGCCCAGAACGAACGTCGCCGACGGTGGCGGTGGGTCTCTACTACCGGGTGGGCTTCCGGCTTGAGGAGGAGGGACGGACTGGGTTCGCCCACCTCTTTGAGCACCTCATGTTTCAGGGAACCGAGCGGGTTCCCAAGGCCGACTTTGGACAGCTGATCACCGGTGCCGGCGGGGTCCTCAACGGCTCCACCCGTCACGACTACACCAACCTGTTCGAGGTGCTCCCAGCCTCCGCGTTGGAGATGGCCTGTTTCATCGAGGCCGATCGGATGGAGAACCTCGACATCAATGAGCAGACCCTCCAGAACCAGGTCGACGTGGTCAAGGAGGAGGTCCGGGTCAACGTCCTCAACCGGCCCTACGGGGGGTTCTCCTGGCTCTGGCTCTCCCAGTACGCGTTCTCCAGCTACGCCAACGCGCACAACTTCTATGGCGAGTTCGCCGATCTGGAGGCGGCCACAGTGGCCGACGCCCGCGCATTCTACAAGACCTGGTACGGGCCTGGAAACGCCACCTTGGTACTGGTCGGGGACTTCGACGAGGACCAGGCGATGGCGCTGGTCGAGCGCCATTTCGGACCGGTGCGGGCCCGGCCGGCCCCGCCGGTGCCTGACCTCGTGGAGCCGATTCCGAGCGCCCGCTCGGAGCACCGGAGGCTGGACCCGCTGGCGCCCAATCCGCGGGTCGCGGTCGGCTACCGGACGGCCGCCTTCGGGACCAAGGACCACCTGCCCCTCGCCCTCGCCTCACGGGTGCTCACCGACGGACGGTCGTCCCGGCTCCAGCGCCGCTTGATCCGGGAGCGCGAGCTGCTGCTCCAGATCGATGGCGGGCCTCACTTTCCGATCGGAGACGCTTTCGAGTTCAAGGGTCCCGCCCTGTTCACCTTCGAGGCGACCCCCCGGCCCGGGGTCAGCACCGAGCGCGCGGTCACCGCCATCGACGAGGAGCTGGCCAGGATGGCAGAGGATGGGCCTAGCCCGGACGAGCTGCTTCGCTCCAAGCGCCGCGAGCTCGGTTCCTACCACGCCAGCACGGACAGCCGACTGGGCCGGCTACGCGAGTTGGGGGTCCTGGCGGCGGTGCACGATCAGCCCGAGCTGGCCGATCAGCTGCCCCTACTTTTCCAGGAGATCAGCGCCCGGCAGGTTCAAGAGGCGGTCGGCCGCTGGCTGCGCCCGGAGCGCTCGACCGTGCTGCACTGGCTGCCCGATCTGGAGCGCGGGAAAGGATGACCACGCCCGACCGCTCCTTGGAGTTGACCAGCGAAGTTCCCCAGCCGGGGCCGGTGCCGCGCCTTCGGGTGGGCCGTCCGACCCGGGCACGTCTCGACGAGGGCCTCGACGTCATGGTGCTCGCCCGGCCCAGCGTGCCTAGGGTGGAGTTGCGCCTGAGCCTCCCGGCGGGGAGCGCCATCGGCGGCAGCTCCGCCGCCAGTGCGTTGCTGCGGGCGGGCATCCTGCTCGGGACCCGGGAGCTCAACCAGGAGGAGGTCTCCGAGTCCATCCAGCGCCTGGGCGGCTCGCTCCAGGTGCACCAGGACCATGACCGGATCCACATATCGGCGTCGGCTCTTTCGGAGGCCGAGGCCGAGCTCTACCACCTGGTCTGCCAGATCACGACCCAGCCGGCATTTCCTCAAGAGGAGCTGGAGACCGAGCGGGTCAAGCTGATCGAGGGACTCCGGATCGCCCGGGCTACCCCCCAGTTCCCGGCCGAGGAGGAACTCCAGCAGATCATTTACGGCAGCCACCCATACGGACGGCCGGAACCCCCCGAGTCAGCAATCCGCAAGACGACCCGGCGCCAGCTTCGGGAACTCCACCGGGCCACCTTCCTGCCCAGCTCGGGCCAGCTCACCGTGGTAGGCGATGTCGAGCCCCGCCGCACGGTGGCCCGGCTGCGCCGGGCGTTCGCCGCCTGGACCGGCCCCCGCCGCACAGTTCGGGTCCCGCGGGTCCATCCGAAGAACGATTCCCGGGTCACCTTCATCGATCGCCCGGGGCTGGTCCAGACCGTGATCCTGACCGGCGCTAGCGGTCCTCCGGTCGGCCACCCCGACCAGATCCCCTTGGCCCTGGCCTCGGCGGTCCTGGGCGGCAGTTTCAGCTCCCGACTGATGTCGAATCTGCGCGAGGACAAGGGCTACACATACAGCCCGCACACCATGACCGTGTCCCATATTCGGGACAGCCTGGTGGGCGCCGCGTTGGACGTCCGGACCGAGGTGACTGCCGCCGCCTTCGTCGAGCTCGCCTATGAGTTGGGAAGACTGGCGACGGTCGAGGTGGGGCAGGACGAGCTGGAGCAGACCCGCAACTACCTCGCCGGTGTTCGGGTCATCTTCCTGCAGACCCAGGCCGGCCTCGCCAGCTCACTCGCCCAGGTTCGCGCCTATGGCCTGGACCATCGCTACCTGGAGGGCTACGCGGATCGCCTGGCGGCGGTCTCCCCCACCCAGCTCCGCCAGGTCGCGGCCCGCTACCTGTCGCCGGCCAGCGTCACCACCGTGATGGTGGGCGACGCCACCCAGGCGGGCGAGGCGCTCGGCCGGGTAGTGCCGGTCCGGTACCGCGGCCGGCGGCGCGCCGGCACGGCCTGACGGTCGCCGGCGGGCGAGCCTGACCGTCAGCCGCGGACCGCCTCTCGGCTCAGCCAGAGCAGCGCACACCCGACGGTGATTGCCGCCGCCATGCCGAGTGCGGTGAGGTCGAATCCGCCCGCCAGCGGCAGCTCCGAAAGCGTCGCCATCAGGAGCCCGACAGCACAGCCTGCCAGCCCCACCCCCAACAGCCAGAGCAGCCGGACGAGCCCCACGCCAGACGCCTCCTGGGCCGGAGAGCTCCTCTCGATCGACCAGAAGGCGAGTTCAGCCGCGGCCAGGAGCAGAGTGCCCAGGACGGGCGCCAGTTGGGCGGGCCCGCCGATTGCCACGGTGACCGCCTCAGGGACGATCACGACCGCCACCGCCGGCACCACCCAGTCAGCCCGGGCCAGCACCAGGGCTGCGACGAGGAGGGTGAAGCCGGCCGCTTCGACCCCCAAGAGCAGGCTTTGGGGGAGTTGGGCCGAGCTCAACCCGGTCACCGCCAGGGCCGAACCCAAGCAGAGCAGCGCGGCCCCGGACGGGATCAGGCGACCGAGCGGCGGGCGAATCGCCGATACTCCCTGACCCGGTTCAGCACGGTCTCGAGCTCGACGCCCTCGGGCCATTCCACGATGATCAGGCCGGCCCGCTCGAGCGACCGCCGGCGGGCACTCCGGAGCATCCCCCAGACCCGGACCGCGAGGGGATCCAGCCGGCGCCCGGAGCGGGGCAGGAAACGCTCGGGAGTGATCTCCAGTACGACCAGGTCGAAACCGCGGTGGTGGAGGTCGGCCAGTGCTCCGAGACTGCGCGGGTCGAGCAGCGGAGTGAGGGCGACGATAGTCGCTGAGGGGGGGAGCACCCGCGGGGGGATCACATCGATCTCCCGCCACGCGTAGCTGGTGACCACCTCGGTGTCCAGGAGAGCTTCCACCACTCGGTAGAAGTGCCGGGGACCCATCGCCGGCAACAGCCAGCGCAGAAGGCCGCCGAAGCCCACGACCCCCACTCGGTCGCGCTCCCCGAGGTAGCCGTCGGCCAGCGCGGTGGCGGCCCGTACGGCCAGGCTCAGCACCGATTCCCGATCCGCGCCCATGTCAGCGAAGCTGTCGATGAAGAGAATCACATCGGCGTTCCGCTCCAGGTGGAAGTCGTTGACCTGGGGAGCCCCGGTCCGGGCGGTTGCGCGCCAGTTGATCCGGCGGACTCGGTCGCCGGCGGTGAAGGCCCGGATGTCGGCAAACTCGATCCCCTCGCCATGGCGGCGGGCGATCCGATTGCCGGCGAAGAGCTGGGTCCGGGCGGGCGGCACCAAGCGGCGCAGCCGTTCGAATGCGGGGTAGACCCGCAGCATCTGGGGTTCCCCCAGCCGAACTGTGTAGTAGACCAATCCCAACCGATCGCGGGCCCTGACCGCGATCGGCCCGCACATGTAGGACCCCCAGCGGCGCGGCACAATCGGCCAGATCAGGGTCGCGGGGACCCCCCGGGGGGCGCGGATCCGGTGGCGGGCGCCGGGAGTAGCGCAGGTTACGTTGCTGGGCAGCTCCGCGCGGAGCTCCAGCCAGCCTAGCCCGCCCCGGCAGCTGACCTCCGCCGAAAGGGTCGCCTCCTCCCCTTCCGCGACCCGATCCTGGTCGAGCCGGCAGCCGAGCTCCAGCTGAGGTGGGGTGGTTCGGGCCAGACCGACAGCGAGCCAGACGGCGAACGGAACCACCAAGGCGAGGACCGCGATCCGATCCAGGGTCACGGCACCGAAGGCGCCGAGCAGGACCAGCGCCGCATACCCGGCCAGCCGCGGCGTCGGCCGAACGGTCACCGGTCGGCGGCGCCCCCGGCCCCGACCGGTGACCGGGTCGGTGGCGTGGGCACGGTGGTCAGGCACTCTCCAACCAGGTCCTCAGCGTTGATGCGCCGCACCCAGAGCTCCGGCCGCAGTGAGAGGCGGTGGGCGAGAGCGGCCACCGCGACCGCCTTGACATCCTCGGGGACCACGTACTCCCGGCCCTGCAGTGCCGCCCGGGCCCGGGACAGCTTGAGCAGGGCCAAGGACCCGCGCGGGCTGGCGCCCACCTGGACCCCTGGGTGGCGGCGGGTGGCTTCGACCAGGTCGACGATGTACAGCTCGATGTCCGGGTCGACGTGGACCCTCTCTAACACCTGCTGCATCTCAAGCAGCTGGGCCAGGCCGACAACCTCCTCGAGGCGTGGCTCGTCCGAGCCCCGTAGGCGGCGCCGCTCTAGCAGCTGGCGCTCCTCCTCCCGGCTGGGATAGCCGACCCCGATCCGGATCAGAAAGCGGTCGAGCTGCGCCTCGGGGAGTGGATAGGTGCCCTCGTACTCGATCGGGTTCTGGGTGGCCAGGACCAGGAAGGGGCGGGGCAGCGGCCGGGTCACGCCCTCGATGGTGACCTGCCTTTCCTGCATCCCCTCGAGCAGGGCCGCCTGGGTCTTGGCGGGGGAGCGGTTGATCTCGTCCGCCAGAAGCAGATTGGCAAAGATCGGACCCTCGCGCATCTCGAAGTCGCCGCTGCGCTGGTTGTAGATCGAGGACCCGGTGATGTCGGATGGCATCAGGTCGGGGGTGAACTGGATCCGAGCGAAACTCAGCCCACAGCAACTGGCGAAGGAGCGAGCGATCAGGGTCTTGGCCAGCCCGGGGAAATCTTCGATCAACACGTGGCCATCGGCGAGGACGGCGAGCAAGACCATCTCCAGGACGGCCCGCTTGCCGACCACCGCCTTCTCCAGCTCGTCGAGGAGGCCCGTGGCCGAGCGCTGCAGGTCCTGGGGCTGGATCATCGACCGACCGCGTCGAGCGCCTCGAGTAGCGGCTCCAACTCCCCCGGACGCATCCGCCCTGCGGGCAGCCCTCCAGCGGGAGTGGGCTCCTCGCGGAGCGCCGAACTGAGCTCAGGGCCGAGGACTTTAGCCGCCCGCTCCGGCTCGCGAGTCAAGGAGACGCCCAGCAGCAGGAGTCGGTCCGCGGCAACCTCCCGGAGCAACGGCACCACCTGGCGCTGGAACTGGGACCGGTTGGCCCGGCCGGCCCGCAGTGCGTCTTGGAGCATCTCCAGCTGGGCCGGAAGCGGGGCGACCGGCCGCGTCGGGGGGGGTTCATTCGACCAACGGTCAGACCCCACCCGCCGCAGCTCCAGGAGCAACCCGACCACCACGATCGCTCCCACCGAGAGCACGTAGACCCGGCCGATCTGGCCGGCATCAACCCCGCCTCGAGCCAATACCACCAGGAGGGCAACCGTGCCCGCGCCGATCAGAACCAGACCCGGGCTGTAGCGCTCGAGGAAACCTCTTCGCGGGCCGACTGCCACCGCACTTCCCTCCACCAAAAGTGATCGTCGCCGACCCGGGCTCGCAGGCCCGACGAGGATACCTGGCGGTCAGCCGCCGAGTTCGGCCCGCAGCCCAGCCAGAGCCGCCTCGGCCTCGCTCCGCATCTCCGGGCCAACCGACCGGCGTGAGTATCGCGCGGTCTCGAAGAGGTCGGTGAGCCGGGTCAGCGCCGCCCGGCTCGCCTGCAGCCGATGCAGGGCCCGCTCCAGGTACTCAAGCGGAGTTTCGAACGCCTCCGGCGGGAGGCCAACCCCGGCCAGGGCTCTCTCCATGCGCTCATAGGCGGCGATCACCGCCTGGCGGGGATCACCGCCCAGGGCGAGGTCGCCGAGGCTCTCATCTATGGCTGAGGCGAGTTCGCTCTGCAGAAGCGAGCCTGAGCCCGCCGCAGGATGGGCCAGGCGGCGGCCCCGCCGCTTCACGAGGGCCACCACAACCAGGACTACGAGGCCGAGTCCGGCCGCGATCGCGGTCGTCTCCGGGAGGCTTACCGACAGGCCCGGGGGCACGACCTGCTGGCCCAGATGCGGGACGGCTCCCAGCCCGACCCTGCCCTTGGGCAGCCCGGTGCGCCGCCGCAGAACCAGGATCAGGACCGCCGCCTGGATCAGCAGCACGATCACGGGCAGCGCAGCCAGCCGGAGCGCCATCCGCCGGCTGACCTGAGCGACCGGAGCCCCCGCCCGACCCGCCTCGCGGAGCCGGCGCCAGGGGGCGTAGACGAGGCCCAGCATCAAGAGCAACTCGAATGCGGCCACGCCGAGTACCAGGGCGACCTGGGCGATCGAACTCAAGAAGACCCCGCCGGCACCGTTCTGAGGCACTGCGCTCGGTCCCAGCGGGTAGCTCGCCCGGACCGAGATCGCGACCGCTACCAGCGGGAGCAGGACGGCCACACAAGCCCACCAACCAGTGCCATGCCGGGGCGGGCGATCGCCCGTCACCGCCTCGCCCTGAGTCAAGGTCTGCCTCCCCACATCCGCGTCACTCGATCTGCCCGGGGGCACCAGGCTAGCATCGGAGGCGCCTCGGATTCACTGCGGGCGAGCCTTGCCGGCCGCGCCCTGGACTACCCGGTTGGGGATGTCAGCGACGAAGTCGCCGCCTGCACCGTCGGCGCCAAGGCGGGCTCCCCAACTGGCTGGACCAGCTTCACCGCGATCCCGATCAGGACTAGATTGCGCAGGGCAACGACCGCCATGCCCTGGTAGTGAAGCGCTGCCACCGATGCGAAAAGATAGGGAAACTCGAGCTGAGTCAGCAGGCAGGTCGCCAAGGCCAGCACCAGGAGCAGATTCGCGCGGCCCGGTGCGAATTCGGTGGCTGCCGCCAGCGCCAGGAGAGGCATCAGGGCGAGCAGGTACTGGGGCGAGAATACCGGGGTGGCGACCAGCGAGACTGCCACGGCGAATGCGATCGCGGTGACCGGGCGGCGCCGCTCCCGGGCAAAGTGAACGGCTCCCCAGACGACGACGATGACGCCCCCGGCGGTGAGCACTCCGGCAATCAATGAGACCTGGGGGCCGGCCACCTGAACCGACGCCAGCCTGCCGACGTAGCTCGTCAGGCGCATGAAGGGATGGGTGAGGTAGCTGATCGTGGCTGCCAGGCTCTCGACCTCGACTCCTCGGTGGACGCTGGCCAAGGCCGCGCTGAAGACCCGGCCCCGAGACCAGATCGCGAAGACCAGCAGCACCAAGCCGGCCGGCACCATCCCCACCCCGACCTCGCCCAGTCTCCGCCAGCGCGAGTTCCTCTCCCCCTCGCCTGCGGGCTGCCAGAGAGCCCAGACGACGACAGGCACCGCAGCGACTATGACGGTCTCCTTGACCAGGGCCGCCAGCGTGATCAGAGCGATCGCCAGAGACACGCGCCGCCCGCGCAAGGCCAGTGCCGCCCCGGCCAGCGCCAACCCCTGGAGCCCGTCGACGCGACTGAATAACAACGGACCCAGGGCGACTAGCAGCACCGCCGCCAGGAGAGCGACCGGAACGTCGATCTCGTCCCCTCGGCATGCGCGACCCAAAAGCCAGAGCCCCAATCCCAGTCCGACCACCAACTCCACGGCAAACCCGAAGGCGTACGACGAGCCGGCGAGCAGAGGCGGTACCGCGAGCAGCAGAGTGAGTGGTGGGTAGACGAAGACGAAGCGACTGTCCGGAGCCGAGAGGAAGTGCGAACTGTAGGGCAGGTGCCCCTGGAACAGCCCCCGCGCCGCGTGCTCGAAAAAAATGACGTCCGGAACCGCCGAGCCGACGAGGTCGTGCAGCGAGACAAATTTGAGTTCGGTGAGAGCGAGCGGGATCAGCGCCAGCGCCAGAAGCGGCACGATGAGAATGCGCCCCGCTTGCACCACGATGGATGTGGGTCCCCTCTGGGAATCAATCCCCCCCAGCGGGGTCATAAGCTCCCTCCCGGGGCCGGAGAAGTGGGCGAAGCAGGGTTCGAACCTGCGACATCCTCGGTGTAAGCGAGGCGCTCTTCCACTGAGCTATTCGCCCCCGGAAGCCCCAGATTATCGCGACCGGCTGCCGAGGCCGGGCTCCGAGCGACCGGCCATCCTGAGCGGCTCATGCTTCGAGCTCCGGCTCAGCACCTAGCGACCTCGCCGGGCCAGGTTTCTGGGCACCGAGCGGGCTGACCCCACCACCGCTCTGGGTCAGGGCGAGCGCCAGGACCAAGCCGACAACGACCAGGAAGTAGTAGTTGAAAATCGCCCACTTGGCCCAGAGAAAGGCGACCGCAAGGAGGGCGGAGCCGAGGTAGAACGCACGCGGCCATGTCCGCGGTTTGGCTCGGGCGAGCAACACCAAGCTGACGGCGACGACGAGCGGCCAGATCCAATTCGGCATCCAGGTTCCGGTGAAGCGCTGGTAAGCGGCGTCGAGGTCAAGTCCAAAGGTCGAGGGAGGCAGGTGCAGATTTAGCAGCAGGGTCGCGTACACGAAGTTTCCGGCACCTGTCCAGATCGCGAATGGCAGGCAGATCGTCGCCGCCACCAGGGCGGCCCCCAGGATCTCGAGCCGCGCCTGGCGCCACCAGAGGAAGGGCAACACTAGAAGAGGCAGGGCGGTGGGGACGGTGGCTACTCCGACCCCGAGGACCAGCACCGAGCTGATCCGATGCCGCTCGCGAAGGACCAACCACAGGGCGATCCCCGTGATCGGGTAGATCTCGGTCCAGCCGTACAGGACCATGAGCGGGAAGAAGGGCAGGGTCAGACAGAGCGCCAGGCAGCGCCAGCCCTGCTCGGAACCGCCGTGACGCCGGGCCAGGAGGGTGATCGCTCCGACCAGCGCCACCGCCGCCAGCAGGCAGCTGACCCGAATATCGCCCAGCAGCCGGCCGGGGATGGAGAGCAGCAGCACGCCGGGCAGGTAGAAGTAGTGGGCCAGGGGTAGGTGCGGAGTGGTGGTCGGATACGCGAACCCGTAGGGGTCCCGACCCAGCAGCAACTGCTGGGTCGCCCGCTGCGTAAAGGTGAACACGTCGACCGCGGCCCGACCCCAGGTGATGTCCTTGGCGACGATCAGCAGGCTGGTCGTGACCGCCACCACGCAGCCACCGATGCGGAGCAGCCGGCCTCGAGCGGAGATCACGAGGATCGCGCCGATCCCGCCCGCCACGGGACCCAGCCAGTCGACCGGACTGGACCCGACCAGGAATCCCGAGCTTATCGCCCCGGCGAAGGCGGCCAGCGACCAAGTGGAAGTTCCCGAAGGGAGGCGGGACGCGGATGAACCGAACAGGGCAATACCGGCGCCGACCACGATCGCCGCCAGGGCATAGGGCTGATAGCGACCGTAGGCGACCGCCGAACCGAATCCGATCAGAACGACGGCGGCCAGGGCACACCCCTCCCGGGTTGGCCGAAGTGTGATCCCAAGGGAGCTGAGGGGCACCCATCCCGGCTCTGACCTCAGGACCGCCCTCGCGGCCGACGGCCCGTTTCGAAGCCGAGGCGCACTCCCGTCCTCCCGGCTAGCCCCGCCGCTGGGTGCAGACGACGCGGGCCGCATCGGCGGCTCGATCGCCCGCTCCTGAAGATCCGGGACGGGTGGCCGCCGACTCATTCGCCGAGAGTACCGACCGGACGAGCAGGAAAGTCCAGCGCTCCGGTGACGGGTTGATTACAGACATGAGCCTGGCCCCTCGGGCGAACGACGTGTCGGCCGGTCGGAGAGCGGCCCCGAAGGCAGGCTGCCCAGGGATCCCGATGGTGGTCGGGCTATCCATCTCCTCCCGACTGGGGTTTACTTCGTCGACAAACTCTAGGCGGGCTGAACTACGGCAGGATCGACGCGGCCGCCCCTACCCTCCCCATGGGACTCCGTCTCCTCGGTGACACCACCAGCCAGGGCCATGGCCAGCACCAGTGCCACCGCGACCAGGAAGTAGTAGTTGAAGAATGCCCACTTGGCGAAGACAAACGCCACCAGGAGGAGGGCCGAACCGAGATAAAAGGCCCGCGCCCAACTGCGCTCTCGAGACCTGATCACCAGCACCAGGGCCCCCAGCGAAGCGCTCGGCCAGACCCAGAATGGTAGCCAGCTCCCGGTCAGGAACCTGGCAACCGAATCGAGGTCGAGGCCGTCAAGGCGCGGGGGCAGAGATACACTGACGAGGAGTGCCGCTTTGACGAATTCCTCCGGACCGGCCCAGACGACGAACGGGAAGCAGACCAGCAGCGCCACCCCGGCCGCACTCAGCAGCTCTCGTCGAGGCCGGGGCCACCACAGAAACGGCAGGATCAGAAGCGGCAGGGCCGTTGGTACGGTGGCGATGCCCACCCCCAGGATCACTACCGAGATCCCCTTGTGGCGCTCGCGCAAGGCCAGCCATAGCACGATCGCGGCCATTAGGTAGACCTCGGCCCACGCGTAGTAGATCATGGGCGCCAGGAAGGGAAGGGTGAGGCCGAGGGCCAGGCATCGCCACCCCTGCTCCCTTCCGCCGTGGCGCCTGGCCAGAACCGTCAGCGCCACGATCAGGGCGACTACGGCCAGCAGATTGCTGACCCGGATGTCTCCCAGGAGGCGGCCCGGAACCGAGAGCAGGAACACCGCCGGGAGATAGAAGTAGTGGGCCAGCGCCAGGTGGGGAGAGGTCGTCTGGTAGGCCCCCTGGTAGGGGTCCTGGCCGTGGAGTAGTTGCCAGCTGGCCCTCTGGGTGAAGGCGAAGACGTCGATGTTTACCTGACCCCAGCGGACCTCCCTGGCCAGCACCTGCGCCCCCGGCAGGGCCGCCAGCACACAACCACCGAGTCGGGCCGCAGTTGGTGTCGCCGCGATCGCCACGATCGCACCAAGTCCTCCTGCCGCCGGAAGCAACCAGTCGACCGGGCCTTGGGCGAGCAGGAACCCGGTGCTCATCGCTCCGCAGAAGGCAGCCAGGCTCCACGAGAGGCGACCGGCCCGCCCGCTCCCACCCGTCCCGCTGAGCACGGCGAAGCACCCTCCGCCGGTGATCGCGAGCAGTGATACGGAGTGGCTGTAGCCAAACGACGTCGCGGCGCCGAAGCCGATAAGGACGATCGCCGCAAGCGCGTAACCCTCGCGGGTCGGTCGGGTCAGGGGCCGGGCGAGACTACGTCCGAGGCGGAGTGGGCGAATCCCCAGGGTGGCAAGGGGAGTTTCCCGAACCTGCCCAGACGGCCCAGGTGGGGCCTCGGTGCTCCGAGCCATCACCTGCCGGTGGCGCTTGTCGCGCCCTGTCCCAGGCGCGCTGTGGCCCAATACGGTCTCGCTCCAACTCACCTGGGGAGCGTAGCCAGTGCCGGAGGGCGCAGCCCATCAGAAGGGTGACGGTTTGATTACAGAGCGGGCGCCGGTGCCAGGAGATCGCCGGGCAATGCGGGTCAGCCGTCCTCCCGGGGGAGCCGCCCGCGCCGGCTCTCCGGCTTGGGGGGCATGAGCGCCACCGGGTGGAGGAGGTAGACCTCCTGGCCATTCAGTACGCGCTCCAGTACCGCCGACGGGCTCTCGTCCACCCGGGTCATGATTCCGCAGAGTTCGAGTTGGCGTCGCACCTCCAAGGGAACCCTGACCTCGCCCTCCAGATTGAGCTCCTCGAGCACCTCCAGGACGCGGTCGAGCTGGCCCAGGTGGGAGCGGCGGTCGGCACGCTGCGACCCACTCTCCCCTTCCCAAGTCAAAGTCGGCACCGCCCGGCTTCGCGTCGTCCGCCCCCGCTCCTCAATCGTAGCCACGACTTGGTCGGTAGAAATATGCCCGAACCGAGCCGGGAGGTAAAGAGGCAATCCCGCAGCGAGATCAAAGGCGCCCGCCTCCGGGGGCGGGCGCGACTTCGGGGAGGGCGAGGTTCAGCCCAAGCCGGGCGGCATCGGCCAACTCCCAGCGCAACCCGAGGGCATGGGCGACGAAGGGGCCTACGAGCTCTCCCAGCGCCTCGGGGCGGAGATCTCCGGAGGCGCCGGCGGCCTCCAGCGAGGTGGCCCGGCGACCTTCGATTCCACAGGGGAGAATGAGCTCGAAGGCGCTCAGGTCGGTGGTCCCGTTCAAGGCGAAACCGTGATAGGTGACCTGGCGACCGCTCAGCTTCACCCCCAGAGCGGCGAGCTTGCCCTGGCGGTCCCAGACGCCTGTGAAGGGGGGCTCGCGGAAGGCGTCCACTCCGCGCATCTGGCAGGCATCGATAAGGGCGTCCTCGAGGGCCCGCAGGAAGGCGATCGGGTCGATCCCGAGCTGATCTAGGTGCACGATCGGGTAGCCGACCAGCTGGCCCGGTCCGTGGTAGGTAACCGAGCCCCCTCGGTCGACCTCAAAGTACTCCGCCCCGCTGGCTCGGAGACCCGCCTCCCCCTGAAGTAGGTGCTCAGGCTTCCCGCCTCGCCCCATGGTGTACACGGCGGGGTGCTCCATCAGCAGCAGCAGGTCGTCCTCCAGTTCCCCCTGGGCCCGGGCGCCGGCCAGCCGGCGCTGCCACTCCCAGGCGGTCTGGTAGGGCACGGTGCCGCACCAGAGCGCTCGCAGCGGCCGTCGCCAGACTCCGGCCACGGCTACCTTACCCCCACCCCGACGGGAGGCTGCCCGGCCCCGGCCACCGCCTGCTGGTGGGCGTGGTACGAGCTCCGCACCAGCGGGCCGGACTCCACGTGGGCAAAGCCAAGCGACATGCCGAAGTCGCGCAGCTCAGAAAACTCCTCGGGGAGCCAGAAGCGATCGCAGCGAATGTGTTTCAGCGAGGGGCGCAGATACTGCCCGATGGTCACTAGCCGGACGCCATGGCGGCGGAGGTCCACCAGGACCTCTTTGACCTCCTCCATGGACTCGCCCAGCCCGACCATGAGGCCGGACTTGGTCTGGGACCCCGGCCCCAGCTCGCCGGCCCGGCGGAGCACGGTCAGAGACCGGGCATAGAGCGACTTGGGCCGGACCCGCGGGAAGAGGCGGCTCACCGTCTCGATGTTGTGGTTGAAAACCTCGGGGGCAGCCTCCATCACCGTCGCCAGGCTAGCCTCCGACCCCTGGAAGTCGGGCGTGAGCACCTCGACCTGACAGCCGGGCACCCGGCGGTGGATCGCCTCGATGGTCCGGGCGAAGATCGCGGCCCCACCGTCGGGAAGATCGTCGCGGTCCACTGAGGTGATCACCGCGTGCTTGAGTCGCATCTCCGCGACCGCCTCGGCGACCCGATCTGGCTCCTCGAGGTCCAGCCCATTCGGTCGGCCCGAGGTGACCGCGCAGAAGGCACAGGCACGGGTGCAGACCTCGCCCAGAATCATGAAAGTGGCGGTGCCGTAGCTCCAGCACTCACCAATGTTGGGGCAGCGGGCCTCTTCGCAGACCGTGTGCAGCCGCCGGCCCCGCATGATCTCGTCCAATTGCTGGTAACGGCCGCCCACGGGCATCTTGACCGTCAGCCAAGCTGGCCGGCGCTCCACCCCCGCCGGAAGCAGCTGTTGCCAGATCGGGCGCCCATCACCGACCGGTCCGCGACCCGGCACCAGGTCGGGCCGTCGATCCTGGATCATGGGGAGACTCAGCTTCGGCCTGGCCGCCCGCGGCTTAGGGGGGCTTTCCACTCCGCAATCCTAATGCCGTCGCCGCCGAGGCCCGTTCGCCTGGGGTCCGAATCAGAACAGGGCGCTGTCCGGAGTGACGGCCTCAAGCGAACCCTTCACCGCCCCCAGAAAGCGGGCGGCGCCCGCCCCGTCGTTCAGGCGGTGATCGAAGCTGAGGCAGAGATTCATGATCGGGCGAATCGAGATTCCGTCGCCAATCACGACCGGGCGGCGGATAACCGCGTCCATGACCAGGATCGCCGCCTGAGGCTGATTGATGATCGCCTGGGACATCACCGTCCCTAGGGCGCCGGCATTGTTGAGGGTGAAGGTCCCTCCCTCGACATCCTCCAACCGTGCCTTGCCCTGCCGCGCTCGCTCGATCAGAACGGCCGAGGCCTGGGCCAGCCCGGCCACGCTGTAGCGGTCGGCACCCCGGACCACCGGGACGATGAGGCCGTCCCCGACGGCTACGGCAAGCCCCAGATTGATCTCCGTCTGCAGCTGGATCGCCTCGTCGTCAAACACCGCGTTCATGGTCGGGACCGCCCGCAAGGCCAGGCAGGTGGACTTCATCCCGAAGTGCAGGAAGGTGAGCTCCAGCCCGGTGGCCGCCTTGAACTCGGCCCGGCGCGCCTGGCGGGCGGCGGCGACTCCGCTCATGTCCACCTCCATCATGGTCCAGGCATGGGGGGACGTTCGCCGACTGCGCACCATATGCTCCGCGATGGCGCGCCGCATCGGGGTGAGCGGGATTCGCGAACCCGGCAGCACCGGGGCGTCCCGGGGCGGTCGAGGCGGCCCATTAGGCGCCGCTGCGCCGGACTCGAGAAAGAGCAGCACATCCCGCTTGGTGATCCTGCCCTGGAACCCGGTGCCGATGACTTGGGTTATGTCGACGGCGTGCTCGTCGGCGAGCGCCCGCACCGCCGGACTGATGAACCCGCTCGCCCCGTCTCGAGGTGAGCCCGGGGCCGGGGCCGTCGCCAGCTGAGCGCCTACTCTAGGAGGCTCCGCGGCTGGAGAGGCGACCGTCGCCGGCGCCTGTGCCCCCGCCTCGGAGACCGCCTCCTCCGTGGCCGGGGATACCTCGACGGCCGCGGCCGGGGACGCCTCGTCTGAGACCTCCTCGCTCGCCCCCTCGAGAGTGCAGATAGGTTCACCCACCGACAAGCGCTGCCCTTCGGCGGCCAGGATTTCGCCCACCGTGCCCGCCGCCGGAGCGGGCACCTCCGCGGTGACCTTGTCGGTGATGACCTCGACCAGGGACTCGTAGCGCTCCACCCGCTGGCCAGGCGCCACCAACCAGGTCCCGATCGTCCCCTCGGTGACTGACTCGCCCAGTTGCGGCATCGTGACCGTGATCGACATCCGCTCTCCTCTGTTGATGGCCCACCTCAGTAGGCGGCCAACTCCCTCAGCTTGGCCTCGATTTTCTCGGGGCCAAGGCAATAGACCCCGGCCAGGGACTCGGCGAAGGGGATGGCCGGTATCTCGGGTCCCCCAATTCGCATCACCGGCCCGTCCAGGGCCTGGAAGCACTCCTCAGCGACCAGGGCCGCCACCTCCGCCCCGACCCCGACGGCCAGATTGGCCTCGTGCGCCACCAGGACCTTGCCGGTTCGGCTCGCGCTCTCGACGATCAGCTCACGGTCAAGCGGCCGAACCGTGCGCAGATCGACCACCTCGACCTCAACGCCGTCCTGGCTTAGCCGGTCGGCTGCGGTGACGACCTCGTGGACGGTGGCCCCGTATGTGAAACAGCTTATATCGCGCCCCGGGCGCACGATCCGGCCCTGGCCGATCGGTACCAGGTACTCCTCGTCGGGAACCTCCTGGCGCAGCGAGCGGTAGAGGCCCTTGTGTTCGAAGAAGCACACCGGGTCCGGGTCGCGCAGCGCCGCCAGCAGAAGTCCCTTGGCGTCGTAGGGATTGGAAGGTAGAACTACCTTCAGTCCGGGTACGTGGGCGAACAGCGCCTCCAACATCTGGGAGTGGTAGAGAGCCCCGTGGACGTGGACGCCACCCCCGCAGGGGGCCCGGACCACCATCGGACAGCTCCAGTCGTTGTTTGACCGGTAGCGGATCTTGGCCGCCTCGCTGATGAGCTGGTCCATCGCCGGAGGGATGAAGTCGAGGAACTGAATCTCGGCCACCGGACGCAGGCCTGCCAGGGCACAGCCGATGGCGACGCCCACGATCGACGCCTCGGCGAGGGGGCTATCGATCACGCGCTCGGAACCGAACTCCTGGAAGAGCCCTTGGGTGGCCCCGAAAACACCTCCCTTGACCCCCACGTCCTCGCCCATGACGATCACCCGGTCGTCTCTGCGCATCTCGTCGCGGAGCGCGTCGCGAACCGCCTCCACGTAGGAGATTTCGGGCACTTTCAGGCGTCCCCATAGACGTGCTCAAGCGCCGTCGCCGGATCCGGGATCGGTGCCTGGTCAGCCTCCTGCTGGGCCTGGTCGATCAGTAGCTGACACTCGCGGCGGATCTCGTCCGCATCGCCGTCGGCGAGGATAGAACTGGCCTCGAGGTCAGTCCGGAACCGCTCCAGCGGGTCCTGCTGGCGCATCGCCTCAAGGTCCTCGGCGCTGCGGTAGCGGCGTTGGTCGTCGTCGCTGCTGTGCGACTGCAGGCGGACGCAGGTGGCCTCCAAGAGCGTCGGTCCGGCTCCCCGCCGAGCCCGCTCGACCGCCTCGGTGGCTGCCCGATAGACGGCCAGGACGTCGCCGCCATCGACCGTATGGCCCGGCATGCCATATCCGGCCGCGCGCTCGGCGACATGGGGGACGGCCATCTGGAGGCTCTGCGGAACGCTGATGGCGAAGGCGTTGTTCTCGACCAGAAAGACCACCGGAAGCTTGTGGATGGCGGCCCAGTTGAGGCCCTCGTGCCAGTCGCCCTCGCTGGTCCCGCCCTCCCCTACCGAGGCCACCACCACCCGGTCCTCTTTCCGATACCGGAATGCCTGGGCGACCCCCACGGCATGGAGGATCTGGGTCGCCACCGGGCTGCCCCCGGTGACGATGTTGTGCCGCCTCGAGGAGTAGTGGGCGGGCATCTGGCGGGCGCCGCTGTTGGGGTCGGCGGCCTTGGCCAGAGCCGCCAGCAACTGGTCGCGGGGCTCCATCCCCATAACCAGCACCAGGGTTATGTCGCGGTAGTAGGGAATCACCCAGTCGTAGTCGCGGCGGAGGGCATACCCGACCCCGACCTGGGCTGCCTCGTGGCCCTGCCCGGAGATCGCGAACGGTGCGCGACCCTGGCGGTTGAGCACCAGCACGCGCTGGTCGAGAAGACGACCCAAGAGCATGTCCCGGTACATCGCCCGGAGCCGCTCGCGGGTTAGTCCACCCACCCCCGCCGGAGCCGACTCGGTCAGTGCCATCGCTGGGCCGCCTCCGTCAAGTTGTGAGGACCGCGCCATCCTAGCGCCGCCAACGGCTTTGCCGACCGGGCCGATCGGCCACGGACTCGGTCAGGTGGCCAGCGAGCGCCGGACGCCGACGAAGCTACCGATGGAGCCCAATGCGCCACCGGCGACGATCAGGGCCAGCACGGTCAGGGCGGCGAAGCGGGCTCCGATCCCGAGCGCCAGGCTGTGGCCGCCGCCGAATCCCAATCCGACCCCGAGCAGGAAGGCCGACGCCACCAGCGCTGAGATCACGCCCACGATCACGCCCTCGAGCACGAACGGCCAGCGTACGAACCAGTCGGTGGCGCCCACCAGTTTCATGATCTCGATCTCCCGGCGACGTACGTAGGCGGCCGTCCGCACCGAGATGGTGATGATCACCAGGGCAACCGCGCCAACCACCCCCACCACCAGCCCGCCGCCCAGCTGGGCGATGAAGATGTAGCGCTCCAGGCGGGGGATGACGTCGGCGTTGTAGTCGGTGGGGTGAGGCCCACTGTCCAGGATCGCCGAAGTGCCCACCTCGCGATTCAGTTGCGAAACCGCCTTGATGTCTTTGAGGTGGAAATTGAGCGAGGCAGGCAGCGGGTTGCCGGCCCCCGATTTCTCGAGGAGGTTGATGGCCTGAGTCAGCCCCAGGCTGCTGCCCGCCTGCTGCGCCGCCTGGTCCTTACTTTCGAAAGACGCCGAGGCTACGGTGGCGGGATTAGCCAGGGACTGCTCGAGATTGATTTCGCTGGCGAACCCGACATGATCCGCCATGAACACCTTGAGCACCGAGGCCTGGGACTCCTCCGAGTGCAGCACCCCATCCAGGGCGTGCACTACCACCACCGCCACCCCGGCTCCGAGCAGGGTCAGGGTGATGGTCAGGATGCTGGCCACCGCGATCCCGCGATTGCGCAGGATGTTCTGCACCGCCACCCGAGCCACGAACTTGAAGGCCGGGATCGGATTCAAAGGATCGCGTCCCCATCGCGTAGGTAGGCGCCTTCGGCCTCGTCGCGAACGATCCGGCCGTCCTCGATCGCCAGCACGCGGCGGCGGCAGAGATCGACCACCTCACGGTTGTGGGTGGCCATCACCACCGTGGCGCCGCGGTGATTGATCTGCTGCAGGAGTTGGACGATGCCCCAGCCCGCGTCCGGGTCGAGGTTCCCGGTGGGCTCGTCGGCGAGGAAGATCCGCGGTCGGTGCACCAGGGCCCGGGCGATGGCGACCCGTTGCTGCTCCCCGCCGGAAAGCTCGGTCGGGTAGGCGGAAAGCTTGTCCTCCAGGCCGACGATGTAGAGGGCCTCACCCACCTTCTCCTTAAGGTGCGGGCGTCCCGGATCGGTGACCTGAATCGCGAAGGCGACGTTCTGCTCGACGGTGAGGCTCGGCAGCAGCTTGAAGTCCTGAAAGACGATGCCCATCTTGCGCCGCAACCGAGGCAGATGGCGATGTTTGAGCCGGGCCAGGTCCTGGCCTTCGACGAGTACGTGACCCCGGGTGGCGCGCTCCTCCCGGATCAGCAGGCGGATCACGGTCGACTTGCCGGCGCCGCTGGCGCCGACCACAAACACGAAGTCGCGCGGACGGACCGTGAACGAGGCGTCCTGAATCGCCGCCTGACCGTTGGCGTACACCTTGGTGACCTGCTCGAACACGATGATCGGCGGCTCACTTCGGGAGAGGTCGGTGCTCTGGGCGCCAGCGGTGACGACCGGTGCGGGCGGGCTGGTGGAAATCGACATCAGGGGAGGCGTGGTCCTCGTGCCAGGCGGACTGGCAGCCGACGGGCGGACCCCCAGTTGGGAGAGTGGTGAAGCCCTTGGCCGTTCTCGATTTTCGCCCGAGTATACCTCCGCCGCCAGAACCGGCCCCGGTCCACCCACCCTGGTCGGCGCTCGGTCCGGGAAGCGCGTCCCTCCAGATTCGCAAGGTGGAGGTCGCGGCCACGCCCAAGAGGGGAGCGCAGCTCAGCGGGCTGGCCGGCGGACTAGGCGCCCCCCTCCCTTTCTCGCGAGGTCGCCTCCTGGCGCAGATACGCCTCGATGAAGGGATCGATCTCGCCTCCGAGCACCGCCTCAACGTTGCCCACCTCAGTCCCGGTGCGGTTGTCCTTGACCATGGTGTAGGGCTGGAGGACGTAGGAGCGGATTTGGTTGCCCCATTCTGGCGAGATCAGGTCGCCCTTGAGATCGGCCAGGTGGTCGAGGCGCTGGGCCCGCTGATAGTCGAGCAGCCGGGAGCGCAGGACGCGCCAGGCGGTCTCCCGGTTCTGCTGCTGCGAGCGTTCGTTCTGACAAGTGACCACGATGCCGGTCGGAATATGGGTTATCCGCACCGCCGACGAGGTCTTGTTGACATGCTGCCCCCCCGCGCCGGAGCTCCGGTAGACGTCGACCCGAACGTCTTTCTCGTCCACTTCCACTTCGACCTCGTCGGGAATTTCCGGATAAACCTCGATCAGAGCGAAGGCCGTGTGCCGCCGATGGGCCGCGTCGAAGGGACTGATCCGAACCAGTCGGTGAACCCCCTTCTCGGCACGCAGCTGACCGTACGCATGGGCGCCGGCGAACTTCACGGTCGCGCTCTTGAGCCCGGCCTCCTCCCCCTCCGACTGATCCAGCAGACGGGTCTCCATGCGGTGGGCCTCCCCCCACTTGAGATACATCCGGAGCAGCATTTCGCTCCAGTCTTGGGCATCGGTTCCGCCCGCCCCCGCGTGCACCGAGAGCAGGGCCGGGTAGTCGGAATAAGGATCCTGATAGAGAAGCTCGAGCTCGCGCCGGTCGAGCTCCTGAGCGATCGAGCTCATCTCGGAGGCGACCTCCTCAAGCCCTGAGGTGTCCTCCTCCAGGAGCTGAACCAACTCGCTGGCGTCCCGGGCCCGGCGGGTCAACGAGGAGAGCTCCTCCAGCTCGCCCCGGATCCGGCTCAACTCCTGGGACGCCCGCTGGGCCCGGGCGGGATCCTCCCACGCCCCTGGCCTGCCCAGTTCCTGCTCTAAAAGCCGGGCCCGAGACTCCTTGCCAGCAAAGTCAAAGGTGCTCCTTGAGCTGACCCGACCGGTGCTGTAGCGTCGCTGCCAACTCGCTGAGTTCCTCGGTCACCCCCCGAGTGTACCGGCCGCCCCCGCAGGCTGACCGGTGCCGCGGTGGGGCGCGCCAGGACGGGAACTCGCTAGATCAGGGAAGCTCGCGCTTCGCGACGTTTCCGTCACCTTCCGCCCCGGCGCCGAATCGATAATCCACCTATGACGTCCCAGGCCAAGGGGCCAACCGTGGTCCGCGACCGGGGCGCCCTCGTCCCCCTCCACATCAGCGCGAATGGGGCGGCCGCTGCCGGGATTCTCGGCTACCTGGCCGTCGTCGCGCTGCTCTTCCATCTGCTCTGGGCAGGGGGTTCGGGCATCGCCGGATTCCCACCGGATAACCAGCAGCACGTATGGGAACTGGGGTGGTGGGCCTTCGCGCTGACCCACGGGATCAACCCGTTCTTCACCACCTACCTCACTCCCCCAGGACACCCAATCAATTTGATGTGGAACAACACGACCCCCCTGGTCGGAGTGCTCGCGCTGCCGCTCACCCTACTGGCCGGACCGGTCACATCCTTCAACGTGTCGCTCATCCTCGCCGTGTGGCTAACCGCTACCTCGGCATTTCTCTGTCTGCGCGACCTGACCGGGAATGCCTTGGGCGCTTGGGCGGGAGGGCTGCTCTTCGGGTTCTCGCCGTTCATGATCAGTAACGCCAGCTCGGGGCGAATCCCCTGGTCGTCTCTCTATCTTTTACCAATCTTTCTCTGGCTTTTCTGGCGCCTTCTTGGGACACGCCAGGGCACCCCCTGGCGGCTCGGGGTCGGCCTCGGGGCCACCGTCGCCGCCCAACTCCTCTTGAGCGAGGAGCTGCTCACCACGACAGCGCTCGTGGTCGTGCTGATGTCGATTCTGCTCGCGCTCTCGCACCGTGACCAGGTCCAGGCGACCATCCGGTTCGCCGGACCTGCCTTGCTACTGGCGGCGGGCATCGCGCTGCTCCTGTGCGCGTACCCGCTGTACATGCAGTTCGCCGGGCCCGGCCACTCCGTGCACGGCACCGTGATCCCTGTCCAGAACTACGTCGCCGGTCTGCTGGGGCCGTTGGTACCGACCCATTACCAGCTCCTGAACCTGGGGAGTCTGTTCGGGGGACTGCAGCGCCTCGAGGTTGCCGACGGGATCACTGCTGCCTATGTCGGGGTACCGCTCCTGCTGGTGATTGGATACTTCGCGCTCCGCCATCACCGCGACCCGCTGACCTGGTGGGCGCTGGTGCTGGTCCTGGTCGCGTTCGTGGTCAGCCTCGGCTCGCAGCTGCACGTGGTGGGCTCGTCGACGGGGATTCCCATGCCCTGGGACCTCTTGCACCGGCTGCCGCTGCTGTCTCTGGTCGCGCCCGGACGCGTCGTCGTTTTCGCCTACCTGGGGATCGCGGTGGTCATCGCTCGCTGGGGAACTTTGGCAAGGTTCCGGCGTCACTTGGGTGTGAACGCGTTGGTGGCAGGCGCCGTCCTGGCCACGCTGGCGCCCTCGGGCGCGCTCCCGACCACCCAGCTTGTGATCCCGCAGCTGTGGCGAGCGAGCTCGGCGACGCGGCCCGCCTTGGGCGCGGTCGTCGCCCTGGTCCCGCCACCGATCGGCAGCGCCGACGGCCAGGACAACAGCATGGTCTGGCAGGCAGAGGCCGGCTTCCGCTTCCGGATTCCTTGGGGCAACATCATCCAGGCGTCGGGCCAAGGGTCCGTCCAGTTGACCGTCAACTCAGCTCTCGGGGGCGCGCTGATCGCCCTGGAGGAGGGCGGCAGGGCGGGTGCTTCGACACAGGCGCTGATCCAGATGCGAGACGAGCTCCGTGCCTGGCAGGTGACGGCCGTGGTGGTCGGACCCACCACCGGTCGCTCCCAGATCGTCCACCTGCTGGAGGAGGTGCTCGGTTCAGCTCCCCGGCAGGTCGGAGGCACCCAACTGTGGACGCTGCCGTCCCCTGGCCCCCGATGACCCCAGCCGGACCCACAAGACCGTCCGGGCGGACGCCGCGCTCTTGGCACGGCGGGTCGCGTGGCTCAGGTGGCCGCCCCGTGGCAGCGCTTGTACTTTCTTCCTGATCCGCAGGGACAGAGCGCGTTGCGACTGACCTGAGGAACCCCCGCCGAGCGAGGGGGCTGGAGCCCTGCTCCACCCGCACCGACGGCTGGCGGTGCTGCCTTTGGTCCGGGCGCTTGGGCGGGAATCGTGTCCGTCCCCCCGGCCACCACGGCGCCCGCTTCGGGATGGATGGCGACACCGTCCACAGGAGCCGCCTCGGCTGGGGTGACCTGGATCTCAGCGTGGAAGAGGTAGCGGACGATCTCCTGCTTGAGCGACTCCTGGAAGCCCTGGAAGGCGGAGAAGGCCTCCGCCTTGAACTCCACCAGCGGATCCCTCTGTCCCAGCGACTGCCAGCGGATGTCGTCCTTGAGGTGCTCCAGAGTGGTCAGATAGTCGGCCCAGCGCTGGTCGATCAGCTGCAGCATCAGCTGGGTCTCGGCGAACCGGACGACCTCGGGGGTGTAGAGAGCCTCCTTCTCGGCGTAGAGACGCTGGGACTCCCGGAGCAGGGTTTCGGCCACCTCGTCTGGGCTTTCGCCGAGCTGTTCCAGCTCGACCTCCTCGGCGGGCGGGAAGGGGAAGACGTAGCGGAGGCGTTCCCAGAGACCCTCGAGGTCCCACTGCGCCTGGTGGCGGCCGGGGCAGTAGAGCGCGATCAGGTCGTGAATCACCTGATCGGTCCACTCGTTGAGGTTGTCGCGGGTGTCCACCCCCTCCAGAATCCGGTCGCGCTCGGCGTAGACGATCTCCCGCTGCATGTTGACCACGTCGTCGAACTCGACCACATAGCGCCGGCTGTCGAAGTTGGCGCCCTCCACCCGGGACTGGGCCGACTCGATCTGGCGGCTGACCAGACCGGACTCGATTGGCACGTCCTCGTCGAGTCCAAAACGGGCCATCAACCCGCGCATCCTCTCACCGCCGAAGACCCGCATCAGGTCGTCCTCGAATGAGAGGAAGAAACGACTCTCGCCGGGGTCTCCCTGGCGGCCGGCGCGGCCCCGCAGCTGGTTGTCGATCCGGCGCGACTCGTGCCGCTCGGTGCCCATGATGTAGAGCCCGCCCAGGTCCTGGACGCCGTCGCCGAGGACGATGTCGGTACCTCGGCCGGCCATGTTGGTCGCGATGGTCACGGCTCCGGGCTGTCCCGCGGCGGCCACCACCTCCGCCTCCCGCTCGTGCTGCTTGGCGTTGAGCACCTCATGCACGACTCCGCGCTTCTCGAGCAAGCGGGAAAGGCGCTCGCTCTTGTCGATGCTGACCGTGCCCACCAGGACCGGCTGACCCTTGCGGCTGCGCTCCTCGACTTCGTCGGCGATGGCGTTGAACTTGACTTCCTCTGAGCGGAAGATCAGGTCCGGTTCGTCGATCCGGATCATAGGCCGGTTGGTCGGAATCGGGACCACCTCAAGCCGGTAGATTTTGTGGAACTCCTCCGCCTCGGTGATCGCGGTGCCCGTCATCCCGGCCAGCGCCTCGAAGGTTCGGAAGTAGTTCTGGAAGGTGACCGTGGCCAGCGTTCGCTGCTCCTGCTGAACCTTGACTCCCTCCTTGGCTTCAATCGCCTGGTGGAGTCCATCCGACCAGCGCCGCCCGGGCATGGTGCGGCCGGTGAACTCGTCGACGATCACCACCTCGCCCTCATGAACAATGTACTCGCGGTCCTTCAGGTAGAGGGCGTGGGCCCGCAGCGCCTGATTGATGTGGTGCGCCTCATCGACGTGCTCGATGTCATAGATGTTGGCGATACCGGTCATCCGCTCCATCTTCTCGACGCCCTCGTCGGTGAGGCTTCCCGACTTGGTTTTCTCATCAATGGTGTAGTCCACCTCGGCAGTGAGCCGCGGAATCAGTCGGGCGTACTGGTAGTACTTCTCGGGGGGTTCCTCACCCAGGCCGCTGATGATCAGCGGCGTCCGGGCCTCGTCGACCAGGATCGAGTCGACCTCGTCGATAATCGCGTAGTAACGGTCGCGCTGGACCTTCTGGTCGAGGGAGCGGGCCAGGTTGTCGCGCAGGTAGTCAAAGCCCATCTCGTTGTTGGTGGCGTAGACAACGTCGGCCCGGTAGGCCTCGCCACGCGAAACCGGGCGCAGGTGGCGCAGGCGGGGATCGCTGTGCTGCTCATCCGTGAAGTCGGGGTCATAGAGCAGCGACTGGTCGGGGATGATGACCCCCACCTGCATGCCCAGAGCGTGGAACAAGGGCGCGTTCCAGCCCGCGTCGCGGCGAGCCAGGAAGTCGTTCACCGTGACCAGAAAGCAGCCCCGTCCGGTCAAGGCGTTGAGGTAAAGAGGCAGCGCCGCGACCAGGGTCTTGCCCTCGCCCGTCTTCATCTCGGCGATCTTGCCCTGGTGAAGCACGATCCCCCCCAGGCACTGGACGTCGAAGGGCCTCATCCCGAGCTGGCGGTCGGCCGCCTCGCGGGCTACCGCGAAGGCCTCGACCAGGAGGTCGTCCAGGGATTCGCCCTCTTCCAGGCGGCCCTTGAATTCCACCGTCTTGGCCCCCAGCTCCAGGTCTGAGAGCTGCTTGATTTCCTCGCCCAGCTCCCCAATTTGGGCGACCTCCCCGGTGTGGCGACGCACCTCCCGGCGGGTCGGGTCGTAGATCCGGCTGAAGACACTCATGACGCCAGTGGATTATGCCCCGGTCACCGGCTGGGCAATCCCGGCTCCGGGTGGCTCCTCGAAGTAGGCAGGCCCGGTGCCCGCGCCGCCGACCTCCATCCAGCAGGTGCGGGCACCTTCGACCACCACCACCAGGACGGCGATCGGAGTCAGTCCGACCGGCAGCAGGTGGAAACTCCAGACCGGCGGTAGGGTCGCCAGCGCCAGGACGCAGAGACCGGCCCCGAAGCCGGTCAGGCGGATGTCGGTCCGCCAGTGCCAGACCGCCGCCGCCAGGCCGGTGAGCGCCAGCAGCCCGAGGGGCCAGGGGACCACCTGCGCCGGCCAGATCAGCAGAACCAGGACCATGGTGGTCAAGGAGAGACCGAGTCCCAGACCGTGCACCCGGCGCGCGTCCCGACCGACCGTGAGCATCAGGAGCGGCAGCAGCAGGAGGTCGTCGTTGGGATGGGCGTAGGGGATGGCCAGCAGCCAGACGCCCACCGGCAGGGCAACCGCCCAGGTCGCCCTGCCCACCGGGCTCACCCGCCGCCAATCGGGCGAGACCATCATCCAGACCGCGAAGACCACCATCGCAGCCAGCGCCAGCGCCACGATGGTGACCGTGGCGGGTGCGGTGAGCCCGGTGCCCAGACCCCAGGCGCGGGGCGCCGCTCCCAGAAGGCCGGGAAGGCCGGCGAGGTCGGGCTGGCGAGACCCGACCCCGGCGCCGAAGCTGCCCAGGGCGTGCAGCCAGGACCCGAGCCAGGGCCGGCTGGCGCCCAGGAACGCGGCCGCCGTGACCAGGAATCCGAGCGCGAAACGCCAGGCCCGCCGGCGGTCCGGCCACAGGGCCAGAAAGAGGAAGATGGGAGCCGGCCAGAGCACGGTCGGTTTGATAAGGGTCAGCCCCAGCACCAGGCCCGCGGCCAGGCTCCGGTCATGCCAGGCAAGGAGCATCGAGCCCGCCAGGGCCGCGAACAGGATGGCGTCGAACTGGCCATCGATCAGCCCGAGTAGCCCGATCCAGGAGACGGCTACCGAGACGGCCAGGATGGTGGTGTGGCGCCAGCCCAGGTCCCGGGCCAGCAGCGTGACCGTCAGGACGATGAGGAGCAGCCCGGCTCCGCTCAGAGTTCCATAGCCGACCCAAAAGGGGAGGTGGGTGAGCGGCACCAAGACCCAGGCGGCGATCGGGGGATCGACGAAGCTGTCCAGCACCGGATTCAGGCTCGGGTAGTGGTTGACCGCCTGCTCAGCTGCCTGGAGCGCTCTAAGGTGATAGGGGTTGGCTCCCCTCCCGATCAGCTCTCCGGCCGCGTAAAAGACGCGGTAGTCCGCGGCCAGGCCGCCGGGGCGGCCGGGAAACTCGTGAAACAGAGCGAAGACCGCCAGGCCCAGAACGCATCCCAGCGAGGCCAGCAGCACCACTCGGCGCAGGCGTCGGCCCCGATTGCCGAGCAGTTCCTCCAAGCTGACCCCCTCAGGCGTCGAGATCACCGCGCGCTCACTCCACGCTCAGCGCGGCCACCGGATCGAG
This sequence comes from Candidatus Dormiibacterota bacterium, assembly GCA_035534755.1. Taxonomy (GTDB): domain Bacteria; phylum Chloroflexota; class Dormibacteria; order Aeolococcales; family Bog-877; genus Bog-877. The sequence continues at coordinate 124,963 of DATLRH010000011.1, forward strand.
GTTGCTGAGCTGGCGGGCGGGGATTACGGCAGCCACCAAAATCGCCAGCACCACTCCGGCCAGGATGGCTAGGATCACCTGCCCCGGGATGGCGAAGGTCAGGGGCAATATGGCGGAGGTGGCGGCATGGACCTCGGGGGCGATCAGACCGATTCCGACCGCGATCCCCAGGGCAGAGCCACCCAGAGCGGTGGCCAGCGCTTCGCCGAGGACCGCCCGACGGGTCGCCGACCGGCTCAGCCCCACAACCCGCAAGAGGGCCATATCGCGGGTTCCTTCCCGGACCCCGAGGACGACTGTGTTGATGGCGGCGAGGATGGCGATCACGACTCCCACCAGGGCAAGGGCGGACAGCGCCGCGACGTCGTGCTGGACCCCCAGATTGACCCCCTGGCGCACCGTCGCGACGGTCTCCTCCTCCATGCCGTAGCGGAAGGCCGCCAATGCCACCGGCCGCTGCAGGTCGCCGGTTCCGCGCAGCTGCAGCTGGATCAGGTTGAACCCCTCGGCCGCAGCCCCGAAGTCCTTGACCGCAATGGCGCTGTCCAGCACCGCCGACTCCTCCCCGGACGGCCCGGGCAGGGTGTGCGCCACAATGCCGGCCACCTGGAACTCACCGGTTCCCGACGCCGTGATCAGCCTGAGGTGGGTCCCGACCCCGGCGTGGAGGCTGTTGGCCAGCTCCAGAGGGAGCAGGACACCCGTGCCCGCCGTCAATTGCGCGAGTCCCGCGACCCGAGAGCCATGGACGAACTGAAGCGCCCCGCTGATCCCGTACGCTGCGGCCGAGGTAGCCGCCAGAGAGACTGCCTGATGGCCCACCCGAGCCGCGAGGAAGCGTACCGGAGCGGATGCGACCAGGGTGGTGCTGCTGGTCCTGGCGGTGATCTCCGCCAAGACCTGGTCCTCCACCTTCTGGTTCTGCACCACCGGGCTGACCAGCAGGTACTGGCCGACGAATAGGTGGTTGACCCAGACCTGTCCCGCGGTCAGGGCGGCTCCGGAGAGGCCGACCAGTCCGATCGCCGTCGCCACGCTCACGAACAGGGCGCCCAGAGCCAGCGCCGTGCGGGCGGGACGCGTCCGCCCCCGAGCCGAGATCGCCGCCACCGGGGTCCCGATCAGAGGAGCCACCAGTGCGCTGAGCCCGCGGACCAGGAGGGGGCCAGCCCAACCCAGCCCGGCGCAAACCGCGACATAGGCGCAGCCAGCCCCCAACCCCACCCCGAAGGCCCCTCCGTGATCGAAGAAGTAGTAGGCGCCGATGATCCCGAGCAATCCCAGGGGGAGCTGCCAGACCAGCCCCCGGCCCCGACGGACCCGGTCGGGCCGGACCGCCAGCAGCGGTTGAGTCCGAGCAGCCTGGATCGCCGGCAGCGCCGCCGCCAGAACTCCAAGCAACCCGACGAGAAGAAAGGCGACCACGCTCCACCCGGCATCGGCCCGCACCTGGGGCGCCGGGTTCACCCCGGGTGGGATCGACACGGCGACGAGCACCCCGGCCAGGAGGTAGCCGACACCCACGCCGATCCCGGCGCCGAGCACGGCGACGGCAGCCGCCTCTCGGAGGAAGCTTCGGAAAATCAGTCCCTGGCTGGCTCCGGCGAGCCGCAGCAAGCCGATCTCCCGGCGCCGGTCGAGCACGATCGAGGTGAAGGTGGCCGCGACCACCGCAAAGGCGAGCACCAGGCTCAAGGCGGTGATTCCGTTCAGAATCGGCTCGAGCTCTCCCACCGGGTCTCCTTGGGGGACCGCCCGCGGGTCGCTGACCGTGTACTGGGTGTGCACCGAGCGGGACAGCTCGCTCAAGAGCTGCGGCACGGTCGCGCCCGCGCGCAGTCGAACCGCCACCTCGGCGACCTGGAGCCCGGTCGCGAATAACTTCCGGGCCGTGGTTTGGGAGATGTAGACGGCGTCCGCAGTGAAAGGCGCTCCCAGCGAGGAGTTGGCCACCACCCCTACCACCTTGAACTCAGCCGCTCCCTTGGCCTCGATTAGCTGCAGCTTCTGCCCGATTTTTACTGTGCCAGAGGTCACCGCGCCGCTACTGAGCGCGATCCCTGGACTGAGGTTCTGGCTGATGGCGATCTCATCCGGGGCCCGCGGCCGCCGGCCCCGGATGACCGGAAGGGGACGGAGCGCCACCCCCTGGGAGTCGGTGGCGACCAGTACCACCTGCCGGAATCCGTGCGAGGGCAGGCGGGCGAGATCAGCCTTCTCCTCCAAGGGGGCCGCGCGGCTCACCACCTTGAGCTTGGCGATTGCGTCGAGCTGAGCGGTCGTGAAACCGTGCCTGGCGAAGGGCTGGATATCGTATTGGGCCGAGCCAGCCCGCTGCTGGATCGCAAGATCTGCCTGCCGGCGCAGTGCGGACGCAGTCAGCTGGGTGCCCAGAACCGCTCCCCCGCCCAGCGCCAGCGCCGCCACCCCCAGCGCCAGCCGGGCCAGCGCCGCGCGGCGCCAAAGGAGAGGGATCAATTCCCGAAGCCGCCCTCAGAGGCCATGGATCCCGAGCCGCTCCAGCAGCGGGGCCGTGTCATGGACGGTCCGGGGCCCCAGTTCGACGACCTCTTTGAACTCCCCGTCGAGCATGATCGCCACCCTCTCAGCGTAGGCAGCGGTGCGCACGTCGTGGGTCACAAGGACGATCGTGCGTCCCTCTTGGCGGCTGAGCCGGAGAAGCAGCTCAAGGACGCCCCGCCCGGCGTGGTAGTCGAGGGTGCCGGTGGGCTCGTCGGCGAGTAGGACGGCAGGATCGGAAATCAATGCCCGGGCCACCGCCACCCGCTGCTGCTCACCTCCGGAGATCTCATCCGGCCGGTGGCCCTGCAGCCCCTTCAGCCCCAGCATGGCCATCAGGTCGTGGGCCCGGGCGCGGGCGTCGCGATCCCGACCTAAACCTCGCAAGGGCCAAGCCCGATTCCGCTCCAGGCGATAGGGGAGCATCACGTTCTCGGCCGCGGTGAGGCTGGGCAGAAGGTTGAAGAACTGAAATATGAAGCCGATCCGGCGGCGCCGAAAGGAGGCTCGGTCTCCCTCGCTCAGGGAGTAGAGATCGGTGCCGCCCACGCGCACCTGACCCTGGTCGGGCGCGTCCAGCCCGCCCAGCACGTTGAGTAGGGTCGATTTGCCGCAACCGCTTGGACCCATGACAGCGAAGAACTCGCCTGGGCGGACCGTCAGAGAAACGCCGCGAACCACCTCGTGAGGGTGCTTGCTGATCGCAAAGCGCTTGTGGATGTCGGTGGCTTCCAGCACCGCGTCCCCCGGTCCCTCGGTGGCGCCGGCCGGGGCCGGCGCCTCACTCATCGAGGTAGCTGCTGATCACCTGGTCAATTGTGCTGGAAAGGAGGGCGCGGCCAAGCTTGGGCGATCTGGATCCAACACCCGGGGGGGGTGGCTTCGGCTTGGGAGTCGGGGTCGGTACCGGAGTCGGTGCCGGCGTCGGAGTCGAACTGGGTGAGCCCCCGCCCCCGCCCCCGCCCCCGCTGCTTCCACCTCCGCCTCCCGACGGGGGTGGGGGGGGCGGCGGCGGCGCGGAGCTGCCCACCTGGGCGAACTCCTGGGCGAACATGTAGACGTCCGAATAGGGTCCTCCGCCGCCGGGATAGGTCCACGGGCCTGCCGTGTACCAGGACCCCACCCCAAGCTGGTTGTAGGCACCGAGGATGTTCGCCCGGTGGGGAGGGGAGTCCATAAACTGGGTGTTGACGTTGGCGGCCGGATCGGCGTACCCACTGTTCCAACCCACGTTCTCGCCGGCCGAGCTCCAATGGACCCCGTCCGCGGACATGATCGGCCAGACGTATCCGCCGTCGGCGCTGCAGCCGGGGATCTGGTGCGAGAAGTACTGCCGTGTCAGCATGTCGGCGGCACGGCCGTAGATGGGAGACACGCTGCAGCCGTAGTAGGGGCTGGCCTCGGCGATGCCATTCAGAGTCCCGTTGTCGGACAGAGCCGGCAGGCCGTTGCTGGTCCGGTCCTGATTGGTCAGCCCGATCAGCTCGCCGTCATATCCCGTGCCGTTCCCGACCGGCTGAGCCAGGGCGGGAGTGGCCAGGGCGCCGGTCATCCCCAGACTGAGCGCCACCCCCAGCAGGACCCCGCCCCAGGCCAGCACCCAGGGAGGCAGCCTCGCCCCCCGCTTGGAGACGTCAGCCAAGTCGCCTCTGGAGGGGACCCGGGGGAGGCGTCGGCAGCCTGATCGCGGCGACCTGGTCGGTGCGCCGGTCGGGGAAGAGTCGGGAGATCTCAGGGGGAACCGCCAAACCCATGTCGAAGAGCCGGTCGAGGATCTGAGGTCGGACCCCGGTCAGCTCGATGTCGTTCTTCAGGTTGCCCTGCACGTCCAAGCCTTCCGCCTTCATCAAGAAGATGTCCTGCATGGTGATGGTGTCGCCCTCCATCCCCACTACCTCGGTGATGGCAGTGATCCGGCGGCTGCCGTCGCGGAGCCGGTTGAGTTGCACGATGATGTTGATGGCGCTGGAGATCTGCTGGCGGATCGCCTTCGCCGGGAGCTCCACCCCGCCCATCAGCACCTGGGTCTCGAGCCGGGAAAGGCTGTCGCGAGGCGTGTTGGCATGCACCGTGGTCATCGATCCATCGTGGCCGGTGTTCATCGCCTGGAGCATGTCCAGCGCCTCCCCTCCCCGGACCTCGCCGACCACGATGCGGTCGGGCCGCATGCGGAGGGCGTTGATGACCAGGTCGCGGATGTTGATCCGGCCCTCGCCGCGAACGTCGGGCGGACGGGACTCCAGCCGACAGACGTGCTCCTGGTGCATCTGCAGTTCAGCTGCGTCCTCGATGGTGACGATGCGTTCGTCGGGAGGGATGAATCCGGAGCAGATGTTGAGCAGGGTGGTCTTGCCGGCCCCGGTGCCGCCCGAGATGAGGATATTGGCCCTGGCCAGGACGCAGGCCTGCAAGAACGAGGCCCCTGCCTCGTCGATGGTTCCGAAATGGATCAGGTCGGTGATTCGCAGTCGCTCTTTGGCGAATTTGCGAATCGTCAGGATCGGCCCGTCGATGGCCACCGGAGGAACCACCGCGTTGACCCGGGATCCGTCCAGGAGGCGGGCGTCACAGAGCGGCTGGCGCACGTCGACGCGGCGCCCTACGGCGGCCACGATGAGGTCGATCACCTTGAGCAAGTGCTCGTTATCGCGGAAGCGAACGTCGGTGAGGACGATCTTCCCCTGCGCTTCCACGTAGACCATGTCCGGCCCCACGACCATGATCTCGGTGAGGCTGTCGTCTTCCACCAACACTCGCAACGGGCCGAGGGCCTGAAGGTAGCCCTCCATGCCCTGGATCCGCTCTTCTTCGGTAAGGACCGGGCTCATTGACTACTCCCTGGGTTGGCGCTGAACGTCCCGGCCGAGGCGGGCGCCGGCTCCGGCGCGGCCTCGATTGGGAAGACCAGGTCCGCATCCATGCTCAGTTGATCGCCCTCTTTTACTCCGTGCCGGGCAAGGGACCCCGGGGCAAGTTCGAGGGCACTGTGGGCGTGCCGCACCGGCAGCAACTTGAATCTCCACTCCCGCATCTCGGGCACGCAGGAAACCACCCGGAGCTTCCGGTCCAGGTAGGCGATGTCGAGCGGGGTGCGCATAAAGAACATCTGCACACTGTTGCAGGGCACCAGCCAGAGGCCCTCGTCGGGATCGAGTCGACTGCGACCCATCAGGCCCAGCAGGCGCGCACCGAAATGGTCGGCTACGGTCACGTCGCGGGCGAGCACCCGGCCATCGGCGGCGCGCACTGCCACGGTCCGCGGAAAGGGGCCCCTGGAGCTGACTTCGGACACGGATTCAGGGCGCAACGTGGGGGAATAGCAGGTGGATGGCCGGAGGTCCGAGCAGGATCACAAAGAGGACCGGGAAGATGCATCCCACCATGGGAAAGAGCATCTTAAGGCTCGCCTGCTGGGCCTTCGCCTCCGCCTTCTGGCGCCGCCGGCGGCGCATCTCGTCCGACTGGATTCGGAGCACCCGCGCGATACCGACACCCAGCTGATCAGATTGCACCAGGGCCTGGATGAAGGAGGCCAGCTCCTGTACGCCGGAGCGCCGACCCAGGTCCTCAAGCGCCTCGTGGCGGGGTCGGCCGAGCCGAATTTCGTTGAGGACAAAGGCGAATTCGCGGGAGAGGGCGTTGTCGAACTTCTCGACCACCCGCGAAAGGGCGGCGTCGAAGCCCAGTCCCGCCTCGACACTGATGCAGAGGAGGTCAAGTGAGTTGGGCAGAGCCAGGGAGATCTCCTTCTGGCGGGCGCTGACGATCCGCTTCAGCTGGTACTGGGGACCGATGTAGCCCAAAACCGCCCCGAAGATAAGCCCGAGGAACCAAGGCAACCCCACCAGCAGCGCGCCCCCCAGGGCAAGCACAGCCGCCACCACCGCGAGCACCAGCTGGGCGGCGACGAAGCTGCCCGCGTTCATGCCGAGCGGGCGCCCAGCCAGGTCGATCAGGGCCTGGAGCTTCTGGGCTCGGTCGCGGGGCTGCAGCGAGGCCACGCGACGGCCGACGCGATCGAAGAAGGGCCGCAGGAAGCGCTCACTGAAGGGTTGGCTCATCTCGATCTCGTCCAGGCTCCGGGGCGCGGTCGGCTCGTCGTAGACCGCGAGCCGGGCGTCCAGCAGATCGACCTGCGGTTGCCGCCGGACCAAGCCGGTGAATATCAGAAAGACGGCGGAAGCCGCAATCACCCCCACGATGAGCGCCTCGTATGACATGACTCAGACCTCGATGTTGGCGATGCGCTGCATCACGTAGAAGGCGAACGAGATCGAGATCACGCAGCCGATCAGGATGTAGGGGCCGGGACCGGCGAACGAGAGCAGCGGGGAAATATAGGTTGGGTTGATCGCTTCCAGGATGAGAGCCAACCCGATCGGCAGCCCGGTGATGATGAAGCTGGAAGCGCGCGCCTGGGCGGTCAGCGTCTTGATCTCGCCCTTGATTCGGATCCGCTCCCGAATCGTGAAGGCGATGTTGTCGAAGATCTCCGCCAGGTTGCCCCCGACCACGCGCTGGATCTGCACCGCGGTGACGACCAGATCGAGGTCCTCCGAGCGAATCCGGTTGACCATGTGGGAGAGAGCCTCGTCGGTGGTCACTCCCAGTTGGACCTCCCGGGTGGCACGCGCGAACTCCTCGGACGTCGGCGGCGGTGCCGAGCGCGCGATGCTCGCCATCGCCTGGGGAAAGCTGTAGCCGGCTTTCAGAGCGTTGCTTAGCAGGATCAGCGTGTCGCCAAGCTGGCCGTTAAAGTTCCCCAGGCGCCGGTTGGTTCTAAACCGCAGCACCATCGGCGGGATGAAGACTCCGATCACCGCCAGGATGGCCGCGAAGATCAAACTGCGGTAGAGCCCGAGACCGATTAGGGCGAGCACCACGATGATCCCGGCCCGGATCAGGTACCACTCCGCGGGACGGAGCTTGACGTCGGCGCGGGCCAGCTTCTCGGCGACCTGGGCGGCTCGGGGTCGCTGAACGGCTCCGGCCGCCTGGCTACTCTCCACCTCCCGGCGCAGGCGCATGAGGATGCGAACCCCGCGATCGCGCAGGCTGCTGCTGGAGTGATCGAACTCGCCCTCTTCCGGTACCGACACCGGCAACCCCGCTCCTGCCTCGGCGAACCGGCGCACCCGGTCATCGAGCGAACTTGAATTGGAGCCGGACCGCCAGACGGACAGGCCGTAGGCGACCGCGGCGCCCAGTGCCAAGGCGCCGACCCCGTCCAGGACCAGTGTTAGAGCGTTCATGCGGCGTTCTCTGCTGCGGCCACCTTGCTGCTCTTGGCCGGGGGCTCGAACAGCGACGCCTCGAGGGCCTCTCCGGCGGCCGCCAGGTCGTCGAGCCGGCTGGGTACCTGGACCGCTTCGAACTCACCGATGACCATGCCCTCGTCGTCGAGCCCCTTCTGGCGGAACTGGAAGATGTCGGCCAGTTCTACGCGCTCACCGTCGAAGCCGCGGACCTCGGAGACCGCGATGATCCGCCGAGTTCCATCCCGGAGGCGAGCCTGCTGCACGACCAGGTGAATGGCCGAGGCGATCTGTTCTCGAATCGCTCGGGAGGGCAGATCGGTGCCGGCCATCAGCGTCATCGTCTCGAGTCGGGTGAGCGCGTCCGCCGGGCTGTTGGCGTGGACGGTGGTGAGCGAGCCGTCATGACCGGTGTTCATCGCCTGCAGCATGTCGAGCGCCTCGCCGCCGCGACACTCTCCGACCACGATCCGGTCGGGCCGCATCCGCAGGCTGTTGATTACCAGGTCGCGGATGGTCACCCGACCGCGACCCTCGATGTTGGAGGGCCTCGACTCCAGGGTGACCACATGGTCCTGCCGAAGCTGGAGTTCGGCCGCGTCCTCGATGGTGATGATTCGCTCGTCGTCGGGGATCCAACCGGAGAGCACGTTGAGAGTCGTCGTCTTCCCAGAACCGGTTCCCCCGGAGATGAGAACATTGAGCCGAGCCCGGACACAGGCGCGGATGAAGGTGGCCATGTCCTGGGTGAGGGTGCCGAATCCCATCAGGTCCTCGACCGTGTAGGGATCCTTGGAGAATCGGCGGATGGTCAGCGTCGGGCCCTGCAGCGCCAGGGGCGGGATGATCACGTTCACCCGGGATCCGTCTTTGAGGCGCGCGTCCACCATCGGCGAACTCTCGTCAACCCGGCGGCCGATTGAGCTCACGATCCGGTCGATTATCTGCATCAGGTGATCCGTGTTATCGAACTTGGCCGGGTATCGATGGATCCGGCCCTGACGCTCGACATAAACATCGTCGGGACCGTTGATCATGATCTCACTGATCTCGGGGTCCTTGAGGATCATCTCCAGGGGCCCGAGCCCGAGGACGTCACTGATCAGCTGCTCGACCATCCGCTGCCGGTCGGTGCGGGTGATCGAGATGCTCATCTCCTCGAGCACTGAGTTGCAGAGGTCACCGATCTTGGCGACCAGCCGCTCCCGGGGAGCCTGGGAAACGTCCGTGTACTCCTCTAGCAGGGCCTGGGTGACCCGACCCTTGATCGCCATGTATTGGGGATGGTGGGCGGCCCTCGGCTCAGTCGTCGCTGACGGGTGTTCCCGGGCCGTCTGGGAGCGCTCACGCCAGCCCGGGGATTTGGCCGGCTGGGTGGGCACGGCTCCCGTCTGGGGCTTGGCCGCGGCCAGTGCGGCGGCCAGCCGCGAGGGGCCACCCGAGGCCGGTCCCGGTGGGGTCGTCTCAGTCGCAACCGGGGCAGACTTTGGTCGCTCCTCGACAACTGCCGCGGGCTCGGCGACGGGCTCCGACTCGGAGTCTCCCTTGGTCCTGACCCGCTCCAGCAATGACATCGCTTAGTTCTCCTGCCCTAGCCCTAGCGCCGCAGCCCGAATCGGCGGCTGGTTGCCTTGGCCTCGGTCTTGACCTCGGGCCGAACTGCGCCTTCGGGCGCCAGGCTCCGGGCCAGGCCACGAAAGAGAAGTGCAACATCCGATTCCGGATGAGAGACGACCAGCGGGACCGCCCGATGGATCGAGCCCCCCACCAGGCGGGGATCGGAGGGGATCTGCACGGTCACCGGGAATCTAAGGTTGCGCTCGATGCTGGCCGCGTCGTAGACGGCGTGGGCGTCGTGGGCATTGACCGCGACCATGACCCGGGATCGATCAACCTTGAGCGACTCCAGCATCTTGAGCATCAGGCGGGTGTCCTTTATCGCAGGGATGGTGAGCTCGCCGACGACGATCACGTGGTCGGCCAGCTCAGTGGCTTCGAGAGTAGCCTCCGACAGTTGGCTTCCACTGTCCACGACGACATAGTCAAACTCTCGTCGCAGAACGTCCACAATCGCCCGAATGTGCTCGGCCCGGACCAGGTCCCCAAACTCCGGGCTGAAGGGTCCGAGGAGCACCCGGATCCCCTCCGGGCCATCGGCCAGAATGTCGTCGACGAACTCCCAGTCCAGGGCGCTCTCGCTGTCCACCAGCTCGGTGATGGTCTTGGCGTGATCCAGATTGAGCATGACCCCGATGTCCCCGAACTGGAGGTCGAGGTCGACCAGGCACACTCGACCCCCCGTCTCGAGCTTCAGAGCTGCCGCCAGGTTGATTGCGATGAAGGTCTTCCCACAGCCGCCCTTGCCACTCAGGACCAGGCAGACCTGACACCCCGGAGGAGGCGTATCCCCGCGCTCCGCCTGGGGCGGGGGGAGGCGGGGAAGGTACGAGCCCTTCTTGTCCTCCATCTCGTAGACCCGGCGGATGCTGGAGACCAGCTCGTCCCCGGTGAAGGGCTTGATCAGGAACTCCCGGGCCCCCGACTGCATGGCCCGGCGCAGGTAGTCGCGCTCACCCTGTACCGACATGATCACGACCGGGGAATTGGGTGACTCCACCGCCAGCGTCTCGGTGGCGGCGATGCCATCCATGCCGGGCATGTTGACGTCCATGAGCACGACATGGGGCGTCAGCTGTCGGGTCACGTCGATCCCGGTGCGGCCATCGGCAGCGGTCCCGACCACCTCGATGTCGTCCTCGAAGGAGAGCAGCTTCTTGAGGTTGTCTCGAGTGCTGGCGATGTCGTCGATGACCACGACGCGGATCACCGGCTTCCCCGTCACTGTGCTGGCCACGGCCTATCCGCTACTTTCCGCTCGTTCCTCAGGAACTGAATCCGAAGAGATTCTGCAGCATCTGCGAACTCCCCGCATTGTTGCCGGCGGCAGACGAGGCGCTGTTCGCCGCCGAGGACCCGCAGTAGAGGACAGACTGGTCGGTCGCCAGCTGGTTCTGGGCCTCGATCAGCGCGAATTGATCCTGGGCCAAGCTGGCGGAATCGGTCAGCACCTGGGCCTTGGCGGTCTGGACCTCGGCGCTGTTGCCCGTGAGCTTCTCGAGGGCGCTGTTGTCCTTGCTGTACTGGCGGTGGGCACTGTTGTAGGTGGTGGTGGCGACGGTCACCGCCTGCTGCGCCGACTGCATGTCTTCCTCGATGATCGGGTTGACGGTACTGCCGGCCACGCAGGGCTGGGTGTACTGGTCCGCCGGGGTCGAGCTGATCGGGACATACCCGTGTCCGTAGTCGGCGCTCGAGCGCAGGGCGATCGTGTAGATCAGCCCGGAGCGAACCATTTCGGTGACCCCCAGGGCCTGGCTGCGAGTCAATTGCAGGACGATCAGACCACCCCCGGATGAACTGCTCGCGCCGCCCGTCGTGGAGGGCGAACCGATGCTGATGACCGGCAGATCCTCGAAGGTGAACTGGGTGTTGCCGCTACTGGTCGCGCCGATGATGTCGATCCGGTCCCCGACCTGGAGGTATCCGGCGACCGACTCCTGAGAGCTGATCGGGATAGCCACCGCCACGTCCCCGGCGGGCAGGTTGAGATTGCCAAACGCCGGCGACTGGGTCGCCTTGTTGACCGAGACCAGATTTTGGGTGATGACCGTGTTGGGTGCAATCGGAACCACCGCGTAGTAGTCGGAGACCGCCGTGGTAGGCGACTGCGACGCCGAGATCCCCGCGGTGGTAGCGCAGGCCTGACGCACCAACTGCTCGCACGAACTGTAGGCATCAAGCGGGAGCAGGCCCTTGATGCGGGTCTCCTCAAGCATGCCCGAGGTGATCAGCGTGCCGCTCGGAATCGAGACCTTGGCGACCACGACCAGCTGCCCGGTGGTGGGCGCGGTGGGCGCGGGCGCATTCGCGCGAGTGAAGTAGTACGCGGCACCGAAAGCGAAGATGGCGAGGATCAGCCCAATAGCGATCCAGACCTGATTGACCCGTCCTTTCAAATCGGTCGTCACCGTCGAAAACCTCCGAAGGGTTACCGCGGGCCGCGGGGCCGTTGGGTGGATTGGACAAGTGCGCGGCGGGCTTCCCCGCCGCGCACTTGAGTGCTACGAATCAGCCGCCGAGACCGCCGTTGATGTTTGAGAATACGTCGCTGACCCGGTGTCCCACGACGGTGAGGATAACGATGACAACGATCGCGATCAGCACCAGAATCAACGCGTATTCGACCATCCCCTGGCCCTCTTCGTCCGAGTCGCGGTGCGAGACAACCTGACCGATTCGGTCACGAAGCCGCACATACCAAGATCCGAGCATTCCTTCAAAACCTCCTTACGATTCGCAAGCTGGGAATCTGCACCCCAGGCCTAGCCATGGCAGGCGGAGTATATGTTGGGTTAGGCGGCAATCCGTGTAACCGCTGCGTAACTTTCTTGTCAGGAGTCAGGACTCGATCGGCAGAGTGACCCGGACCTCGGTTCCCCGGCCGACCTGGGAGAGGATCTCCAGCTGACCGCGCTCCAGGTCGGCGCGTTCGCGCATCGAGATCAATCCAAAGTGAGGCTCCCGGGCCAGCCGGGCCTCCACCGCCGCCAGGTCGAAGCCGTCGCCGTCGTCCTTGATCACGGCGCTGACCCGCCGGGGCTGGAGGTTGATCAGCACGTCCAAACGGTGCGCCCGGGCATGCTTGCGGACGTTGACCAGCGCCTCCTTGACGATTCGGAAGAGAGCTCCTTCGGTCGCCGGGGGCAGTCGGCGCTCGGTCCCGATCACAGAAAGCCTGCCATCAACCCCCTCCGCGTCCCGAAACTCGTTCACCAAACGCCGGAGCGTCGGGATCACCCCCAGGTCGTCGAGGGTCATCGGGCGGAGGTCGAATATCAGCTGGCGGGTCTCGTCAAGCACTCCCTTCATGGCTTCCTTGTAGCTCTGGACCTCGGCCTTGGCCCGCTCTGGCTCGCGGTCGACCATGCGCTCCAGGATTTCGGCTCGCAGCACCAGGTTGGACATCGACTGGGCCGGGCCGTCATGCATGTCGCGGGCGATCCTCATCCGCTCCTCATCGATCGTCTGGAAGACCTGCCGGGAGGCGCTGCGGTAGCGGGCCAGCCCCTCCTCCAGGGTCCCGTCCGGAGGCCGGTGATCCTCCAACTGCTCGGCGGCGGCCTTCATCAGGGAGTGCCAGTAGCGGAGTTCTTTGGCCCAGCTCCGACAGTGGGCCAGGCGGAGGCGGGCCAGGGTCATCTCCGAGCGCAGAGCGAAGCAGCGTCCGATGGCGGCCTCGACCTCGGCGGAGGTGAACCGGGCGTGGTCGCGGAGCACGTGGCGGCGGACGATGTCGGAGTCCTCCAGGCGGTCGCCGACCAGATCCAGGGCGGTCAGCAGTTGCATGACCTCCTCATCGATGGTGAGTAGAGCGTTCTCGACTCGGAGCACCTCCTCCTCCAGCACCAGCTGAAGCTCTCCGAGCGGGGTCGCGACGGGAAGGACGGGACGAGCGGCCACGCCCAAAGGTTACGGGCTGGCCCTGAGAAATGCCCAGAGCCGGTGCCGCCAGGTCGGGGGTGCGGCACCGGACGACCTCCCCCAATCTAAACTGGCGCCCGTGACCGCTCCAGGCAAGCACTCAACCAGGGTCGGTTGAGCCGCTCGGAGGCCCGCGGCCAGCGCCTCACCCTGCCCCGATTCCTAGCCTTGAGCGGGCTCCTGGCGGCCATGCTGACGGCCCGGCCCCAGATCGCCGACCCCGACTTCTGGTGGCACCTGCGCAACGGCAAGACGCTTTTGGCCAGCAACGCCCTGATCCACGTCAATCCCTACGCGTTCATGGCCATCGGCCGGCACTGGGTCATGCAGGAATGGCTCAGCGAGACCTGGATGGCCGCCGTCGCAGCCGCGGCGGGCCGGCTCGGCATCGTGATCGGGTACGAGCTGATCACCCTCAGCCTGTTCCTGCTCATCTGGCTGCGCGCCCGGGAACTGGGACCGGCCCATGGACTGACCCTGGGGGTGGGGATCCTGGTCGCCGGGCTGGTCGCCTATCCCATCCTGGGTCCGCGCTCCCAGATGGACTCCTACATGCTCACCGCCGTCGTCCTCTACCTGGTCGAGCGGCAGCTCCACCGGGGAGACCACGCCGCCTGGCTGCTGCCTCCCTTGTTCGTGATCTGGTCCAACCTCCACGCCGGCTTCATCCTGGGCCTGATCTTTCTGCTCGCCATCCTCGCGGTCGAGGGCGTTTGTACGGCCCTCGGGCTGCGCTCCCGGCCGGCTCAGGGTCGGATCGGGCAGCTGGCCGCGGCGGCGGCCTGCTCGCTGCTCGCCTGCCTGCTCAACCCCAATGGACCTGCGATCATCGCCTACCCGTTTGAAACCCAGTTCAACAGCGCCCAGCAGGCGCTGATTCAGGAGTGGCAGAGCCCGGACTTCCACGCCGCCGTCCTGCTTCCCCTCCTGCTCTTCATTCTCAGCCTGGCCGCGCTCGTGGTCCGGTACCGGTCGATCAGTCCCCGGGATGCCCTGGTCCTGGTGCTGAGCCTCGTCCTGACCCTGCAGTCGGTGCGCAACAGCGTCTTCCTGGTCGCCGCCGGAGCCCCGATCTGGATCAATCTGGGCGAGCGGGCCCGCATCGATCTGGCTCGGAGCTGGCACCTCCGACTGCGGGTGCGCCAGCCTCCTTTGGTCATCCTCGCCGAACTCCTCGAACTGGTTCTCCTCCTGGCCATCCTCACCATCCAGGTGGACGCCGGGGGGAGTCCCAAACTCACCTCCCCGGCCTACGTCAGCACCTTCCCGGTATGCGCCACCCAGTGGCTGGACGCCGCCCCCGGCGGGCTGAGAATTTTCAATCAGTACGGCGACGGCGGATTTCTGGCCTACCGCCTACCGCAGGACAAGGTCTTCATATTTGGCGACGCCGCGCTGATGGGCGAACCGCTGCTGACCCGCTACGCAGCCATCATCGACCTGAGCCCGAGCTGGCTCGCCAACCTCGACTCCAGTCCATCCCAACTGGTCGTCTTCGAGCGTGGCACGGCCTTTCCCGACGCCCTCCAGCGAGCTCCCCAGTGGCAGCTCGTTTACCGGGATCGCCGGGTCGAGGCCTTCGAGCGCACCCGCCTGCTGAATACCCTGCATCTCCCCCCCAACCCGACCGCGGCGAGCTGGCGCCAGGAAGGCATCCCCGGCTGCGCCACTCAGGCAGTCGGTCTCGGCTAGGCACCCTCCCCCTCGGCTGAGCTCGGCCTGGGGGCGGAGCCGCACCCCCAGAGGAGGCAGCGGATCGATAACCGGGGGTATCGGGGCGCCTCCGGACGACACCCTCCTAGTCGAGACCTTCCGAGTTGGAGCTGGCGCTGCTGCTCAGAGCCTCCTGGGCGCGAGCACCACCGTGGTCGGATCCCGATAGCGGATTCGCCACCCCTCCGCGAGCAGGAACGAAGTCGCGGGAGCTGACCGTGGCAGCACCGCCAGCTCGGCTCGGAGCCGATCCAGATTCGATAAGGCCCCGGCATTGAGCACGGTCAGGGCCTCGCAGGCGGCCAGCCCTGAGCCGGCCAGGGGGAGGGGGTCGTCGACGCAGAGGAGATGACCCCCGGCTGGGAAGCGGGTGGCCAGGTAATCGCCAAAGGCGGGCGTGGTGAACCAGGCCCCCGGGGCAGGATGCGAGGCCAGCCAACCGGCGGCCCGGACGGGCAGCTGCGCCTGCACTCGACCCGCCGGACCAGCCCCGCGGACGGTCGCCACCGAGATGGATAGGGCCAGAGCGACCACCGCCAGGAGGGGCAGGGCGGCCGCCGGCCGGGACCAGGGCCACCCTGGGGCGGGTGCAGTGCCTCCCCCGGCAGAGGGACCGCCAGGCAGCCAGGCGAGCGAGAGGTACTGGCAGCTCTGCACTGTGGCCACGACCAGAAACCAGGGCAGGTAATTCGCCCAGAGCAGCGCTAGCGCCGCAGTGATCAGACCCAGGTAGGCGTCGGCACGGTGCAATCGAGCTCCTGCCTGCCAGTAGGCGAACAGAAGCAGCACCGCCGCAATCTCCGCCACCCGGGCGCTCCAGGGGTGGAAGCCAATGCTCGACCAGGCGGCCAGCAGGGGGTGCTCACCCTGCATCCCCAAGCTGAGCGGCAGCTCCAAGACTGCGCCCGCCACCTTGGGACTGGCGATCGCGGCCAGGCCGGTGAGCGGGATCAGCCACCAAGTCGGGGGGGCGCCTCCGCCGACCCGGGAGCGGTCCCAGTTGGAGACCGCGATCCAACCCCAGATCACCAGCACAGCGACCCCGGCGTCGGCCTGGGCGTTGGTCCAGACCAGCACCACCGCGACCGTCGCCGCCACCCCCCAGCGGCTCCTACCCGCGCAGGAGAGCGCGATCAGAAGGGCGACCCCGAGCAAAGCCAGCAGCGCCGCTGATGGGTCTCCCAGCAACGGCGCCAAGGCGGCGAGGCCAAGCCCCCCCACCCCCATCAAAAGCAGGGGATGGGTCCGGCGGGGCCGCCTCATGGCAACGAGCAGGAGTAGCCCGATGGCAGCCCCGGCCACCGCACCCGCGATCGCCAGGGCGGCGAGCCCCCACTCGCGGTAGAGCTGGAAAAGTCCGAGGTCGAACAGCCACGAGCGGAGGTCGAGGGGCGACCCCGCCCGGGCCAGGTACCGAGCGCTGCCGCCAAGGCCATCGCGCCGGACCAGGGCCCCGTTGGCGACATGCCAGAACCAGGCCCCAGAGGTGGGGTTGTGGAGGCCGGCGGCCGCACCCCCAACCACCAGGGCCCCCGCCGCTACGATCCACCAGGTTCGGCCCGAGGTCTCCCCCAGGATCCGCTCCCCTCGGGCGACGAGCGCGCCGACCTCGACCAGTCCGAGCCCCGGTCCAAAGTGGCGCTCCGGGACGACCCGGCTCATCGGCCCCGACCCGGTCGGTCGTCCGCGCCGACCAGCCGGCGCAATCGCACCAGGTCGGCAAGCATCCGGCCCCCGTCGCGCACCGAGCTCACCCTGGTGCCCTCGGCGTTGCGCCAAACGACCGGGATCTCGGCGATCAGAAACTGCTGGCGCCGGGCCCGCAGCAGGACCTCGGCGTCGAAACCGAAACCGGGGGTTCGCAGCGGTGTGAAGCAACTGACTGCGGCGGCCGCGGTGAACATCTTGAAACCACACTGGGTGTCGCGGAGCCCGGGCAGGGCCATCCGACGGAGGGCTTGGTTGTAGGTCTTCCCCATCAGCTCGCGATACAGGGGCTGATGCAGCTCCACCTGGGATCCGGGCAGGGCCCGGGAGCCGATGGCCACGCCGGCGCCCTCCCCGATCGCCCTCTCCAGCTTGCCCATCTCCGCGATCGGGGTCGACAGATCGGCGTCGCTGAAGAGCCGCAGCTGGCCGCTGGCGCCCAACATCCCCGCCCGCACCGCGGCTCCCTTGCCGCGGTTATGGGCGAAGACGATCAAACGGAGCTGGGGCCAGCTCCGGCGGACCGTCTCGACTACCTGCCCGGTCCCGTCCTGGCTGCCGTCGTCGACCACCAGCACCTCATATGACCTGCCATCGCCGTCCATGTGGGCGCGGATCTTCTCCAGCGACGGGGGAAGCCTGGTCAACTCGTTGAAGGCGGGCAGGACCAGGCTCACGGCTACCTGCTCAGCGGCCATCGGACCGTCCTCCCCGGGAACTCCTTAGCACCTCCCAGAAGAAGGGTGCGCCCCGGAGCATCCGAGGAAGCCGCCAGGGCTGGCGGAGCAGGCGGAAGAACCACTCCAGGCCCGCGGCCCGAACCGCGTTAGGTGCCCGTGGTACCCGACCGGCCAGGTAGTCGAGCGTGCCCCCGACCCCGATTCCCACCCCAGCCCCGGTCTGCTCCAGGTGCCGGGACAGCCACACGTCCTGAGCGGGGACCCCGAAGGCGACCGCCAGCACCCGGGCCCCGGACGACCTGACCCGGGTGCAGATCGCCTCAGCTTCGGCGGCGGCCGGGGAGCCGGCCCAGACTCCCCCCACCAGGAGTCCGGGATGGTCCCGCTGGAGGGCGCCGGCGGCGGCCTCGGCGACACCGGGCCGACCACCCAGGAGGAAGATCGACCAGCCTCGGGCTTGGGCCATCTCGGCCAGTTCCTGGACGAAGTCGGCGCCGGCGACGCGTCCCGGAACGGGACTCCCCAGCCGCCGGCTGGCCCAGACCACACCGGCCCCGTCGGGGAGGACGAGCCCGGCCCGGCGGATGGCCTGGGCCAGGGCCGAGTTGCGGCGCGCCTGCATCACCATCTCCGGGTTGAGCGTCACCACCTGCAGCGGAGCGCTATCCCCGCCGGCAGCGGACTCGCAGCGCGCCAGCGCCTGGCGGAGCGTGCAGTGGTCGAGCGGGACGCCCAGAACCTCCATCCGACCCGGTTCTAAAGCTGGTGGACCGGGCGAGAGCGGAGTGGAGAAGAGGCCGGCCCCAGGCACCGGCCGAGTATATGGCCGACCGCGCCCCGCTCCCGACCGCGACCGGATCTTTACCGGGCCGGGCCAGGGCCCTCAGTCCCGGCGGCGGCGGCGATCTCGCTCGGCGGCCTGAAGGCGGTACTCAGCAACCTCCAGCCGGTGCTGCAGCTCGGCCAGCTCCGGGGAGTCAGAATTGCCGGCCCGAGCCAGCTCTTCCTGGGCCGTCCGGCGCGACTCCTCCGCAGCCGCGGCGTCGAGCTCGGTGGTGGGGACGCCCCGATCGGCCAGGATCGAAACCCGGTCGGGCAGCACCTCCAGGTAGGCGTCCTCCAGGAAGAAGAAATGCTCCTCCCGTCCCTGGCGGAGCATGAGCTCGCCCGGCTTCAGCCAGGTGAGCAGCGGGGCGTGGCCGGGCAGCACCCCGAGCTCTCCCGAAGCCCCCCGGGCGACGATGAAGTCGCACTCTCCCTCAAATAGCGGCTGCAGGGCGGCCAGGAGCCGGGTGGGGACGGCCAAATCAGCCCGCCTTCGACCCCGGCTTGGGAGTCGTCTTCCCCGATCCCCGGCGCGCCGGGCGGTTCCCACCGGTCGCGGCCGGCTTGGGGCGTGTCGGGGGGGAGGCTTTTCCGACCGGAGCTTGGGTCTTCGGCGCCGCCGCGGCGACCGGCTCCGGGGCGCTCGGCTCAGGGGTCGGTTCGGGAGCGGCCGGGGAGGGCGTCCCGCCCGGCTTCTCGTCGGGTTCGGCACCCCGGTTGAGGCGCTGCCCGTTCTCGATCGCCTCGTCTATCGTCCCCACCATCCGGAACGCCTGCTCAGGCAGGTGGTCCAGGGTGCCGGAGAGGATCTCCTTGAAGCCCCGGACGGTCTCCTTGACCGGCACGTACTTGCCGGCCAGCCCAGTGAACTGCTCGGCGACGAACATCGGCTGGGCCAGGAACTGGCGCACTCGGCGGGCCCGGTCCACCGTCTGGCGGTCCTCATCGGAGAGCTCCTCCATCCCCAGGATGGCGATGATGTCCTCCAGGTCCTTGTAGCGCTGCAGGACCCGCTGCACCCCGAGGGCGACCTGGTGGTGCTCCGCCCCCACCACGTTGGGGTCCAGGATCCGGCTGAAGGAGTCGAGCGGGTCCACCGCCGGGAAGAGCCCGAGCTCGGCGATCGAGCGGCTCAGCGACACGGTCGCACCCAGGTGGGCGAACGTGGTCTGGATGGCGGGGTCGGTGAAGTCGTCGGCAGGCACGAAGACCGCCTGCACCGAGGTGATCGAGCCCCGGTGAGTCGATGTGATCCGCTCCTGCAGATCCCCCATCTCGGTGGCCAGGGTCGGCTGGTAACCCACCGCCGAGGGCATCCGGCCCAGCAGCGCCGAGACCTCGCTGCCGGCCAGCATGTAGCGGAACACGTTGTCGATGAAGAGCAGGACGTCGGCGCCCTCGCCGTCGCGGAACTGCTCGGCCATGGTCAGGCCGGTGAGGGCGATCCGGGCCCGCGCCCCGGGAGGTTCGTTCATCTGACCGAACACCAGCGCGGTCTGGTCGATGACGCCCGACTCGTGCATCTCCCGGAACAGGGCATTTCCCTCTCGGGTACGCTCACCTACCCCGGCGAAGACGGAGAATCCGGCGTGCTCCTTGGCGATGTTGCGGATCAGCTCCATCACGATCACCGTCTTGCCCACCCCGGCACCACCGAAGAGTCCGATCTTCGAGCCCTTGGCGAAGGTGCAGATCAGGTCGATCACCTTGAGCCCGGTCTCCAGGATCTCGGTCGAGGTCTCCTGGTCGGCGACCGACGGCGGGTCGCGGTGGATCGGAAGCCGCTCGCCGCCTTTGACGGGCGGGCCTCCGTCGATGGGATCGCCGATCACGTTGAACATCCGGCCCAGAACCTGTTTACCGACCGGAACCTCGATCGGCCTCCCGCTCGAGAGCACCGGATCGCCCCGGCGCAGCCCGTCGGTCGAGGCCATGGCGATGCAGCGGGCCACGTCGTTGCCCAGGTGCTGCTGAACCTCGAGCACCATCCGCGGCCCTTCCCGAACCAGCTCCAGGGAGTCGTTGATGTGGGGCAGCTGGCCCGCCTCGAAGGCCACGTCCACGACCGCCCCGATCACCTGCAGCACAGTGCCGGTGGGCCGCGCCGCCGGGGCCACCTTGTCCACCGCCTTGACCTTCGCCTTAGCCATTACCACCTCCTCAGCGCCGGGCCGCCTTGAGGGCCTCGGCGCCGCCGATTATTTCCATGAGCTCCCGGGTGACGCTCGCCTGGCGCACCTTGTTGGCGGTCAGCGACAGCTCCTTGATGACGTCCCCGGCCTTGGTCGAGGCGTTGCGCATAGCCACCATCCGAGCGCTGTGCTCGCTGGCCTGATTCTCCAGCACCGCCTGGTAGACCTGGCTGAGCAGGTAGGCGGGCATGAAGCGCTCGAGCACCTCCTTCGCGCCCGGCTCCCAGATGTAGTCGCCCTCCGTCTGGGGGCCCTGGTCCTCGGCGGCCGGTGGTACCGGCACCAGCAGCCGCACCACCGGCACCTGGCTCAGGAGGTTGCGGAAGCGCGCGTAGGCCAGGTAGATCTCCCGGACCTCTCCGCCCAGATAGGCGCCGACCGCGGCCTCCACCGCCGGACGGAGGTCGTCCGGGGTGACTCGGTCGGGCAGTCCCTGGCGGTGGTGGACCACCTCGAGCTGCATCCGGTTGGAGAACTCGATGCCCTTGCGCCCGATCGGGACCACCTGGTATCGCGGCCCAAACTCCTGGCGCAGCTTGGCATGCGCGGCCCGCATGGTGTTGACGTTGAGCGCGCCCACCCGGCCCCGGTCACTGGTGATCAGGATGAGCAGGCCCTGACCCTCCTCCCCTGGGACGATGAAGGGATGGCGGTACTCCTTGCCGATCTTGGCCACGTCCTGGGCCACCTCGTCCATTGCCTCGGCGTAGGGGCGCGCCCCCTCGACCCGGGTCTGAGCCCGGCGGATCTTGGCCGCCGAGACCATCTGCATGGCCCGGGTCATCTGCTCGATGTTGCGCACCGAGCGAATGTGGCGCCGGATGTCGCGGAGGGTGGCCAAGGGGCTGCCTAGACCTCGGCCCCAACGGCGCCGCTGTCGAAGCCCTGGTTGAACTCTTCGAGCGCCTTGCGGAGCTGCTCCTGCATGGCCTCGTCGAGGACCTGCTTGGATTCGATCTCGCCCTCCAGTTTCTGCAGCGCCTGGCCAGCGTAGCGGCGAAACTGAGCGTCCCAATCGGCCACGCGCTCCACCGGGATCTCGTCCAGGTAGCCGCGCGTGCCAGCGAATATCGTCATCACCTGAAGCGCCAGCGACACCGGCTGGTACTGGTCCTGCTTGAGGAGCTCGGTCAGCCGCCGACCGCGGTCGAGCTGATCGCGAGTCGTCTTGTCCAGGTCGCTCGAGAACTGGGCGAAGGCGGCCAGGGCCCGGAACTGGGCCAGGTCCAAGCGCATGCCTCCGGCCACCGACCGAAGTGCCTTGGTCATCGCGTCCCCGCCCACCCGGCTAACCGAAAGACCAACCGAAACGGCGGGTCGGGTGCCGGCATAGAAGAGGTCGCCCTCCAGGTAGATCTGTCCGTCGGTGATCGAGATCACGTTGGTGGGGATGTAGGCGGCCACGTCGTTGGCCTGGGTCTCGATGATCGGCAGCGCCGTCAGCGAGCCTCCCCCCTTCTCGTCGCTGAGCCGGGCGGCCCGTTCCAGAAGCCGCGAGTGGAGGTAGAAGACGTCGCCGGGGTAGGCTTCCCGGCCCGGCGGCCGGCGCAAGGCGAGCGAGATCTCCCGGTACGCCCAGGCATGTTTGCTGAGGTCGTCGTAGACGATCAGGGCATCCTCGCCCCGCTCCATGAACCACTCCCCCATCGAGCAACCGGTGTAGGGAACCAGGTACTGCAGGGCGGCCGGCTCCCCCGAGGTGGCGGCCACGATGATCGTGTGCTCCAGGGCGCCATGCTGCTCCAGCACCGCCGCGATCCGGGCCACCGAGGCGGCGTTCTGGCCAATCGCGACGTAGATGCAGGTCAGGTTCTTGCCTTTCTGGTTGATGATCGTGTCGATGGCGATCGCCGTCTTGCCGATCTGGCGATCGCCGATGATCAGCTCGCGCTGACCGCGTCCAATCGGGATCAGCGCGTCGATGGCCTTGATCCCGGTCTGGACCGGGGTGTTCACCGGCTGACGGTCGATGACTCCCGGAGCCTGGCGCTCCACCGGCAACCGCTCCTCGGTCGCGATCTCTCCCTTGCCGTCGATGGGTTGGCCCAGAGCGTTGACCACCCGGCCCACCAACTGGCGTCCCACCGGCACCTCCACCACCCGCCCGGTGGTGCGCACCTCGTCCCCCTCCCGGAGCTCCTCGAAGCGGCCCAGGATGATCGCCCGCACCTGGTCCTCCTCCAGGTTTAGCGCCATCCCCAGAATGTCGTGCGGAAAAGCCAGCAGCTCTCCGGCCATGGCTCCCTCGAGGCCGTATATCTGGGCGATACCGTCGCCCAGGGTGGTGATCACCCCCGACTCGGCGGAGACCACCGGGGCATCGAAGTCGGCGATCTTGCGCTTGATGATCTGGCCAATCTCGGCCGCGCTAATGCTCATGTTTTCCTCATCTACTTGGCACTTGGGTCAGGAGGTCCTGGCGCAGCCGCTGGAGCCGCGTGGTCAGGCTCGCATCGAAGACCCGGTCTCCCACCCGCACCACCGCTCCCCCCAGCAGCGAGGGATCAACCTTGGCTTCGAATCGGACATCGAGATGGAGCCGTCGCGAGAGTTGCTCGGCCAGCCGCGTCTGCTCGACGGCGCTGACCGGGACCGCCGTGGTGAGCTGGGCGAGGACCCGGCCCTCGCGCTTGTCGACCAGCTGCAGGTAGCCGGCCTCGATCGCCGCGAGCAGCGCCTGGCGCCGACTGCTCACCAACACCAAGAGAAGGTTCCCACCCGGCCGGTCGAGGGCCGGGTCCCGCTCCAGCACCGCCCGGCAAAGCTCCAGCTTCTGGGCGACCCGGAGCGAGGGGTCGGCGATGGTCCGGCCCAGGTCGCTCTCTTCCAGGAGCTGACGCAGGTGCGTCAGGCGCTGACGCCAGGGCTCGAAGCCCCCCTCGTCCTCGGCCAGCTGAAAGACCGCCTCCGCGTAGTGCAGGGCGGTGCTGGGCACCCGGAGCGCCTCAGGCACTCAGGTCGACCTCGGCCAGGGCCTCGTCGATGAGCCGGCGCTGGCGCTTCTGGTCCAGCTCCTCCTGAAGGATCTTGGTGGTCGCCAGGAGCACCAGGTCGGCCACCTGGCGGCGCAGCTGGCTGACGGCCTGCTCGCGCTCCTGGGCCAGCTCGGCCCGAGCTCGGCTCAGCATCGCCTCCTGCTCCTCGCGTCCCTTCTGGCGGAGCTCCTCTCGCAGCTCCTCGCCAAGCTTCTGGGCCCGGTCCAGGATCTCTTGCGCCTGGTGGCGGGCTTCGGCCAGATCACTCCGCTCCTTCTGCCGGGCACCCTCCACCTCCCGGCGGGCCTCCTCCGCCTCGGAGAGCGCCTGAGCGATCTGTTGCTGGCGCGCCTTGAGGGCCCCCGATATCGGAGGGAAGACGTACCGCGAGAGCAGGTAGAGCAGAGTCAGGAAGACGACGATCTCGACCGGGAAGGTGAGATTCAGGGAGAGGGGGCTGGCCGCGGCAGCTAGGGGCACCGAGCGTTGCCTATTTGCCGGCCAGGCTGATGAACACGAACATCAACGCCAGGTTGATGAAGTAGACGGCCTCGGCCAGACCGACGGTCAGGAAGGTCCAGGTCAGAAGTCGCGACTGGGCCTCCGGCTGCCGGGCGATGCCGGCGATCAGCTGCGCCCCGGCCAGGCCATCACCGATGGCTGCGCCAACGGCGCCTACGCCGGTGCCAATCATGGCCCCGGCGTACACGGTTGCGTGAGCGGTGTCGAGCGCCAATTTGATTCCTCCCAGGTCGGGGTGTGGGGACTTCCCCTCAGGTGGTGACGGCCTCGGCCGCCGAGTCGGGTTCGTGCTCCATCGTGGCCATGCTGAGGTAGATCACTGTCAGCAGGGCGAAAATGAACGCCTGAATCACGTCCACGAAGACGCCTTCGAAGAGCTTCCAGACCCCGTTGAAGGCCCAGGAAAGGTAGAGCGGAAGCAGGGCGATGATCTGCAGCATCAGGGCGGCGGCGAACATGTTGCCAAAGAGCCTCAGGGTCAGCGAGATCGGATAGGAGATCTGGGCAATCACGTTGATCGGGGCCAGGAGCGCGTAGAAGATCTTCGGCATCCCGGCGGGGTGGAGGTAGTTGATCTTGACGTACCCTCCGAAGCCACGCTGGCGGATCGAGGTGAAGTGGACCAGGAAGATCACGATCACCGCCAGGGCGGCGGTGTCGTTGACGTCGGCGGTGGCCGAGGTTAGGCGGTTGCCGGTGGGAATCAGCTCCAGCCAGTTGCTGACCAGAATGTAGAAGAAGAGCACCGTGCACAGCGGCACCGCCCAGGTGGCGAAGGGGCCGATCATGCGAGCCACGTAATCGTCGACCGTCTCCCAGACCATCTCGATGAGGGCCTGGAAGCGGCCCGGTACCCCGGCCGTCGCCACATGGCGAAGGTAAAGTCCCGCTCCCAGGACCACGGCGAAGGCGACCAGGCTGCTCACCACCGTGTCCAGGTAAAGGGCCATCCCGAAAATGTGGCCGGTCCAGTGCTGACCGACCTGGATTTGGGCCATGACCATCGGCCTCACTTGGCGGCCGCCCTGATCCCGAATCTGACCATCGCCCCGACCTGAGCCAGGTGGGTGGCCAGTAACCCCAGAAGACCCCAAACCCCGACCGGGCCGAGGACCATGACCAACACCACGAGGACCCCGGTGATGAGGGCCAACCGAGGCAGGCTCGAACCCAAAAAGGCGATGGGGGCACGACCCAGGGCGAAGGCGGCGAACCTAAGGTTGGCCACCCCCATCACCCCCCCCGCGAGCGCCAGTCCGGCTCCTTCGGGCCCGGCGATCAGATAGCCGACCGCTACCGCCGCGATCGCCGCGCCCACGGCGGCGATCCAGGCGGAGCGGACCGCCCCCGCCAGCTCGTCAGCCTCCAGCAGCATCGCCCTAGCGCCCCAAGAAGGGGGCGAGCCCGCGGTACACCGCCAAAGTTCCTCCCACCAATCCCAGCACAAGACCGACGAGGGTTAGGAGAGGGAGCGTGCGAAAGTGCTCGTCGAGCAGCACCCCGGCCACGACCCCACTTCCGACCGTGATCGAGAAGACTCCTACCAACGCGAGGGCATCACCGGGACCCGGCACTCTCCTGGGCCGCCGCGGATCGCCCTCCGAGGACAATTCGGCGGGATCTTACCACGGCCACCCGGGCGCCCACCGCCTCAGCTCCGCCTCGCCCCAGAAGCGGTCGGCCGGCACTGCCCGGGGTTCCCCACCCCGCTTCGTAAACTCCGGCGGTGGAGATCGGGATCGACGCCAGCAGGGCGTTTCAGTCAGAGCCGACCGGCATCGGGGTGTACGCCACCCAGGTCATCAGTCGCCTGCTAGCCACCCCCCCCGCCTCGCTTCGCCTCTACCTCAACCGGAGCAGCGCCCCGGAAGCGGCTCCCGGGTTGCCCCCGGGGTCAGAGTGGCGCTGCATGCCCTTCCCCAGAGGATGGACCGCCTTCCGGCTCCGCCGGGAGCTCCAGCGCCACCCGCCGACACTGCTCTGGGTCCCGGCCTACCGGCTTCCCCCGGGGCGCGTACCCCGCTCGGTGGTGACCGTGCACGGGGTCGAGCATCGTTTCGCCCCCGTCGCCTACCCCGGCCGCGATGCGGCCGCAGTCGAGTCCTTCGTGCTTGACACCCTACGGCGGGCCGCCCGGGTGATCACTCCTTCCGAGACGACCAAGTCCGATCTGGTCCACCTCTACCATGCCGATCCCCAGCTGGTCACGGTCATCCCCCACGGGATCGCCGCCGACCTGCGGCCGATAGCTCCCGACCGCCAGGAGGGGCTGCTCCGCCCCCTGGGGGTACGGCCTCCCTACTTCCTGGTGGTGGGCGCGCACCATCCCCGTAAGAATGTGCCCTTCCTAGTCACCCAGTTCGCCCGGGCGATCGTCGATCCCCGGGCGGCGGAGGTGCGCCTGGTGGTGACCAACGCAGCTGGCCAGGTCGGCGATGAGCTTCAGGCCCGGTCTGCGGCATCGGGGGCGGCCGGACGAGTCACAACGCTGGGCCACGTGTCGGGCGAGCAGCTGGCGGCCCTCTACAGTGGATCGCTGGCCGCCTGCGTTCCCTCTCTATATGAGGGTTTCGGCCTGCCAGCCCTAGAGGCCATGGCCTGCGGGACTCCGGTCTTGGCCAGCGACGTCGGTGGGCTGCGGGAAATAGCTACCGGAGCCGGGCTGCTGGTCCCAGCCGACGACGGTGGGGCCTGGGTCGAGGAACTGCGGCGACTAGTGCAGGACCCCGGGCTCCGTGACCACCTCAGAGCCCTGGGTCTGGCCCGCGCCGCCCGCTTCAGCTGGGATCTATCGGCCCGGGAGCACGCCGAACTGCTCGCGGCGGAGCTTCGCCTGGCAGCCGCTCGCCAGGCGAGGGGGTAGGCCAAGCGCGCGCCTCCCCGCTCGCTGATAGCCGCACCACCGAACCGGGGGGGAAGTGGACGGACCCCTGGACCCTGACCCGAACCACCTCGGGAAGGGTAGGCCCGGTACGGGTGACCTCGATCACGCTGTCATGGCCGTGGAACTCCGAACGCAGAACCCACCCGAGAGCTCCCTCCCCGCCGGGCGACCCGATGGCGATCTGCTCGGGGCGGACCAGAACCAGCGCTGATCCCGCCAGAGCGAGGCTCCCAGGTCCCGGCGGCCGCACCGTGAGGACTCCCAAACCGGTTCTGGCCAGCCGTCCCTCGACGGTCCCCTCGACCAGGTTGGCTTCGCCGAGAAAGCGAGCCATCTCGAGGTCGATCGGGTCGCTGTAGAGCTGCTCCGGAGGACCCGCCTGGGCCACCCTCCCAGCTCGCAGCACGGCCACCTGGTCCGCCAATGACAGGGCCTCCTCCTGGTCATGAGTCACCAGCAGGGTGGCGATCCCGGTTTGGGACAGGATTCCCCGCACCTCGTCCCGGACGACGGCCCGCAGGGTTGGGTCCAGCCCTGAGAAGGGCTCGTCCAAGAGAAGCAGACGGGGCTCGATCGCCAACGCCCGGGCCAGTGCCACCCGCTGCTGCTGGCCGCCCGAGAGTTGGTGGGGAAACCGTGGACCCAGGCCCGCCAGGCCAACCATCTGGAGCAGGCCCTCCACCCGGGGGCCGCCGCGCTCGGCACCCGACAGGCCGAACCCGACGTTCTGGGCCGCCGTCAAGTGGGGGAACAGCGCCGCCTCCTGAGGCACGTAGCCGACCCGCCGCCGCTCGGGCCGGACGAAGCGGCGCCCATCGTCCACCACCTCGGCGCCCAGGTCGACGCGGCCGCGGTCGGCCCGCTCCAGCCCGGCGATGACCCGCAGCAGGGTGGTCTTGCCGCTACCCGAGGGGCCTAGGATCGCGGTCAGCGAACCCACGCCCACTGCGAGGTCCACGCCACGGAGAACCGGGGTAGCTGGGAATCCCTTGTGCATACCGACGACGCGGATCGCACTCACGGGGCGGCCTCGGCGGATGCAGGACGCCGATCCAAGCGTCGACCAAGCAGCAGCCCGGGAACGATCGATATAACCACCATCGCCGCCGCATAGGGGGCGGCCGCCCCGTAGGACACGTTGCCGGTGTAGGCCCAGAACTGGGTCGCCAGGGTCTGGACTCCGGTCGGGACTAGGATCAGGGTCGCGGTCAGCTCGGTCACTGCCGAGAGGAACACCAGGCAGAAGGCCGCGGCCAGGCCGGGGGCGATCAGCGGCAGGGTGACCCGCCAGCGCACCATCAGCGGCGAGCCTCCCAGCGAGCGGCCCACCTCCTCCAGGGCGGGGGGAGCGTGCAGCACTGAGGCCCGGACCGCGACGTAGGCGAGCGGGAAGAAGAGGATGGCGTAGGCGGCGACCAGAAGTCCGCTGGTCTGGTACAGAAAGGGCAGGTAATGCAGGGCAAAGAAGACCAGCCCCAGGGCGATCACCAGCCCCGGCAGCCCTTGCACGATGTACGTGCTTCGCTCCAGCAGACGAATCCCCGGGCGAGGGTTGCGCACCGCCAGCAGGGCCACCGGGATGGCCAGGACCGTCGCAACCGCAGCCGCCGCCCCGCTGTAAAGGAGGGTAATTCCGGCGGCGCTGGCCACCGAGGCGCCCTGGGGCAGGGTTGACCCACCCCCGCGCAGCAGCCAGTAGGTGATCACCCCGAGGGGCATTCCCAGCGCCACCCCGATCACAGCCAAGAGCAATGCGAGCGCCGGCCAGCGCCAGGCACCCAGCCGCACTCGGGCGCTGCTCGAACCCCGTCTGTTCCCGGAGCGCGCCACCCGCCCCCGATCGCGCAGCGCGCCCTCCCCGCTCAGGACCAGCAGGCCGATCAGCACCACCACCAAGGAGAGGGCGCAGGCGGCGGGGGCGTTGAATCCGACTTGGAACTCAGTGAAGATCTCGGTGGTGAAGGTCTGGTACCCCAGGATCTCGAAGGCGCCGTACTCGGCCAGAAGCGCCAGCGAAACGAGGAGGCAGCCCGCCAGGATGGTTGGCCGTGCCTGGCGAAGGGTGACGCGCCTGAAGGCACCGAGTGAACTGAGGCCCAGGGTGCGCGCGGTCTCCTCCTGGCTCGGGTCGGCCCCGCGCAGGCTGGCCGCGACCGGGAGATACACCAGCGGGTAGAGCCCGGCCGTCATCACCAGGACGGCTCCGCCGAAGCCGCTCACCCCAGGCAGGACCGACACCCATCCGAAGGCGACGACGAAGTCGGGGATGGCCAAGGGAAGGATCAGCAGAAGGGCCAGCACCCGCCGGCCCGGCAGGTCGCTGCGCTCGACGCACCAGGCCGCCCCGGTGCCGATGACCGCCGCCAAGGCGGTGACCACCACGCCCAGTCGCACCACATTCCAGAGCAGGTTTAGGGTGAGCCGACGGAAGAGCAGCTGGGAGAGCTCGGGCCAGCCCACCCCGCGTGCCTGGAGAGCGAGGAAGGCCAGGGGGAGGAGGAGCAGGGCCGCCACCAAAAGGCTGGCCGCGAGCAGCGCCCGCGGGATGCGGCGGCGGGCCGGAACCGGGGCCGCCGGGCTCAGAGCGGACGCGACCGTCGCCAACTCGCTCCCGCGCCTCAGAGCAGCTGGGCTAGGCGCAGCAGGTTCACGGCCGAGGCGCCGTCCCCCAGCTGCGCGATGGAGAGCGGTGCCGGCTCTAGCGTCGTCAACGGTGGCAAGCCCCGCCGGGCCGGGATCCCGGGAGCGAGCGGGTATTCGAAGCTGTCCCCGCGGGCGAGGATCTCCTGACCGCGATCGCTCACCAAGAAGGCCAGAAACCGATCCGCTGCCGCCTTGTCTTTGGAGGCCCGCAGCACCGCCGCTCCCGAGACGTCGAGCACATAGCCGGGGTCGTGGGGGGCGAAGAAAGCCAGCGCCGAATGCAGTTGAGAGGCTCCGACCTCGGCTCGCAGCCGGTACCAGTAATACTGGTTGATGATGGCGACGGCGATCTGTCCCGTGTTGACCCGCGCGGTCAGGGTCTCGTCGTCGGGATAGCTGTGCGGTCCGGCATTGGCGGCCATGCCCTCCAGCCACCTAAGCGCGGCCCCGTGGCCGTACCGCTGAGCGATCGAGCTCACGATCGGCTGAAAGTCGGTTTCGGCGGGCGCGATGCCGACCAGGCCCCGCCATCGAGACTGCGCCAGGCTCATCACCGAGGTCGGCAGCTGATTCTTCCTGAGCAGCTGGGTGTTGTAGACGAGGACGCTCACCCGGGCCGAGACCCCGACCCACTTCGACTGGGGGGAACTGAATCGGGCCGGGACCCGGGCCAGGGTCCCGGCTGGCACCGTCGCCAGCAGGCTCCGACTCTGCAGGTATTCGAGAGCCGGTGAGTTTTCGGTGTAGATCAGGTCGGCGGGCGAGGCCGACCCCTCCTCGACTATCTGATCGGCGAGGACATCCTCATCGTTGGAGCGGACCTGCACCTGGATCCCGGTCTGGAGCTCGAAGGCGGTTACCAGGGCGGCGGTTGTGGTGGGGTGCTGGCCGCTGTACAGAACCAGTGCCGGCTGGCTGCGGCCCGATGGCGACCCGCAGGCCCCGAGGGTGGCCACCAAGGGCAGGGTCAGGGCGAGCCTGGCCAGGCGTCGGGGCACCGCATGGCTCGTTTCCGGCATCAGAACTCCGCCGGGCGGCCGCCCGGCAGCCAGGGACCCGGAGTGAACGGGTGACCTGGGGTCGGGCCGACCGATCTCAATTAGGTTCACCTAACCCCGTGCTTAGACGGAGCTTACGAGGCGCTTGAGATCCCTGTCAAACCAGCTTTCGCGGAGTGGGGCCTCCTCCAATCCGCCGGGGTGCCCGGGAGTTCGAGTCAACGCAGATAGAGAAGACCCTCGGCGCCGAGGGACTCGATCCGAGCCAGAGCCACCTCGGTTCCCTTGGCGACGCAGTGATCGGGGTCGGGCAGGATTCGCGCAGCCAGACCGGTGCTGGCGGCCAATCGATCTCCGATCGGGGCCAGGGTGAGCCCCCGGCCAGCAAGAGCCAGCCCGGACGCCTCGGCCCCAGCTCGGACGGGGCCGGGAAGTTCGAGCAGCAGGTCAAGGATCGCTTGGGAGAGCGCCGCCAGGCCCATCTCGCCGTCCCACGAGCCCGGTAAGGGAGCGATCGCCCGATGGCTGAGCAAGCCCTCGTGGCAGACAATGGCCAGCTGGGCCGCCTGGGGAAGCAGGAAAAGGAGCGGCAGCGGGGTCCACGCCGCAATCGGCAGGCCCGCCCCCAAGGCGGCCGCCACCGGCAGATCCATCATGTGGGCCATCCGGGCTCCCGAGGCCATGGCCACCTGCAGGAGAGCCCGCCTCGACTTGGTTGACAGCTCAGCGGGCACCCCCAGCATCAGCTCGTGCCGCGAGAAGAGCAGGCGGCCAACCACCCGGAAGATGACCTGGCGGAGGAACTGCTCGGCGGCCCCGGTATCACCCAGGCGCTCGACCCCGAGCGGCCAGCTGAGCTCGACCTCCTGGTCTCGATCAGCCGCCATCTCGAGCGCGGCGACGCCGAAGGCTAGGGGTCTTCCGTTCCCCCGCTGGCGGGCCAGGACGGCCGGCTCTTGGATCACCAGTCCCTCCCCACGGGCCCAGACCTCGACCTGATCTGGTGAGAGGTCGATGCCGAATCGGCGCAGAGCCATGGCCGGTCAATCCGTGCCGGCTGGGAGATCGAGCCGAAGGCTCGCGCCCAGCCCGGTCAGCTTGCCGACCAGGTTCTCGTAGCCACGGTCGAGATGGTGGACGTTGTTGAGCTGGGTGGTGCCGTCAGCGCAGAGCGCGGCGATCACCAGGGCCGCGCCGGAGCGGATGTCAGAGATGCTCAACTCCGCCGCCACCAGGGGGACGCCTCCCCGGACCATCGCGCTCCGGCCGTGGAGGGTGATCACGGCTCCCAGCCGGCGAAGCTGTTCGACGTGCTGGAAGCGATTCTCGAAGAGGGCCTCCGAGACTGTGCTCACTCCCTCCGCCTGGGTCATCATCGCCACGAACTGGGACTGCAGGTCGGTGGCGAATCCGGGATGGGGCCAGGTGGTCATGTCGACTGCCGAAAGGTTGCCGGAGCGGCAGACCCTGAGCCAAGTCCCGCCCTCCTCCACCTGGCAGCCGGCCCGCCGTAGCTTGTGGAGAACCTGGTCCAGGTCGTCGCAGTCGAGCTGGTCGATCAGGACGTCGCCGCCGGTGGCCGCTGCCGCCATCGCGAAGGTCCCCGCCTCGATGTAGTCGGCCCGGACCCGGTGCCCGGTGGGATGCAGCCGGGCCACGCCCTCGATCACGATCCGATCTCCCCCGGCCCCGGCGATCCGGGCTCCCATCGCCTTCAGACAGAGTGCCAGGTCGACCACATGCGGCTCCCGGGCGGCGTTGGAGATCACGGTGATCCCGTCGGCGCGGGCGGCCGCCATCATCAGGTTTTCGGTCCCGGTCACGGTCGGCATGTCCAGCTGGATGTGGGCCCCGTGCAGGTGGGTGGCGCGAGCTCGGATTCCGAATTCATCCTCGGTCACCTCGGCGCCCATCGCCCGGAGTCCGTCCAGGTGCTGCTCGACCCGGCGCAGCCCGATGTCGTCGCCGCCGGGCAACGGCAGGGAGGCCTCGCCGTGGGCCGCGAGGAGGGGGCCCAGGAGCAGCAGCGAGGCCCTCATTCTCCGGCCCAGGTCGACATCCGGCTCACCCTTGCTCACGCTCCGGGCATCGATCTCGACCTGGGCGCCCGACCGTTCCACGCGGGCGCCCAGGCCCCGGAGCAGCCGACACATCGTCTCCACGTCCTCGATGGCGGGGACGTTGCTGAGCCGGAGTGGTCCCTCGGCGAGGATGGCGGCAGCCATCTGGGGCAGGGCGGCGTTTTTGCTGCCGCTGACCGTGACTCGTCCCTGCAGGGGGGTGCGCCCGGTGATCTCCAGGTGCGGCTTGGGGGTGCGCGCCGCGGGAGGCGCGACTTCAGACATGGGGCCGGTCGAGGCGGGGCGCCTCGGACTCCTTCTTCTTCTGAAAGGCGAAGCCTCCCCGGTGCCAGATCCGCCAGAGCAGGAGGCCCAGGGTGAGCACCAACAGCCCCAGGGCCACCGCCAGAATCGTGCGGTGGCCGAAGAGAGCCAGGCCCAAACACCCGAGTATGGCCGTGACCAAGTAGAAGGAGATTGCGGTCTCCCGGGGGCTCAGTCCCAAAGCCAGCAGCCGATGGTGCAGGTGACGGGCATCGGCCTGGGCGAAGCCAACCCCCTGGCGGCGGCGGCGCAGGATCGCGAACGCGGTGTCGCCAATCGGCAGCGCCAGCGCCAGCACCGGGACGAACAGGGCCAAAGCAACGGTCACCTTGGCCACCCCCACGATGGTGATGATGCCCACCAGCATCCCCAGCAGGTGGCTGCCCGAGTCGCCCATGAAGATCCGGGCGGGGGAGAAGTTAAAGACCAGAAACCCGAGGCAGCACCCGATCAACGCCGAGGAGAGCAGAATCACTCCGCCCTGGCTGGGCTCCACGCCCAGGCGATTGACAGCCGCCAGATAGAGCACCCCGCCCACAATCGCGACCACGCCGGCGGCCAGCCCGTCGACACCGTCGAGCAGGTTGATCGAGTTCTGCATTCCCATCAGCCAGATGATGGAGATCGGGATCGTCGCCCAGGCGAGGTGGAGAGCCAGCCCGCCGGGGAGGTTGACCGAGGTGATGCTGATGGCAAAGATCCAGGCGACCGCGAGGGAGCAGACCGCCTGGATCACCAGTTTGGTCCAGTAGGCCAGCCCCAGAATGTCGTCGACGGCGAGGAGCACCGCCACCACCACCGCGATCGCCACGATCTCCAGCCAGTGCTGGACCTGGCGCCCGAAGAGCGTCATCGAGACCACGAAGCCGACCATGATCGCCAGCCCCCCCAGCCGCCCCGTCGGCTGGGGGTGGATGTGGCGTCCCCCGGGCTGGGCCACCGCTCCCACCCGAAAGCTGAACCAGCGCGCCAGTGGGACAGTCGCCATGGTCACCAGCACCGCCACCACCATGATCGGCAGGGCACTGAAATAGTGGTTGGTGGCGGTGGGCACGGGCAGCGCCCCTTCAGCGGTAGGGCAGTGGGAACGCCTCACACAGGGATCGCGCCCGCGACGCCACCTCCCGTGTCACCGCCTCGTCGCCGAGGTTTCGGATCGCCCGAGAGATCATCGCCGCGATCTCGTCCATCTGCTCTAGTCCCATCCCCCTAGTGGTCACGGCCGGGGTGCCCAGCCGAATCCCGCTGGGGTTGAACTTACTGGCTTCGTCGAAGGGGATCGAGTTGCGGTTGACGGTGATCCCGGAACGCTCGAACTCCTCCTGGACCTGCTTGCCGGTGAGGCCCAGAGGACGCAGGTCGATCAGCATCAGGTGGTTGTCAGTCCCGCCACTGACCAGACGAAGCCCCGCCTCGAGGAGCCCGGCCGCCAGTCGCTTCGAGTTGGCCACCACCCGCTGGGCGTAGCCGGCCATCTCCGGCTGGCTCCAGGCCCCAAGCGCGACCGCCTTGCCGGCGATGGCATGCATGAGGGGTCCGCCCTGGACTCCCGGAAACACCGCCTTGTCGATCGCCTTGGTGTGCACCTCCGGGTTCAGGATCATCCCGCCCCACGGCCCCCGCAGGGTCTTGTGGGTGGTCAGTGTCACCACGTCCGCATACGGCACGGGGCTGGGGTGGGCTCCCCCCGCCACCAGACCGGCGAAGTGGGCCATATCAACCATCAGCACGGCCCCGACCTCATGGGCGATCTCGGCCAACCTGGGGAAGTCGAATAGTCGGGGGTAGGCACTGGCACCCGCCACCAGGACCCTGGGCCGGACCTCCTGAGCCCGGCGGAGGACCTCGTCGTAGTCGAGTTGCTCGGTTTCCCGGCTGACTCCGTAGGTCTCGGCGTGGTAGATGATCCCGCTGAAACTTACCGGCGATCCATGGGAGAGGTGACCGCCGTGGCTCAGGTCCAGTCCCAAGATGGTGTCGCCCGGCTGGCAGAAGGCCATGTAGGCGGCCATGTTGGCTGAGCTCCCACAGTGCGGTTGGACGTTGGCGTGCTCCGCTCCAAAGAGTTCGCAGGCTCGTCGTTGGGCGAGCATCTCGATCTGGTCGACGAACTCGCAACCGCCGTAGTAGCGCTTCCCCGGGGTTCCCTCGGCGTACTTGTTGGTCAGCCACGACCCGACCGCGTCCAGGACCGCCGGGCTGGCCACATTCTCCGAGGGGATCAGTTCCAGGGTGTACTGCTGGCGGTCCAACTCCAGCTCCAGGAGGGTGGCGACCTCCGGATCGGACTGGTGCAGGGCGCTGAGCCGGTCTGCTGCAATCGCCATCTCAGTCCCTCCGAATCTCGCGCGCGAGGGGTACCCCCAACTCGCGGGCGCTGAGCCCGCCCTCGCGAATCAGGACGGGGGGATCCCGGGTGAGGTCGAGTATAGATGAGGCCGACCGGGCTCCTGAGGGGCCGTCGAGCTCATCGTCGATGGCCCCGGCCAGTCCGGCCAAAGAGCTCAACGCCTCCGCCGCGCTTCGGGCTGGGACCTCGCCGTGCCGGTTGGCGCTGGAGGTAGCCAGGACCCCGGCTCCGGCAAGCAGAGCCAGGGCCACGGGGTGGTCGGGCACCCGGACTCCGACGGTCCCTGCTCCCCCTAGATTCGGTCCTCCCGGTCGGGCCCGGACGATCAGGGTCAAAGCCCCCGGCCAGTACCTACTCGACAGCTCCACAGCCCGCCGATCGAGGATCGCTACCGATTCCAGGTCAGCCTGTCGGGCCGCCATCGCGATCAGCGGCTGCGAGGCGCTCCGACCCTTGATCCGCGACAGGGTCGCGACCGCCAGGGGATCGCTGGCCACCGCCCCCAGGCCGAACACGGTGTCGGTGGGAAACCCGATCACGGCTCCAGATCGCAGCGCCGCCAGCGCGCTCGCCAGCCCCGCCGGCCCACGCCAGAGTCGGTGGTCGGCTGGCATCAGATCAGAACCTCCAGAACCCGATCGCGCTCGGCAGTGTCCTTGTGGATTGTCAGCCCCGCCTGCGGCCAGGTGTGCGCCATCAAGGCAGCGACCGCTTCCAGGCGCCGCGGATCGCCCTCGAGCAGAATCGCGGTGCCCGGCGCGACCGCCGTGACCAGGTCGGCGCCCAGCTCCCGGTAGCACGTCAGCCCGTCCGGCCCACCGTCCAGAGCCAGCCGCGGTTCGAAGTCCCGGACAGATCGATCGAGGGTGTCCAGCTCGGCAGACGTCACGTAGGGCGGATTGGCGACCACCACCTGAAGAGGTCCCGTCGCAGCCATCCCCGAGGCCCAGGACGACTGGGTCACCGTCACCCGGTCGCCGACGCCATTTTTCTTGGCGTTCTGCCTGGTGGTGGCGGCGGCGATTTCGGAGACGTCACTGGCGTAGATGGTCGCCTCCGGCGCCGCCGCCGCGATGGCGATCCCGAGACAGCCAGAGCCGCAGCCGAGGTCGGCCACGGTCGTCGGGCCCGGTCCCAGTTTGTCGATTTGGGCTAGCGCCAGCTCAACCAGCAGCTCTGACTCGGGACGAGGAATAAGGATGCCGGCGACCACCCGGATCTCCAGGCCGTGGAACTCCACCTCCCCGAGCAGATAGGCCATCGGCTCCTGCTGCCGGCGCCGGCGGAGTAGGTCGCGAATCCTGGTCAGCTCTCCATCGGTCAAGGGCCGCTCGAACTGAAGGTAAAGTTCGAGACGCGTCAGGGAGAGTGCGTCCCTCAAAAGCTCCTCAGCGTCACGGCGTGGGGACCCGATCTCGCCGGACCTGGCCAGGAACGCGGTGCCGAGCCGAAGGGCCTCGCCTAGCTGCAACTGCCCCAAGGAACGGGCCGATCAGGAATTTTGAGCACCAACGTCCCCCAGGGCTGTCACACGACTGTTACGAGTTTGAGGAACTCGTTAGAGTCATCCAATCGTACGCTCGAATCCGGCTGGGGCGGACTCAGCTCAACTGAGAGGAAAATTGCGCATTCCGGCCAGGCAACGACGGCACCGCACCCGCGGGCAATCGATGGTCGAGTTCGCGCTGATCCTACCAGTTGCGCTGGTGCTCCTGGCTCTGATAACGACCGGAGGTCAGATGCTCATCGCCGCCATCAACGTAACCCAAGCCGCGCGAGCGGCGGCGGTCACGGCCGCCCAAGACGCGACCAAGCTGGCGCCCCTGGCGACCCAGCAGTACGACGCCGCAGTCAGCGCTAACAACGAGGAGGGCGGCGCGGGCAGCATCCACTGCGCGGGGGCCGGGATACCGAGCGACTGCGTTTCGGTAGCCGACCTCACGCCCGGAAGTACCGGCGTTGAGAACACTCAAATCAACCTGGCCCAGGTGACGGTCTGGCAGAGTGTCCAACCCTTCATCCCACTCCTCCCCTCGCTGAGCGTGAACTCGGAGGCGACAGCACCCTATTGAAGTCTCCCCTCCGCGCTCTCATTAGAGGACTGGCACGCGGCCCTGCCCGGAGTCGGCAAGGAGGTCAGGTGGCGATTCTCTTCGCGATCAGCCTGGTGGTGCTGGTGTTTGCCAGCGGAGTCGCCATCGACGGCGGTTTCGGCCTCTTCCAGTACCGGCAGGCCCAGAACGCGGCCGACTTCGCGGCCCAGGGGGGAGCCCAGGCCATGGTCAGCAATTGCGACGCTGGAAGCTCGCCCGCGCCGCTGACTGGCAGTCAGCTGGTGGCGGTGATCGACGACTTCGTCAATCACAACTCGCCCAACTCGGCGGTACCGGTCACCAATACGGCCAAGAACTGGACCGC
Source organism: Candidatus Dormiibacterota bacterium (assembly GCA_035534755.1). GTDB lineage: Bacteria > Chloroflexota > Dormibacteria > Aeolococcales > Bog-877 > Bog-877. Next base: position 162,570 of record DATLRH010000011.1, read on the forward strand.
CTACTATCTCGACTCGCTGGGCAAGCCGTTTTACATCGGCGGGAGTGACGCGGTCACCCCCAGCGGCTCGATCATCCCGGCGGGGGCCTGCGGCGTACATGTCACGGTCACTCCGGAGTGGCCACCCTTCATCGCCCAGATCATGGGCTTCACTCACCTGCAGACGGCCGCCGGCGCGGCTGCGGTCAACAGCGTCGGGTATCAGGGCGCGGCCACCAGCATCGTCGCCTTGGGTCAAAACGGGGCCCACACGATCCTGGAGGCGGGCAATGGCAAGTTCAACGTCACGGGGACCATCTTCGATAACGCCAACGGGTGGCTCAACAGTTCCCAGGCGGTGTGGAGCAACGGCGACTGCACCCCGACCCGCTGCGCCGACGTCATCGACGGCAAGCAAAACGGCACCATGAATGTGACCGGCAACCTCGACTCGGTCGCCCCGGTCCCGTTCGACTGGTGCTTCGGCGGCGACGGCGGATCGAGCGATCCCTCGGGGCCACCCAACGCGGGCGTCCCGTCCGGCGAGAGCGAGACCTCCACCCCGCCGCCTGCTCCCTGGAACACGGCCAAGTGCACCGCCAATAACACCAATATCAGCTATTGGAACTGGTACCCGAACCAGACCGAGTACACGATCGACCCGATCGCCAACGACCCCCAGGCGCCCAGCCAGCCGACCACCTCGGACGCCTACTGCCCGGGGCTGCCGGTCCAGACGTTCGACGCAGCGTCCGGCTCCCCGACCAAGAGCGTGTACACCCCCGGGGTCTACACGTATCCGGTAGTGGTCGCGGCGACCGCCTCCTTCGAGAACTGCAGCCAGGTGCTGGGCCAGCCAAACACCGGGACCGTGTACGAGGGGCTGTACGTCTTCGAAAAGGGCTTGGTGATCCGACCCCCGGCCGGAGACACGGTGAGTGGAAACGCCCTTACGTTCTACACCCAGGGCATCCCGAACAAGATCGGCGGGGTCCAGAACGCCGGTGACGGCGAGCCGGTGCTGTCCGCCGCCGTCAACTCGGCCAGCTGCGGCAGCGGCTCGGACAACTGCAACGTGGACAGCAGCTGCGGAACCGTGTGCAACCAGCCTAACCCGGTGGCCAATCAGGGTCTCAACGACTCGGTCGAGATTGGTGGCAAAGGGACGGTGAACCTGAGCGCGCCGACGTCCGGCACCTACACCGACTTCCTGATCTGGCAGCAGTCCCAGGCGGGAGGCGGAATTCCCGCCAACATCGGGCTGGACGCCCTGCCGACGGACGCCGCCCAGATCACCCTGGCGGGCATCATCTATGACGACACCCTGCCGACGGGCCAGGACCTCTCCCACGAAACCTACTGGGGGAACAACTCCGGGGTGCCCTACCTCGCGGGCGGCATGCTGATCGCTGGATTTGGACTGGACAGCAGCACCGGGATGACCACCTGCGCTGGGGGCGTCGCCTGCCAGGTGACCATCAACGGATTGGCCACCGTCGACGAGTTCCAGACCCAGGGCAACACCGACCTCACCATCTCGGGTAGCGGATACCAGATCCCCGGAATTGCTGGCTCGGGCGCCACGCTGGTCGCGTAGCGGTGCGGCGCCGCGCGCGGGGACAGTCGGTGGTCGAGTTTGCTCTGGTGGCCCCGATCTTCTTCGCCCTCATCGTGGGGGTGATCGCGGCCGGGTGGCTCTTCTTCCAGGCCACCGCGGTCAGTGACGCAGCCCAGGGTGCCGCCCGGGAGGCGCTGGTCGAGTCCAGCCTGAATTCCGGCAGCCCGCCCTGCGAGTCTGGGGTGACCCAGTTCGCCACCGAGTCGATCGAGGCCGCCGCCCAGAAGGCGGCCAACATCCTCCCCGTCGACCCCAACGCGCTCTGCCAGCAGGGCCCGAGCACCACCGGCAACGCCTTCTGCGGAGGTGGCCCCGCCGCCACCCTGGTGCAGACCCCGGTGACCGGAGACGCCCTGATCGAGGTGTGCGCGGTCGGCGGTCTCGCCAAGCCAACCGCGTTCAACGTCCAGGTGACCTACCTGGCCCATCCGTTTGAACCGTTGCTGGGGACTTCGATCAACCTGAAATCCACCAGCCTGCTCAATGCTCAGGCGGGCTGAACCGGCTTATCCGAGCCTCTCGGAGTCGAGCTGGTGTCCGGGCTCGAGTCTGCCCTGGAAACTCCCCGGGGTAGTTATTTGCAGGCGCGGAGGGTCGCGGGGGAAGTAGGCCCACGCATCAGGCGCCGCGAAACCCGGCGACTGTGCTACACCAGATGCTGTGCAGATCGGCGCCGTCTTTCCTCAAACCGAGATCGAACCCGACCCTGCCGCCATTCGCAGCTATGCCGAGGGCGTCGAACGCCTCGGCTTCAAACACCTCCTCACCTACGACCACGTTCTCGGCGCCGACCCCGCCTTGCACCCCGGCTGGAGTGGGCCCTACGACGTCCGGACCACATTCCATGAGCCACTGGTGCTCTTCGGCTTCCTGGCCGCCATCACTGCGCTGGAACTGGTCACCGGAATCATCATCCTGCCCCAGCGCCAGACTGCCCTGGTCGCCAAGCAGTCCGCCGAGGTCGACATCCTCACCCAGGGGCGCTTCCGGCTCGGGGTTGGGCTCGGGTGGAACGCGGTTGAGTACGAGGCGCTGGGCAAGGGCTTCGACGACCGGGGGCGCCGGGTCGAGGAGCAGGTCGAGCTACTTCGGCGCCTCTGGACCGAGCCCACCGTCAGTCATCGGGGCCGGTACGAGCGGGTGACCGGGGCCGGGTTGGCCCCCCTACCGGTCCAGCGGCCGATCCCAATCTGGTTCGGCGCCAGCTCGGACCGAGCCCTGCGGCGGGCGGGCCGGCTCGCCGATGGCTGGTTTCCCCAAGCCGCGCCCGGGCCCGAACTGAAAAGAGCGCGCGATGTCGTCGAGGCGGGCGCAACTGAAGCTGGGCGCGACGTCTCCCAGCTGGGGATGGATGCGCGGGTCAGCCTTGGCGGCGGACCGGGCGAGTTGGCCGACCTCGCCGGGCAATGGCGCCTGGCCGGAGCCACTCACCTCTCAATCAACACCATGGGTCAGGGGCTGGGTTCCGCGGCCGCCCACCTGGAGGCCCTCGCCGCCAGCGCGAGCGTCCTCGCCCTGCTCCCTGGCTGAGCCGGCTGCGCCCTCCGGATTGGGTCCTCCGCATGCCTGAGCTTCCCGAAGTCGAGGCGCTGGTTCGGTTTCTCGATCTCAAAACCAGCGGCCTACAGCTCGATCGCCTCGAGCTCGCCTCGTGGTCAGCCCTGAAAACGGTCCACCCCCCGCTGGCGGATCTGGTCGGTCGTAAGGTGCAGCACTGGCAGCGGCGCGGCAAGTACCTCTGCCTGCAGACGGAATCAGCCTGGCTCATCATCCATCTGGCTCGCGGAGGATGGCTCAATTGGTACGACGACCTGATCCCGCTCCCGGCCCGGCCCACCCCGGGACCGCTGGCCCTGCGGGTCGGATTCGCCGCCCCGTCCCGGGATGGCGCCGCCCCCGGTCTGGACCTCACCGAGGCCGGCAGCGAGAAGCGGCTCTCGCTCTGGGTGGCGGAGGATCCGGTCCGGATCGCGGCGATCGCCGGGCTGGGGGCCGATCCGCTTGATCCCGCCTTCGACGCCGAGGCGCTGGGACGTCTGCTGGAGACGGCCACCGGGACGGTAAAGTCGGCCCTCTGTGATCAATCATTGCTGGCTGGGGTCGGCAATGCCTACTCGGACGAAGTGCTCCACGGGGCCCGACTATCGCCTTTTCAAATGGCCCGAACCCTCTCCGACGGCGAGGTAGTCCAGCTGCACGCGGCGTTGCGGGAACGGTTGTGCCAAGCCGTGACTGCGCGGTCGGGACTCGCTCCGGACCGGCTCAAAATCGAAAAGCGGCGGGCGCTCCGAGTGCACGGGCGCACCGGCTCGCCCTGTCCCGCCTGCTCCGACCGCATCCGCGAGGTGAGCTTCGCGACCCGTTCTCTGCAGTACTGCCCGACCTGCCAGACTGGCGGTCGCCACCTCGCCGACCGGCGGCTCTCGCGCCTGCTCAAATGAGTTTAGCCCCCGCCCCTACCCGGCCGGGCCGGCCATATTGAGTTGATAGAGCACCGTGTCCACCCATCGACCGTGCTTGAAGCCGACCCGAGCCAGGCGGCCGACCTCGACGAAACCAGCGGCCAGGTGCAGCGCCGGTGAGGCCGGCTCGCCCGAGTCGGCTACCACGGCGATCATCTGCTTCGCGCCCCACGCGCGGGCCTGAGCCACCAGCTCTCCCAGCAACTGTCGGCCCAGCCCCTGGCCGGTCCGCCCGGGCTCCACGTAGATCGAGTCCTCGACGGTGAAGCGGTAGCCAGGGCGGGGACGCCAGGGCGTAACCAGGGCATACCCGACCAGGCGGGTCCCTTCCACTGCAACCAGGAACGGTAGCCCCAGCCCGTTCAGATCGGCCAGCTTGGTCTGCCAATCAGCCCGGCTGGGCGCGGTCAGCTCAAAGGTGGCCAGAGAGTCCCTGACATAGCCCGAGTAGAGCTCTGCGACCTCCTCGCAGTCAGAGGCGAGGGCGGCCCGGATCAGCACTCCCCCATCATCCTGGCCCATCTGACAATTTATACCGGGAGGGCCGCCTCCCATAACTTCGAGGCTGGAGAGGCGGGGCAGGAGCTGGGGTTGCGGAGACCTTTTGGGTTCGCTCAGGAAGGCTGGTCGCCGATGTCAATGGCCGGTTGCTCGATCGGCATATCCGCGAGCAGGACCGTTCCCCGGCCGGGGTGAGATCTGATCACCAGTCGCCCCCCCAGCTGCGCCACCCGCTCTCGCATCCCAATCGTCCCGAGACCGGGCGGGACGGCGCGAGCCCCGGATGTGATAAACCCAACTCCGTCGTCAGCCACGCGGAGCGTGATCCTGCCGCGCCGCTGGGTGAGGCTCACCAGGACCCGCCGCGCCGCTGCATGGCGCTCGACGTTGCTGAGGGCCTCTTGGGTCAGGCGAAGTAGGTTACGTTCCAGTTCGGGATTCCACCGCCCGGATACTCGGGGGCTGGAAAACTCGGCGGGTATCCCCGTTCGAGATGTAAACCGCTCCGAAAGTTCCAACAGTGCGGCTGCCAGTCCCTCCCGCTCGAGAATCTCTGAGCGCAGCCCCTCGGTAAGCTGGCGAAGTCCGTCCACCACCGCCACGGCCAACTCTCGGATCTCCTCCAGCTTAGCGGCCGAGGTTCGCCCGGAACCCGAAGCTCCCGCCATCTCCTCCAGGCGCCGAGCCAGATAAATTAGTGCCTGGACAGGCTCGTCGTGGATGTCTCGAGCGATCCGGTTGCGCTCTTCAAATACCGCCCACCGAAGCGCCTGCTCCTGCACTCTTGCGTAATCCAGAACCACTGATGCCTGGCTCGCGAAGCTCTCGATCAAGCTGAGCGCCCCGGGACCGAAGTCCGCATCAGTCTGCGACCAAGTGAGGCTGATCGTCCCAGCGGGCCTGCCCCCGATGAGTAGGGGGACCACCATCAAGGCGGCCACGGGGATGTCGGCCGCGCCCACCAGGGTGCCGCGGAACTCGGCCTGCTCCGGGCGTACGATCTCCGCCACCCCGTTGGCGAGTACTCGGTGGGAAGGGGTGCCCGCATCTCGATCGAGAGCTTCGAGGACCTTTTCGGCCCCAAGACCGTCGGCGGCGACGATCCGCAACGTAGTCGAACCTTCAGGTTTTGCGACAGCGATCGCGGCTAGGTCGGCAGCGGCCAGCGAACGCGCGCTCCGGACGATCGTATTCATCAGCTGGACGTCAGGCTCGCCGGCGACCAAACCGTCGGTAATCTCATGGAGAGCCGCCAGCCACCGCTCCCTTTGCAGCAGAGCCCGATGAGTTTCGGCATTGGCTACCGCGACTCCCGCCTGGGTGGCCAGGATGGTGACGGCGGACTCATCGGCGTCATCAAAAGGCTTCCCGTCTTCCTTCTCGGTCAGGTAGAGGTTGCCGAAGACCCGACCCCTGGCCCTCACTGGTGCGCCCAGGAAGGATGTCATGGGCGGGTGGTTGGGGGGAAAGCCCACTGATCGTGGATCATCCTGAAGGCGGACCAAGCGCAACGGCTTGGGGTCATCGATGAGGGCGCCCAGTAGGCCGCGCCCCTGGGGAGTGGGACCGATGGCAGCTCGCTGGCGGTCGTCCAAACCCACGGTTATGAACTCCACAATTCTACCCCCCGGGCCGGTCACGCCCAGCGCCCCGTAACGGGCTCCGGTGATTCTCACCGCGATCTCGACCAGCCGGCGCAGAAGAGTCGGCAAGGACAACTCACCGGCCAGCAGGACTCCGGCTTCGATGAGCGCAGACTGGATCCCTTCGAGCGGGCGCTGCACTGGGGCCGCTTCGGGGCTCTGATCAGTCTGCTTCATCTCACCCGGTGCATGGTAACCGCCTCCCGGCCATGGCTCGGCGCACGTCGAAGTAGGTGATTCCACGCGGCGCGATCCCAGTGCTACCCACCTCGCCCGAGGTAGACCGGGTGGGCACGATTAGGGATGCCCAGCGATGGATGCGGCCGCTCACGGGTCGCCACGACAGGAGGAGCCAGTGTTGAGTACGACGGCCCAGAGCTACCCCGAGCCAGCCGACAGCACGTCGCCGATCGTGGTCGGCGTCGATGGTTCCCCGACGGCCCGTCTGGCTCTCGCCTGGGCCATCCGGGAGGCGGAGGCACACGGGAACCCGGTCCTCGCGATCAGTTCCTGGGAGCTCCCGACCATGGCGGCCGCTTCCCCGGGTTTTGCCTTCGCCGTGGCCGACTTGGAGGACTTGGCCCAAAGCTGCCGCAAGACCCTGCTGACTGAGATCGCCGAGACATCCAGGGGACATGCCTCAGTTCACATCGAGGCCAGGGTAGTCGAGGGTCCGCCGGCGCCGACCCTGATCCACGCCAGCGAACACGCCGCCGCCTTGGTCACGGGTTCGCGAGGGCATGGGGGTTTCATTGGTCTGCTGCTCGGATCGGTCTCTCAACAATGCGTGACCCACGCCCACTGTCCAGTCGTGGTCGTTCACCCCCACTCGAGAAGCGGCGCCTGACCCCTTGCGACAGCCGGGTGGGCATTCCGCGGAAATGGTGACGCCCATGGTCGCGAGCGGACTGAGGGCGGAGGTCGGGCTGAAACGGGCGCTAAGCTGATCTCAGTTGCCGGAAGGGACCGCTCCGGAGCCTCAAACAGGCGACGAAAATCCACCGCCTGTGGCTGTGGTAGAGCCACGCGGCCAGCCAGCCCAAGGGAATACCGGAGAGAAGGGTCTTGAGCGAGTCAATCGTGCAGGGTCCGAAGCGGTCCCGGCCCTACTCGACCCGGGTTCCGACCGTGCTTACCCCACAGCTCGGACTCGCCGCCGGGCGGTACCCATCTCCCCCTTCCTGACCACTCGAGAGCGACGAGCGGCCCGCACCGGTAGACGTTGCCAAGGCTGGGGAACCACGCCGCCCGCCCTGGCCGTCGGCGAGCCGGGGAACGCGGGGACAGGAGTTACGCCGGCGTACCCTGGTTTTCTTCCGACCCAAGATCGGAGCGATGACCTCTCCCGGGATCCGCCCAGTCGCTGGGTCGCTACTAGGCGTTGCGGCCGCCCTGGTGAGCGTGAATTGCGGTCGGGATCCACGCCAACGCCTTGCCGCAATGAGCAACCGCGCCACCCTCCTCCGCCGATCGCGGGCGGCCTTCGCCGCCGCTTGCAACAACCGAAACCTCCCACTCGCTACTGATCTGGCCCCCCTTCCCAATCGCCCGGTTCTCACAAACCGAGTCCAGAGAACGGTAGCCAGATCAAATGTAGTCATGAAACGGGGACCGTCCGACCTGTTCGGCTCGCCCCGGCCCAACGTCTCAGCGGGCCGGATTCAGCCCTCCAACCTGAGTTGCGAAAGCCTCAACCGACGGGGACACCCTCCGCATGTGCCAATACCCGAAGGTCGTGAGCACGATCATGAGGGCAGCCAGCGCAAAGGACGCGACCGCGGCGAGCAGGGCAATGCTTCCCATCGTCCCGAAGCCATACGCCTCCAAGAGCATGCTGCGAAGAGTCGTGCCGCGGAAGACGGTCTGCACCTCGGCCGCCAGAGCCGCATTGGTAGGATGGGCCAACGACGCCGCACTAACCGTCGAATAGATGCCGTGGTACGGCATCTGGGACAGATGAACCGCGATGAAGTGGTCGGCATATGCCTCCGCCTGGGCACCTGTCAAGACCTCCTGACCGGCGTACTGGAGCAGGTAGGGCCTCATTCCTGGTGTGATCTCAGTTCCTGGCTTCGCATGGGCAAATGCCGACGCAGCTGGGAACGTAACGTCCTGGGTGGCAAGCTGGTTGCGGACCTCATTCGTGGTGAATATCGAGGCCCACAAGAGTAGTGCTCCGGCCAAGACTAGTGTGAGCGTAAGCCCCACTCCGATTCCGGACGCGATCAGGTCAAAAGTCTTGCGCCGCATGGTTCATTCTCCTGTATGCGAGCCGTGCTCCGGTCGCTCCAACATAATCCCCAGTTTTTCATCTGGGCGCGAGGGTCGAATGCGGGAGACCACCGTGATGCCGCTAGGTACTTTCACTTAGTCGACTAGACAGGCGAGGGTTACGAGTCCTTGCGCTGCGCCATGGATGCCTACCGCCGGCTGGCCCATGTGGAGCTCCACCGCGACGAGAAGGCCACCATCAGTGCTGGTTTTCTGCGTCGGGCCAGGCGTTCTACGCCTGGCACCAGGTCTCGGTGCAGCCTGTAATGGCCGACAACGCCCAGACCTACCTGCCTTCCCTAGTGGCACCCACAGACCCTTGCTGAACCGAACCGTCGCCAGCTGCTGAGGTCCTGACACGAACCCCGAGTCAAGGGCGAGGTGGAGCGCTTCAACCGCACTTTGCTTGATGAGTGGGCATATGTCTGCCCCTACACCAGCGACGCGACCAGGCTCCGCTTGCTCCACGCCCGGCTACGCGCACCAACTACCCCCGAGCTCACACCCCCTCTTGGCGGCCCCGCTCCCATGACTCCTGCCGGCGACCCATCTGCGAAGTAGATGTAGGCGGTCGGGCGGCGGATGCAGCGGACCGCGCCATACTGCGCTGTGAGGGTGGTCTGGGTCCTGCGTTTAATTCCTAGGAGTGATGTTCTAGCTTCGCGATCCTCTTCTCTAGGGCCTCGAGCTTCTCGACCAGGTCCGCAACGATCTGACCCCCCAGGTGCTCGTCAGCGGCCAGGTCGGCCCTAACTTCTCGTTCTACCTTCGCTACGAAGTTCTTCGGCGGGGGATTCGGTTCACTCACTGGCAGTCCTCCTTCGATGATCACTACCGAGTGTAGCCCGGCCGTCGAGTCCGATGGCGGTGGTATGACTCCGCCCGGGCCTTAGTCCAGGCGTCGGCAAGGAGTTCTCTCCTCGGCCAGCTGGCCCGCGCCGCCCAGAAAGGTGCGGCCACTCCCAAGGGGGTCCGGTCTGGGCCCGGAGTGGTACCGCCCGACCGTACTCCTGGCGCCACCGCCGAAGGTACCGGCAACCACGGAGCAGTAACCAGGTGAATTCACCCGCTGAGGCAAGCCCGAGGCGCGCTAGGCTCTTGGGGACATGATTAGCCATCACATCAAAATCGTCGTTGCCGACGACCACGTCCTGGTTCGCGAGGGGACAAGCCGGATCCTGGCAGGTGAGGCCGACTTCTCAGTGGTGGGAGAAGCCTCCCGTGGTGATGAGGCGGTCCAGTTGGTCCTCGAGCTCCGCCCCGACATTGTTCTGATGGACATGCGCATGCCTGGACTTAATGGCATCGAGGCCACTCGTCAGATCCTGGCCGCGGCACCCAGTACCAAGGTGGTAATCGTCAGTGCCCATGAGGACGAGGACTACATCCGCGAAGCGCTCTCCGCCGGGGCGGCTGGGTACATCCTGAAGACCTCCCCTGCCCGCGAGTTAGTGGAGGGTGTCCGGGCAGTCGCCGCGGGTTCACTGGTGCTGACCCCTAGCCTCTCTCGGCGCTTAGCCCGAGCGCGGACCGACCCGGCGCGGGCCAGTGACCGGCTCAGCGCCCGAGAGTTGGACGTTCTCCGGAAAATCGCCTTGGGCCAAGCTAACAAGGCGATCGCGCGCGAACTTGGCATTAGTCAGCGCACGGTCGAGGGCCATCTGCACAAAATATTTGAGAAGTTGCGCGTCAGCTCGAGGACGGAAGCGGTCGTCTACGCGGCTCACCACGGAATCGTCTCTCTCGAAACAGGGGCCACGTGAACGAAGTAGGCGAGCCCCTCACTCCGTCGCGAATGTGGCCCGGTGAAGCCCGCCGTGATTCGTATCGCTGGGCTGGTGCTCTCCTCCGCGAGATCGAAGCTGAACGGCGTCAGCTAGCTGAACGGCTCAATGATGACTCCGTCCAGACCTTAGCTCACGTGGCCCGGATACTCCAGGGCTTGAGCGCCGTCTCGGGTACGCCGGGAGCGAACGCCAAGGCTGCTCATGAGATGGGAGTAATGACGGCACGGGTTAGCGAGCAACTCCGCGGGCTTGCCCGCCAGCTACTTCCTCCACTGCTCGATGACATCGGCCTCGGAGCCGCACTTCGTCAACTCGCCGACGACTTCAGCGCCCGCTCCGGTATTGCCACCTTCGCCCAGCCGGTGGAAGTGGGCGGAGTCGGTCTCCCGGAGGCGGATCTGGCGCTGTTTCGGGTGGCTCAGGCCGCCCTCCGCAACGCCGAGAGACATGCGGCCGCGACGAGGGTCGACATCGGTCTCCGCCGGATCGGATCGCGGATCTCTCTGACGGTCCGAGATGACGGGATCGGACTGCCGACTTCTCCAGTCAGGCACGCTTCGGGAACTGGGTTCGTCGAGATGCGCAGTCGACTGTGGTCACTTGGGGGACGGCTAGAAGTGCGAAGTGCACCGGGTAAAGGCACCATCGTCGCTGCCTCCGTCCCTGTCACGCGAAGGACGGGGACGCATGCTCCTCCGCTGGCGTGGGCCTAGCAGATGGATGTTTTGGGGATCCCGATTCCCGCCCCGGAAACAGAGATTCCGGGAATCGTGTCGACGTCCCCGTGGGCGAGCGCCAGGATCGGACAGCGTTCGAACATCGACTCTTGGGCAAGCTGACCGAACGCAGGCGTATCTATCCAACCTAGGCCAGACCCTGATCGCTGCCCTCGCAAGAGATTGAACTACTCATGACCGGCAGGCTTCGATACTCCTCAACCACTTCGGGTGACTGTCAGCGTCCACCATCCTGGTGGACTAAGGCCCACAGTGGGTGGGAGTTGGGGAAAGCAGAGTGCCATCGGGAATCCTCCAGGTAGGGAAGAAACACCGGAGAGAGGAACCCAATGGCCAGAACCAGCATGGGGTCCTGGGAGAGGATTCGCCGGCGGCCGGGCTGAGTTCCCAGCGGGTCCCGTTTCACCTGTCGACTGCCTCGGGCGCGCCGGCGGTGCCGGCGGGCGCTGGACCCAGCCAGAGCTGACGCTCGAACTCGATCTTGAGTACAACCGTCGTTCTGGTGGCCCGAACCCCGGGGAGTTCCTTTATCCAGTCCACCAGGGCCAGGAGTGCCTCGGTATCGGCGGCGCGCACCTTGAGGAAGAAGGAGAGGTCTCCAGCGATGCTGTGGCACTCGTCGACCTCCTTGCGCTGGCGCAGGCGAGCGGCCAGCGTGCCCCCGGTGACGTCCGCCTCCACGCCCACGAAGGCGGTCACCGGCCGGCCCACCGCCCGGGCATCGAGCTCGAGTGTCCAGCCCCGGATGACCCCGTCGCGCTGAAGCCGGCGAATCCGCTCGTGAACTGAGGAGGGCGAAAGTCCGGCCGCCTGGCCTACCCGGGCCAGGGTGGTGCGGGCGTCCGCCTGAAGGGCGCGGAGGATCGCCGAATCGGTTTCGTCTAGGTAGGGATCCGATGAGACGTCATCGAATTTTCTTCGGGTGCTTTGCATTGCATTCTCCTCTGCCAGATGATCTAACCAATGACACGGAACATTCTCCTGGATCTGATGAAGGGATGGCGAATTTTAGCTGGTCGCCTGACGTCCCCGCGGCAGCTGGCCATAACCGGCTTGGTGCTGGCAGCCGCCGCTTGGGGGATCAGCTTCGTGGTGACCCGCGGAGCAGTCACCGATTACCCGGTGGTCGGCTTCCTCTTCCTCCGATTCGCCGTCGGCGCGGCCGTATTGGCCCTGGTGGCTCTCGCCTCCCCCAGCTCGCGGCGGGGATGGCGGGTAGCCCCCAAGGGGCTGCTCCTGCTCCTCGGAGCGGTGTTGGCGGTCGCCTACCTGGCCCAGACGGTAGGCCTCGAGCTGGGGGCGGCTCCCGGGGTGGCTGCCGCACTCACCAGCTTGGTGGTAGTGATCACGCCGGCCCTGGAGTGGGCACTCCAGGGGAAGGCCCCGGACGTCCGGGTGACCTCCGGAGCGGCCCTGGCCATCGCCGGCACCCTCCTGGTCTGCCTGACGGTACCCGGGCCGAGCACCGCCGCCCATCCCCACGCCGTCCTGGGCATGGTCATGGAGGCGGCCGCAGCGGCCGCGTTCTCGCTTCAGGTCGTGCTCGTGGGCCGGCTCGGGTCTCGGGTTCCAGCGGTCGCGCTGGGTGCCTGGCAGCTCCTGGCGCTGGCCGCGGTGCTGGCCCTGGCGGTACCGTTCAGCGGCGGGCTGGCGATGCCCTCGGCTAGCGTCCTGGCCGACATCGTTTTCTGCGGTCTGGCGGCCTCCGCGTTCGCCTTCGCGGTCCAGGCGGCAGCCCAGCAACACGTCTCGAGCTCGGGGGCCGCCCTGATCATGGCCATCGAGCCGGGCATCGCCATGGTCGGGGGGGCGGTCGCCGGGATGCAGGCCCTGACGCCGCTCGCCCTGCTGGGATTGGTCCTGCTCTCGGGGGGATCCGCGGCTCAGGGCGGCGGGCGGGCGTTCCGGCTCCTCCGGCAGCTAGTCTCGCCCCGGCGCCTGCGACCCGTCTGAGGCGGCACCGGCGAATCGGGAGGTGGCTGGGACCGGATCAGACCAACCGGGCGGGTCGCCTGCCAGGCCAGCTCTCCCCAGCCCCGCCCGACCTTTTCCGGTCCCGAGACCCACTGGGTGGGGAACCTCGCCCGACGACGGCGGGGTTCGCGCCGGGCCCGGGACCTTGGAGCAGCTCCAAAACGGCCGCCAGATCGGACGGGTAGATCATCGCCTGGCTCTGACACAGCTCCGCCTGAGTCCACCATCGATACTCGACCACCACCCGACGTTCAGTCGCCGTCCAGCCCGCCTGGCTCAGTTCAAAACGAGAGCAGCGAACGGCGAAGAACTCCTCCTCCTGGGCGTAGCGCACGCCCTCCAACTCGTGCTCAACGTGGCGGCGGAGAACGACGGGACCGATCCTCGCCACCGCCAGCCCAGTCTCCTCCTTCAGCTCCCGGCGGGCGGCCGACTCCGTCGACTCGCCTGGATCGATGCCGCCTCCCGGCGTGAACCACCAGGTGCCCGCCTGGGGTCGGCCGGGATCGCCGCCGCGGAAAAGGAGCACCGTCCCCTCCTCACTGATGAGAAACACCCGCGCTGCTCGACGGCTACGGACCTCCAAGCCGATTTCCTCATTCACCTGTCCGCGGGGATCATCACCCTTCGGTGCGAGTGAAGGCCCGCGGGCCGACTGCCTCTCGGTCGCGTTCCGGGTCCCAATCGGGGCCGGTCGCGTTTCGACCGCCCGCCCCGGGCACGAGGCTCGGGGAGGGAGGCTACCCCCGACCGCCGAGCCAGACCATGGACGGAGCTAGACTTCCGGTGGAGATGACCGCTTTCGATTTCGAGGTGGGCCACGGCGACCACCGGATCGCTGGCTGGCGCGCCGGTCAGGGCCCAGCCGTGGTAGTGCTCCACGGTGGCCCCGGGCTATCGGAATACACTGCGAGCCTGCTCCCTGAGCTGGAGGACGGCTACTCGGTTGTGCGCTTTCAGCAGCGGGGGATCGCCCCGTCGACCACTGCGGGGCCCTTCGCCGTGGAGAACCAGGTGGACGACACCATCTCGGTGATCGACGGGCTCGGCCTGGGTCGCCCTCTCGTGATCGGCCATTCCTGGGGCGGGCACCTGGCCATGCACCTGCTGGCCTCCCGGCCGGGCCGGCTGGCGGGGGCACTGGTGATTGATCCTCTGGGTGCTGTTGGGGACGGGGGCGAGGCCGACCTGGGCCGCATCCTCGGAGAAAGGGCCACCCCCGAGGCAGCCGCCCGATCGGAGGCGCTGGACCAGCGGGCACTCCGAGGAGAAGGCACCGCCGCAGATCAGATCGAGGGTCTGCGCCTGGTCTGGCCGGGCTACTTCGCCGACCCCGCGACCGCCCCGGCGATGCCCGATCTGGAGATCTCCATCGCCGCATACTCCGAGACCTTCACCTCGATCCGCCAGCACTTCGAGCGGGGGACCCTGGAGTCGGCCCTGCCGCGAACCAGCCTCCCGGTGCTGTTTCTCCTCGGCGCCCAGAGCCCGATCCCAAACTCCTACGGACTGGCCAGCGCGGCGCTCATCCCCGAGGCCGAGGTGACTATCCTGCCCGGCTGCGGCCACTTCCCCTGGTTGGAGCGGCCAGGAGCGGTCCGCGCCGCGCTGGACCGGCTCAGTTCCCGGGTGGTGGCGGGCGCCTAATCCCCGACCGGGGGCGGCGCGGATCGGCCAAGGTGGCGGGCGAGGAACTCGAAGGCCCTGGGGTAGGCGTCCAGCCGATTCACCCTCTTGGCCAATCCGTGTCCTTCATCGGGATAGACGACCAACTGGCACTCCACCCCGTTCGCCGCGAGACCGTCCCGCAGCTGGCGGGCCTCACTGAGCGGCACCCGGGGGTCGTTGGCACCGTGGATGATGAAAATGGGCGCCTGCATGGCCTCGATTCGGCTCAAAGGTGAGATCGATTCCAGGAACGCGCGATCGTCCTCCAGCGAGCCATACTCGCGCTCACGCAGCATCCGGCGATAGGAGGAGGTGTTCTCCAGAAAGGTGACCAAAGACGAAATGCCCACAATGTCGACCCCGGCCGCCCAGAGCTGGGGTTGAAAGGCGAGGCCGGCGAGCACCATGTAGCCGCCATATGACCCACCCCAGAGGGCGACCCGGGTGGGGTCCAGCCCCAGGCTGGGCAACCAGGCATGGATCGAGGCGAGGTCTCTGACCGAGTCAAATCGAAGCCGCACGTCATCGGCCGAGTACCAGCGCCGGCCAAATCCGACCGAGCCGCGCACGTTGGGAACCAGAACCGTGTGCCCGGCGGCCGCCAGGGCCTGCACGATGGGAAGGAAGCGTCGTACCGACTGGCCTTCAGGGCCGCCGTGGATGTACAGGACGGATGATCCCGTCAGATCGGCTTCGGCTCCTCGTGACCCCGGGTAGACGAAGCAGGGCACCCTCTCCCCGTCCGGGGTGGGAACGCGGTGGAAAGCTGGTTGCACCAGCTCGGCCCTGGCGGTAGGCAGCCCCGACTGGGCCAGGGTGGTAAAGGCGCCCGTCTCGGCGTCGATCCGCAGGATGTCTCCGGGCAGGCTCGGGCTGGTGAAGGAGAGAGCCAGAAAGCGCCCGTCCGGGGACCAGATCGGCTCGGGCAGGGTGGAGTCGCCAGCCCAACCCTCGGCAGGCAGCTCGACCCCCCGCAGCCGGGCGCCCTGGGCGGACTCGTGCAGGCTGGCCCGGACCGCCCCGTCGTGGTTGGTGAGGACGAAGAGCAGCTTCCCGTCCGGCGAGGGCCAGCCGGCGACGTCATGGCCGCGGTCGGCCACCAGCTCGGTCCACTCACCCGTAGCCGGGTCGAGCCGGGCCACCACGGTGAACTCGCGATCCCGATCCGTGGTCACGATCAAGGTCCCGTCGCGGAGCCAGCGAGGGCAGCTGTGCTGGCCGGGCTGATTCGGGTCGGTGAGCTCACGCAGCCGGCCGGTGGCGAGTTCCACCAGGAGCAATTGCTGCGACATCGGCTGCCTTGACGAGCGCACCAGCACCGCCTGGATACCATCGGGGGCGACGGCCACGTCCTCGATTGCGCCCCCGGCTTGGTAGAGGAGGGTCTCGGCGCCGCTGGTGACGTCGCGAACGATCACGTCGAAGTCGACCTGGTTGCGCCGGTTGGTGGCATAGACGATCCGGTCGACTCCGACCGTAGTCAGGTTGTGGAAGTAGCGCTGGTCGCGGACCAGGGGTTCCAGCTCCGCGAGCCCGACCGGGCGCGCCGGGGCCTCCTCCAGGCGGAGCCGGGAGAGCTGACGGCGCTCGTCACCACCCTGGTCGTGGCAGACGACCACCGAGCGAGTGCCTGGCAGGTACCGCCCGCTGCACGCCCCGGGAAGGTTGGT
The DNA here is from genome assembly GCA_035534755.1 of Candidatus Dormiibacterota bacterium. Taxonomy (GTDB): domain Bacteria; phylum Chloroflexota; class Dormibacteria; order Aeolococcales; family Bog-877; genus Bog-877. The sequence continues at coordinate 178,880 of DATLRH010000011.1, forward strand.
CAGCTCGGTCCTCGCCCCGTCGGGGGCCAGCTCGACCAACTGCACAGACCCCAATCCGTCGTGCCCCGCCAGGACGCGCCCTTCGCCATCGACGTCAAACGCCAGCCAGACAGGCAGCCGGAGCAGATCTTGGATCTCCACTTCCACCTGCAGGATCCTACGGGGTGGCCCGACGCCGGGGGCGCGGCCCACGGCCGCCGCTCTCTTCCGGCTTCCCCGCCTCTTGCCGCCTGGGATGCGGCGCTGTAGCCTTCAGACGTCGCCGAGCCTTTTGGGGGATCCAGTCAATGGCCGTCGCCAACAAGATCGTCGGTAGCGCCATGCAAATGGTGGTCTGCCAGTTGGAGGCGGGGCAAACGGTCTACGCCGAGGCCGGCCGTTTCCTCTGGAAGACAACCAACGTCTCGCTTGAGACCAGGCTCTCCAAGCCCAGCGCGGCCGCGGTCGGCGGGGGCGGCGGGGGCGGGCTGCTGGGCAAGGCGATGGATGTGGGCAAGCGGGCTCTGGCCGGTCAGAGCCTGGCCTTTCAGTACTTCACCGCAGTCGGTGGCAGCGGCTTGGTCGCCTTCGCCGGCACCCTGCCGGGAGAACTCCGTGCACTCGAGCTGGACGGATCCACCGGGTGGCTGACCGAGAAGGCTGCCCTGATCGCAGCCGAAGCGAGTGTCGAATTCGACATCGCCTTCGCCGGAGTGCGCACCGGACGCAGAGGCGGGTCTGGGTTCGTGCTGGAGAAGTTCACCGGTCAGGGCACCCTGCTGATTGCGGCGGCCGGCAACTTCCTCGATGTGAACCCAGCCAAATACGGGGGCAAGATTCAAGTTCACACCGGCTGCCTGGTGGCCTTCCAGGACACCGTCCGATACAGCGTGGAGTACATCGGCGGCTTCAACGCCCAGACCGCCATGACCGCCGTGCTGGGCGGTGAGGGGATCAACCTGGCCACCCTGGAAGGCGACGGGTCGGTGATCCTGCAATCGGTCAACCTGCACGGGCTGGCCGAGACTCTCCAGAAGTTGGTCGGCGATCCGGCCGATGACAAGGGCCGGGCCGGCGTCAGCGGATTGTTTAACTAGCGCCGCTCAAGCACGACAGGAGGGTCGTAATGGGATTGATGGACAAACTCAAGGTGCAGGCCGAGCAGATGGCGGTCAAGGCCCAGCAGGGCACGGCTCAGGTTCAGGCGAAGTTCGACACCGTACAGGCCAAGCGAGTTGCGGACTCTCTCCTTCGGGACCTGGGAGCCGCCTACTACGGAGAGCAGCGCCAGAGCGGACCTCACGACGCCGTCGAGAAGGCGCTCGCCGCCGTGGACTCCCATGCCGCGCAGACCGGGCCGGTGGACGTCTCCACGACCGGCCCGCAGCCAACGCCGACCCAGGCGGCGCCTTCGTCTGGCCCCCCGCCTGCGGGTGACTTCAAGCTCGACGACCTCTAGGGTCTCAGGGCGCCCGATGAGGACTCGGGGCTTCTCCGCTGCCCACCCAGAGAGCGGAGTTAGCCGCCCTCAGGTGTCCGGGCCGAAACATGGGGAGATCCGCCGCCGACTCGGTCGCAAGCCGGCACTCGTCGCCGGGGCAAATTCGGGGAGTTCGGGGAGTTAAGGTTCGATCGCCAGCGTGATCTCGTTCATCTTGACGAGCCTCGACAGGTTCTACCAAGGGATGGCGGGCGAACTCGACTGGCAGGTGGTCGATGCCCAGTTCAGCCGCTTCGCGGCCGATCAACTGGACGAGGCGAGCGCGCTCCTTTTTGGCCGATCGAAGTGCCAGCACATGGCTGCCTACTCGCCCACCACGCAGGCTTTGCACAATGACCCTGGCATCACCTCGCGGATGGACCGGATGACCAAGGTTGTCTATTCGAGCACCCTGTCGCGTGCCAAATTGAGCGGACGACGCTTGTCTCCGGCGGTGCCGACGATGATGTGGCGGCACTGAAGTCGCAACCCGGTGGTCCTCTGCTGATTCTGGGGGGCCCGCACCAGTCCGGTTCCCTCGCCCGGGCCGCGCCCTTGGATGAGCTGCGGCTCAGGGTCTACCCGGTGATCCTGGGCCAAGGCCACTCTTTATTTGAGGGCCCCGATCAGCGTCTCGATCTTGGTCTTCTCCGGACGAGACAGTTCGACTCCGGAAATCCCCTGCTCACCTATCAGCCTCAGCCCTCGTCCGTCTGAGGCTGAGTCGTCGCCCGTCCTCGATGTCTACGTGAGGGAGAGCCCCTGCCTGCGCGTTTCGGGTGTTGGCCATGGGGCGGCGGGGCATCCTCGTCGCCCAGTTCGGGCCCACCCGCGGAGTTCTTGATCCAGAACTCGTTGAGTTGCCAGTCGCGCATCTCGACTCGGGAGGCTTCTGCCTGGCCCCGATGCTGAGCCCGAGGCGAGCTGCCTGCTCCATTTCTCCGCCCGTCGCGGCCACTCCCGACCCGGAGGCGCCTTAACCCGCACTTCGCTCTAGGTCCCACAGTACCCAGGATGAGTTCACCGCCTGACGACCTTAACGGTGTCCCTGACGGGGGAGTGCGGGCGGCCCTACGGTCGCGCTCGTTCTCGACCCTACTGGCCGGCTACGCAGTGTCCGCCATCGGGGACGGGATGACGGTGGTGGCGCTCGCCTGGTTGGCCATCGTCCTGGCTCACGGCCACGGCACCGGGGTCCTCGTGGGGGCTGCCATCGCCGCCTACACGCTCCCCGGCATGGTGGCCGGGATGGGCCTGGGCCGCATCCTCAGCCGTTGGGATCCTCGGTCACTGGTACTCGCGGACGCGCTGCTGAGGGCGGGGTCTCTGGGCCTGGTTGCGGTGGGTGCGGTGCTCGGGATACTGACCCCTCTCGAGTACGTCGGGCTGCTCGCCGTCTCCTCCCTGCTCGGGCTTCTCGGCGTCACCGGGGCCCTCACCTCGGTGGTCGAACTGCTCCCCGAATCTCAACACGTCGCCGGTAACTCCCTGATCACAGTGGCGAGCTTCGCCGCCTATATCGCTGGCCCCGCTCTGGCCGGTTTGGTCATCGCCCTCGCTGGTCCCGGCCCCGCGATCGGTGCCGACGCTGCCAGCTACGCGGTGCTGGCCGGAGCGGTGGTCCTCAGCCGCCGCATACAGCGGCCGCCCGCGCCCACCAGCGAGGCGCAGAGCATGGTCCGAGCCTTGGGCGCACTTCGCCGGCAGCCATCCGTGCTCGGTATCACTGTTCTCTGCGTCGTCTTCTTCGGCCTCTACGGCCCGGTCGAGGTGGCCCTGCCCGTTTTCGTCTCGCAGACCCTTCACGCTGGCCCGGGCGTGCTTGGTGGCTACTGGACCCTCTTCGCCATCGGAGCCACCGCCGGCGGCCTCGGGGCTTCATATGTTCAGCGCTTCGGTCTTTGGAGGGTCGCGGTAGCCGTCATGGCAGCGTGGGGGGCCTGCCTGGTGCCGTTCGGGTTTGTCGATTCCGTCTTCGTCGGGTTCGCCGCCCTGGCCGTCGGGGGCCTGGTCTACGGGCCCTTCCTGCCTCTCAAGAAAACGATCATTCAGCGCCACAGCCCACCCGGTTCGCTCACTGCCCTGGCCGCCGCCAGCGCCATCCTGACGCTACCGGCCTCCCCGATCGGAACCGCTCTCGGCGGACCTTTGGTGGCCACCATCGGGCCGGCTCCCACCCTCCTCGCGTCGGGACTCGCCACCATCGCGGCGGCGGCCGTGGCGGCAGTGATTCTCGTCATCCACCAGGGCAAGCGGTCCCGGCAGTTGGGAGCTACACCAACGGTTCCTGGCTGACGAGCGGGGCGGGCTCCGACTCCGGACCGCAGGTGGTTCTCGACTCCTCGCGGAACCTCCCTTTCTTCCGGACGCGTGACCGGGGTCACGCGGCTGCGATCGCCGCCGGTACGGCGAGACCGGGAAGGCAGGCGGTGAACCGGAAGCCGATCAGGCTGCTGAAAGGAATGATGATCTCGGCTCCACCCTGCTGTTGCTTCAGCGAAAAGTCGAGCCCGGCGCCCAGTTCCGTGCCCACCACGACCCCGACCTCCGCTCCCAAGAGCGAGATGACGACCGCCGCCGGGCCCTACCAGCGGGCTCGAACCCCGCCAACCCCCAGGCAGTGGTGCAACCAGAAGAACCCGGACCGGGACCGGTCGGTAGCTCTCCTCGGGGTTTCCTGGGACCCGGGCCTCCTGCCCTCGGCCGGACTCGGAGAGTCAGGCCCCTGAGTCGGATGTCTCATGAGCTGGGCCACCGGGCGAATTCGAATCGTCAAACCTGGAACAAGTTCGGCCGCGTGAGCAATGCCGTGGGGACGCTGGGGAGCTTCCGGAATCTGCCTGAGGTCGGCCCCGGCTCGAAGTCGCCTGCGGTCCCTCCCCTTCTAGGCGAACTTCCGGCGCTGGTCCCGCCGGTATGCGTAAACGGCGAGTCCGCCGAGAACCAGAGCCCAGACCGCAGTCCAAAGGGCGGCATGGAGCGCCGTTTCGTTGGCGGCGCCAACCGCATTCCAGCCCAGTTGCCCGACTTGGTACAGCGGCAGGTAGGGCGCGATCGTCCGGACCAGCGACGGCAATTGGCTGAGCGGGATCAGGATCCCGGATGCGAACGCCATGGGCAGGTAGATCAGGCTGGCGAGCGCGGGGGCCAGGTTGCCCGAGCTTCCCAGATAACCGATCGTCAGCCCCAGCCCCAACATGGGGATGGCCCCGTAGAGGAGGGCCAGGATGAGCAGCAACCAATGCGTCGGCGGCAGACTGACTCCGGCCAGAGCCCCGACTAGAAGCAGCACCACCAAGGCACTGGTGGCAAGAACCAAACCACCCACCATGGTCGCCGCGATCGCGATCCAACCCGGTAGGGGACTCGCCCGCTGGAGGAGGTCCAATTTGCGCGCCCGGGTCTGAGCTTGGCCTATGCCCACGTTGTAGACCAGCACGTTGCTCACCGCATACGCGCCCAGGGAGGCCAGGATGTAGGCCCCCACCGACACGTGTCGGAACATCTCCTGGTGCAGTCGGGGCAGGCCGAAGAAGGCGAAGAACATCACCGGAAGCCCGATGGTGAAGATCGCGAACAGAGGGATGCGCCAGTAGCCCAGCAGAACCGCCCTGATCTGCACGACGAGGAGACGAGGCAGTGCCACGGGCCGGTTGATAGCGTCGACTCTCATACAGTCTCCGGGTTGTGGGGAGGGTCGGATCCCCGGTTTGCGGTCAGGCTGACGAACGCCTCTTCGAGATCGGCCCCGACGACCTCCAGGTTCTGGAGGTCCCATCCCCGGCGAAAGATCGCCGCCAGGGCTTGCTCGGGTTGGCTGCTGTGGAACCGCACCCGCTGCTCGCGCAGCTCCAGACCCGAGATCGGGAGGCCCACGAAGTCCTCCGCGGTAGGAGCGGGAGTGACGGTGAATGTGACCCTCCGACCCGCCACCCGGGACTTGATGGCGGCCGGGCTGTCGTCCGCGATGATTACCCCCTGATCGATGACGACGACTCGATCGGCGATCTGGTCCGCCTCCTCCAAGTAGTGGGTGCTGAGGATGACCGTCCGCCCTTCGGACGCATACCTCCGGATGTCGCCGATGAAGGCACGGCGTGACTCGACATCCATGCCCGCGGTGGGCTCGTCCAGGAACAGAGCCTCGGGGTCGCCGCAGATAGCCAGCGCGTAGTAGAGGCGCTGGCGCTGCCCACCCGAGAGAGCGGTGATCTTTCGGTTGGCGAGTTCGGCCAGGCCCGCGAACTCCAGGACTCGCTCCGTGGGCAAGGGCCGCGGGTAATAAGCGCGGAAGATGGACACCGTCTCCGCCACCTTGAGCACGTCGTTCACCCCCGACTCCTGGAGCATGACCCCGCAGCGGCTGCGGGCGGCCCGGTCGCCCGGGTCAAGCCCGAACAACCGAACCCGGCCGGCAGTGGGGCGACGCATGCCCAGCATGAGACCGATCGCCGTCGTCTTGCCGGCCCCGTTCGGCCCGAGCATGGCCACCACCTCACCGGGTTGGATGGTGAGGCTCAATCCGTGCAATGCCTCCAGGCGACCGTAGCTCTTGCGAACGTCCAAGAGCTCCACTGCGGCACCCGGCGTGGTGGGTAACGTGCTCATGCCAGGAGAGCCGAAACGTTGCCAGCGAGCTCGGCACCGCGCCGCAGGACTCCCCTGCTCTTGGTGAACCTCCAGCCTTGGAGGTCGATCCGGGTGCTCCCACGGAGAGCTTCGGCGCCGTCCTCTAGGGCAATGCCGTCCCCCCTGGCCCGGAGCGGCCCCGGGGCGCCGCCATGGCTCACGACTCGCGGCATCATTCGGCCTTCACCGGAACGGCGGCCGGGGATCGAGATCTCGGGGTAGCCCGAGGTATCCATCAGCGTCGTCGAGGGAAGGTCCTGGTTTGGCTTGGGCTTCCCCAAGCGGTAGCCCCCGGCATGGGGGTCCGCCCCCAGTGCCTGGCCCCTCGAGACCCCGGCGATCCGGACGGCGCCGTGCCTGATCCGGAGTCTGCCAGCGACGGCGGGCGGCCGGGATCGCCCGGTGAGGTTGGCACCTCCCCGCCCCGGCTCGGGTTCGAGCCGGTGGCCATGGAGTTGAGGAGGGTTCTGCGGAAGAATCACCGGAGCTGGCTGGGCCGTCATAGGTCCTCCTGATCGGAGCCGTGATCGCGTGGGGCAAGCAGTACCCGCAGAGCTGCGGTGTACTCCTCGAATGCCAGCCGGCCGGCCCCCGTCAGAGTGACGAAAGTGACTGGGGTGCGGCGTCGATAGGCCTTGGAAATCGTTATGTATCCGGCGTCCTCGAGCTTGCGCAGGTGGGTTGACAGGTTGCCAGCAGTCATGCCCACCAGATCCTGGAGCCGAGGGAACGTGACGCTGTCCCCAGGGGGCAAGACGGAGAGCGCCACCGTGACCCGGAGGCGACCCTGAGCGTGGATGACCGCGTCGAGATCAGGGAGGGCACGCTTCCCGATCACGGCCGCGCTGGCTGGGGACGCCGGTCACCGGCCAGCGCGACAGCGGCCCCGATAAGGAAGCCGCCTCCCCCTGCCAATGACAGCACGGCGAAGTTCCCCGGGACCCCCGCCGCGACACTGGCAGCGCCGGTTATCAACACCCACACCCCGAGCCAGTATTGGCGGCGGTCTTCCCAAAGCATCCCCCCGGCTAGGTAGAGGAGCCCGACCACCAGTAGAGAGCTCCCTGGCCACAGAAGCGTCGCCAGGCGGGGCGGAAGTCCCTCATTCTCAAGGGCGAGATCGAGCGCAATCAGGCCGACAAAGGCGAGAAGCCAGGACCACCCGTACAGTGCCGCACTACGCCGCGACGGGCCACTAACCCCACGGCCGCGTCGGACCTGCTCGCCGAAGGACACGACGGCGGCTACGGCGAATAGGAGCAGGAAGACGGACGTGACGAGGGGGGCTGGCAGGGCCACGCCGAGACCCCGATGGGAGGTGAGGTAGAGGGCTCCAAAACCAACCAGCCACGCCACCCCCCACACCGCGAGGATCAGCGCCGGTGCGACATACAGGCTCCGGGCGGCCTTCTCTCGCTGGGCTTCGATCAGGGCCAGCGACTCTTCCGGCGAGAGGTGGGACTCATCGCCGAGATCGGAAGACCGCTCTGATCGCTGACTGTCATCCATCGCGGGGCACTCCTTAGTGCTGACTAATTGGTATCGCAAAGTACTTTACGTCTGCGGGAGCGTAGCACTCCCTGCCGTCTTCGGGCGTTGGACTGGCATGAGCGCCAAAGCCCAGGACCGGTCAGGGCCTGGATGACCGCCCGGTCGTAGTGGCAGGAAGGGCAACCGACCATGACTCGCCCAACCTCACTTCGCGGTGCCCCAAATCGGACCTGGGCCTCCCAACGCGCGTAGCGCGAAGCTCTCCGCCGCTTCCTACCGGCTCTTCACTCGCCGGTCTGCCCATCAATCGACTCGCGGATCAGGTCCGCGTGGCCGTTGTGGCGGGCGTATTCCTCGATCATGTGCACGAGGACCCACCGGAGCGAGACCTTTCCCTGGCCGCCCCAGGCCGAGTGGGTCTCGTCGAGCGCCGGACCTTCACCACGGGTGAGTTGGGACTCGACGACGCTCCGCGACCTCGCGACTCGCTCGGCCCAAAGGGCCCTTAGTTCGTCGCCGGAGTCGTCCGCCGCGCTGTGCCATTCCCAATCCGGGTCGGTCGCGGTGTCCGCGCTGGCCCACGGCTCCGGGGCGGGCTCACCGCCGATCACCTCCGTGAACCAGTAGTCCTCCACATAGGCAAGGTGCTTCAAGAGCGCCCCCAACGTCATCGTGGTCGGCGGAAGTGCCACCTGCAACTGGTCGTCGCTCAGCCCCCGGCACTTCCACTCCAGCGTCGCGCGCTGGTAGTCAAGAAAGCCCAACAGCGTCGCGGACTCCCGAGCCCCTTGGGGTGGCATGGGCCGTCCATGCTCGTCCGAATCCACCTCCGCCACATATTTCATCCTAGCAGCGGTAAGTGGCGCTGGCGAAGCCCGGGTGGTCGTCATCGCGGAGGCTTGGGACGCCCTCCCCTCAGGACCCACCAACTAGGCAGCGAACGTCGCCTCCTCGGGAGGCAGCTTCGGCACAGGCAGAGGGGCGACGCCGAACTCGCTCCTCGGAGCGCAGACTGCCGATCGGCGTCCCCGAGCGTGGGCAAGGAGAACGAGCCGAAAACTGACAGACCGGACCGCATCCGACCCTACCCTTGGGGAGGGTGGGATGGGCCGCGTCCGCCAGGGCTCAGACCTCGACCACCTCGGGCAAGGCCACCTCGGGCTCCAGCTCACGCACCCACTCGGGCACGTCGGACGCCGCCGCGGCGACGCGGGCAGCCGCGCGCCTTCCACGAATCGCGACCGCGAGGATCAGCACGGTCGCGCCGACGAAGAGGGTGGAGGCGATGAAGGCGTGGTCGGCACCGACCACGAATGCGGCGCGCGCGGCTGCCTCCGACCGCCCAGCCACCACGCGACCCGCCGATCCGAACACCGACACCAGCACCGCCAGGCCGAGTGCGCCACCCGCCTGCTGCATCACGTTGACCAGCCCAGACGCCGCGCCGGCGTCCTCCTGGCGCACGCCGGTCAGGGAGGCGCTGGTCAGCGACACGAACGCCAGCCCGTTGCCGGTCCCGAAAAGCAGTATCGGGAACAGCAGGTCGAGGTATGTGCTCGACGCCGACAGCTGCGTCATCAGCAGCATCGCGAGGGTCGAGAGGCTGAAGCCTGCCACCATCAGGGGCTTGCCTCCGAACCGCTCGATCAATCGCCGAGCGCTGAGCTGCGACATCGCGAAGAGCGCCACGCTGAAGGGGAGGAAGGCCAGGCCCGTCTGGAGCGGTCCGTACCCGAGCACGTCCTGGAGAAACTGCGTGAGAAAGAAGAACATTCCGAACATGCCGGCCACGAGGAACAGCCGTGCCACGTAGGACGCGTTGCGGCTGCGGTCCGCGAACAGGCGCAGGGGCGTGATCGGCTCAGATGCGCGCCTTTCAAGCGTCACGAAGAGCCCGACTAGCACGAGACCTAGCCCGAAGGCCCCGATGGTCAGCGGATCGCTCCAGCCGTTGCTCGCCGCTCGCACGAACCCGTAGACGAGAGAGGTAATCCCGACGGTCGAGGTCACCGCGCCCAGCACGTCGAAGTGCCCATTGCGGCGCGGCGTCTCGGTCAGGGAGCGACGCGCGAGCGCGACCACGACCAGGCCGACTGGGACGTTGACGAACAGTACCCAGCGCCAGGAGGCAACCTGGGTCAGAATCCCACCGAGGATCAGCCCCACCGCGCTGCCCCCGATCGAGACGGCAGTGTAGTAGCCGAGCGCGCGCAGGCGCTCACGGCCCTCCGGGAACATGATCATGAGGAAGGCCAGCGCCGAGGGTGCCGCAAGGGCTCCACCCACGCCCTGCAGCGCGCGCGCCGCGAGCAGAAGGCCCGCGTCCGGAGCCAGCCCGCCGAAGAGCGAGGCGAGGGTGAAGAGCCCAATGCCTGCCGTGAACACCCTCTTGCGGCCAAGCAGGTCCCCCGCGCGGGCGCCGAGAAGGAGGAAGCCGCCGAAGGCGAGGGTGTAGGCGGTGATCACCCAGGAGAGGCTCGCTGGCGAGAAGTCGAGCGCGTTGGCGATGTCGGGGAGGGCGATATTCACGATGGTGGCGTCGAGCACCACCATCAACTGAACGGCAAGGACGATACCTAGCACCAGGCCAGGGCGGGAACGGCGCGGGGTCACCGGGGTGTCTCGGCGGAAGAGGGCTGGGGTGGCGGGCATGGGGCTCCTTGAGGTGGTAAGATGACGAAACGGAAGCTTCCTCCGCTATTATACGGAGGCTCCCTCCGTTTTGCAAATCAGGATAATGGTGGCCCAGTCGTGAGCCGAGAAGTCGCAGCGGTGGAAGCCCGGTCGGTCGGGTCCGATGGGGCTCGATCCAAGGACCGTCCCCTCCGCGCCGATGCGGTTCGCAACCGGGAGCTCCTGATCACTGCCGCAGGGACCGCCTTCTCCGTTCACGGGGCCGAGGTGCCCCTTGAGGACATCGCGCGCCAGGCAGGTGTCGGCATCGGCACCCTCTACCGGCACTTCCCCACCCGCGACTCACTCGTCGAGGCGGTTTACCGGCACGAGGTCGACGTTCTGGTCGAGAGCGCTGACGAGTTGCTGGAGACTCTCCCTCCCGACCGGGCGCTCGAGGAGTGGCTGCAGCTCTTCGTCCGTCACGTCGCCACTAAGCGAGGCATGCTGTCCGTGCTCAAGCCGATGCTGGGCAGCAACCCCAGCTTCTTCGGGGAGAGCAAGGGCCGCGCCACCGCTGCCGCCGCCAAGCTCCTGGAGGCAGGGGTGGCCGCCGGCACCGTCCGCGCCGATGTCGAGGGCGCCGACCTGCTGCGCGCCGTCGGGGGCATCTGCATGTCGACGGACCAGGAGCGGGCCGACACCTCCGATCGCCTGGTGCGCCTGCTCTTTGACGGCCTGCGCCACGGGACCGCTGCCGACGCACCGGTATCGGCAGCGGCCTCCACTGAGGCTCCGTCCGCCTAGCCGAACTTGGGCTCGACCTTCACAGCCACCTAGACCAACGGCGGGGATCTGAACGGGCGGCTGCTCCGAGTGCATGCAGAGCAGCGAGCCGCCACCGCCCTGGCACCGGCTGGGCCACCACCCCCCGTGGTCCTAGTCCCGCCCGCCGTCAGAGCTCCCCTCCTGCCAGAAAGCCTCAGGACCGTTGGTGATCAGCTCATTGCACCCTTCGTGATCGCCCAAAAGGCTCCCAGCCCGGCGGGAGGAAGACGGCACAGCTTCAGAGTCGCGGGGCACCGCCGCGACCCCACTTCATTGGCTCCCTAAGTGTGTCCAGGCCGCCACAGCGCACCGATCGGCGCCAAAAGCCTCACTTCGGCTGGCAAAAACGCCCCCAGACCACCGTGCTGAAGCAATCACGCAACTCCCTAAGCACCGACCCTAGTGGGGTTGTTGCCAGGTTTCCTTTGGCACCGCTGCCGACTTCAGTCTGGTGCACCGACCCCGCTGTATCGGCGAGGCTCGTACCCGCTGGGAACGGAATGGAGGAGTTTGGGCGACCGTCGCGGCTGCATTCCACCGTCGGTTTTAAGTGCCGAGAGGCAACGCTGGACGAGCTCCAAGACCCCATCTACGTAGTACCAGCGGTCTGCCCCCTCCGGTCCGAAGGCGGAAGACAGCACGCCGCTTCCCACGGCGTGTCGCAGAACTGCTACAGTACCGAAATGGACGACATCCCAGCTCGGGAGCTCCGCAACGACGTCAGTGGCGTACTTCGGCGAGTCGAGTCCGGAGAGCACCTCCGTGTGACCGTAAGCGGACGCCCGGTCGCCGAACTCAGCCCGCTGCCAGCGCGCCCGACGATGATCCTCTGGGATGATTTGGTGAACGGGAGTCAGCTCTGGCGCGCCGATGCCGGCTTGGCACGCGAGCTGGCAGAACTGAACCCGGGCACCACCGACGACATCCCCATTCCGTGATTCAGCGCGACGAGGAGGCGGCCGCAGAGATCGCTCTGGCTGACACTTCTCTCTTCATCGCGCTCGAGCAAAATCGTTCTTTGTCGGGGCGTCCCCCAAAGCGCGTCACCGTGTCCGTGGTGACCGTCGCCGAACTTCGCTTGGGGGTGTTGTCCGCCGAGCGGGGACCGATCCGGGCTCGGAGGCTCGAGACGTTGTCCAAGGTAGAGGCTCTGGACCCGCTGCCCATAGACCAGGGCGCGGCGCATGCCTGGGCTGTATTGCGACTCGCATTGCGCGATCAGGGCAAGCGAATGCCGGTCAACGACTCGTGGATCGCCGCGACCGCGATCTCCCGACAGATTCCGGTAGCCACCCAGGACGACGACTATGACGACGTGCCGGGCCTCACAGTCATCAAGGTCTGACTCCCACCGGCTGGCAGCCCTGACCGGAGCGTGACTATTCGATCCATTGTTCCCGGAGGGGTGTGTCCTTCTGGGCTGTTCCCGTTCGTAGTAGGGTGGTAAGCGCCAAATCTTGACCGAAGGGAAGTGACATGCCGCACACCCATCGACAGGTCGACCAGCGCGTTCAGGCGGCGCGCGAACAGGTGATCATCCAATGCGCCTACGGGAAGCGGGGCTGAGATGAAGTACCTGCTCCTCATCGCCAGTGAAGGCATCCCGGCACCGGAGGTCATGACGGTCCTGCAGCGGGAGTGCCCCCTGTGGGTCGAGGAGATGGAAGGCCGCGGCGTGCGGCTGCTTGGTCGGGAGCTGGATCTCCCCGAGACGGCTGCGACGGTGCGCGTACGCCACGGGGAGACGCTGGTGACCGACGGGCCGTTCGCGGAGACCAAGGAGTTCGTGGCGGGCTTCGACCTGCTCGAATGCGCTGACTTGGACGAGGCGATTGAAGTAGCGGCCAAGCACCCCTCGTCCTGGTTCCAGACGGTCGAGGTCCGGCCGTTCATGGACGGACTGCGGCTGGGCAAGGAGGCGTCCGCGTTCGGGCGCAGCGAGGACGGCGCCGCCAGCCCCTACCTGCTGATCATGTGGATGGGAGGAACGTCGGCCGTGCCCTTCGACGATCAGACAGTGATGGATGAGGGCGAAGTCTGGCGGCTGGACGTGGAGGAGCGCGGCCTCCAAATCCTGGGGAACGCGCTGGAAAGCCCAGACACCGCCAGGACGGTCCGCGTACGCGACGGGGAGACGCTGGTGACCGACGGCCCGTTCACTGAGACCAAGGAGTTCATCGCCGGGATCGATGTCCTAAGCTGCGCTGATCGGCAGCAGGCGATCCAGCTCGCCGCCGCGCATCCGATCGCCCGGTACCACGCGATTGAGGTGCGCCCGTTCTATAGCGAATGAGCACTCTCTCCGTTCCGCGTGCGCTCTACCCGGCCGTCCGCGTAGAGGGCGTCGAGGTCAGACGCCCTGGCCGCCTCCAGTTCTTAGTTCGCAAGACTGCTGGCGCCGATCCGGGTCAGCTAGTTGGACCCTACTCGGGCCCTTCGCATCGGTTTTCGCAGTCCGCCACGCACCTGCGTCCGGCATCTTTATGAGCTCCTAGCCGAGCTCGATGCCGCCGAGATCCTCCGCGCTGAACACGAACAAGGCTGGGGAAGCTGAAATCCCTCTCAGATGTGCGGAGAGCGGGGCACCTCGCCCGCCTGTAGTCACAGACATTATCCTGGCCTCTATGCAAGAAATGGCGGTCCTACTGGGCGATGTCTCCCTCCCAGGCTCTCCACGGCTGCCGAACGCGGGCTACCGCGGGGTCGCCACGTCGCACAAGCACGAGGCCACCGAAGGGATGGAGCGCCTCCTCAGCCAGCCTTCCTGACCGGCCGCAGCGTTCGGTGCGTCAGCGGCCGCCGAGACGGGTCGTGCCGTCGAGGAGCTCCCTCGCGATATCCAGATGCCCGGCATGCCGCGAGGTCTCCTCGATCATGTGCAACACGACCCAACGAACATTGGGTGGCTCGAATCCATCACGCCCGTGCTTGCCCAGTGGGGGCGCCGAGAGAGGCGTTGACGAGAGCACCGCCTCGGACTGCGCGCACTGGTCACGGTAAAAGGTGACGACCTCCGCCGAGGGCTCGTCGCTTGTGAACACCACCGTCAGGGGGTCGTACGGCGGCTGATCCTCGGCGAGGTCACCTGGTAGCTCCGGCTGCTTGCCTGCCACGACGCCTTGGAACCAGTGCCACTCAGCGCCGCCCAGATGCTCTAGCAGCCCGGACGGCGTCCACCCGGTGGGCACGACAGAGCGGTGCCACGCCTCCTCCTCAAGTCCCTCGACGATCGCCAAAACCGACTCCCGCTGACCGCGCAGAAAGGCCCGTAGCATTTCGTCGTCGGCTTCGCTGTCATGATCCCCAATCACATCCACTCTCCTGGCGCACCGGCGCGTTAATGCCAGGCTCCTAGCCGCCCCGATCCCCGGGTGCCGCCGGTGGTCATCCTATCCCGGCTGGAAACTACCCCGTGAGCACAAGCCACTGCCGGCCGTCGATCAACTCCCGGGCAGCATCCAGATGGCCCGTGTGGCACGCGGTTTCCGTGATGACGTGGAGCATTACCTCTTTCAGGTCGTGCAGGCGCCACGAGCCGAACAGCTCGTCGGGCCACCACACGGGGGCAGCCGCGAGTGGGGTCGAATTGATCACCTCATCGCTCTTCTGGGCCTCACGACGGTAGAGATCAATCATCGAGCTGCTGGAGGCTTCGGCAGCAACCTGCCAGGCGTTCTCAGCCTTGTCCAGGTCGAATCCCTCGCCCCCGACGACGGCGGTGAACCAAAAATGTTCGACATCGATAGCCAGGTGCTGGATCAGGCCGAGGAACGTCCAGCCGGAGGGCAGCATTGCCCTGTGCATCTCTTCCTCGGTGAGGCCCTCCAGGGTCCCCAGCACATGATCACGCTGTTCCTGAAGGTATCTCAGGAGCACCTCGGTCTCCGTGTTCAGGATCTCTCCGTCCATGCTCTTCTCCCAGCCTCGGCCGCCTTCCCCCGAGTCAGCTCCGCTTTCTCCTCTGGGCATATCCAGGGTAGGGACCTCATGGCGATGTCGCCCCGTCGAGTGGAGGGTCGGTGGTGGCGGGGGTCTGACGCAACTCCGCACCACAATGGTCGTCAACTACCTTCCTCATTTGTGCCTCTCCCGGCACTTCCCTATGCGGGATCGCGGCGAGCCGACGGGCGAGATAGCGGCGCTCGGAGGCGGTGGTGACCAGGTCCAGCGCCTCGCGGTAGTCGGCTGCCGCCTCCGCATGGCGTCCCAGCCGCCGCCGCAGATCGGCTCTGGTTGCCGGGAGCAGGTAGTAGCCCTCAAGAGCGCCGGTTGCCTCCAGGGCACCGACCAGCTCCAGCCCGGACTCTGGCCCCTCGGCCATGGCAACCGCCACCGCTCGGTTCAGATCCACGATCGGGGAGGGCGTAATCCGCTTCAGCTGCCGGTACAGCTCGGCGATCCTGACCCAGTTGGTGGCGCTCGCCTGGTCAGCAGTAGCGTGGCAGGCGGCGATCGCCGCCTGTAGGCAGTAAGGACCGGGTCGGTGGTCACGCTGAGCTGCCTCGAGCTCAAGCAACCCCTGATGAATCTCATCGTGATCCCACCGACTCCGATCCTGATCTTCCAGACTCACGAGCTCGCCAGCATCATCCAACCTGGCCGACCGGCGGGAATCCTGCAGGAGAATCAGCGCCAGCAGGCCGCGAGCCTCGTTCTCGTCCGGCATAAGCTGCACCACCAGACGGGCGAGACGGATGGCCTCGGCGCAGAGGTCTCGCCGGATCAGGTCCGCCCCGGCGCTTGCTCCGTAGCCCTCGTTGAACAGAAGGTAGATCACCGCAAGGACTCCGGCTGTTCGTTCGGGCAACCGGTGGGGTGGAGGCACCTGAAACGGGATCCGGGCGTCGCGGATCTTGTGCTTGGCCCGCACCAGCCGCTTGGCCATGGTCGCCTCTGGCACCAGGAACGCCCGCGAGATCTCTGCCGTGGAAAGGCCCGTGAGCGTGCGGAGGGTGAGGGCGACCCGGCCCTCCAGCGGCAGCGCCGGGTGACAGCAGGTGAAGATGAGGCGGAGCCGATCGTCCTGAATCTCCTGAACCACTGGTACCTCCGGTTCCCACGGTGGTTCCGCGGCGACCTCAAGCAGCTTCCGTTCCTCCATCGCATGGCGGCGGACCCGGTCGAGCGCTCGATTGCGCGCCACGGTGGTCAGCCACGCCCCAGGACGGTTGGGCACCCCGTCTTGGGGCCACCGCTGCACGGCCGTGGTGAAAGCATCTTGCGCACACTCCTCGGCCAGATCCCAATCTCCGGTGAGCCGGATCAGGGAGGCGACGATCCGCCCCCACTCCCCGCGGAACGCGTCCGCAATCGCACGATCCGTCTCTTGGTTCAGCTCTGGCATCGTTCCGGGTCTCCCTGGATCACCTCCACCATCTTGCCCCGTCAGCTCCCCCGCCTAATGGGCACGGCCTGCTGGTCGTCGACGAACGGGCGTACCTCGATCGAGCCCCACTGGGCGACCGGGTGTCGCGAGGCGACCTCGATCGCCTCATCGAGGTTGGCGCACTCAATCACGTCGTAGCCGGCAATCTGCTCCTTGGTCTCGGCGAAAGGACCGTCCGTCACCAAGAGCTGCCCATCGCGCTGTCGCACCGTGGTGGCGGAGCTGACCGGCTGAAGCTCGCCGCCATGCAGCCTCACTCCCCGACCGTCGGTGTCGGCTAGCCAGGCCCCCATTCTGCGCATCGTTTCGGCTGCTTCCTCCCGGCTTCTGCGCTCGACTTGCTGACGCCGCCCGACCTCATCCACGCAGATCAGCATCATGTACTTCATCGAGTCTCCTTTTGGGAACTGGGCACTCCTCGACGCTCTCGTGAAAGATTGATCAGCGGTGGTCTGGACTGGTGACCGACTGAATCCGGCGTGCGATGGTGGCGATTTGGAGCACACGCCCCCACCGGACGGCCTCAGAGCTCCGCCGGGGGCTGAAAGGGTGCCAGCGCGAGCCTGTAGGCGCCCGTCGGGCGTCCAGAACGGTTTGGGTGAACTCCCCTCCTCGGATCTCGTAAGACTGAAACGTGGCTCGAATTGCGCGACGCTCTGCGCTGACCACCTGCTGCGCGGATCCTGGGTTCATAGTGTCTCTCCTCGGCGGTTGCTGCTGCCCCGGCAGCCTCCTGAGAGGAGGCCTTCGAGGCGTTCGCTAGAGCGACGATCGGATACCGCTCGGATGGACAGCCGTGGTCCGCTACGTCCCGGATTAGGCTGAGTCGGGGGTCAAGAGGACGTACTCCGACAGCCCCGAGACAATCCGGCTCCAGCAGGCCGAGCTCAGGCGGAGGAACGGCGGCTGGCCGACCCCGTCGACGTAGCCGGATGGGGGCGCGGCAGCCAGGCCCTGGCCCCAACCCTGACCGAGCCCGAGCCCCGGGTGGAGACCCTTCGCGAGGGGGTTGACGGGCTGCGGCGCAGCCGCGACGCGCTGTTCCAGGCGCCACCCATCGAGTGGATGGAATGGGGCCCCACAAGACTCCGGACAATCCTCGTGCCCGCGACCCGAAGGTCCGCACAGATCCTGGGGACGATCCGGCTGGAGCCCTCCAACGGCGACCTTGGAGGGTCGAACTACCTGGCCCGGGCCAAGATCGATCCCCCGGCCCCTCTGGATCCGATGCCTGGAGCCGGGGCCTAGAGTCCGGTTCGAATTCTTTGCCTCGGTGGGGTTGTTGCACGGTGCTGTACAGCGCCTCTGCCGACTTCAGGCAACCGGATGGGGGCGGCCGCGCCGGATGGGGTTGTACACGCCGCGAGCGTCAAACTGTGCACCGGTCGATGCTGATCTCAGCCCGAGATCAGACCAGTACGGCGCCGGACGGTAAATCCGGAGATTCTCCATGCCTGGAACGGCCGTGAGCCTGGCATACGGTCGCGCACCCGACCATGGACTCGCGACCAGGCTCGGATGGTTTGGCCCGCGCCGCGTACATCCGACCGCTCGCGAGGATCCCAGCGCGGTGCGGAGAAGTTGGAGTCCGGATTACCCGCCTGCAAGCTCCTTCCGCGCCAGTGCGGCTATGTCGGCACCTGTGTTGGCGCGCCCGCCGATACCCCAACCACCTTCCGGCGACTCGGTGATCAGCACCCACGTCCGGGTGGTCAGCGTGGGGTCACCGGCGGCGGCAGCAACGATGCTCGTCAATTCGCTGACCACGCCGAGCTGCTTTTCGCGGTCCAGGACGCCCACCGGCGTCAGGATCTGGACGCGGACGTAATTGTTGTCACCGGCAGCATTCGACATCGAGTCCTCTGGCAGGTCGTGGATGAAGGCGGCGGTGTTATTCGAGAACAAGGAAATGGGGGGAACCTTCTCCCACCGCATCACTGCGTTAGCCAGGTCTTTGGCGAGGGAACGCCTGTCGCTGAACGTTCCTTCGGTGGCGTACACGTCGATCATGGGCATGGGTCTCTCCTTCGCAGATAGCGCCGCTGGCCGTGGATCAAGCCAGCACCGGGCGCCTACTGGAGCGATCGCTCCAGTATTTATAGACCATTCGCTCTAGTAGAGTCAAGGGATGGCTCGCAAAGGCGACACCCGGGCCGACCTGGTGCAGACGATGGCGCGACTGCTACGTGATCAGGGATACACGGCCACCGGGCGGGCGCAGCTGCTGGCGGAGAGCGGGGCGTCTAACGGGTCGCTCTACCATCACTTTCCCGGAGGTATGGAAGAGCTCGCCGAGGCCGCGCTGGAGGCATCTGGCCAGGCCGTGGCTGACGCCCTCAGCGAGGCATTGGACGGGGCACCCAACGTAGCAGTCGGCATCGACCGATTCCTCGATATTGCCCAGGAGTCGGTTGCCGGAGACGCCTGCGCCGGGTGTCCAGTAGCCCCGACCGCACTCGAGTCTCCCATCATCAGCCCTCGTCTACAAGTTGCAGCGGCCCAGTGCTTCGCCCAATGGGAGGCCCTGATCGCAGCAAGACTGCGCGCTGACGGATGGCCCGAAGGTTCAGTCACCGAGGCAGCCTCGGCGGCCCTTGCCCTCATCGAGGGCGCATTACTCCTCGCCCGGGTGAGCGGGCAGGTGAGCCACCTCGCCAGCGCCAAACTCGCCGCTGTAGCCATATTCGGCGCCCCGCCCGCGGACCTTTCGGCCAGCGCTACCTAGTCGGCCTCCCGCTGCCTGACGCTCTGTCGCCACTCTAGGGCGGCGCTCTCTCCCCGCGGAAGAGCCGCCGAAGCCTGGTTTGCCGGCTTCAGCGTCACTCAACAGCCTCAAAGCTGGCATCGCTGGCCAACCGTGCAACTCGCCCTGCAACAACCTTGGTGGGGTTGTTGCAGGGTTATGTTTCTGGCCCCTGGCGACTTCGGCTCACCCCCTCCTGGACGCCGCTCGCGACGGGCTTGTACACGCTGCTACCGGTATTCTGTACACGAAGATACGTGATCGCGGGCCGATATCCGGCCCAAGGCTGCACAGACCCCAAAGCGTTGATTTCGACACCGAAGATTTGGCGGTTCGATCCTGGACTCGGCCGGCGTGTTTGCGACCACCATCAAGTGCTTTGGCCTACTCACCCACTCACCGAGCGGGAGGTCGTTCACCCGATCGCATTCAGTCCGTGCGCCTGAGGTATCCAGGCACCACCCAGGTTCGGGACTTGGCGATCTCAAGCCCAACCAAGCCAGGCCGTGCCATAAGCGCGCCAACTGCTCATTGATTGCTCGATGTTGCATCCTCTCAAGAGCCATAGTGTGTGCTCTTTGCCCCACATCGAGGGCGCTATGCATACCTTCTACCCTTCCGAGGGGGCATAAAGCATACCTTGTGGCCTTGTTTCTGTTGGACTAACGGAGTGAACGTCGGCGAGGCGACAAGAATGCTTCAAGCGACCAACCCGTGGTGGCGGACTCCGACCGGCTGGGAAGCGGCCGATCCGGACCTGAGTAAACTCGCCGCCGCCCACTTGCGCAACTATCGTCCCATGGTACTGGAGGGGATCTCGCCGAGCGCCCTGTACCTACTACGCGGGCCGCGCCGCGTTGGCAAGACGGTGGTCATGAAGCACGCCATTCAGAACTTGATCGCTCAGGGCGTAAACCCTCGCGCAATTGTCTACGTCGCGTGCGACATGTTCAGTCGAGACGACCTCCAGCGCGTCATCCAAGTCGGGCGCGACATTGCCACCAGAAGTGTCGGGGACGGCTCCCGTTACTGGTTTCTAGACGAGATTACGAGCGTTCCCAAGGGCTGGGCGGGCACCATCAAGCACCTACGGGACCGCAGTGGCTTTGGGGAGGACTGCCTCGTTCTCACCGGCTCCTCCGCTCGAAGCCTCCGGGACGCAACCAAAGAACTCGCTGGTCGACGCAGGGCCCCGCAGGCAGATACAGATCGCCTATTACTCCCGATGACCTTCCGGGCGTTCTGTCGGGCTATCGGGGCGGCCACAGACGCTCCCGCTCTCCCCATGTTATCTGTCACCGACCTGCGGGGATCGCCACTCACCCATGCCGTCGACACGCTCTTACCGTGGCTCGACGAGCTCGCCAATTCCTGGGAGCTATACCTCGCGATCGGTGGATTCCCGGGTGCAGTCGAGGACTACTTGGAGACCGGGGCGGTCGGGGATACCGTGCGGGACGATCTCTTTCAAGTCGCCTATGGTGGGGCCATCCGCGAACGCTCCACCTTCCGGTTCGATCAAATGACGACCCTTCTCGGGCATCTATCGCTTGGACTGGGCAATCCACTGAACCTGCGCCGGATTGCCGCGGCGATCGGGGCAGAAGGCCACACGGTTGTCGCCGACCGTCTTGGCGACTTCCTTCTCGCCTACCTCCTCGTCGAATGCCCGCCTATGGAAATGGATCTCCAAACCGAGGTCCTGAGTGGAATGAAGAAGTGGTACTGCGTGGACCCCCTTCTCTCACGACTGCCACACCTCCGCGACCCTACGCTCTGGGCTGCGCCTGATCCCTCAGTCCTATCTGAACAGCAAGTTGGAGTCGCCCTCCTGCGCCAACGTGAATACCATCGATCTGGGAGCTTCCTCGACCACAATCTGTTCTATGTCAAGACGACGACGCGCAAAGAAGTCGACTTCGTGGCTCCTTGGATGGATGGGATCGCCATCGAGGGGAAGTACGTCGACACGGGGCTTATGCGCGAATCGGCTACATTGCGGGCCCAGGTGGCCAGCGGCAGATTCAGTGCTGGCGTGATCGCTACACGCGCAGTGGTTGCCGACTTGGCGCCCCGGGTTGCCGCCGTGCCAGCGGCAATGTTGGCCTGGCTACTCGAACCCCCGCAATGATCCGGTGAGGAACATCCTCGACTGGGCCACCAGGACATCGGATGCCAACCTTGCAACTCTCGTTGCAACAACCCTGGTGGAGGCGCCGGGAATCGAACCCGGGTCCGAGAACGCGTCTCGCGAGACCTCTACGTGTGTAGCCCGGGAACTTTTCTCACCCGCATAGCGCCCCCGGACGGGCTCAGTGTGGGCCAGCCCCAGTGAAAGTCCCCAGAAGCGCTGAAGGCGCCACCTCTGAGCGAGCCTGCTGTATTTGCGTCGGATCCGGACGCCACAGGCGCTCGTCCGGTCGACGTCGGGCTAAGCCCGAGCTTTTGGCTTTACTTCCTGATCAGATCAGGCAGCGTAGGCCAGAGCCGGTTGGCTCTGATGGTTGGCAGTTAATGCCTTTTCCCGGTTTTACGAGCCCGGGGCTCGACACGCCATCTCGCAACCCACGTCCCCGTCGAAGCCACACGCCCCCACGGAAGGTTATCCAACAACTATACCCCAGCCTTCCAATCTCGACGCACGCCCCGCTCGATCTGCCGCCGAGCCTCCCGCTCCGCCAGGGCAAAGCGCTTGTCATACTCCCGCTTGCCGCGGCCCAGGGCCAGCTCGACTTTGACCCGGTTGCGGTGGAGGTGCAGATCCAAAGGCACCAAGGTCACCCCCGGCTGCTTGACCGCGCCGGCAAGATGCTCGAGCTGGCGCCGATGCAGGAGCAGCCGGCGGGAGCGCCCCGGGTCGTGGTTCTGACGGTTGCCAAACTCGTACGGCTGGATGTGGGCGCCGTGAAGCCAGGCCTCGCCGCGTTCGATCCGCACGTACGCCTCGGTGATCTGGGCTCCCCCTTGACGAAGTGAACGCACCTCGGTTCCCCAGAGCTCGATGCCCGCCTCGACCTGCTCCAAGA
Source organism: Candidatus Dormiibacterota bacterium (assembly GCA_035534755.1). Lineage (GTDB taxonomy): Bacteria > Chloroflexota > Dormibacteria > Aeolococcales > Bog-877 > Bog-877. The sequence goes on from DATLRH010000011.1 coordinate 201,055, forward strand.
TGTGGTATTCGTGCCGGGCCCGCCGATTGCGCGCCAGCAGGCGCGGCGCCGCCGGCTCAGCCACGATGGTCGGCCAGGGCTCGCCGCCGGCCCCTCAGAAAGGCCGCCGGGGACATCGGTCGGCCACCCGAGGGTTGGACCAGCTCGACCCGGAAGGGCACGTCCGCGGTCGCGACCAGGATCCCGTCCCCTGTCTGCTCCAAGATTTCCCCGGCCGCCGCGGCTCCCACCCCCGCCCTGCCGGGCTCCGGGGAGCCCCGCAGGAGCTTGACCCGGACACCCGCGAGAGGCAGGGTCACACCCGGCCACGGAGACAGCGCCCGAACTCGGCGGTCAATCTCGGCGCCGGCGAGGCTCCACTCGAGTTCGCCGTCGTGCCGGGACAGCCGGTGCGAGTAGGTTGCCCCCGAGTCGAGCTGGGGAATGTCGCTGACGTCACCCTGCTCCAGTCGCTCTAGTACGCGGAGGGTCATCTCAGCGCCCAGCTGGGCGAGCCGCTCGGTCAGTGACGCCCTGGTGGCAGCAGCCGGGACCGGCGTCGCCTGCTGGGCAAGGATCGGCCCCGCGTCCATCCGGTGGTCCATCCGGAACACGGTCACCCCGGTGCGCCTGTCTCCGGCCAGGATCGCGGCCGCCACCGGTGCTGCCCCCCGGTGCCGGGGCAACAGCGACGGATGCACGCCCACTCCGCCCTGTGACATTGATTCAAGTACCTCCCCCGGAATCAACTGGCCGTAGGCGGCCACTACCAGCACCTCCGCCGCCTCCCGGGCGGCGCTCTGGCGCCAGAAATCGCCGCTCAAACGGGGTGGTTGCTCGAGCGGCAGCCCGAGGGCCAGGGCCGCGTCGCGCACCGGTCGGGGCGCCGCTGCTCCCCGGCTGCCCGCCCGATCAGGGGCGGTCAGAACCCCGACCACCGGGTGGTTGGAACTCGCCAGGGCGCTCAGAACCGGGACCGAGAACTCCGCCGAGCCGGCGAAGACAACGCGCACCGAAAGACCTCCAGATCCTGTCGAAGGGACGCCGCCGCACCTGGTCGAGCGCGGACCGCGATGCTCAGTCTCCCAGTCCCTGGCCGAGCGCGCTCGACCTGAACCCAATCAGGCGGGGTCAACGTCGATGGACCAGCCGCGACCTTCCGGCAGGTGGGGCCGGACCGTCTCCAGGCGCGCCCCTCGGATGGTCAGCTGCCACCGGTAGAGAGACCGCAGCCGGGGAATGAAGGCTGGGCTCGGCCCCAGGACCTCCACCTGGCTGGCGGTCAGAAGCCCTCGGAGGCGCTCCGCCTCGGCCTGAGCCCGCCCCCGGGCGCCCATATCACTGGGGTCGCTGCAGGTGACCACCAGGAGCCGCGTGAAAGGGGGAAAGTGGAGCTGGCGGCGGACCTCGAGCTCGAGGGCCGCGAAGCCAACGTAGTCGTGAGCGCTGGCCAGCTGCACAGCTGGGTGATCGGGGCTGTACGTCTGAAGGATCACCTGCGCCGGCTCGTCGCCGCGCCCGGCCCGCCCCGCCACCTGCGTAAGCAGGGAGAACGTCTTCTCAGCGGCCCGGAAGTCGGGGAAGTGGAGGGCAATGTCCGCGTTGACGATTCCCACCAGGCGCACCCCGGGAAGGTCCCAACCCTTGGCTACCATCTGAGTCCCGATCAGGAGGTCGGCATCCCGGCGCACGAACGCCTCGTAGATCTGCCGGTGGGCGTCCCGGTGGCCGACCGTGTCCCGGTCCATCCTGAGAATCCGGGCGCCCGGCCAGCGCTCCCGGGCCTCCGCCTCGATTCGCTCGGTTCCCGCCCCCAGGGCCCGGAGCAGCCGACTGCCACAGCCGGGGCACTGGTCGGGCAGATCTTGTTGGTGGTCGCAGTAGTGACAGGTACAGACCCGTCCCTGCAGGTGCAAGGTCAACGAGACCGAGCAGTTGGGGCAGCCCAGAGACTCGCCGCAGCTGCGACACAGCACCACGCTGGAGCTGCCACGGCGGTTGAGGAAGAGGATTCCTTGACCACCCTGGACCAGAGTCTCGGTGACCAGCTCGGCGAGCCGCCTGGAGATGGGCGAACGGTTCCCCCAGGCGAGCTCTTCGCGGAGATCGACCACCTCAACCGGGGGCAGCGCCCGCCCGCCAAAGCGGTGGGCCATGGGCAGAAGCTGGAGGCCGGACGACCCGACCGCCTGCTGATAGGCCTCCAGGCGCGGGGTGGCGCTGCCCAGCACGACCGGAATCGAAAGGACCCGACCGAGGTGGCGGGCCACTTCGGCAGCGTGGTAGCGAGGGATGGCGTCGTACTGCTTGTAAGAGGAAGAGTCCTCCTCATCAACGATCACAACTCCGGGATTGGCCATGGGCGCGAAGACCGCGCTCCGCGAGCCGACCACCACCTGAGCCCGGCCGGCACGCACTCGGCGCCACTCCCTGCCCCGTTCGGCGACGGTCAGGCCGGAGTGCAGGACCGCGACCTGGCCCGGAAAGTGGACTGCGAACCGCCTCTCGGTCTGAGGGGTGAGCGAGATCTCGGGGACCAGCACTACGGCACCCTTGCCCAGGGCCAGTGCCACCTTGATCGCCGCCAGGTACACCTCCGTCTTGCCCGACCCGGTCACCCCGAAGAGCAGGAACTCCTCCGCCCGCGACCAGGAGATCGCATCCCTGATCGGGGCCAGGGCTCCCTCCTGTTCGGAGCTCAGGACCAGGGCCGGCACGGGCCCGGCCGGGGCCGCCGAGGCCGGAACTGCCTCTGAGCGCGGGGCCCTTCCCTTGGCGCTCGCCTTTCCGGTCCGCAGGGCGGGTGGGATCATCGCCCGGAGGACCTCCGGGAGCGGACAGAGGTAGTGCGAGGCGATCCAGTGGGCGAGGCTGATCTGATGAGGTAGCAGGAGCGGGTCCTCATCTCGGATCCGCTCCAGGGAGCGCAACTCGGGTATCGGCGATCCGTCGAGCAGTTCGACCACGAACGCGAAGACACGGCGCCGACCGAAGGGCACCACCACCCGCTGGCCGAGCCTGATCAGGGGCTGCAACTCATCCGGAATCAGGTAGTCGTAGAGCCCCGCCGGCGCGCCCGCCTTGAGGTCAGGGGACACCCTGGCCACCCGCTTCGCGCTGGGGCTCACCCGATCGGCTTTTGGTCCGCTGGGTCCCCGGCCAAGCGCTCGACCTCATCGAGAATGGACACCGCCATGGCCGCCTTGGAACGCCAGGCGAGCTCGACCTGTCGACCGTCCCTGCCGAAGACCGTCGCCTCCGCCATCTCGCCTCCCATGGCCGAGTGGGTGCCGCTGACAGGATTGGCGACGATCATGTCGCAGCCCTTGCGCTGGAGCTTCGCCAACCCGCCTTCGGCGACCTTCTCGGTCTCGGCCGCGAATCCGACGATGAGGCAGCCCGGAGGGCGTTCCGCAGTCAGTCGAGCCAGGATGTCTACGGTCGGGACCAGGTGCAGGTCAAGTTCCGGCCGGAGGCTGCGATGCAGCTTCTGCGGGTGGGGTTGCTCGAGCCGGAAGTCGGCGACCGCGGCGGCCATCAGTACCAGCCGCAGCCTGGGGAGCAGGTCCAGGCAGGCTTCCAGCATCTGCTCCGCCGTGTCCACCGCCACCGTCTCCACCCCGGGGAGTTCGAAACCGCCCTCGGCCGCGGTGACCAGGTGTACCGTCGCACCCCGCTCCGCCGCCTCTGCCGCCAGCCGCTCCCCCATGGTGCCGCTGCTGCGATTGCCGAGGTAGCGCACCGGATCGATCGGTTCGCGGGTTCCCCCGGCGGTGACCAGCACCTCCCAGCCCAGAAGCGGGCCCGGGGGCCGGAGCATCTGGGCCAGGGCGGCCAAGATCTGACCCAGATCGGCCAGCCGACCTTCGCCGGTCCGGCCCGAGGCGAGCCGACCTTTCACCGGGCCCACCACCCGGGCGCCCCGACCCAGGAGAACGGCGAGGTTCTGCTGGGTCACCGCCTTGCGCCACATCCCAGTCTCCATCGCAGGGGCCAGCAGGACCGGCGCCTCGGTCGCCAGCAGGGTGGAGCTGACCACGTCGTCGGCGAGACCGATCGCGAGTTTGGCCAGGGTGGAGGCGGTGGCGGGGACCACCAGGTGACAGTCGGCCCAGCTGGACAGTTCGAGGTGGGCCATCCCGTGACCACCAGCCTCCTCTTCGGAACTGGGGCGCCCCTTGGCTGGGAAGAGCCGCCAGGCCACCGGGTTGGCGGAAAGTGCCCTCAGGGTGGTGGGGGCAATGAACGCGGTGGCGGCCGAGGTCATCGCCACCCTGACCTCGGCTCCCTGCCGGCGCAGCGCGGTGATCAACTCGGGGACCTTGACCACCGCGACCCCGCCGCATACATGGAGCGCCACCCGCCGACCGCCCAGGGTGGGGAGCATCTGCTCTGCCATCTCGGGCCATTGTGGCAGGCGCCGGGGGGCGGTCAGCGGTCGCTGGAGTCCTCACGCGCCAGGATCGCCGCCACTTCCCGCGCGGCTCGGGCCACCTCGTCGTTGACCACCACGTGGTCGTACCAGCTCGCCTCAGCCATCTCCCGGGCCGCGGCCCGAGTCCGCAGCGCCAGCTCCTCCCCGCTCTCGGTTCCGCGCCTCTCGAGCCGCTCCTGCAAAACCGCTTCGTCGGGCGGCATCAGGAATACGTACGTAGCGTCCGTGCCGGAGACCCGGAGCTGGGCCGCCCCCTGCACGTCGGGTTTGAGGAGCACGTCGGCGCCGGCGCTGAGTAGTTCCTCGACCCGGTCTCGGGGAGTGCCGTAGCGGTGGCCGTGGACAGAGGCGGTTTCCAGGAAACAGTCGCGGGCCTCCATAGACCGGAAGGCCTCCGGGGTGACGAATGAGTAGTCGCGTCCGTCGACCTCCCCGGGCCGGGGCGACCTCGTGGTGTAGGTGGCCGGGCGCTGCAGCGAGAGGCGGAGCGGCAGCAGCTCCGCGATCACGGTGTCCTTGCCGACTCCGCTCGGGCCCGAGAGAACGATCAGCCGACCCCGCCCCGGGGACCGGCTCATCCCTCCGTCACCGGTGGGTTCGGCCAGGGCCACGCGGTCCGGCTACCAGCCACGGCGCCGACCTCGATCCGGAGCGCCTCCAGATCGTCGGGAAGTCGGCTGACGAAGGTCAGCTCCCGGCGGTCGTGCGGGTGCTGGAAGTGGAGCATGGCGGCGTGAAGGGCGGGGCGGGCCGATCCGAGCCGGCTGGCGCTGCCGTAGAGGCCGTCCCCGGCCAGCGGTCTTCCGATGTAGGCGAGGTGGACCCGGATCTGGTGGGTTCTTCCGGTCAGGAGCCGGAGCCGCAGCGCAGTGTGATGGGGCCACCGCTCGAGAACGGTGAACTCCGTGCTGGCCGAGCGGCCCCCCGGGCTGACCGCCATCCGCCGGGGCCGTCGGGGATCCCGGCCGACCGCCGCCTCGACCCGGCCCCGATCCTCCTGGAATTCGCCCTCGGCGATCGCCCAGTACTCCCGGCCCATGGTCCGGGTGCGAAGCTGGCGGGCCAGTGCTCGGTGAGCCTGGTCGGTTCGCGCCAGCACCAGGAGCCCACTGGTTCCTCGGTCCAGTCGATGGACGATGCCGGCCCGCTCGGCCCCAGCCAGGCTCGACCAGCTCCCCCCCCAGCCCTCGGCGAGCTGGGCCAGGGTGCCCTCACGGTGGCCCGGCCCAGGATGGACGACCATCCCGGCCGGCTTGTCCACGACCGCGATCATTCCGTCCTCGTAAACCAGTCGGGCTCGCCCGGCGCCGACCGGAGCCGGGGCCGGCTTGGCCTCCACTCCGACCGTCACCCGATCACCCTGCTGGATCGGCCTTGAGGGTCGCCGGGCCACCCTCCCCCCCACCTCGACAAGTCCCTCCCGCACAATGCGCTGGACCCGCGCCCGGGCCTGACCCAGGCGCTCCGCGAGGAAGACGTCGAGGCGGAGCCCGGCCTCCGCGGGGAGCGCCTCGGCGAGCAGCGTGCCTGAGCCGGCGGGCTCGGGTTCAGGCACTCGCCCGGCCAGCCAGCGTGATCCTAACCACCAGCAGAACGACACCGATGGTGATCCCCGAGTCGGCCACGTTGAAGACCGGCCAGTGGGGAATCTGGATGAAGTCGACCACGAAGCCCTGGCTGACCCGGTCCAGAGCGTTGGCTATGGCGCCCCCCAGCAGGAGGCCCACCCCCAGCTGGACCCAGGCGGGTTGGAGGGCGAGCATTCGCCACTTCCATACGATCGCGAGCACCACCCCCAAGGCCACCGCCAGGAAGAGCCAATCGGCCTCGGGCAGGATGCTGAAGGCGGCCCCGCTGTTCTCCGTGTAGAGGATGTGGACCGGCCAGCTGGGCCACAACTCCTGGCCCGGCGAGAGCGCGTTGGTCACCCAGAACTTGGTGATCCGATCGAGGGCGAAGAGCGCGACCGCCGCCGCCCCGGTCCAGAGCGGCCACCTCCGCGGGCGCGTCAAGTCGCCCCGAGATGCGGCCGAACCCTCGCTCGAATCAGTCGCGCTTGGCCTCTTTGCAGGGAACGCACCGAGTCGCGTAAGGCAGCGCCCGGAGCCGCTCGATGGCGATCTCCTGACCGCACCCCCGGCAGAGTCCGTACTCACCCCGCTCAAGCCGTCCCAGGGCGTCGTCGCACTGCTCGTACATCTGCTGCAGGTTTTCGCGGATCGCCTGGAGGCGCTCCTGCTCCTCCATCTCCCCAGCATGCTCGGTGGGGTGCTCGTGGAAGGGGGCCTCCCGACCCGCCCCGTTGGTGGCCACCCCGCTCAGCTGAGCCAGTTCGTGGGTCAGCCGTGCCTGTTCTGACTCCACCTGGCGCCGGATGTCCGCCAAGTCGCGCTCACGGGTCGGGGTGGCGATGTCGGTCATCTTTGATATTCCTCGATACGCTCCCCAGGGCGGCGCGTCCGAAACTCGGAGGGGTTTCCGCAGCTGCCTGGGGGCGGGTGCATTATGGGCCGTTTGCGGGCCGCTGGGAACCCCGGGAGCGCGCTCATGGTTCCCCCACCCCGACCCGGCGGAGCGAGACCAAGATCGTGTGGGGCGGGACTCGGAGCTCCGCCCAGGCGGAGTACCCCAGGGGGAGTTCTGCCTCGGCGTCGGCTCGCTCCAGGCACTCCGCGAAACACTGGGCCCGAATCCGAGGGTTGGCCTCCTCGAGCGCCTCCGCCAGTTCGCCGCCGGCGGCATAGCGGACCTCTGCCGGCTCTCCGGCGCGCAGCCCGGTCTTCCGACGAAGGTCCTGCAGCTGGCGGACGAAGGAACGCACCAGGCCCTCGCGACGCAGTTGAGGGGTGAGCTCGAAGTCGAGGGTGACGCTCACCGGTCCCTCCGACGAGTTGAGCCGGGACTCGACCACGGCCACGTTGAGTTCCTCGGCGAGGACCTGGCTGAGCTCGTCGCTGAGCACTGCTCCGTCCACCTGGGCGCCGGCCAGCGGCTGCCGGATGGGGACCCCCTGCCGCTCTCGGAGGGCGCGGGCGTCCTCGGCCAGCCGGCGCACCAGCGCCATCTGCTCGAGCAAGCCCCGGTCGACCCGGCCGGACTCGGGCTCGGGGTAGGACTCCAGATGGACCGAGACTGCGGGTCCGGCGTCAGACGGGGTCAGGGCGCGGAAGACGGCCTCGGCCACAAACGGGGTGAAGGGGGCCAAGAGGCGAGCGGTCTGGCGGAGCACCTCATGCAGAGTGGCGCAGCTGGAGGCAACCTCGGCGGGCGTCCCCCGAAAGCGGGGGCGGGAGCGGCGCAGGTACCAGGTGCTGGTGTCGTCGACCAAGGCGGCGATCGCTCGGCAGGCCGAATGGGCGTCGTACTGGTCTAGCGCCGGCACTACCGCGACCACCGTCTCCTCGAGCCGGGCCAGGATCCAGCGATCGAGCGGAGACCGCTCCGCCAGGGACGGACCGGTTGCGTCCGGCTGCCACCCGGCCAGGTTGGCGTAGGTGATGAGGAAGCTCTGCATGTTCCAGAGCGTGTTGAGGAAGCGAACCGCCGTCTCGCCCACCCTGGCCACCGAGATCCGGTACTCGACGCCCACCGAGACCGTGGTGTAAAACCACCAGCGAACCGCGTCGGCACCGGTCTTCGAGATCAGGTCGAAGGGATCGACCACGTTCCTGCGGCTCTTGGACATCTTGCGGCCCCGCTCGTCCACGACCAGGCTGGGCACCACCACGTTGCGGAACGCCGGCTCGTCGAAGAGCATCACCGACTCCGCCATCAGAGTGTAGAACCAACCCCTCGTCTGGTCGAGCGCCTCGCTGACGAAGTCAGCCGGGTGGTTAGCCTGGAAACGGTCCTGGTTTTCGAATGGGTAGTGCCACTGAGCGAAGGGCATGGCGCCGCTGTCGTACCAGGCGTCGATGACCTCTGGCACCCGGCGCATCTCGGCGCCGCAGTCGCAGGTGAGCGTCACCTCGTCGATGAAGGGCTTGTGGACGTCGGTCCCCGGGCTGAGTCCAAGCTCGGCCAGGCTGCCGATACAGCGCTGCTTCTCGCAGGTGGGGCAGATCCAGATCGGCAACGGCGTGCCCCAGTACCTGGCCCGGGAGAGATTCCAGTCCTGCAGCGACTCCAGCCAGTTGCCCATCCGGCCGTCCCGCAAGTGGGCAGGCACCCAGCGGGTCGAGCGATTGTGAGCGATCAGCTGATCCTTGACCGCTGTCGTTCGGACGAACCAGGAGTCGAGGGCGTAGTAGAGCAGCGGAGTCTCGCAGCGCCAGCAGAATGGGTAGGTGTGGCGGATCTCCTCCTGGCGGTAGAGGAGGCCGCGCCGGTCCAGCTCAAGGGTGATCAAAGGGTCGGCATCCTTGACGAATATCCCCTGGAACTGCTCCACGAAGGGCAGGAATCTGCCGTCCAGCCCGACCGTGTGCCGCACCTCGATCCCGGCCCGCTGGCACAGCCTCAGGTCGTCCTCTCCGTAGGCACCAGCGGTGTGCACCACCCCGGTGCCCTCGTCGGTGGCGACGAAGTCGGCGGCGAGCACCTGGTGGCTGTTCGACTGCTCGGGGAGGAAATCGAAAAGCGGCTGGTAGCGGAGCCCGACCAGCTCCTGGCCACTCATCTCTCTCAACTGCTGGTACTTCCCCTCCAGGCTGCTCACGCAGTCTCGGGCCAGGATCAGTCGCTCCTCGCCCTGGCTGACCTCGACGTAGGTGATCTCCGGCCCCACCGCCAGAGCGAGGTTTCCGGGGAGCGTCCAGGGGGTGGTGGTCCAGGCCAGAATGCTGGTATCCGGTCGGTCGAGGAGCCGGAAGCGCACGGTGACGCCGGGGTCCGGGGTGTCATCCCGATAGGCGCCCGGTTGGCCCAGCTCATGGCTGCTCAGGGAGGTCTGGCAGCGGGGGCAGTAGGGGGCGACCCGGTAGCCCCGGAAGAGCCAGCCCCGCTGGTGGATCTGCTGGAGACTCCACCAGACCGACTCGATGTACTCCGTGTCATAGGTTCGGTAGGCGTTCTTGAGATCGAGCCAGAAGCCGATCCGGTTGGTCAGCCGCTCCCAATCGTCGATGTACTCCATCACACTGGCCCGGCAGAGGCGGTTGAACTCCTCCACCCCCATCCGTTCGATCTCCTGCTTGGAGGTGATCCGGAGGCTGCGCTCGATCTCCAACTCCACCGGCAGTCCATGGGTGTCCCACCCACCCCGCCGCTCGACCCGCCGACCCCGCATCTGCTGGTAGCGCAGGAAGCAGTCCTTGAAGGAGCGCGCCAGCACATGGTGGACCCCGGGAATCCCGTTGGCGGTCGGAGGCCCCTCATAGAAAACGAAGGGTTCGGCGTCCCGGTGCAGCTCCAGTCCTCGCTCGAAGATGTGCTCTCGTTGCCAAAAGGCGAGCACGCGCTCTTCCAATTCGGGGAAGCTGACGGGGTTGGCAACCGGCTCGAACGCCGACATCAGGGCGCGGTGCTATCTCCAGTGAGAGCTCTACCTCCCGCTTCGAAGGGGAGCAGGGTGCGGGCAGCGTAGCATGGCCGAGCAGGATCTCAGGAGCAGCACCAGGAGATGCCCGTTCCCGCCGAGCAGCCCCCGCCCGAGTTGGCCCCCTGGGGTCCCGAGATCGACCTCTTCTGGGAGGACCTGGTGGTCGGGCGTGTGGAACATCTGGGGTCGCGCCTGGTCACCGCCGAGGAGATAATCGAATTCGCCCGTCAATTCGATCCTCAGCCGTTCCACATCGACCCTAGGCGAGCTCGGGAGTCCGTCTTCGGGGGTCTCGTCGCCAGCGGCTGGCATTCAGCGTCGATCTGGATGCGGCTCTACTACGACGGGCTGCTCCGTCGCTGCGCCAGCCTGGGGTCTCCCGGCGTTGAGAGGTTGGAATGGCTGGCCCCGGTGCGCCCCGGAGATCGGGTGGCCGCGTCGCTGGAGGTGATCTCGGCCCGCCTCTCGAAGAGCCGCCCCGATCGGGGCCTGGTTCAAATCAGAGGAGAGCTGACCGACGGGTCCGGCACGGCCAAATTGAGGATGACCGCCTGGGGCCTCTTCGGACGGCGTCCGGCCGAGTCCGCCTGAGGCCTCCGCCGCCTTGTTCCAGGAGCTCTTCCGGCCGGCGAATCTCGGCGTCGGGGAGCTGACCGGAGCCTGGGCCGGCAGCCTGACCTCGGTCGGGCGTGAAGAGTGGTCCAGGATCAGCCGCTCCTGCGGGCTCTACCTCTCCTACCCCTTCCTCCTCTCCGTCGAGGAGTCGGTCTCGACCCCGTGCGCCTACCTGCTGCTTCGCGACCGCGGCGGGACCCTGATCGCGGGCCTGCCGGTGTATCAGTGGGACGGGTCGCCTGACGCTGGTCTGGATCACTACGAGCCGGTGGCCAGCGCCGCCCGCTGGGTGCTCGGCGAGAGTGCTCCAGCTGCACCCTGGCGGCCTACTCTCTTGATCGGGACCCGGGCCGGCTATGCCACCGAGTTCCCGGTTGATCCGGGCTGGCAGGGCGAGCGCCAGGACGTGGTCGGTCGGCTCCTCGCCGGCGCGGCGGAGCGGGCGGATTCGGTCGGGGCGGCGAGCCTGGCAGCCATGTGGCTCACCTCCGCCGCTGCCCGAGACGCAGCCCACTGCCTGACCGGGCAGGACTACCTGGTCCTGGCCGGCCCCAACTGCTCGATCGAGATCAAGTGGGACTCTTTCGCCGGGTACCTGGCAGCACTCTCGCCCTCCCGCCGGCACTCGGCCCGGAGAGAGCGGCAGCGGTTCGCCGAGAGCGGGCTGGAGGTCGATCTCCGGGACCTCAGCTCCTGCCTCGAGGAGATCGCCCCGCTGGCGGCGCTCCTGCAGTCCAAGTACGGCCACGCGCTCCCCGCTTCCGAGATCGCCAGACAGCTCGCGGCCCAGGCGCGCCACCTCAACGCTGAGAGCCGGGTGCTGCTCTGCCGCCGGGGGGGCCAGCTGGTAGCGTTCTCGCTCCTCTATCGCTGGGGGGACACCCTGGTCGGGCGCCTGGCCGGCTTCGACTACCAGGCCACGGCCAACACTGACGCTTACTTCACCCTCGCCTTCTACAAGCCGATCGAACTGGCCGTCGAGGAGCGGGTGCAGCGGCTCAGCTTGGGCATGGCCAGCTGGCGGCCCAAGGCGCTCCGAGGAGCTTCCTTCGACCCCGCCTGGACTTTGGCCTGTCCGCCGCCATCGCTCCGGGAGGAATGGTCCCGGGCGGCGCGCGCTCAGGGAGATGATGCCGCCAGTTGGTGGGCCAGGGAGTTCCCCGCCCAGGTGCACCCGCGCGGGGACTGGCGGTGGTCCCGAAGTGGACTGTTCGGTAACGCGGCGGCCACAACCAGCCCGCAATGAGCCACGGTCGCGGCCCGGGCGAGAGCGGAGGGGTACAAATCGTGGCGATGCGCTTTGTCACCGGACGGGTAGTGGCGGCGGTCAGCTGCGCCTTGCTGCTCAGTTACCTGATTCTGGTGGTGGCCCGCGTCGATCAGCAGCCGCTGCCCGAGTTCGACGCCTTCTACGCGATCGCCCGGGCAATTGCGGCGGGCGGCCTCCCCGCCTCGCACCACCTCTATGCGCTCAACTTCCAGATCCGAGCCGAGTCGTTTCTCGACCGCGGGCTGGGCCGGGCATTCGTGGAGCCTTTCGTGGCCCTTCCCCCAGCGGCCTGGGTGGTGATCCCGTTCACGGTCTTTCCGATCTGGCCGGCCTTCTACATCTGGGACGCGCTCGGCCTCGGTCTCTGCCTGGCGGGGACGGTCTGGCTTGCCCGCCAGGAGGGGCTGAGCCGGGACGTCGCACCCCTGGCCCTCGCGATCGTGGCCTCCTATCCCACCTTCACCGCCCTGGGGGAGGGCCAGTACGACCTGCTCTGGCCGCTCTGTCTGGCCCTCTTCACCGCCGCCTGGTGGTGCCGATCCCCCTGGGGACGCTGGACCAGGGTGGCGGCGGCAAGCTTTCTCTTCACCTTCAAGCCCGACCTGCTGATTCTCGCCGTCGTGCCGGCCCTGGCCGCCTGGCGGCGGTGGACGGTTCGGGCGGCGAGCGCCTGCCTGCTCGCGCTGGCCGCAATCTCGGCTGCGGTGGTGGGCATTCCCGGCCTGCTCCGCGTGCCGGGGATTGAGTCATACACCCTCTTCCACCGCTTCCCGCCGACTCACGATGAGACCGTACTCGCCATCCTCTGGCGCTTGACCGGCCACGGAGCGGTCAGTCAGGAACTGGCCTGGGGCGCGGCCGCGCTCGCCCTCTCGGGGCTGGCCTGCGCGTGGTGGCGCAACCCTCCCCGTACCGAGCAGGACTGGAAACTGGCCCTGACCAGCACCGTTTGCCTCTCCTTGCTGGTCGCTCCCCACAGCCTCGACCACGATCTTCTGCTCCTGGCGGGGCCGGCTGTCTGGACCGCCGGGGCCCTCCGCCGCTCGGGCCGAGATCTCCGCTGGCTCGCCTTCTGGATGATCCTGGTCAACGCGGCGGTCATCCTCGACGACAGCTCTCGGTTCGCCGTCCCGGTCCCCCTGGTCCCCTTCGTCCTTCTCGGCGCGGGGGTCGTCGCCTGGCGAGCTCGACGGGTCCTCGCCGTGGCCCCCGAGGAGGTCGTCCCCGGTTCCGAGGCGGTCATCCCAGCCCGCTCCTAGCTTTCATGACCCCACATGGGCACCAGGGGGCCGAACTGCTGTCGTCCACCCCGTGCCGCGGCGTCGGCGTCGTACCTGCCGTCGAACTAAGCCCCAGGACGGCTCGGCGTTCCTCCCGGCCGCTGCCGAGGCGGCCAGCCCGAGACGGAGTCGGTCAAGCGCTGGGCCTAGGCCATCCTCCTGAGCTGCGAGCTGAGCCGCCGCCCGGGAAGGTCCGCCCGAAGGACACCCGCCAAGCTCTCCGCAGAGGCGTCAGGAAGCGGCGCCGAAGTCGACGTCTTTGGTCTCGACGGTACCGGCCGTCCGCCCGGGAGCGGTCTGGTATTTCCAGTAAAGGTTGGTGTGGGCGATGACCTGCTCCGGCGACGGCGCCCCCCATTCAGTCTTGTCCCCGGTCGTGTGCGCGTCGCCCACCAGGGTCGCGTCGTACCCCCTGGCCAGCGCGCCATGGAGCGTGGAACGAATGCAGGCATCGGTCTCGGCGCCGACAACGACCAGGCTACCGACGCCCAGGCCGGAGAGTACGGTCTCAAGGGTGGTGTCCTCGAAGGAGTCGCCGTAGGTCTTCCCCACCAACGGCTCGGGCTCGCTCGGGATCAGCTCGGGGACGATCCGCCAGTCGTCGGACTCCGGCTCGAGACCCTCGCCGGAGTGCTGGACCCAGATGACGGGAACTCGTTCCCGGCGCGCCCTCTCGACCAGGCTGCCAATGTTCGCGACCACGGAGTCGCGTCCGACAGCCCCGTCGACGACCCCGTTCTGGACATCGACCACGAGCAGAGCCGTGTTGGGCCGGTTCTCAAGTGTGCTCATCCTCTCCCCTTCCATGGGCCGGGCTGGCGCGGCCACCTTAGGATAGCCTCAGCACCGGCCGCCCTTCGACACCAACTCGGGACGGCCCCAGGGCGACGCCGTCGGGAAGGGTTCGGCCGCCCAGGCGCGCTGGTCAGAGGCGGCTGATGGGGGGAGTGCGCGAACCGCCCGGCCGGACGGGACAGGTCACTCAGCCGGTGACAACCCTGGGCGGGGCGCTCCCACCTTCCCTCGCCTCTCCTCAGTCACAGATCCGCCTAGTCGGTCAGGAGGCCAGATCGGGGAACGGCTACCAGCCAGCACCGGGGCCAGATCGCCGCCAGGCGGGAGTCCGTCGTGATCAGGGGTGCCCCCAGGCGCTGGCTCAATTCGACGGAGAGTGCATCCCCCAACCGAAATCCCAGCCGACCCAGCGCCGCCGGGAGCAGGGTGGTGGCGGGGTGGTTGAGGAAAGGAGCGTCGGCCAGTAGCTGATAGCGCCGGGCCAGGTCGGCCGCTGAGATCGCCCGCCCTTCGGCCAGGATCCCGAGAGCTCTGGCGACCAGCCAGCCGGAGTGGTCCGCGAGGTGCACGGCGCGGCCGCGCAGCACTTCGGCCACGGCCGCCCCCTCCGGGTTTCCCAACATCAGGTCAAGGAGGGCCGAGGTCTCGATGACGACGGGGTCAGCCGCCGGGAGATTCCGGCTCAAGGCTCTCCAGGAGCCGAACTGCCCTCCGGTGGGACGCGGCGAGGGGGTCCAGGGTCCCCAGCCGCCCGAGCCAGGTCTCCATCCGCGCGTCCCCCAGTCGCTGCCGAAGGGCCTCCTGGAGAAACTGCGAGAGATTGAGATCCAGGGGGCGAGCCCGGTCGGCCAGTTCGGCGGAGAGGTAAACGTTCAACCGAGGCATACACACACTATACACACTTCCATTCTGACTCCCCCCACGCAGAGACGGATGAGCCTGCGCTCCAGAAAAGGTCTGGGCCCCGGCGACCGACCCCAGAACAGCCCCGGCTGCCTCGGCGCAAGGCGCCCGCCAGGGGCGCCCGCGGCGCGGCGGGGGCGCCTACACGCGTTCGATCAGCGAGGTTCGCGCAGGAAGGCCGGGATGTCGACGTCCTCGTAGAGGTCGGGGTTGTCGTGCTGAACCTGCCGGGAGCGCTCGGGCAGCGGTTCCTGAAGCTCCTGCGGGCGAGTGGCCCGGTACTTCTCGGCGAGGGCGGGGTTGACCTGGGCGTCAGAGCTGAACCCGGTGGCGATCACGGTGATCTTGACGTCGCCTCCCATCCGGTCGTCGACGACCGCCCCGAAGATGATGTTGACGTTGGGGTCGGCGCTCTGGCGGATCAGGTCACAGGCCTCGTTGACCTCAAATAAAGTCAGATCGGGGCTGGCGGTCACGTTGAGCAGAATCCCGTGGGCACCGGTGATGGAGGTCTCCAAGAGCTGGCTCGAGACGGCATCGCGAGCGGCGTCCTGGGCTCGGTTGTCGCCGCTGCCGTAGCCGATTCCCATCAGCGCCTGTCCCTGGCCCATCATGATCGCCTTGACGTCGGCGAAGTCGAGGTTGATGAGACCGGGGAAGACGATCAGATCGCTGATCCCCTGGACTCCCTGGCGGAGCACGTCATCCGCCTTCTTGAAGGCCTCGATCAGACTCGTCTTCTTGTCCGTGACCGCGATCAGCCGGTCGTTGGGAATGGTGATCAGAGTGTCGACCCGCCCGGAGAGCTGCTCCACCCCGCGCTCGGCCGCCTCCATCCGCTTGCGCCCCTCGAAGGTGAACGGCTTGGTGACCACCCCGATGGTGAGCGCCCCGCTGGAGCGCGCGATCTCGGCGATGATCGGGGCAGCGCCGGTCCCGGTGCCACCTCCCATCCCGGAGGTGACGAAGACCATGTCGGCGTCATGAAGGACGCTGGCGAGCTCCTCGCGCGACTCCTCCGCGGCCAGCTCCCCCACCTCGGGATCCCCGCCACAGCCGAGGCCCCGGGTGACCTTGCGGCCGATGTGGATCTTGGCGGGCGCCTCGGACGTCTCCAGCGCCTGACGGTCGGTGTTGACGGCGATGAAGTCCACGCCCCGGAGCTTGGCCCGGATCATCCGGTTTACCGCATTGCTGCCACCCCCGCCGACGCCGATCACCTTGATCCGCGCGTTGCCTTGGATAGTGCGGTCTAGATCGTCTTGAGGCATCGCGTCTCCTTCAGGATCAGAAGAGCTCGTGGAGCCAGCGATTGAGCCGGCCCGCACTGCGGGTGGTTCTCAGGTTGCCACTGTTTCTCCGAGCCCCTGAGCGCTGGCCCCAGCGCAGGAGCCCGGCGGCGGCGGCGTGTTCGGGCATGCCGAGCTGGTCGGCGAGGCCGCTCAGTCCCTCCGGGACAGCGAGCCGGACCGGCATCTCAAGGATCTGATGGACGGCGGCGGCGAAGCCCAGCAGCCGTACTCCTCCCCCGGTGACCACCAGCTTGGAAAGCCCCAGCTCCTCCTCATCGAGCACCCCACCTATGAGTCGCGCCATCTCCCTGGCCCGGGGCTCGATGATCTCGGCCAGCCACCGGCGGGGGACCTCCTCGGCGCCCACGTGGGAGCTGCCCACCAGGGTGACCATCTCCTCGGGGAGCACCTGGGCAGGATCGCAGTGACCATGCCGACACTTGAGGGTCTCTGCCTCTTCCTGGTCGCAGCGAAGGCCGGTGGCCAGGTCATTGGTGACGTTCTGACCTCCTACCGGGAGCACCAACACCCGGCGGATGGTGCCGCCCTGGAAGATGGCGATGTTGGTGGTCCCCGCGCCGATGTCGACCACCGCCACCCCGGCCGCCAGCTCCTGATCGCGGAGCACCCCCTCCGCCGACGCCAGCGGCTGGACCACGACGTCGTCGATACGCAGCCCGGCCGCGTGGATGCAGCTCACCAGCGCCGCCAGGTGAGCGCTCGAGGCAAGCACCAACTCGGCGTCGACGGAGAGCCGAGCGCCCGCCGTTCCGCGCGGGTCTCGGAGGCCGCGCTGGGCATCGACCTGGTACTCGCGAGGAATCAGGTGAACCACTTCCTTGCCTTCGAGACCGGGCGCAGAGCGAGCGCCTTCGAGGACCCGATTGAGGTCACTGGCTCCGACCACCCCACCGCGGGAGGTGACCGAGACCACCGCCTGGCCGGGCTGGCTCTGGACGTGCCGACCGCTGAGGGTCAGTAGAGCGGAGTCGATCTCCACCCCGCTGGACCGCTCGGCCGCATCCAGCGCCTCGGAGACCGCCTTGGCGGCCGCGTCCGGATCAGTGATCACGCCCTTGCGCACCCCGGCCGAGGGGGCCTCGCCGACTCCCAACACACGGAGCTTGGCACCGTCGTCCTCGGCCACCGCGCAACAGACCTTGGCGCTGCCCAGGTCGAGCGCCACCAAACGGCGGCTGCTCAATTCAGTCCAGACGTGGGCGGGTGCGGAAGCAAGGCCGGGCCTGCGTACTCGGCCATCAAGACTATCCCCAAGGGTGGTGGTGAATTTTTTTGCAACGTGTGGTTGTGACCGAGCTCGCGTCATGGGGCGCCGGCGGCCCCGTCCCGGAGGACTTCCGAGGCCGCTCCGAAGTGTAGCCGCAATCTCGGAGCAGCACAACCCCCAAATCAGGAAAAACCACATCATGTAGTGGCTGCAAGGGTCCCGACACCCTCAATTTTGCGTTTGCCGGTGCGGGCGGCGCGGTCGTGGTCAGTAGCTCACCGCCGCCTGGGCGGGGTCCTCCAGGTAGATCTCCTTGATCCCCCCGGTTCGGAGATTCACCTGGCCCGCCAAGGCCCGCAGCGCCTCCAGCTTGGCACCGATCGAGGAGATCTGGGAGGGAGTCAGCATCAACCCCAGGTCGGCCGTCCAGCCCCCGCTGCTCTCGATCTCAAGTGCCCCGGACGCGGTCAGCAAGTACTGGCGGACGGAAACCCCGTAGGTCGCCGGGAAGACCCGGTCCAGGGCGACCAGGGCCTGGGTGAGCCGGGCCGAGAGCACCGGAGCGCCAGGCCTGGCCAGCGGGACCGACCTCTGATCCAGCAGGAGCGGCAGCCCGGCCCCCGACAGCCCGGGGGGCGGCCCCAGGGACGCCCCGCTGGCGGCCAGCCACTGCTGCGCCGAACCCTGCTCGTACAGCATCACCGGGGGGAGCGGCGTGATCGCCAGCACCAGGGTGCCCGGCCAGCGCACCCGGACCGAAGCGGCCTCGACCCAGGGCTGGGCGAGCAGGCTCCGGGACATGGCCGGGGCGTCGAGCAGGACAGTGCTCTCCCCGAAGCGGGCTCCGATCTCCGTGAGCAGCTGCTGGCGCGACACCACCGCTGCGCCCACCACCTCGACTCGCTGCACCTTGAGCCAGGGAGAGGCGAACAGGACGGCCCCGGCACCGATCGCCAGGGCCAGCGCCGCCACGGCCAGCTTGGTCCCCCGCCCCACCTCGCGGAGTGCCTCCCAGACAGGGGGCTTGCGGGGCGCTGACACCCGGTGCCGGCCCAGAAAGCGCTGCCGGGCAGCGAAGCGGTTGGCCCGTCGCTCCGCCGCCTGGCGGGCCACCTCCTCGATCTGATCGTCGGGAAGGTGACCCCAGTCGGGCCTTCCGCTGGCCCCGGCCGACGCCGGGCGCCGCCGGCGGGACAGGCCTGGCTGCTGCCCGAGAGCCCCCGGAGGACGCCAGGCTTCGAACTCACCTGGGACGACCGCGCCGAAGGACCGTCCCCGGGACGCGGGCTGGCGCGCGGGCGGTCTCATGGCTGCCCCTCAGCTGGAACGTGAATGAAGATCGGGACTGCCGACGGGGATGATCTCAAGTTCGAGCTCGACCCCGAAGCGCTCCTGTACACGTTGACGGATTACGTCCGCCAATGCAAGCACGTCGGCGGCCCGGGCTCCCCCCAGGTTGCAGATGAAGTTGGCATGCTGGGGGGAAACCTGGGCGGCTCCGATCTGGAGCCCCTTCAATCCGCAGGCCTCGATGAGCTGGCCGGCCCGCGCCGCCGGAGGGTTCTTGAAGGTGCTCCCCAGGCTCCGCACCCCGGTCGGCTGGCTGGCCTTTCGCTCGGTCATCACCCGCCGAACCTCGGCCCGTGCGGAGTCGGGATCGCCCGGGCGGAGTCGAATCCAGACCTGGGTCACGACCGCTCCCTGGAGCGACCCCTCCTGGAGGGCGGTCCGCCGGTAGCTGCTGCCCAGGTCGGAGGCAGTGAGGTGGAGCACGTCGCCGCCAGGGAGGACCGCCTCCACTCGCTCCAGAATGGCCCCGACCTCGCCCCCGAAGGCGCCCGCGTTGCCCGCCGCGGCGGCTCCGGCGGTCCCCGGGATGCCCACCCCGAAGGCGAGGCCGTGCAGGCCTCGGTAGGCCGTGTCGAAGGCCGCCCGGGGCAGCATGGCCCCGGCCTGGAGGCAGACCAGCCCCTCGTCCTCGAGCTCGGCCCGGGTGGAGGGGAACTTGAGGACCAGCCCGCGGACGCCACCGTCGAGGATCAGGCAGTTGCTGCCCGCTCCGAGCACGGTGTGGGGAAAGGAGAGCTCCTGGCAAACGGCCAGAACATCGGGCACCAACGCCGCCCGGGCCGGCTCCCAGTACCAGTCGGCCGGTCCACCCACCCCGAACTGGCTGTGATCGCGCAGCGGCTCGCCGGCTCGGAGCTCCCCTTTAGCAATCGAATCGGCCAGCAGCTGCCGGAGCGGCAGGGGAAGCTGGGAGGGAGTCACGCCCACCTTTCGCGCACGGCCTGGAGCAGCCGCGCCGCCACCCCGTCGAATCCCCGAACCGAGCTGCAGACGACCAGCGTCGGCGGCCGGAGTCGCTCCAGCGTCGCGATGATCGCGGCTGTCGCCGACTCCACCAGGACCAGCTCCGGTCCCGAGACCAGGGCGGCCACGTCAGCAGAGCTGACCGTGCCCGCCAGATCCCGCTCCCGGGCCGGCTCGATCGGACCCAGAACTAGCAGGTCGAGGCCGTCGAAGGCGCCCCGGTACTCGGCCAAGAGTCCGCGCGTGCGGGAGTAGGTGTGGGGCACGTGGACCATCACGAGCTGGATCTCCGACCCGAACTGCTGGCGGGCGCCGGCGATGGTGGCCCGGATCTTGGTGGGGTGATGAGCGTAGTCGTCGACCACAGTCACTTCGGCAAACGTCCCCAGCACTTCAAAGCGCCGGGCCACCCCCCGATAGGAGGTCGCCGCCCGGGCCGCAGTGGCAGGGTCAGCGCCGAGCTGGACGGCGGTGGCCAGTGCTGCCAGTGCGTTGGCAGCGCTGTGGTCCCCGAACCCGGGGAGCGCCATCTCGAGTTCGCCTGCCGGGCTCCGAACGACCAGCTGGAGCCGGTCGCCGGCTTTCGTCGGGGGACGGACCAGGCTCCAGTCGGCGTCCTTCAGCCCGAAGCTCTGGGCGCCCGCCGGGCTGGCTGCGGCAAGTTCGCGGGCCTGGGGGTCGGCCTGGTTGAAGATCAGCTGTCCCCCTTCCCCCAGCCCCTCCACCAGCCGGCGATAGGGAACCAGGTAGGACGCGAGGTCTGGATACAGATCGGGGTGATCGAGCTCCAGGTTGAGCAGGGTGACCACCTGGGGTTGCCAGTGGAGGAACTTGGCACTCTGGTCCAGCGCTGAGGTGGTGTACTCGTCGCCCTCGAATACGAAGGGGCCTCCCTCTCGAGGGTCCCCCAACCGGGCGGTGGCGCTGAAGTCCCGAGGGGTGGCTCCCAGCCGGAACCCCGGCCGGCAGCCGGCGGCTTCCAGCATGAAAGCGGTCAGGGCCGAGGTGCTGGTCTTGCCATGGGTCCCGCAGACGACCGCGCGCCGCCGGCCCTGGGTAAGCCCGCGGTACGCCTCCGCCTCACTAAGCAGCGGAAGAGCCCGCTGGCGGACCGCCTCCAGCTCCAGGTTTCCGGCCTGGACCTGATTCCCCAGCACCACCAGGTCGGGAACCCCCCAGCGATCTAGGTTCTCGGGATCATGCCGGGGCTGGAAGGGGATGCCCGCCGCCTCGAGGATCTCGGTGGTCGGTGGATAGGCGTCTTCGTCAGCACCGGTGACCCGATAGCCGAGTTCGGCACAGCAGAGAGCCAAACCCGAGACCGCGTAACCGCAGATGCCCAGAAAGTGGAGGTGCGCCGGCGGCGCCGGCCAGCCTACCGGGACGGACTCAGCCAATCTCAGCGGCTCGGGCCGGCCAGCTGCTGGAGCAGGGCGGCCACGTCGGCGGCGGCGCGGGGCCGCGCCATGGAAGCGCTCGCTTGGGCCATCTCCTGCCAGCGCCGGGGATCGCCCAGGACGGCGAGGACTGCCCGCTCCAGCTTGGCCGCGTTCAGCTCGTGATCGGGGACCACCAGGGCCGCCCCGGCCTGCTCGAAGGGCAGCGCATTGGCGCTCTGGTGCTCCCCGGCGTGCGGGTAGGGCACCAGCACCATGGGCCGGCCCAGGCAGGCGACCTCCGCCAGAGAACTGCCGCCCGCCCGCATCACCACCAGGCTCGACGCCGCCAGGGGCTCGGCGACGTCGGCCACGAACGGCGCTGGCCGGTAGCGATCCCCGACCGGAAGCCCGGCCTCCCGGGCGGTGGCCTCCACCTGGGCGTATTCGGTCGGGCCAGTGAGATGGGCCACCGTCAGCTGGGGGCACTTCCGGAGCAGGCCGGGCAGCGCCTCCAGAAGCACCTCGTTCAGATGCCGGGCTCCCTGGGAACCCCCCATCACCAGCAGGTTGGGCGGCTCCTGAGGCGGCCGGGGGTGCTCCGCCAGGGCCGCGAACTGTTCCCGGACCGGGTTACCAGTGCAGGTCACGCGGGCCCGGGGCAGGTGCGCCCCGGTACCCGGGAAGGAAGTGGCCACCGAGCGCACCCGCGAAGCCAGCCACTGCACGGCTTTGCCCGGAAGCAGGTTCTGCTCCAGGAGTAGGACCGGGATCGAGCGGCGGCGGGCGGCGAGCGCCACCGGAACGCAGACGTAACCGCCGGTCGCCAGGACCACCTGGGGCTGGAACCGGCGCACCAGCCGCGCTGCCTCACGGTAGACGATCGGCAGCCGGAGCGCCAGCCGGGGGGCGGAGCTGACCGCGCTCGAGCCCATGCTGCCCAGACGTAGGCCCGAGAAGTCGATACCGGCTTCGGAGACCAACTCGGACTCCGGGCCGCCGGCGCGGCCGACGTAGCTGATCACGACTGCGGGGTCAGTCTTCCTGAGCGCCTCCGCCACCGCGATGGCCGGGGTGCAGTGGCCGCCCGTTCCGCCGCCCGTGATTAGCACGCGCATTACCGATCCCCACTCGGCGCTGCCGGGCCGAGATGTTGAGCAGGATCCCGGTGGCGGCCAGCGAGAGCGCCAACGACGATCCCCCAAAGCTGATGAAGGTGAGAGGTACCCCGGTGGAAGGGATAGTGTCGGTCACCCCGCCGATGTTGATCAGGGCCTGCCCTACGATCCAGATGGTGATCCCGCCGGCGAGGAGAACGCCAAGACGGTCGGGGGCGTTCCGCGCGGCCCGGATCCCGCGCCAGGCGAAGCCCAGGAAGAGGAGCAGAACCAGGAGCGTCCCGACCAGCCCCAACTCCTCCCCAATGATGGCGAAGATGAAGTCGGTGTGCGCCTCGGGAAGCAACTGGGCCGGGGACACCGCCCCGTTCAGTCCGGTGCCGAAGATCCCCCCCGCGCCGAGCGAATAGAGGGCCTGGACGGCCTGGAAGCCGGTGCCAAGCCGGTGAGCGAAGGGGTTCAAATAACTGAGAAAGCGGGCGACCCGGTACGGCTCGGCGCGGATCAGCAACAGCCCCCCGAGCAGCCCCGCGACGGCCACGCCGGCCAGGTGGCGGACCCTGACCCCGGCCAGCCAGAGCAGGCCGGTCGCGCTCAGACAGAGGACGATGGTGGAGCCTAGGTCCTTCTCCATCACCACCAGGAGCGCCACCACCACGATCTTCCACCCGTAGTTGAGGACCCCGTCGCGGAGATCGGTTATCCGGCCCCCCAGCCGGTCCAGCCAGACTGCCCCGGCAACCACCACCGTGAACTGGGCGAGCACGCTGGGCTGCAGGTCGAAGGGGCCGACCTTGATCCAGCGGCGCGCGCCCAGCACCTCCTGCCCGATGTGGGGAACCAGCACGGCGACCAGGAGCAGCAGGGTCCCCACCCAGAGCAGCGGCGCCAGCCGGGTCCATTGGTGATAGTCAATCTTGGCGCAGACCCCGAGGGCGACCAGGCCCAGGGCCAGCCAGAGCAGCTGGCGCTCGAAGAAGTAGGCGGGATTGCCGTAGTAGGTGTAGGCCAGGGCCTGGCTGGCGGAGTACACCATGATCAGCCCCAGGCCGCAGAGCGCCAGGGTCAGCAGCAGCAGCCAGACGTCCAGCTCGGGGAGGGGAAGCCGGCGGAGCCCGCCGCCCTGGTGCCGAGCCTGGCCAACCGGCAGCCAGCGCTCCACGTGGGCGATCAACGGACGCCCCCAGGGAGTCCGGCGGCGACCGCCCAGTAGGCGGCGAGCGAGGCCGACAGGGCGGCCACCAGCCAAAACCTGACGTCAATCCCCCACTCGGTCATGCCTCCCTCCTCGAAGTGGTGGTGGATCGGGCTCGCGCGGAAGAGTCGACGGCCATGGGTGAGCCGCACGTGGCTGATCTGGATGATCACCGAGCCGGCCTCGACCAGGAAGACCAGAGCCAAGAGCGGCAGCAGCACCAGCGCCCCCACCTCGATGGCGGAGACCGCCAGGGCCAGACCAATGGCAAGCGACCCGGCGTCCCCCATGAAGACCGCGGCCCGGGGCCGGTTGAAGACCAGGAAGGCGAGCAGACCCGCCGCCAGACAGGCGCAGGTGGCAGCCAGCTGGGGGCGGTGCTCGGCCATGGCCAGAGCCGCACAGGCAGCGAACCCGGGGATGGCGCAGCCGGCCGCCAGCCCGTCGACTCCGTCGGTCAAGTTGGCCGCGTTGGCGGTCGCGAGGATGGCGAACGCGGCCAGCGCCAGCCCCAGCACCCCCAGGTCGCGGGGGCCGAATCCGGGCACGATCTGACTGGTCGCCGCAGTCGCGGACACCCCCAGGGCCAACATCCCGGCACAGCCCGCCAGGAGCAGCAGCTTGGGGCGGAAGCGCACACCCTCCCCCCGGCGCACCTTCGCCAGGTCGTCGATCAGCCCCACCCCGCAGCCCAGGGCGGCGGCCCCCGCCACCAGTCCCCCGGCGGGATCTCTGGCCGCGATCGCCCAGGCAGCCACCAGCACGGCCACGAAGACAGCGCCGCCCGCCGTGGGCGTGCCACTCTTCGCGAGGTGCGAGGCCGGCAGGTCGGGACGGACGCCCTGGCGGAGCCCGACCCGACTCAGCCCCGCGATGGCGAGGGGATAGGCGACCAGCGCGCCGACGAATGTCCCCCCCACCGCCAGCCAGTTCACCCGAGGCATCTTATGGTTGGAGCTTGAAGCGATCGATGAGCACCTGGGTCACCTTCTTGACCGTGGGCACCGCGTCGTAGAAGGAGTAGCGCAGACTGGGCGCCACCTGGGGCTCGCGGAGGACGCAGATCACCGAGTACTGGGGATCGCTCGCGGGGAGGAACTCCGCGAACGAGTCGATCGTGTTGTTGGTGTAGGCCCCGTTCTGGGCGACCTCGGCGGTACCGGTCTTGCCCGCCAGCTGACCCTTCCAGGCCGGCCAGATGCGCGCTTCGGAGCCGTCAGCGCCCGGGGCGTCGATCACCCCGACCATCATCTGGGCCAGGGTGGCCGCGGTCGCAGCGGAGATCACCCGGCGGGTCTTTGGCTTGATCACGGTCGTGGGCTTGCCACCCCCGCTGATCGCGGTGACCACGTGGGGCTGAACCCAGACGCCGCCATTGGCCACGGCGTTGATGGCCGCCAGCATCTCGATCGGGGTGACCACCACCCCCTGGCCGAATGCCGAGGTGGCCAGTTGGAGCGGCGACTGGTGGGCCAAGGGGGCCAGCGGCTGGCTCGCCTCGCCGGCCAGATCGATGCCGGTGGGCTGCCCGATTCCGAAGGATTCCATGGTGTTGTAAAAGGTCCGCGCCCCTTCCAGCTCCTCGACGTGGACGGCCCCGACATTGAGCGAGTTGTCCAACACGTACTGGTAGGAGATCACCCCGTGGTAGATGTTGTCCCAGTCATGTATCTCAACCCCCTGCACCATCCCGGCGGCTGGGGTTTCGTCGAAGGTCGCGCTCGGGGTGATGATGTTGTTCTGGAGCGCTCCCGCGAAGGTGACCACCTTCATCACCGAGCCCGGCTCATAGAGGTTGGCCAGGCCGGCGTCCTGGAAGAGCGCGTTGGACTCGTTGGCGTAGTTGTTGGCGTTGTACGAAGGCGAGTCGGCCCAGGCCACGATGGCCCCGGTGTGGACGTTCATGACGATCATCGTCCCCGAGGCGGCTTGGTCCTTCTGGACCTCGGCGGCGAGGTCCTGCTCGACCGTCGCCTGCATGGTGGCGTCGATGCTGGTGTTCAGGGTGCGGCCATCAACGGCCGGGGTCTGAGGGAGGCTGCTCAGGACGACCGCGTTGCCCTGGAGGTCCTGGACCACCGACTCGGTTCCGGCGCGGCCCGCCAGGACGCGGTTGTAGTACCCCTCCAGACCGTACTGGCCCAGTCCGGCTGAGTTCACGAAGCCGATAAGGTTAGCGGCCAGGGTGGTCCCGGCCACTGCTCCCGGACCGTAGCTGCGCACCTGCAGCGGCAGCGTCCCGATCCCGGTCAGCCCCAGCTGGACGAGCTTGGCCTCGACCTGCGGCGACTGGTCCTTGGCCAGGTAGACGAACTGGAGTGGTTGGCCTAGGAGCGACTCCAGGGTAGTGGCGGGCAGGCCCAAGATCGGGGCCAGCAGGCGAGCGTCGTGCTGGCGAGCCGAGGCTGCCACCTCGCGGGGATCGGCGTAGACGTCGTAGGCGAGCGAGTTCCCGGCCAGGACCTGGCCACTGGAGTCGAGGATCAGGCCGCGGGCCGCCGGTATGGAGACCGACTGCACCTGCTGAGCCACGGCCGCCGCGGCCAGCTGCGGCCCCTGGCTCAGTTCGAGGTCGACCAGGCGGGCGGCCATTCCCAAGACGGCGACGATCAGACAAAGGGCCAGGCCCACCACCCGACGCGAGGTGGGGGGAATGGCGGCCCGCGGACCGGAGCTGCCCGCCAGGTCGGCGGGGCGCCCGCGTGGGGCCGGGCGGGGACGACTCCGGGAGAAGGGGCGCGACGCCAAGGGCTCAGCCGCCCCGGAGGGCGATGATGACCGGGGTCAGGGGGTCGGACGCGGCCGCCGGGGGCGGGCTGACCACGGTCCAAGTGGGTGGGGGGGTCATGCCTAGGTGGCCGGCGGAGGCGGCCACCTGGCCTGCGCTCTGCAGCTGCTGCAATTGCTGGAGTTGCTGGTCCTGCGTGGCCAGCAGCTGAGCCTTGGCGGCCCGTAGGGAGGCGATCTGGTAGGTCAGGGCGGTGGCCTGGGCGGTTTGAGCCGCATACAACACCCCGACACAGACCAAGGCCGCCAGAGCGGGCAGCAAGAGCCAGGCCACCAGCGAGCGCGGCAGCGCCGTGCGCCGGGATGTCGCGACCGTCGGGTCGCCCTCCTCGAAGGGCAAAGGGAGAGCCCAGCGGCGGGGCTCGGCGGCGATGGTGGTCATTTGGTGTGGCTTCTGGAGTGGGATGTTGGGAGGGACAGTTGGGAAGACGAGGCGAAGGAGGGACTTGCCAGTGGGCGCTGGCTAGGGACCGGCGCTGGGCAATCGGACCGCCACCCGGAGCTGGGCCGAGCGGGCCCGGGGATTGCGCTCTATCTCGGCCGGGGTCGGCTTGCGTGAGCGTCGTGTCAAGAGAGAGAGAGTGGCCCGATGGGCGCAGGTGCAGACCATTTGTTGGGACGGACAAACACAGTCTTTTGCTAGGACGTTGAGGGAGTGCTTGGTGAGTCTGTGCTCGGACGGCTGGAAGGAGAGCGTCCCAATTCGCCCATCGGGCCGAAGAATTTGAATGGCCGCGGCAAGCCCCCGTTCGAGCTCGCCGAGTTCGTCGTTGACGGCGACCCGAAGGGCCAGGAAGACCCGGGTCGCCGGATGGATGCGCTTGGGCCAGAACCGTCGCGGCACCGCCTCGGCGCAGATGGCCGCCAGCTCAGTGGTGGTCCGGATAGGGGACACCCGCCGCCGCGCGACGATGGCCCTGGCGATCGGCCGCGACTGCCGCTCCTCGCCTAGCTCGTAGAAGAGGTCGGCCAGGTCGGTTTCGGAATAGCTGGCGACGATATCGGCGGCGGTCAGTCCGCTCCCACCCATCCGCATGTCCAGGGGACCCTCGGCCTGGAAGCTGAACCCCCGCCCAGGATCATCGAGCTGAAGCGAGGAGATGCCCAGGTCAAACAGCACGATGTTGGCGCGGACCCGATTCCGGGAGGCGATACGCTCAAGCTCGGAGAACTTGCCAACCACGGCCGTGAAGCTCTCCCCGTAGGCGCCGAAACGGCGCTGCGCAGAGGCGACAGCGGACGGATCTCGATCCAATGCCAAGACCCGCCCGCCTGGGAGGACGTGATTGAGGAAGGCCGCCGACACCCCGCCGGCCCCCAGAGTGGCATCCACCACAACCTGGCCCGGCGTGGGGGCGAGGAGTTCGAGCAGCTCGGCCAGCATCACCGGTTGGTGGGTTCCGGGGACGTGGCGGGTGGCCACGGCGCGGGGCGCCGTCGAGGCCCGGGAGGATCTGGGCATGACGCCCAGCATGACGCTCATGACAGGCGCGCCTCCTCGGGACCGGACTGACCCCGGCTGGTCTTCTGGACCACCACGGTCTGGCGCATCGCCTCCCACTCGTCGGAGGCGAGCGGCGATGCCTGACGCCCGAAGCTCGTCTCCGAATGAACTTCGACCACGTTGTTGACGCCCACGAAGATGACGTTGCCGGTCAGCCCGGCGTGCTCGCGGAGCTGGGGCAGGAGCAGGATCCGTCCCTGGCCGTCCCAGCTGATCTCCTGCGAGGACGCGTAGACCCGGCGCAGGTAGCCGCTGTACCCGGACTCGGCGGTCGGGTCGTAGCGGAGCTCGGCAGTCATCGCTTCCCACTCCGGCTGGGGATACATCAGAAGGAAGCCGGCGGGGTGGCCGGTGACCCATCCGCCCCGAAGCTCTTCCCGGAAGCGGGCCGGGACGGCCACCCGACCGCGCTCATCGAGGGAATGGTCGTAGCGGCCGAAGAACGCCATCTCGCCTCCCGATCCCACGTCTCATCTTGGATGGCTCTCTTCTCTATTCACCACAATTCCCCCAAACGTGAGGTCTCGGGGACTGTATCACGCCGGGTCGGGCAGGTCAATCACTTTGGAAACTTGTTTACAACCCCGTATCCGAACCGGAGCCAGATTGGGTGAACCGTCCCTAGGTGGAGCGAGAGCCGACTGGCGGTGAGTTCAAGGGGGGGGTGGCGCAGGGGGGACGTCCCCCCTGCGGGGAGGAGGATGGCGAGCGGTAAGCCGAGTTCTGTGCCCCTCGGGCCTCCCGCCGAGCGGGCTCCCCCCGAGAGGTGATGACCATCCATCTGCGACGGCGGTTACCCGACGCCTCTAGCGACCCTCCCGGGTGCTGCTGGGCGAGCCGCCCAGGGGTGTCACCACCCGCACCCTGCCGGGTCTTGCTCCGGGCGGGGTTTACCTGGCCAGCCGGTCACCCGGCTGCCGGTGGGCTCTTACCCCACCATTTCACCATTGCCGACGCTGCCGCCGGCTGTGTCTTTCTGTGGCACTCTCCCTGAGGTTTCCCTCGCCGGGAATTACCCGGCGCCCTGCTCTGCGGAGCTCGGACTTTCCTCGACCGGGCCCGGCCCGGCCGCGGTCATCTGCCCGCCATCCCGGGCCATGGTATCGCCCGCCCAGGGACTCCGGCCGGGTCCCCGCTCAGCCTCCGGGGCTCGGCTCCGAAGGCGCCTTCAGCTGCCGCTGGCAAGCCTCCACGGCGAGCTGGTCGACCCGGTTGTTGCCCGGGTTGTCCCGGTGTCCCCGGACATGCTGCCAGCGCAGCGCCGGCCCGACCAGTGCGGTCAGCCGGTCGATCTCGGGAAAGAGGTCCTGGTTGGCGCGACGCTTCCAGCCCCCGCTCAGCCACCCGATCACGTTGCGGGAGTCGGTGTGGAGCTGGAGGCCCTGCCCCGGCTCACGCCGGCGCAGAAACGCCTGCAGCGCCTCGCGGGCGGCGACCAGCTCCATTCGGTTGTTGGTGGTGTGGGGCTCGCCGCCGGAGCCCTCCTCGGTCGCCTCGGGCCACTCGACCCGATAAGCCCAACCGCCCGGACCAGGGTTGCCACTGCAGGCTCCGTCGCAGTACCCGTCCACCCAGAACCGCGGGGTGCTGCGTTCTGGGCTCAAAGCAGCAGGATCCGCTCGCAGGTCTCGCAGGTGACCAGCTGGTCGCCGCGGGCCTCCTGGAGCAGCCGCGACGGCAGCGGCAGACGGCACCCGCTGCAGGTTCCGCCCACCACCTTGGCGACCGCGGGAGTCCGCCGGGCCGCGGTCCGCTCGTAGGTGCGCAGCTGGCTCGGCGTGAGCGACTCGGTCAAACTGGACCGCTCCACTTGGTTGGCCGCGACCTCGGCGGCCAACCCGGGCGCACTGCTCCGGTCGGCGGCGCGAACCCGCTCTACCTCCTGCTCGCGCTCGACTAGCTCGGCGCCAACCGCGGTCAGATCGGCAGCCGCCTGCTCCTGGGCCTCCATCTGGCTGAGCTCGGTCTCCTCCAGCTGCTGGATCTTGGCTCGGAGCGTGGTCAGCTCGTGCTGGCGGCGCTGCAGGTCAGCCGGATGGCGGACGCTGCCGTCGTAGATCGCCCGTTCGTGGCTGGCCACCCGGCCGGCCAGCTCGGCCACTTCCAACTCCAATTGCTTGAGCTGCGAGGCTTGATGCTGCACCTGGGTCTCGAGCCCGGCCCGGCGCTGGCGGAGCTGACGGACGGTGGGGTCAGTCTTGGTCCGCACCGCCGCCTCCTCCTGGGCTTGGAGCAGATCCAGACGGCGCCGATCGAGAGCTTCGACGGCGGCCAGGACCTCGGCTGCCCTCACCGGGGAGCGACCAGAAGGGTCGGGTAGTGGTGACGCTTTTCCTGGATTAGGCGACTCTCCTTGATCGACCAGCCCGACCAGGTGAGCCAGTCGAGGAGCCGATCGGCCCGCTGGGCCGGCTGCAGGCAGAGCCACTCCAGCCGGCGGGTGACCGCCTCACCGCGTTCCAGGATCCGGGCGATGGTGGCCCCGCCCATGCCCGCGATGATCACCCCCCGGCAATCGAGCCGATCCAGAGGCTGAAGACCGTCTCCTTCCAGGATCAGCACCCCGCTGTGGGGGCCTAGGAGCCGGCGCAGCTCGGCGGCTGGGCCGGGGTTGATCTCGGTGGCGTAGACCGGGCGCCGGGGGTCGTGGCGCTTCAGCTCGCGGGCCAGGCGTCCATGGCCGCTGCCGACATCCGCGACCGGGCCGCCGGCCGGACAGAGCGCCAGCAGCTGCCCCAGCCGGGTCCCTAGACGCCCCCCCCTGGGCTGACCGAGAGCGGGAGGAGCCGCAGGAGTCGCTGCCGAACCGAGGGCGGCAGGCGTCATCACGAAGGCGAGTCTACGGAGTGGGCCCCAGTCCACCTCCGAAGGTTCGCTACTCTGCCCCCATGGTGGCTGGCCGTGACCTCTAGGGACCTGGGCCCACTGCCCAGGGACAAGATCGCACCGATTTGGCTGGAGGGCGGCGAGCGGGGAGCGCTCTTGCTGCATGGCTTCGCCGGGACCCCGCCCGAGATGCGCCCTTTGGCCGACCAGCTCGGGCGGCGCGGATTTACCGTCTCGGCGCCGCTCCTGGTGGGGCACGGAACCTCCCCCGAGGAGCTCGAGCGCACTGGCTACCGAGACTGGGTGGCAGCGGCAAATCGGGCCCTCGACGAACTCCTGGATCGCTGCCCGCTGGTGGGGGTCGCCGGTCAGTCGATGGGGGCAACGCTCGCCCTCCATCTGGCCGCCACCAGACCCGAGCCGCAGGCAATCGTCTCTCAGGCTGGGTTCACCGAGCTCGCCGACTGGCGGCTCCGTCTCCTCCCCGTGGCGAAGCACCTGGTGCGCTGGCATACCCCATCCGCCGAGGTCGACCTCTATGACCCGGAGGCGATCCACCGTCTCTACAGCTATGGCCGCCGGCCCACCCGGGCGATTGACCAACTGGCTCAGCTCGGACGATTGGTCGAGACCGAGCTCGCCGCCGTGTTCAGGCCGATCCTGGCCCTGCAGGGAAGCCGCGACAGCGTGATCGCGCCGGGCAGCGCGGAGCGCATCATGAGTCGGGTCAGCTCCGAGGTGCGATCGCTGCGCCTCTTCCCCCGCAGCGGCCACGGCATCAGCGTTGACATCGACGGGCTCGAGGTGGCCGAGCTGGGCGCGGACTGGCTGGATCGCTACGTCATCTAGCGGCGCCGCCGACCGCTCAGGGATCGCCGATGAGCTCCCGCAGCCGGGCTGCCACCTGCTCGTCCAGCACCGGGTTCGCCGGGGGACCACCCTGGGGGAGCGGCCGGCGGCTCGCGGCGGACGGGGACCGGCTGGGGCGATCCTCCTCGCGGCCCCGATAGGCGAGACCGCACCCCGGGCACCGGTACAAAGGGGCGCTGCGACCCCGGCCGAGGTACTCAAGATGGCTCCAGCGAATGCGCTGGCCGCAGCCGCACAACCGTTGTGGGGGAACGCTCGGAAGCCCGGAGAACTCGCCCGGACCCAATCTCAGCCGCCAGGAGAAGGACGATCGACCACGATCAGAGAATAGGGCAGCCGCCGGCGGGCCGACGGTCTGGGCCCGAACCGTAAGATGGGTGGCGCCGTGCAGGTCGATGCGCTGACTGGGGCCGCCCTCGGCCGCTACCGGCTCGGTGGGCGGCTGCAGGTGCTGCCGTATGCCACCATCCACCGCGGCTACGTGATCGAGGATGGTCGGCCGGTCCTGGTCTGGACCTTCCAGGAGCCCTACGCCACCGCCGCCGGCTTCCTAGAGGCCCTTCAGCAGCTGGCGGGAGACGGTCGGGCGGCCCAGGTGCCGGGCCTTCTCAAGGTGCTCGAGATCGGAATCCAGGACCAGCGCAGTCCCCTGGTCTACCTGGTGACCGAGGACGCCGCTGGGGGTTTCCTGGTCAGCCTGCTCCAGGCTGGGCGCGCCCCCGGGGTCTTCGCCACCACCGGCCGGCTGGCCAGAACGGTGGACCAGATGCATGCCCTGGGAATGGTCCACGGCGACATTCAGCCGGCCACCGTGGCGATCTCCACCGAAGGGCCGGTCCTGGTGGGGCACTCGATCCGCCGCGTCGTGAGCCGGGTCACCCCGGAGGCGGCCTGGGTGGACATCACCCGCTCGTTCCGACCCCCCGAGGCTCCCACCAGTTCGGAACCGGTCCTGAGGGGCGACCTCTGGGGACTTGCCGCCCTGGTCTACTACCTCCTGGTCGGCCGCCCCCCCATGGCAGGCGCCCCGGCCGAGCCCCCGAGCCGGCTTCGGCCCCAACTGCCGGCCACCGTCGACCGCGCGGTGCTCCGGGCGCTCTCCCTCGACCCGTCGCAGCGGTTCGCCAGCGGAATGGAGTTTTTTGCGGCGATGCGCGGGTTGCCGAGCCCAGCCCGGCCCCTCCCCCCCGCCCAGGCCGCCGCGACCGTTTCGGGCCAGCTGGGGACGGCCGCGGAGCCACCTTCCGCCGGGACTCCGGACGGCGCCGCCCCCGCCTTCGCCCAGGCCTCGTCGCCCTGGCCCACCGAACCGGCGCTAACCCCTGCCTCACTCCGGGCCCAGTCCCTTCCCTATCGGTCGGAGGGGGACAGCGCCTCCCCTCTCAACCCCAGTGAGTCGACCCAGCTGATCGCCATGGAACCGTACCGGTTCGAGCCCAAGTTCCGGCGCCGGGGAGGCTACCTGGTGCTCTGGCTGCTGGTTGCGGCGGTAGTGGCGGTGGTGGGGCTTTTGGTCACGGGCAGGATCGGTCTCTGACCTTGCCGCCGGGTTGGGCCGACGGCGCACCGGCGGGCGGCGCGTCGGGCCGACTCGACCGACTCCTTCGCAGCCTGGACCCGATCGAGGAGGCATCGGACCCGGGGGAGGATGGGTCGCTGCGCTCGGCTGCGGTGCTAGCCCTGATCGACCCCGATCGGGCGGACCTGCCCCTGCTCCTGCTGCGGCGGAGCTGGACCCTGCGCACCCATCCCGGCCAGGTCGGTCTTCCCGGGGGCACCCCCGCGGCCGAGGACGCAGGGCTCTGGCAGACCGCCCTCCGAGAGGCGGAGGAGGAGCTCGCCGTTCCCACCGACGCCGTGGAGCTCCAGGGCCGGGCCAGCGTGGTCCCCACCTGGAACTCGGGATACGCCATCACTCCGTTCGTCGCCTTCCTGCGCCGCCAGTTCGTGCCCCAGCCTGCCGGCGCCGAGGTGGACTCGTACTTTTGGTTCCCGCTCCAGCCGGCGGGGGGCCGCCCGGAGCGGGTCAGCCGGGCCGTCACGGTCGCGCAAGGAACCCTGGAGATGCCCGGATACCTGCACGGCGAACACTTCGTCTGGGGAGCCACCGGGGCCATCGTCGACGACCTATTGGCCCGGATGGGAGGGCCTGGCTGACCCCGCGACTGGCCTCAGTTGGCCGCGGCGACTCCCGCGGGAATGACCGGCGGTGGGGTGAGGCCGAAGCCGACCACCCGACGCTCGGGGCGGACCTCGATGGGAGGCATGAGCGCCCGGTCAAGCACCTCGTCGACGGACCGCACGAAGACCACCTCCATCCCGTCCAGCAGCGAGGCGTCGATTTCAAAGAGGTCGCGCCGATTTCGCTCCGGCAGGAGGAAGACCTTGATCCCCGCCCGGTGCGCCGCCAGCAGCTTGTCCTTCACCCCTCCGATGGGAAGAATGCGGCCGCGCAAGGTTACCTCCCCGGTCATCGCCAGATCGTGGCGAACCGGTCGGTCGCTGGCCACCGAGACCAGGGCGGTGGTGAGGGTCACCCCTGCCGAAGGCCCGTCCTTGGGGATCGCCCCAGCGGGGACGTGGATGTGCACTCCGTGGCTGTCGAAGAAGCTCTCCTTGACTCCGTAATCGGACCCATGGACGCGGACCCAAGAGAGCGCGGCCCGAGCCGACTCTTGCATGACATCCCCGATCTGCCCGGTGAGCTGCATCTCGGTGCGCCCCGCGATCGCCAGGGCCTCGACTGTGACCAGATCCCCACCCACATCGGAGACCACGACTCCGGTGGCGACGCCGACCCGGTCCTCCGCCTCGGCGGCGTCGTGGTCGAAGCGAGCCGGCCCCAAGTACTCGATCAGGTTCTCGGGCAGGACTCTAATTCTCTTGAGCTCGGGATTCTCGACCAGGCGCCGCGGCACCTTGCGCATGACCTGGGCGAGCTGGCGATCGAGGCCCCTCACCCCGGCCTCACGGGTGTAGCTGCGGATGATGGTGTGAAGCGACTCGTCGGTGATCTCGAGCTCGCTGGCGTCGAGGGCATGCTGCTCCATCTGACGGGGAACCAGGTGCTGCTGGGCGATCCCCAGCTTCTCCTCCTCGGTGTAGCCGGTGATCTGGATGATCTCCATCCGGTCCCGCAGGGGCGCCGAGATGGTGTCGATCACATTGGCGGTGGTGATGAAGAGCACCTGGGAGAGGTCGTAAGGGACCTCCAGGTAGTGGTCGGAGAACTCTCGATTCTGCTCGGGGTCGAGCACCTCGAGGAGAGCGGCCGAGGGGTCGCCCCGGAAATCCAAACCCACCTTGTCGATCTCGTCCAGCATCATGACCGGGTTCTTGGTCCCGCCCTGCTTCATAGCCTGAATCACCCGCCCGGGGAGGGCTCCGATATAGGTCCGGCGGTGGCCGCGGATCTCGGCCTCGTCCCGGATTCCGCCCAGCGACACCCGCACCAGCTTCCGCCCCAGGGCGCGGGCGATGCTGCGGCCCAGGGAGGTCTTGCCCACTCCGGGGGGACCAACGAAGCAGAGGATCGGAGTCTGCAGGGGCCGCGGTTGAGGACCGATCTCCTCGACCGCCGAGGTTGGGGATGAGCTCCCATCGTCGGGGGGGGCAGCGTCCGGGACCGGCTCGGCCTTGGCCTCGGCCAGAGCTCGCCGCTCCAGGACCCGCTTACGGACCGCCATCCACTCCAGGATTCGCTCTTTGACCTTGGGCAGGCCGTAATGGTCCTCATCGAGGATCCTGGCCGCCTCGCGGATGTCCACCCGCTCCTGGCCGGCATCCTTCCAGGGCAGATCGACCAGCCACTCAACGTAGGTGCGAACGATGCCAACCTCGGGGGAGGCACTGGGCAGGGACTCGAGGCGATCCAACTCCTTGAGGGCACGAGCATGAACCGTCTCGGGCATTCCCGAGGCGTCGATCCGCTCGCGCAGGTCGTCCTCGGCGGTCGCCTCGCCCCCCACCTCGGCCAGCTCCTTGCGGATGGCCTTGAGCTGCTCCCGGAGGATCGCCTCCCGCTGGCCCTGATTGATGGTCTGGGCCACGTCCTGCTGGATCTTGTTGCGCAGTTGGGCAACCTCGAGTTGGCGGGCCAGGAGCGGGACCAGGCCCCGCAGCCGGCGTTCGACATCGGGCTCCTGGAGAAGGGCGATCCGGTCCAGGGGGTCGAGGTCGGGCGCGGTCCCGGTGAGGTCGGCGACCTTGCCGGGCTCCTTGGCCCGAGCCACCGCCACCGCCAGCTCGGGGGGGACCGCGGCGCCGGCGGCCACGTAATCGGCGAACATCTGGCGCACCGACCCGGCCAGGGCATCGATCTCGGTGCCGACCGGCTCGGTGTCGGGCAACTCGACGAACTTGGCGGTCCACACCTCGCCCACCTCGAGCTCGATCAGCCGGACCCGGCGCAGCCCCTCGACCAAAACCTGGGCACCGGCCGTGCCCCGGCGAAAGGCTCCGATTTGGGCCACGGTCGCGACCGGGTAGAGGTCGAGCAGTTGGACCTCGTCCAGCTCGCTCTGGCGCTGCACCGCCAAGACCACCTTGCCCTCGGCCGCGACCGCCGCCTCCAGGCTGTTCACCGAGCGATCCCGGCCCGCCCCAAGAGGGGCCAGCTGGTGGGGCAGGACGACGTTGTCCCGCAGCGGTACCAGGGGCAGAGACTCGATCTCAGGGGTTCGAGGTACCCGCCGTCGCGACGGGACGCCGTTCGCTTCGGGGTCGGCTTTGGCTTCGCTCAAGGGTTCACTCCAGGGTCGAGGACGCCGGCTTGGTCCGGCACCGACCAGTGTGCCCGCCCGCCGAGAGCGCCAAACCTGGGTTCAGGCGGGAGCGGGGACGCGGGCCTCGGCGGCGTGCTTGAGCGAGTTGACCTCGGCCTGCACGCTTCGGGTCGCCCAGCGCTGCAGCAGGCGCTCGAGCAGCGGGGTGACCAGGGGATAGCCGAAGTCGTACTCCTCCTGGTGGGTGAGCCTGACGCCGTCCTCCTCCTGCTCAAAGAGGAACACGGCGTGGAAGTCCCGGAGGCGGCCCTGGAGCATCGTCAACTCGACCCGGTTATCGGCCAGCTGATACCGGGCGCGGATGAAGGACTTGAACGGTCCCAGGCGACCGTTGATCCGGGCCACCAGCTGGTCCTCTCCCCGGGACTCCACCACCATGTCCTGCACCTTGGTGTCGCCGTAGCTGTAGGCGGTGGGATCGAGCACGGCCTCGCGGACGAACTGGATCGGCGCCGAGACGAGCACGCTGGCCCGGGCGATCATCATCCCCGGGGCGCCTCCATCGGTCGCAGGCTGACCTTGATGGCGGCCTCCCGCCCCGGGTTGGCCGCCACCGCGAAGGCCCGACGATACCGGCTAAGCGGAAACCGGTGGGTACACCAGCGGGTGAGCTCCAGCGCGTGACTCTCTAGGACCCGGATCGCCTGGTCAAGCTGATGGACGCCCCCGGTGCTGCGCCCATAGCCATTGCTGCCGACCATCTCCGCCTCCTTGTAGTACGCGAGCGTGGTCTCAGTCCGGGCCGGCTTGGCCACCCCGACCACCACGATACGTCCCCGCGGAGCCAGACAGCGCAGGCCTAGCTCGACGGTCGCGCTGCTGCCGATCGAGTCCAATACCAGGGGGGTGCCCGAGCCCAGCGCCCAGGGGCCTCCTCGCCAGGGCTGGACCAGCCGGGCGCCGGTGCGGCGAGCCAGTTCCGGCACGACCGCCGCCGATCGCGACGGAAGCGGCTCCGCCCCGAGAGCGGAGATTAGCTTTCTCTGATGGGGCCAGGCGGCGGTGACCAGGACCGGCAGGTCGGGCCAGCTGAGCCGAGCTGCCAGGGCGAGCCCGAGGCCGATCGTCCCCGCTCCCAGCACCAGGATCGGGCCTGGAGGCGCCGGGCCGGCTCGCTCTAGGGCGTGCAGAGCGACCGCCACGGGGTCCGCCAGCACCGCCAGGCCGGGGTCTAGGCCGGCAGGAAGGAGGTGGCACTGGCTGGGGTGGGCGTAGAGCAGCTCGGCGAATCCCCCGGGCAGACCCCGGACGTTCCCCAGGTGGAGGCCGCGCCCACTTCCCCAGGGACCGCCCTCCGGTTGCAGTCGGCAGTGAGGCGGGAAGCCGTCCGCGCAGGCGGGACAGAGCTCCGCCTTGCCGCGGGCTAGGCAGCCCAGCCAGGGGTCGACCACCACCCTCTCGCCCGGCTGCAGCCCGGAGGCCACCCCCGGGTCGACCACCTCGGCGACGACCTCGTGTCCGGGCACGTGGGGGAAGGAGACCAGCCCACTGAGCGGATTGTCGGCCGCCGCCTGAAGCAGCACCTGCTTGACGTCGCTGCCGCAGATTCCCGCCTCGAGCACCCTGAGGCGCACCCAATCCGGGCCCGGCGCCTCGGGCTCGGGCAGCTCCCGAAGGGTGATCAGGGAAAGCCGACCGAGCCCCCATTCGGGGCGGAGCCGGGAGGCTACCCCGGCCAGGGGCAGGCGCTGGGGCGAAGGATCGAACAGGAGGGCGCGCACGGGACCTAACGTTAGCGCCGCCAAGCGCTGCGCCCGAGCCGGCGAGGACCCCGCCGGAGATAACAGTCGAGTAAGATTCGGGCTGAGTCTTGTAACGGCGACTGAGATCGGCCCCGAGTACGGTCAAGACGGAGCGATTGTTTAGGTCTGTTAACGGACCGCCGCTTTGGGAGAGGGCTGAAAGTGAAGACGGTACGGCCCCGGCACACCGGCTTCTGCTTCGGAGTCCGCGACGCCTTGCAGTTGACCTCGGACGCGCTGCTGCCCGGCGAGGATACCGTCGCTCTGGGCCAGGTTGTGCACAACGCGCGGGCCCTCGAGGAGCTGGAGCGGCGGGGATTGGGACGGGCCCAGCAACTGCCCGAGCCGGGCGGCCCCCAGGTGGTGGTCACCGCTCACGGAGCCACTCCCGAGCTCTTTCGGGAGGCCCGGCTCCGCGGACTTTCAGTGGTGGACACCACCTGCCCCCTGGTGCGCCGGGTGCAGCGTCATGCCAGCCTGCTGGCGGGCTCGGGTCAGCCGGTGGTCGTGGTCGGAGATCCCGCCCACGCCGAGGTGAAGGCGGTGATCGGTTGGGCCGGAGAGCGGCCAGCGTCCGAGGTGGTCGTCGTCTCCAGCGAGGCGGAAGCGGACCAGCTCCCCTTCCGGGCGAGCCGAGGGGTGGTCTGTCAGAGCACCTTCCCCCAGCCCCGATTTCAGGAGATCGTCGCCCGGATCCGGCTGCGCAGCGGCGAGGTGGAGGTCCGCGACACGACCTGCCCGGTGGTCAACCAGCGGCAGCGGGAGGCGATGACCGGCCTGCTCGAGGAGGCCGACGTGGTGGTTGTGGTGGGAGGACGGGGGTCGGCGAATACCAAGGCTCTGGCCGAGACCTGCGCCGAGCGCCGGCCCACGTTTCATGTCGAGTCGGCGGCCGAGCTCGAGCCCACCTGGTTCCAGCCCGGCCAGCTGGTCGGGATCACCTCGGGGACGTCGACCCCGGGCTGGGTGGTGGACGAGGTCGAGGCGGCCTGCCGTGATCTCTGAGCAGCCGGAGCTGGCCGAGAGCGAGCGCGCGGGCGCCTTGGCTCAGGACGCCCGCGCCATCCTGGGTCGCTATCAGTCTCAGATCCAATCCGGGCTGACCGGCGTTCTGGAGATCCTTCCCGGGGAGGTCAACGATCCCGCCCGCTACCACCTCGGACTGCAGGCTGGAGCCCGTCCCGGCAAGGCGCTTCGGCCGGCGCTAACCCTCCTCCTCGCCGAGGCCCTGGGAGCGTCGAATGAGGCGGCCCAGCCGCTCGCGGTTGGGGTCCAGTTGGTGCACGACTTCTCCTTGCTCCACGACGACATCGTCGACGGCGATCGCTCCCGGCGAGGCCAACCGGCCCTTTGGGTGAGGGAAGGTATGCCCTCCGCCCTCAACACCGGGGACGCTCTCCTTACCGCCGCCTTCTGCATCATCTCGAGCGCCGACATCCCCTCGCGCACCGCCGCCTGGGCGAGCCGGTGCCTGAGCCAGGCGACCCTGGAGATGGTCGGCGGACAGCAGGCCGACATCGCGGCTACCGGGGCGCCGACTGCCGATCTTCCCGGTTACCTGAGCATGGTCGAGCGCAAGACCGGGGCCCTGATGGGCGCCGCGGCGGCCCTGGGTGGGATCGCCGCCTCGGCGTCGGCGGCCACCGTCGACGCCTGCGAGAACTTCGGGCGCACCCTGGGAGTCGCCTTCCAACTCCGGGACGACGTCCTCGGGGTGTTCGGGGACAGTGCCGAGACCGGCAAGCCGGTGGGCAACGACCTGCTCCGGGGCAAGCAGGGGCTGCCCATGGTGCTGGCCCTGGCCGGCAACGGGGAGCTGGCCCGGACCGCTCGGAGCTGGTCGGAGCCGCCCGGCTTGCGGCGCCGGGAACTTCCTGCGGCGGTCGATTTGCTCCGGGACGGGGGCGTGGCCGAGCGCTGCCAGGGTCTGACCACGACCTGGACAGAGCGGGCCCTGGTGGCGGCCGCCAAGCTTCCCCTGTCGGAGCCAGGGGCCGCGGAGTTGGAGATCCTCGGCCGCTGGTTGGGGGAGCGCTGGAATTGACCCTGGAGCTGGAGCCGGATCGGGCCCCGGGTATGACCCCGGAGTCAGCCTCGCGGGGCGAAGTTGAGCAGGCGCTGTCGCGCGCGGTCAGGGAGTTGCTCCGGCGCCAGAACCCGGACGGCTCCTGGTCAGGCGAGCTCGAGAGCAACTCCTCCATCACCGCCGAATACCTGCTCCTGCAGCGCTACCTCGGCCTTGCCAACCCGGATCGCGAGGCGGCGGTGATCAAGTACCTGAGGAGCCAGCAGCGCGACGACGGGAGCTACGCCATCGCTCCCGACGTCGACGGGGATATCAGCATCACCGCCGAGGTCCTGGTCGCGCTCCGGGCCGCCGGGGTGGGGGCCAACGACCCTCAGGTGCTCCAGGCATGGCGGTTCGTCGAAGCGCAGGGGGGGCTGAGGGCGACCCGCCTCTTCACCAGGATGTGGCTGGCACTGGGCGGCCTCTGGCCCTGGCACGAGATCCCGGCCATCCCTCCCGAGTGGATTCTGGTCCCCGGCCACCAGTTGGGGAGCATCTACGACCTGGCCTCCTGGGCGCGGGCGACCACCGTGCCGCTGACCATCCTGCGCAGCCTGCGGACGGTCTTCCCACTGGCGACGCCGAGCCGAGACGAGCTTCCCCTCGGGCCTCACCGCCCCAGCGTCGGCGCCGCCACCTGGAAGGTGGTCGATCGGGCACTGCGCACCTACGGCCGGCTTCCCCAGGTGGGCGTCCGCCAGCGGGCCCTGGCCCGCGCCGAGCGCTGGATCGTCGAGCACCAGGAGGCGGACGGCTCCTGGGCTGGGATCCAACCCCCATGGGTCTACGGCTTGATGGCGCTCCGGGCCCGCGGCTACGCGCTCGACCATCCGGTCATGAGGCGTGGACTCGAGGCCCTGGAGACATTTGGAATCGAGGATGAGCAGGGCTTCCGGCTACAGGCCTGCGTGTCGCCGGTCTGGGACACCGCCCTGGCGCTCTGGGCGCTGCTGGACGCTGGGCTGCCGCCGGAGCACGAGGCTCTCCGCCGGGCGGTGGATTGGCTCGTCGCCCGGGAGGTGACCAAGGTGGGCGACTGGGCGGTGCGTCGTCCCGGAGCCCCCCCCGGGGGCTGGCCCTTCGAGTTCTACAACGATCAATACCCCGATACCGACGACACCGCGGTGGTGCTCTCGGCGCTCACCGTAGCCGGCCACAGCCGGGGTGAGCCGGGCCCGGCCGGTGAGGCGATGCGGCGCGCGGTCGCCTGGCTCCAGGTGATGCAGGGTGGGGACGGCGGGTACGCCGCCTTCGACGCCGACAACGACCGGGGTTGGGTGGAGCACCTGCCCATCGCAGATTTCGGGGAGATGCTCGACCGACCCAGTCCCGATGTCACAGCCCATGTGGTCGAGGCCTTCGCCCGGCTCGGGGGAGCCGACCTGGAGCCGGCTCGAAGTCGGGCCCTGAGCTGGCTGCGCCAGTCCGAGGAGGGCGCGGGCGCCTACTACGGCAGGTGGGGCGTCAACTATGTGTACGGGGATGCGGCGGCGGCGACGGCGTTCGCAGTCTGCGGCCTT
Source organism: Candidatus Dormiibacterota bacterium (assembly GCA_035534755.1). Taxonomy (GTDB): domain Bacteria; phylum Chloroflexota; class Dormibacteria; order Aeolococcales; family Bog-877; genus Bog-877. The sequence continues at coordinate 242,434 of DATLRH010000011.1, forward strand.
GACGAGGACCGCGAGCGGCTGCTCCGGATCGGCGAATGGGTGCGCCTCAATCAGCACGCCTCCGGAGGTTTCGGCGAGTCGGTGCTCTCCTACCACGATCGGGCCTACGTGGGACGGGGAGAACCAACGCCATCGCAGACCGCCTGGGCACTGCTGAGCCTTCTGGCCGCCGCGGAGTCGGGATTCGATCTGGAGCGCGAGGGCCGCCTCGCTAGCGCCGCCGAGTCCGCGGTGACCTGGCTGCTGCAGGAGCAAGAGGAGTCTGGCGGGTGGACCGACCAGCACTTCACCGGCACCGGCTTCCCCCGAGCGTTCTACCTCCGCTATCACCTCTACGCCACCGTATTCCCGGTCATGGCATTGGGGCGAGCCCTTCGGCTGGCTCCGGCCGGGTCCGGGCTCAGCCGGTGAGGGCTGGGGTGGTGGACAGTCCTCAGAACTCCAGGCCGGATCCGGCGCCGCCACTACCCGAGTTCTCAAGGGAACGCCTGCGGCAGGCCCGCCAGGTGGAGAACTTTCCCATCGCCGCCTGGCTGCTCCGACCCGGGCGACGCGAGGCCCGGGGCGCCATCTACGGGTTCTGCCGATTCGTCGATGACCTCGGCGACGAGCAGCTGGGCGATCCGGAGTCGCTCTTGGCCAGAGCCGGCGACGAGCTCGACGCCTGCTACGGCGGCGCGCCGTCCCACTCGGTCTTCCGCCGCCTGCAGCCGATCATCAACCGGTTCGAGCTGCCGGCGGAGCCGTTTCGCCGATTGATTGAGGCCAACCTTCAGGACCAGCGGGTCGTCCGCTACCAAAGCTGGGCCGAGTTGGACCATTACTGCACTCTCTCGGCCACCCCGGTGGGTGAGCTGGTCCTCGCCCTCGAGGGTATCCGTGATCCCGAGCTGGTGGGCTACTCGGACTCAATCTGCACTGGGCTGCAGTTGGCCAACATGTGGCAGGACGTCGCCTCAGACCGGGCCCGAGGTCGACGCTATCTTCCTCTGGACGTTCTCACCGAGCACGGAGCCAGTGAAGAGGAGTGGTGGAGCGGAGTGGTGAGCCCGGGAATGGTCGCTGCGGAGGCGCATGCGGTCGCGCGAGCGCGGCGTTTGCTGGTCGATGGCTGGCCCCTGGTGGCCAGGGTCCCAGGCTTGATGAGAATGGAAATGGCCACCTTCATCCTCTGCGGCCTGGCCGCCGCGTCGGCCGCGCTCGAGGCCGGGCGGACGGTTTTCTCCGAGAAGGCCAGGCTCAGCTCGGCGCGGCGCCGGCGGGCAGTCTGGCAGTCCGCCTGGGCATGGCGGAGCAGTGCGCCGCCGCACCCGGGGTGACCGCCTCAGCTCCCGCCGAGAGACCACCGGTCGCCCCGACCGCAGGGGAGCTCCGCTCCGCCCACCGGGCCTGTGCCGCGGAGGTCAAGGCGGCGGCGGCCAATTTCTACTACGCTTTTCGGCTTCTCCCCGAGCCCAAGCGCAGTGCGCTGCATGCCGTCTACCGCTTCTGCCGAGCTGCCGACGACATCGCCGATGGACCAGGCAGCCCGGCCGAGCGCCGGGATCAGCTGCGCCGTTTTCGCACCACTCTGGAGGAGACCCTGGCGGGAGACCCGCCCGATCCGGGCTGGCTCGTGCTCTGGGATGCCGCCCGCGCCTTTCGGCTGGACAGGAGCCACCTTGAGGCCGTGATCGATGGCTGCGCCGCCGACTGTGCCCCGCTGGTGATCTCCACCCAGGCCGACCTGGAGCGCTACTGCTACGGGGTCGCCGGAGCGGTGGGGCTGCTCAGCGCCCAGATATTTGGCTATCGCGATGGCCGCGTCCCAGGGCTGGCAATCCAACTGGGCGAGGCAATGCAGCTGACCAACATCGTTCGCGACCTGAAGGAGGACGCCGCCCGCGGGCGCTGCTACCTGCCTGCCGACGATCTCCTTCGCTTCGGATGCGAGGCGAGTGATCTAGAGCTCGGGCTTAGCGGCCCTCGGGCGGGCAGCTACCGACGGCTGATGGCTTTCCAGGTCAACCGGGCCCGGACCCTTTTCGCCCAGGGTAGCCAGCTGGTAGGGCTGGTCGAGCGCGATGCTCGGGGCTGTCCAGCAGCACTGGCCGCCCTCTACCGAGCGCTCCTAGACGAGATCGAGGACCGGGGATTCGACGTGCAAACGAGGCGGATCTCCCTGGGGCGGACCCAGAAGCTCCGGCTGGCGCTGGGGGCATGGCTCGGAGCCACCCTGGGAAGGTAGGGGCGGGCACGGTGGCGCCTGATGCAGTGGTGGTGGGCGGTGGGCTGGCCGGGATCAGCGCCGCCCTTGAGCTCGCCGCGGCCGGTGCCCAGGTGACCCTGGTGGAGCGCGCCCCGGTGCTGGGCGGCCTCTGCCGCTCCGTCGCCGACCCGGTGGCGGGGCGGGTCGACACCGGCCAGCACGTCTACCTCGGCTGCTGCACCGCCCTGGAGGGTTTCTTGGAGCGGATCGGGGCGGTTCCGGTCTGGCGACAGCGCCGACTCGAACTGGTCGTCGCCAACTTCAAAACGGGGACTACCAGGCGTCTTCGGGCGGCGCCTCTCCCCGCCCCGGCCCATCTCCTCCCGGTCCTGTTGCGCTGGCCCGGTCTGCCCACCAGAGAACTGCTTGGGACGGCCAGCGTCGCCAGCTCGGTACGGGCCTTCACAGGGGGTGACCTGGCCCTCCTGGACGCGGTGCCGGCCCGGTCCTGGCTGCAAAGCCTAGGCCAGGACGAGCTAGCCATCCAGCAGCTCTGGGAGCCCTTCTTGATCTCTGCCTGCAACGTCAGCCTCGACCGCTGCAGCGCTGGCCTGGCCGCTTTCGTCATCAGCGAGGGGCTCCTCACCGGTGGCGACGCGGGGGCGCTGCGGATTCCCGCGACCGACCTGACCGGGTGGCTCGACGGCCCCGCCCGCCGACGCCTGGAGCGGGATGGGGTGGCTGTGGAGCTCCGCTGGCGCGCAGCCGAGCTGTCCCCGGGGCGACACAGGCGGAATCTGGTGCGCAGCTCGGACGGAGCTGAGCTCGAAGCCGACGTGGTGGTGCTCGCAGGCAGCGCGACCTCGGCCAAGCGCCTGCTCCTGACCCGGGAGGTGGTAGATCCGGGCGTGGACTCGGCCGCTGCCCTGCCCAATTCCCCGATTGTCAATCTCCACCTTTTCACGGACCGGCCATTCCTCCCGGGCCCGGTGGTGACCGCCCCGGGATCACCCCTGCAGTGGCTTTTCGACCGGTCTCAGCTCGGAGAACCGGAGCTCAGCCTGGACGGCCGACCGGTATTCCACTCGGCCCTGTCGCTGTCCGCCGCCGAGCAGCTGATCGGAATCGCCGAGTCCACGCTCACGGAGACTCTCTGGCAGCTCTGCCAGGATCTATTTCCGGCGGCGCGGAAAGCCCGTCTCAAGCACAGCCGGGTGACCCGGGAGGCCGGCGCGACCTTCGCGCCGCTGCCAGGATCGGCGTCGGCGCGGCCCGGCCCAGCCACTCTTCTGGACGATGTTTGGCTGGCTGGAAACTGGACCGACACCGGTTGGCCGGCGACCATGGAGGGCGCTGTGCGGAGCGGCCGAGCGGCCGCGGTGGCGGCCTCGGGCGGGGGTTCTTCCGCACCTGCCGCCTAATGCGAAGGCTTTTGAACCCGGGAACGGGTTGCCGGCCGCCGGCCGAGCCATCGCGCCTAACCGACCGCGGCAACCGCCAGGCGCCGGCTCGGCTGGGCTCACCGCGTTGGACGGGCCTCGGGCCCCGCCCCGAAGGGTGGGGCCCGAGGTGGGACTACCCGACCCGCGCCCCGGCCCTGGCCCCGGCCCCCGCCCCGGCGAGGCGGTAGGAGAGGCCCGAAATCACGAGCAACACCGCCAGAAGGAGGAGGCCTAGGGTGTCGTCCCCGAGGTCGCCCTGATTCCCTCGCTCAATCGCGAAGGGAAGCAGCTGCACAAGCAACGCGCCAGAGACGAGCCCGAGGGGGACCAGCGTCCGAGAGCGGCGGTGCCGCCCGGGAACCGACCAGCCGATCCCGCCCAGGGCCAGGAGGCAGATCCCGACGTCATCGACGGAATGGGAACCGCCTTCGAATATGCCGCCGACCGCCACCACAGACGCAATCAGGAACAGGCCAGTCACCGGGACCAAATTCGGCCACTGCTGTCGCCTGCTTGACTCGGCCGGTTCGGAGTGGTCCGCCACAGTCGCCATTTTTTCAACCCTCCCTGTGCTCTTTCGGCCCACCGCATTGGGCCACTGAGGCGAGCCTAGGACGGGCACGTTCCGGGAACGTTACGGCTGGCCCGGTCCACCCAGGTTGGGCACCAGAGGGGGTCCTTCGCGGGTACGGCGATCACGGCCAGGGGTGGTCCATGACCCCCGGTGTGCCGCGGCCAACGAGGCGGTACCGGCAATGGCTTAGCCTGCGACCGATGCTCAGGCCGCCCCCCGAACTTCCGGCTCCGCCAGGGTGATCCGCCTGCTGGCACCTCTGGCCCGAATCTACCGAGAGAACTTCTGGCTCCTGGTGGCGGTGACCGCCGTGGTTCAGATCCCGTACCAGATCCTGAACGACTGGCTGACCGGGGCGACCCGACGCCAGCCCCCGTTCGGCTCTGCAGTGAGAGGTGTTCAGATCGGCCACCTGCACCTCACGGTGCTGTCCAGCTGGGCGCTCCGGGGCACGGGATGGCAACTGCTCGCCTTGCTGCTTTTCACCGCAGCGGCCCTGCCGCTCCAGCTGGGGGCACTCACCAAGATTGTCGCCGAACTCTATCAGGGAAGGCCGGGCTCGATCGGAGCGGCGTTTGGAGCGGCCCGCAGCCGCTGGTTGGTGATGCTCGGGCTGGCTCTGCTCCTGGTGGTTTTTCTGTTCGGATGCGTGGTCGCACTAGGCCTTCTGGATGCACTCCTGGTGGTGGTGCTCGGGGTCGTCGGGGTGGCGGCCGCGGTGATGCTGTGGCTGGCCGCCGTGGTCGCCGCCCTCCTGCTCGGGATGCGCATCTCGGTGGCGATTCCGATTGTGGTGCTGGAGCCGGTCGACCCCTGGCTCGCACTCAGTCGGTCGTGGAGGCTGACCCGCGGCAGCGCCTGGCGGGTGATAGGGGTGCTGCTGCTCCTGACGATCGGCTCGGCGGTCTTCGCCGGCCTTTTGGGCGCGGTGGGAGCGGGCCTGGCTCAGTCCGTCGGCGGGTCCGCAGGCTCGGCCGGGCAGGTGATCCTGCTCGCCGAGACGATCATCTCGAGCCTTCTGCTCACCCCGATCTGGGCAGCGGCTGTGGTGCTGCTCTACTTCGGACTCCGCGCTCGCTCTGAAGTCCTAGATGAGCACCGCCGCGGCGAGCGGGCCGGAGCTGAGACCTGATCCCCCCCCGCTGTCGATTCGACCACGAACCCGCCCCATCAGGCACCGGAGTTATCAGCCCGACTGCTCCCTTTTGCGTCGCCTGAGGAACGCCGAGCCACCACCCAGGGAACATCTCGATCGTCTGCGGCCCGACCTCAATTCGGTACCTGGCGGTGTCTGCACACATAGCGATCTGGTATTTGGGCGGCGGCGGTTCGACGGCGCCCGTCTTGGACCGGCTATCCAGAGTGGTTCATGTCCCGCGCCGGAGACGATCCCGCGGCCCCGATGGCGCCTTCGTGGTCGACGGACCGCGCGGTCAGCTCGTTCAGCAGCGGCAAGCAGGTAGTGACCGCCCGACCCAGTGCGTCCAGGGCAGTCCGCTGTCGGCTGCCGAGGCTGATCAAGTCCCCAACCCTCCAGGGGTGCGCCAGAACCAGCCAGGCGACGCGGGGCGGACTAGGCCCGGTCGCTCCCGGGACGAGCAGTTCGGCGGCGACCCCGAGCGGTGCCGACGGCGTGTCGGTGACCGTCCGCAGGGCCAGCACCACACCGCCCGGACTTTGCTCGCGCTCGGTTAGCCAGGCTGCAGTTTCCATCTCCAAGATCTCGACCCCCCTCCCGGCCAGCCGGGCTCGGCCCCGCTCGCTGTCCACCGGAGTCTCCAGGCTCCCGAGCCGGGCCGAGCGACCCGCCCCCAGCGCGATCAGTCGATCGTGAGCCGCTGGGTCAAGTTCCAGCCAGGTGTTGGCACCGGTGAGCACCCGCGACCCGATCGCGGTCGAGCCCAACGGCCAGTCGTCGGAGCAGGCGCCGCCCACCCCGGCGACCAGGACGGCGGTGCCGCTGGGGGCGACCCGGGCCGCGGCGCCGGCCGCGGCCAGTCCTGACCCAGTCTCCCAGATCTCGATCGCAGGCTGGCGTGAGCGCGTCCACCTGGTGTACTCATCACGGAGCTGAGCCACCCAGCCGGAACCCAGCGCCCGGCGGACCGCCTCCGCCTCGGAGCTCAGAGCGCAAGCAATCACCGCCGGCGGACGCCCCCCACCGCCAGTCGCCGGAGCGGGCGAGTGCAACCCCCGGGCGGCGATCCCGAGGCAAACCAGGAGCGCCCCCGCCGCCAGGGCACTGGGTCCGACGCCGACCAGCACGGCCAGCGCCGCGCTCTGGACCATCACACCGGCCACTACGAGCGCCGCCACTTGGCCCAGCAGGCTGACCCTCTGCCGCTGTCCGCCGAGCCAGAAGGCGATCCAGAGCTGGAGGGTCAGTCCCACCAGGAACCAACCGAGGTAATTGAGTGCCGATACCCCATACCAGAGCCCCGAGCCCGCTGGGTAGGAGTAGATCGCGCCCAGCCACCAGCTCGCCCCCCGCAGTGCCACCGGATCGACCACCAGGTCGATGGCGACCATCGCCAGCGCAGCCAAAATCGGCCGGCGGGCTCCCCGCGCCCCCAGCCAGCCGGTCAGGACGTAGGTGCAGACGGCAAGCCAGGTGAAGCTGAGGCTGTCGAAAAGGGGCACCCCGAGGAGGCGCCAATCATGGCCCAGCCCCCGATCTTGGTAGTTGTAGGGGCCGAAGGGCCCGACCGGGCCGGCGCTGGAGGCCCACTCCGCGCCGAACGCGATCAGCCAGCCGCCGACCGCGATCGGGAGCGCCCGCCGCCAGCCGAACTGGCGCCATATCAGTACCAGGACCAGTACCCAGGGACCGAAGGCGTACCAGCGCGCCAAGAGCGGGGTCAGGATCACGCCTCGCGAGATCTCGCGCCCGGGCCTAGCTCAAGAACCGCCTGCCGGAGGGCCGACTCGAGCCCCTCAGGCCGCCAGCCGAGCTCACTCCAGGCCCGCGCCGAGCTGACATACATCGGGTGCGCGGCCATCCGAGCCGAGGTGAGTGAGATCACCGGCGCCCGGCGCCGGACTCGGCCCACGCCCTCGCTCACGACCGCTGCCGCGAGCCCCACCGCGACCGGAACCCGCCAGCGCGGGGGAGGCCTCCCGGCGATCGCCGCCACCCGGCCCAGGAACTCGCGCAGGCTGAGGTTGGCATCGCCCAGGATGTAGGCCCGGCCGGGCACGCCCCTCTCTAGGGCCAGCAGGTGGCCGCGGGCGACCGCCTCCACCGCGACCAGATTGAGCCCGGTGTCAACGACCGCCGGGATTCTCCCGCGCAGGAAGTCCCGAATCGTTTGCCCAGTCGGGGTCGGTCGGCGGTCACCGGCGCCGACTGGTGTGCTGGGCAGCACCGCGACCACCTCGGGGCCACCTTCCCGGGGCCGCAGCGCCAACCGCTCGGCCGCCCACTTGGACCGCTTATAGGGTCCGGGCAGGAGTCCTGGCGAGCGAGCCATGTCGACCTCCGAGCAGACGCGACCCGAGCGCTCGAAGGCGAGAGTCCCGACCGTGCTGCAGTGAACCATCCGGCGGATCCCGACCCGGGTCGCCGCCTCCAGCACATTGCCGGTGCCGCCCACGTTGACGGCGATCATCCGGCTGATCTCGCCTGGTCGCAGAGCGAGCCGGTAGTCAGCGGCGCAGTGGATTACCGCGTCGCATCCGCGGGCGGCGGCAACCACGGTGTCGAGATCAAGAATGTCGCCCGGCCAGGTAGCCACCTCCGGGCCAGGGTGAAACGTCTCCGGCCGGCGCGCCAGCGCCCGCACCGAGTAGCCGGCCTCCACCAGTTGCTCCATGACGGCACCGCCGACAAAGCCGGTCGCGCCCGTGAGCAGGACCAGACCGTGCCGCTGGCGAGCCATCAGCGTTCGGCCGCGACGACAAGCGGTGCGTCCAGCACGTACCCGTCCCCGCGTTTGGTCCGGAGCAGGCGCGGGTGGCCCGGGTCGGACTCCAACTTCTGGCGGAGACGGTGGACGCACATGGTCACCGCCGCAGGGGTCGCGGTGGGCTCCCCGCCCCAGGCGCCGTCGATGATCTGGCCCCGGCTGAGCACCACCCCGGAGTTGAGCGCCAGATACTCCAACAGATCGGCCTCGCGCGGGCTCAGTAAGTGGCGCCGGCCTTCGATCCGGGCGCTGCGCCGGGCGGGCTCGACCACCAGGGGTCCGATCTCCAGCACCCGTCCCGACGAGCGTCGCTCCACCTGCCGGCGGCGCCAGATTGCTCGCATGGTCGCCCGCAGCATCGCCGGCGGATAGGGCTTGGCCAGAACGTAGTCGGCTCCCGCCTCCATCAGGGAGACTGTCTCCTGGGGGTCGTCGGTGAGCACCACGAGCGGGGCGGTCGAGACGGTGCGCACCGCCTCAACACCACGCGCCCCCTGGAGCAGATTGCGGTCGGCCACCATGGCAGCAGGTTGCTCGCGACGGATCAGTTGCGAGAGCTGCTCCAGGCTGCTGACCACAGTCGGCTCCAGCCCGGCCGTCTGGGAGACGATGTGAACCGCCACGTCCGCGTAGTCGGGGTCGCCCTCTAGGATGGGAACTAGCACCGGGCCATTCTCCCGGACGAGTATGGGATCCCTCGATCTCTGGCCGCCCGCATGAGGTCCTGATCATGACTGCTGAAGCCCTCGACTGGATCATCCAGCGGCTCCCCTTCCTGGCCCCTTTGGGCGAGATCGTCCAGCAGTGGCTGGCCAAGCTGGGAGTGCGAAGCGGGTCCCGTGCCGGGCAGGCCAAGGACTTTCTGAACGGGACCTGGCTGGGCCATCCGCTCCACCCCGCAGTGACTGACGTGCCGATCGGAGCCTGGCTGGGCGCCAGCCTGCTGGACATCGTCGATGGCGGCAGCGGGAGCGGACTCAGCTCGGGGGCTGACGTACTGATCGCTCTCGGCTGCGCGGCCGGGGTGGGCGCCGCCGCTACCGGGTTGGCGGACTGGCAGGACAAGTCCGGCCGCGATCGCGACCTGGGCACCGCCCACGCCCTGCTCAACACAGCTGCGCTGGCCCTCTGCTCCACCTCCCTGGCGCTCCGGCTGAAGGGAGCGCGACGCCCGGCCATCGGACTCTCCATGCTGGGCTTGGGGACTGCGGCCACGGCAGCCTATTTGGGCGGGGAGATGGTCTACCGGATGGGCGTCCAGGTGAACCGCAATGCGTTCGCCAGCGGGCCCAAGAAGTGGACCGCCGTGGCCGACGAGGCCGAGGTGGCGGAAGGCTCGTTCGCCCGCAAGCAGGCGGGCAAGAATCAGGTGATCCTGACCCGTCTCAGCGGCCAGATTTGTGCCGTGGGCGCGATCTGCTCGCACGCGGGAGGGCCCCTCGACGAGCTACCCCTCGAAGAGGGACAGCTCCACTGTCCCTGGCACGGGTCCCGGTTCGAACTGCGCAGCGGGAGGGTAACCCACGGTCCGGCTTCGGTGTCCATTCCGGTGTTCGAGACCCGGACCCGAGAGGGCAAAGTCGAGATCCGCCGACCCTAACCGTGCTCCGTATCGACCACGTCCTGCTGGCAACCCCCGACCTCGACCACGGAGCCGAACAGCTCTGGCGGGGGCACGGGTTGCGCTGCCTGCCGGGGGGCCGCCACCGCCTCTGGGGAACGGCCAACCTGATCTTGCCGATCGGGTCCCAGTACCTGGAGCTGGTCGCCGTCGAGGACCCGGAGCTGGCTCGGTCCAGTCTTCTCGGCCGAGCGGTGCTGGCCAGCGCCGACCGTGACCGGCTGACCGCGATCGGGGTCTGCCTCGCCGCACCGGAGATAGCCGCCGTGGCCGAGCGCCTCAGCCAGCCGGCCGAGCCCGGTTCCCGGCAGTTGGCCGACGGGACCGAGATCCACTGGATCACGGTCGGCCTGGAGCGGGCGTTCGGGGCCGAGCGGTTACCCTTCTTCATCGCGTGGGACAGACGGGATCAGCATCCCTCCTCAGCCCCCAGCCACCACCGCGCAGCGGCCAAAGAGATCTCGGCGGTCGAGATCGGTGGGCCGCAGGACACGCTGCGCGCGCATTTGGGGGAGGATGTTCCCGGGGTGTGCGCGGTCGGGGGCCCGCCCGGAATTCGGTCGGTGACCCTCCGCCTTCTTGACGGCGCCGAGGTGGAGTTGATCTGAACTGGCTCCCCAGAGCGATCCGGGGACATAGGCCGTACGCTCGCAGGTCGAACAGACGCACGCTCGACCTGCGAGCCGGACCCCCTCTCAGCCGGCGCGCTCAAGAGGCTGGTGACTCGCTCGGCCAATCGGCGCGGTAGGGCAGCGAATCGGCCAGAGCGGTGAGATGTTGCAGGCGCGCTTGGAGTAACGCCAGCCGGATGTCGTCGAAGCCCCACTGCTCGACCGCCGTGCCATCTGCGAACCGCTAGACGCTCCAGGCTGCAAAGGAGAACGGGCGGGCATCGCTGGACGAGGGGCGGTTCCCGAAGACGACCAGCCCCCGTTCGGTGCCACTCACTCGGGTGCGGGGAAAGACCTTGTCCTTGGAACTGAGGAGTTCCTCGATCTGGATCCTCCGATCCGGGTAGGCCGAGAGCGCCATGTCCCGGTTTGCCTTTGACATCTGCTCTCCCTGTGCACCGATAGATGCGCTTGGGGCGGCCCCGGCTCAGCCGTTCGAACGCGATGCGGCCGGCACGATCATCGGGCGCCCGGGTAGGCCGAGAAAGGCGACCACCGCCTGGGCGTCCTGGGCGAGGGACGCGCGCACCCCATTGTCGAACCGGCCGAAGGGGCGCAGCGGCACCGCCCGACTGGCCGGCCCCCAGGTGCCTCCGGCGCGGCCGACCACCAAGGCGGAGGCCCGGAAAGAGGACGTTGGCCCTGACCAACCCTGATGGTCGCCGAGGGTAGGGTGGCGCCACCCCCAGCCCATAACTGGGTGATCGTCGGCGGACAACAACTGGGGCGGGGGCAGCTGGCCCCGGGTCAAGGGCCCGGCGCCGGAGAGCGCATCGGCAACGACTCCGAGGCCCCGCTCGGAGGCCTCCAGGCGAGTTCCCAGACGGGCAAGTCGGGCCCTGATCTCGGCAACCATATGCATGGCGCAGCCCGAAGCATCTAGACCGATACCTGGACGAGCAGGAGTTCCAGTTCAGCTCGCTGACATAAGTGACCGGGACTCGCGTTGCCCGAGTTGTCCGCCCAGCGGACGGCAAGCGACTGACGTCCCGGAGGCTGACCAAGGGCGCCGGCGGGGAGAGGCAGTTGCTGCCCCACAAATTTGTCCGGGTGACAAACGGGAACCGGTGCGGAGAACCACGAGATTCATTGGGCTGGCCGTTGCGGTCCGATGATGCCGTGGTCGTTCGGGGAGGCTCAATGCTAGCCGGGCTCTACGGGAACGCTACGTCGGTCCGCCGTGAGACCGTTGGCTAGTCCGCCCGACGGCATCTAGGGAAATTGTGTCGGCGCGGCCCAAGGCGCCGCACCAGAGGAGGAAATGCGTCAGATACCCTACCGGGGTCAGTGGATGCGAAGGTCGATTCTGGGTCACATCCGGGCGAAGGGATTTGAGGTCGTAATGGTCGACGACCCACCCCACGCGATCGTTCTCTTGAAGGACGAGCCGACTGGCGACGGTTGGGATGGCTGGGAGTTGCTTCGATCAGGGTTTCTGACCTCAGAACCCAACCCGGCATATGGGTAGGACGGCGGTCGGGTGGTATAAAGCAGCTGGGTGGCTATGCAGATGGAGACAAGATGGAGCCGGTCGGAGTTTGAGATCGATCTGCATTCGGTCGTTGCTCTGCTTGGCCTCGATTGCGCCCAGAGGGTGCCATTCTTGGAGGGGTCGGGCACAGCTATCGATGAAGACGGGACCGCCTACGAGGCCACGGTCGAGACCGTGCTTCCCGATTCTCTAGTCTACCTGCGCATGAATTGGGCGAGTAGACATGTGCGGAGCAAGATCTACGACGTTGCCTTCGGTGGCCCTACTTGCGACTTTGACGGCGCCGTAGCTCTTTGAAGGCAACAAGTCTCCTAGCGGATTGGGCAGAGGCAATCAACGGGAAGATCAGCATCCCGGGAGCGGCGTGGAACCGCCACTCCCTGGATGCAGGGCCGCTTTCGGGCGCCGTCGCCGTTCGGCTGATCTTTCCGTCGGAAGAGGCGACGGCTCGACACAATGCAGCGGTCTGTCCCCTTGGTGCTGCCGACAACACGGTGGAGGTTGCGCCCCCGCGGCCGGCTGTGTTTCAGAGTGTCGTCGAGTTGGGATCACCGGTGACGCAAGCGCCCGGCGAGGAGCTACTCAGCCTGCTTACGGTTCGCTTCCTCGCGCCCCCTCTCCCGCCCGGAAAGTATCAGTCTGTTCTAGAGGTCGACGGTAACCGCACCGAAGGAGGAGAGGAATTTGACGTCGTCCAATAATTTCGCGGCCGAAGGTTCTCAGACGGAGAATGCGGATGCAGGGAGAACCGTCCGGACCGCCGTGCCTAATCCGGGTACTGGTTCTTTTCCCGATCTCGCGCGTCGATTCATTTCAGTCCCCCACGCTGAGGCTGACTCCCAGAAAGCCAAGCGCCCCAAGCGGAGCACGATAAATGGCCCCAAATAAAACGGCGACCCAAACGGCAAAGCAGCGTGCGCAGCGCACCAGCGCGAACGACGCGGCATCCAAGGGATTCAGCGCCGAAGAAAAGGCGGCGGCGCGCGAGCGTGTCCGGGAGCTCAAGGCCGAGGCGGCCAAGGCGGATGGGAAAAAGGAGCTGCTTGCGGCTATCGCCAAGATGCAGGAGCCGGATCGCGCCATTGCCACGAAGGTCCATGCACTGATCACAGCCGCAGCACCCGCTCTCACACCGAAGACGTGGTACGGAATGCCCGCATACGCCAGCGAGGGCAATGTGATCTGTTACTTCCAAAACGCAGGGAAGTTCAAAGTTAGATACCAAACGCTCGGCTTCAGTGACAAGGCGAAAATCGACGACGGCGCTATGTGGCCAATTCAGTACGCGCTCAGCGAGTTGACTGCCACGGAAGAGGCCAAGATCACCGCGCTGGTGAAAAAGGCGGTGGGCTGATACCGCCACTCAGTGCCTCAAAGATACAGTTGCCTCACCGCGGTCGTTCGAGGTGGGGCATTGAGACAGAGAAGCCATCCGTAGTCCTGCGCCCGAGCCAAATGGAAGGTACCCGGTTGAGCCAGCTGATCACCAGCGAGCGCTCAGCGACTACGGCTAGGGTCACCTCGGCAGCCGTCAGGCCGGTGGTCTGGGGCCGCACCGCCAGGCGCATCCCCGCCAGTCCTGGGCCTGAAGCGCCCGAAGTCGGTCGGTAACCGCGAGCGCATCCCGGGCCGGCGGGCCGGAGAGAAGTTGCGAGTTCAGCCGGGAGCCGATCTGGTCGGTGGTCTCCAGAGGGGCGGATCGACCCCCCAGCTCGGGGTCAGTCGAGCTCGTAGTCGAGCAGGAGCGTGTGGGCCCCGGCGTCGTCGATCTCGATCGTTGCCTGACCCGAGATCCCGGTCAGCTCGGCAGTCCCCGAACCCGGCGCGATTGGCCACTGGGCCCAGGGCTTTTCTCCGACCATGGTCCCGAGGTGCAGCAGAGCAAAGGTTCCGCGCTTTCCCTGGAGGGTGCCCTCGATCCGCTCCAGAGCCACGTAGCCCGCTCCCGTCGGCTCGGCCCGGACCGATAGCATCTCGACTTTGCTCTCGGCCACCAGGTCGCCGGTGAAGCTCTTGGCGATCCGGATCCTCTCGTAGCGCACCCCGTCGCCGTCAGAGTAGGCCGGCTCGGGCTCGAAGCTGTCGATTCGGAAGGGTGACACCGCGTGCATCTGGCTGATCGTACCGAGCTCGGCCACGGACCGGTATCAGTCCTGCTGCGCGCCCATCAGGGCGAGCGCGCCGAGCCGGGCGGCGTCCGCCATCCCGACCAGGTCGTAGCCCCCCTCCAGCAGCCAGATGGTTGGTGCCGCGCCGATCTCGGCTGCGAAATCCCGGATCAGCCCGGCCGCGGTCCCGTAGGTCGCGGGTAGCAACTCCAGCTGGGCGAGCGGATCGGTGGCGAGGGCGTCGAAGCCGACGCTGACAAGGATGACCTGGGGACGGTGGCGGGCAACCGCGGGCAGGAGCTGATCCCGGAGGGCCATGAGCCAGACCTCCGGGCCGGTGCCGGGGGGCAGTGGCAGGTTGAGGTTCGCCCCCAGCCCGGGCCCGGCGCCCCGCTCGGCGGTGGTTCCCGTGCCCGGATATAGGGGAGCCTGGTGCAAGGAGCAGTACAGCACCCCACCATCCCGATAGAAGGTGTCCTGGGTGCCGTTGCCGTGATGAACGTCGAGGTCGATCACGGCCAGGCGCTCGACTCCGAGGCGCAGCTGGGCGTGGCGGACGGCGATGGCGATGTTGTTGAAGAGGCAGAATCCCATCGCGCGCTCAGGAGTGGCGTGGTGCCCTGGCGGCCGGACCAAGGCGAAAACGGCTGCCCCGGGATTTCCGGTGGCCACCTCGACGGCGCGCAGGGCCGCCCCAACCGCCCCCAGGGCGACCTGGTAGGACTCCCGGACGCAGTAGGTATCGGCGTCGATCCATCCCCCGCCACTGGCGGAGAGTTCGCGGATCCGCTCCAGGTGAGCTCGCGAGTGGGCCAGGAGGACGTCATCCTCCTCGGCCGGGTGGGCCGCCTCCCACCGGCAGCCTGCCAGATTGGGTTCGGCGCGGATCCGAGCGACGATCGTCCGCAATCGGTCGGGCGACTCCGGGTGACCCTGACTGCGGTGCCGCAGGAACAGTTGGTCGTAGATCAGCACCAAAGGAGGTGCCCCGGGGGGGCCTCCTCCCCCCTTCACCTACTGGTCCAGGGATAGAACCAGCTGGGGCGGCGCGATCCGATGGTCTTCCTTGGTGGGCTTGACCGCGGTCCCGACCGCGAAGAACTCGATCACGTGACTCCCCCAGCCGTGATTGCTCTCTCGGATCTGGGCGCCCACGATCCCCTCCGCGGAGACCTCCTCGGCCTCGGTCTGCATCCGCTCCATGGCCAACTCACGGGCGTCGTAGAGCGCCTGAGTGAAGTTGGGCATCTCCTGGTTCTGGCCCACACTGCGCATCCACTGCCCCAGACCCTGATGGGCAACGTGGTACACGCACGAGCCCATCACCAGGGCCAAAGGCGCGTAGCCGGCCTGGAGCAGAGTCCAGAAGTCCTGACCGGATAGGTCCGAGGTGAAGGGTTTGTTCTGGGGGGTGCGCATGGTGCCCTGCTGGCTCCGCACCGCCGTACCCACCGCCATGAACTCGGCCAGCCCCTGGCCCCACTCATAGCGGTTGATGTCGAGGCGCACCCCGACGATTCCGTCCGCATCCAGGGCGTCCGCCTCCTCCTCCATCCGGCTCATGGCCAGCTCCCGAGCCTGGTACATGGCCTGGCTGAGCACCTGGAGCTCCTGGTTCTGCCGATAGTTGGCGATCTGAAGCCCGATGTGGTAGATCGAGCTGCCGATGACCAACCCGACTGGGTCGAAGCCCGCCTCCTTGACGAGGAGAAACTCGGAGATCGACAGGTCGCTGGTGAATAGGCCCTTCTTGCCGTCACCGCCGCGCATCTCGCGTAGCCGCCGGACCGCATCCTCGGGGATGTCCGGCTTAGGGGAGAGTTGATCCGACATCGGCTGTCCTCCTTGATCTGAGCGGCACCACCAAGGTCGGCGGCGGAGCGGCGAGGGCCCCGGGACGGGGCACGACCGCGGTCCCCAGGATCACCCATTCCACGATCCGACCGAGCACGGCCTCCGATCCGGTTGCGTACTCGATCACCTTCGAACTGAAGTCAACGCCCACCACCCCACTGGCCCCCACCTGGGCCGCTTCGAGCCCGATCCGCTGGCGGGCCGCGGTCTGAGCCTGGTGCATGGCCCGACTGAAGGGCGCCACCTCCTGGTTGGTCCAGGCCGAATAGCCACCGAACCCGCGGCCGAAGATGGAGACCGCCTGCTGGGCGCTGGCCCCCATCACCAGCCGGACCGGAAAATATCCCGTGGAGAGGAGCTTGGCCAGCTCCTGTCCAGAGAGGGTGGAGGTGAAGGGCTCCGCGGCAGGGGGCGCTCCGGTCCGACGCACCGCCGTGCCCAGCACGGTGAACTCGGACATCCCCTGGGCCCACTCCCAATGGCTCACCTTGAGCCGCACCCCGACCACCCCCTCCGCTCGCAGCCCCTGGGCCTCCAGGATAAGCCGGTGCAGCGCCCGGGCCCGGGCCTCGAGCAGCGATCGGGTGAGGGCCTGATTCTCGGTCGGCTCCATCGCCCCCCAGGTGTAGGCGCCGCGCATCCCGACGCCAATGCCGGGTCCCTGGTTCCAGCCGGTGTTTATCCAGCCAAGCCGGTAGAGAGAGCTCCCCAGCACCTGGGCGACCGGTTCATAGCCAATCCCGCGCAGGGCCGCCAGCTCGTCGACCGATAGGTCGGAGGTCCAGACTCCGCCCTCCAGCTGCTGCCGGCGGATCCGCTCCTCGGCCTCCAGGGGGATCCCTCCGGCCTCGACCAGCTGCCGGCTCTGCTCGGCGCGCTGCAGCCGCACGGCGGCCTCCTCCGGGCTCTCCGAGCCGCCCCCGCCGCGGCGCAGGAACCGCATCAGGTGAGTAGCCGCTCGAGGGCGACCCGGTCCTGCGAGCTGGCTCCCGCCTGGGCGGAGAGGGCGCGGGCCAGTTCCACCAGCCAGGCGTCGAGGTTGAGCAATTCGGTCTTCAGGGCGATCCCGCGGACCACACGGGTGCACCTCGCCACCACGGCGCCGCCCGACCGGGCCAGCTCGAAGCGAAGGTCGCCGAGCTCGAGGCTGACCCGCCTTACCTGGCGGTGCCGGCGGAGCATCCCTCCCCCCTCGCGCTCCACCTTGGTCCGCCCGGGCAGCGCCGACTCGAATTTGCTGGCGACGACCTCGAGGAACGTGGAAAGGTCGCCCGAGTCAGCCCGAAGGGCGGCCGCGAGCCGATCGAAGTCCTCGGCGGGTCCATCAAGTGAGACCAGTTCGTCCATGACCTTGAGGCGAATATAGCGGGCGGGTGGCCGCCCCGAGCACAACTCACTCCGGTTAGGCCGGTTGGGAGCCGGCCAGCAGTTCGTCGGTCCGCTCTGGCAGCATGGGCGAGTGATCTCCCCCACTCCGACGCTGAGCCAGGAGCACCGGGGTTCCTGGCTCGCCGCCATGGTGGCGATGATCCTACTGGTGGCGATTTTCGCGGTGCGCCCCGAGGTGCTTGCCTTGACCCCCAACCGATACCGCACTGAGGTCCAGCTGGGCATCCTGATCCTGGCCGTCGTCCTAGGTGGGATCGCCATTCGTTCCCTGGTCGCGCGGGCCTTTTACAAGCTTCGCGGCTCGGGGCTATCCGGATGGCGGCCGGTGGCAACCTGGTGTCTCTACGTCATCCTCGGGCTGGGCGTCCTCTCCGCGCTCAACATCAACCTCAACGGGCTGCTGGCCGCCGGGGCGGTGCTCGGAGTGGTGGTGGGAGTCGCCGCCCAGACCTCCCTCTCCAGCGTCTTCGCCGGGATCGTGCTCCTGATGGCCCGCCCCTTCACGGTGGGCAGCTGGATCCACCTTCGGACCTACCTCTTCGGCGGATACGACTTCTCCGGCGTGGTCACTCAGATCGGAGTCGTCTACACCACCATGGATGTGGGCGGCCGGCTGGTGCGGATCCCCAACAGCGCCGCTTTGGCCTCCGCCCTGACCGTCACCCACGTGCCCATCCAGCTCGACATGGAGCTGCTGCTGTCGCCCCTGACCCAGATCACCCGGCTGCATCAGGAGCTGACCCAGGCACTTCACCTGGGTCCGGGCGAGAGCGTCAGCCTCCGCCCGATGCGGCTGACCACCGAGGGCGATGGACTGCTCACCTGCCAGCTGCAGATCCGCTCGCACCGCACCCTCGACCTGGCAGCGGTCAACCGGGCCATCATCGCCAGCACCGACCACGCCGAGGCGGCGGAGCCCAAGGTGGACGAGACCGCTCGGCGAGAGGGGTGAGCGGGTACCTGCCGACCCCCGCGGGCTGGGCCGAGGACGGCCCCGAGGAGGTCGCCGACGGGCTGTTCCGGATTCCCCTTCCCCTACCCAACGATGGGCTCAAGGCGGTCAATGCATACCTCTGGCGAGGCTCCCAGGGAGACCTCCTCATCGACTGCGGCTGGCTCCACCCCCTGAGCTGGCAGGTGCTGACGGAGTCGCTTCAGCGCTTCGGCAGCGGGCTCAGCTCGATCCGGCTTGTCTTCGCCACCCACGTTCACGGCGATCACCTGGGCGCCGCCGGCCGGATCCGGGACGAGGGTGGCGCGCTGGTGACTCTGGGACTGGGCGACCGGGAAACGGCTCAAGTGATGGCCTCCGACCCCGGGCTCTCCCGGACCCGAACCGGCGAGGCGCTGGTCCGCCATGGCGCCGCCGAGGTCGCCACCGCCCTCGAGCTGGAGGAGGCGTCCCACCCCCGGCAGAGCCTGAACTCGCCTCTACCGGACCTCTTTATCGCCGGTGGCGAGCTGCGGTTCCAGGGGCGGCAGCTCGAGGTCCTGCCCACGCCGGGGCACACCCGGGGTCACCTCTGCCTCTGGGACGGCGCCGCCCAGATCCTCTTCGCCGGCGATCACGTGCTACCCCACATCACTCCCTCGATCGGCGTCGAGCTACCTCAAGGTGGGCTCCCGCTGCTGGACTTTCTCAAGTCCCTTGACCTAGTCCGCGGTCTCCCGGCCACGCTGGTCCTACCCGCCCACGGACCGACCTTCACCGACCTGTCCGGTCGGGTCGCCCAGCTCCTGGGGCACCATGAGGTGCGCCTCCGCCTCTGCCGGGAGGCGGTGGGCGCCGGGGCACGCACCGGCTTCCAGGTGGCTAAGCTGCTGCCCTGGACCCGCCGCGACCGCCACTTCACAGAGCTCGACCCGTTCAACCAGCTGTTGGCGGTCAACGAGACGGTCGCCCACCTGGAGCTGTTGGTGGCGAGGGGCGAGCTGAGCCGGGTGCTGTCAGACTTGGGAGTTGAGTTCCAACCCGCCGCGGGCGGGTCCTGAGTAACTAGGAGGCCGTCCCACGTGGCTCCGACCAAGTCCGCCGCCGCGATCTTCCAGTCCGTCAATCCCGCGACCGAAGAGGTGAGCGCGGAGTACCCGGAGATGACCCCGGTGCAGCTGGAGCAGGCGCTCGCCGGGGCCGAGGCCGCCTTTCAGGCCAATCGCCGCGAGTCGGTCGGCTGGCGCTCGAAGCGGATGCTGGAACTGTCCCAGCGGCTGCGCCAGTCCCGTGACCAGCTTGCCCAGCTGGTCACGACCGAGATGGGCAAGCCGCTCACCGAGGCGCTGGCCGAGGTCGACAAGTGCGCCACCTCGTGCGAGTACTTCGCCTACCAGGCGGAGGGCTTTCTCGCCGACGAGCTGTCGCCGTCGGACTCGCCCCGGAGCCTGGTCGCCTTCCGGCCCCTCGGGGTGATCCTGGCGATCATGCCCTGGAACTACCCGCTCTGGCAGGTGCTTCGCTTTGCGGCCCCGGCACTCATGGCCGGCAATGCCGCTGTGCTCAAGCACGCCCCCAACTGCTTCGGCACTGCTCTGGCGCTGGAAAGCCTGATCGGCGAGGCCGGGTTTCCCACCGGCACCCTGAGGGCCCTGGTGACTGACGTCCAGCCCATGGCGGCGGTGATCGCGGACCCCCGGGTCAAAGCGGTCACTCTGACCGGGAGCGACCTGGCCGGTAGCAAGGTGGCCGAGATCGCCGGGCGGGAGATCAAAAAAACGGTCCTGGAGCTGGGTGGGTCGGACTTCTTCCTGGTGCTGGATGACGCCGACCTGGAGCAGGCGGCGGAGGTCGGGGTCAGGTCACGCTTCCAGAACGCGGGCCAGACATGTATCGCGGCCAAGCGCTTCCTGGTCGCCGAGCCGGTCGCCGACGCCTTCCGGGAACGCTTTGTCCGGCTGGCGTCGGAGCTCAAGGTGGGCGATCCGTTCCACGCCGCCACCCGGGTCGGCCCTCTGGCTCGCCGGGATCTCCGCGAGAAACTGCACCAACAGGTCCTGCGCTCGGTCGCGCAGGGGGCTCAGCTGGCCCTGGGCGGCCAGCTGCCAGTTGGGGTGGGCTTTTTCTACTCCCCAACCGTGGTCGTCGGGGCTGAGCCGGGAATGGCCGTTTTCGACGAGGAGACCTTCGGCCCGGTCGCGGCCTTCACCACCTTCGGCCTCGAGGAAGATGGGCTTCGCCTGGCCAACCACAGCCGATACGGATTGGGGGGCAACATCTGGACCGGCGACGTGGAGCGGGGCGTCCGCCTGGCCGCCGAACTCGACACCGGGGGCGTTTTCGTGAACGGGATGACCCATTCAGATGCCCGGGTACCCTTCGGAGGGGTGAAGCGGAGCGGCTACGGCCGCGAGCTGCACCACTTCGGAATCCGCGAGTTCACCAACATCCAGACGGTCTGGCGGCCCTGACCGGGATCGGAGATCCGCGGGGTGCGACCCTGAGCCCAGCGGCTCGCACCGGGACACTCCCTGCCGCAGGCCACCCCACCCCGACGTCCTACCCTCCCGTCGGCCGACCGGGGTGAATCACCCGAGAATGTCCTCGGCCGTGGCTGGCGTGGGCTCGGCGGGGTATCCCGCCGGCTGGGGCAGGTTTGGACTTCGCGGAGGGGCGCGCTCATCGTCGTGCGGTTCCCCACCCCGCCAATTAGTGAGACGGAGGCGCCCGGAAGGTCACCGGAGTGAGTTCACGGCCCTCTCGCTGGAGCTGCGTTTCAGCTCGGGGTCCCTGGTCACTCGAGGGGCACAAACCGGCCCTCGGGAAGCCCATCGGGCGCCCGCGTTCGATCGCGACTGCTCCATGCCGGGCGCCTCTCCAGGATGGCCAGCTGGGCACGACGGCGACGTACGCCCACGGGAGTACTTCGGATACGCTCCCGAGCGGACGCTGGAAGGCTCCGCCCCAAAGTAGGCTTCTTGCATGTTGGGAGACCAGGCGGAGCGAGGCCGGGGGATGTCGGGTTGGGGCATCCACCGCCGCCCTGGGACGCAGATGCACGCGCTTGTGGCCGCGTCCAGCCCCCTGGCGCTGGGGGCGCTGGTTCTCGGTTTCACGGTTTCGGCCAGCCACTGGAACCAGGGAAGCACGGCGGTGACGGCCGGCCAGGCGGCCCTGCTCTGCCTTGCATTTCTGGCCCTCGTTCCGCGGCACCGCTGGCCGCTCGCGACCTACGCTCTGTCCTGCGCCGCAGCGGCCTCGTTCATGGTCGCGGGTGGCCCACCCGGCCCCCTGCTCCTGGCTCCTTTCTGGGGCTTGCTGACGGTGGTGGCAGCGACCTCTTGGCGGCGATGGCTGCCCGCCGGGTTGGTGGGGGGCGCGGTCCTGGCTATCTCTCACGGCCTCGGTGGTCAGGCGCCGCTGGCCGATTCGATCTTCGTCCTCGTTTGGCTTCTCTTGGCCACGGCGGCGGGAGCGGCGCTAACCGTGCGGAGGCGCTTCGCGGCGGAGGTCGCGGCCAGGTCCCGGTGGGCCCAGCAAAGTCGGGCCGAGGAGGAGCGAAGGCATATGGCTGAGGAGCGCCTTCGCATCGCCCGGGAGGTACACGACGTGGTGGGCCACAGTCTCGCCGTGATCAGCCTGCAGGCCGGCGTCGCCGAGCATCTCCTGGACAGCAAACCGGAGGAGGTGCGCCGGGCGGTCACGGCCATCCGGAAGGTCAGTCGACAGGCGCTGGGCGAGCTTCGCGCTGAACTGGCGTCGCTGCGAGGAGGGACCCCGGAGTCGGGCCGCGCTCCGACTCCGGGGTTGGAGGACATTCCCGCCCTGGTGGTCGTGATGCGGGAGGCGGGAATGGCTGTGGATCTGGACCTGGGGCCAAACCTGGGGGAACTTCCCGCCGCAGTAGGCGCCGCCACCTATCGGATCGTCCAGGAGTCGCTGACCAACGTCGCCCGCCACGCCGCGAGTGGCGCCCGGGTCCGAGTGGGGCTGGAGAGGCAGCCCTCCTGGGTCCGGGTCGAGGTCGTCGACAGCGCCGCCGACCCTGGCCCCTCCGAGCCTTTGATCGAGGGGCACGGCATCTCCGGTATGCGGGAGCGGGTGACGGCGCTTGGGGGAAGGTTCCGGATCGAGCGGCGCCCAGCTGGCGTCCGGGTCTGGGCCGAGCTGCCCGTGGCGCGGCCTTGACGATCCGGGTGCTGTTGGCTGACGACCAGCCCCTGGTCAGGGTCGGCCTGCGAGCGCTCGCCGAAGCCGACGGCGAGATGGAGGTGGTGGCGGAGGCAGGCAACGGGGTCGAGTTGCTGGAGCTGGCCCGGCAGACCCACCCCGACGTGGTGGTGGCCGATGTGCGGATGCCGGTGATGGACGGGCTCGAGGCGACCCGCCGACTGGCCGGGGATCCCGAGCTCGCCCACACCAGGATCATCATCCTCACCACCTTCGAGGTCGACGAGTACGTCTTCGAAGCGCTGCGAGCCGGGGCCAGCGGCTTCCTGCTCAAGGACGAGGAGCCCACCGAGCTGCTGCGTGCCATCCGGGTCGTGGCCGCGGGCGAGTCGCTGCTCTCGCCGAGCGTGACTAGGAAGCTGGTGGAGACCTTCGCCGCCCGACCGGCGGTGCTGAGTCCCAACCTGGGACTGCTGCGCGAGCTGACTGAAAGGGAGCGCGAGGTGGTGGCTCTGGTGGGGTCGGGGCTTTCCAACGACGAGGTCGCCGCGCGCCTGACCATGAGCCCAGCCACCGCGCGCACCCACGTTTCGCGGGCGATGGGTAAGTTGGGGGCCAGAGATCGCGCCCAACTGGTGGTGTTCGCCTACGAGACGGGACTGGTGGCACCGGGCCGGGGCGGTTCGTAGTCACCAATACGACGCATGCCGTAGGGCTAGATCCCGCTTCCTGCCGGATGCGCCCGCAGCGGCGCGATTGGAAGACTAGGCGCATCGTCCAACCGCGTTGAAGGAGACCTGAAAATGTCTGGCAGCTGGCAATCCGGCCCCTGGCCGCTCCTCTGGGCCGCCTGGTGGCTCATACCTCTGGGTCTGTTTCTGTTCTTCGTGATCGTCCCCCGTCATCGCCACTGGGGTCGACCCGGTCCCCACCCCGGCGGTCCCGGGACCCGTGAGCACGCCCTCGCCATTCTCCAGGAGCGCTTCGCCCGTGGGGAGATCGACGACGACGAGTACATGCGTCGCAAGGCAACCCTCGACTCGCTCTAGGACACTGGCGCGCGGAGCCTCGACCAGGCACCAAATCGGCCGCCTGCCCCACCGGGTGCAGGCGGCCGATCCTGTCTACCAGGACAGTCGGTCTCGCCAGTCGGAACGCTGGGACCGAATGGTCTTGGGGAGGGCCACCCGCCCAGCTCTGGAGACCGATTCACCTCGAGATCATTCCCAGCGCTCCCGCAGTCGGAACGAGGCTCCACTGCGGCGAGTCGCTACCGGGCTGACGCGAATCGGGCCGGGAGCACTCCACGCCCGACCTTGCCGGTCCCGGAGCGTGCTCCCACTCTCCGCCTATCTGCCGCTCATCCGGACGCCCCGCCACAGACTCGCCGCCAGGAGCAGTACCACCGCCAGCGGGACGAACCAGAAATCGGCCCCACCCAACGGCCGGCTGAGCGCCCAGGCGCCCACGATGACCACTGCTACGCCGACCGCCAGCTCGGGGGTGTCGCCCACCACGAACTCGTAGCAGAAGCGCCCGAATGCCCCCGGCCAGCGCTTCATCCCGGCTCCGCGGCGGCGGCTCCAACCCGGCGCCGGCTCAGGAGCCGCACCGCCCCCCAGGTGAACAGCGCATACGCGGCGAGCAGAGCCAGCAGGGAGAGATCCGAGCCGGGCCAGGCAACCCCCGCCCCTTCCCCGCCCCAGAAGCTCCCGAAGCTCACCAGCATCAGCCCGACGACCAGCTTCAAGGCGTTCTCAGGCACCTCGCGCAGCTGCCGCGAGACGGCGACCCCGACCGCCGTCACCACCAGCACCGCCGCCAGGGCCGCGAGGGAGGCAACCGCCAGGTGTCCCGAGCTGAGACCGAGGGTGAGCACGATCATCACCACCTCCATTCCCTCGAGAAGGACCCCCTTGAAGCTGATCGCAAAGCCGACGGCATCGCGCCCAGAGTGGGCCCGGGGGAGCTGGCCGAGCCGCTCCACCTCGCGGCGGTAGATGGCGTCCTCGTCGTGTTTGGCCAAGTGCCCGCTAGCCCGCAGGA
Source organism: Candidatus Dormiibacterota bacterium (assembly GCA_035534755.1). GTDB lineage: Bacteria > Chloroflexota > Dormibacteria > Aeolococcales > Bog-877 > Bog-877. Next base: position 266,825 of record DATLRH010000011.1, read on the forward strand.
TCGCCTTGCGCAGCCACTGCAGGCCGAGCACCAGCAGAAGACTCCCGACCACCACCCGGAGGGCGTCGAGGGGCACGTAGTGGACCAACGCCGGGCCGAAGACGGCGACCACCACCAGCAGGCAGAGCACCGCCAGCCCGGCCCCCTCGAGGGCGGATCGCCAACCCCGGGTGATCCCCGCGGCGAGGACGATGGTGAGCGCTTCGACCATCTCGACGGCGGAGGCTCCGAAGACGGCCAGCGCGATCAGCAGGGTCCCGGTCACGTCCGGTGCGGCTCTGGGCCGGAAAAAACCATCCGGGGCGCATTTTCGTCCCTGGCGAGGTGCGGTGCTCCGACGACCGGGTTTAGCCCCGCTCCGCTGCTCTGTGCGGGGTCCGACGGGGGCTCCGCGAAGGCCAGGCAGCCGGCAGGGTCGAGCTGGAGTCCGACTGGGCTGCCCCGCTCGTACCTCTCACCGGCCCGGACTCCGGTCAACCGTTCCCCGCCAGGGAGATCGACCACGTGGTCGTACCAGCCGGCCCGGAAGGAGACATCCTTGACCACGGCTGGCAGGACGCGTGGCGACGGCCGGGGGGGGACCATCGAGATCGCGTCGGGGCGGAGCAGCACCTCCACGCTGGTCCCCAGGGAGATTGCCTGGGGAGCTGTCGCCGGCAGCCGCTTCGACCCGCACTGCACTTCGACCAGTCCCGCCTCCCCTCCCCGCACGACCCGCCCGGAGACGCGCCCGGATACGCCGGTGAACCGGGCCACGAAGGCATCCACAGGGCGGCGGTGCACCGCCTCGGGAGTCCCCCACTGGAGAATCCTTCCCTGGTGCATCACGCCCAGCTTATCGGCCAGAGCGAACGCCTCCTGTTGGTCGTGGGTGATGTACACCACCGAGGTCCCACTCTCCCGGCAGAGAGTCGAGATCTCGACCCGGATGCGCTCCCGGAGATGAGCATCGAGGTTGGAGAGCGGCTCGTCGCAGAGCAGCAGCCGGGCGCCGCTGCCCAAGGCGCGGGCCAGGGCGACCCGCTGCTGCTCTCCTCCCGACATCTGGCTCGGGTAACTCTCGGCCAGATGGGCGAGCCCGACGCGCTCCAGCATCTGCATGGTGCGGGCCCGGCTGGCGGGTCGGCTCAAACCCAGCCGGCGCACCGCGAAGGCGACGTTGCCACGAGCGGTCATGTGGGGCCAGAGAGCGTAGTCCTGGAAGACCATCGCTAGGCCGCGCCGCTCGGGCGGAACGTGACCGGCGGGACCGGAAACCTCGGCTCCTCCGACCCAGAGCGTTCCCGCCGTGGGCCGCTCGGTGCCTGCCACGCAGCGAAGCAGGGTCGTCTTGCCCGATCCGGATGGACCCAGCAGCACCACGAACTGCCCGGCGGCGACATCCAGATCGACGCCGTCCAGCACGGTGCGGCCCGCGAACCGCTTGGTAAGCGACCGTCCCCGGATCGCCGGGGGCAACTCTCCTCCCGGGAGTGGAGCACTCAACGTTGGGCGACCGCTAGGTTCCGCCAGCCGCGGGGTGCCAGCCAGCGGAACCCCACCAGTGCCACGCCGACCACCGCCAGCGCGAACGCGATGGCGACCACGATCATCGCCGTCCCAGGTCCGTAGACGTAGGTGGCGAGCGCGGTAGTGATCGCCACCGAGAGGGGAAACTGCCCCGGCGGATAGAGCATCTGCGAGACGGGGAGCTCGAAGAGCACCCCCGTGAAGGTGAGCAGCCAGGCCCAGAGGCAGCTGCGGGCGACCATCGGGAACACCACCGCCGCCAGGGCCCGAAGCGGGCCTGCTCCAAGGACTCGGGCGGCCTGCACCGGTGATTGGTCGACCTGGGCGAGCGGGCCAACCAGGATCCGGGTGGTGGTGGGCAGGGCCCCCGCCAGGTAGGCCATTCCGAGCAGCAACGAGGTCCCGTAGAGGTGGATCCCGAGCCGGTTGATCAGGGGCAGGTTGTAGGCGAAGATGTAGCCGGCCCCGAGCACGATTCCCGGCAGCGCGATGGTCGCCAGCAGAAGCAGGTCCAGGATCCGCGCGCTGACCCCGGCCTGCCGCCGGGTTAGGTAGTGGGCCATGGCGACCGCCAGGACGGCGACGATGGTCGCCACGATGGCGGCCATCCGGGCAGAGAACTCCAACGGGGCGATCAGCGCCCCGCTGTGCAGAAGCTGGCGGTAATAGATCGTGCTCACCGCCGCCCCGGCCAGGTGGGCGCTGCCCGGACGGAGCAGCGAAGAGGTCAGCGCCCCCAGCATCGGCGCCCCCAGGGCGAGCCCGAAGAAGCCCATGGCGAAGCCGAGACCCAGCAGCTGACCGGAGCGGGAGAGCCGGATCCGGACCGGGCTCCGGGTCCGCCCGCTGAGCACGGCGTAGACCCGACCCCGGATCGCCCGAGCCTGGAGCAGGAGGGCCAGCCCCACCGCCCCAACCAGGAACCAACCAACCGCGGCGGCGACCGGGAAATGCACCGGGAAGTTGTCGATGGAGTTGAACAGGGTGAAGGTGGCGAGGGGAAACTTACTGGAGGCGGCGAGCGTATCCGCCACCCCGAAATCACTGATGGTCTCGGCGAACACCAGGGCCAGGCCGGCCCAGATCGCGGGAGCCAGCATGGGCAGCAGCGTGCGCCAGGCGCGCAGCCGGCCGGCCCCGTGGATCCGGGCGGCGTCCTCGTACTCACGCCCGATGCCGGCCAAGGCCGGGGCCACCGCCAGGAACGCGAAGGGCACCCCCTTGGTGATGTAGACGAAGGTCACCCCGACCGGTCCGAAGAAGAGACTCGTGAGCCAGGGCAGCCGGAGCCCCAGGTCCCAGAAGGCGCCGTGGCTGACCAGCACCTGCTCCCATCCCAGGGCGACCAGGTACGAGGGGGATAGCAACACGGCCCAGATCAGGAACGACCAAAGCCCGCGCCCGACCAAATTGGTGCGGGCCACCCACCAGGCGAGGAACAAGGCGATGGCGACGGCGACGACCGCGGTCAGCGACCCCACCAGGATCGAATCGAGGATCCCGCGCAGAACCCCAGATTGAATCGCGGACCCGAAGCTCCCCAGGCTGAACCACGCCGAGCCCTGGTCGAAGAGGCGGGGACTGAAGGCGGTGACCAGGAAGAGGCCCACCGGTACCACCAGCAGGAGCGCCAAACCGGCCCACCCGAAAAGGCCGGGGGCCGCCCGTAGCGACCCCCGGCCCCGTTTGGAGGGCTGACCGGGGAGGGACAGCGACTTCAAGTGGTCAGGAGACGATGTTGTTGGTGAACCAGTTGTTGAGGGCCGCTTCCCGCGGTCCCCAGCTGCAGGCGTTGAGGACCTGATACGGGACGGCGGCGAACTGGGGCAGCGCCGGGAGCGGGTTCACCCCCCGCAGCACCGGCCAGTAAAGGGAGTCACCGTGGGGATCGCCGACCTGCATCTGGTGCTGCCCGGGCCGGGAGAGCACGTACTCGGCAAATCTCTCCGCTTCCAGGCGCTCCTGGCGCGAGACCTTGCTGTCGATGCCGATCACCGACGGGAGCAGCGTCTCCGGGTTGAGAAAGGCCACTTTGAGCGAGGAGTCCTCGGCGGCCCCGATCGCCGCCGAGCTCTGAATCATCGCCAGCTTGATCTGGCCCGACTGGAGGGCGTTGAGGGTGTCTCCGTTGACGTCGTGGATGACCAGGCCGTTGGCCTTGAGCTGCTCGAAGTACCGCTCCCCGGCGGAGACGCTTCCGGCATGTTGCAGCACGCCTGCCACGCAGGGATATGTCGGTCCCGAAACTGAGGGGTTGTTCATGCCCAGGGCCCCCCGCCACTCGGCCCCGGTCAGCTGGGACCAGCTGCTCGGGGGGGTGCTCACCACCGCCGAGTTGTAGATCAGGGCACAGGCCAGCGTAAAGCCGGTAGGGATGTAGCTCTTGTCGGCGGGGATGACCTTCTTGGCCGCGGCAGTCCAGTTCACCTTGGGCTCGAAGTGCTTGAGAAGCGTGCCCTGGCGGTCGAGGGCCGCGAAGGCCTCGTCGCCATCGACCCAGAGCAATCCCCACTGGGGGTTGCTGGCCTCGGCGGCGATCCGGGCTAGCAGGGGACCGGTGCTGTCATCGACGATTTCGGTAGGAATCCCGGTCGCCTTCTGAAACGCCGCGACAGTGTTCTTGTCGTATCCCTGGGCCGAGTAGACGACCAGCGGCACATCCTGGGACTTGGCCCCAACCAGGCGCGCGGGAGTGGCCAGCAGAGCTCCCAGCGCGACCACGCCCGCGGTCAAGATCAGCGCCACGATCCGCCCCTGCCGAGGGTTCACCCTGGTAGCAGCCAAGCTCAAACCTCCCCTCGAAAATCCTCGGCCGGCCGAGCCCCGGGACGTTTCTCGGAGTCGCCGCCCTAACCCCGGTCATGATTGCGGAGGCTCGGTTAACCAGGGGCTATCCGGGCGCTAAGAGCTGACTAAGGTGGCACCAGGGAAGGGGTTCAGTCCCTTTTCACGACCATCTCTTCGGGGATATCAGCCTTCCTGCCCCAGGATCTCGGTCCGGTACCCGGGCAGCTCGCGGAGTTCGCGGGCGAGGGTGGGTCCGGACAAAGCCGCCAGGAGCAGCCGCAGCTCGGGAGTGTCGAGCCGGTCCCTATCAACCTGAAGGGCGCACTCCTCCTCTACCAGGGGAAGGAACGGGAGGTCATACAGGAGCGCCGCTGGCTCGGTGGCGATTCCCGCCTCGGCCGACCCGCTGGCGAGGGCGCTGGCCACCTGCAGATGGCCGGCGGCATGGCTTTCGTATCCGTTCAGCTGCGCTCCACTCCTGCCGAGGTGCTCGAGCTCGCGATCCAACAGGGCCCGAGCCTCGGCGCCGGGCTCTCGATTCACCCAGCGAACTCCCCGCTCCAGGAGCTCCTCGAGCCCAGTCGCCGCCCCGGGAGCCTGGGATGGGCCGAGGAGAATTCCCTCCCGCCAGCCTGCAAACCCGATCCGCATCCGCCGGACCGACTCGTCAGCAGAGCCATTGCCGCCGACCGGGTTATGAACCGCGGCGGCGTGGACCAGACCTTGATCGAGCAGTCGGAGCGCCTCTCGGCTTGAGCAGGCCCACCACTCGAGCGCCCAGCCCTCCCCGGCGGCGGCGATCGGCTCGGACAGGAGCGGGAGGGCCGGATCGCAGCCGGCAACCACTAGGGAGCGCCCAGTCCCCCAGCTCCGCGCCGCAGCTCCTGTGAGCTTCCGCCCGCTGGCAACCTTGAAGCCCGCCAGCATTCCCCGATCCCCGGTCAGCGGCAGGGCCACCCAGCGGTCCCAGACCAAAGCCAGCCGGGCCCGCGCGGGCAGCGATCGGTCGTCCAGTGCGGTCGCCACCACCGCACGCGCCTGCTGCTCGGTGGCGAAGAGCTGGTCTACTGTGGTTCCCAGCGACCGCGCCAGCTGCAGCGCCACCCCCAGCGACGGCGACCAGGAGCCCGCCTCGGCGCCGGCCACCGCCTGGCGGCTGACCCGGCAGAGCCGAGCCAGCTGGCTCTGGGTCAGGCCGGCCGCGATACGGGCCAGGCGGATCCGGCGGCCGGCTTCGACAGTTCCCGAGGCTGGCGCCCGACGGGTCGGTCCAGGATCAGTCAAGGCGAGCCTCCTGACCCTCGAAGATCGGGGGCGCGTCGACCCGGAACCGGATCTCCTGACCCATCTGGGGGGGGTCGTCGAGGTGGCAGTGAAACCGCCCCGTCCACTCCCCCAGGGCCTCCAGCTCGGCGTCGATCCGTACCCCGTCGGGCCTCATCCCGACCACTCTGCCGGAGAGCGCCCCATCCTGCTCGGCGCCTCCCGATGCCCAGACCCGGTCAGGGTGGATGGCCATCAGCTGGTCGCCACGGCGGAGCCATCCCCGGTATCCGACCAGCGCGGCGACGGTTGCGCTGAGCGGTCTCAGCACCAGCTCCCGGGCGTCGCCGACCTGGAGCAGAGCGCCCCGGTCCAGAATGGCCACCCGCCCGGCGAAGGCCTGCGCCTCCTCGAGCCGGTGGGATACCAGCAGGGCCGCCGTCGGCCCCGCCTCGAGCTCGGCGCGGACCAGCTCCAAGAGCTCCCGACCCAGCTCTCGGTCCAGCGAGCTGAAAGGCTCGTCGAGGCAGAGGAGCCCGACTCCCGACTGCAGCGACCGGCAGAGGGCGACCCGCTGCGCCTCGCCCCCGGAGAGCCCCTGCGGCCGGGCCCCGAGCAGCGCGGCCAGCCCCATCCGGTTGGCCATCGCCACGGCGACGTCGGGCCGGGAATGGCCCGGATAGCAGATGTTCTCCTGCACGGTTAGATGGGGGAACAGCCCCGGGTTCTGGCGGAGCAGCCCGACCCCGCGTCGCCCCACCGGCAGATCGTGAGCGCCTCCCGCCGAGCTGAGCAGCCGGGAGCCGAGCCGGATCTCACCCCGGTCGAGCTCGACCAGCCCCGCCACGGCCTCCAGAAAGGTCGTCTTGCCGGCCCCGGAGCGACCCAGGACGGCCAGCCGCTCACCGGGCTCGAGCTGGATCGCCACGTTCACCGCGAACTGGCGCCGGCGGACCTCAAAGTCGGCGACGAGCACGGGCACTCCAAACGTATGCCCCGATTGGCAGCGGCAGGGCGACGACCAGCAGGACCAGGGCGAAGGGAAGGGCGGCACTCAGCCCGGACTCCTGCAGGGTGGTCCAGATCTGCATCGGAAGTCCGAACGGATGGTAGGCGATGATGAGGACCGCCCCGAAGGCGCCCATGGCACGGGCCCAGGTCACTGCCAGGGTCATCGCCAGTCCGGGAGCGGCCAGGGGCAGGGTGATCCGCCGCCAGGTTCTCCAGTGGCCGTCGCCGAGGAGGGCGGCGGCCTGCTCAAGTTGGGGATCCACGGCGGCGAAGGCAGCCTCCGCGCCTAGCACGTAGTAGGGCACAGCCTCGTAGATTTCGGCGATCACCAACGCGAAGAAGGTGTCCGAGGCGGTCAGGTTTAGGTGACTGAGAGCGGCCCCGATAGGGGTCGCCTGTCCGACCATGAAGACCAGCAGCAGGCCCAGTACCAGGGGGGGAGTCAGCAGGGGCAGGATCACCCCCACCTCCCAGACCCGGGGGTGGGGCAGGCGGTCCCGGGCCAGCAGATATGCCAGCGGGGTGCCGATCAGAAGAATCACGCCCAGCGCCACCAAGGATGCCAGTACCGATACCTCCAGCGGTTGCCAGGCGCCCGGCTGGCGCAGGGCACTAACCACCGCGCCCGGAGTGAGATGGACCAGGAGGGCGATCAGCGGCCCGAGCAGGGCTACCCAGACGACGAGCGCCCCCAGCAGCGAGATGGAGGTGGTGGCTCGATAGCGACGGGGCGGCGGCGCGGCCGACGCCGGGCTGACGATCACGCCTTGCGGACGGCGTCCCTGATCGAGGAGGGGGCCGCGGAGGACTTGCCGAGCAGGGTGGGCTTGAGCAGCTCATATCCCTCTCTGGCCAGGGTTCGCCGGGCCGGTCCGGACATCAGGTAGGCGACGAAGGCGTCGGCCGCTCCCTGATCAGATCCCTTCAGGACTGCTACCTCCAGGTCGAGTAGCGAGCCGCGCACCGTCTGCTTGGGAGCGATCGTGAGCGTGGCCTGGGAGTACGTTCGGGCGTCTTTGGGATCGCCGAAGTTGATCAGGGCGGGCAGGGCGATGTAGGGCAGGTGGAGCTGCACCGCCTGGGGCAGAAAGGCGCTGGCCGCGTCCAGCTGCCCCGCCTGCAGATCCGGTTCGAGTGCCGTCTCGGAAAAGATCTGAGCGGGGCCGTTGGAGCCGCCCAGATCGGCTGTCCCAGTCCGGCGGCTGACATGGAGATGCTTTTCAGCCAGCTGGATCATCATCTCGAAGGCTTGGCCCTGGGGATCGATGGCCGGGTCGGTACGCCCCAGTCGGAACCCGGGGGTTGCCATCAGGGTGAAGAGATCCTGGATCGGGAGTTTGCCCTGGGCAATCTTCCTCAGCTCTTTGGCGTGGGGCCCTTTCGGATAGTAGGCGAGCACCAGTGGGCTGGCAGCGAACCGGATCGCCCAGCCCGTGAACCTGGGCTCCAACAGGGCGAGCGGCGCGTGCCCTACGGGTACGAATACGTTGGGCCGAATCTCTCCGGCCAGAATCTCCTGCGCCAGCCCCAGGCTTCCGGCCGCCAGCCCCTGGTATTGATCGCCCGTCCGGCTGGTGAAGGACGGCCCCAGATAGTGGTCCATCAGAAGCTGCAGCGAGCCCGCGCAGGCGACGTCGGCGAGGCCACCCGAACTTGCCGCCACCCCGGGCGCGCCGGTCACCAGAGCGGCAACTCCGAGCCCCACCAGTACGGTCAAGGCGGCGACGCGGAGCCTGATCGATTCACTCACCTGACAAGCTTACCTTGCCTGACGCTAGTCCATCTTGCGTCCCGGCTGATAAGTACGGCGAAGGTCGACCACCCTCCGCCTCGCGTGCCGCGGCGAGAGAGGGATGGCGGGGCCAAGCTGCAAGCGGGCTGGCGACGGCACGTTCTTAGCTCCGGTCCGGAGGAGCCGCAAGGGAGCCCTCCGAGATCACCTGGGAGCGGGTATAGACTGCCCGGATGCCCGATCCGCTCCAGCCTGGGCCGGCTCCCGCCGGGTCAGAGGGCGCCGTCCTGGCGTCCGACCGCGAGCGCGACCTCCTGGTCGAGCGGCTGAGCGCGGCCTGCGCGGACGGTCGGCTTGACCTGACCGACTTCTCCGATCGGCTTGAGTCCGCCCTCAGCGCCCGAACCATGGCCGAGATCCACCGACTCGACGCCGATCTCGGCCAGGCGACGCCCGCGCTGCCGGCGAGCACCCCCGGTACCTCCTGGTTGGTAGGGATCATGTCCTCGGCGGTGCGCAAGGGGCGCTGGGTGCTGCAACCGCAGTCGCGCGCCCTCGCCGTGATGGGCGAGTGCGTGCTCGACCTGAGGGCGGCCGAGGTGCTGGCCGACTTCAGCCACATCACGGCGGTCGCGGTCATGGGTTCCATCCAGGTGATCGTCCCGGACGGTATCGACGTCGACGTGGACGGCGTCGCAATCATGGGAACCAAGACTCTTCGGATCGGCTCAACGAAGCCACTCCCAGGCTCGCCCACGATCCGAGTCACCGCCCTGGCCATGATCGGCGAGGTCAGCGTGATCACCAAGGGAAGCGCGGAACCGGCGGACCGGAGGTCGGATCTGGTCGACTCACGGAGAGCCCACCTGGTCGAGCGGCGGCTCGCCCGGCACGAGGCGCGCGCGAGCCACCGCCTGCGCCACTGGGGAGGCGACCGGGAGGACTGAGGGCGCCCGGAGACGCGTACCAAAAAGGCCGGGCTCATTGCCGCAAAGCCTCTGCTCGCACCTTCGGCAGACAGCAGAGAGGCCTAACCGAACTTTCCACGGCCCATCGTCCTAGCCCCTCCAGGAAGCGCGTCTGGCGCGGACCCAGCCAGGGATCCGAAAACCGGCCTTCGGTCGGGCGACGTCCGGGCTCGTCCCCAGGCGACGAGCCGAACTGGCGAGTTCGCGATGAGAACGCCAATGACGTCGGGTCAGTGGCGAGGGCGACCGCGCGAAGGCGTCCAGCGGGCCTGGAACGCCGATACCGGGACAGGGGATCGGCGACGGCCAAAGCTGGTCGGAGGGCGGTGGCTGAGCCCCATGTCGTCGGTTATGGGAAGCGTCGACTTAGGGTCGTCGGTGAACCCTATGATCGTGACGTGGCTCTCGACCTATTCGCGGGGATTCTGGTGCGTCAATACGCACCAGCCGTCGAGTGGTACCAGCGGTTTCTCGGTTCGCCGCCGAGCTTTCTGCCGAATGAGATCGAGGCTGCCTGGGAGTTAGCCGAGCACCGATTCATCTACATCAGGGAGCAACCCGAGGACGCCGGCCATGCCCGTCACACGATCTTCGTCGACGATCTCGACGTGCGCACCGCCTCCCTCGCCCGGCGCGGGATCGAGCCGACGAGCCGGGAGACCCTCGACAACGGCGTCCGCAAGGTCACCTACCACGACCCGTGCGACAACGAGATCTCGTTCGGCGGCGCGCCACTCTGACACACCGATCCCCGGCCCCACACAGAAGCTCACCACTCCCGGCACCGGACCTCGATCGAGGGTATTGATAGTCCGCTAGGGCAGGCCGCTTCCCCAAAACCAGCCGGGCGAACAGAACCAGCGAACTCGCCGGTGGGAATCGGTGTGACTCCCTCCCCAGTAGGTCACGAAGTCAAGCGCGCCAACCGGCCTTGCATGGCCCGCCCAGGGTGTTGCCGGGGGGCTGTCGGCGCCGAAGAGCCGCACATGGCGGGTACCGGAGAACGGGTCGCGCGCGTTGGGGACTTCTCCGTCATCCCGGAGAGCGCACGGGGGTTGACCTCTACGTCGAGTCGCTCGGTGATGGGTCGGGCCTATGGGTACCGCGCGGGTGCTGCGATCAGGTCACCGGGATGAGCGTCACTACGTCGGGCGCGTCCTTGGCCAGACCCCGGTCGAAGGTGGCAAGCTTCGCCTGCCGCTGCCGGGCAAGGGCAGCCAAGTAGGAGTCGGTGACCTGGGCGTGGCCGAGCACGCGGCTCAGGTCGATCAAGTCGTAGCCGATGTCGTCGGGCCAGAAGGTGTGGCGCTCATGGCCGGTCAGCAGCCCGAGGGCGCGCTTGGCCGCGCTGGCATCTAGTCCTTCACGGATGAGCAGGCGTATCAAGGCACCCTGAGTGATGGGGCACGTTGCGAACGGTTCTTCGGTGGCACGCCACCACCGGGCCGCGGCGCTGTGATGGACGTGGTCAACGACTGCGAGCGCAGCAACGACGTTGCTGTCCAGGAGATGAGTCACTACTCGTCGGTCGCGGCGCGCACCATCTCGGTGGTCACCAGGTGGCCGAGCCGCACCAGGGGCAAACCGGTGGCGGCGTCCTGGCTCACGTGCTCGCCGTCAATCCCGGGGCCAAGTGCCTTCCGCAGCAGGTCACTCACGGTCTGGCTCAGGCTCTGATCGCGGTCGCGGGCCAGCGACGTGGCGACCCGGTGAAGGTCGTCGGGAAGGTCCACGGTAGTCCGCATCAGCGCATCATACATGATGATGCAGCAATAGAGCGGGTTCGGACCCGGCCTATGAGGGGCACAAGAGACGCCCGAAAGCTGCGGTAGGGCTGAGCGTGGCATGTGGTACGGGTTGTGCTCCTCGAGCAAGAGCTGAAGAGGACTCCTCGAGCACCTGGGAGTGGCGCTCGGATAACGATCGTTCACGAGGGAGAGCTGGCTGCGCTCCCCCGGCAGTTACCAGCGACCGTCACCCCGAGTGGGCAGCATCGCCGAGCGGGTTCCACGCTGGCACAGCACGTGCACATGCCCTGGGCGTTCGGGGTCTCGGGACTCCCGGCTCAGGCCCGGTGCGGAGAGCGGGTCAGAGGAAGGGCAGGCGGGTGGAGAAAGATCCTCCCGAATATCAGCCCAGGGGTTGACGACCCTGGCGGGGCCGGCTGCTGACACTCAGCGCATGACATTTTCTGACTACCTGATCACGGGGTTACTCATCTCTCTGGTGGTACACCAGATCCGCGGGAAGCGTCTAACCGTCTTCGGGCTGTTGTGGCCCATGGGCCTGGTGGGCTGGGCTGCAGTCACCTATCTGCATGGGATTCCCACGGCTGGAAACGACCTGACCCTGACACTGGGAGGGGCCGTGGTTGGCCTCATGCTGGGAACGCTGTGTGCTCACTTCACCGCCGTGCACTTCGGTAGCGACGGAGTCGCGGTCGCAAAAGCGGGCTGGCTCGCCGCCGCGCTATGGGTCTTTGGCATGACGGCCCGCGTGGCGTTCGCCCTCTACGCACAGAACGGCGGCGGACCCCTGATCGGGCGGTTCAGCGCGGCGCACGGAATCACCAGCGCGCAGGCATGGGTCTCAGCGCTGATCGTCATGGCGATCGCCGAGGTCGTGGGCCGCACGATGGTGCTCGCATGGCGGTCCCAGCTCGGGCGCCGTCCGCGGCTGGCCGAAGCTCTGCCCAACTTCCGCTGATTCTGAAGCGAACCCCACCGGAGCATCATGGCCGGACATGGCCACTAACTTGAACCCGGACCGTGGGTGGGCCGTCCCGTCTCTGTGGGCGGCGCTCCGACTGCTCGGCCTCGCTTTTCTGACCGCACTGGTGGTCACCGAGATCCGCCCAACGCTCCCAGGCAGCCATCTGACAGCAGTCGTGCTGCTGGTGGTGGCCGCCCTCGCCTGGGTGGCCTGGGTCGGCGCCAGCGCGTGGGAGCGAGAGGGCATCACGGTGGTTTCGGTGGCCCTGCTCGGAGTGGTCGGCGGGCCGCTCGCGGTCTTCGCTCCAGCTGCTATCGCCTTCGTTGGCGTCGCCGGCCTGGGTGCCGGCACAGCGATCGAACTCCCCGGCGCTCTCGGCCTCGCGGCAGTCGCTCCTGCCGCCTTGGCGGGGGCTGCGGAGTTGGGCGGGCGCCCCTCAATTCTGGTGCTGGAGGGCATCGTTGTCGCCTTGGCGGGACTGGTGATCGGGATCAGCCGCCGCCACACCGCGGTCCGGATCCAGCAGGCCGCAATGCTGGCGGTGGAGCGCGAGCGGGCGGCGGTAGAGCGCGCCCGGGCCGACGTGCTGACCGAACGCAACCGCCTGGCCCGAGAGATCCACGACGTCCTCGCCCACACGTTAGGGGCGCTCTCCGTGCGACTGCAGGCTCTCGACACCCTGGTTGGGGAACCCCGGGACGCGGAGACTCTCCGCGAGGGGCTGCGCAGCACCCGGCGGCTGGTGGGCGCAGGATTGCTGGAAGCCCGCGAAGCCGTGCAGGCCTTGCGTGAGAACCAGCTGCCTCTGGCGGAGCAACTCACCCGATTGACCGCTTCCTCGGACGCTGCCCTGACGGTGTCTGGCCCGCCTCGGCCTTTGCCCCCCGAAGTGAACCAGGCTCTCTACCGTGCGGCGCAAGAGGCCGTAACCAATGCTCATAAGCACTCGCCCGGCGCCCCCGTTTCAGTCACGCTCGACTTCGATGCAGGGGCCGTCAGCCTGAGTGTGACCAACCCAGCCACGATTCCAGGCTCTCCAACTCCCCGAGGCGGGAATGGCTATGGGCTCCAAGGGATGCGGGAACGCGCCCTTCTCCTGCACGGGCAGATCGAGGCGGGGCCTACGGATGCCGGGTGGCGGGTCCTCTTGAGGTTACCCGCGTGAGAGTTGTTGTCGCCGATGATCAGCGGGTGGTGCGCGAGGGACTGGTGACGATCCTTGAGCACATGCCCGGGGTGGAGGTGGTAGGGGTCGCCGAGAACGGCGCCGCGGCGGTGAATCTTGCTGCGGCGGCCCACCCCGATGTGGTCCTGATGGACCTACGCATGCCAGACATGGACGGCGTCGAAGCGACGGCCGCGATCCGAGCCCGAACGCCGGACACCCAGGTAGTGGTGCTCACCACATACGCTGACGATGAATCGATCATGAGCGCCCTGAGCGCTGGGGCACTCGGGTATCTCACGAAAGACGCAGGGGGCGACGACCTCCGACGTGCGCTTGAGGCGGCCGCCGCTGGACAGGCTGTCCTCCAGCAGTCGATCCACCAGCGCCTCGTCGCTGCGGCCGGGAGTCGTGCGTCGCGGCCCGCGGTGCTCCCGGACGGACTCACCGACCGGGAGGGCGAAGTGCTCGGCCTCATCGCCGAAGGACTTTCCAATCCGCAGATTGCGTCACAGCTCTACGTGAGCGAGGCCACCGTCAAGACCCACGTCAACCGGATCTTCGCCAAGACCTCCAGCCGCGATCGCTCCCAGGCCACCGCCTACGCCCTCCGCCACGGCCTGGGGCGATAGCCCCGTCGCCGCTGGCGGACTGTGGCCGCCCGCGGCACAACCGCCGCCGACGGTAGGCTAGGTCCAGGAGTTGGAGCGACTGCGACCGCGAAGAACGTGGGCCAGGTCGCGGTGGTTGAAACCCTGAGCTACGTCGGCCAGCTCGCCGAGTCTGATCGCGGGGAGTTCCCCGATCCGTCTGGCGATCGAAGAGGACTGAGAGGGCTCGAGGATGAGCGAGCCGATGCCAGCGCGTGCCACACCGGGAATCTGCCCCGCGAGAAGTGGTCGCCGAAGACCACGCCAGTCTGGTCGGAGGAAGTCAGGAAGCGCGCTGGATCGGCGGCCACGATGATCTCACCCGGACTAGGGGCGTCATCGCTGGGGTGACGCATGTCGGCAACCTACCAAGGAATTACTGTCAGGATGCCGTACCCAGAGCGGTCGCAACGGCTAGGTCGATCCGGGCGGCCAGGATGAAGTCGTTCCGGGTGAGGCCCCCGGCTACGTGGGTGGTCAGCTCGACAAGGAGGTAGCCCCACCCAATGGTGAGGTCGGGGTGGTGACCCTCTCGCTCTGCCAGAAGCGCGACCCGGGTGGCCAAGGTGAACGGCTCGGCGAAATTGGGGAAGCCGAAGCGCCGTCGGAGGCGGTCACCCCCGATGCTCCAGCCCCCGTCCAGCTCGGCCAGCAGTTCCGGCAGTTGCTCGGGCGAGACGGTCGGGGTCGATCCTGTGCAGGCCTGGCACCGCTCTCGGGCCAGCCCGCTCACCCGATCATCCCCGGGGTCAGTGCCGCGCCGCCCTCCCGTTCCAGGATCCTGGCCGCGATCGCGAGGGCCCCAGCGTAGGTGGCCTCCATGCCCTCGAAGTGGAGCCCTCGCGCACCCAGGGTCCGGGCCTGGGTGTAGGGGGTGTCGGAGGCGTAGTGGATCACACCCACCTCCATGGCCGGGCGGGTCAAGTCAACCTGCTCCCGGTCGGGGTAACGGGAACTGTCGCCAGCTTCGAAGACGGCGCCCAGGTAGGGGCCAGCCTCCATCTCTACGACGGTGTAGGCGTCCCGGTAATAGCGCTCCAGATAGCCCCGATTCTGAAGAAACGTCGAGCGCACCGAGACCGCCCGCTGGCGGTCCAGCACCGAGCGCGAAGTCACGAAGGGAGAGAGGGTGGCAAAGGAGAAGCAGTTGTTGAGCCAATAGGTGTTGCCGCTCTGCTCATCGTGAACCACGTCGGAGACCAGCACGTCGCCGACATCCGCATTCAGGGTGGCCGCCTTGCCCAGGATGTAGACCCCGTCGAGGCGATCGGTCGCCTCCATCACCTGGCGAAGGATGTGGTAGGCGCCCTGGCCGAGTGGGTACTGGATGTTGAGGACCAGGTGCGGGGAGCCGCTCAGCGCCTTGGCCGCCGTCGCCGAGCGGAGCCTCGGATCCAGCCGGGCGGACTGGAGCCGGTCGAGCACTATCAGCTGCGCGGCGACATCCGTCCCCGACTGGGAGGGGATGTGGAAGATTCCCTCTCCGCGCTCCTCTTGGGCCCGCCGCTGGAGCTCTTCGGGGTGGGCCCCGAACCAGCGCCGGGCGGCGTAGTAGAGAAAGTTCTCTCGGGATAGTCGTGATCCCGTGTTGGAGAGCTCATCCGCGATCGCGCGCAGCTCGGGATCGCCGGCCTCGGCGACCCAGTCCTCGACCTGGCCGGCCCGCTCTCGGGCCACCCCAGACAGGAGGTTGACCAGGCAGTGGGCGTTGCTGCTCACGAAGTAGAGGGGCCGATCGATCAGCTTCTCCTGGCGGAGCACGTCTCCCAAGGGCCTCCACCACTCCCTGGTAGCGCGGGCATAACCGACCTGAGACCCCCCCAGGAGCCGAATTCCGAGGTCCATCGGGCGCCGGATGATCTCGGCGACGAAGTCGGGCAGCCGGGGACCGAATACCGAGCTCAGCCGAATCCAGTCATCCTCCGAAATCCCGAGCCGACCCCGAACCGATGCATCGAGAGACTCTGCACCTCCCTCGATCCGGTCGTGGAGCAGGGCATGGGCCTTGTTCCACTCCAGCTGCATCGCGACCAGGGTGGGGACCAGGTCGTCCAGGTCCGAGCTGCTGGCCAGGGCGACCGCCAGGGTCCGCAGCTCGGGATTCCACCACCAGCGACGGCGCCGGCCCGGAGCCACCACCGGCAGCCAGTCCGCCGGCGCCGAGCCCTGCTGCCGACGAAGCAGCTCGGGAGACTGACCCAGGTACACGTGCTCCAGCTCCAGAACGACGGGAGGCAAGCGGTGGAGCGAGTAGAGCAGAGCTCCACTGTCGAGCTCGGGCGCAGCGCCGAGCGGGTGCAGCGACGACTCCATGCCCAGGTGGGCCCGCTCCAGGGCCTGAAGCCGGATCTCCCCTGAGGAGCGCAACAGGGAGCGGTAGGTGCGGACATACAGCTCCACCTGCTCCTCGCCGGCGGCCGAGGCTACCCCCAGGGGTCCTTCCGCCGTCACCGGCGTGCCCGCACCCGAGGCGGTGGGTTCACCGCGGTCGCCGGGCGGGCTCCGCCCAGCTCACCGGGGTCTCGGCGGGCAGGGGATCGCTGCTGGGCGGTCGCGGCAGCAGGCGGACGGTGAAGCCGTACTCCCCCGCCGCGCCCAGGACCATGGTCCCCAGGTAGCGGTGGCTCCCGTTGGAGTGAGGTTGGTCCTCAACCATCGGTTCCACCTGAGGGGCGAGCAGGCGCCCTTCGGCGTCAACGAGGCCGTGGAGCAGCTCCACCTGGACGTCCTCGGGAGGCAAATTGCCGAGCTCGACGAGCGCCTCGACCACCTTCTCCTCCCCCGCCGGCGCAGGGCCGCCGTCGCCCTCGCGGGGGAGGGCCCGGGCCGACACCCGAGCTTCTCCGAAGTCGCGCCGGACCCGCTGCCACCAGGCGGCTCGGAGCCGCGCCTCGACATGCCGGTCCCGCGGGGTGAAGAGGGCGGCGTCGACGGCCGGCTGGTAGAGGCGGCGGACGTAATCGGCAACCATGCGCGAGCCCAGCACCAGCGGGCCGAGGGTCTCCAGGGAGTGGCGGACCTTGGAGAGCCAGTGGTGGGGAAGCCCCTCCTGGCTGCGGCCGTAGAACGTGGGCACTACCTCCCGCTCCAGGATCTCGAAGAGGGCATCGGCCTCGAGCCGGTCACGCTCGGTATCGTCCTCCGACTCTTCGAAGGAGGGGATCGCGAAACCCGACTCCCCGTCCCAGCCTTCGTCCCACCAGCCGTCGAGGATGGAGCAGTTGAGAGCGCCGCTGAGCAGCGCCTTCTGACCGCTGGTACCACAGGCCTCCATGGGGCGCCGGGGGGTGTTGAGCCAGAGGTCAGCGCCCTGGTAGAGCAGGCGCGCCAGCCCCATGTCGTAGTCCTCAAGGAAGATCACCGAGGCGCGCAGGTCGGGAGCCCGAGCGGCCTCGGCGAGGGCCCGGATGATCTGCTTGCCCTGCTGATCCTGCGGGTGAGCCTTGCCGGCGATGACCAGCTGGACCGGCCGCTCGGGATCGAGCAAAAGCCGGGCCAGCCGCTCCGGCTGGGAGAAGAGCAGCAAAGCGCGCTTGTACTCGGCTACGCGCCGCGCGAATCCGATGGTCAAGGCGGCGGGATCGAGCACAGCTCTGGTCCATCCGAGATCGCCATCGGCCGTCCCGCGCTCGCGCTCGACCCCTTCGAGGCGCCGCCTCACGCCCTCGATGAGCCGAATCCGGCCGGGTTGGCGGGCCTCCCAGAGCTCCCGGTCGGAGGCGGCTTTGAGCCGGCGCCAGTCGACCGCCCCGTGGACATCCCACCTCGGCCCGAGATAGCGCTCGAGCAGGTGGCGCATCTCCGCCGAAACCCAGTTCCGGGCGTGGACACCGTTGGTTACCGCCCGGATGGGCACCTCCTCCGGAAGCAGGTCCGGCCAAAGCCCGGCGAACATGCGCTGACTCACCCTTCGGTGCAGCTCGGAGACCGAGTTGGACTGGCCGGAGAGCCGCAGCCCCATGACCGCCATGTTGAAGGGGTCCTCCTGCGCCTGGCCTGGGAAATGTCCCAGCTCCATCAGGCGCCCGAGGGGAACCCCGACGGCGTCGCACCAGGACTGGAAGTAGCGGGTCATCAGCTCGAACGGAAAGTGGTCGATCCCGGCCGGGACCGGGGTGTGGGTGGTGAAGATGGTCCCCGCGCGAGCGGCCTCGAGCGCCTCGTCAAATTCGAGCCCCTCGTCACTGACCAAGGCGCGGATCCGCTCCAGCACCAAGAACCCAGCATGGCCCTCGTTGCTATGGAAGAGCAGCGGCCGCTCCCCGGCCAGCTTGAGTGCCTTGACCCCGCCCATCCCGAGCAGGATCTCCTGGAGGAGCCGGTGCTCAATGTCCCCACCGTACAGCCGATCGGTCACTCGGGCCAGGTCGGCGGGATTGTCGACCCCGGTCGTGTCCAGCAGAAAAAGTGGCACCCGTCCCAGCTGCTGGCGCCAGACCTGAGCCCGCAGCACCTTCCCACCCAATTCAAGTTCGACGACGGCGTCCTCGACCGCCACCAGCCCCAGCTCGATTGGGTCCTGCTCCAGATAGGACTCCCGCTGCCAGCCGGTTCGATCCAACTTCTGATGGAAGTAGCCCTGGTGGTAGAAGAGACCGACCCCTACCAGGGGCCAGCCCTCGTCGCCGCAGACCCGCAGGTAGTCCCCCGCCAGCACTCCGAGCCCGCCCGAGTATTGGGGGATACGCTCGCTGACCCCGAACTCGGGTGAGAAGTAGGCAACCCGCGGCATCGATCCGGGGGCCAGGGGTCCGGCCGGGGCGGATGACTGCTCTACGGGGAACCGCTCGACGGCGCGCACATTGACACGGTAACGGCAAGCGCGAGACCGGCGCCGGGGCGCGACGGGAGCCGGTCCGAGTTCAGGAGTCGGATAAGATCCAGCCGTGATCCCCGACGAGTCGCCCCCCGCCAGCGCAGAGGACCGGACGCGGGCGCCCCACGACCAGTCTCCGACCCCGGCCCTGATCGAATTCATGGCCCGCGGCTGGGCCGACCCAAGTCACCCGGCGCTCCCGCCGATCGCCGGCGCCGAGAGCTACCAGACCCGCCGCGAAGAGCTCTCGAGGAGCTTCCCCGGAATGCTGGTCGTGGTTCCGGCGGGCGTCGAGAAGGTCCGCGCCAACGACACCACCTATCCCTTCCGGGCAGCTACCGACTACCTCTATCTGGTTGGGGAGGGACAGCCGGACGAGGTCCTGGTGCTGGAGCCGCAGGAGGGAGGTGGCCACCGCGCCGCGATCTTCACCGAACCCTCCGCCGACTTCTCCAAGAGCGACTTCTTCACCAATCGGGTCAAGGGGGTCTTCTGGGTCGGCCCGGGCCGGGGATTGGAGGCGACCCAAGGCCACCTCGGTATCGAGGGGCGACCGATCAGCGAGCTGGCGCCTGTGATCGTCGGTCACGACCGGGGAGTGGTGCTCCGCCGGGTTGATCCCAAGGTGGATCAGCTCGCCGCCGACCTGGCCGGGCCCGACGAGGAGCTGGCGGCTCAACTGTCGGAGATGCGGCTAGTCAAGGACGCCACCGAGATCGAGTTCCTGGAGGAGGCCTGCCAGCTGACCCGGCAAGGGTTCGAGGACGTGGTCCGAGCTCTTCCCCAGGCCGCCACTGAGCGCGACGTGGAGGTCGCCTTCTTCGGCCGGGCACGCTCGGCCGGAAACGACGTCGGGTACTCGACGATCGCTGCCGCCGGCAGCCACGCCACCATCCTCCACTGGAGTCGCAACACCGGCGAGGTCCGTCCCGGCGAGCTTCTCCTCCTCGATGCCGGGGTGGAGACCAACCGCTTCTACACGGCCGACGTGACCCGGACCGTACCCATAAATGGACACTTCAGTCCCGCCCAGCGGCGGGTCTACGAGCTGGTCTACCGGGCCCAGCTTGCCGCCTTCGCGGAGGTGCTTCCGGGCAACGACTTCGTCGCCCCCAACCGCGCCGCCATGCGGGTGCTAGCCGAGGGTCTCGCGGACCTGGGGCTGCTCCCGGTCAGCGCCGAGGAGTCGTTGCGGCCCGAGAGTCAGCTGCACACGCGCTTCACCCTGCACAGCGTCAGCCACATGCTCGGCCTGGATGTCCACGACTGCGCCCGCGCCCGGGAGCAGACCTATCGGTCGGGACCGCTGCGGGCGGGCATGGTGATCACCGTCGAGCCCGGCCTCTACTTCCAGCCCAACGATCTCACTGTCCCCGAGGAGCTGCGGGGGATCGGCGTCCGGATCGAGGACGACGTGCTGGTCACCGAGGACGGCTACCGCCTGCTGAGCGTCGGGCTCCCCTCCCACCCCGATGAGCTGGAACGCTGGATGGCCGAGCTCTGGGGACGGCCCCCCTCCTAAGCCTCGTCCGCTGCCAGCTCAGCCGGGACTGAGCGCCTCGACCAGACCCTCTTGGACCCAGCTGAGCAGGTGGAGCGTAGCCAGCGGAGGCTTGCGGTGCTCCTGGAGGGTGTATTTCTCCTCCCAGCCGTCGGCGGCGATGCCGAGCCGCTCGGCCAAGGCCAGCCGGAGCAGGTTGAGGGCTCGCATCCAGGCCATGGCGCCGTCCGAGGAGAGCAGGATGCGCTCGTCCGACTCCAGGGCGACCCGAACCTGGGCCAGGTCGGCGGCGCGGGCGTCGGCCAGATCGGTCCCCACCAGGCGCTGGTACTCGCGCTCGTCCTCCTCCGCCTGGTAGGCCCGGGGCTTGGCCCAGTGACAGTGTTCTACGAGCGGCTCCAGCCGCTCCAGGATCTGGAGGAGCGCCCTCCGCTCCCCCCGGCTGACCCGGAGGTAAACCAGCTCGCCCTGGCGGTTGATCTGGGCCACGCTCAGTCCCGAGCCAGGGTCGCCTGCAGGCCGTGAGCGTGGAGCTGGGCGACCGCCACCTCGGCCCGCTCCCGAGGCTCAGTGGCAACAACCGCCTTGCCCTCGTTGTGGACCTGGAGCATAAGCTTGGTCGCAGTCGGCAGATCGAAGCCGAAGAGCCGGCGAAACACGAAGACGACATAGCTCATCAGGGTGACTGGGTCATTCCAGACGACCACCTGCCAGGGGCGGTCGCGCCTCTCGTCTTGCCTTCTGTCGGCGCCCGTCTCCTTGACCGCGAGCTCATTGGTCGCACTCACCGACGCCTACGGTAGCGCTCCGCCCCAAAATAGGCACCCGCAACGCTCGACGAAGGCTGCCTCGCCCACCCCATCGGGTACCCTGGTCGGGATGCAAGGTGGCGGCCCGGCCCGGGCCGGATCGAATTGGGGCCGCTTCCCTCCGACCCGGCGCCCCGCACTATGGGGATTGGCCGGCCTGGGGCTGGCGGCGCTGCTGGCAGGGTGCGGCGGCAACCCAATTAGCTCGCCCGAAACCGGGGTGGGCTGTTCGGTGACAGTGGTCATCCCGAGTTCAGGTACTGCCCTCCTGGGCAGCGTCCAGGCCCGGGTCGCCGGCCAGATTTTCCACTTCTCCCGGAACGTGAACACGATCGCGGTCGCCTGCGGGGACCGGGCCACACTCTCAGCCATTCCCGCCTTTCCTTCCTCCCACCCTTTCACCGCCTGGAGCATCCAGCCGGGACGAGCGAGCCGGGCTACCGAGCTCACCCTCACCGTCGATGGCTTGATCTCCGTGCGACCGGACTTCCTGCTCCCGAGGCCGGTCGCAACCCCGACCCAGTCGCCGAGCCCGCGGGCGACGCCGACGCCGAGCGCCAGCAGTGCCGTGGTCACGCTCGACCGCTGGGTCTCGTTCGACGCCGCGACCAGGACTCTGACCTGGAAGGCGATCGCCTCCTATCAGGGAGCTGATCACGGGCTCAACTTCGACGGCGAGGCAGCGGGGGCGATGCGGGTCTCCGTGCCCGAGGGCTGGAGCGTTACGGTTGAGTTCAGCAACATGGGACCCCTGAGCCACTCTGCGGTAGTGGTCACCGCAACCGGCGCGACCCCGGCCTTTCCCGGGGCGGGAACGCCCAACCCGACCGTGGGCACACCGCCCGGACAGACGGCGACCTACACCTTTACGGCGAGCCAGGTCGGGAGCTACCGGCTGGCCTGCCTAGTACCCGGACACGAGGCGGCGGGAATGTGGGCGGGCCTGACCGTGGTCACGGGCGGGCTCCCCACCGTTCAAACATAGGGTGTGAGCGGGTGAACCGGACGACCATGCGAGCCGCGGTCGTGTCTCAGTTGAGCGTCCCCCCAGTCCCAAGGGAGATTCCGGTGCCGGCACCGGCTCCAGGCCAGGTCTTGATTCAGGTGGAGGCGGCGGCGCTGAACCCGGTCGACCTGCGGATCGCCGCCGGGGGGTTCAGGAGTGGAACTCCCGAGCTCCCCTACGTGCCGGGGTCCGAGGGGGTTGGCACCGTGGTCGAGGGGAGCCATCGGCTTAAGGGCAAGCGGGTGCGCTTCCAGACCTCGTCCAGATCTCAGGGAGCCCTGGCCGAGTGGGCGGTGGCAGACCGGGCTGCCTGCCTCAATTTCCCGGATGAGCTGTCCTCCCCAGTCGCCGCCGGCCTGGGAGTGGCAGGCGTGGCCGCCTGGATCTGTTTGGTGGACAAGGCCAGGCTCCAGCGCGGAGAGCGGGTGCTCATCCTGGGGGCGACCGGGGTCGTCGGCCAGCTCGCGGTCCAGATCGCCCGGCTGCTGGGCGCGGGAAGGGTGGTCGCGGCGGGCCGCGATCAAAAGGCCCTGGTCCGCACCCTCGAGTTGGGGGCCGACGCCGTCGTCGCCCTGACCGACCAGAGCGTCGCCGAGCTCGGGGCCGAGTTCGCCGTAGCCGCCGAGGGGCCGGTCCAGGTGGTCTTCGACCCGGTCTGGGGGGTCCCCCTCGAGGCGGCGGTGGCTGCCGCCGCCCCCTCGGCGCGGATCGTCAATCTGGGTCAGAGCGCGGGAGACCTGGCGACGCTCAGCTCGCAGATCGTCCGGGGGAGGCAGCTGGTCATCCTCGGCCACTTCAATTCAGGCACCAGCCCGAAGCAGCAGGCCCGCGCCTTCCGCGAGCTGGCCGACCACGCCGCCCGGGGCCGGATTCAGCTGGAGGTCGAGGAGGTCCCGCTCGAGGAGGTCACGGCGGCCTGGATTCGGCAGGCTGCCTCCCCTCACGTGAAGCTCGTGATCACGCCCACCGCCTGAGCGGCACCGACCCGGCGGGAGGGAGGACCATACCAGCGAATCCGCCCGGAACCGGAGGAGAGCGGCCGTGAACCCTCCCCAGATGCTCCCCACCCGGATCCGCGAGGGACTGGCCCCGGGGATCTCCTACCTAATCGAGGGCGAGCTGGTGCCGATGCTTCACTGCACCATGGACGGTTCCATGGCGGTGTACTTCGAGCATCACGTGGTGCTCTGGAAAGAGCCCCAGGTGACGATCAAGCTCAAGGCCGTTCGAGGGGCCGTCCGGCGCCTCGTCTCGGGGCGCCAACTCCTGCTCACCGAAGCCAAGGGCAGAGGTGACATCGCCTTCTCCCGGGACGCGCCCGGGCACGTCTTCCCGCTCGACCTTCCCCGTGGGGCCGCCATCCTGGTGCGCGAGCACCAGTTCCTGGCTGCGACGGCGTCGGTCCGCTACAGCACCAGTCATCTCCGGGGCCTGAGCAACAACCTCTTCGGGAACAGCGGCTTTTGGGTCGACCGCTTCGAGGCCCATGACGCCGATGGGGTGGTCTGGCTGCACGGGTTCGGCAATGTTTTCGAGAAGGTGTTGGGTGACGGAGAAGAAATTGACGTCGAACCGGGCGGCTGGGTCTACATGGATCCCGAGGTGCGGATGCGCCCGGCCGTCTACGGACTCCGTACCGGCATGTTCGCCGGCGTCGGCGAGCTGATTTTCAATCGGTTCCGTGGGCCCGGGCGGGTGGGGATCCAGAGCATGTACGTCCACCTGCCCAGTGCCGAGTGATCGGAGATGCGATCACTGGGCGCGACCTATCCTCCGAGGATGAATCCTCCTGTTGGTTCCGCGGCGCTCGGAGCCACCGAGGAGCCCTCTGTCCCCTCTGCGTCGTGATCGCATCGGTTACTGATCCAGAAACTCGAGAATCACCCGGGAGGGCACGTCACCATTCTTCAGCCTGGTGAGCACATCGTTGATGGCCGCCAGCGGTTGCATCTCTATGTCGGCGCGAACCTTGCCCTCGGCGGCGAAGGTAAGCGCCTCGGCCATGTCCTGACGAGATCCCACGAACGAGCCGCGAATGGTAATACAGTTGGCCACCACGTCAAAAAGCTTCACGGGAAAATCGCCGGGCGGCAACCCGACCAGAACGCAGGTCCCGCGCTTGCGGGTCATGCCCACCCCTTGCGTGAAGGCGGCAAGTGAGGGCGCGGTGACGAGAACTCCGTGGGCTCCGCCGCCGATCTTGTCCTGCAAGACCGCCGCCGGGTCGCCGACCCGGGCATTGATGACCAAGTCGGCACCAATCCGGGTGGCGTGCGCAAGCTTGCCGTCATCAATGTCGATCGCGCAGACATGTAGCCCCATGGCCTTGGCGTATTGGATGCCGAGGTGACCGAGACCTCCGACGCCGGAGATAGCGATCCACTCGCCTGGTTGGGCCTCGGTCTCCTTGATTCCCTTGTACGTAGTGATGCCGGCACAGATGATTGCCGCGGCATCTCTGGCCGCCAGGTTGGCAGGGATGTGAGCGACGTAATTTGGGTCGGCCAGAAGGTACTCGGCAAAGCCGCCGTTCCGGGTATACCCGCCAAACTGGGCATCCGGGCAGACCGTCTCCCATCCGGTCAGGCAGTACTCGCAATGACCGCACGCCGAGTAGAGCCAGGGAACTCCGACCCGTTCACCTTGATGCACGGTCGTGACAGCCGCCCCGACGGCGACCACCAGACCGATTGCCTCGTGGCCGGGAATGAAGGGAAGCGCGGGCTTGAGGGGCCAGTCACCGTTGGCCGCATGGAGATCGGTATGGCAAACCCCGCAGGCCTCGGTCTTGATCAGAATCTCTCCGTCACCCGGGGCAGGAATTTCCATATCTCGCAGGACGAGAGGCGCGCCGAAACTCTCCACAACGGCGGCATGCATCATCGATCTGGGCAAGCCGTTCCGGCGATCAGGAGTTGCCTCCGCGACTGCGACGCTCATACCGGCTGCGGCGCATGGTCCGGCGCCGGTGCCTCAGGTAGCCGCCCGCGGCTCCAGGGTGTGCCCAGGAACGGCAGAGCGACGAAGTCGAGTCCGATATAGCCTGCGACCCGCCATGCGAGGATTAGCAGGAGTTCCAGGAAAAGCAGGATCGGATTGATACTGACGGTACCGGCCATCATGTAGTTCATGTTCATGAAGGCCCCCGCGAATGCAGCGATCCCTGTGAACAATCCCAGGATCAATCCCAGCCCGCATGCCAACTCTCCGAAAGTGACCACATAGGTCCAGACTCCCACGTGCGGAAGAACCATGTCTTTCAGGAGAGTGGCGTACCAACCCTGCACTTCCGCATGGGTCCCGAGGCTCCCTTTGATCGATCCCTCCACGAAACCCTGGAGGGCAGATCCCGCGCCGGGCCCGATCCATCCCGGGCCCTGGATCTTGTCAATGGCAGCGGAGAGCCACTGCCAGCCGACGTATACCCGCACGATCAACCACAGCCAGCTGAGCCGGGTGTCGGCAAAAAGAAACCTGGCTAGCTTCGGCTCTGGAATGTGCGTAGGTGTGCCTGAGCGTCCGATCATTTTCGCCATCGTTCCGGTGCCCATTTCGGTCTCCCTTCCAGTCGCGTGGAGTCAACCCAACTGGGCGATCCTCGAACGAAGAGACGGATCTTGCTCAGAGCTGATCTGGTGCCCAGCATGGCGCCCTGACCCCGGCGTGTCAGTCCGCCGCCGTACTGAGGCGACGCCCTTGCCTGAATCGACGGGATCGGTGCACCTAACCCGGGTCAAGGCGGAGCAGGTCTCCCTGCCCCGAATGGTTCCGGATACACCGCTCTCGAGCTACCCCCGCAAGCCGCCCCACTGGCAGGGCGGTTCAGGACATTTAGCCCCTTGGGTCGCCGGCGGCGGTGGATTCGCCCCCGGTGGCGCGGTATGGATAGGTATAGGGGACCAGGTTGACGTCCGCCCCGACGGAGATAGTGCCTTAACCACCCACATTTCCCTCACCGGGTTGGCACTCCCGCAACGGGGCACATCCTGTCGCCCAGGTCCGTGCTGCAACTCGCAAGCTGGAGCCGGCCCCGCCGATCCGGACCGAGCTGGCCTCGGCCAACAAAAGTCGAGCTGATTCGGAAGTGGCCGTTGGGGCGAGCCGGGCGAGCGCTTCTAGTCAGCAGCGGCCGCCCCCTACCCATGTTGGGGCAGCTCATGATCGGCATGGGTGGCCGGCTCAAGTTGGAAGGTCGAGTGCTCGACATCGAAGTGTCCCGCCAGGCATTCCTGGAGCCGGTCGATCACCCGGCCAGCACTGCCGTCGCTAAGGCACTGGTCAGAGACGATCACGTGCGCCGACAGCACGGGCAGGTCCGACGTCAAGGTCCAGGCATGGAGCTCATGGACGGCGAGCACATCCGGCAGCGCGGTGAGGTGGCGACGGACCAGGTCGAGGTCGACCGACTTCGGGGTCCCCTCCAGCAGGATCCGGCCCGAGGCCAGCAACAGCCCCAAGGCGGCCCACAACATGAGCAGGACGACGACCAGCGATGCGATCGAGTCAGCCCGCTGAAACCCACTCGCAAGGATGACCGCCCCAGCAAGTACAGTGGCGATGAATGCGTAGAGGTCGGTTACCACATGGGCGGTGACCCCCCGAACGCTCATCGAGCTGTGGCCGGCTCGAGCCAGGATGCGAATTGCCACCAGGTTCACCACGACCCCGACTCCGGCGACCACGATCAGAGCCAACCCGTGAACTGGTCGAGGCGCGACCAGGTGGCCGATGGCGTCGACCCCGACCAGGACGGCCACCACCAGAAGCGTCACGCCGTTGACGGCGGCGGCCAAGACCTCGGTTCGCTTTAGCCCAAAACTGAACCGGTCACTGGTCGGGCGCGCGGCCAGGTAGCTGGCCCACAAAGCGCCCGCCAGGGCGCCGACGTCAGTCAGCATGTGACCCGCGTCGGCGAGTAGGGCGAGCGAGCCGGCCAGCGCGGCGGCGACCACCTCGAACCCCATAAAGGCAACGATCAGCGCCAGCGCCAGGGAGAATAAGCGCCGCTCCGAGCCCGAACTGGCCGGGGCGTTGAGGTGCGCGTGCGCACCCTGCTTCCGCGGTGGGCCGGAGTCCTTCAGCACCAGCCCTCCTCCGGTAATCCTGGACCGCTCTCCCGACCCTCACTCGAACCGAGCTGGCCAGTGCCGACAAACTCACCTGGGACTTCCCCCAGACGCCGCCGCGAGCGCCCCACCGGGGGATCGAAGCGGGCTGGAGGTAGAGGCAAGCGATGATACCCTCGGCCACCGACGAGCCCCCGCGCCGGACAACCGGCCGACCAGTGGATGGCCCGGGCCCAACGCTTGCGACAGCTCAACCTGAGGCAGCTCCGCACCGGGCTGGCCCAGGTGGGGGCAGCGCCCGCAACTGCGGCCCGTTTCCGGGACGGTTGTGGGCAGATCCAGAGGAGCGATTCCGGGGGTGCCCCACCCGCCGCGCCCGACCAGAGCGACCTGGGCCGGGACTGGGCGACGAAAGAGATCGGCTCCGGCCGGGAGGCCCTGGCGGTCCCTAAGGTCCAATTCCCCAGTCAGTGCTGAAAGAGGACGGGCCGGGGTGCGTGAGCGAAGGGTGAACGCCGGCAGCGGGACCGTCCACCAATCCCAGACGGCCCGGGGGCGGCGGGCTCGACAGAGAAGCGGCTGAGAGAATCGAGCCAGGGCGGCACCGGCCGCGCGGTCAACCGCAGGGAGGCACCCACCTTTGAGGCCGTCGATTCGGTGGCCAGGACGGCAGCCTGGGCGATCTCAGACACGGCCAGAGACGGCCGACCGCTTTGTCCTGATCCTCCTGGCGCTGGTGGCACTCAAGTTGGCCAATGCGCACTTCCTGACTACTGTGGTCCCCGGCGAGCCCGGAGTCCTATTTGGAAACGCACTTCAGTTCCTCTCCTTCCTCGTGTTCGCCGCCCTGATCGCGCTCAGCTGCCGTACCCGGTTGCCCGAGTCCGTTCGCCGCCTTCGTCTCGGGCGTGGAGCAGCCCTCGCACCGGTCGTGCTGGTGCTGGTTGCCGCTGCGGTCGCCACCTCGATCGTCAGGGAGCTGCCCACCGATTCGCTTCAGATCGACGACGCCAACGCGATGGCGGTCTGCGGTGCTCAGGCGATCTCGGCCGGCCGGGACCCGTACCACGACCGGGAGATCAACTGCCTCCAGCACCTGGGGCTGTCCACCACCCTGGCGACCCCCCTTCGCAAGGGCCCGCTGGCCGCGGTCCCTGGCTATCCCACCCCAGCGCAGATCGAGGCCGCCGTCCAGACCGCCATCCGCCACGGAGGGACCCAAACCCTCTTCTCCGGGCTCGCCAAGCCCCCCCTCGACCCGGTCGCCATGCTGCCGGTGGCCCACTCCTCGACCCAGGTTCGGGCTTTCTGGACCCTGGCGGGAGTGGTCGTGTTCTTGGTGCTGCTCGGTCTGGCCGCGGGCCAGCTCTGGGCGGCGGCCCTGCTGGCCTTCGTGGCTACCTACTACATCCCTGGGTCGGCCCTGACCTTTGCCAGCTTCGGCAACGCGGAGTCATTCGCCTACCTGCTGATGGCGCTCTCCGTGCTCTGGATCCGACGGCCCGTGGTCTCGGGAATCGCTCTCGGCCTGGCGATCGGGTCCAATGAATTGGCCCTCTTCTTCTTCCCCGCCTACCTGCTGCTCTGCCTGCCCCTGACGGGGTGGGTCAGGCGGCTGCTGGCGCTGGGGATGACCCTCGCGGTGGCGGTGGTTCCCCTACTCATTCGCTACCCCGACGCGGTCTCCACCATCTGGCACAACCTGGCGGCGCCCACCTTTCCCCTCGGCTACGGCCCCGTCCTGCTGGTGCTAGAGGGGGTGATCAAGCCCCCGCCGCCCGACCTCTTTTTGGGCCTGACCGCCGCCGCCATGGCGCTGATCCTGATCTGGGGCTGGCGGCGGCCCCCTTGGCGGATCTCCGCCGGGGTGCTCATGCTGGCAGGTTTCTGGCTCAGCTGGCGGAGCCTCGACGAGTACATGGCCCAGGTACCGCTGCTGGCGGTGGCAGCGATAGTTGCCCTGCTCGCCCGCCCGGGGGCGGTGTCCTGGTTGCGCCAGATCGACGACGACGGGTCTCCCCCGCCAGGAGCTGAGCGGACAGTGCCTTCCCCTGGGGCGGGTACTACCGACCACCCTCCAACCCAGTCCCCGGCGGGGCCGGGCCCGACCACATAATTTTCCGGAGCGATCGGCCCAGGCGGCCGGTGGGGAGTCCCCCGAGGGCGACAGGCGACGCCCAAATGACACCTATACTTCCGCGGTTGTGACCATGACCGCCAACCTGCAGGAGACGTTTCTTCGTTTTCATGGCTGGGTCTACCAGGCGACCCAGGGACGCCTCGGGCATCACATGATCGGGGTCCCGACACTATTACTGGAGACCATCGGTCGGCGCAGCGGCGACCGCCGGGTGGGGGCTCTCGTGTACGCCAAAGACGACTCCGCCTACGTGGTGGTCGCCTCCAACAATGGCTCCGACCGGCCGCCCGGCTGGCTTTTCAATCTCACCGCCAAGCCCCAGGTCGAGATCCGAGTGGGGCGGGCCCGGATGGCGGCCCGAGCCGAGGTGATCGAGCCGGGCAACCCGGAGTACGCCCGGCTGTGGAGCTTGGTGAACGCCAACAACCACAACCGCTACCGGGGCTATCAGACCAAGACCAAGCGGCCCATCCCCCTGGTGACGCTGACCCCCAGTTGAGCCCCCTGGCGCCGCCTCGGTGCGAAGTGACGGAGAGCCAGGGGCGGGCAGTTAGCGGCTACGCTTCCAGCTGCCGCCAAAGTAATAGGACCGGCATCTCGGCCCGGGGTCACTCGACTAGGAGGTAGGCGATGCCTGTTCTGGCGCGTCCGGTCGGCCTCGGTCTCAACGCCCAGGGCGAGGTCCGGGACGCGGTCCGGCAGGCCGAGCTGGCCGAGCAGGCCGGCCTCGAATCGATCTGGTTCCACGAGTCCTACTTCGCCCGGGACGCGGTGACCTACGCCACCGCGGTCGCGAGCTCCGTGCCCCGGCTGCGGATCTGCCTGGGCGCACTCAACCCCAACACGCGGAACCAGGTAGTCCTGGCGATGACGGTGAGCGCGCTCGATGACCTGGCCCCCGGGAGGATCACCCTGGCGCTGGGGACGGCCCTGCCCCTGCGGCTCGCCCAGATGGGAATCGACTACCAACCGGACGCCGCGATCGCCAAGGTCGAGCGCACCATCGCCGAGCTGCGCCAGCTCTGGCGCGGTGACCGCTTGGCGCTGGGCGCTCCTGGGGTCCCAGAGGTCGAGCCCATGTTCCCGCCCGTCCACCAGGTGCCGATCTGGGTGGCGGGGTACCGTCGCGCCTTCCACGAGCTGGCGGGCCGGGCGGCGGACGGATACCTGGCCCGGCCGGCCGAGCCGGTGGAGGCGGTCGCCCTGGCCGCGGAGCGGATCCGCGCGGCTGCCGAGCAGGCGGGGCGCGACCCCGCCCAAGTCGTGATCGGGGGGTACCTGCTATCTCTGATCGACAGCAGCCGCCGGGCCGCACTCGACCGCGCCAAGCGAGAGCCGTTCGCCATCTACATGCTGGCGGTACAGACCGACGTCGCCATGCGCCGCGCCGGGATGGACCCAGCCTTGAGGCAGCCGATCCTGTCCGCCTGGCGAGCCGAGGATTACCACCGGGCCGCCCAGTTGATTCCCGACGAGCTGGTAGACGCATTTCTGCTCTGCGGCACCCGTGATGAGGTCGCCGCCGCTGCCGAGCGCTTTCGGGAGGCGGGCATGGACCTCCCCATCCTCCAACCCGTGGTCCAGGAAGCGTCTCAGGTCGAGGCGGTGATCGAGGCAGCCGCCCGCTACGGCTCCGCGGGGGCGCTGGCCCAGAGCTCGGCAAGCCGCATCGTTCGACCGGTCGGGTCGCGGGACCGGATCGGCCTGCGCCGCCGGGCCCGGGGCTGGCTCGAGATCACCCGGCCCTTCGCCCTCACCGCGTCGATCGTGCCGGTCTCAGCGGCGGCCGCACTGGCCGCCTTCGGTCGGGGGTTCAGCTGGATTCTCTTCGGCCTGGTTCTGGCCGGAGCGGTTTTGCTCCAGGTGGGCACCAACGTCATCAATGAGATCTACGACGTGCGCAAGGGCGTCGACGCCATCACTTCACCGCGGGCGAGCCAGGCCCTGCTCACCGGCCGGGTCAAGGAGCGCGAGGCGTTCGTACTGGCGGGGAGCGCCTTTCTGCTGGCGAGCGCGATCGGGGTGGTGTTGATCCTGACTCGGGGGTGGCCCCTGGCTGCCCTGGGTGTGGTCGGCCTGATCGGCGGCTGGGGCTACACCGCTCCCCCGCTGCAGTACAAGTACCGGGCGGCCGGACTCCCCCTGGTCTTCTTGCTGATGGGCCCGCTGATGGTGGTCGGCGCCTACTACACCATCACTGGGGAGGTCTCCTTGGCTGCCGTGGCGGTGAGTCTTCCGATCGGCCTCCTAGTCACCGCCATCCTGCACGGGAACGAGTGGCGGGACATCGGTGAGGACGCCCGGGCTGGGATTAGTACCGTCTCCATCCGAGCTGGGCGCCAGTTCGCTCACCGCCTCTACGTTGACCTCCTGGTGGGAGCGTTCCTGGCCCTGGCGATCACGGTTGCGTTCGGCCTCCTACCCCGACTCAGCCTGCTCGCGGTGCTCTCGCTGCCGCTCCTGGTGCGGGCGCTGCACGCCTCCCAGCTGGGCGCCGCCGGGCAGCAGCGGGCGATCGCCATGATCGACCTCGAGACGGCCCAGCTGCACGCCAGTTTCGGACTCTTGCTGGTGGCCGGGATTGCCATCAGCCACGGCTGGCACCCGGGCGGATGATGTCCACTCGGGGCGACGTCACTGGGGCACCCTCGCCAGGATTGGTGCCGGCCAGCCTGGCCTTCGCCTATCTCGCATTCGCCGCCACCTTCCGGGGTCCGCGACCCCGGTTCTGGCAAAGGATGACCAGCACCGCGATGGCGCTGGGCGGGATCTCCCTGGTGCTGAGCCACGACCTGCGACGGCTGCGGCTCGGCCCGCGCGACCTGGGCCTGGGCGCGGCGATCGCCGCCGGCTTGTATGGAGTCTTCGCGGTCGGGGACCGCGCCGCCCGGGTGATCATGCCCGCCGGCGCCGAGGACATCGGCAACATCTACGCGCTACGCCGCCTCCGGAGCCGCCCCGAACTGGCGCTCCGGCTAGCCCTGGCGATCGCGCCCGCGGAGGAGCTCTTCTGGCGGGGCCTGGTCCAGCAGGAACTGAGCAAACGGTTCGGACGGTCCCGGGGTGCCGCTCTCGCCGCCGGCCTCTATGGCGGCGCCCACATCTGCACCGGCAACGCCACTCTGGTGGGCGCCGCCACGGTCGCTGGGGGCGCCTGGTCCGGGCTGGCGGCCGCCGGAGCTCCGCTGCCGGC
This sequence comes from Candidatus Dormiibacterota bacterium, assembly GCA_035534755.1. GTDB lineage: Bacteria > Chloroflexota > Dormibacteria > Aeolococcales > Bog-877 > Bog-877. The sequence continues at coordinate 299,153 of DATLRH010000011.1, forward strand.
TTTGGTGGTTAGCCACGTCATCTGGGATGTCTGGATCTTCCTGGTGCGACCGACGCAGCCCGTTGCGTGAACCGGGTGCTGGCTGCCCGCGCGAGATCGAGCCCGCCCCCGGATACGCTCCTCCGGGTCAACCGAGGGCTCGGCTTCCAATGCGGTGATCGCTGCGGACTCCTCATGCCCGTCTGCCTGCAGCCGCTCATGAAAGTCGGAGCACAGCTGTGCCCTTGGCTGACTCTCGGTCAGCCAAGGGCGCGCACCTGGGGCTGGCATCGGAAAGGGGTGGAGCCGAAGCAAGGGGTAGTTCCGGGCCCGGCTACCAGCCGAACCAGGCCGGTTTCGAAGTCGCGCTCACGGGCGGTTCGGCTTCCATGCAGGGCTTTGTAGCCCCCCAGCCGGCCCGCAACTCCGCGATCAGTCCCCGAGGGCGGCCAGCTCACCGGGACCCGGGCTCTTGGACGCCGAATTGCACCCCCCGCCCGGCTCTGGTGTGGACGCATCATGGTACGCCTCTTGAGTATCCGGTCATGCAGGCGACGACGTTAGGGCGTGACCGACCCTCGTGGACCGTGGATGAGAGCGCCAGGGAGGACTACGGCAACTCGAGACGCGAAGAGAGGCTTCTCTGATCCCAACCCTCCCCAGGCTGATCCGGCCGCCGTGCGCCAGCGGAGTCGGCCAGCGCCGGACCAGCGCGGGCAGGTCCCGGAGACCGGGCGTGCGCCGGGTCCGATCTGGCGGATTAGACTCGTGCCATCCACAGAATCCTGATGCGCACGGTGGTATTGGATTTCGCGCCAGAAGTCCACGACAGGGCGCGGGACTTCTGGCGGATCGCCCTGCAGGCGGAGGCTCGTCAGGGAACGAACCATCCCGAGTACCAGCTGCTCGAGCACCCCGCCGCGCTGGCCGAGGTGGTCGTGCAACGCCTAGGTGAAGGCCCCAGCCGCATCCACCTCGACATCGAGACCGACGACCCTCCGGCCGAGATCGCCCGGCTGGTAGCGGCCGGAGCCACCCTCGCTCGACGCCACGAGGAGTGGACCGTGCTGCGCGACCCGGCCGGACTCCTCTTCTGCGTCGTGCCGGCGGACACAGCTGACTTCGGGGAGCTTGCCCACCCAGTCGGTCCTGAGGCAGGCCCCTGATCGGCTAGCGGATGTCAGGGCCCCGCAATTGCCGCCCTAGCGAACGACCGGGCCGGATTCTGAGGTGGGCAGCGGAGCTTCCCTCGCGCCCCTGGCCCGCCTGGGCGGCAGTATTCCATTCTGCGATGGGCCTGTGATCGCTTGGTGATGGGCGAACCCGGGGCTTCCGTCTAGGGTGACTTCATGGGAAGTGGACGGAGGCCCTCGGCCACCACCCTGTCAGGCGCCGCGACGACCGGGGAGCGAACTCCTCACCGGCGGCGGCCGCCACCTCCATCGGCAGGCGTGGGCCGGTCGCTCTCCAAACTGGTGGCCAGCCTGGCGCGAACCGGAATCGCCGTCAGCCAAACCAAGGACGCCATCTTTCTTGCTGAAGGGCGGACCTGGCGCATCATCGAAGTCAACGCGAGCGGGCTCCGGCTGACCGGATATGAGCGTGCCGATCTGATCGGCGCGCCGCTCTCGACGCTGGTCGGGGCGGAGGGGAAAGAAGCCCAGCGGACCCGCCTGGCCAGCATAACTAGGCACGCCTCACTGATCTCCCAGGCCCGCTATCGCCGCAAGGACGGTGGTTTGATTGACGTGGAGGTTGAGCAGCGCCGGCTGGAGGATGGCCGGATTCTCGCGGTCGTGCGGAGCGCCAGCCAGCCGGGCAGCTGGTCAGGAGAGATCAGCCAGCGCCTGACCCGATTCGACCTCTTCGTTGCCACCGTCGACCAGGGCGGCAAGATCACCTTCGCCAATCCGGCGCTGAGCTCGCTGACGGGATGGAGCGGCCCAGAACTCACCGGGCGCTCGCTTTACGACCTGATTCCTCACAGCCGACCGGCCGCGAACTCCCAGCTCCTCTCAGCCCGATTCCAGGCGGCTGACCTCGAGCACCCACTCATGGCCGACCTGCTCACCCGCTCCGGATTCGGGCGGCTGGTCTCGGTCAGCGCCATCGTCACGCGCGACGAAGTCGGAGCCGTCATGGGCGCCGCCATCCTAGGGCAGGATATCTCCGAGGAGCGCGCCGCCTTCACCGAGCTGGAGCGAGAACTTCGTGAGCGGGCGGACGCGGCAGCCGGAATCGCGCGCCTTCAACCCGGTGAGACCGATGAGGTCACAGCACGCTCGGTCTGCCGAGAGCTTCGCGGCCTCCCGGGAGTTGACTTCGCCTCTGTCATCGTCTTCAGCGCCGATGGCGAAGCCACCGTGATGGCCATCGACGCCCCCGACCCGTTTCCGCTGGTGGCTGGGTCAGTGCTGCCGGAAGCCCGCAGCGCCTACCTTCGCGAGCGGGCGTCCATGGGTCCCTGGGTGGAGCGCTGGGAGCAGCGCCCGGAGGATGGGGAGTTCGGACAGGCCATGACGGTCGCTGGTCTGCACGGAGTCTCGTTCGCCCCGATTCGGTACAGCGAGAACACGCTCGGAATGCTGGTCGCCGGTTCACTACACGACGAGGCAGCCGACCGGCTCCTGGTCGCCCTGCCCGTGATCGCCGAGTTCGGATCCGCAGCCGGTGCGCTTCTGGCCCTGGACATGCAGGCGACCCGACTCGGCCACCAGCGTCGGGCTCTGATCCGCGAGATCGTCCGGCAACAAGCCTTCCACACAGTCTTCCAGTCGATCGTGGATCTCCGCACCGGCGATGTGGTCGGTTACGAGGCGCTAACCCGCTTCGCCGATGAGGAACCCCCGGCGAAGCGCTTCTCCGCCGCCTGGAACGCGGGCTCCGGCGCGGAACTGGAACTCGCCACCCTCCGTCGCGCGATCCGGAGGGCCCAACGGCTGCCCCGGGGCCGGTGGCTCAATCTGAACATCTCCCCGCAACTGCTTCTGAGCCACCCCGACAAGCTGACCATGGTTCTCAGAGAAACCAGCCGCAGTCTGGTCCTGGAGATAACCGAGCACGATCTGATCTCTGACTACGAGGCCGTGCGCCAGGCGCTTCGCCAGCTCCGTCCGATTCGGATTGCGGTCGACGACGCCGGCGCGGGGATCGCCAACTTCGCCCACATCGTCGAGCTTCAGGCGGACTTCGTGAAGGTGGACATCGGGTTGATCCGAGGGGTCGACTCGGACCACGCCCGCCAGGCCATGATCGTGGCGCTCTGTCATTTCGCACGAGCCACCGGGTGTCGGCTGATCGCGGAAGGGGTTGAGACCGAGGCCGAGGCGACCAGCGTCAAGGCCCTAGGCGTCGACTTCGGCCAGGGGTATTGGTACGGGCGTCCAGTCTCATCAGATGAGATCTCCGCGGAGTTCAGGAGGGAACTGGCTCCGGCTGGCGGGTGATGCCCGAGGGGGGCTGCCCTCCCCGATCAGCCTGGTCTCCCGCCCTGAAAGGCGCGAACCATGAGGCGCTGAGGGCACGGCCGGGCTTGGACGGGATGCCCATCGGCGGATAGCGGGGCAGGCCCGGCAAATCGATCTGCCCCCTGCCGAGTAGCTCTGTGGACTGAGCCCCGACGAGAGCCTCGGACTGGGGAGGAGGTCGCTGAGGCGCGGAGTCGGCGCAACCTGCCGCCATGCGGCGGCCGACCACTCAGGGAGGGGACGTGCCCGAACGGAACGGGGAAGCGTAGATGACGCCCCCGCAGGCCTGGATCTCCGCACTGGCAAGGCTGCCGACGCTGCCCCCCGGCAGCTGCACCTGCAGGTAGGTCGCGGTATTGCACGCTTCGCTGCCGGTTGGCACGTCGCTGTACTGGAGCACAAAGGAGGCCGACCCTCCGACCGGGATGGTCAACAGGGTCGGAGTAGTGCTCACCGAGGTAATCCCATCGTTGCCGTTCATCTGCGTCGTCGGCAGAGGGTCGACGCCCATCATCAGGGTCAGGGTGGGATACCCGTCCAGAGTGCACGTTTGCAGGCCCGTGTTGGTCAACACCACCGCGTAAACGAGGTGTCCGGCGGCAGAATTCGAGTTGCCCATGCGGGCGTCGGTAGTGGCCGCCGGGCAGGGCAGGATCGGCGGCGTCGGGCTGGGGCTCGGGCTCGGCTGTGACGACGGGCTCGAGCTTGACGCGGTCGACGGGGTGGGCTTGGGCACGACCGGACTTCCACAGCCGGCCAGCGCCAGGACGCCGGCCGCCAAGAGGACCGCTTTGCCTAACACTGCCGCACCTCCCTGAGCATGGAGCCGGTGCCGACGATCCTCACACCACCACAACTCCCCCTCCCCGGACATGGTTACTCCCACGCCCTCTTCCGGCAGTGATCGGGATCGGCGAAGTCGGCCGCTCGACCGGTCTCGAGCGGCCCCTTCGCGGTTCCCATCTGCGGGCGATGGGCTGGTGACCGGCGCGGGCCGGGGTTAGACTGGCCAGGGTCGGGCAGATTGGTGGGAGATCGCTATGTGGGCTCGCGGAATCGCCGGGGTACTTCTCTGTCTCGTCGGCATCGTCTGGATCGGGCAGGGAGCGAACCTGATCGGGGGGTCATTCATGACCGGCCAGGGGCTGTGGCTCGGCATCGGTTGCGTCTGCCTGGTTGCGGGTCTGGCTCTGCTGGTCTGGGCGGGGCGGATCCGGGGTGCCCGCACGACCTAACGCGGTCCCCGGGCGGCGATGCTGGGCGCCCGCGGGGATACGAATCGTGCCCAGGGCTGGCGAACCGGGCTGTCACCGCCCTCGAGACTGGCTGCGGTGACCGGCTGCCCGTCGGGCCCCAATTACTCGGGGCGGTACTCCCGCTGCCCGGTGCTGGGGTCGTACCAAACCCGCATGCGCTGACCGTTGTCGGGGTCGATGAACACCTCGTCCGTAGGGTGGGCGGCACTGGTGCTGGTGCTGGTCTTAGAGCCTCGGTAGCGGTCCCAACCGAAGAGGGCGATGACGATCCCGGCGATCACAATCACCAGCAGCACGATCTCCACGACTCCCATCGGAGATCAGTTCAGCCCCGCGCGCTCACGGCGCGGGGGTTCCGGACGGCCATTCCACCACCTGGGCCGTCCCGTAGGCCACGATCTCGCTCATGCTCTTGCCCATCTCGGTGGAGTCGAAACGCATCATGGTCACCGCGTTGGCTCCCATCGCGGAGGCGTTCTGAACCATTCGGTCGAGGGCCTGGCGGCGGGCATCCTCGTTGAGCTTGACGTAGGAACCGATCTCGCCGCCGGCGAGGCTCTTGAGCCCGGCGGCGATGTTGCCGCCGATGCTGCGAGACCGAACGGTGAGCCCAAAAACCTGGCCGATCGTCTTCACGACCCGGGTGCCAGGGATGTTCTCGGTGGTGGTGACGATCATGGTCGGGCACTGTACCAGGCAAGTTGCGGCTGGGGAACCCCTCTGGCTGCCTCTTCCAGGTGCCGGTGCCCTGTGCTAGATGGACGTGCAACCGAGCAGAATTCCACTCCCTGCCCGCCGAGCCGGAAGCCCCGGAGAGAACAACCTATAATCCCCGGCACGATGGTTGCGATCGGAAGTTCCCCAGCCGCTACCTCGCTCACTCGGCGCCGGGTGATCGACTTCCTTCGCTGCACGCGCTGCGCCTGTAGGTAGGGCTGCGGCGATTTCCTGACCGCCGGCGGGACTATCCCGTCGGTCCGGCGCCCCCCGGCGCCCTTCTGGTCTGAGCAGCCCAACCCCAGAGCGAGCCGGAGCCCGGCGGGGCGGGCACGTCACCAAATTGGTCCGGTCGCAATCGCTAGCAAGGAGTCCCAGTTGCCGAGTATTGCGTCCGCGTTCGTAGCCCCGCTCTCGTGCGACCCCTGGGCCGGAGCGCCCCTGGCGCCTGGGATTCATCCCGAAGCCACGCCCTTCCCGGATTGGGGACAGAGCGGGTGACCACTGCTGGGCCCGCCCCAACTCCGGACGGACTCTCCAAGGTAGAACGGATCAAGCGCACCAGCGCCCAGTTGCGCGGCACCATCGCCCAGGAGCTGGCGCAGGAAACCGACCAGTTCAGCGAGACGTCGGTGCAGCTCAACAAGTTCCACGGCATCTACCAACAGGACGATCGCGACCGGCGCCAGGCGGCCCGGGCCTCCGGCCAGGCCAAGGCCTATTCGATGATGATCCGGGTGCGGATCCCGGGCGGAGTGGTCTCTCCGGACGCCTATCTGGCCCACGACCAGCTGGCGCGGGAGTACGGCAACGGCACCCTTCGGGTCACGACCCGCCAGGACTTCCAACTGCACGGGGTGCTCAAGGGCGACCTCCGACCCGCGATCCGGGCCATCAACGCCACCTTGCTGACCACTCTGGGTGGCTGTGGAGACGTCGAACGCAACATCATGATCTGCCCGGCTCCGGCCCAGGATCGCCTCCGCCAGGAGGTCACTGCCGTGCTGGCCAAGCTGGTCCCGGCCCTGGCCCCCTCGGCGGGCGCCTACCACGAGATCTGGCTCGACGGTGAGCTGGCGTCCAGCTCGGCGCTGGCTGCCGACCCGCTCTACGGGGACTCCTACCTGCCCCGCAAGTTCAAGACCGCGGTCGCGCTCGAAGGGGACAACTGCGTCGACGTCTACGCCAACGATCTGGGTCTGGTCGCGGTTCCCACCGACGACCGGGGCCTGGCTGGCTTCGTGGTCCTGGTCGGGGGCGGGATGGGCCGCACCCACAATCGACCCGAAACCTTCGCCGCCCTGGCTACCCCGATCGGGCTTACCTCCCCGGACCGGGTGCTGGAGGTCTGCCGGGCAGTCATCATGGTGCAGCGAGACCACGGCGATCGCAGCAACCGCCGGCAGGCTCGGCTCAAGTACCTGATCGCCGCTCGGGGATTGGACTGGTTCCGGGACGAGGTGGAGACGAGGGTGGGGTTTCAGTTCGCTCCCGCCCCAGCGCTGGCCTGGCCCGCGATTGACGATCACCTCGGCTGGCACCAGCAGGGCGACCGGAGCGCCTTTCTCGGGCTCCACATCGACAACGGCCGGATCGAGGACAGCGATCAGGGCCAGCTCGGCACCGCCCTGCGGCGCCTCGTGGCAACCCTCCGGCCTGGGGTTCGCTTGACCCCGCAGCAGAATCTGATCCTGACCGGGATCGAAACCCATCGCCGGGCGGAGGTGGACCAGCTGCTGGCAGACCACGGGGTCGCGCTGGCCGAGGAGCTTCACTCGGCGCGGCGGAATGCGATGGCCTGCCCGGCCCTGCCCACCTGCGGCCTGGCCCTGGCCGAGGCCGAGCGGGCGATGCCGGAGCTTGTCGGCCGCCTCTCGAGGCTGATGGACGAACTGGACCTGGGCCGAGAGCAGATCAGCTACCGGATGACCGGATGCCCCAATGGCTGCACTCGACCCTACCTGGGCGACGTCGGCTTGGTCGGAACCACGCTCGGCAAGTACGACCTGCTGCTGGGCGGCGATAGCTCCGGCACCCGCCTGAACTGGGCCTACGCGCAGAACGTGCCCTTTATCGAGATCGTGGAGGTCCTCCGCGGCCCCCTTCGCCTCTACGCCGCAGCTCGCCGTCCCGGCGAGCGCTTCGGAGAGTGGTGCCATGAGGTTGGACCTGAGCGGCTTGCCGCGCTCGTGGCAGCCGACGCCAATCATGTGACCCGGTCCCAGGACGGGTGAACGGGAACAGGCCGGCCGAGGAGCCCTCCGCTTCCGGCCCACGGCCTGGCCCCGGCGACTCCACGATGCGCTACTTCCCGGTTTTCTTGGATCTCCAGGGTAGGCGGTGCGTGGTTGTGGGCGGCGCGGACCTGGCGCTCCAGAAGGTCCGCGGTCTACTCCAGGCCGGGGCCAAGGTGGCGGTGGTCGCGGCTCAAGCATCGCCCGAGCTGAAGGCGCTGGCGTATAGCGGCCAGGTGGAGCTGGTCGCTCGGGAACCCCTTCCCGGTGACCTGCGGGGAGCAAACATCGCGATCGACGCCAGCGAGGACGAGCCCACCCATGACGCTCTCTGGCAAGAGGCGAACCGCACTGGGGTGCTGCTCAACGTGGTCGACCGCCCCGCGCAATGCCACTTCATCGCCCCCGCCATCGTGCGCCGGGACCCGCTCCTGATCGCGATCTCGACGTCGGGTGAGAGCCCCTATCTGGCATCGGTCCTGCGCTCCCGACTGGAGCGCCTTGTCGGCCCCGAGTGGGGTCTCTTCACGGGACTGCTAGGCGCTCTCCGGCGCCGGCTTCGGGCGGATGGGCTGACCCTCAAAGAGCAGACCCGGGCTTACCAGAGGCTGCTCCGCTCCTCGGCCCTCCAAGACCTCCGCGAAGGGCGCCCGGATCTGGCCGCTCGACGAGTCGAGGCGATCGCGGGGAATCTCACCCCGCCGGGCAGGGTCTCCCTGGTCGGGGCCGGGCCTGGCGGGTCCGACCTGCTCACCGAGGCGGCCCGAAAACTTCTGGAGCGCGCCGAGTACGTGCTCTGGGACGCTCTGGTGCCGCCCGAGGTTCTCGCAGTCTGCGGGCCCCAGGCGCAGCTGGAAGCGGTAGGCCGTCGCGGGGGCCAGCCGGGGCCGGGCCAGGATGCCACCACGGCCCGGATGATCGAACTGGCTCAGCAGGGTCACGACGTCGTCCGGCTGAAGGGCGGCGACCCCTTCGTATTCGGACGCGGCGGCGAGGAGGCTGCTGCCCTGACGGAGCTGGGAATCCCGGTGACGGTCGTACCCGGAGTCAGTGCCGCCACCGGGGTGGCGACCGCGGCCGGGATCCCCCTCACCATGAGAGGGGTGGCGTCCTCGTTCACGGTTCTCACCGGGGCAGAGCAGGATGGCCAGGCTCCCAAGCGCCTGGAGGCCCTGGCCGCCGGCGCCGACACCTTGGTGGTGCTGATGCCGTTGGGGAACCTCGACGAGATCACAGCTCGGATCGGGCGGGTGGTCGGCCCGAGTCGCCCCGCGGCCGTGATCGGGAGCGGAACCCGCCCCGAGCAGATGGTGGTACGAGCCACGATCTCAGAGATCTCGGCGGCCGTCCGGGAGGCTCCGGTCCAGCCGCCGGCCACTCTCATAGTGGGGAAGGTGGTGACCGCGCTGGATAACTCCTCGTTCCGCCTCGATCCCAATTGGTGAGACGAAGCCCGGGGTGGTGAGGACTCCGGGTGTGGTACGCACCGCCTTGACCTCGCCCTTGGGGCGGGGCCGATGATCTGGCCGTGCCCCGCCAACCGAACCCGGAGCTGCTCAGCAGCGGTGAGTTCGCTCGTCGCTCCCGGCTGAGTGCCAAGGCGCTGCGAATCTACGACCAGATCGGCCTGCTTCGGCCGCTGAGCTGGGAGCCCTCGAACGGGTACCGCCGCTATGGAGCCGACCAGCTTCGGATGGCCCGGCTGATCGCCATGTTGCGAGGGATCGACATGAGTCTCTCCGAGATCGGAGCGCTGCTCGAGGAACTGGGACAGGACTCCCGCCTCGCCATCCACAGACTCCAGCGCCACGTCCTCGAAATGGAGAACACGCACACCAGCAGGATGACCCTGGCCCGCCATATCGACAAGGTTTTGAGGGAGGTAGAAGAACCGATGTTTTCGATTCGAACGCGCACTGTTCCCGCCCGGCGAGTCATGTCGATGCAGCGCCGCCTGCGCGCCTCCGAGACCGACGCCTTCGTTCGTGAGGCGAAGAGCGTCTTTGCTGAGCGGCTGGGGAGTGCCCGCCCCGCCGGGCCCTTCACCTTGATCTTTCATGGCGTGGTCGACGACGACAGTGACGGACCGGTGGAGGCGACTCTGGCCTGTTCCGACGATGTGCAGTCGACGGAGTTGATCGGAGTCCGCACTGAGGCCGCCCACGATGAGGCCTTCACCACGATCACCAAGGCCGAGTGGGCCTATCCGGCCATCCTCGCCGCCTACGACGCGGTGGCGTGCTCGACCGAGGTGCTCGCTCGCCCGGGCGGGCGACTCTCCTGCCGGGAGGTTTACCTCGCCGAGCCGGACGCGGTCGGCGAACAGGAACTCATCTGCGACATCGCATTCCCGCTGGGCGATCAGGCCGAAGCGGCGCCCCAAGTCACACATCCGGCGTAGCCGATCGCTTGGCGCGCCAGCCAGAGGCGTGTCACGCACGGGGAGGGCTTGTCGCCGGCCTGATCGGCAGCACTACGATTCGCTCGCCTGTCCCCGATATCACCGGCCGTGCACGTACGCGCCGAGTCGGTTGGAGCTGCCCGGGGCCAACGAAGTCGGGGACTCTCCCCTCGACTGGTCGCCGTCGCGCTCGGGCTGTTGGCGGTTTCCTTCGCTATCCGGACCGTGGTCTCCATCGGTCGCGCCTGGCGGGAGCCCAGTTACGCCACGCCGGTCTGGGTGGTGGTTATCGCGGCCGTATGTGCAGTGCTGACGGTTCTGGGCGCTCTGCCAGCCGGCCGCGGCAGAGTTGGGCTGCGTCCCTGGCTGACGGTGGTCAACGCGCTCCTTTTCCTGGGGGGATTCCTGACCATGTTCTCGATTGGCCTGGGCCTGCTTCTCGCCGCCATCGACTGCCTGGTGATCCGTCTCCAGGTGGCTCGCCGGATGCCTCTGAGCGGGAGCCGGGCTCTGGTTAGGGCTGGCCTGTCTTTCTCCTTGGGGCTGATCCCCCGAGTGCGCTGCCCATCACAGCTCCGATCGTGGTCTGCATCCCGAGCGGGATGCAGACCAGCCTCCCGCTCTGGGCCGCGTTTGGGCCGTCCAGCGGCAGGAGCGGCACGACGTCCAGCGGCAGGCGTTCGGTCACCGCCCAGCCAACCTGCGGGCGGGTCGGCGCCGAGGGCACCAGCTACCGGTACAGCTGCACGGGCAGTCGACTCACCCACTTCAGCCCCGGCCAGGTTCGCGCTCCGGCCCGGGTCAGCGTGGCCCAACTCGGGTAGGCCACTCTATGGTCACCGGTTCCGCCATCTCGGGTCGAGAAGCCCGGAGGCCACAACCGACCCGATGGCTGAGCCGCCCGACGGAGGCCAGGGCCGTCGGGCCTCGGAGCGCTGGCAAGTGATTGCTGCCCGGCCCGCGTGCCCAGCGATGGTCAAGCGAGAACCCGGATCAGGGCTCGAGCCGCACTATGGCCGCGTCCGACTCCGAACTCAGCGCCGAGATTGCAGTAGCCCTCGTGCGCGAGCCCTTCCCAAGGAGATTCCTGTTGGCTGCCGGCCGGGTACCATTCGGAGCGGGCTGGGGGATGGAAGGAGGCGACCGGGTGGACTGTTCCAGCTGCGGCGGCGACAACGCCCCAGGCCGCAAGTTCTGCGGGCACTGCGGGGCGGCTCTCGCGCGCCTCTGCATCGCCTGCGGGAGCGCCAATCAGGCGGACGTCAAATTCTGCGGGGAGTGTGGTGCGGCAATGGCAGCTGCGAATGAACTCGCCAGGGCTGTACCGCCGCGCTCCGCCACCGCTGCGACGTCCAACTCGGCGCCCGGGCCCCCCGCCGACGACGTGGTGGAACTCCGGGTGGTGTCCGTTCTGTTCGCGGACCTGGTGGGATTCACGGCCCTCTCGGAGTCACGGGATCCGGAGGAGGTTCGGGAGCTGCTCAGCCGCTACTTTGACGTATGCCGGGAGTTGGTCGAGCGGTATGGGGGCACGGTCGAGAAGTTCATCGGCGACGCGGTCATGGCGGTATGGGGAGCGCCGATCGCCCAGGAGGACGACGCCGAACGGGCGGTTCGGGCAGCCCTTGACCTGGTGGAGGTGGTCGCGGACCTAGGCAAGGAGGTCCGGGCTCCCCAGCTCGCCGCCCGGGCCGGCGTGCTGACCGGGACTGCCGCCGTGACCCTGGGGGCCAAGGGCCAGGGGATGGTGGCCGGCGATCTGGTCAACACCGCCTCGCGGATCCAGACCCAGAGCCGGCCCGGGACGGTACTGGTGGGCGAGACCACCAAGCGTGCCTCCGAGGCAGCGATCGCCTACGAGCAGGCGGGCACCCATGAGCTGAAGGGCAAGGCGGAGCCGGTCACGCTCTATCGCGCACTCCGAGTAGTAGCGGGGCGGGGCGGGTTGCTCAAGTCGGAGCGTCTGGAGGCCCCCTTCGTGGGCCGGGATCGGGAGCTCCGCCTGGTGAAGGAGGTGTTCCACGCCTCCACCGAGGACAGAAGAGCCCACCTGGTCCAGGTGACCGGGATCGCCGGGATCGGCAAGTCCCGGCTGGCCTGGGAGTTCTTCAAGTACATGGACGGCCTCCAATCGGGCTACTTCTGGCATCGGGGCCGCTGCCTGGCCTACGGCCAGGGCGTCACCTACTTCGCCCTGGCCGAGATGGTGCGAGGACGAGCCGGCATCCTCGAGGCCGAGGACCGAGAGTCGGCCCTTGCCAAGCTCCAAGCCGCCGTGGAGGAGTACGTCCCCGATTCCGCCGACCGCCGCTTCGTCCTCCCTCGGCTGGCTCATCTGATCGGGCTCGAGGAGCGGACCGCCTCCGACAAGCAGGACCTTTTCGGCGCCTGGCGGCTCTTCCTGGAGCGTCTCTCGGAGCAGAGCCCGGTGCTGATGGTCTTCGAGGACATGCAGTGGGCGGATCCCTCGCTGCTCGAGTTCATCACCTACCTGATGGAGTGGTCGCGGGCCTATCCCCTCTTCGTGGTCAGTCTGGTTCGCCCCGACTCAGCAGCCGCCGGGCTGGCGGCGACCACCCGCAATGCCACCCTGATTCACCTCGAGCCGCTTCCCCCGGCGGCCATGGACAGGCTCCTGATCGGCCTGGTCCCAGGGCTCCCGGCCCAGCTGGTCGAGCGGATCAGGGGGCGGGCCGAGGGGATCCCCCTATATGCGGTCGAGACGGTCAGGATGCTCCTCGATCGCGGCCTTCTGGTCGAGGAAGGCTCGTCCTACCGGCCCAATGGCCAGATCGAGACCCTGGAGGTCCCGGAGACGCTCCAGGCCCTGATCGCGGCTCGACTGGACGGGATGTCCCCCGAGGAGCGCCAGCTTGCCCAGGACGCGTCCGTCCTGGGCAAGACCTTCACCCCCCAGGGGCTTACCGCCCTATCTGGCCTGGGGGAGCTGGAGCTGCAGCCAGTCCTCGCCGCTTTGGTTGCCAAGGAGGTCCTCTCGGTCCAGGCCGATCCTCGCTCGCCGGAGCGTGGCCAGTACGGATTCCTCCAAGATTTGGTCCGCTCCGTGGCCTACGAGACGCTCGCCAAGCGGGAGCGGCGAGCCAAACACCTGGCCGTGGCCGCCCACCTGGAAGGTGCCTGGAGCACCGACGGCGAGGAGATCGTGGAGGTGGTCGCCTCGCACTACCTGGAGGCATGGCGGCTCGACCCCGATGCCCCCGGCGCAGAAGAGATCAAGGGCAAGGCCCGCGAGATGCTGGTCCGGGCGGCGGAGCGGGCAGCGGCCCTGGCCGCCGCCGAGGAGGCTCAGTCCGCCTTCGAGCGGGCGGCTGAGCTGAGTGCGTCCCAGCTGGAGCGGGCGGCCCTGACCCAGAGAGCGGGAGAGATGGCCGAGCTGCGCGGACGCCCGGAGGAGGCGGCCGCTCGCTACGGGGATGCCGCCCGAATGTTCGAGGCAGCCGGCCGGGGACGCACCGCAGCCCGGGTCCAGGCCCGCCTGGCCGGGGTGGAATGGCTCCGCGGGCACATCACTCAGGCCATCGAGCGCATGAGGGCAGCTCATGCCGGGCTCGCCGACGGTGAGCCCGACGCGGAGCTTGCCGTGGTCGTGGCCCAGCTGGGGAGGCTCCTCGCCCTGGAAGGACACTACGACGAGGCTACCCCTCTACTCGAGCAGGCCCTCGAGCTCGCCGAGCACCTGGAGCTACCTGAGGTCTATTCTCAGGCGCTCAGTAGCAGGGCGCTCTTCCTCTGGGACAGCGACCGCTTGGACGAGGCGGGCATTCTCCTCAGGCGCGCTCTGGAGGTGGCCCTCGAGCACGGCCTGACCGCAGCCGCGGACCGCGCCTACAACAACCTGGGAGGGGTGTTGGAGTCCCAGGATCGCTTCGCCGAGCTGGTGGCTCTCAGCGAGAAGCGACTTGAGCTGGCCCGGCGCGCGGGTGACCGGTCCTCGGAACTGGCAGTGCTCACCGGTTCACTCTCCTCTTTGCTCCCTCTTGGCCGTTGGGACGACGCCCTGGCGCTCGCTGAGGAGGCCCGGGGAGCAGAGGAACTCGCTGCGCTGGAGACTTGGGCGGCGCAACTCCTGTATTTGACTTCCCTGCACACTCGCCGGGGGGACGTCGGCGCAGCCAGGGCCCTCCTCGAGTCGATGCAGTGGGCAGAGGGTTCGGAGAGCTGGGAACGGCGGGCGGAATATGCCATCGCCAGGGCGGTGGTGCTGAGTGCCGAGGGCCAGCCGGCCGGGGCTCTGGAAGCCGCCGAAAAGGTGCTGGGCACGCGGTCCGAGCTTGGCCTTGGACTGAGCGACCTTCGCGTGAAGAGAGCGTTGGTCCAGGCGGTAGAGGCCGCCCTCGAACTGGACAACCTGGAGCGAGCCAGGGAGCTGCTCGAGATCGCCCGAGCGGCCCCGCCTGGGCGGATCAGCCCCTGGCTCCGGGCGCAGGTTGCCCGGCTCTCCGCCCGATTGTCGGCGGCTGCCGACGATCACGAGCTGGTCGGAGCCAGGTTCGAAGTGGCCGAGGCCGGATTCAGAGACCTCGAAGCACCCTTCGACCTGGCGGTCGCGCTCACCGAGCACGCGGAGTGGTTGGCCGCCCGAGGCCGGCAGGAGAAGGCGGGTCCGCTTCGGGCTGAGGCGCGAGCGACCTTCGACCGCCTGCAGGCCCTCCCCTGGCTGGAGCGCGTTGGTCCCCTCCCCGATCAGGAGAGCGTTCCCGCTTGACGCGTATCGGCGGCACCGAGGGAGGGCGAATTCTGGCCACCGCTTGGTAATGCGACAGGTCATCCCGAGTAATGAGAGAACGGCCACCGGCCGGCTCAACCCGTTTCCGAGGCCAGCCCCAGTCCCGCGAACATCAGGATGAGCCCGGACGGGGGCGCATGCCAAATGGCGCGGAAGGGACCTGCAGCGACGATCCCTCGCTCGGCCGCTTGTCCGAACGATAGATTTTATGGATCGGCCAAGGCTCGCTAATCCCGGCCGAACTAAGGAGCTGGCGAAGGGCCGGTGAGGTCGGCCACAGTGGCGAACGCTCCCTCCAACAGCTTCCCAAAGCTCGGCGGGTTAGCTACCGCTCTGAGCTGCTGCTGCCGGTGATAGATCGCGGCCCGACGCAAGGCGACCACCGCGACACCAGCGATAAGTTGGGCCCGAAACTCCACCCCTGGGTCGGCGGGATTCAACGAGCCGGGTCGCTCTCGCCCGGGGGCTGGCCGCGCCAGGATCGCCTCGGCGATTGCCGCCTCGAGGCGGAGCAGCGGGCGTACGGTGGTTCTGGAGACCAGTCCGAACGGCCGTGGGCCATCGGCAAACCGCCAAAGTCGGCCCGGTCCGACACTACCCTGGGCGCCAGTGGCAACTGTCGCCATCGCATGGCGGACCGCCTCGAACGGGGCCTCGTGCAAGGGACGGTCTCTGATTTCCGCATGGAGACGGGAGATCCAAGCGAGAGCCTCCTCGGCTAGGAGATCCTCCTTGCCTTCGTAGTAGCGATAGAAGGTCCGTTCGGTGACACGCGCGGCGCTGGCGATCTCTCTGACCGTCGTTCCCGTGTATCCCTGCTCCTCGAACAGTCGCTTGGACGCCTTCCCGATCGCCGCCCGGACGAGTCGCTTGTGCCTCTCGCGCCGCCCGATCGCCTGGGACATCCACCCATCATGCCAGAAAGTGTCAGCCATGACACTTTCTGCTATTGTGTCACTCGTGACAGAAAGCGTTCGGCCGCACTTCCTCGGGCAGAGGCATAATGCACGCCCGGGGGAGCCGCGCGACCCAGGCGTCGTCGGGCGGCATCGTGGCCTCCCCAAGGCCGTCCGTGCAACCGCTGAGGAGAGCGACAGGTGCCGCGAGTTATCCTGCCCGCGGCTGGGCTGCTGCTCGCCACGGCGGGGGATCATCGGTTGGGAAGACTGCTGATCCTGGCCTTGCTCGGATTGATCGTGATCGCGGTCATTACTGCCGGCGTGATGGTCATCGTCGGGCGCAGCCGCAGCCACAGCCGCTAGCTGGCGATGCCGCTAGCCTGGCCGGGGCTGGTGCTGGCGGCCGGAGTCCACCACCGCTTTGTCCGAGTGTTAGTCGCAGCCCTGATCGTGATCGTCGTAATCGGGGCGGCGGCTCTGATCACGATGCATGTGGTCCGCCGATACCGAAAACATGGCGGCGACTCGGGGCCAGGGCCATCATCGGCCAGCCCCGAGAGCGAACCGCCCCTTGCCTCGGTGGCAATAGCCATCACCCACCTCAATAAGACGTATCGAATGGGCAAGGTGGAGGTGAACGCTCTCGACGATGTCTCGCTGGAGATCCCGAACGGCGGACTGGTGTGCATCATGGGCAAGAGCGGATCTGGGAAGTCGACGCTGCTGCGCCAGCTCGGTCTCATCGACAGACCCAGCAGCGGAACCATCTGGGTCTGCGGCCGGCAGGTGACTCAGCTATCGGAGCCGGAGCGGGCCGAGATGCGGCTCAGCAGCCTGGGATACGTGTTCCAGGAATACGCCCTGCTTCCGGAGCTATCCGCCCACGAGAACGTGTACCTGCCTGCGATGATGCTCGGTCAGCGCCCCCAACAGTACAAGCGCAGAGCCAGCGACCTGCTCGACCGAGTCGGGCTGGGTCCCCGAGTCCACCACCGCCCCCGGGAACTCTCCGGTGGCGAGCAGCAACGGGTAGCGATCGCCCGGGCGCTGGTCAACCGACCGAAAGTCATCTTCGCGGACGAGCCTACCGCCAACCTTGATTCCCTCGCCGCGCGCACGGTGATGGAGACGCTTCAGGAGCTGAACCGAACCCTCCAGGTGACGGTGCTCTTCGTCTCCCACGACCCCGATGACGCGCGCTACGCGACGCAGCTGATCCAGCTTCAGGATGGAAAGCTCACCGGTGCTCCCCGGTGAAGACGGTGCGTGTGGCGGTATTCCTGGCCATCCGGTCGGTCCTCCGCGGCAATTACGGAATCGCCTCCCTGACCACACTCATGATGCTGGTCATCTACGTGAGCTTGCTGTTCCTGCCCTCCCTGATTCAGGGTGCGGTCGACCGGGTGAACGGGCTCTTGATCAGCACCGTCACCAGCGACATCGTAATCACCCCGGCCAGCAAATCCACCAGCATCGGCGATGTGAGCAGGTACCTCGGCAAGATCCGTGAGACCGCCGGAGTCGCCGACGCGACTGCGGTCTTCCACATCGGGAACCAGATCTCTTACGGGAGCAATTCCGGCACGTGGTCGATCGACGCCATTGACCCGTCCAGCTACCGAGCCGTCTTCGCGACTCCGTCGAACATCTTTGAGGGACATTACCTTTCCGCCAATGACACCAGTCAGGTGTTTCTGGGAATCGCCATCGCGGGGGCCGGCCAGATCCGTGTCCGCGGCTACAGGGCCTCGCTGAAGGCCGTCTATGCCAATCGTCAGGTGGAGCTGACCTTCAACAATGGCCAGACATCACAGTTCAATGTCAAAGGGATATTCAATAACCAATTCCCCCTCTCCGACAACAATGCCTTCATCACTATGCACGAGGCGGAAGCGCTCGTTCCCGCGATCACCGACCATGCAACCACGATTTTCGTGCGAACCAAGCCCGGTGCCAGGGTCGGTCAGGTGGTTGACAACCTCAAGCCGCTCCAGGATGGAGTGCAGTTCCAAACCTCGGCCGACCTCGGCAGTGTTGTCGCCGACCAGGTCGCCACGTTCACACTGATCAGCGACATCCTCAAGGTGGTTTCCCTGATGACGGCCGCGATCACGATCTTCATCATCACCTACGTAGATCTGGTCAACAAGCGTCGCCAGATCGGGATTCAGCGAGCCATCGGCATCAAATCGGCGCCGATCGTGATGAGCTACGTGCTTAAGGCGTGGGGGTTTGCCGCGGTCGGCATCGGCACGGGATTTCTCCTGTTTCGCTACGTGGCTACCCCATTTGTGCGGGGTCACCCCTTTCATTTCCCCAATGGGCCGGTGACGCTGGTCACCACCGGACAGGAGGTGATTCAAGATGTGGTTATCCTGGTCGTGGTGGCGTCCATCGCGGCCCTCATCCCCGCTCTCCGGTCCGTGCACCTCCGGATTCTGGACGCGATCTGGGGCAACTGAAGGAATAGGGGTGTCGCGACCTCGAAATTTCGGCCGGTGGCGAGTCGGAGCCGGCCAGCGATGACTCCAGGCTGAGGGTTCCCCGAGCCGGCGGCCAGAGGCGCCGGGTACTTCGCGGCCAGCAAGCTTCCGCGTGTCCTCCCTCAACTCGCGAGTTGGGATGGCCGTTACGCTTCGACGTTGACTGGCCCCCGTGACCGGGCCCCGTTCACAACTTCGGATGATATGGAGTCCGCGGCAGAGGATCCCTCAAGGTCGATCTACCTGGGGCGGAGTCAGACCGCTGCGTGAGAGCCGTCTCGCGAAATCGACCCGTTCACCGAGCCGATTGAACGCTTAGCCGACTCTCTGGATCAGGACCCCGACCGGCGCAGCGGCGAGCGATCTCCCACCGACCAAGCGTGCCCGAAGGGATCGCGGAAGCCGCCCTGGCGGTGGATTCCCCACGGCACCTCATGGTCCCCCACGGCGGAGCCGGGTGAGGCGCCATGGGCGATCGCCTGACCTACCAGACGATCGGGATCATCGACGAAAACCTCGACGCGGGTGCTGGTGATCCCAGCGCTGTCAGGGCTGAGTTCTTTCGGATTGTCCGGATTGACCTGGTGCAGGAAAAAAGGAGCCCCTGCGATCTCCAAGCCAGCGACGCCGCCCAGATTCCAAAGCTCGTGCGCCCCAAGCGCCTCCCGGTACCAAGCGATCGCAAGTTCGGCATCCGGGACGATGAGCATCACGGAGATGGTTGTCGATGCTGGCGCCAAGTCGTGATCAGTCACGGCAGTCCTCCCGAGCCGAGCGCTCTCTGCACTATACCGATGCAGGAGCTCCCCGGGCAGGGCGGATATCGCCAAGCGTTGGGCAATAGGCCTCCAGGCGAGGGAGTCGAATCAAGCGGCTGCCTCATCGGGTGAGGAGTGGGAGAGCGGCAGGGTACCGTCCACGAGGCGGTACCTGGCCCGCACCGGGTGGAGTTGTTGCCGGCACTTGATCCCCCCGACGTTGTGCCGAGATGGGAGCCTAGCGTGAAGACCCATTACAGACCGTAGTCGCGCTCCCGCATGGGTGTAGTGGCCTCGAGCGGGTTGGTGACCCGGACCTGGGGGGCCGATGCGCCCGGAGAAATTCGTAGTCGACGGGGACGTCGTCCCGGTGCCCTCCACGTTGTCGGGGGCGTCCAGCTGTTCCTGGGCCAGGAGCTCCCCTAGGAGGCGGCCCGCCGCTCAGGAGCTCCAGTGGTCATCTCCCTCGGGCATGGCGCGAAGCTCGTTGCAGCAGTCGGGATGGAGCGGACGGACGAGTTAGTCCAGGACATTCTCAAACTGCCCCGACCATGCGAGAACGGGTTCTCGCCTGGGCTCACCGGATCCTGCAGTGGGGGGCTGGGGTGTTAACCGAGCTCCTGAGATGACAGAAATTTGTGTTATCTCAGGAAGTTGTGGTAGGGTCGTCGGCATGCCAAGTGATGGTGAGATCACGTTTGCCGACCATGCCGGTCGCTTCTATGCCCGCCGCTACGGGATGGCCCCGATTGTGGGCCGCCTACTGGGATACCTTGCGCTCTGCGATCCTCGGGAGCAGAGCATCGCGGAGCTGGCTGACGCCCTGCTGGCAAGCCGCAGCGCCATCGCCGGCGCGGTCAACACACTCGAGAGCCTAGGGCTCATCCGACGATCCCGGGCGGCAGGCGAGCGGATGGACCGGGTGTGCGTCGACCTGTCTTCGCCCCGGGCACTGGGCTTCGACCTCTCCGAGTACCAGGAGCAGGGCGAGCTGGCCCGAGAGGGTCTTCGCCACCTTGGGGACGCCCCGCCTGAACGGCGAGCGATCTTGCTGGAATGGGCGGCGCTAGCCGATTTCCTGGTGGAGCGGATTCCCGTGCTGGAGCAGGAGTGGAAGGAGCGGCGGCAGAAGCTGCTAGCCGCCGGCGAGCTCCCTGAGGCTCCGGCTCCCCATCGAGAGTCAAGAGCTCGATGACGGGTCAGGCCAGCGCGCCGGGGATCGTGGCCAGGGACCTGTGCAAGTCGTTCGGCAACCATCTGGTGCTCGACAAGGTGAATCTGCAGGCGGTTGAGGGCTCGATCCTGGCGCTGCTGGGTCCGAACGGGGCCGGCAAGACCACGGTCGTGAAAATCCTGTCCACGCTGCTCAAGGCCGACGCGGGGACTGCCAGCGTCAACGGCTTCGATGTCGCCACGAAGGCTGCGGACATTCGGGCGTCCATCAGCCTCACCGGACAGTTCGCGGCCGTCGACGAGATCCTCACCGGGCGGGAGAACCTCGTGCTCGTCGCCCGCTTGCGGCACCTCAAGGACCCGGGCCCAATCGCGGATGACCTGCTCACTCGTTTCTCGCTGATTGACGCGGCCGCGCGGCGGGTGTCGACGTATTCGGGGGGCATGCGCCGCCGCCTCGACATCGCGATGAGCCTCATCGGGAATCCCCAGGTCATCTTCCTCGACGAGCCGACTGCCGGCCTCGACCCCCAGGCCCGCATCGAGGTGTGGCAGACCGTCAAGGAACTTGCCGAGCACGGCACGACGGTGCTGCTCACGACCCAGTACCTGGACGAGGCCGAACAACTCGCCGACCGGATCGCGATCCTCCACGAGGGTCGCATCATCGCGAACGGCACCCTCGACGAGCTCAAACGGCTGCTCCCGCCCGCCAAGGTCGAATACGTCGAGAAGCAGCCGACCCTTGAGGACGTCTTCCTCGCCATCATCGGCGTCCAAGGCAAAGACGGCGGCGCTGGCAACCGGCGCAGCGTCGGCACGGACGATTAAGGAACGAGAATGACCACGCATCTCGTTGGCGACACAGCCGTGCTGCTGGGACGATCTCTGCGCCACATCACGCGCAGCCCGGACACCATCATCACGACCACGATCATGCCGATCGCCTTCATGCTGCTGTTCGTCTACGTGTTCGGTGGCGCGATCAAATCGGGGGCGGGTTCGTATGTGAACTATCTGCTGCCCGGCATTCTGATCATCACGATTGCTTCGGGAATCTCCTACACCGCTCTTCGGCTCTTCATGGATATGCAGAGTGGCATTTTCGAGCGATTCCAGTCCATGCCGATCGCGCGGCCCTCCGTGCTTTGGGCGCACGTGCTGACCTCGCTGGTCGCCAATCTGGTCTCGCTCCTGGTCGTCGTGCTGGTCGCCCTCCTCATGGGCTTCCGCTCGGGAGCAGGATTGCTAGCGTGGCTCGCGGTCGCCGGCATCCTGATCCTGTTCACCCTGGCGTTGACGTGGATGGCCGTAATCCCCGGTCTCTCGGCGAAGTCGATGGACGGCGCGAGCGCGTTCGCCTACCCGCTCATCTTCCTGCCGTTCATCAGTTCGGCATTCGTGCCCACCGACACCATGCCCGGCCCGGTGCGCGCCTTCGCCGAGTACCAGCCAGTGACCTCCATCGTCAACGCTATCCGCCACCTACTCACGCAGCAGCCGGTCGGCTCCGAAATCTGGATCGCACTTGTCTGGTGCGTCGGAATCCTCATCGTGGCTTACATCTTCGCCATGTTTTCTTACCGCCGCAGGATCTCCTAGTAGCGGTCGAGGGGGGTGCCGGCGCTGGGCGGGCGCCCAAGGCGTGACTGGGCCCTTCCGGCGGAGGTGGAGATTGGGGCCTCCCGGACGTCCGTTCCGAACGTGGGACGCTCGCCGGCGCGCCGGGTGTCAGGTCAGCCCACCAGCCGCACCTGTGTCGGCGCCCGCTGGCATGTCAATCCGTACCTGTACGTCATCCAAAGCTTGTGGGTAGCGTTCTGATTGGGATGGGTGGTGGCCGCCCTGAGCGCCACCCGGGCTACTCGGTCACGAATTGGACCCTTCTCCGCGAAACCGGTCATCGACGATGGGTGACCCCCCAGTCAGCGCTGCGCTGAAATCCTCCGAAGGTGCACCATCCAACACCCGCGGGGGCGGCTCCTCCGGTTCAATCTCTTCTGTCTCATCCTGCTCGCGCCTAGGGAGTGCGCGGATAATCAGTTCCACTAGTCCCCCAGACCTTCAGGCGTCGCGGGGGCGTCTGTCGCGGTCCGGCGAATTGCTCTTCTATTTCTTCGTCGGTCTCCGTATCCGAAACGTAAATGCTCCCCCGTGACAAGAATGCTAACGTTCTACAGTTCGGGCTAGGGGCCACGACGTTGCCCAATTGCTTCGCACCCTGACCGTCTGAGTCGTGCCAACGACCGCACCCGAGGCGAGGCAACGGGTGTAGGGTCGCGGACCCGCTTCAACTCGGTTGCAGCACTGGGGCTCCGCCTTGGTGTAGAGGGCGCAAGTCATCTATTCGGCGCGACGTGCAGGATGAGGCGAAACGGGATACGGGTGCACCATCGAAATCAGAGCCAGCTGGACGGTCCCCTCTATCCAGCGGTAAGTGGCTCCCTCAACCGAAATGATGGTCGCGAGATACGGCGCACTTGGCGCACTCCAGATCCGTAGAGCGGGCCAACTCGAGAGCTGTGCCGCAGCCGAGCAGGCGCCGGGTCCTTTTGAGCCATCCCAACCTCCTGCAGGAGTCCGCGCCCGACCCCCGTACTCTCAAGCGGGGTGGCAATTGCCCGACCGATCTGGGAGTATAAGGCGCATGCACGCCGTCGAGCTGGTCTTTGCCATCGGATGGGTGCTGTTTTGGATCTACTGGCTCGCGGCAGCCTTTTCCATGAAACGGGGCCACGTCCCCTGGTCCCGCGAGCTGGGGATCAGAGCGGTGGTAGTCGTGTTGGCAATTTTCTTGCTCCGCGTGGGAGCCTTCCGGGGCGGCGGCCTCAACTCGGATCTATGGCGCGCGGGCATCGGACTCGTCCTTTTCGCGCTCGGGCTCGGGTTCGCCATCTGGGGCCGCCTAAACATCGGGCGCAACTGGGGCACCCCGATGTCGAGAAAGGACGAACCAGAGCTCGTGACCAGCGGCCCGTACCGCCTGGTCCGCCACCCCATCTACTCTGGCATCCTGCTCGCGGGTCTCGGCACAGCGGTGTCACTGAGCTGGCTATGGCTGATCGCTCTGGCTCTGGTCGGGATCTCCTTCGTCTATAGCGCGACAGTCGAGGAGCGCTACCTAACTGAGCAGTTCCCGGACACCTACCCGACGTACAAGCGGTCGACCAAGATGCTCGTGCCCCTCGTCTTCTAAGCGGTCTGGATTGCCATTCGCAGTCAGCGCCCAGTTCACTCCGCGGCGTCCGTTTTGCCTCCACTGGTTTGTCAGTCAGACCCTGGTCCCTGATAGCTTACCGACCGCATTGGTGCCTAACCCGAGGTCGCGCTGACCGGTCCCGGTTCATCAGTCCGCATGATCTGGCCCCGGTATTCTGGATCAGTTCAAGGGACTCCAGTCACCTCCTCCTGACTTCCGGTAGGAGGCTTATCAATAGCGTAGAGGCCATGCGAGATTTAGACCATGTAGCTGCTGACTTTGGATTGGCTCCCAGGGTGAAGAGGTGAGCCTTGGACTACGCGCCTTGACGAGTTCTACGGCGAACGCGGCGTGGGGGACAGTGGTTCAGCATTCTGTTGCGTTCATCGGTTAAGGGCACCTCATCTGGGATACGTGAGGACGACGGGTCCTAACATACGAATTCTGGAACTCAAGGCTCCACCTTCGACCGGATCTCGCGTTTGGAAGCAGGGCACACAAACCTGGTGGGTTAGGGAGTCAGCGAATCGGATATCGCCGCCACGGCCTCCAGTTGGACCCGCGGAACAGCAGCCCATAGCCCGCTACCCAGAATACAACGCTGACGAGACCTTCATAGACGCCGAAAAGGACCCAGAACCAGATGGCGGCACCTGGGTGGTTGATAACCAAGGTGACGCATAGGGCAGTCGCCTGGGAGGCAGCCAAAACGGCTACCAGCCCCACTATCACCTCGCGGACCCGCAGCTCCTTCCAGGAAAGTCTCATTTTCGACTAGCCCCTTTGGCACCTACTCGCGGACTCCCCTCGTTCACTCAGCATCGGCTGAGCTTAGGCGCATCGGCGATCCACTGCAAGCGATTGTCGGTGCCAGTTCTGGGGGGTAGAACATCCACGTCCTCACCTGGCCGCGTTTGCGGCAACTGGCAGGCATCACGAGCGGCTCCAGCTTATCGGTGGCTCACTCGTGGCCGGGCCGGTGGCGGGCGGTTGGACGGTGCACGCCGAGGTGCCGGGCTGACGCCGGCTCGCCTCCGCCTGGTGGTCGCTGACGACCAGGCCAACGTCCGCGACGGCCTGGTGGCCCTCCTCTCCCCGCTGGCAGACTTCGAAGTGGTTGGCGCCGCCGGTGACGGTGCGAGCGCGTTGGCGATGGTGGAGAGCTTGGCGCCGGATGCCGTGCTCATGGATCTACGCATGCCCGGAGTGGACGGCGTGGAGGCGACCGAACGGCTGGTCCAGTCCCATCCGGAGCTGGCCGTCGTCGTCCTCACCACCTTCGCCGACGATGACTCCGTGATCGCCGCCCTCCAGGCGGGAGCGCGCGGCTTCCTGACCAAAAACGCGACCCGAGCCGATATCGCCGGAGCCATAAGGGCGGCGGTGGCCGACAAGGTGACCCTGGACCGAGAGGTCCACCGCAACCTGCTCTCCGCTGCTGTCCGCGGGCAGCAGACCGATCGCTCACAGAGCCTGGTGCTGGACTCGTGGCCGGACGGCCTCACCGATCGCGAGGGCCAGATCCTGATGCTGATTGGTTCCGGAAACAGCAACGTTGAGATCGCGAGCCAGCTCCTAATTGGCGGCGCTACCGTCAAGACGCATGTCAACCGCATCTTCGCCAAGATCGGCGTCAGCAACCGGGTGGGAGCAATCGCCAATGCGCACCGCCTGATGGCCGAGAGCGGCGCCAGTCGGCAGCGGCCGCGCCAGCCCTTCCCGCCCACAGCGCCCCCCGAGGTGTGATCCGGGCTGTGGAGTCCCCCAACTAAGAGCTCGCGCTCAACCTCGGCTCCAGTACGACTCTGCGCAGAGCTTCGGAGGCGAAACGCAGCGGCGGCGCTGAACGATCATCGGCTGGGGCGGCGCTCGGTGGTGACTTAGTGGCGTCGCTGAGCTCGCACCTCGCCTCCATCGAGGGGTGAACGCTGCCGATCCGGCTACTCCGACCAGCAAGCTCTTCAGTAAGCACCCGCCGCGACCGGGCCTGAATTCCGCTCCGCCTCCCCAGCGGTACGGGTGTTCATCCCGCGCGGGGAAGCCTCGGTCCCAATAGGTTCTGTGGGACCGAACCCCTATCAATCGCGGCGTGCTGGGACGGGGGCCATGGTTGGGAGACCTCCGGCCGGTCGGTGATCAGCCGTCAGGAGCCAGCGGGCTGGCGAAGCAGATCCTGCACCCGGACGCCAGTGTTGTCAGCCGATCGGCACTAGGTGAGTGCTAGATCCTCGAGCCTAACCTTGGGCAAGGGACTCGCCCGAGAGAACCTCACCACCGAATGACAGCGGCGTCCACCGAGGTTTCTGACCGCTCACAGTCCGAATGAATAGGCCCACAACGCGTTTTCCGTGTACATCCGCTTGACCTCGTCTAGGTCGACGTCGGCTTGCTCGGCTCGTGCAGTGACGGCCCCAGAGACCCACCACTCGGCCCCAGGTAGACCGGCAGAAAGGTAGGCGCGCGACCCGGGCTCGTACCGCTGCTGAGACCGTCGACGTTCCGCGACGACTTCACCGTGTGCAGGTTCCCACAACCGAACCGAGTTGGCAGCCTCCTCACGGAGCACTACCGCGTCATACCAGCGCCACACGACTACATCCGCTCCGTCGGGCGCAGTTGCGACTGCCACGAGGTGCCCTGGAGACACGCGCTCTTTCCGCGGCGAAGGGAACCGTGGCGCGAACCGAACTGAAAAGGCGTGCCCTTCGCTCCAGGCCTCGCAGGCTTCCTCCTCGACATTCAGTACGATGGCACAGCGGAGGCGGCGCGGCAGGATCTCAGCAGATCTTGAGCCAGTCACGCATCAAGTATCCCCCAGGTGGGGCTGCGCGTCCTGAGGGTTTTCCTTCGGGACTGCTCGCCCTGATTTTCGGGATCGATCTCACCTGATGCTCGCTGTGGCCGCCCCCATTTCGGACCGCTCGGGCCAGGACCTTGACGCGTGGCGACTGCCTCCAGGGTCAGCAGGTCGGGGTGCCCGCGCCATTTCATATAGGGGTTCCGCGCGGGAAGCCTACTCCGCGAGCGTCCGAATCATCCAGTCACGATCTCAGGAATCCGCCCATGGTGGAGGGATGCGCCCGACCCACAGCCGAAGCATCCCAAAGGTCAGGACCAGGTAGATCACTGCGCCAGCGGGCATTCCCCACCAAGTCCCACGGCCAATGAACTCCCCGAGTGGAAAGCCGATGAACGCCCCCACTGCAACGCTAACCAGGAAGGGAAGCGTTGGCACCCTGCGCTGTTTCGCGCTCAACTTATTACCAACTTCCCTGTTGCCGCTCCGTGCCGGCAGGTAAACCCGATGACGCCAGCGGTAGCCCAGCCTCCGACTACTGTCGAGCCCAAACCGATCATTCGCTGATCCTAGAAGCGATGCCCCGCAAACACAAGCCGGTGTCGGAGTCGAGGTGCGGATGAATTCAAAAGCATGTTGAACCACCGTCCTCCAGGCCGCCTTCGCCGTGGAAATTGTCAAGGCGGGTAGTCCAAGGCTCTCCTCTTTACTCTTAGAGCCTCTCCAAAGTCAGCACCCACAGTCCCTACATCTCGAATAGCCCCAGCTGACGGCGCAGCCTACTACCCGAAGTCAAGAGGAGGCTCTGGCTACCACCCCAGAATTGGACACAGGGGTCAAAATGGCGGAGGGAGAGGGATTCGAACCCCCGGAAGCGTTGCCGCCTCAGCGGTTTTCAAGTTCTAGCGCAAGTGTTCGTATGCGGCCGCCCACGTCCGCAGTGAACTCCCACGCGGCCCCTACCGTCCGTGGTAGGCCGTCGAGAGGCGCCTCCGTGCGGCCGGGTTGCCGTCACGGTAGCCGTCATGCCAGACGGCCACCAGAGAGCTGACTCGGTCAGTGGCTAAGTCCGTCCGGCCGGCGGAATACCAGCGCATCGAAGCGGTTGGCCTCCATCGGCTGGCCGATCACGAACAAGAGCGGCCGTCTGTCCGCCGGGGGCAGGGCCCCATGCACGTCGTAGACCACGAATGTCTCATCGGCTTCAAGCGTATGTGTCTGCATTGATCGATTCTCCTCACTCACCGCGTGAGAATTTGCTCGAGCTTGTCGAGTTGCTCGTTCCAACCCTCCTCCGCACAGCCAAGCGCTTCTGCTGGCGGCATCGGCTCGAAGTACGACTGGCGCATCGTCATTCGGCATGGGCGCGGCGCAGCCAGTCATCGACCAAAAAAAGCCGTCGCGCTGCAGGCGCGCTGGGCGTCGCTGCCCGTCGCGGCCGCGTCCGATCAAGCCGGCGTTTTCAAGCACCTTCAGGTGCTTGGTGATGGCGGGCTGGGTCAGTGGCGAGCCCTGGGCGAGTTCCAAGACACCCGCCTCGCCCGCACCAAGGCGCTCGAGGATGGCCCGCCGGGTTGGGATCCGCCAGGGCGGCGAAGGCTTTGCTAAGTGCGTCTTGCGGAGGCATTGCCCATAGGCTATATAACCTTTGGGTAATTTGTTAAGCTGGCTCAGGCAGAGCCTCCACCCTTAGATCGGATCCTCGATGAGCCTGCCCTTTGCGCGGTCCGGTAGCTGCCAGTGGGCGCCTAGGGTGAACAGCTCCCAAGATCTGTAGACACCGGTGCCCGTGAGGGAGGTAGCCAGAGAAACGGAGAGCGGCCCATCCTTTGGGTGTTCAAAGCTCAAGGGAGGGGGCCGCCGTGACCAATGGTGGCCTGATCTTCCGCCACCGTGTGCGCTTGTTCGCCAGGGCCGGCGAAATTGGAGTTGCCGGGGCCTGCCGGGAGCTGGGCTGCGACCGGTCCCGGTCTTGCCGCTGGAAGCCCATGGTGGAGTGGCACGGACTGGAGATCCTGATGCCGCGGGAGAGGCGCCGGCCCAGTTGCTCGTTCGAGCGCGAACACAGCGAACTGACGCTCCGTGCAGGACTGATAAGCGCCCGCCACCGGATTGTGCTTCAAGAGCCGGGGCCAGACCGCCTCGCGCTCGGAATCAGTCAGCCGACGCGCAGCGACGCGCTCGGTGCCCGTGCGGGTCCGCAACTCGGCGTTCGGATGCGCTTGAAGGTTGAGGCACCACGCGGGTGGCACATCGAACCCATTGTTCGAGGCCGCCACCAGCCAACGGGAGCTGTCATCGAGATAGACGACTGGAACCGTCCTACTCCGGCCACTGCGCCTACCGGTCGTTGTCAGCAGCCCGACCGTGACCCCGAGCAGTCTCCCTCCAAGGCGGCCCCCCGTAAGACGGAAGAGGGCACAATTGGATTTGCTGAAAAGGCGAGGGCCCCAGGAAAACCGCAGCGCCATGCGGCGCCCACGGCGGAAGTAGTTCTGCTCTTTTTGCGTCAGGCCCTTGAGGCCCTCCTCACTTCGCTCCATCATTAGTCTCCTGACTATCGCATCACGGCCGCGTGGCATCCTCTCAGTCCCCGCGAATCTCAGTCTGTGCCTCACATTCGAGGCGAGTCGCTGCTTGTGATCGCCAATTCTTCGAGCAGATCCGCGGCGGCCTCGGCCGGGCTCCGGTCAGCTGTCCCTGCTTGTAGCGCCAGGGTGCACTCTCGGTACTTCGGCTCCCTAAACACCCGCTCCACGGCATCAGAAATCGCCCCTGGCGAGGGGCGGTCTGTGCGCAGGTTGATTCCCGCACCCGACCAACCGACATGGGCGGTGACCTCCTTCTTGTCTTCGCTCGTACCAGCAACCACCATCGGAACACCATGGGCGATTGCCAGCTGCACGGAACCGAATCCACCGTTCGACACCATGACGTCGACATACGGCAAAAGCGCGGAATACGGCACGAACCTCTCAACAACCGCGTTCGGGGGGGCATCCCCGACGTGGGCTGGATCCGCGCCGCCGGTCGTGGCGACGACGAAGACATCCTTGCCGGCGAGCCCCTCAAGGCATTGAGCGAGTAGATCAGCCGGTTCGGTGGCGATGGTCCCCTGGGTGACGAGGACGACTTGCCTCGACTCGGAAAGCCTCGGCCACCAGCTTGGTGGTGTAAAGTCCGCCGGCTTCGGCGGCACCGGGGCACCAACGAAGTGGACGTGGGAAGGAAGATCCGATCTCGGGTACTCGAACCCGCGAGGACAGAGTTGGATGTGCAAGTACCGGGAATGCCCGAACTCGAGGTCCCGTATCGGCACGGGAGGAAGACCGAGTCCGGCCCGGACCTCACGCGCCGCCTTCGTGACCGGAGGGAGAAACGTGGCGCGGGCCATGGCGTTCAGAGCGCTGTTGCGTAGATGGCCCACCCAGTCGCTCCGTGGTGCCAATCCCATCCCGTATGGGGCAGCGTCGCGGCTCGGGAAGGCGAGACACGTATCGCCGAGGGTCGCGTCCGGCGGCCCACCCAGTTCGTGCAGCCAGCGGCCGCCGTAGAAGGCGGTATGGGAGACGAACACGTCGGCCGGCTCTTCCACGAGGAGAGCCTTCAGGACGGGTAGGTGCTCGCGGAGAGGTCGCACGAAAATCTCGGCGAGATCGAACTGGTTCTGTTTGAGACCTTTGAGCTCGGCGCGACCGGGGAAGGCGGCGTTGAAGTCCCTGTAGTCCCAGTCGAGCTTCTCCGGCATGGCGAAAAAGCGCGCTTTGGACTGAGCGACTATCTCGGCGAAGCGACGTCCCGTGTACCAGCGCACGTCGTGCCCACGCGTGGTGAGTTCGTCCACGACAGCGCCAGCCGGGATGACGTGCCCAGGGCTAGGATAGGTTGCAACCAGGAACCGGGGCATCCACCCTCCAGTGTCATGATAACCTACTTCTAATCAATAATCTAGGACTATGGTGAGGGCGATGTCAAGGGCCAAGTACCACTCCGAGCGCAGACAGGAGCAGGCGGCGTCCACCCGCCAGGCCATCCTCGACGTGGCACGAGGCCTCTTCGTCGAGCGTGGCTACGCCCAGACCACGGTGGCCGACATCGCAGCCGCGGCCCACGTGGCGGTGCCCACCGTCTACGTGAGCGTAGGCCCGAAGCCAGCCATCCTGGGCGAACTACGCAAGCTGATTCCCGTACTTGCGGGCGTGCCACAAGATGTTCAGAGAGAGCTGGCACCGGTGAAGGACCCGCTCGCGGTGATCTCCGGCTTCGTAACGGTGATCAGGCGACTCATGGAATCCTCGGGCGATCTGATGTCCGCCATCGAGGCTGCGGCACCGTTCGAGCCGGTCGCCGCAGAGGCATGGGAAGAAGGTCTCATCATCCATCGCTCCGGATGGGAGATGGCGGTCAACCGACTGGAAGCCCTCGGTGCGCTCCAGCCGCGACTGCCTCCCGCCAAGGCCGTTGACATCTTGAGTTTCCTGTCACTTCCCGCCACCTGGCGGACGCTCAGCCGGGATCACGGGTGGAGTTACGGCGATATCGAGTCCTGGATTATCGAAACGGCGATGGGCCTGGTCATTGACCCCAGATCTAGGTCCCGGACGAAACTCCGCCCTCCGAGTAAGAGACTTCAGCGCAAGTAGTGACGAGAACACGATTCACATTAACCCTTGCTCTTGGAAGGCAACGGCGATCTGTACTGACTGAGCCGGTCATCTGGATCAGTTCAAACGGGGTCCCCTCACCTCCTCAAGTTGACCGCAAGTTGGTCGCAACGCTACGAGTTGCCGAGGCACGGTCGCGGGTCTTCTGACCGTCAGCCTGAAGGGTTACTGTCCCGGCGCTGCAGCGCGCTCGGCTACCTGACACCGAACGAATTCGAGGATCTCCAATCAGCCCCCATCCACCGGGCCGCGTTGCCATGACCGTGGTCCACCGAACGGGGTCAAAGGCAACTGGCGGAGGGACGGGGATTCGAACCCCGGGGAGCCTTGCGGCCCCAGCGGTTTTCAAGACCGCCGCAATCAACCGCTCTGCCATCCCTCCACGGTGTGCTTTGAGATCGAATTTGACCTGTCATTTAGATGAGTCGTCGGGTAGTGATCCAACCGTTGATCCAACCCGGAAGGAGACAGGCTGCCGCAGGACCCCTTCGAGAGCGTCCGCAGCTTCCTGGTGCATGGCCATAGCCACGTGAGAGTAGCGATCCAGGGTGATCGCGACCGTGGCGTGTCCAAGGAGGTCAGCCACCACCTTCGGATGCACTCCCTGGCCCAGCAAGAGCGTGGCCGCCGTGTGCCTCAGGTCATGGAACCGGACGGGCGGTAGACCGGCGCGCTGGCTGAGGCGCCTCCAGGCGGCCCGGACGGTGTTCGCCTGCCAAGGAGCGCCGAGTGTCCCGGTGAACACCCAATCTCCCTCGCGCCACCGACCGCCCGCCGCTAGACGAGCGGCTATTTGGTTGACCTGCTGGCGACTCAGCGCGTCGATGGCTGTCGGAGTGAGCCTAACCTGCCTCCGAGAGCGCGGGGTCTTCGGCTCGCCCCGGACCAGACCTCTGCCCGATACCGCCTGGAGGGTCCCGGTGACGGCGAGACTCCCTTGAGCCAGGTCAACGTCGCGCCACCTTAGTCCCAGCAACTCCCCCTGGCGCATCCCTGTAGTCACGGCAAGGATTGCCAGCGCTCCGCACTGCTCGTCGTCCACAGCGAACGCGCATAGGCGGCGGACCTCAGAGACATCAAGCACCGTCATCTCGGTCTGGGCCATCCGAGGCGGGGTAACCAGGCTGGCAACGTTTCGGGTCAGCCGGCCCTGCCGCACAGCTGCCCCAAGCGCCCGATGCAGGACCATGTGCACGTGGTGGACGGTGGTTGGGCTCGATCCCGCCGCCAGCCGTGCTGCGTACAACGCTTCCAAGTGAGTCGGCTGGAGGCGGCCGAGGCTGAGCCGGCCCAGTGCCGGGATTAGATGGACCCGGCATAGCTCCCGGTAGCGAATCCAGGTGCGAGGGCGAAGGGTCGGTTGAACCGTGATCAACCACGCCTCCAGCCACACTCCCAAGGCGACTCGCCCGCCGCGTGACATACCCCCCTGGTCTCGGCCATGTAGGGCTTCGGTCAGACGAAGACCACCCTCGGTCCGGGAACGAGCGTAGAAGCGATCGCGATGACCATCCGCCCGAGTGATCGCCGCGACCCACAGCCCGTCGGCACGCCGGTAAACCGACCCCTCGCCGTTGGCACGCTTTCGTCCACGCGGACGCACTGGAGGTTGGCTGGCCACTGCCCCGGAGCGTATGTCCCCGCCCATGGTTACCGCAAGGCTCCGCTACGAACGAGGGGAAGTGGGCATGGCTGCGACACCCGGTACTGGGTCACGCAGACCAAGGGGGATCACCGGCTGCGGTAGACGCCGCGGCGATGGGCAATTCGCAAGGCTAGGACCAAGAGTTCGGCGTCCCTGATCGTGTAGATCACCCGGTAGTCGCCGACCCTGAGCCGCCACAAATCAGGATAGTTGACGAGCGGCCGGGCTCCGCTGGGTCGAGGGTCAGCTTTCAACCGGTCGACGGCCCCGACGATGCGGCGAGCCACAGGCTTGTCTAGCTTCGTCAATTCCTTGAGTGCTTTGGGGTCATACCGCACTTCGTAGACGCCCGAAGCACTGGTCACAACCCGAGTGTCCGGGCCACCTCATCTGGTCGGATTGCGGTCGTGCGCCCAGCGTCTAGGTCGGCCAGCCGCTCCTGCGCGACCCGCCCGTCCTCGAGGTCAATCATTGCCTCATAGCGCTCCACGAGTTCGGCTGGCACGATCGCGGCTGCACGCTGTTGCCCCCGGCCCCTAGTGACGTAGGTGATCTCTCCGCCGAAGGCGGCACGATTCACGGCGTCGGAGAACTTGTCCCGGGCCTGGCTGACGGATAGCTCGGTCGCCTCGTTGGGCATCAACCTACTATACGCCAGATACGCCATATACGCCAACCTCGCCAGCGTCTTGCCTCACTCGGCGATCTGCACGGCCCTCTTGTGGGGGGCCGCACGTGGCTGACCTACACCGCGTAAATGTCCTGCTCGTCGCGAAAGTGAGGCAGCGGCATGGAGTCTGAGCCGATGTCGCTCCAGGTTCGATCTCGATCGCCGCCTCGCCTCCAGATCCCATAGCTGGGAGAGCCCACCCCACTTGCAAGTGCCGCCAGCTCTTCCCGGCTCCATCGCATTTTGAAACGGACTTGTTGACCGCAGAGAAGTGACGACGAAGGCGGTGAACCGCGGACCTCCAACGCTACCGCTTGGCGGCCGCGATGGATCCGACCCAGATCACACCTGGCCAACCCCGGCCGCCGCCACAGCCCCCTCTCCCCCACCCAACCCGCGTCCATATATAGGAAGGTGCAGAGAAGAGGCCCAAGGACCGCCCCGACCCACACCCCGACCGCCACCAAGACGCCAACGGCCTGGGGCATCGGGGGCTGTAAACGGCAATCTAAAAGGGACCCACTTGGGGCAGGAATGATCATCTAAAAGGGGACCACCTTGACCGGCTCCCGGCCTCCTCTACGTTGTCGGCGATTGAACAGCTGGCAGCGAGGGGAGCGGAGGCATGGTCAAGGTGGCTGAGATTGAGCGTATCCGCTGGCGGCACTTTCGGGAAGGGGTGAGCGTGCGGGCGCTGGCGCTGGAGTTCGGACGCAGCCGGGGGACGATCCGGAGAGCGCTGGCGGACCCGGGGCCGTGGGAGTACCGGAGGCAGCGGCGGCGGCCGTGCCCGGTACTGGACCCAGTGGCCAAGGTGATCGAGGGGTGGCTGGAACAGGACCAAGGGGCGCCGCGCAAGCAGCGGCACACAGCCCACCGGATCTACGAGCGGCTGGTGGCGGAGCATGGGTTCCCGGGAGCGGAGAGCTCGGTGCGGCGGTGGGTGAGGGAGCAGCGGCCGAAGGCGAGAGGGACGCTGACGCTGCCGTTGGCGCACGACCCCGGGGTGGAGGCGCAGTTCGACTTCGGCGAGGCGCAGGTACGGCTGGCGGGGGAGCTGGTGACGCTGCAGCTGTTCTGTGCCCGGCTGGCCCACTCGACCAGGGACGTTGCTGGCGATCATCGAAATTCCCCACTTTCGATCACCGAAATTCCCCAGGTAGCCAGAGCTGCCCGGGGGGTTGGGCGGAGTCTAGCGCAGGGTCATAGGCGGCACCTCTGGGGCACTTTGAGTTGGAATCGGCGCGCAGGAGCCGATGTCGGTGCCGTTGGCCAAAAACCGAGCCGCTGGGAGGCCCCCAGAGCCACGGAAGGGGGGGCGATGGACTCTGGGACCTCGACGTTTCGTGCCATCACGAGACTCCCAGGGCGCGACGGGTCGCCTCGGCGCGGGCCCGATGGGCCTGCATCCGGTAGCTCTCTCCGTTGATGTTGAAGACGACTGACTTGTGGAGCAGGCGGTCGAGCATCGCCGCCGCCACCATCGGGTCGTCGAAGGTCTGCCCCCAGGAACTCACGCCCAGATTGGTGGTCAGCGCGATGCTGCCCTTGAGGTATCGGCGAGTCACCACCTGGAAGAGGGCCGCAGCGGCCTCGCCGACCAGCGGCAGGTAGCCGACCTCGTCCACGATGAGGAGGCGGGGCCCGGCGTAGAAGCGCATCACATTGGCCCAGCGCCCCTCCAAGGCGGCCTTGTGACAACGGGCCGCCAGGTCAGCGGCGGTGGTGTAGTGGACCCGGTAGCCGGCCTCCACCGCCGCCCAACCCAACCCCACCGCCAGCATGGTCTTGCCCACCCCCGGGGGGCCGATAAGGAGGACGTTGGTGGCGTCCTCCAGGAAGCGCAGGCTGGCCAGCTCCCGGACCAGCTCCTTGTCCACCGAGGGCTGCGCCGAGAAGTCGAAGTCGGCCAGCCGCCACGGCGACGGCAGACAGGCGAACCGGGCCAGGCTGGCCTGGCGGCGAGCCACCGTCGCCTCCACCTCCAAGCGCAGCAGCCGCTCCAGGAAGGCGGTGTTGGACAGTTTCGCCGCGCTGGCCTGCTCCAGCTCGGCGGGCAGCGCCTCGGCCGCCGCCGCCAGGCGCAGGGTGGCCAGGTGACCTCTCAGGGTCTGGTAAATGGAGGCCTCGCTCATCGGTGGTCCCCCTCCACCAGCTGGGCATAGACGCCGAGATCCACCTTCACCTCGGGCCCCAGCCCCGCCAGCAGTCTCTCCGCCGCCGCTCGGGCCGCCGCCCCAGGCGGGTAATTGCCCTTGCGCTCGCAGGGCAACTTGGAGGTGAACTGGGCCAGCACCACCTGCTCCAGAGCCGCCGCCTGCTCCTGGCTCCGCACCACCGCTCCCGAGCCGCCCGGCGCCAGCCGGTGGCTGGCCAGCAGTACCCCGGACGGGGAGTGGATCTCCAGGCTCTTGGTTCCCAACCGGTGCCGGAGCTGCAGCTCCGCTCCCATCAGCCCGGGAGGAACCCCGTACCGGTTGCCCCGGAAAGCGATCGTGGCATTGGCAGCCACCTTGGCTGACATCTCTATCTGGGCCGGGTAGGGCACGGGGGGCAGGGTCAGCAGCGGCTCCGTATCCGCCAGCTCAGCCACCGTCGGCCAGGGCAGCCGGCTGCCGTCCTCGGGCGGGTCAACGAGCCGTCCCGGCGGCCTCAGCCGGGCGTCGGCGATGGTGGTGCAGAAGTGGTCGAAGCTGACCTGAGCGGCCGCTTGGTCGGTCGCCGTCATGGTCCGCCACCAACGGCCACAGGCAAATCGCACCGCATTTTCGACCACCCCTTTTCTATTTCCGCGCCGGGGCGGACACGGCGCCACGATGGCTCCATAATGCTTCGCCACCGGGGCGAAGCTGGCCTGCACGTCGCGAGTCCCCGGCACGATCACGGTCGCCAGCCGGTCGGTTCGCCAGACCCGGGCTGTGCCGCCGAACCGGCGGAGCACCGCATCAATGGCCTCAATGAGGTGAGCCTGGTCGAGCCGCTCAGCCAGAACTCCGCGCATCCGCCCGGAGAGAGAAAGCGTGCCCAACAGGATGTTGGCCATCCCACCCCAGGGAGCCCGGCGGTGGAACCAGTCCCATTGGAGCTCCTCTCCCGGCGGGTGGGCGATCTCGATGTACTCCCGCCCTTTCACTCCCGCACACGCCTCGCAGTGCGGCCGCAGCTCTGCTTGCCGCAGCTGGCGGACGAAGCTCGGGTAGCTGGCGTCATACCCCAGCTGCACCACTTCGTCGAACAGGGCCGTGCCCCAGATGTGGGCGTTGTCGCCGAATCGCGCCCTCAAGTAGGGCACGAATGGCGCCAGCCGGTCCGGCTCGGACCGGTGCCGCACCCCCGCCTCGCGGTCTCCTCTCAGGTACGCCCGCACCGTCTTGCGGTCTCTCTCCAGGTGCCTGGCGATGGCCGTGACGGACCACCCCCGCTGCCTCAGTGCACTCGCTTCCACGTCTTCTCCCCGTGTAATCATGGGGTGGGACTCCTCCGGCTGGCTGGCTACAACACCGCCAGCTTGGGGGAGCCCTTCCCCTTTGCTGAAAACCTTCTGAGCTGGCCCTCGGGCCAGCTCAGGGGTGGGGAGTTTCAGTGATCAGGGATGGGGAGTTTGAGATGATCCTCAGCACCGCCGCTACTTACGCTTCCTCGGAGGCTTCCGCTGGGCGAGATCGCTGCCTGCCACGCTCTTGACCGACTTGAGTGTCTTCGGGTTCCGCAGCAAATCGCTAGCC